>JAUSFB010000041.1 GCA_030651575.1 Phaeospirillum sp.
TGCAAGGCATTGGCCAGGTTGAAATGCTCTTCGGCATCATCGGGTAACAGGCAGGTTACTTTTTGCAGTGCGGCCAGCGCGTCTTTGCCTTGCACCCGCAATGAGGCCGCCAATGCTTTCCAGGCCATTCCGGACTCCGGATATTTGCCGGTCAGCAGGCGTGACCGGCTTTCCAGTTCCGCATGGCGCCCGGACTGAAACAGGGCTACTAGCTGGTTGATTTCGTCAGGGCTCATGATTTCCTATCGCTTGCCGGTTGAAGGGAATCATTTTTACCGCACCATTCCCGCCAGAGCTGCCGGTATTCACGCTCCACCGCCCCGACATAGGCGCGCGTATCGCCCAGCACCGAGGACATGAAGCGGGCGCGCATCCGGCCCCGCAATCCGGCCAAACCCGGTATGTCTTGCGCTTTGCGTTGGGCGATCTCGATGTACTGCCCAGGGCTTTCCGCTATCCAGTCGGGCATGCCCAGCGTGGTCAGAAACGAGGCCGATATTCTTCCTGACAGGGTTTGCCAGCGCAGGGTGACGACCGGCACACCCATCAACAGCCCTTCCATGGTAGTGACGCCGCCTCCCTGCGGAAAAGGGTCAAGCGAGATGTCCACCCGGTTGAAAGCCTCCATGTGTTCTTGCCAGGGCGTTCCTCCCAGCAGGGTGATGCGTTCGGCGGCGATCCCCGACCCGGCAAAGTGCGCGATCACCCGCGCTCTCGTCCCCGCATCGCTCAGTTCGCCGGTTTTGAGGATCATGCGGCTTGCGGGTACGGCCTGCAATACCTGCGCCCATGTCCGGTAGGCTTCGTCCGATATCTTGGCCAGCCGGTTGAACGAGCCGAAGGTGATGTGCCCGGCTGTCAGGGCGGGCAGTTCTCCGACGGCGGGGGGGGCTTGGCGGGCAAAATAGGTGAGGAAGCTGGGCAGGTAGCGGATTTGTTCGGTATAGAACTGTTTCTCTTCGGGGGGGATGACGACATTGTCTGACAGGAGTACGTCCATGGCGCCCATGCCGGTGCCCGATGCGTAGCCCCAGGCGGTGATCTGGACCGGGGCGGGTTTGCGGGCAAACACCAGCAGGCGGTTGCCCGCCGAGAACCCGGACAGGTCGACCAGGATGTCGATTCGATCCTGTCTGACGAGTTCGGCTACCGCGTGGTCCGACAGGCCGACTATCTTTCTCCAGCAGGTGACGCTTTGACGGATGTGTCGGGTCAGTTCGTCTGTCTGGACCGAGTTGGTGTAGGCGAACACTTCGAACCGGCTTCGGTCGAATTCCATCAGCATGGAGCCGAAGGCGCGCGCCGCCGAATGTTCGCGGAAGTCCGCCGAGACGTAGCCGATGCGCAGCAGCCGCTCCGGCTCCGGCCCGTTGGTGTGGGGGATCTTTTGCAGCAAGGGGGCGGCGTGCGCATCCGCCCATTTCCGGCGCTCGGCGTGCAGCCCGGACATGCCCATTTCAGCCGCCATGTC
>JAUSFB010000048.1 GCA_030651575.1 Phaeospirillum sp.
CCCACGAGCCGGAAGAATTGGCAGGACTGATCGATGACGTGGTAGCATGGTTTCGGCGTCATCCGGGCTACGATGAACTGAAAAAGCTGTTCACCGAGTTGGTGCGGCAGGCGATTGAAGGCTACGAGGCTTCGGTGATCGTGCCCGGCGACATGATGGAGATGCGGTCAATGTTGGCGAATTTGGGTGAGACCTGGAAAAAGCGGTGGAAGGCAGAAGGCGTCGCCGAGGGGCGCGTCGAGGGCGAAGCCAGGGGCGAAGCCAAGGCTCTCATTCGCCTCGTTGAAAAGCGGTTCGGCCCACTGCCAGGCGATCTGCAGGCTCGCGTTCTGGCCGCCGATGCTGTCTCGGTCGAGACGTGGCTTGACCGCCTGATTGATGCTCCGAGCCTGGATGTGCTGTTCAGCGCCACGAACTGAAGGTGCTTTCCGACGCGCTGCCAGGGCACTGATGGCTCCCACAACCGATTGATTTTATTGTGGAGAGGGTTGGTTGGCGGTTCCCTTTCCTACGCCAATCTCATAAGACAAACCGGCTCTACCGCGAAGACGCGGCCTTGGATATCCCAAGGTTCCGCGCAGGTTCGCGTGGTATGGGTGCTGACACGGGCTTCGAGAAAACCGGCCGAATTCTCTCTCCTTAGCGCGTTTCTCTCCAGACCTGTTGACACGCCCTTTTGTATCACCCTTTTGTATCAACAGGTCGGCAAGTCATTGTATTTACAGCGATGCAAGCCCGCCCCGCCCGATGGCGATTCTCCACCCACGCCTCCGGCACCATGGCCCATTGCGCAGGCATCACAGGCACGGGCTTGCCCTCGATGGCCGGCATACCGGGCTGCATCATGGGCACCAGCACCACCATGCCGGCCGGTCCGTTGGCTGTGCCACAATCGCCGCGCAGGACGTCCAGGCGGTGGACGAGATCGTACCGCCCGATCAGGCCGGCATCGGTCAGCAGCACTGGGCCTGGGGCGGCACGGATGGCGGCTTCAACCTGGGGCCAGGCCATGTCGGCGAGCGTCTTGAGGTGCGGCCATTCGGTGGTGGAAGGTCCGGCGGCATCGGTTTCACGCACGGTCAGCCATTCCACCTCGTTGGTCTCGGCGGTGACCTTCATCGCCTTCAGCAGCAGGGCATCGATGCTGATCCGAAGCCGAAGCCGACTCCTGATCCCCAGCCCCTGATTCCCACTCGCCTTGGCCCGTCCGGGCGTAGGGTGCCGTGGAGGGAACCCAGTCGCGAAGAGCTGTTGACCCTGGTGCAAGGAGCCAAGCGTCAACCAGTCCTTGTGCCCGGAACATTGGAGGAGGTGGTGTCGGCCTGGGAAGGTATGTCCAGCGCCGAGCGTATAGCCATGCCACTGATGATTGGGGATAGGCAGCTTAATTACCGCGACGCCTTCGTGTTCCTGGCCACTGTTGGCGATAATTTCGCTGAACTCCCCTGGGGAGATCGCATCATTTTCGGCGCAGCTGATTTCAGTCAGGGCAAGGCGGCGGGGTTTCTGTTCGTAAACTCGGTGAAAAAATTTACCTGTGGAGATGAACGACTTCGACTCGGTCTGATTGTTCGGCCAGAGCACCGTGATGATCGCGTCTATACCCAGGATTTCCCCATTCCAAGCCGGGGCACCTTGTTCTGGCGCGGCCCGCCACCTCAATTGACGCCGGACGGAAAACGCTTGGTGCTGCTGCCCGATGACCTTCGGTATCACGGGTTTGTGCTGAGACCTCGACTTCTCGCGGACTGAGCGCCGCCTGGGCGATGCACCGATGCCCTAATTTGCCCTTGCTGTGGACATCAACCCGTTTGCCACCGCCATCGCCCGCTTCCGCTTGCTGGTGGCGGCGCTGAAGGTGTGCGGCATCGGTAGGCTGGCCGACGCTCCCGATTTCCGCTTCGAGCTGGCGGCCGGCGATTCGCTGCTGCACGGCAAGCGGTTCATGGATATCCGAGGCGTCCAGCTCAGCCTCGACCCGCATGACGGGGTCACTCACTTTTTTCATACCGAGGACCGCAATGACCTCGACCGCATACTGGGTCGGCAGTATCACGCGGTGGTGGGGAACCCTCCATACATCATCGTTAGGGATAAAGCACTGAATGAGGCATATCGAGAAAGATATGCAAGTTGTGCCGGCAAATACTCTCTGGGCGTTCCATTTACAGAACGTTTTATGGATCTGGCTATTTCATATAATGATCAGGCAGGTTTTGTTGGGATAATTACATAGAATAGCTTTATGAAGCGTGAAATTGGCAAGAATTTAGTGGAGAACTTCCTGCCGAAAGCAGACCTAACTCACATTGTCGATACATCCGGCGCATACGGATCACTGCAGCAACTGTGCGAAGGTGATCTGGCGTCGCACCGGCTCCTGGAGGTGCATTCTGGGCGGATCGGCTTGGTGATGTAGTCGAGCGCACCCAGGTCCAGCCCGTGCCGCTCATCCTCGGTGGAATCGAGGGCTGTCAGGAAAATTACCGGAATTTCCCGCGTCTCGGGATTCTCCCGGAGGTGCTGGAGGCATTAAGAACGTGAAGGTTCTCGGGGGTATCATCGACGATCAAAATTGTCGGGTGATGCCGATTCGCATCCATTTTGCGGTCTCCAAAAGAGATACGATGGATATCTCAAATTTTCCGACCATTTCCCCGGATCATGTCTGCACAGGCGGCGCCAAACGGCAAACGATCAACCTTATACCAAGCCTTGCTGATCGGAGCCGATCAGCAAGGCACTCAATCGCCGGGCGGCGGGCCTGCGTCCGTCTTGGCTTTCGCCGCAGTCGCGGCGATGTGGCCGTAACGGGCTGCTTGGCGTCGGGTCTTTACAATAACTTTAGGATTAGCCCCGACTATGCAGGAGTGGCTCGTCCTGTGATTTCAAGGAAGGGGGGAAGGTCGTGCGGTCCGGTCGGGATCTGACATTGGCAATCATATCGGCGGCGGCAGTCGCGACGCTGTCCGCCTGTTCGCTTACGCCTGCCGATCTTGGCGAGATCCGCCAGGAACTGAACAACCTTGCCGAGACCCTGCCCCAGGACAAGTTGCAGCAGCCGCTGACGGTGGACGACGCCATCGCCCTGGCGGTGTCTCATAACCTCGACGCGCGGGTGAAGGTTCTGGAAGAGGTCCTGGCAGCGGGCAAGGCCGACCTGTCGCTGTTCGCCTTGCTGCCGGAACTGGCGGCCAAGGGCGGCTGGACCAAGCGCAATCCCAAGAAGACCACGACATCCCGCGATCTGTCCACCGGGGCCATGGGCAATTACAGCGTCGGCGAGGACGCCGTCAGCCGCACCGGCGACCTGACCGCTTCGTGGAATCTGATGGATTTCGGCATCGCCATGCTGCGTGCCGACCAGGAAGAGGACCGGGTCAAGCTGACCATGGAAAAACGCCGCCGGGCGCTGCACCTGCTGGTCCAGGATGTTCACGCCTCCTACTGGAAGGCGGTGATCAACGAATACGCCGAGAAAAAGTACAACTCGCTGGAACGCCGGCTGGTCAGATCGGTGGCCGATGCCGAAACCGCCGAGCGGACCAAGGTGGGCGACCCCATGCAGATGCTGGCCCATCAGCGGGCCATCGTCGACACCATGCGCCAGATCGCCGAGCTACAGCGCCAGACCGCTCCGGCGCGGGCGGAACTGGCCGGTCATATGGGAGTGCAGTCGGTGATCGGCTTCAAGTTGGCCGAGCTTCAGGACGATTCGTTCCTCAACGTGGCCGAGATGGTCGAAACCATCGAGAACATGGAAATCATCGCCCTGGGCAATCGCCCGGAATTGAAGGTCGAGGAAGCCCAGTTCCGCATCGACGCCAAGGAAATCCGGACCGAGCTGCTGAAGTCGCTGCCCGGAATCGGGCCGTTCATGGGCGGTCACTACGACTCCAACACCTTCATCAAGTACAATGCCTGGGCCGATGCCGGTCTCCACATGGCCTGGAATCTGGTCGATATGCTGAGTACGCCAAAGCGGATTGGCCAGGCCAAGAACGTAGTCGAGATCACCCGCGCCAGACGGCTGGCGCTGGGCATGACGGTGGTGACGCAGGTGCATGTGGCCGACATCCAATACCGCCACGCCCTCAAGGAATATCGCCTGACCGAGCAGATGGCGACCATCGACAGACGGATTACCGGCCTCGCCTCCAAGTCCAAGGCGGCGGGCAGCGGCAGCGCCATGGAGGAAATCAAGGCCGAGGCCGCCGGAATGTTGTCCACCTTGCGCCGCTTCATCCTTTATTCCGATTTGCAGTCGAGCAAGGCCCGCCTCACTTCGGCCATGGGTATCGACCCGTCCCCACCTTCAGCGCCCGTTTCCGATGCCGCCGCGCCCAAGGACTGAGCCCTCGGCTCTGGACGACGAGGCCAAGGCCATCTCCGCCTGCCTGCGAAGCCTTGGCTATTCCATCGCGGCCTCGGCGCTGAGGGACTCTTACCGCATGGCCGAGGCCGACGCCGCCGTCCTGCCCTGGGCGGTCGCCCTGTCGCGGCATGGCTTTGCCGCCCATGTGGAGGACGACGTCAATCCCGCGCGGCTGTCGGCCGATCTGTTCCCTTGCGTCTGTCTTGGCCCCGACGCGCCGCGCGGCCTGTCGTCGCCCCCGCGCGAGGCGCGGCCGTCGACGGTGCTGTTCCTGCGGCCGCGCCTGGACAAGGAAGCCTCGACCCTGCCCACCTCGTGGTCGGCGCTGTTGTCGTCCTGGCGGCCCATGGTGGCGCGGGCCGGGCTGGCCGGCCTGCTGGCCAATGTTCTGGCCCTGGCCGGGCCGATCTTCTCGGCCCAGGTCTATGACCGGGTGCTGCCCCACGGCCTGCTGGACTCGCTGGTAGTCATGGCCGTCATGTTCATGGGGGCGGCGCTGTTCGAGCAGGTCTTCCGCCGCCTGCGCGCCCTGTTCATCGAGGACGCCCTGCACGAGGGCAATGTGCGCCTCGCCATGGATATGCACCGGCGTATCCTGGAAACCCGGTTCGAGGGCGCGGCGGCGCCGTCGGGTCATCTGATGCGGCTGTTGCAGGATTTCGACTCCATCCGCGACGGCTTTGGCGCGGCGGCGGTGTCGCTGCTGGCCGACATGCCGTTCATGGCCCTGTTCCTGTTCGGCCTGTTCCTGTGCGACCCGGCCATCGCCCTGGCCATTCTCGGCCTTAACCTGCTGGTCAGCCTGTCGACCATCGTCGCCATCCAGCGTCAACGCTTGCTGTACCGCGAGCTGTCACGGGCCTCTACCTACCGCGCCCAGGCGGCGCAGGAATCCTTCTTTGATCCCGAGACGGTGCGCCGGGTCGGGGCGGGAGCCTATCTCCAGGCGCGCTTTCGCCAGGGCACCTTGCTATACGCCACCGCCGCCCGCGCCATCCGCACCCTGTCGGCCGCGCGGGGCAACATGTCCATGCTGGCCCAAAGCATGTCCATGCTGATCGCCATCGGCCTGGGAGGCTGGCGCGCCGTCGAGGGCGGCATGAGCGCTGGCGTCATCCTGGCCGCCACCATGCTGGCCACCCGCTTTACCGGCGCCACCATGCAACTGGTCTCGGTGGTGCCGCAGGCCCTGTCGGCCATCGCCTCGCTGGAGGCGCTGCGCAGCGTCACCGGACGGCCCACCGAACGGCCGGAGGGCTCGGCCATGATCCACCGCCCGGTCGCCCTGGGAAATCTGATCGTCGATGGGGTGACCGCCCGCTATCCCGGCTCGCCCCATCCCATCCTGGACGGCATCAGCCTGACGGTGGAGGCGGGAGGCCGCCTTGCCATCGTCGGGCCGTCGGGATCGGGCAAGACCACCTTTGAAAAAGTGCTGTCCGGCATCATCCGGCCTTCCATCGGACGGGTGATGCTGGACGGCGTCGATATCTCGCTGATCGATCCGTCCGACCTTCGGCGGCATGTGGCGATCTGTCCCCAGATGCCGCCGCTTTATTCGGGAACCCTGCGCAGCAATCTGTCGTTCGAGGGACAGGTTTCCGATGACGACATGGTGCAGATGATGAACGCCCTGGGGGCCGGCGCCATCATGCCCCTGGGAATGGGGCTGGATTTCGACGTGATCGAAGGGGGCCGCAACCTGTCGGGAGGGCAGCGCCAGATCGTCGCCCTGGCCCGGACCCTGCTGCGCGCCGCGCCGGTCACCATCTTGGACGAGCCCACCGCCCAACTGGACGAAGCCACGGAAAAGCGCGCCATCCAGGGCATTCACCGCGCCGTGGGCGACCGGACCCTGATCGTCATTTCCCACCGCGCCGCCGTGACCTTGCTGGCAGGGCGGGTGGGGGTGATGGAGCGCGGCAAGCTGGTCCGCATCGGCCAGCGGTCCCCCGCCGCCCCGGCGCAGGGAGGCTGAGGATGGCCCGCAAACGCCTCGCCCCCGAGGTCAACGGCTTTCGCAGCCCCATCCACGGCATCGCGCCCAAGCTGACGCCGCCCTCGGCCTCGTGGCTGCTGCTGTGGTCGGCCCTGGCCTTCGCGGCGATGTTCGGAGCGGCGGCTGTGCTGGAGCTGGACGAGGTGGTGACCGCCTCGGCCCGGATCGAGCCTTCCGGCCAGATCCGTCATGTCCAGCATTTCGAGGGCGGCACCATTCAGGAGGTTCTGGTCCACGAGGGCAGCTTCGTGGGCGAGGGCGACGTGCTGGTGCGGCTGGTCAATTCCCAAGGCGCTCAGGATCTGGCCGACAAACGCGCCCGCTGGGCCGCGTTTCAGGCCCGCGCCGCCCGCCTGAAAGCCGATCTGGCCGGGATCAAGGATATCGAGTGGCCCAAGGGAGTGGCGATCGACGCCGAGACCAAGCGGCGGGAAACCAATATTCATGCCGAACGCCTCGGCCATCGCGGCCAACAGGTCACCGTCATCCAGCGCGAGATCGAGCGCCGTCAGCGCGAGGTCACCGAGACCGAGACCAAATCCACCGGCCTGTCGCGCGCCCAGGCCAAGGGCGGCGAGGAAATGCGGATCAAGAAGAAGGCCTATGACGTGGGGGTGGTCGGCAATCAGGAAATCGTCAAGCTGGAGCGCGAGCAGCTGATGCTGGACACCGAGGTCTCGACCTCACGCGACACCATCGCCCGCATCAAGGCGCAATTGCGGGAAGCCGAGGCCAAGCTGTCCGAATTCGAGAAGGGCTGGCGGTCGGGAGTGCTGGACGATATCGGCAAGGTCGAGGCCGAGATCGCCGCCCTGAAGGCCACCATGGAAGTGGCGTCCGACCGGGAATCGCGCAGCGAGGTGCGCTCGCCGGTGCGCGGCGTGGTCAAGATGTCGTCCATCACCAGCGTGGGTCAGGTGGCGCGGCCCGGCGACACCTTGATGGATATCGTCCCCCTGGACGACGCCCTGGTGGTCGAGGCCAAGGTGCCGCCCCAGGATATCGGCCATCTGCGCGAAGGCCTGCCGGTCTCGATCCGGCTGACAGCCTACGACCAGTTTCGCTTCGGCCATCTCAGCGGCCGGGTGATGATGGTGGGAGCCGATTCCATCGAGGAGACCAAGGGGACGATCACCACGACCTATTACAAGGTGCTGATTCATTCGGATAAGGGCGGGCTGACCGACGCCAAGGGGGTGGTCTATCCGGTGCGTTCGGGCATGGCGGGGTCCGCCTCCATCGTCATCGGGCGCAAGTCTATCTTGCGTATGATCTTCGACCCATTGCTCCGCAATGAAATGATTTTTTCATTCAGTTCGTTCAAACTGGATTGGCCGGATGGTTGGAGCCTTCCGCCGGCGGGGCGCTCCTCGCCCGGACCGTAGGACTTGGGATTTAACGCCATGCATATGGGTCCTTCGCACCTGCCTCCCGTCAAATCCCTGGCGATTCCCGTCGCGGACGCCCCTCCTGTCGCCGGAACCAAGCCCGCCGCCGGTGGTCCGGTGATCGGCAAGGTGCTGAAGGTTCAGGGCGACGCCTGGATCATCCATGACGGACAGAAGATCCCGGCCAAGGCCGAAGCGGCCCTGGTCCAGGGCGATTCGGTGGAAACCGCCCAGGGCGCTGAAATCTCTTTGGTGTTCGCCGACCGTTCGACCTTCGCGCTGAAGGATAAGGGGCTGGTGGGGCTGGACGAGTTCAGCTACGACCCCGCCACCAAATCCGGTCACGAGACCTTCCTGGTGGCTCAGGGCGGCTTCAACTTCGTATCCGGCGACATCGCCAAGACCCAGCCCGACGCCGCCCGCCTCGCCACCCCGGTCATGACCATGGGCATTCGCGGCACCACCGTGGCCGGAGCGGTGGGGGCCGATGGCGCGACCTCGGTGGCGCTGCTGCCCGATCCCGGCTCTAATTTCGTCGGCGAAGTCACCGTCGGCAAGACCGGCGGCGGTGGCGAAAGCTTCACCATCAATTCGGCCGGTTCCGGCATCGTCGGCGCCACCTCCGGCGGGTCGTGGGCGGTCAGCGCCAACGCCATCGCCGCCGTTGCCGCCTCCATTCCCGCCGCCGTCGCCCCGCCCGCCACGCCGCCGGCCTTGCCGGCGGCTCCCGCCGCCGCTCCCGGCGGCACGGGACAGGCCCCGACGGGAACCGGCGCAGCGGCTGCCGCCGCAGTTCAGGCGGGACCGGTGCAGGCGGCTCAGCAGATGGGAACCGTTCAGCAGACGGGGCCTGTGGTTGATCCCGGCGCCAGTACTGAACCGGTCAAACTCCCGCCCGTGACCGAAACCAAAGTGGTTGTTGTCGTTGATTCCGGCCCCATAACCACCAAGACCGATTCCGGACCGGGTGGGGGAGGCGGTACAGGATTCGGGGGGGGATCCGGGACGGGCGGCGGCAATGTCATCATCAGTTTCTCAAACCGCAACCCCACCACCAACACGGTGACGCTGACGTCCAGCCCCGAGGACGCCGCCGTCACCATCACCAAGGCGTCGTTGCTGGCCAATGCCCATGACGCCGACGGGAACGCCCTGACGGTGACCGGCATCGCCGTCAATCATGGCGCGATCGTCGATAACGGTTCCAGCTACACCTTCACGCCCCCCGCCGATTTCAATGGCGTCGTCACCTTCACCTATGCCGTCGAGGACGGGAAGGGCGGCAGTGTCGGCGGAGTCGCCGACTTGACCGTGACCCCGGTCAACGACGCGCCGACCGTCAGCGGCGCCGCGGCGGCGACCAATGGCTACGGCAATCATCTGATCACCTTCACCAAGGCGCAATTGCTGGCCAACGTCACCGATGTCGATGTTGGCGATACCCTGTCCGTCGGCGTCGTGACCACTCCGAGCGGAACCGTGGTGGATAACGGCAACAACACCTACACTTTGTCTCCCACCACCAATCTCAGCGGGGGGGTGACGCTCAGTTATACCGTCACCGACAGCAATGGCGGCACCGTCGCCAATACCGCCACCCTGACTTTGACCGCCAGCCCGATCAATGTCGGACTGGGTGGGGGCAGCGGCACCGCCGGAACCGGCTTGACGCTCACCGGCTCGGTCAGCGCCTCCGACGCGGCCGGCGACAGCTTCACCTATGCCCTGGTCGGAGCCAATGGCGGCGCGGCTTATGGCACGGTGTCGATCAATTCCGCCAATGGGTCTTATAGTTATGTCCAATCCGACAGTTCGCCCAGTACCGACACCTTCCAGGTCATCATCACCAACCCCGATGGCTATACCAAGACAGTCACCGTCACGGTCATCGAGAGCCAGCTGACCCAGTCGGGTTCAACCCTCCACGCCACCACGACCACGGCAGTGGTGGATGCCGACTTTGCCGCCTTCAGCGGGGCCACCACCTTTGCGTTCGACGTGGCCGCCGGGGCTCAAAGCGTCGTGCTGGGGGCCAATGCCGAGGCGGCGGGGGTCTCCATCGTCGATGCCACCGTGACCACGGGCGGCGTGACCATCAACGCCGCCACCACCACCCAAAGCATGAGCCTCTACGGTGGCAGCGGCGCCGATTCGTTCGTGGGGGGGGCGGGAAATGACGTGATCCATGCCGCCAGCAACGACGCATTGATCAATGGCGGATCGGGAACGGCGGATGTGCTGTCCGTGGACGCGATAAATTTCGACGATGGACTTGGCAATAACGGCCAGATTGTGAATGTCGAAATCATCAACATCACGAATGCGACCACGGCGGGCCAATGGTTCAAGTTCGACGACCAGAACGATGGCTTCACCATCAACGTGACCAGCACCCAGAACGTCACAATCCAGGGCAGCCAGGGCAACGACGTCATCAACGGCGGCGCCGCCAATGAAGCCATCCTGGCTGATCCGGGAGCCGACACCATCACCGGTGGGGTCGGGGCCGATGTGCTGACCGGCGGCGCGGACAGCGATGTGTTCGCCTATACCAGTTCAGCCCAATCCCTCGATGCGGTGGGAAGCCGCGACACCATCACCGACTTCACCACCGGCGTCGACCAGATCAAAATCGCCTTAAGCGGAACCCATGTGGATGTGTCGGGATTTGACGCCGCCGCGGGAACCTATAACGGCGGCCAGGCCGGGCTTATTGGCGGCAGTGTTGTCGGGGACGGCTTTTATTCCAGTCTTGATGACGCCCTGTATATCTATGTACAGGGCACCACCACCGATATATCAGCCGATGGCGGATACGTCATCGGCAGCGTCAATCAGATCAACGCCGTCGATCTGCAATTCGATATTATCGGCACGGTGGGCAATGACACGCTGGTCGGCGGCGCCGGAGCCGACACGATCGCGGGTAGCGGCGGCACCGACACCCTGACCGGCGGCGCCGGAGCCGACACCTTCATGTCGAGCAGCGCCAGCGGCACGGCGGTGGTGACCGATTTTCAGGGGGGAACCGATTTCGTCGGCCTGTCCAACGTCCAGTTCGGGCTGGGCACGTCCGGCAATCTGGCGGCGAGCCAATACGCCGAAAGCGCCACCGCCATGTCGGGCTCGGCGGTTGATTACGGTGGGGGAAATACCGGCGCGGGCATCGTCGCCATCGACAATGGCGGCAATACCGAACTGTGGCATACCACCGCCCTGGAGGCTGCCACCACCGTCAACTCCCACCAGATCGCGACCCTGAACACGGTCAACACCACCGCCCTGGACAGTACCAGCTTTCACCTGGCGGTGTGAGGCGGGCCTATGCCTCCACCGCCCGGCTGACTCCCCGGCCGCGCACCGGGGTTTGGCGAATGACGGGACCACGGGTAAAGGCGGCCTTGGTCACCAGCAGGATCTTGATTCCCCAGCCCGAGGCCATCGCAAGACTTCCACCCAGGGCGGCCAGGGGGATTGGGACCACCAGCGCCGTCAGGATCAGGACCAGCCCTGCCAGTTGCGCCGCCCGCAGGGTTCTGGCGGCGGGTGAGTCCAGACATTCCAGGGTTCCGGCGGGGGCTTTGCCGCGGACCAATCCCCGGCGATAGGCCCGCCACGCGGTTTCACGGGCCAAGGCGGCGGCCAGGGCGATGGCGATCCAGACGGTGGAGGCCTCCCCCAGCACCAGATACGCGCCGGCGCCCTCCGCCAGTCCCGTGGCAATGATGAAGGGCATGATTTCCGGCTGCTTCCAGGCGGGAATGCCGCGCGACGCCTTCAAGATGCGGGCCTGACAGTAGAGGAATCCCGCCGACAGGCCGAAAATCACCGGCGGCAGGGCCATGGGACCAAACGCCACATATGCGGCCACCGAGGCGGCCAATGGCCCGGCCACGATGCCTTCGCGGGTCATCCACGAGGTCTGGGGGTGAAAAAACACGTTCAACGCCCGCCACGGCTTACCGATTTCCAGCCAGACCAGGGACAGCCCGACCATGACGCAGCACAGGCCGGCCGCCAGGGGGATGGTGGCGTCACGCCCCGTCAGGGCCGCCACCGCCGAGACCATCAGCAATCCGGCGCCGGTACCGCCGCCGATGAAATTTCCCGCCGCCCGCAAGTCCCAGAATCCCTGGCGTTTGGCCGTGATGATCTGTCTCATAGCGCACCCTTGTCCCAGATGTAGTAAAAGCCCGGCCCGGTTCCCTCGTCCTCATGCATGCGGAACCACTGGTTCTCGGCGACGAGGCGGGAAACCGGACTGTCCGGGTCGTGGATGTCGCCAAATCGCAGCGCCCCGGACAGGCAGGAATTGACGCAGGCCGGAGTCGCGTCCGGGTCACAGCCGGGAACCTTTCCCGCCGCCACGCCGGCATCGATGCGATCGACACAGAAGGTGCATTTGGTGACGACCCCGATCTTGGCGGGGTCAAAACGCGCCCGTTCCGACTCCAGTGGCGCGCCGCCATAGGCGAATTCGGCGTGATCCACCTTGTAACGCGCCTCGTAGGGGCACGCGATGGCGCAATAGCCGCAGCCGATGCACAGATCGTAGTCGATGGTGACGATGCCGTCCTTGCGTTTGCCGGTCGCGGTGGAGGGGCAGACCTCCATGCAGGGCGGCTCGTCGCAATGCTGGCAACCGGTGGGGACGAACACCCGGCTGACATCGGGATATTCGCCCGCCTCCAGGTCGAGGACGCGCCGCCATTGCACGCCGGGCGGCGTGCCGTTGGTCTCCTTGCACGATGCGGTGCAGGTCTGGCAGCCGACGCAGCGGCGCAGATCGGTGATCATGACGTAACGGGTCATGGGGCGACTCCCTCGGAATTGACGTGACCGCCGATGCGCTCCGGCCCGGCATAAAGGACGTGATGATTGTGCCGCGCGAAGCCCACCAGGGTGAGGTTCAGCGACTCGGCCATGCGGATGGCCAGCACGGTGGGCGCGCTGATGGCGGCCAAGATGCCGATGCCCATGGCGGCGGTCTTTTGCACCATCTCATAGCTGGCCCGGCTGGTGACCACGGCGGCCCCCGCTCCGACATCCATCCCTGCCAGGGCCATGGCGCCGATCAGCTTGTCCAGGGCGTTGTGGCGGCCCACATCCTCGCGGATCAGGGCCAAAGCGCCATCGGGGGTGGCCCAGGCGGCGGCATGGGTGGCGCCGGTCAGGCGCTGCATGGGTTGATTGGCGGCAAGGTCGGTGAAGGCGTTTTGCAGGGCCGAGGCTTCCACCATCGCACCCGACGTCACCGGCGCAATATCGCGGAACACCTGGGACAGGCTTTCCGTGCCGCACAATCCACAACCGGTACGCCCCACCATGCTGCGGCGGCGTTGCTTCAGGCGGTGAAAACGCGCGGCGGCGATGGATAGGCGGACCGCGATTCCCTCGCACCGTTCCTCCATCTCAAGGTCATGGATGTCGCGGGGATGGTCGATGATGCCTTCGGTCAGACTGAAGCCGACCGCGAAATCCTCCAGATCGGCGGGCGAGGCCAGCATCACCGCGTGGGAAACGCCGTTGAACTCCAGGCAGACCGGAACCTCGGCGGCGGCCACGTCGCTGGCGACTGCCGCCAGCCCATCCCGCCAGCGACGCACGGTGACGGTCTCCACGGCGGAATACCGCGTGGCGGAGGGGGGCATGGGCAAGGCGATCATGCCAGCCTCCCGTCATTGGGCGGGCCGTCAACCCGCCTGACCGCGACGCGAACCACATCGGCCCCCGAGCCGGTAGCGTCGGTCAGTTCCAGCGACATCTGCGAGATGGAGTTCAGGGATGGATAATTCAGATCCTTGGCGAACGGCGTCTTCCAGTGCTGGAACTGGCCGGGAATGACGATGGTGTCGGGACGGCATCCCTGGACCAGCGCGGCGCGGCCGGTGGTCGATCCCACCACCGAGCTGACCTCCACCCAATCGCCGTCGCCGATGCCCAGCTTGCGGGCGGACGAAGCGTTGATGATGACCGAACCGTGGCCGCGCAGATTTCCGGCGACCTCGTTCATCAGCGGGATGCCGGCGTTGTTGCCGGTGGTGTAGGGCATGGTCTTGGTGGTGATGCCCCAGAAGGGAAAATCCTCGGCCGAGGCACCCGCTTTTTCCACCGCGCGGACCCAGCGGCCCGGAACGTCGTGCCAATGGGGAATGCCCTGGTATTCCGCCAATTGCTCATCCCACCACTGGATATCGTGCTCGTGCAGGCGGCGGCCCAATTCCTCGCCGACCCGCATGAGGCGCTCCTGATAGGGCAGCTCGTAGCGCAACCCCAATTGCACCATGGTGGGGTGGAGGTACCAGTCGTCACGGGCAAAGGGGACGACAAAGAAGCCATTCTCCTTCATCCAGGCCAGATCCTTGACCTCGGCGCCCTCGGTGACGGAGGCGGTGGCGGCCTTACACACCGCGTCCCAGATGGCGTCCACCCCATGGGCCTCGTCTTCCCGGAGCGAGAAGTCAAAGCCCTCGCCCTTGAGCGGCACCAGAGCCGCGCCGCGATTCATCGCCTTGTTGTACGGCTCCAGCAGGCCGGTGCGCCGCGCCAGTTCCGTGGTGATCCAGGTAAAGTCCCGCGCCTCGCCCTGGGGAGCGACCGCCGGCTGACGCAGTACGAAGCCGTTATAGGCCCAGTGCTGTTCGACGAATTTGCTGCCGCCCGCCCGGATCAACTGGGTGCTTTCCAGGTCGGTGGCCTCGGGCAGCAAAACGTCGGCCATATGGTTGGTCTCGTCCATGGTATAGGCGAAGGCCACCACGAACGGCATCTTGGTCATGTTTTCGGTCAGCTGGGTGGTGTCCCAAAACGAGACGGCCGGGTTGGTGCGATAGGCGATCCACACATCCGGCGGCTCTGGCGCTTCCCAGTTGCCGGGGGCTTCCTTCAGGAACATCCAGGCCAGATGGGTCGGCCCCAGCGCCTGCGCCCAGGAGGAGTCGCCGACGATGGGAACCAGCGTCGTATGGGCGTTGCGGCCCTTGGGCTTGTCGGCCCACTTGCCTTTTTTGGTGGAGTTCATCTGGGCGTTCATGAAACCGTCCTCGCCCGGCTTGACGCTTTTCAGGCGGTTGTCATGGGGGCGGTTGAGCCGCACCGTGGTGCCCAGCGTGCCGCCGGGTACCTCCAATGCGCCGACCAGGGTCGCCAACACGGTGCGCGCCCAGCAGCATTCATAGGCTCCCCAGCCGTTATTGACGGTCTTGCCCAGCGTTACCGCCACCGGACGGAAGGGCAGCGTCTTGCCGTCCACTTCAATGGTTTGGCCGACGCAGGCGTTTTCCAGGTATTCCAGCGCAACCCGGCGCATGGTGGAGGCCGGGACGTCGCAGACCTGGGCGGCCCATTCCGGGGTATAGCCCGCCATGGCCTCGGTCAGGACGACGAAGGATGGCCGCGCGGCGACGCTGTGATGCCGGACGACCTCGCCATCGGCCAGGTGACTGACGGCCAGGGCCAGGGTGAACCCGCCCTCCAGGGCCGGAACTGCGCCGGGATGGTCAAAGGCCACCGGACCGCCGGTCACGGTATCCCACATCAGCGGCTTGGCGGTTTCGGGATCGCGCAGGTAATAGCCGTCCGGCCCCACCAGATAGGGCGACGCGGTGCGGTCGCGCAGGAAGTCCAGATCCAGCGCGGAACGCGGCGCTTCGTGCAGCATCACGTTCAGCATGGCGAACATGAAGGCCGGATCGGTCTTGGGCCGGATCGGCACCCACTCCGCCGAACAGGCGCCGGTGGGCGACAGATGGGGCTCGACCTGAACGCGCTTGATGCCGCGGACCCTGGCGTCAGCATGACGGCGCACGGCGCAGGGACCGCCCGACACCTCCACATTGGTGCCGAACGAAACGATGTAGTTGGTGTGCACGGTGTCGGCGCACACGGTAAAGGCCCGGTGCCAGTACTCGCCGTAGAGGTGCTCCGAGTGGACGCATTTGACACCCTGGCCGGAGCCAAAGCTGAAATCGATCGGCCCCCAGGCAGCCAGGAACGCCGGGAAGGTGCCCATATAGTTCGCCGGAGTGCCGCCATGACCAAAGGTGGCAGCAAGGCGCGGCATTCCCTGATCGTTGAGGAGTCCACGCTCTCGCAGCTCACGCAGGCGGGCGGCGACCAGATCCAGCGCCTCGTCCCAACCGATGGCGACAAAGCCGGGGTCTTCGTATCGCCCCTTCCTTGGGTTGGTCCGCTTCATGGGGGTGAGAACGCGGTTGGGGTTATAGGTCTTTTGCACCAACCCATACGCCTTGACGCAAGGCCGCCCATCGGCGGGATGAATGCCCATGCCGGCATGATTCGGCGTGACCCCGGTCGCCACGCCGTCTTCGACCGTGACACACATCAGATCCGGCCCTGCGACGCAGTTGTAGCAATAGGTCGGGACTGACTTCCTGACGCCGGAAACCTTGTCAAGCATGGTGACATCTCCTCCCAAGCCCCGCGGGGCGCACCGGCATTTTTATGCTTCGTAATGCATTTTTTACGGAAGAGTCAAATTTTTTGCACCATAACACGCAAAGACGTGCAAGCCCGCCGGCGGACGCGGCAAAGCCAGAACGGCACGAATCCCGATGCCGCGCCAAGCCTACCTGGATCATGTCGCCGCCATACTTGGCTGGCTGATGGAAACCGAGCCGGGCTAAGCGTTGCCCGCCCGCTGGGGCCGCAATCCGATCCAGCCCATTGTCGGCCTGTTCGACCTCAACGCCACTGGCATCGCCCAGTTTGTCCATATCTCCATGGCCGCGGAGGCGATGAAGGGGCGGCAAGGCTTCCCACACGGGCCACCCGACCGCCGCTCCAATAACGTCGCCATGGCTACACCCGCGCTGCAAATTCAATGGGGCACCTCGCCCCCCGCAAGGATGCAGGCCGCCTAATCCATTTATTTTCCATGAAAATTGGTGCAGCCGCCGAGATTCGAACTCGGGACCTCTGCCTTCGGAGGGCAGCGCTCTATCCAGCTGAGCTACGGCTGCGCGGGTCTCGGGTAAACGAGAGGTGAGGGTTATAGCGCAGGCGCGCGTGCCTGGGAAGGGGGAAGGTGCTGATGCGAGCAGGGTAGCGTTGTGCCGCAGTAGTGCCGAGGCTATAGCTCGGCATCCCTGACCAGATGAGCAATATCAGTCGCGGTCCTCGCATCCTTCACTATTCGGTTTTTAGGGTCCCTCACCCTATAGCGAACCTCCGTGGTCGTGACTTCCGTAATCTCGGCCCTCAGGCCCAGGTCACGAAGGCAAAGTTCAACGCGTGGAGCGATTCTCATGGGGACAACAAACACCAGTCGGCAAATGCCTTCCCCGTTAGGCGCGTAAAGAATATCGCTCTTTACGCCATGAAGGGCTTGATGGAATGCGACCAAAGCATTTTCTTGACCTACGGGCTGAGACTCAAACAAACCATGAGGGCGGGGGATATAGTGGAAATGCTCAGGTAAGTTTTTCACCAGCGGCTCCGGTGGTAGTGGCGATTCCAGTAACCACAGCGAAAATAATGGCCGCCAACTCCAAGCCCATAATACGGGGAAATTTGAAAGAGGGATGTCCCAGGGGGCAATTACGACGGTGAACGTTAATCGCCCACCAAGAACATCAACGACAGCGTCATCGGGGCCAATTCTACTCGCCACATCAAGCCGTGTAACGTCTGGGACCGAAATGTCTATCAGGGGTTCTGGCCGCGTGATGTGGAAGAGTGGCTCCATGAAGATTGGGCCACCGCTGATGTGATGGAAATTGATTCTGCCTGATGGGTGATAACTCAGGCGAAAGCCTTTTTGGGCCATGGTCGGGGAAGATACGGAGAGGCTTCCTACGCTCAAAGTTGCGGTCATCGCGCTATCCGTGTTTCCTGCTCGGACCAGCGATACATAAAGGGAGCCGTCACTGAGCTTCACTTCAGCGGACAGCAGCCGGAAAGTCTTATCTCCGTGCCGAAGATGCACACTTGTCTTCATTGTCGTTGCCATTCTGCCATGGCTCTGAGGAATAGCCCGATGTGCCGTTAACGTGCCTGCGGCACCAAGGTTACGACGAGAGCATCATTATGGATAGCCGCAGAGCCGCAGGCCATCTACATCATTGATTCAGGCTGATAATCTGAGGCGGGAGCCTTCGGAGGGCAGCGCTCTATCCAGCTGAGCTGCGGCTGCGCGGGTCTCGCCAAGGAACGACCCATGACGAGAGGCGAGGATTATAGCGCAAGGCGGAAGCGGTGGGAAGGGGGAAGGTGCGCAATATCAGGGCAATCGGGCGGCCCATGCGTAATCGCCGATCTTGTAGCGGGCGACGCCGTCATGACGACAATCCCCCGCCGTTTTGCCACTCGCATGACCAGGGCCGGAAAGCCAAACCATCGCCAACCTGACCGTCCAGCGGCTGCGAGGCGAAGCGGATTCAGGGGGTGATCAGGCGCTTCAACTCGGTCAGCAGCGTTTCCTTATCGGCGGCTCCCTTTTGCAGAACTTTCTGCACACAACCGGCAAGGCGGTCCCGGTCTTCCTGATTGATGTCCTTGGCGGTCAGCACCACGATAGGGATGGCGTGCCATTCCGGATGGCGCTGGAGTTCGGCGACGAACTCGAAGCCGTCCATCTCCGGCATCATCAGGTCGAGCAGGATCAGATCGGGGACGGATTCAGCGACACGGTTCAGAGCGATCCGCCCATTGGCGGCCTCGACGACCGACCAGCCTTCCTTGGTCAGCATGCGGCGGAGCATCTCGCGATTGGTATGGTCATCCTCGACCACCAGGATGCGTTCGATGGGGCCGCGATCCTTGAAGCGGGACAGCACTTCGGCCAACTGGTCGCGGTCGATGGGCTTGGACATGAAGTGATGGGCGCCGAGGGCGTATCCCAGGGCTTGGTTTTCGACCACCGAGACCATGATCACCGGGATCATCGCCAGATCCGGGTCGGTCTTCAGGGCCGTCAGAACAGACCAGCCGTCCATTCCCGGCATCATCACATCCAAGGTGATTGCGGCGGGCTTGAGCGCCCGGGCCATCTCCAGTCCCAGCGGCCCATCGGCGGCAAAGCGGGCTCTGAAGCCGTTTTCGGTGAGGAAACGGCCGAGCAGGTCGCGGGCCACCGCGTCATCATCGATCACCAGCACCAGCGGTTGTTCGACGGTGGGTTCGACCTCGCCCAGGGGGCGCGCCGCCTTGGGGTCCGTCATGGCGGCCGGCAGGCGGACGGTGAAGGTGGTGCCCATGCCGGGTTCGCTCGTCACCGTGATATCGCCGTCCATCATGCGGCAGAAGGTGCGGCTGATCGCCAGCCCCAGGCCGGTGCCGCCGAATTTGCGCGTGGTCGAGGCGTCGGCTTGCTGAAAGGCCTGGAACAGCTTGTCCAACGCCTCGGGAGCCATGCCGATGCCGGTATCGGCCACCGCGAACTCGATCCAGGCGGCCTCGCGACGGCAAATCAGGGTGATGGCGCCGTTATTGGTGAACTTGCTGGCGTTACTGAGCAGATTGAACAGCGTCTGGCGCACCTTGGTAAGGTCGGCTTCCATGACGCCGATACCGGCGGGGCACTCGACGGCCAGCCGGTTGCTATTCTTTTCCACCAGCGGCCGGATGGTCGAAACCACATCGGACACCATCTGTTCGATGCCAAAGCTTTCGACGAACAGGTCCATCTTGCCGGCTTCGATCTTCGAGATGTCGAGAACATCGTTGATCAGCATCAGCAGATGGCGGCCGGCGGAGTGGATCTTGCCGAGATCGGGAATAAGCTCGTCCTGGCCAAGATCCTCCAGCTCCTCCTGCAACATCTCGCTATAACCGATGATGGCGTTCAGCGGCGTCCGCAGTTCGTGGCTCATATTGGCGAGAAAGCTGCTCTTGGCCTGATTGGCCGCCTCGGCCGCCAGCTTGGCCCGATGGGCCTCCTCCTCGGCCCATTTGCGTTCGGTGATGTCCATGGCCGCCGCCAGATAACCGGCGAGATTGCCATCACCGCCTTTCAGCGCCGTCACCGACAGGCTGACCGGAAAATGGGTGCCGTCCTTACGACGATAGGTCCATTCGCGGGCGGAAATAAGCCCATGTCTGACGTATTCAGCGAACAGGCCGCCGGGGGAGACCGGGTGTCCCAGCTCGGCGGCGAGTTCGGCGGCGTGGGCTGCGACCTCTTCGGGCAGCAGGAAGTCCAGCAGGGTTCGATGCCCCACCGCCTCCTCGCTGGTATAGCCAAGCAAGGTCTCGGCGCCGCGATTGAACAGCAGGACCTCGCCGTCGATATTGGTGGCGATGATCGACATTTGCAGGGCGGCGTCCAGAACCGCCTGACGCTGGGCATTGGCGCTTTGAAAGCGATAGAGCAGCCGCTCGGTCTCCTCGAACTGCTTGACCACCAGTTGGGCCGTGATCTCGGCCGCCTCGCGGGCGACGCGGATCTCGTTGCGCAGTAAGGCGTTCTCGGCCAGGAGGCCCGTGGTCTGGTCCGTCATGGCCGCACCGCCTCCGCCAGGGCTCGGGCGGCGACGGCGGCGACCATGGCGGTTTCGGCCGGCCCCTCCGCACCGATCAACAGCACCTCCGGCACTTCGCCGTCGCAGACTCGCGGCAGCAGGTGAAACAGATAGGGCAGGCCGGCGTCATGCCCCCATACTCCTTCCGTCAGTGCCGCGACGTCTTCCCGGTGCAGCGTTACCACCTCTCCCGGTCGGGCGAAACCCGCGACGGCGTCGACGAACACCGCCCGCCCGGCACCCTCGATGACCCGCAGCAGGTCAAGGCCGCACAGCCCGCCATCCACCAGTTCGACCCCACCGGGAAGCCGCGAACCCGCCAGCAAGGCATGGACACGGGGGCCGAGGTCGTCGCCGGGACTATGGCGGTTGCCGACGCAGATGATGCGGGCGGGGCGGGGCATGTCAGGCTTCCAGCCGGACGCGGCCAAGGGTTTTGCCCTTGCGCACGGTGTGGACCGAACAGACGAGGCAGGGGTCGAACGAGCGGATGACGTGGCCGACTTCCACCGGATTATCGGCATCGGCCACCGGCGTGCCGATCAAGGCTTCCTCCCACGGGCCGCGAACGCCGCCCGAGTCGCGCGGCGAACCGTTCCAGCCGGTGGGGGTAATGATCTGGTAGCGGTCGATGCGTCCGTTCTTGATGCTCACCCAATGGCCGAGAGCGCCTCGGGCAGCCTGGATCATGCCGACTCCGACGCCGTCGGTGATGGGGCCGGGATCGGCGTAGACGTCGCGGGCGCCGGAGGCGACAACCTCGGCCAGCCAGAGCGCCATGGTCGGCAACAGGGTAGCCGGGCGGGTCAGGCGCGCCAGTTCACGCGCCAGGGCATTGGCTCCCTGCCGCTCCAGCAGGTCGGTGAACAGAGGGTCGCCTGCCACCACTCTTTCGGCGAAAGGGCCGGTTTCGGCTGGACCGCCGAGATAGCGGGCCGCCTTGACCCAGGAATAACGGCGGCCCTCCTCGCCCGAGGCGTAGGGTTCCGTCTTGCCCTCGGACGGATGGAGGCCGCCGTCGGCGGCGGCATACCAGGATGCCGCCACATGCTCGGAAATGGCGGTGGGGTCCAAGGCCTCCACCACGCTCCCCCGGGCGAAACCGGCGGGGATCAGATGGCCGCCGACTCCTTGGGCCGCAGTCTCGGCCGGGAGGTCGAGCGAGCCGTAGGACAGAAAGGCGCCGTGGCCATTGCCCAGGCGATCAAGGCCGGCGGCGCGACCAAACCGCAGCAAAAAGCCGACATCGCTGTCGCGATGGGCCGCCGATTCATCCAACCAGACATCCAGCGCCGCCAGACTGTCCACTGCTTTCCAGCGCTCGATGGAGCAACCGAGGACGCGCCGTTCGTACCACGCCCGGAAGGCGTCGAGTACATGACGGCATTGCAGCAGCTCGGTCACCTGCGGCGCATAGGACAGGCCGCCCGGCACCATGAAGGAGCTGTGCGGCCACTGTCCGCCGATCATGGCGATGATCTCGATGATGCGCTTGGTCTCGCGCACCGTCTCGACGATCGCCTCGCCGACGAGGGGGGCATAGCGGCGAACCGCTTCCTCATGCATCGGAAGGGCGCGGTAGGCCGGATTGGCGAAATCCACCAGGAACATCAAGATGCCGTGGCGCACATCGCTTTGAACATGCTCCACCATCAAGGAGAGATTGCGAAGCCTGACGCCGTTATCGGGCACCGTGGCCCCGGCGATGGCATCCAGCGCCTTGGCCGCCGTCATCAGGTGAGTGGTGCTGCAAATGCCGCAGATGCGGGGCGTCACCACCAGTCCGTCGAGCGCGCCGCGACCGATCAGCAGGCGCTCGAAGCCACGAAACATGGTGCCGGCGCTCCAGGCGTCGACCACCACGCCATCGGCGACTTCCAGGCGTAATTCCAGGTCGCCCTCGACCCGGTTGATGGGAATGTCGAGTATCTTCCGGACTGCCATCCTGCCCTCTCCTCAGATTTCCGTGCGGCGCTGGCGCAAGCGCTCGGGAGCGGCGGCGGCGGCCATGACTTTGTAGACCATGTAGTGGGCGCGGTTGATTCCGTTGGGCAGATCCAGCGGAATACCCTCGATATTGCGGGTATTGAAGAACGGATGGTTCTGCGGAAATTCCGGGCTGGTGCAGCCGAAGCAGGGGACGCCGGCGCGGGTCTTGGACGAACGCTGATTCCACAGCAGCTTGTTGCAGGGGCCGGCGACCAACGGTCCGTGACAGCCCATATGGAAGAACAGGCAACCCTTTTCGCCAAAGGTTTCCTCTTCGACGCGGTACTCGTGGTACTCGTTGCGGGTGCAGCCCTGGTGAACCATCATGCCGTACCAGGACAAAGGACGATTGTAAGGATCAAGCGCCAGCTCGGTGCCGGTCACCAGCGCGGTCAGGGTTCCCGCCAGCACCTGGGGGTGGCAGGGGCAGCCCGATAGATTGATGACCGGCAGCCCGGCCTTGGACAGAAATTCTGCCCCCAGGAAGCCGCCGGGCTCGGAGCGGTGGAACTGCAAGCCGGTGGCTTCGATCTCGGTCTGGGCGCCGAATCCGCCGAACGAGGCGCAGGTGCCGGCCGCCACCACAAAGCGGGCCTGCCGCGCCAGTGCGGCGACGATATCCTTCTTTGGCCGCCGGCCCTTGGTGTCGTACATCCCGGTGCCGGCCGGGCCACGAAGAACGGCGCCCTCCACCACAAGAATATCGAGGGGGAGTTCTCCGGAGAATAGAACCTCAAGTTGAGACGCCTGTTGAGCAGGAGAGCTGTTTGACAGGGATGGGTGATAAAGGACATCGATCCCCAACCCCGAGAACAACTGCAATATATCCGGAGTTTCCGAGTTCAGGAAAGACATGGTGTCACCGCCACACCCGCCACATTGTAACCAGTATAAATTAACCCCCATCCCACCCCTCCTTTGGGCCTATAATTCTTTTGCCCTATCTTGCTGGTATGCGGGCCAATTCCAGGCGACTCTGCATGGTTGATTATACTTGCGTGGAAACAAACGATCAAATACGTTTCTTTTGAAATACGCCTTCCTGGTTTGGGAGGCGGTGGCGCTGGCCGGGTTGGGACAAAGTTGAACATGACCAAGATCCTTTTGGTCGAGGATAACGAGATGAACCGGGACATGCTGTCCCGGCGCCTGCAACGCAAGGGTTACGTGGTGGTGATGGCGGTCGATGGTGGCGAAGGCGTCGCCATGGCGGCCAGCGAACAACCCGACCTGATCCTGATGGATATGAGCCTGCCGGTGCTGAATGGCTGGGACGCCACTCGCCAGATCAAGGCCTGCCCCGCATTGAAGCACATCCCGATCATCGCCCTGACCGCCCACGCCATGGCCAGCGATCGTGAGCAGGCGTTGGCGGCGGGGTGCGATGGCTACGAGACCAAGCCCATCGAGCTTCCTCAACTGCTGGAGAAGATCGAGTCCCTGCTGCGGCGGGCTTGAGCATCATGGTTGCGCAAGTGCTTGACCTTCGGCTGGCCGCCATTGCCGAACGGGTTCGGGCCGTGGTCGGCCCGGCGACGGAACCGATCTCGGCCGCCGCAGCAACCCTGGCGGCGGCGGCCTCGGCGACGGCGGTCGCCGACGAAATCAGTCAAATCGGCAAGGCCGCCCGCCTCCTGGTGGAGATGGTCGAGACCTGCCTGCCCGAAATGGAGGAAGATGGCAGCATCGAGACGACGTGCTCGCGTCTCCGCCACGACTTGCGCACGCCGCTGGTCGCCCTCAAGGGCTATGGCGAGCTTGTCCTTGAAATCGCCACCGATGAGGGGCTGGACGCCGTCTCGGCCGCCCTCGGTCCGCTGCTTGAGGGGGTCGCCGACGTCATGGTGGCGATCGAGCGGGCGTTGCCCGCCATGTCGCACGCCATGGCCGTCGAGGAAGGGAGCGAGGGCGACGGGCCGGGGCTTGCCTCCTATCCCTCCGGCCGCGTCCTGGTCGCCGACGACAGCCAGGCCAACCGCGATGTCCTCGTCAAATACCTCTCGCGCGAGGGGCATGACGTGGTGGCGGTCGCCGACGGCCTCGCCGCCGTCGAGGCCGTCTTCGAGCAGCCGTTCGACGTGGTGCTGCTGGACATGATCATGCCGGGGATGAATGGCGACGAGGTCTTGAAGGCGATCAAGGCCGAGCCCCGGCTTCGGTTGCTGCCGGTCATCATGATTTCGGCGCTGGACGCCTTGGACAGTATTGTCCGCTGCATCGAGGCGGGGGCCGAGGACTACCTGCCAAAGCCGTTCAATCGGGTGCTGCTGCGGGCGCGCATCGGCGCTTGCCTCGAAAAGAAGCGTCTGCGCGAGGTCGAGCTGTCGTATCTCCGGGCGGTCGAGAAGGAACTGACCATCGCCCGCGAGGTGCAGAGATCCATTCTGCCCAAGGCGTTCCCCGCCCATCGCTCCCTCGCCGGTCATGGCCTGATGGACCCCGCCCGCGAGATTGGTGGGGATTTCTATGACTTCTTCGCCCTGGACGACGACCGGGTCGGCATTGCCGTCGGCGACGTGTCCGGCAAGGGAGTTCCCGCCGCCGTCTATATGGCGATGGTGCGGACCCAGTTGCGCGCCACCGCCCTGTTCGGTTTATCGCCGGCCGAATGCCTGTACCGCCTCAACGATCACCTGAGCGCCGACAATGCCGAGGGCATGTTCGTATCCCTGTTCTACGGTATCATCGACTGCGGGACGGGCGTTTTCACCTATGCCAATGGCGGCCATAATTGGCCGATCCTGTTGCGCGCCGATGGAAGCGTCGAGTGGGTCAAGGGCACCGACGACCTTCTGGTGGGGGTGATCCATGGCAGCGCCTACCACAACGCCGCTCTGGAGCTGGCGGCGGGGGACTCCCTGTTCGTCTATACCGATGGCGTCGTCGAAGCCATCGATTCCGCCGAGGCCGAATTCGGCAAGGACCGCTTGGCCGCCGTATTGGCCGACAAGGCCGGCCTGGCGCCGGAGATGCTCTGTGGCGGGGTGCTGACCGCCGTGCGGACCTTCGAGGGCGGCTTGCCCCACAGTGATGATCTGACCTGCGTGGCCGTGCGATTCCTCGGCGGCCAGGCCGACGCCTCTCGTTTTGAGATGCGAATCGCCAACGCGATCGCGGAGATCAGCCGACTGATCTCCGCGGTTCAGGCTTTTCTCCTGCGTCGGGAGGTGGCCGCCGAAACCGCCTACCCCTTGGCGATGGCGGTCGAGGAGGCGGTGGCGAACGTCATCCGCCATGGCTATGCCGATAGCGAGCCCCACGCCATAACCGTTCGACTGGCGTGCGATGGCGGCCAATGGATCGCCGAGGTCGTCGATGATGGCGTGTCCTTCGATCCGACAACCCGCGTTTCCGATAACGGCGGGTTCCATATCGGCCTGCTTTTGATCAAGACGATGGTCGATGAAATTGAGTACATTAGGGAGGCTGATTGCAACCGTCTCCGTATGATCAAGTCGTCCCCTCGATCCAGGATGCCGCCGCCATGAAAATTGCCATCGACCGACAGGAGGGAACCGCCGTCGTGACGGTTTCCGGTCGACTATCCAGCGCGGAGGCAGACCTGTTCCAACAGCAGTTGATGGCCGGACTTGATGACAAGCCGACGGCCGTGGTCGTTGATTTCTCCGAGTTGAAATTTATCACCAGCGCCGGATTGCGGGTGCTGATCCTCGCCGCCAAACGCGCCCGTAGCGACGGTTACTACATCTATTTATGCGGAATGATCGCCACCATCCGAGAAGTGTTCGAGGTCAGCGGTCTGCTGCGCATTTTCATCGTCCACCCCTCGCTTGAGGCGGGGTTGGCGGCGGTCAAGCAGGATGTGGGGGAGTCGGTCGTCTAACGGTTCAGGCCCCCAGGACAACAATACGGGAGGGGATGTGTTCATCGGCGTTCCGATGTTCTGGCTTCCGGGAAAATGTTCCACGACCCTATAGGAGGGTCGCGCCCCGTCGCAATCCCCGCCGGCCCACGGCCTCGACAAACATGCCATCCCAGCCGGCCAACGCCTCGGCCAGGCCGAAACGGTCGAGAACATCACGGCCATTTTGGCCCATCTTCCGGCGCAGACCATCATCCGCCAGCAGACGGGCCAGGGCGGACGACAATTCGTCCACATCCTCGGCGGCCACCAACAGGCCATCGACCCCGTCCCGGACGATAATATCGGGACCGGATGGGCAACGGGTCGCGATGACGGGCACACCAAGCGCCATGGCCTCGCAAAGGACGTTCGGGAACCCTTCCCAGCGTGAGCTCAACACGAACAGATCGGCGGCTGCCAAGGCCGGGGCCAGGGGAGCGGCCAGACCGGGCAACGACAGCCGCGACCCAACCCCCAGCTCGACCGCCAGCCGCTCCAACGACTCCCGCTCGGGTCCTTCGCCAAAGATCGCCAATCGCCATTCGGGCGGCGCGGTCGCGGCGAAGGCGCGGAGCAGAAGATCAAAACCTTTTTGATGCACGAGACGGCCGGCGGCGGCGACGAACGGGCGCGGGAACGGCGCCGCCGCCGTGATCGCAGCCGCAACGACCGGATTGGATATGACGGCGACAGGGCGACGGGACAGGGGGGCGAGGGCGAGGGCGGCGGCCTCGGTCTGGGCGACAATCCGCGCGGCCAGCGGATAGGTCAGTCGCCGCAACCACCGCCAGACGCGCCCCAGCTGTCGCGGATCGGAATGCACCCGTTCGGCGGCGATAACGGGCGCGCCACGCCCCATGGCGGCCAAGAGCATGGACACGTTCATCTGGTCGATGAACGATACGATCACGTCCGGCTCGATCTCGGCCACCGCCCGGCGCAATCGCCACAGCCGCCTCATATTGCCGAGAATCGCCCCGACGACGCTCGCGCTGTCGCCTTGCAGGGCAAGGGGGCGATACACGATGGCGGGATGCAACGGGTAAAATGGCGGGCGGAAACCGTCCTCCAGCGTCAGCAGATGGATCGTCCACCCCCGCTCGGCCCAGGCGTTGGCGAGGGTCGTCAGGACACGCTCTGCCCCCCCTGGCCCGATTTCGGGAATGGCTAGGCAAAGCCGCATCGGCTAAAATTTCTCCTGGTACCCTACTCTCGACGCGCCGGAAGGCGTTGAGTATAGTCCGGCGGCGACGCCAAGGCCAGGAAAGCACGCGAATCCCCCTACCGGAAAGATTCCCTCGGCGATGAAAATCCTGCTTCTGGCCCGGTCCATGCTACGTGGTGGAAGCGAACGGCAACTGGCGTTGCTGGCCATCGCGCTGACCCGGCGGGGCCATGAGGTGACGGCAGCCTTTTTCTACTCCGACGGCCCCCTTGCGGCCGAATTGCGCCAGGCCGGAATCACCGTCATCGACCTGGCCAAGCGCGGCCGCTGGGACATGGCGGGATTCCTGTGGCGCCTGCTCCGCGCGGTGCGGCGGCTGCGCCCCGATATCATCCACGGCTACCTGCCGGTAGCCAATCTGCTGGCCCTGGCGGCGCGATTGGCCGCGCCGACGGCCCGTGTCGTCTTTGGCCTGCGGGCGAGCGACATGCGGCTGGAGCATTATGACCGCCTGTCGGGGCTGTCCTATTGGCTGGAAGCCCGGCTGGCCCGCTTCGCCGCCCTGCTGATCACCAATTCCCAGGCGGGAAAGGACCATGCCGTCAGGACCGGCTATCCCGGCGACCGCATTCAGGTCGTCGCCAACGGCATCGACACCGGACGGTTTCGACCCGACCCACGGTCCCGTCAGGCGTTCCGCGCCGAATTGGAGATCGCCGCCGAGGAAAGGCTGATCGGCATGGTGGCGCGGCTGGACCCCATGAAGGATCACGAGACCTTTCTGACCGCCGCCGCCCGGATGGCGACGCGGCGATCCGATCTGCGCTTCGTCTGTATCGGCGACGGCCCCGAGGAGAACCGCGCCGCCATCCGGGACCGGACGCGGGCGCTGGGACTGACCGGGCGCTTTGTCCTTCTGGCCGGGCGCGACGATGTGCAATCCGTCTACCCCGGCCTGGATCTGCTGATCTCGTCCTCGGCCTTTGGCGAGGGCTTTTCCAATGTGCTGGCCGAGGCCATGGCCTGCGGAGTCCCCTGCGTCGCCACCCAGGTGGGCGATGCCGCCTTGATCCTGGGCGAGACCGGAACAATCGTTCCCGCCCGCTCGCCGGAACGGCTGGCGGAGGCGGCCATCACCCTGCTCGACCGCCCCGAAGCCGGAACGGCGGCGCGAGAGCGCATCGTCGAGGCGTTTTCCGTCGATCGGCTGGCGGAAGCGACCCTGGCCGCCCTGACAGCCCTTTCCAGTCCAGGGGCAAACCGGAGATGAGCCGCATCCGGGTGATGAACGTCATTACCGGCCTGGAATTGGGCGGGGCGGAGACGGCCCTGACCCGGCTGGTTCAAGGTCTGGACCGCGACCGGGTCGAGGCCAGCGTGGTGTCGCTGCTGCCTGGTGGCGTGCTGGCCGGGTCCATCCGCGCCGCCGACATTCCGCTCCACTGCCTGGGCATGACCGGCTTCGCCCATCTTCCGGCCGCGATGATGCGCCTGCGCGCCCTGATCCGCGAGACCCGCCCCCATGTGGTGCAGACATGGCTTTATCATGCCGATCTGGTGGGGAGTCTGGCGCTGGCGGGCCTGAAGCGGCCCCCGGCCCTGGCCTGGAATTTGCGGTGCTCCACCATGGCGATGGAGCATTACCCCTTGACGTCACGGCTGGCGCGGTGGGGCTGCGCCCTGCTGTCGTCCCGCCCCGCCCTGATCATCGCCAATTCCCAGGCGGGTCTGGACGCCCATGCCGCCCTGGGCTACCGCCCCCGCCGGACCGAGCTGATTCCCAATGGATTCGATCTTGAAGGGTTCAGGCCCGACCCGGAAGCCCGCGCCGCCATACGCCGGGAATGGGGGCTGGCCGACCACGCCACCGTCATCGGGCTGGTCGCCCGCTGGGACCCCCAGAAGGACCACGCGACCTTCGTGCGCGCCGCCGCCCTGCTGGCCGGGCAGCGGCAAGACGTGGCCTTCGTCCTGGCGGGAAGCGGGCTGGAGGATGGCGCGCCGGGGATCGGCGACCTGCTGGCCCGCTTTCCGGTCGCCGCCCCGGTACGGCTGCTGGGCGCGCGGACGGATATGGCGCGGATCCTGGCCGGTCTCGATATCGGCGGATTATGCTCGGCCTTCGGCGAGGGCTTTCCCAATGTGGTCGGCGAGGCCATGGCCTGCGGCCTGCCTTGCGTCGTTACCCATGTGGGCGATTCCGCCTCGTTGGTGGGAGAGACCGGCCGGGTGGTCATGCCGGGCGACGCCCCCGCCCTTGCCGCCGCCTGGAGCGAACTGGTATCCCTGGCGCCCGAGGGCCGCGCCCGGCTGGGAAAGGCGGCACGGGACCGCATCGCCCGATCCTATGGATTGGCCGCCATGATCGCCCGCTACGAATCCTGCTGGTCCAGCCTGCGCCCGATGGAGCAACCATGAGCCGAAGCCCGATCCTCGCCAATGGGGCGGCAATTCTGTTCGGTCTGGCCGTGGCGCTTCTGCCCGCCGAGTTGATCTTGCGTTTCCTGCCGGTCAATACCGGCCTCAGGACCGTGACGGTGAATGCCGGTCAGCCGGTATTTCATTTCACCCCCAATCTCCCCTTCGTCTATTCCAACGGCTGGAATCTGGCCATGGCCAATGAGGGCCGGGTCAACAACGCCGGCTTCGTCAACGACCAGGATTATCGACCCGACGGACCGCCCTTGCTGGCGGTGGTGGGCGATTCCTATGTGGAAGCGTTGATGGTGCCCTATGGTCAGACCCTCCATGGCCGCCTCGCCGCCCAAGCCGGCGATCAGGCGCGGGTCTACAGCTTTGCCGCCTCGGGGGCTCCGCTCAGCCAGTATCTGGCCTTCAGCCGCCACGCCACGCGCGATTGGGGCGCCACGGCGCTGGTAATCGTCGTGGTCGGCAACGATTTCGACGAATCCCTGGCCCGCATCCGGGTCGGGCCGGGCTTCCACCATTACGTGGAGGGCGAGGATGGCGATCTGGCCCTGAGGCTGTTCGATTTCACTCCCAACCCGCTGGGCCGTCTGGCCATCCAATCGGCGCTGGGCCGCTATCTGATCTTCAATCTGAAGATCGGCGAATTATGGCGCATGGCGGCCGATCAGTTCCAGGTGATCGCCCCGGCCCGGGCGGCCGCGCCCTCCTATGTTGGCAATACCCTGGCCGATGCGGATGCCGTCCGGATCGGCCAGTCGGAACGCGCCGTCGATGCGGTCTTTCGCGATCTGCCCCGGTGGAGCGGATTGCCGCCCGAGCGGATCTTGTTCGTGATGGACGGGCTTCGCTATCCTTCCCATGCGGGCAGCGATCATGGTCAAAGCTACTTCGGGCGCATGAAGGGATATTTCATGGCCCAGGCCAAGGCGCAGGGCTACGAGACCATCGACGTGGACCCCGCCTTCTTCGCCCACGCCGCCGCCCACCCGACCGACCGGTTCGAGTTCCCGCAAGATGCGCATTGGAGCAGTCTAGCCCACGGCATCGTCGCCGACCTGATCCGCCGCTCGGCATTCTACGGCAAAGTCACCGGCGCGCCCTGGGATCAGTCATCCTTGCGCCCATTGAGTCCGTCGCCCCGGACGAACATGCCGCCGCCATAGCCCTTGGCCAGATGGATATTGTAGCGCCCGGATTCCTCTCCTCCCCAAGATATCGGCACCGAACGCAGCAGGTGAACCTCGCGAAAGAACCGTCCCAGCAGATGGGCGCCGTCATCCTTGGCGCGGGTGATGAACAGGCCGTCCCCGCCCTTCAGGGCCGCCACCTGGGCCTCGCTGTGGAACGAGGGCCGCAGCCGCCAGCTTTGCAGGAAAACCGGCGGGTGATCGGGCAGATAAAACGTCAGGGCGCCGCAAAGATCATGCTTTTGAACAAACAGGAAGGCGTCGGGATGACGGTCGCGCTCGGCCTGAACCGCCAGGGCCAGTTCGTCCCAGCCCCCCAGCCGCTTGAGCGGGTCCAGCTTGACCGGCAGAGGCAGGATAGCGGTCGTCGCCTGGACATAAACCGCCAGACAGATCGCCAATCCCAGAATGGGCGCCGCCTGGAACAGGCGATCCGCGAAGCCGGAGCGGCGGAGACTCTCCCACCCACCGACTGCGGCCATGAGCCCGCCCACATAGGCCGGTCCGGCCCAATGAGCCTGAACCATGCCGCCAAGGGCGTGATCGGCGAAAAACGCCGCCACCGGCAACGAGGTGGCCCCCAGCAGAAAGCGTTCCGGTTGCCGTTGACGCCAGCCGTTCCACAGCGCCCAGCCCATGCCCCACAGGCAGAACGGAAATATCAGCGGCGTCAGCAGGCCGACCTGACCCGCCAGATACTGGCCCAGATTGCGCCAAGGATGATCCACCGTGGCGGCGAAGGCGTGATCCAGCTGTTTGTCGAAGGATACAAAGCCGTTCTGAACATTCCAGACCAGCAGCGGCGCCAGACAGAGCAGGCAGAGCAGGGCGGCGAGATAGAGGTGACGACACCGCCACCAGGGCCGCAGGGCCGGAAACAAGATGAAAGCGGCCAGAATGCCGGGAAGAATCAAGGCGATGGTGTACTTGCCAAGCGCCCCCAGACCGAGGGCCACTCCCAACCCGTACAGCCAGCGGGCCTTACCCTCGCGCAACAGCCGGATCATGCACCACAGCGCCGCCGACCAGAACAGCATCAACGGCGTATCGGGGGTAATGATCACCCCCATGGCGCAAAATAGAATGGTGCTGTTCATCCACAGGGCCGCCAAGGCCCCCACCCGGCGGGACAGAAAAGCCAGCCGGGCGGTGTCCCAGACCAGGGCCGACACCAGCAACGCCCCCAGAACCGCCGGAAGACGCACTCCCAGGGCGGTATCGCCCAACAGGACAGTGCCCAACTTGATCCAATAGGCCACCATGGCCGGATGATCGTAATAAGACAGTTGCAGCGGCCGGGTCCAAAGCCAGTAATAGGCCTCGTCCGATGACAGCAGGGTGGTGCCGGCCACCAGCGCACGCACAAGCGTCAGCCCCAGCAGCGCCGCCAGGGCCAACCGCTCCACCGGCAACAGGCGCGGCTGGGGCCGTTCAATCATCGATCAGTCCGTAGCCGGGCGAGAAGGGAAGGCCAAGCCCCCACAGCGCCGATAATTGGGCGGGGGAGGCGATGACATGTTCCTCCACCTGGGTTGCGCCGTCCACGGATGGTCCTCCCGCGAAATCCTCGATGACGATGGCGCCATCCTCCAGGGCGACCCGGCGAAAAACCGCCTCGGAGAACCCCCGGTGCCACCCCAGGATATCCGGCCCGAACCGCAAGATCTCGGCCCGGGCGCGATCCTCCAGGCGGAAGGGGGCGATCATGCGGGCCGGTTCCTCGCCGCCATGACGGGGGACGACATGGGCCAAGGCCGAGCGATAGCGGTTCCGGGCCGCCAGATCGGCGGTGTAGACGAACGTGCCGGGATCGCACGCCCAGGCGATTCCATCGATCTCGATCTCTACCGCCAACTGATCGTTATGGGCGTGGCCGCCATTGCCGTTCTGACCCACCGGGCCGCAGCGGAGCGAGACGAAAGCCCGAGCGCCCTTCCATGAATACAGCCCGAAATCGGGATAGGCGGCGGCGCTCATCCCGTCGAAGGCGGTGGGGTCGCCGGGAATGATCCGCACTCTGGTGAGATGACGCGCCGCCCCCTCCGGGCTATGGCGGATCACCGGTGCCGGCGCCGGACGCGGCTCCACCCGGCGCTCTCCACCCGCCAAGGCCGCCACCACCGCGGTTTCAAAGGCCGCGACGGGGTCGGCGAGAAGCTCCAACTCCAGCAGCCCCCGGGCGGCGGCGATGAAGCCCCGATGATCGAGGTGACGTTCGCGCAGGCCATCTCCGGCCCCGTCGAACAGCGGCGTCAGTTTCAAGAAGCGGCCGGAATCGTTGTCGCCGACCTGGACCGCCGCTCCCGAGGGCTTGGTCACATCCGCCGAGAAATAGGCCGCCCGCGCCAGCCGCTCCAGATGGGCGGGCTCCACCGCCCCCCCCAGCACCGCGACCCCGTAAACGGCCATTTCCGCCGACAGGCGGTGATAGGCGGTCGAGGCCTCGAAATTGGCCCCATCCGCGCCGAATTGCCGGGGAATCTCCACCGCCAGCCGCTCCGCCGCGAAGGCCCGCCAGCCCTTCGCCCCGGCCCGACCCTTCACCTCGGAATGATCCGGCAGATAGGCGGCGATAAAGGCCAGACCGGCCAGATTGGATAGATAATGATTGCCGCGATGATGCTCGTCCCATTCCAGGAAGCGGACGATATGGCGGCCATGGGCGATCATGGCCGCCGCCAGCTCCGCCTCGAATGCCGCGTCGAAGACGACGCCCTGGGCGCGAAACAGGTCCCAGGCCATCAGCATATTGGCGGCGCGGATGGCCACATCCATGGTGCAGCACCAGTTCACCCCCCAACCGGGCGGATTGGCGCCGAGAAAATCCAGAACCTGATGGCGGAACTCGGCAACATAACGCTCCGCCGCCACGAAACCGGGGCGTCCCAGCCGGGCCAGGGCATGGGCCTGCGCCAGCCAAGGGCCATGCTGAAACCGGGCCAGCTCCCATGGCAGCTTGATATCCACCCCCGGCCGATGGCCGTAGGAAACGCCCCGCCCCCAGGCGGCTTGCGGCCAGCGGAAGCCCGACTTGAAATCCACCTGCCAATCGATCGGCCGCCAATCCGCATCTTGGATCAGTCCAAGAATGGCTTCGGCGCGACGGCGGTTTCCGGGACGGTGCCAAGCCGCCACCACCGGCCGCCACGTCCCGGCGGGCAATGCCGGGCCGGGGCCATGGCGATGGGGTCCGAATCCTCCATAGGTCTCGCCATGGGCCACCGTGACCCAGCCCGATCCCAGCAGGTCGAAGCGATGGTCGAGAGTCTCGCGGCCCAGCGCGGCGACGGTCGCGGCCAGGGGGGCCAGGAGGGAGAAATCCAGCCCGGCCGTCAGACGCGGCGTCAACACTCCCTCCGCCTCGGCATAGGAGCAGTGCCGCCCCCGCCACGCCGCCAGCAGCCGGGTCTCCGCCAGGCGCACGCCCAGCTTCACCGCCCGCCGCGCCGCCTGACCGGGCGACATGGACAGCCCGACCCGGATCAGATGGACGATACTCATGAAGCATCCTTCGCCGGGGCGCGACCCGCCATCAGGCATAAAGCCGCGACCAGCCACAGAACCCCCAACCACCAGCTTTGCCAGGCGCCGTAGGATACCTCCGATATGGCCAGGGCCGCCGCCAGGGCGCCAGCACCGCTGGCGCGTCCCAACCGGTCCAGCGCCGGGTTCCGCCCGATCCGGCCGATCAGCCACCACAGAAATCCCGCCAGAAGCAACGCTCCCGGCAGACCCAGTTCCAGCCACCATTGCAAGACGGCGTTATGGGGATGAAGCGGCAGCCGCGCCCCGACGATCTCGCGCCGGACCACGCCCGTCTCGTCCACATCCCGGATGGTCAGCATCTCGGCCCCGCCGGGATCGGCCCGCGCCGCCTCCATCCCCCAGCCACGCAGAGGGTGTTCGCCGATGCGCTGTCCGGCATAGCGCCAGATGACCAGCCGGTGATGGGTGGAAGACGGCAGCCAGGGCAGCACGTTGAAGGACTGGGGCGGCTCGGGCAAAGCGCGCGCCGCCATGGGCAGGACCGCGACGCCAGCCACCACCGCCACCCGCAGAATCACGAATCCCCATCGCGGCGCTGCCAGCGCCAGGGCAAAAGTCGGGAGTCCCACGGCCAGGGACAGCCGCACGGCCAGACTGTCGCCGATGGCCAGGACAAGCATGGTCCCCAGGCAGGCCAGCGCCAGCAGAAAATTCCGCCCCCTCCAGGCGATCAGGGAAAACGGCCACAGCAAAAGGGCCAGGGTCGTGGCGCCCCGGCTGAGTTGGGATTTGTACTCGACCGGAATCGGCTGCCCTCCCTTGGCCACGGACAGCAATCCCGACACCGCATTGCCGGTCGCCAGATCGCCGGCGACCAACGCGGCGCCCAGCGCCAGACCCGCCGCCGCCGCCCAGGCGATCAGGCGGGACCGGGAGGACTCGACCTGCCCGGCGAAGCCCAGGCCCAGCACCCCCGCCACCGCCAGACCGGCGATGCGGGCAAGGGTGGCCGCACCCTGGCCCGGCTCCGGCGCCCAAACCAGGGTCGCGCCCCCCCACAGCCCCAGGAGTCCCACGAAAAACAATGGCGTCCGGGGTATCCGGTCAAAGCGGTGTTTCCGCCACAGGACCCCCGCTGCGATCAGGCCGAAAACCGGCAGATAAACCGCCATGCCGAACGGCGCCAATACCGCGAGCGGAGGGACGAAAAACACCGCCAGGGCGAATGCCGCCTCCCGAGACAGATTTGGATAGACCATGGTCTATCGACTACCCCAGATACTTGAACCAGGTCTCGGTCGCCTTGGCGATGGAGACCGGATCCCACAGCGGCGCCTCGCGCCAGTAGTCGATATTTTCGACGATCCGGCGCACGCCTTCCTCGAACGACACTTCGGGCTTCCAGCCCAGTTCGCCGGTCAGCTTGGTGATGTCGGCGAAGGTGCAATCGGGCTCGCCCGGTCGCTTGGGAATATGGACGGCGTCACAGCCCAGCAGTTCCACCAACCGGTTAACCGATTGCGGACAGCCGGCGCCCAGGTTCCACACCTGCCCGACCATGGGGGTCTCGGCGGCGGCCAGAAAGGCGCGCGCCACATCTGTGACATAGAGAAAATCGCGGCTCTGCGTGCCGTCGCCGACCACGGTCAGCGGCTTGCCCGCCAGCATCTGGCGCAAGAAGACTCCGAACACCGCCCCATAGGCCCCAGACGTGCGCGAACGGGTGCCGTAGGCGTTGAAAATCCGCACGGCGTTGACCGGCAGTTTATAGCAGCCATGCCAATGAAAGCAGGCTTGCTCGCCCTGATACTTGGATAGGGCATAGGGATATTGCGGCCGGATCGGGTGATCCTCACGGGTCGGAGTCTCCGCCAGACCATAGCAGGAGGACGACGCGGCATAGACCACTTTGGCGCCGACGGCACGGGCGCACTCCAACACATGCACCGTGCCCAGGACATTGGCCGACATGTATTCCAGCGGCTGTTCCATGGACGGCACGATATCGCCGATCCCGGCGAAGTGAAAAACATACCGGGCGTCGGCGAAGAGTGACGAGCCGGCCTCCAGGGCGCGGGCATCGATCTTCTCGAACGTCACATCGGGATTGGCGGCATGATGGGCCAGATTGGCCTCGCGGCCCCCGATCAGATTGTCGATGACGCGCACGGCATAGCCGCGCTCGACCAGCAGATCCACCATATGGGAACCGATGAAGCCGGCGCCGCCGGTGACGACGGCGATGGGACGAGTGTTCATGGAACGCAATACCTTGATAGAGGGCGACGTCAGATGAAATTCACATGTGACGGCGGGTTGTCGATCAGCCGGAACAGATAGCGGTTCACTTCGTCCATGCGGCAATTCCGGCGACAATCGTCAATGCACATTTCCTCGCGGACGAAGACGTGATTCGCCTTGCGCTTTTCGCCCTCCCAGATGTCTTGGAAGGATTTTTCGGAGATGTTGCCATAGTCGAAGCGGCTGTCCTCCAGATAGGCGCCACAACCGAAGACCGAGCCAGACGCCATGATATGAGCCCACAGATAGGGCGTGGAATAGCAGCGGGTATAGCGATCCGAAGCCGTGTAGTTGCGCATGGTGTTGGTGCGGAACACCAGCGTGAACGTATCGGTGGACAGATCCCGCAGGCTGGCTTCCAGGTCCAGGAACTGCTGGTAATCCAGATCCTTATAGGCCTGGGTCAGGCTGTGGCCAAGATGGGAGTAGGGCTTCACCACCAGATAATCGAGACCGATCCGGTCACGGCAGATTTCCGCCAGCATCCGGACTTCATGGGCGTTTTCGGGCAGCAGCAGAATCTGCGCCCCCAGCGTCACCGGAAGATTGCCGGCCTTCTTCGTCGCCACCATCTTGGACAGATTGGAAATCGCCAGTTCGAAATGGGATTCCTTGGTGCGGTGAATTTTGGCATAGGTCTCGGCGGAGCCCGCGTTGACCGATGCTTTCAGCCAGGTGACATGGGGCAGTGCCTCCTCGCAGAAATCCTTGGGCATGGCCGTGGCGTTGGTGGTAAACGAACAATCGATGCCGGAGGCCTTGGTCAACTGGACGATCTTGCAGATGTCCTTGTGAAGCATGGGCTCACCCTCGCCGGCGAACATGATGCTTTTCACGCCCAGCCGGCCCATTTCGGGAATCCGCTCCGACAGCATTTCATAGCTCAGCGTCCGGGTCTGGTAGCCGATGTAATCATAGGCGCAAAAGACGCAGCGGTGATTGCACGCCCCCACCGGGCCGATCTCCACATAGATGGGATAGATCTTCTTGGCCTTCTCCCAATCGCCCTTGGCTTCGAGAAGGGCCGCGACGCGCTCGGGATGGTAGATCAGCTTGTGGCTGTCGATAAGATGAAGATCACTCATTGATCAGGATATTCCGGATAGGACGCAAGATAGCCGCGCATCATAGCGCAAACGGCGGATTCCGGGAATATGGAACGGCGGCGGCGTTCCGACAAGATCGGTCCTCCGGGCAACGCGGCAGGTGCGCATTGCGCCGCACGCTGCTAAAACCCGGTCCCCGGTAATGAGGACAGGACGCGTGAATGTTCGTCGGAATGGATTTTGGCACCACCAACAGCGCCGTCGCGGTCTCTGGCCCCGAACGCGCCACCGAGGTGATCCGCTTCGCCACCTCCTCGGGACCGGCCTCGACCCTGCGCTCGGTCCTGGCCTTCGACAAGGCCCACCGCGATGCCCATAAGCGTATCCAGCCCCTGGTCGGCCACGACGCCATCGACACCTATCTGCATGGCGACGGCGAGTGCCGCTTTTTGCAATCCTTCAAATCCTACCTGACCAGCCGCTCGTTCAGCAGCACCGCCATTCTGGGGACCACCTACAGCCTGGAAGACATGGTGGCGCTGATCGTCGGCCATCTGCGCCGCGCCGCCGAAGGAGGGGGAAGCCGGATCGAGCGGGTGGTGGCGGGACGCCCGGTGCGGTTCGTCGCCGAGGGCGGCGAGGAGGAAGACGACTACGCCACCGGCCGGCTGATCGAAGCCTTCGCCAAGGCCGGAATCGGCGAGGTGGTGTTCGAGTTCGAGCCCATCGCCGCCGCCTATTACTACGAAAGCACCCTCGACCACGACCAGACGGTGCTGGTGGCCGATTTCGGCGGCGGCACCAGCGACTTTTGCCTGATCCGGCTGGGACCGGGCCGCGCCCGGCTAGGCCGCCCGGAAGAGTCCATCATCGGCACGGCGGGCGTCGGCATCGCCGGCGACGCTTTCGACCGCCGCATCGTCGAACACGGCCTGTCCGGCCATTTCGGCAAGAACACCACCTATGACAGCGGCGGCAAGATCCTGCCCATGCCGGCCTGGGTCTACGCCAAGCTGGAACGCTGGCACCATGTCGCCTTTCTCAACACCCCGCAGACGCTGCGGCTGCTGCGCGATCTTCAACGCCATGTAGAGCATCCCGACCAGGTCGAGCAGCTGCTGGCGCTGATCGAATACAATCTTGGCTACCATCTTTACCGCGCGGTGGAACAGGCCAAGCTGGAGCTGTCCCTGGCTGGGGAAGCCCTGTTCCGCTTCGACCACGACCCGGTCACCGTCACCCGGCGGATCACCCGGACCGAGTTCGAAGGCTGGATCGGCAAGGAATTGGCCGCTATCGAATCTTGCGTCGAGGGCCTGCTGGACTCCACCGCCACCCCGACGGCCAAGGTCGATCGGGTCTTTCTGACCGGCGGCTCGTCGCTGGTGCCGGCGGTGCGGGCCATTTTCGCCCGCCGATTCGGCGAGGACCGGATCAGTTCCGGCGGCGAGTTCATTTCAGTGGCCAGCGGCCTTGCCCAACGCGCCCGTGAAGTGTTCACGGCCTGACCGCCCCGATGGGGACGTTGACGGATCACGGGGAGGAATTTACGCTGCTCGAATGGCCCGGCCCTTGGGGGACGGCGGGACGAGTCGTTTCGGTATCACATGGGAGATGTCACCGTGCACCCCACCTTCGCTTTACCGCCAAGCTTCCTGGGCGGATGCGCGGCCAGCCCCGAAACGGCGGAGTTTTGCATCGCCGGAATTCCCTTTGACCTGGGCGTCACCAACCGCTCTGGCGCTCGGGATGGTCCCCATGCCGTCCGTCGCGCCAGTCGGATGCTGGCCGATGGCGCCAATCCGGTCGGCTGGGTCGACCCCCAAGTCCTGTCCGTCGCCGATCTGGGCGATTTCACCCTGGCCCTGGGCGATATCGCAGCCTCGCTGGAGCAGATCGAACGACAGGCGACGGGATGCCGTCATCTTCTGGCCATCGGCGGCGATCATACGGTCACGCTGGCCCTGCTGCGGGCGTTGACAAAGCGGATCGGCCCGGTCGGACTGATTCACTTCGACGCCCATAGCGATACCTGGCCCGACAATTTCGGCCAGCCGCTGGCCCATGGCTCGCCGTTCTTTCACGCCCTGGAAGAGGGATTGGTCGATCCCCGCCGCATGGTCCAGGTCGGCATCCGGTCTCCCATGCCCAAGGCGGTGCATGACTGGACCGTTTCGCGTGGGGTGACCATCATCACCGCCGAGGAAGCCCATATTCAAGGCCCCGCCGCCGTGGCCGAACGGATCCTGACCGTGATCGGCGAGCACCAGGCCTATCTCAGCTTCGACATCGACGCCATCGACCCCGGCCAGGCGCCGGGAACCGGCACACCGGAAATCGGCGGCCTGTTCACTTGGCAGGTGATGGCCATCCTGCAACGCCTGAAGACCGTCCGCTTCGCCGGCATGGACGTGGTCGAGGTCGCCCCCGCCTACGACGTCTCGGAAATCACCGCCTTGGCGGCGGCAACCATCTTGTGGCAGTACCTGACCCTCCAGGCCCGGTCCTAGCCCTCCAACAAGGCGAGGCCGACGCTCAGGGCCATGGTGAAGGTGATCCCGACGCTCAACAGATAGGCGGCCGGTAGGGCGGCCTTGATCAGGTGGCAGGCGATGCCGCAAATAGCCACACTATTATTGTCGGCTTTATTCATGATGAAGAACCCTTTTGTTCGGAGAGTTCCCCATGTATAGCCTAGCGCCCAACTTTGGTATTTGACTTTGGTTAGCCCTCGGCGGAAATCCCCCTCGAACGGATTGCGGCGATAGCCCGGCAAGGGCCGCCAATATTAAAAGGCCCCGAACCTTGCGGGTCGGGGCCTTTTAACTGGTGTTGGTCTGTCGTGATTAGCGCACGAAGACCTGGACCTCACCGCTGCCGGCATTGGCGCTGGTGGTCGAGGTGGCGCTGACCCGACTGGCCGGCAGATTCATATTGGTCAACGACCGCAAGACCGAATCGGCGTTCCGCTTGGCGGTCGAAGCCGACAGGGCCTGCTGGCCGGGGGTGGAGCCGACCGGAGACACCGCGACCACGCTGAAGGTGGCGTTGGGGCGACGGTCCAGCGCGCTTTTGATGGCGGCGTACAGGGCCGGCTCGTAATTCACATTGGGCCGGTCGAAGCGAATGGTGACCAGCGGCATCTCGCCCGAGGCCATGACCCGCGCCGGGGTGGCGTCATAGCTGGCATTGATGCGATTGCCAAGGCCGCCGGCGAACAGGGCGCCGTTCTTGATCCCCAGGGCCAAGGCGTTGAGGTTCTGCTTTTCCGAGGCGACGTACTGCTGCTGGCGGGTGGCGTCATTGGTCAGCTCGCTGAGCAGGCGTTCGACCATCACCACGGTCCGGTTGGTCTCGTCTTCCAGGATACGCAGCTGACGGTGATCCTCGTCGACGGCCCCCGACAACGACCGCGCCGCCCGTACCGATTCCAGCAAGAAGGCGGCCATGGTCGACGACGAGGTCACGTCGTTGGTCAGGCGGTTCATCTTCAAGACGTCGTCGGTGATGCGGTCCAATTCGCCCTGGGCGGCATTCCACTGTTGAGTCAAGATCGGATTGCCGGGAGTGGTTCCAACCTGGAGGCGGGCGTTGATGGCGGCGACGGTGCCGTGATAACGCTGGGAATCCTGCACCGTCTCGCCACGGATCTGTTGCAACGCCTGATTTTGCCGCGACAAAGTGGCCTGTAGCGACGACAGGTCGTTGCGCAACGAGGCGGCCTTGCCCCCGACGAACGTCCCCGTGGGCGAGGCGGCGGTCACGCCGACCGGCTCGTAACTGGACGACCCCATAATCGGCGGGCCATCCTGATCGGCAACCGTCTGATTGGCGACGGTCCCGGTCGTGGGGAACAGCGCGTCCTCGGCGAACGAGCATCCGCCTGCCAGGAGAGCCGCGCAGAGCGCCGCGGCATGGGTCTTTTTCAGGGCCATTGGGATAGCTGATCCTTTGGTTCGCCAGTTCGGACAAATGCCGCCGGGGGCCGGATCATTTCAATAAAATGAAACATGGCCGTCCCCCCGCTAACTTTGGGTCGGATTTTACGCAATTGGCCTACCTGCCACAAGTCCGCATTTCGATTGGTGGTACATGAATGCCAAATGAAGCCATAATCTTTGGGGTGCCTTCCGTCTTTCAATTTCAGACTTGCAGGGGCCATGGGGTTTGTGTATGTTCCGCGTCCTCGCCGGGATGTACTCAAAACCCGGTGGGAGGCGAAGCGCCCGTAGCTCAATTGGATAGAGCACCAGACTACGAATCTGGGGGTTGGAAGTTCGAGTCTTTCCGGGCGCGCCATTTTCCCTGAAGCAAAACAAGCCCTTAGCCTGACGGATGTCTTCGCCGCCGGGAATCATCTTGGGCTGAACCGACCGCCCCGGATAAAGCCGGCGCGGTCCGCGCCTTGGCGTCAGCGGGGACTGGACGGCAAGCTGATCAGCCGGTCCGCCACGGACTCGGTCACCGGCAAGGCGTCGCGCGGGCAGTCGCCATACATGGCAAGCCGGTGCATGGGAGTCCAGAGCGGGCGGCACTGAATGCCGACGGCGCTCGCCTCTTCGATCACCCGCTCGATCAAGGCGCGGTCGGGCCGGTCCAGCAACAAGGCGGTCAGCCAGTAGTTGGAGCGCACCTCGGCGGTTTCCCGAAAGATCCGCACCCCGTCCAGGCCGGCGAAGGCCGCGTCATAGCGTTCGGCCAGCCGCCGCTTGTGCTCGACATACTCGGCCAGAACCTCCATCTGGGCGCAGCCCAGGGCGGCGTTGAGATTGGGCAGGCGGTAGTTCCAGCCCACCTCGTCATGATCAAAGCGAAAGGGATGCGGCAGTTTGGCGGTGGTGGTCAGATGCTTGGCCCGCTTGGCCAGAGCCGCGTCATTGGTCAGGATGGCGCCGCCACCGCCGGTGGTGACGATCTTGTTGCCATTGAAGCTGAGGGACGCCACCAGACCGTGATTGCCGGTATGGCGACCTTTGTACAAGCTGCCCAGCGACTCGGCGGCGTCTTCCACCAGGGCGACGCCGTGGCGGGCGCAGACCTCGGCCAGCCCGTCGAGGTCTGCCGGCTGGCCGAAGGCGTGCATCACCACCACGGCCTTGATCGGCCGGTCCTTGTGACGGGTGAGATGCGCGTCGAGTCGGACGGGGTCGAGCCCCAGGGTCCGCTCCTCCACATCGATAAAACGGCAGGCGGCGCCGCAATGACTGACCGCGTTGGCGGTGGCGACGAAGGTCAGCGACGGAACCACCACCTCGTGACCCGGCCGGACTCCCGCCAGATGCAGGCAGACCTGAAGCGCGGCGGTGCCGTTGACCACCGCCACCGCATGGGCGACCCCGGTTGCCTCGGCCAGCATGGCCTCGAAGCGATCCACATAGGCCCCCACCGACGAGACCCAGCCGGTATCGATGCAGTCCTTGACATAGGCGGCCTCGTTGCCCCGGAACACCGGCGCATGCAGCGGCACCATGCCCTCGGCCTTCGCGTCGTCGCGCCAGAATTCAACCAGTCGGCGGGTGATCTCGTGCATTCGGAGCCTAGATATTATAGCGATCGGCCTTGTAGCGGCCGAGATTGCCAGGATTGCGGAACCACTCGATCGTCTCGGCCAGGGCGCGCTCGAAGCCTTCACCACCGCCATAGGCCGGCTGCCAGCCCAGCAGCCGCGCCGCCTTGGCGTTGTCGCCCCACAGCCGTTCGACCTCGCTTTTGTCGGGGCGCAGGCGGATATCGTCGGTCTCGATCTCCAACTCACAGCCGATGACCTTGGCGATGGCCAGCGCGGTGTCGCCGACCGAAATTTCGAAATTTGAGGCGGCGTTGATGACCTCGCCCTCGATGCCGGGGGCGTCCATGGCGGCGATGAAGGCCCGTACGGTGTCGGCCACATAGTTGAAATCGCGGGTCGGACGCACCGCCCCCAGCTTGATCCGCCGCATGCCGGCCAGCAGTTGGGTGATGATGGTGGGGATCACGGCCCGGGCCGACTGGCGTGGGCCAAAGGTGTTGAACGGGCGCAGCGTCGCCACCGGCGTGGCGAAGGAGCGCCAGAACGACTCGGCCATCTGATCAGCGCCGATCTTGGTGGCGGAATAGGGCGACTGGCCCGACAGCGGGTGATCCTCGGTGATGGGGACAAAACGCGCGGTTCCATAAACCTCGCTGGTGGAGGTGTGGATCATCCGCCCCACCCCCAGGTCGCGCACCGCCTGCAAGACGTTGAGCGTGCCGGTGATGTTGGTGTCCACATAGGCGGCGGGCGAATGATAGGAAAACGGGATGGCGATCAGCGCCGCCAGATGCAGCACCACCTCGCGGCCCTTGACCGCCTCGCGCACCCCATGGGGGTCGCGGATATCGCCTGCGAAGACATCGAGCGAACGCTTGACCTCGGCCTCGGCCGCATCAAGCCATCCCCAGGAATTGAAAGAGTTGTAGTAGACGAAAGCGCGCACATCGTGGCCGGCGCGAACCAGCGCCTCGGTCAGATGCGAGCCGATGAAACCATCGGCGCCGGTGACCAGAATCTTCCTGGGGCTCATGCTTCAGGCCCTTCATTGAGGGGGTCGCGGTGAATATCGAGCGGCGGTAAGGACAGGGTGCGCTCGGCGGCCTTCCTTTTTCATGCGGCTCCTGGGGGAGAATCTCGCGCGGGTTCTACCGCGTTCCTGCCATGAACGTCAAGCTGGGCCTGACGTCTGGTTCGTGACAGGGGGGAAAATCCGGGTTAAGAAGAAGCCCATGAAACAAGTCATTCAGAGTGCCAAATCGGGTAAGCTGCGCCTGCGCGACGTTCCCGAACCCCGCGTGCGATCGGGCCATCTGCTGGTGGCGACGCGCGCGTCGCTGATCAGCGCCGGTACCGAGCGCCTCGTCATCGACTTCGCCCGCAAGAGCCTCGCCGCCAAGGCCTCGGCCCGGCCCGATCTGGTGCGCAAGGTAATCGACAAGGCGCGCCGCGACGGAATCGTTTCCACCTTCAAGACGGTGATGGCCCGCCTGGACGAGCCGCTGCCGCTGGGCTATTCCGCCGCCGGCGAGATCGTCGCGGTGGGCGGCGGCCTGGAGGGCAGCTTCCACATGGGCCAACGGGTCGCCATGGCCGGGGCCGGCCTGGCCAACCATGCCGAGCTGAACGTGGTGCCGCGCAACCTTGTCGTCCCCATTCCCGACGGCGTGTCCGACGAGGAAGCCGCCTTCGGCACCGTCGGCGCCATCGCCATGGCGGGGGTCCGCTCGCTGGGCTCGGGACTGGGCGACGTGGTGGCGGTGCTGGGAGTCGGCCTGATCGGCCAGATGGCGGTCCAACTGCTGACCCTGGCCGGCGCGCGGGTCGTCGCGCTTGACATGAACCCGGAACGGTTGGCCCTGGCCAAGGCGCTGGGGGCCGAACTGACCTGGAGCCTGGGCGAGCCCGGCCTGCCCGAGGCGGTGGCGGCGCTGACCGGCGGCGTGGGCTGCGATTCCATCTTGATCGCGGCGGCCACCGATTCGTCCGAACCGCTGGCGCTGGCGGCCGAACTGGCCCGCGACCGCGCCCGCGTCGTACTGGTGGGCAAGACCGGAACCACCTTCGACTACGCCGCCTACATGAAGAAGGAGCTGACCCTGACCGTGTCGCGCTCCTACGGCCCCGGCCGCTATGACGAGGATTTCGAGGGGCGCGGCGTCAAGTATCCGGTGGGCTGGGTGCGTTGGACCGAGACCGAGAATCTGCGCGAAGTCGTCCGGCTGATGAGCCCGAATCTGGCGCGGCGCCTGGATGTCGGGGCCTTGATCACCCATCGTTTCGCCTTTGAACAGGCGGAAAGCGCCTATCGGCTGGTCACCGGCGGCGATACCCCCCATCTGGGCGTGGTGCTGCGCTATGACGCCGCCGCCAGACCCGCCCCGGTCGCGGCCTTCCCCGCCCCCAAGGCGATGGCTGGCACATGCGTACTGGGAGTGATCGGCGCCGGCAGTTTCGCCCGCACCGTGCTGCTGCCCGAACTGGCCCGGATTCCCAAGCTGGAGATGCGCGCCATCTGCACCCAGCGCGGCGCCACCGCCGAGCATGGTCAGCAGACTTTCGGCTTCGCCACCGCCACCACCGATGTGGAGGCGGTGCTGAACGATCCCGCCATCAACGCGGTTCTGGTCGCCACCCGCCACGGCAATCACGCCGAAATGACCGCCCGCGTCCTGGCCTCCGGCAAGTCGGTGCTGGTGGAAAAGCCGCTGGCGCTGGACCGCGCCCAGCTGGAGCAGGTTCAGACGGCGCGCCAAGGCTCGGCCGGCTTCTTCATGGTCGGCTTCAACCGCCGCTTCGCCCCCATGACGGTCAAGGCCCGCGCCCATCTCGCCCGGCATTCCGGCCCCAAGGTGCTGGTGCTGCGGGTCAATGCCGGGGCGCTGCCGGCGGAAAGCTGGGTCAACGCGGCGGAAGAGGGCGGCGGCCGCATCCTGGGCGAGCTGTGCCACTTCGTCGATCTGGCCCGCGTCCTGGTCGGGTCGCCCATCGCCACCGTCCAAGCCGACGCGGCCGGCGTGACCCATGGCGGCTGTGACGATCTGGCGGTGTCACTAACCTTCGCCGACGGCTCGCTGGCCACCATCGTCTACACCGCCCTGGGCGACACCGCGCACAGCAAGGAACGCTTCGAGTGCTTCGCTGGCGGAACGGTTCTGGTGATCGACAATTTCCTGACGCTGTCCATCACCTCGGGCGGCCGGACCAAGGTGGAAAAGTCCCTGGGCCAGGACAAGGGCCATCGCGCCGAACTGGAGGCCTTCGTCAGCGCGGTGGCGGCCGGCGGCGCGGCCCCCGCCGACGAGGCCGAGCTGATCGAGACCAGCCTTGCCACCATCGCCGTGCTGGAAAGTCTGCGCGACGGCCGGCGGGTCCATCTGATCGAGGCGCCATGACCCTTACGGTCGCCGTCATCGCCCTGACCACCTTCCTGCTCAGCGCGGCGGGAACCGGGATCGTGCTGGCCTGGCTGCGTCGCAGGGAGATTCTCGACCATCCCAACGAACGGTCCAGCCACAACCTGCCGACGCCGCGCGGCGGTGGGCTGGCGGTGACGCCGGTGGTGGCGGCCATGCTGATTCTCACCGCCTTCGTGGCCCCCGGTTATTCCACCATCCTGGCGGCCGGCGCCCTGATCCTGATGGCGGTGTCGTGGCTGGACGACCGCGAGGGGCTGCCGCCGCTGCCCCGCTTTCTGCTTCAGGCCGCCATCATCGCCGCCACCCTGATCGCGATGCCGGCCGCCGGGCTGGTGTTCCAGGGGCTGCTGCCCTTTTGGGCCGACCGCCTGCTGACGGCCCTGGGCTGGCTGTGGTTCGTCAATCTCACCAATTTCATGGACGGCATCGACGGCATCACCGGCATCGAGACCGCCGCCATCGGCGTCGGCATCGCCCTGATCGGCGACCATTCCGCCGCCCAGGCCATGGGGGTGGCCGCCGCCGGATTGGGCTTCCTGGTATGGAACTGGCATCCCGCCCGGATCTTTCTGGGCGATTCGGGCAGCATTCCGCTCGGCTTCGTGCTGGGTGGCTTGCTGATCCAGCTCGCCACCGACGGGCATCTGGCCGCCGCCTTGATTCTGCCGGGCTACTATATCGCCGACGCCAGCATCACCTTGCTGTGGCGCTTGAAGGATGGCGAGAAAATCTGGCAGGCCCATCGCCGTCACTTCTACCAACGCGCGGTTCAGGGCGGCAAAAGCCATTCCCAGGTGTCGCTGGCCATCCTGGCCGCCAATCTGGGGCTGATCGGCTGCGCCTGGATCACCGCCATCGGCCAGACCGGTCTCGGCTCGGGTCTGGCGGTCGCAGTGGTGGCGGGGCTACTCGCCCTGCTCGGTCACTGGGCCAAGGGAAAACCGGCATGACGATTCTGATCACCGGGGCCAATGGGTTTGTCGGCCGGCCGCTGTGCCGGCGGCTGGTGGAGCTGGGCCATGGGGTGGCCGGCGCGGTGCGACCGAACGCCCGCCTGCCCGAGGGCGTCGAGCCGCGCAAGGTCGCCGGCCTGTCGCCCACCACCGATTGGGGCGCGGCCCTGGCCGGAGTGGCGACAGTGGTCCATCTCGCCGCCCGGGTCCATGTCATGCATGACCGCTCCCACGATCCGCTGGCCGAATTTCGCGCCGCCAACGTGGCCGGCACCCTGCGTCTGGCCGAGCAGGCCGCCGCCGCGGGCGTCCGCCATCTGGTGTTCATGAGCAGCATCAAGGTCAATGGCGAGGAGACCTTCGCCGCCCCGTTCGGTCCCCAGGCCGCCGCGCCGGTCGATCCCTACGGCATCTCCAAGCTGGAGGCCGAGCAAGGTCTGGCCGAGATCGCCGCCCGGACCGGCCTGGGCGTCACCGTACTGCGCCCCCCCCTGGTCTACGGCCCCGGCGTGAAGGGGAATTTCCGCTCGCTGATCGATATCGTCGACCGGGGAATTCCACTGCCGCTGGCTTGCGTCGCCAATCAGCGGTCCCTGATCGGAATCGGAAATCTGGTGGATGCGGTCCGCGCCAGCCTCGCCACCCCCGCCGCCGCCGGCAATGTCCGCATCTTTACCCTGTGCGACGCCGAAACAGTCTCAACCCCCGAACTGATCCGCCGTCTGGCCGCCGCCCTGGGGCGTCCGGCCCGGCTGCTGCCGCTTCCGGTCGGCCTGTTGCGGCTGGCCGGCCGACTGACCGGAAAATCGGCGGCGATACAGCGTCTGACCGCCTCGCTAAGGGTCGATCTGGAAGCCATCGCCACATCCATCGGCTGGGTTCCGCCCGAGACCCTGGATGACGGCCTTAGAGCAACCGCCCATTGGTGGCGGACCAAGGAGCTTTCCTCATGACCAATCTGGTCCCCGTCATCCTATCCGGCGGCGCCGGCACCCGGCTGTGGCCGCTATCGCGCGAGCTGATGCCCAAGCAGCTGCTGAAGCTGACGGGGGAGCGCACCTTGCTGCAAGACACCGCCCTGCGCCTGGGGGCTCCGCCGGTGGTGGTGTGCAATCACGAGCATCGCTTCATCGTCGCCGAGCAATTGCGCGAAGTCGGGATCGAGCCTCGGGCGGTGGTGATCGAGCCGGTGGGACGCAACACCGCCCCGGCAGCGGCGGTGGCGGCGTTGCTGCTGGCCGACAGCGACCCCGACGCCCTGATGCTGCTGATGCCGTCCGACCACCTGATCTCCGATACCGCCGCTTTCCGCCACGCCGTCGACCTCGCGGTTCCGCTGGCGCGGGGCGGCAGGCTGGTGACCTTCGGCATCCAGCCCACCGGCCCCAATACCGGCTATGGCTATATCAAGGCCGGTGCGGCGCTGCCCGGCGGCAACATGGTCGAACGCTTTGTCGAAAAGCCCGACCTCGCCACCGCCGAGGCCTATGTCGCCTCCGGCGCCTATACCTGGAACAGCGGCATCTTCCTGCTGCCGGTCGCGCTATTCCTGAGCGAGCTGGAGGCTCATGCCCCCGGCACGGTCGAAGGCTGCCGCGCCGCCCTGGCCAAGGGGCGCAACGACATGTTCTTTTTCCGCCTCGACGATGAAAGCTTCGCCGCCCTCAACGGTCAGTCCATCGACTACGCGGTGATGGAGCATTCCGACCGGGTGGCGGTGGTGCCGGTCGAGATGGGGTGGTCCGATATCGGCTCGTGGTCGGCGCTGTGGCAGGAATCGCCCAAGGATTCCGACGGCAACGTGGTCAAGGGCGACGTGCTGGTGCTGGAATCGTCTGATTGCTACCTGCGCAGCCAGGGCCGGCTGGTGACCGCCATCGGCCTGAAGGGGATGGTGGTGGTGGCGACCGACGACGCCGTGCTGGTGGCCGACAAGTCCCGCGACCAGGAGGTCAAGGCCATCGTCGACGCCCTCAAACGCGAAGGCCGGCCCGAGGCGACCCAGGGAACGCGCGGCTGGCGGCCCTGGGGCTGGTTCCAGACCGTCGAGCAGGGCGAGCGCTTCAAGGTCAAGCATATCCACGTCGATCCCGGGGCGAAACTATCCCTGCAAAAGCATTGGCATCGTTCGGAGCATTGGGTGGTGGTTAAGGGGACCGCCCTGGTCACCTGCGACGACAAGTCGTTCGTGCTGCGGGAAAACGAATCCACCTTCATTCCCGCCGGCACCCCCCACCGCCTGGAAAACCCCGGCAAGGTGCCGCTGCGCCTGATCGAGGTGCAGTCCGGCGAATATGTGGGAGAGGACGACATCGTCCGGCTGGAAGACGTCTATGGGCGGGGAGCGGAGTAGCGGGGCTTTGCCCCGCCGCCGCTAATCCAACTCGAAGGCGTTCTTGTAGTCGAGCTTCAAGCCTTCGTCCTGATCTTCCTTGCGCAGGACGCAATTGCCCACCACCAGGAATTCGATCTCGCTGCCCATGAAGCAACGGAAGGCGTCTTCCGGGGTGCAGACGATGGGCTCGCCGCGCACGTTGAAGCTGGTATTGACCACCACGCCGCAGCCGGTCAGTGCCTTGAATGCCGAAATCAGCGCGTGATAGTGCGGATTGGTGTCGGCATGGACGGTCTGGACCCGGGCGGAATAATCCACATGGGTCACCGCCGGAATGCCAGAGCGCGGCACGTTCAGCTTATCGATGCCGAACAGCTTGTTCTCGTCCTCGGTCATGGCGCGGCGATGGCGCTCGGCGACCGGGGCCACCAGCAGCATGTAAGGCGAGTCGCCGTCCAGCTCGAACCATTCGGCCACATCCTCGCGCAGGACGCTGGGGGCGAAGGGGCGAAAGCTCTCGCGGTACTTCACCTTGAGATTCAGCGTCTTTTGCATGGAGGGCGAGCGCGGATCGCCCAGGATCGAACGCCCACCCAGGGCGCGCGGGCCGAATTCCATGCGGCCCTGCATCCAGCCCACCGCCTTTTCGGCGGCCAGGGCCTCGGCGGTGGCCTTGATCATGCCGTCGTCGTCCAGCACGGTGAACCGGGCGCCGGCCGCCGTCAGCCGGGCCTCGATATCGCCTTGCTCGTAGACGGGTCCGAGATACGAGCCCTTCATGGCGTCCTTACCGCCGCCGGTGACGGTGCGGGGCTGGCCCTTGTGCAGGTGATAGCCGGCCAGGGCGGCACCCAGGGCGCCGCCGGCATCGCCGGCCGCCGGCTGAATCCAGACATTGTCGAAGATGCCTTCGCGCAGGATCTTGCCATTGGAGACGCAATTGAGCGCCACGCCGCCGGCCAGACACAAATTCTTCGCCCCGGTCTCCTTCTTGATGCCGTGACACAGCTTGGAAACGATGATCTCGGTCGCGTCCTGGATCGAGGCGGCGATATCCATATGGAACTGGGTCAGCGGATCCTTGTCGGCCTGACGGACCGGCTGGCCGAACAGGGCGGCGAACCGGTCGTTGGTCATGTGCAGGCCGGTACAGTAGTCGAAATACGACTGATCCAGCCGGAAACTGCCGTCCTGCTTGAGATCGACCAGGGTGTCGAGAATCTTGCTGGTGTATTTCGGCTCGCCATAAGGCGCCAGCCCCATCAGCTTGTATTCGCCGGAATTGACCTTGAAGCCGGTGTAATAGGTAAAGGCGGAGTACAGCAGCCCCAGCGAATGGGGAAAGTGCAGCTCCTTGTGAATCTCAAGCGTGTTGCCCGAGCCCATGGCCATCGAGGTGGTGGTCCATTCACCGACGCCGTCCATGGTCAGAACCGCCGCGTCCTGGAACGGCGACGGAAAGAAGGCCGAGGCGGCATGGCTGAGATGATGCTCGGCGAAGAGCAGCTTGTTGACCCAGTCGAAATCCTTGGCGAAGTTTTTCAGCTCGCGCGCCAGGAGGTCTTTCTGGAACAGCTTTTCCTTCAGCCAGATCGGCATGGCGGCCTTGAACGACGTAAAGCCGCGCGGCGCGAAGGAAATATAGGTCTCCAGCAGACGCTCGAACTTCAGGAACGGCTTGTCGTAGAACACCACGAAGTCGATGTCGGACAGTCCGATCCCGGCCTCGCCCAGGCAGTAGCCGATGGCGTGCTCGGGAAAGGCGGCGTCGTGCTTCTTGCGGGTGAAGCGTTCTTCCTGGGCGCAGGCGACGATTCTGCCGTCCTCGACCAGAGCCGCCGCACTATCGTGATACAGCGCAGAGATGCCGAGAATACGCATGGAGCCGCCTAGAACAAGGTGTAGATGAACGGCGCCACGGCGGAGCCCTGGGACAGCACGATCAGGCCGCCGAAGACGACCATCATGATCAGAATCGGCAGCAGCCAGAACTTCTTGCGCTCACGCAGAAACTGCCAAAGCTCGATGATGAAGCCCACGGGGATATCTCCTAGAACTGACGGCGCATGCTGCCGGAAGCAGGGCCTGGCGGCTGGCGAACGACCCAATAGCTGGCGGCCGCGTCGTCACGCCGAAGACACATGGAGTCCTTGCCCATCGCCCGCCGGATCAACCCGATGGGGGTGACGGTGAGGAAGAACAGCAGGCCCATCACGACCGGCGTGACCACATGATGCAACGCCATGCCCACCAGGAACCACAGGCGGTTCAGCGGCTTGAGCAGCTTGGGGGCGACGAACGACGCCACCAGGAAGGCACCCGCCACCACCCCGGCCCACAGCCTGGGCTCGGCGCCCGACCAGAGCGGAAGCAGACAGACGATGGCGAAAACAACGGCGAACACCAGACCGAACGACCGATCCGTTCCCATCTCGACCTTACGGCCATGGGATTGACCTTCGAAGGTCTCTTGCGGCTTGCTCATACTGCTGGGTGCGCCCTTGTGGATCAAGATCGCGCGACTTCTAGCACAGCCGCGCCATGGAGGCAAATCTAAGCAACGCCGGCAGTCCTGGCGGTCGGGGTTCAGCCCGGCGTCTTGCCGTGGCCGATCATCCAGTCGGCGATCGCCCGGGCGGCGATGGCATGGCCGCGCGGCGTCCAGTGGCCGTCATGGGGAAAGCTGGTGGCGTCGTGTCCGGCCGCCTTGAAGACATCGATCATGTCCACATAGTCGATGCCTTGCTTGGCCATCTCCGCCTCCACGCCCAGGCGCAGATCGCGGTGGAAGCCAAGATCGTCGCGAACCTCGAACCGGGTGGGGATGACCGCCACCACGAAGGGGGTATCCGGCGGCAGCATGGCCCTGAGGCGGACCAGTTCGGTTGCGGTGCTGGACAGTCCGCTCATGAGGGTTTCCGGGGTGGTGTTGTGAAAGTCCACCAATCGGGCGTCGTTGATGACACCCAATTTTTCCAGCACCACGGCCGCCAGATCGATGCGCTTCAGCACGACCGTGAAAAAATTATAAAGGGCCAGATGCTCCGTCATATACATCTTGAGGGCGGTCACGCCCAGGGCGCGCGGCTCTTCCTGTACGGCGCCAGCCGCCAGCCGGGCTTCGGCGGCGCAATCCATGGGACCGACCCGATTCTCCACCGTCAGGCCGACCACGACCGCCAGGGGGCGGGCATCCTTGGGCATGCGGGCAGTCAGGGTCTGCCAGGCGCAGACCCCGCTTCCCGGACTGGCGATGTTGTAGGTGGGGCGGTCGAGGAACCGGGCCAGCAGAGCGGTATAGGTCTCGTCGCGCTCGACCCCCCAGCCGAACGAGAACGAATCGCCAAGCACCCAGACCCGCCCATCGGCGGCGGCAACGGACTCGTCATTGCGCAGCCCGAACTCGTTGATGTGGATATGACTGCGGAAATCGCCGTTGTTTTGCGAGAAATAACCGTCGAATCCCGGCCGGCCCAGGCTGGTGTTGGGGTATCCGGGATAGCTGATCTGCGTCATGAAGCGGCCGGAAAAGTACTCGTTCCAGCCGGGCATCGCCACCCGCAGACCCATTTCCAGGCCCGCCAGCGTAACGGCGGCCACCAGGAGGACGGCCACGAACGCGACCAACCTCCGGGGCCGGGTCTCCCCGTCGAAGCTCGTCCTGGAATGCTTGCGCCTTGAACGGCTCATGGCTGCCTCAATGCCCCGACGGCGTCAGCGTCAGGGTCTCCAGAATGAAGGTCTTGTAATCCACCAACGGGATGATCTGCCGCTGGATGCGCTGGTGCAGTCCCATGAACATCATGAGCAGGCCGGGCATGAACACCTGAAGCAGGAGCACCGCGAAGGTCAGGGTGATCTGGGAGGTCCAGCCCATGGCGATGGTCACGTCGGAGAACAGGCGTCCGTAGAAGAGGACAAGGTCGAGGGCGAACACGGCCACGGCAAGGGCCAGAGAGCCCAGCACCACCCGCACGCCCACCACTTCGGCATGAACGGCCAGACCGGAAAAGCCGTGCACCACCAGATTGACCAGATTCATGTTGGTCGTGCCGTGCAGGCGACGGCCCCGCGCGGCCCCAAGCGAGGTAAACGGCAGCCGCGCCTTCATCACGCCAGCGGGGAAATGCAGGCCGATTTCCCACACGCCGGCCAGCCGCCGGATCAACCGTCGGGGCACCACCGAGAAGTTGCCGATGGAGATGGGCATGCCGGTCAGCATGCCGTAAAGCTTCTTGTAAAGGCCATAAAGCGCCTTGAAGACCGGTCCTTCGCTGCGCTCCGTGCGCGAGGCGAACACGATCTTGCGACCCTCTTCCCGACGCGCCGCCGTCAGCAGGGTCGGCACCACCTCGGGCCGGTCCTCGTGATCGGCGTCCATCACCACCAGGTAATCGCAGTCAATCTCGGCGGCGACATAGCCGACCCCGATGGACAAGGCGCGCTGATTGCCCAGATTGCGAACCAGGGTCAGCACCGTGACCTCCCGGATAAAGGCGAAGTCATGGCCATCCAGCAGATCATCGGGAGCCGGGTCCAGCGAACCATCGTCCATCACCACGACCCGCGCGCCGGCGGCGGCGCCGGCCAGGGTCCGGTCCAGCAGAGGCAGCAACGCCTTCAGCGACGCCCAGTCGTTATAGGCGGCGGTCAGGATGCAAAGGGACTCTCGGCTGGTCATGGCTTGCGCGACCGGCGCAGGCTCCTCGCGCAAAGGGTATCCGCCGGAAGGCGGGAGTTCAGGGCCACTAGGTAACGGAAAAGCGGGGCGGCGTCAAATCCAGGGCGTGGCTTCACCCTTACGGCTTGCGCCCGTTGCTTTTAAGGACGGCGTCCAGCCCGCTGTCGATGATGCAGCCGGCCAGATCCTTCGAAAACGCCGCCGTGTAATGGACCGCATCCACGTAAAGCGGCTCCTGCCGGGCGTGCTGGATGTCGGCGCACCACACGAAGCCGTCACCGAACGCGCCAGCCGTGTGGCGGGTCTTCGCCGCTTCGTAGCCGTTGCCGGATTCGGCGTGAATCGCCATGCCGTCGCGTTTGAACGGATGATGGGCCAGATCGTACCGGTAGGTGGGCACCGGCTGCCAGACGAACAGGGGCCTGACCTTCCAGGTTTCGGCCAGCCGTTCGATCAAGGCCTTATTGGCCAGATAGCGGTCCAGGACAGCTTCGGCTTTCGCGCCGGACCCGCCTTGCATCAATTGCTGGATGCTGGCCTCCGCCTGCTGCTCCACAGGCTTGGCGGCAAAGCGCGCGGAGACCTTCTCCGCCAACCGGACCAGCGGCAAGCCGACCGCGAGGCGGCGAAAGGCGGTCCCCACCGTCACCGCCTGGTTTTCCATGACGGTGGCGATATGGTCGCTCATGAACAGAAAGGTTTCGTGATGGAAGAACTCGTTCAGGCCATCCACGAAGACCGCCACATCAGGGCGGATGCCCTGCATGGCCAGACGCTGGAACAGCAAAAGCTCGTGGGTGGAAAAATAGTAGGACTGGCCGAAATTATAGACCGCCACCTTGGCGGCCGACGGGTCCAGCAGCCGTTGCAGCGCCGCCGGCACGGTATCGCCATCGGACACGCCCCAACCAAAGACGGTCGAGCCGCCAAAGACGAAGACGTTGATCCGGTCCGGCGCGGGGGGCCAGGGCAACTCGGCGCCGGTGGCGCGCCAGCCGGCTTCGGTGATGGTGTAGAAACGTCCCTTGCCGGGATGCTCCTTGAACTGCCCCAGCGGCTCGTAAGCATAGGGCGGCCAATCCGCCCGCTCCTTGAGCAAGGCCTGGATATCGGTCTTGTCCCAACCGGGATAAACCCGCTGCCGGTCGGCCCAGGGATTGTCGGCGACAAGCCCCCCGACGCGAAGCTTGGCCCAATCCAGGGCGTGAAGCGCCGCCAGGGCCAACAGATTGACGATCACGGCGGCGATGACGAAATTAAGCGTGATGACCGCCAGGGTCGCGTAAGGCCCCATGCCGTCGCGGCGGGTCATGACCCGGCCTTGGTCCGCTCGACCAGGGCATCATGAATCTCGGTCAGCAGGGTGACCAGATCATATTTATAGGTCCAGTCGGGGTAGTGGCTTTGAAACTTACGGACGTCGGACACCCACCAGATATGGTCACCGGCGCGGTTGCCGTCGGTATAGCTCCAGTTCATGGGCCGCCCGGTCAGCTTTTCGCAGACGACGATGGCCTCCAGCATGGAGCATTCGGAATGGCGGCTGCCGCCGATATTGTAGACCTCGCCGATCCGGGGATTGCTGGCGAAGTGCCACAGCGCGTTGACCAGATCGTAGGAATGGATGTTGTCGCGGACCTGCTTGCCCTTATAGCCGAACACCGTATACGCCCGGTCGGTGACCGCGCATTTGACCAGATAGCTGAGAAAACCGTGCAACTGCGCCCCGGAATGAGCCGGACCGGTCAGGCAGCCGCCGCGAAAGCAGGCGGTGGGCATACCGAAATAGCGGCCGTATTCCTGCACCATCAGGTCGGCCGAAGCCTTGGAGGCGCCGAACAGGCTGTGCATACAGCCGTCGATGCTCATGGTTTCGTCGATGCCGTGGACTCCGTAGGCGTGCGACGGATCGCATTCCCAGCGGGTTTCCCGCTCGATCAACGGCAGACGGTTGGGCGTGTCGCCATAGACCTTGTTGGTGCTGGTGAAGATGAAGGGCGCGGTCTTGGCGAATTTCCGGGTCGCTTCCAGCAGAACCAGGGTGCCGTTGGCGTTGACGGTGAAATCCATGAAAGGGTCATTGGCGGCCCAGTCATGGGACGGCTGCGCCGCCGTATGGATGACCATGGCGATGGAACCGGCATAATGCTGGAACAAGGCGTTCATGGCGTCGGCGTCGCGGATGTCGGCGTCCACATGGCGATAGCCCGCGACGGTGGTTTCCAACTGCTGCCGGTTCCAAAGGGTGGAGCCGTCCGCGCCGAAGAAGGTCTGGCGCAGGTTGTTGTCCACTCCCACCACCGTCAGGCCCTTACCGGCCAGGAAACGAACCGCTTCCGACCCGATCAGGCCGGCCGAACCGGTGACGATCGCAATATCCATGACCACCCTCTCAGCAACGTCGTGGACCGCCGACCCGTTGGCGTCACTACGGACATCCATAGAGGGCGTGTCGGATGGCTGTCAAGGCGGCGTCGCGGCGGCGGGTCCATCATGAATGCCCGAGAAGCCGGGTTTCCATGCCGCGACGCGACGACAGCAGCTTGCGTTCAAGCAGCAGATGCACGGCGATGGCGGCCAGCACCGAACCCAGGATGAACAGGCCGAACGCGAGAAGCTCGTTGAGCCAGGCGGTGGCTCCCGCCATGATGAAGAGCTTCTGAAACAAGGACAGCGCCGGCCAGTGCACCAGATAAAGGGTGTAGGAAATACCGCCCAGCGCGATCAGCCATCGGGGTAGTGACAGCCGTCCCGCCCTTTCCAGGTCGAACAACGCCAGGATCATCGCCCCCGAATACAGTCCGAACAACGCCGGGGAATAGGGAATATCCGCGCCCGTCAGGCTTTGGACCACACCGGTAACGGCGAACAGGATCGTCCCGACAGTCCCCAAGGCGACGCTGACGCCCAACGGCAGCCGTCCGCGCCAGCGAAAGGCCGCGAGACCAGTCAGAAAGCAGGCCACGACCGGCTTGGTCAAGAATTGCAGCGGCGCGTTGTCGATCTGGGGAAAGGTCGCCTCCTTGAGGATGAACAGCGCCACCCAGCCGATGATCAGGGGCCAGCCGGCCCTGGGCCAGGCGATGACCACGGCAAAGGCCCCATAGAACAGAATCTCGTACATCAAGGTCCAGGCGACGGGCAGGACCGGCAACTTGTCCACCGGGGCGAAGGGCAACAAGGTGAGCGACTGGAGAAGAACCAGGGGCTCGCGCTCATAGCCAAAGCCCATGCCGGGAACGGCGAACAGCACCGGGATCAACGGCAACATCACCGCCCAGTACAAAGGGTAGACACGCCAGAACCGGCGAAAGGCGAAGATGGCCACCTTGTTCGCATGACCCACGTCGCGACTGTGGATCAGACAGATGACGAAGGCGCTGAGGCTGAAAAACAGCTCCACCCCCCGATGGCCGAAATGAAAGACATTGGCCAGAACCGGCGCACCGTACATGCCGCTGTCGGATATACGCACCGTGGCATGGCTGAGTAGAACCAGCAGCGCGCCGATTCCCCGGATGACCTCCAGGGATTCAAGCTTGCCGCCACGACGCGGGGGGCGCTCGGCCCCATGGCCCTGGTCGGCGTGGATGGAGGGGGAAGAAATACGGATGCTCCCTGGCCGAAAGAGCCTGCTGACCGGCGTGGACGGGCTACTATTCGACCCCCCATTCCCGTTGTCAAGCCATCCCCCCGGCTCTTTCCGGGCAACCCCGACCTTGAACCGCACGGCAAGGCCGCGTAACGTGCCCGACACGCGATGCCCGCCGAGCACGTTTCAGCGGGGCATCCCCCCCTTGGAGGTTCCCGCCCCGTGCGTGTCAAACTCGCCTATATCGGTTCATCCGTTTCATCCTTCGGGACCCGCGTATTGGCAAGTCTCGTCGCACGGGACTTCGAAGATTCCAGGCTCCATTTCATTCTCGCGGAGAATTTCCGCAAGCTGACGAGCATCTTGCTGTCCGACGCCACATCGCGCCTGTCACCGGACGAAATCGACCGGATCGGGCGGGGTCTGGCCGATGCCGACGTCATCGGTCTTTCCAGTTTTTCCGAATACGCCGTCCTGACCAAGGACGTGATCGCCGCCATCCGCCGGCATAACCCCGGCGCGTTCCTGATCTGGGGCGGCGTCCATCCCACCGCCGACCCGGAGGACTGCATCGGCTGCGTCGACGCCGTCGGCATCGGCGAGGCCGAGATTTCCCTGCCCATGCTGCTGCAACGGCTGAAGAACAAGGAGCCGTTCGACGACGTGCCCGGATTCTGGTTCCACCGGGACGGCGGCGTGGTGAAGAACGCCTCGCCGCCGCTGCTGTCCTCCGAGGGACTGAACGACCTTCCCCATCCCCTCTATGGCGACCGGGAATATATCTTCGCGCCGGGAGACCAGGGATTCCGGCCCCTGACCGCCGACGACTATGTGGAGCTGGACGCGCTGTCCTACAACACGGTGTGGTCGCGCGGCTGCCCGTTCAAGTGCTCCTATTGCGGCAACAGCCGCCTTATCGAGCTGGATTCGGGCTATTCGCGCATCCGCAATTCCAGCCCCGACCATGTCATCGACGAGGTCGCCACCGCCATCGCCCGTTTCCCGCATATCAGCTTCGTCGTCTTTCACGACGACTGCCTGATCTCGCTGCCCGAGGATGTGTTGGAGGAGTTCGCCACCAAATGGCGGGAGCGCATCGGCCTGCCATTCGCGGTCACCGGACTGACGCCGGTTCACATCCGCGAGAACAAACTTAAGATTCTGCTGTCGGGCGGGCTCAACCGGGTGCGCATGGGCGTCCAGAGCGGCAGCGACGCCATCTTGAAGTTCTACCGCCGCCCCAATCGGGCGGGGCTGATCAAGGAGGCCACCGACATCCTCGGCCGTTACGCCAAGGTCATGCTGCCGCCCCATTACGACATGATCTTCGACAACCCCATCGAGACCAAGGAGGATGTGGAGGCGTCGTTGCGGCTTTTGAACGACATGCCGCGCCCCTACATGATCAACGTATTTTCCCTGCGCCATATCCCGAACACCCAGCTGGGCCGCCAGCTTGCCGAGGTGGATATGGACATCGACAAGATCGAACGGGACTTCACCTCGGTCATGCCGACCTATGCCAACGCCCTGATGTATCTGGTGGCGATCACTCATATTCCCGGCCCGCTGTTCGAGCGCCTGCTTCGGCCGGTCCGCCCCTATCGCGACAACCTGAACGCGGCGTGGCAGCCGCTCATCCTTCTCCTGCGCGGCCTGTTGATGGCCAAGCGCGCCTATTTCCACATTCGGGCAGGTGATTTCTCCATCGTCTTCGGCAAAATGGGTCTGCGCCTGCGCAAGCTGCGCCTGCTGCCGGAAGTGACGGCGGCCCCCAACACGTATGAAGGCCTGCTCCGCCGCAAGCCCGCCGCGACGAACTGAGGCCAGCCGGTCGGCGCCAAGCCCTTGGCCAAGGGCTTGGATCGCCAAGAAAATCCTTGCCCTTCGGCGGGCCTTGTTTCTATGATGCGCCCGCTTTGCGCGACCCACTAGGGGTAGATATCTCGATGCCCATAGCCCCTTCGGTTAGTCTCGGTTGTAACGTCCGCATCTTCCAGCCGGATCTCGTCAACCTCTATGGCTGCGTCATCGGCGACAACACCAAGATCGGGGCTTTCGTCGAGATTCAGAAGGGCGTGGTGGTCGGCCAGTCGTGCAAGATCAGCTCGCACAGCTTCCTGTGCGAGGGCGTCACCGTGGAAGACGAAGTCTTTATCGGCCACGGCGTGATGTTCACCAACGACCTGTTCCCCCGCGCCACCAATCCCGACGGATCGCAGCAGACCGAGGCCGACTGGCATGTGGTGCCCACGATGGTCGGGCGGCGCGCCTCCATCGGCTCCAACGCCACCATCCTTGCCGGCGTCACCATCGGCGCCGGCGCCATGATCGGCGCCGGCGCGGTGGTCACCCGCGATGTGCCCGACCACGCCGTGGCCGTCGGCAATCCCGCCCGAGTGGTGGGCGATGCCCGCGATCAGGGCGAGGCCGCCCGGCCGTTACCTTAAAATCCAGGAGGTTCCCATTCTCAGGATCGGCGTCATCGGCTTCGGCTATTGGGGACCCAACTTGGTGCGCAACTTCGCCGAGGCGAAAGGCGGCAAAGTGGTGGCCATGGCCGATTTGTCGGCCCAGAAATGCACGGCCTTCGAGCGGCGCTATCCCGGCATCCGCACCACCACCGACCCGCGCGAGCTGATCAACGCCGCCGATGTGGATGCGGTGGTGATCGCCACGCCGGTGCGGACCCATTTCGAGCTGGCTTTCGCCGCCATCGAGGCCGGCAAGCATGTCATGGTCGAAAAGCCCATGACCGAGACAGTGGAGCAGGCCCTGCGTCTGGTGGACGCAGCCGCCAGGCGCGGCGTCACCTTGATGGTGGACCACACCTTCGTTTACACCGGCGCGGTCCGCAAGATCCGCAGCCTGGTGGAAAGCGGCGAGCTGGGCGACGTCTACTACTACGATTCGACCCGCATCAATCTGGGGCTGTTCCAGCACGATGTGGATGTGATCTGGGACTTGGCCGTCCACGATCTGGCCATCCTCGACTACGTGGTCGGCGAGAAGGCCACGGCGGTGTCGGCCACCGGCATGGCCCATATTCCCGGCCATGTGGAGAACGTGGCCTACCTCACCGCCTATATGGGCTCGGGCATGATCGCCCATGTGAACGTCAACTGGCTGTCACCGGTGAAGATCCGCCATACCATGGTAGGCGGCAGCCGCAAGATGGTGGTCTATGACGATCTGGAGCCCAGCGAGAAGCTGAAGATCTACGACAAGGGCATCACCCTGACCGACGATCCCGAGCGCATCTCGCAGATGCTGGTGGGCTATCGCACCGGCGACATGCTGGCGCCGCAGATCGTCGGCCGCGAGGCCCTCGCCGTCGAGGCCGAGCATTTCATCGATTGCGTCACCAATTCCAAGACGCCGATCACCGACGGCGCCTGCGGCCTTCGCATCGTCGAATTGTGCGAGGCGGCGACCAAGTCCATGAAGATGCGGGGACATCCCGTGGAGATCGTATCACGATGATTCCCTTTCTCGACCTCAAGGCCCAGTACGCGTCCATCAAGGAACCGGTGGAAAAGGCCGTTCTCGACGTGCTGTCCTCCAGCGCCTATGTCCTGGGGCCGGCCGTGGCCGATTTCGAAGGCCAGTTCGCCGCCTATTGCGGCGCCCGCCACGCCGTCGCGGTCAATTCGGGGACCAGCGCCCTGCATCTGGCGCTGCTGGCCGCCGGCATCGGTCCGGGGGACGAGGTCATCACCACCGCCATGACCTTCGTCGCCACCGTGGCCGCCATCGGCTATGCCGGGGCGCAGGCGGTGCTGGTGGACGCCGACCCGGTCACCTGGAACCTGGACCCGACCAAGGTCGAGGCCGCCGTCACGCCCCGCACCAAGGCGATCATGCCGGTCCATCTGCACGGCCTGATGGCCGATATGGACCCGCTGCTGGACATCGCCAAGCGCCACGGCCTGATGGTGATCGAGGACGCGGCCCAGGCCCATGGGGCTGAATACAAGGGCAGGCGCGCCGGTTCGGTGGGCCGGATCGGCTGTTTCAGCTTTTATCCCGGCAAGAATCTCGGCGCGTATGGCGAGGGCGGCGCGGTGGTCACCGACGACGATTCCATCCTCCGGCTGTTGCGCATGTATCGCGACTGGGGCCAGGAGACCAAGAGCGTCCACGAGCTGAAGGGCTACAACTACCGCATGGAAGGCGTTCAGGGCGCCGTCCTCGGGGTCAAGATGGCCCATATCGAGGACTGGACTGAGGGCCGCCGCCGGGTGGCGCGCATCTATGACGAGGCGTTCGATCGCGCCGGCGTCATCCATGCCCAACAGCCGGCCGGCTCGCGCCACGTCTACCACGTCTACGCCATCCTGTCGGCCGACCGCGCCCGCACCAAGGCGGCGCTGGACAAGGCCGGCATCGGCAACGGCGTGCACTATCCCACGCCGGTCCATCTCCAGCCGGCCTACGCCGAACTGGGGCGCGGTCCCGGCAGCTTCCCGGTGGCCGAGCGTCTGGCCGCCAGCTTCCTGTCGCTGCCCATGTTCTCCGAGCTGACCGATGATCAGGCCCGGACGGTGGCCGATGTCGTGATCGCGGCCGAGCGGGGTTGACCGCCATGACCGCTTCGCTGGGCGGAGCCCGCATCCTGGTGACCGGCGGCGCCGGCTTCATCGGCTCGGCCCTGGTGCGGCTGCTGGCCGCCCATGGCGCCGACGTCGTGGTGCTGGACAATCTGGTCAACGGCAAGCGCGAGAATCTGGCCGGTCTCGACCCGGCCCGGACCCGGCTGGCGGTGGCCGATATCCGCGACGACAAGGCGGTGGAGCAACTGCTGGACGGCGTCGACGTGGTCTATCATCTCGCCTGCCTGGGGGTGCGCAACTCCATCCATGCGCCGCTGGAGAATCACGAGGTCAACGCCGACGCCACCTTGCGCCTGCTGCTGGCGGCGCGGCGGCTGAAGGTCGGGCGCTTCGTCACCGTGTCCACCTCCGAGGTCTACGGCACCTGCCGCTTCACCCCTATGACCGAGGATCATCCGACCCTGACCAAGACGGTCTATGGCGGTTCCAAGCTGGCCGGCGAAAGCTATACCCGCGCCTTCTGGGAGACCTACGGCTATCCCACGGTGGTGGTGCGCCCGTTCAACGCCTTTGGACCGCGCTGCCATCACGAGGGCGATTCCGGCGAGGTCATCCCCAAATTCATGCTGCGCGCCCTGGCCGGACGCGAGCTGGTGGTGTTCGGCGACGGTAGCCAAACCCGCGACTTCACCTTCGTCGAGGACACCGCGCGGGCCATCTTGCTGGCCGGCGTCAGGGATGCCGCCGTGGGCGAGACCATCAACGTGGGTCAAGGCGCCGAGATCACCGTCACCGCCCTGGCCAAGGCGGTGGCCGACTGCCTGAACCGCGACGTGACCATCACCCATGACCAGCCGCGCCCCGGCGACGTGATTCGCCTGCTGGCCGACAGCGCCAAGGCGGAAAAGCTGCTGGGCTACGCACCCGAGGTCAGCCTAGCCGACGGACTGGCCCGGCTGCGCGACTGGTATCTGGCCAGCGGCAAGAGCGCCGAAGACCTGCTGCGGGACGAAGTCGTCCACAACTGGACCCAGACGCCGGCATCGGCCTGATGACAGCGCCCGCGGCCCCCATTTCCCTCGTCATCCTGGGAGCCAGCGGCAATTCCGCCGATATCATCGACATGGTCGCGGCCATCAACGCCGCCCAAAACGGCGAGGCGTTCGAGGTGGCGGGCATCCTGGACGACCGCGCCCAAGGGGTCTGGCACGGCGTGCCGGTGCTGGGCGGGCTGGCCGGAGCTTTGGCGCTGCCGCCCCGGACCCGTTTCGTCAACGCCATCGGCAGCACCAACACCCATTGGAAGCGCGACGCGATCATCGCCGCGACCAGCCTCGCCCCCGAACACTTCGTTTCCATCATCCATCCCTCCGCCCAGGTCTCGGCCAGCGCCCGGCTGGGCCTCGGCGTGGTGCTTTACCCCGGCGTGGTGGTGGGAGCGTCCGCCAGACTGGACTCCCATGCGCTGGTTCTGGCCAACAGCGTGATCAACCATGATTGCGTGGTGGGGACTCATTCCTGCCTGGCCTCGGGCATTTTGCTGTCGGGGGGGGTGCGCATCGGGGCTTGCGCCTATCTCGGCGCCGGGGCGAACGTATTGCCGGGCCTGACCATCGGCGAACGGACCCTGGTCGGAGCCGGAGCCATCGTCACCCGCGACGTGGAGGCGGATATGGTGGTGGCCGGAAGTCCCGCCCGCGTGCTGCGCCGGCGGCAACAGGAGAACGCCCCGTCATGAGCATCATCCGTATTCCGGTGGCCAAGCCGGCCCTGGGGCAGGAGGAGGCGGACGCCGCCGCTCGGGTCATCCTGTCGGGCTGGGTCACCCAAGGCCCCGAAGTGGCGGGCTTCGAGCGCGACTTCACCCAGGCGACCGCCGCCCCCCATGCCTGCGCGGTGTCCAACTGCACCACCGCGCTGCATCTGGCGCTGCGCGCCGTGGGCGTCGGGCCGGGCGACGAGGTGATCACCGTCAGCCACTCCTTCATCGCCACCGCCAACGCCGTGCGCTATCTGGGGGGGGCGCCGATCTTCGTCGATATCGACCCCGGCACCTTCAACATGAACCCCGCCCTGATCGAGGCCGCCATCACGCCCCGCACCAAGGCCATTTTGTGCGTCCATCAGATGGGCATGCCCTGCGACATGGACGCCATTTCCGCCATCGCCCGCCGCCACGGCGTGCGGGTGGTCGAGGACGCCGCCTGCGCCATCGGCAGCGGCATGATGGTCGGCGGTCAATGGCGCATGGTGGGTCAGCCGGTGGATGCGGCGGTATGCTTTTCGTTTCATCCGCGCAAGGTGCTGACCACCGGCGACGGCGGCATGATCACCACGGGCGATGCCGGCTTCGACGCCAAGTTCCGGCTGTGGCGGCAGCATGGCATGAGCGTGCCCGACGCGGTGCGCCACGGCTCCGCCACGGTGATTTTCGAAAGCTATGACGAACTGGGCTACAACTACCGCATGACCGACATCCAGGCGGCGGTAGGGCGCTGCCAACTGACCCGCCTGACCGGGCTGGTGGAGGAGCGCCGCCGGCTGGTGGCCCATTACGGCACGCTGCTGGGCGCCATCACCGGCCTCGGCCTGCCGGTGGAGCCCGCATACGCGCGCTCCAACTGGCAAAGCTTCTGTATCCGCCTGCCCGACCGCGCCGATCAGCTCGCCGTGATGCAGGCCATGCTGGACCAGGGCGTCGCCACCCGGCGCGGCATCATGTGCTCTCACCGCGAACCCGCCTGCGCCGACCTGCCGCTTCGCTTCGCTCTGCCCGAATCCGAGGCGGCACAGGATCGTTGCATCTTGCTGCCGCTCTATCCCGGCATGACCGGGGACGAGCAGGCGATCGTGGCCGAGGGCCTGGAAAAGGCCTGCCGATGACCGCGCCCGACCTATCCATCGTCACCCCGGCCTTCAACGAGGAGGCCAACCTGCCGTTCTTGTATCAGGAGTTGCGCACGGTCCTGGATGGGCTGGGCCTCGCCTGGGAATGGATCGTGGTGGACGATCATTCCCGCGACGGCACCTTTGGCGTCGCCTCGGGGCTGGCCGCCGCCGACCCTCGGGTGCGCTGCCTGCGCCTGTCGCGCAATTCAGGGGCGCATGTGGCGCTCACCTGCGGCCTGCATGCCGCCGGGGGAGCCTGCGCCGTGGTCATGGCGGCCGATCTTCAGGACCCGCCCGACGTGATCGGCGAATTGCTGGCGCGCTGGCGCGCCGGGGCCAAGATCGTCTGGGCCGCCCGCGCCATCCGCGAGGGCGAAACCGCCTCGACCCTGCGGTTCTCCCGCTTGTACTGGCGGCTGGTCCGCAAGCTGATTCCCGAGACCACCATTCCCGACACCGGGGCTGACTTCTTCCTGGTGGACCGTCAGGCCCTGGATGCCTATGGCCGGTTCGACGAGCGCAATATCAGCGCCTTCATGCTGATCAATTGGATGGGATTCCGCCAGGACGTGGTGACCTACACCAAGCGGGCGCGGCTGCACGGCCAGTCCGGCTGGACCCTGTCCAAGAAGGTCGAGCTGGTGGTGGATTCGTTGATCTCGTTCAGCCATCTGCCCATTCGCATGATGTCGGTCATCGGCTTTCTGGTCGCCCTGGCCGGGCTGGCCTATGCCGGCTGGGTGGCGCTCAACGCCCTGACCGGCACCCCGATCCAGGGATGGTCGTCGTTGATGATCGTGGTGCTGGCCCTCGGCGGCGCTCAGATGGCCATGCTGGGCCTGTTGGGCGAGTATATGTGGCGCAGCTACGAAAACGGCCGCAGGCGGCCGCTTTATATGATCGAGGCCGCGACCCCGAGCCAAGGGTCGGATCGGTCGGGCGGATCCTCGGCCCATGGGCGGTGACGCGCTTCAGAACATAACCGCGATCCTGGCGGCGCTATCCTTTCCCATCTGGGCCTGGGTGATTCACCGCGTCGCGCCGGGACTGTCCCGCCGCCGGGGATTGCTGCTGGCCGGCGGATTCTGGCTATTGCTGCTGACCCTGCCCTATTGGCTGCTCGGCCCCTACTCCTTCATCGAGTTCGTGTCCGAGGGCAATTTCGGCATCGCCTTCTTTCACTACATCGTCCGGCTTCACCCCGGCGGCCTGTTCTCGTTCGCCATGGCCGGCGGCCAGGACATCTACGCCATGTACAACGAGATGGCGCTGTTTCAGGTGGAAGTGGCGCTGTTCCGCATCGCCCCGCCCTGGATCGTGGTGTTGACCCATAAGCTGCTGGTGGCGGGGTGCGGCCTGGGCGGCGCATATCTGCTGGCCCGCGACCTGGGGGGCGCGCGGCCCGGTTCCGCCCTGGCGGCAGCCGCCGCCTTCACCTGCTCGCATCTCTATCTCCTCAACTACAGCACCAGTTTCGTGGGCGCCGGCTTTGCCGCGTTGCCCTTCGCCTGCTGGGTGCTGGTGACCCAGGGCCGGTCGCGGCGGTTCTTTCCTCTGGCGGCGGCGGCCACGCTGCTGATGGCCACCACCGATCCGATCCACTCCTTCCCGCCATTGGCCGCCGCCCTGGCGGCCTGCGCCGTAATGGCCAAAGACCGCCTGCGCTGGACCCGCGCCTTGACCGCCTTCGCGGTGATGGTGGCGGCGGCGGTGATCAACTGGCACGAGGTCATCTACGGCCTTGCCGCCATCGCGCCCCACACCCATCGCAGCGTCGGAGTTCCCCGGACTCTGATCGACGCGGTCGAAATCGGCTTTCGCCAGTTGACGGTGTGCTGGCCGATTGCCCTGCCCTTGCTGCCGGCCCTGGCCGGATTGGCCTGGCGGCGCGACCGTTTCCTGATTCGGGCCGTGGCCGCCATCCTGACCGTCACCGCCCTGTTCGTGGCGGCCGACCGGATGCCGTGGGAACGGATCGGTCTGGCGGTGATGCGAGGAGTCGAACAGGCCTATATTCTGATGGCCTATATGACCGTGATCGCGCCGGTGCTGGCCCGCGGTCTGGACGCGCTGCCGACGGGACGGTGGCTGCGGCCGGCGGCGCTGACCCTGGCCTTCGCCCTGGCGGTCACCACCGGCGACAAGCTGCGCGATGCGGCGCAATTGCTGTGGTTCGGCGGCCAAAGCCACTATTTCGGCTATACCGCCCTGAAGGACGCGCCGTGGCGGCCGGCCGGGCCGTTCCGGGTGGTGACCCTGTTCGACCACCCTCATCCCAATATCATCGCCGCTTATTACGGGCTGGAAAGCTTCGACGGCGGGGTCAACATCAATCCCTGGACCTACCAGAATTACTGGTACGAGGTCATGCGGCGGGAAGAAAGCTTCCTGCGCGCCACCCGCACCCGGATCGACTGGAAATACTGGGACGGAACGGCCTATCGCGTCGCGGAGTCCCTGCGGCTCGACCTGCTGGGAGCCGCCAATGTGCGCTTTATCCTCAGCGCCATGCCGCTGGCGGATTCGCCCGAATACCGGCTGGTCCAATCGCCCCCCGAAGGCGAGGTGGCCAAGCTGCCGCCGTCGTCCTTCCCGTCCATGGCGGCGTTTCTGGCCTTCCGGCTCCAGCGGGTGTTCGACCCCGGCCAGCTGTTCGTCTACGAGCTGTCGCGGACGCTGGCGCGCGCCCATGCCGCCGAAAGGGTGGTGGTGGTGCCCGACGAAGCCGATTCCGGCGAGTTCCATGACCGCATTCCCGAGGCGCTGACCGGCGCGGTGGTTTTGCGGGCATCCGACGCCGCCCGGCTGGCGGGCGTGCCGGGCGGCGTCCAAGTCGGCACCATGCGCGAGGTGATTGACGGCCTGGAGGTCGAGGTCGAAGCTCCCCAGGGCGGAATTCTGGTGGTCAATCAGTACCATCTGCCGTTCTGGCATGCCTGGGTCGACGGGCGTGAAACCGCGCTGGTTCCCGCCGATGGGGTTCAGATGGCCCTGGCCCTGCCGCCCGGCGCCCGGCGGGTGACGCTTCACTATCAGCGGCCGCTGCTGCGCCACGCCCTGACCGGGACGCGGTGAGGCGGCCATGCTGTTTCATTCCCACCTGTTCCTGTTCGTCTTCCTGCCCCTGACCATCGCGGCCTATGGTCTGGCGTCGCGGCGGGGCGAGACGCCGGCCCTGCTGACCCTGGTGGTCGCATCGCTGCTGTTCTACGGCTGGTGGGAGCCGGTCTATCTGGTGCTGCTGACCGGGTCCATCGCCTTTAATTTCTTCATGGGGGCGCGGTTGCAGGCGCGGCCGTCGACGCCGCTGCTGACCCTGGGGGTCGCCGCCAATCTGGCGCTGCTGGGCTGGTTCAAGTATGCCGGCTTCTTCGCCGATATCGCGGCGGGCCTGACCGGAGCCAGCCTCGGCGTGGCCCATATGGCCCTGCCGCTGGGCATCTCGTTCATCACCTTCCAAAAGATCGCCTATCTGGTGGACTGCAACCAGGGCAAGGTGCGCGCCTATACCCTGGCCGAGTTCGGCCTGTTCGTGACCTTCTTTCCGCAACTGGTGGCAGGCCCCATCGTTCATCACTCCGACATCGTGCCGCAGGTCCGGGCCAATCCGGTGGGGTTGCGGGCCGACAATGTGGCCATCGGCCTGACCATCTTCATCCTGGGCCTGTTCAAGAAAGTGATCATCGCCGAGCGCATGGCGGCCTACGCCAATCCCATGTTCGACGGCGCGGCGGCGGGCGAGACCATCACCTTCCTGGAAGCCTGGGCCGGCGCGCTGGCCTATACGCTGCAACTGTATTTCGATTTCTCCGGTTATTCCGACATGGCCATCGGCCTGGGACGGATCTTCAACATCCGGCTGCCGCTGAATTTTCACTCCCCCTACAAGGCCGTCGGCATCATCGAATTCTGGCGGCGCTGGCACATGACCTTGTCCCGGTTCCTGCGCGATTACCTCTATGTCCCCCTGGGCGGCAACCGCCTGGGGCCGACGCGGCGGCGGGTCAATCTGATGGCGGTCATGCTGTTGGGCGGACTGTGGCATGGGGCGGGCTGGACCTTCGTGATCTGGGGGGGGCTGCACGGGCTTTATCTGGTGGTGAATCACCTCTGGCGCGGCCTGGGATGGAGCCTGCCCCGTCCCTTGGCCTGGGGCCTGACCTTTCTGGCCGTGGTGGTGGCTTGGGTGTTCTTCCGCGCCGCCGATCTGGAAGCGGCGCTGAATATTCTGGCCGCCATGGCCCTGATGCCGGGACGGGTGGTGGTGACCATCGGCTGGACGCCCGTATTCAACCATCTGGTCTGGCTGGTGGGACCGGTTCAGGTGGCCGAGCGGCCGTTGCTCTACTTCGCGGGCATGAGCCAGATGCTGTGGACGGCGGCAATTCTGGCCGCCGCCCTGGTCCTGCCCAATACCCAGCAATGGATGCACCGCTTCGAACCCTGCCTGGACGAGTTCCGCCCCGCCCGCTGGCTGCCCCCGTCCCTGGCGTGGCGGCCCTGTCGCCGCTGGGCGGCGGTGGTGATCGCGCTGGCCTGCGCGGCGGTGATCGGGGCCATGCAGCCCACTCAGTTTCTGTATTGGCAATTCTGATGGATCCGGCCAAGCGGTATCTGCGCCTTTTGCTGTCCTGGGGCCTGCCGGCCCTGCTGGCCAGCTTTGTCCTGGCCGCGGTCCACGGCTATCTCACCACCAATTTCTGGATCTTCCGCTGCACCGCCAGCGGCTATGACGACGATTCCTACCTGTCGTATTGCGGCGATCCCGCCTATGTGGACTATGCCCATGGTGCCCTGTTCATCCCCGCCGAGCCGGACGCCATCCAGGCGCTGCGCCGTGCCGAGGTGGTGTTCCTCGGAAACAGCAGGGCCGAGATCGCCTTTTCCGCCCAGGCCATCGCCACCCGGATGGCGGCGCGCGGCATGGCCTATTACAACCTCGCGGTCTATGGCGAGCAGGACGCGTTTCCCCGCCGGATCTTGCAGCGTTTCGACCTGCATCCCCGGATCATCGTGGTCAATGTGGACGAATTCTTTGGCAACACTGCCAATATCACCGGCAAGCGGGTGATGGGACTGACCCCCGACGTCTTGCTGGAATACCGCCTCAAGGCCTGGGTGCAACCCATCCATCGGCGCATCTGCGGCGGCCCGGACGGCTGGGCCAAGCGCATGGTCTGCGGCGAGATTCCGGCCCAGTTCCGGTCGCGGAGCAGCGGCCGGGTGCGTCATGTCCATTATCCCGACCGGGATCTTCCCATGCTGTCGGGGACCAGTTTCTCGGAGCGCAGCTATGCCCACACCTTGGATCAGGCCCGCGCCTTCAAGGCCTTCGTCGAGGCGCGCGGCGCCTGTTTGGTCCTGACCCATATTCCCACCCCCACCTATTCGCCCCAGGTGGCGGCGCGGCTGGCCCAGGATCTGGGATTGCCCGACCTGACACCCACCGTGACGGGCCTGACCTCCATGGACGGAACCCATCTCAGCCTGGACGGCGCCGAACGATGGTCCACGGGGTTCCTGGCCCTGCTGGAGCCCGAGCTTGACCGCTGCCGGAGCGGGGGGCGGTGACGGAGATTTTTTGTTGCCGTGGATTTCGCGGTGCGTATATTACTGCACTTTGCGAGCCGCAATCAGCACAAACACTGACTGTTCCGACTCGTTAATGATAGGCGGCACCGGGAATGATCTTCACGTCATCTACTTTTGTATTCTCGTTCCTGCCCGCTGTATTCATAATTTTCCTTGCTGTCTCGCGCCTCAAATTTAAGGGCGCTTCCATATATTTTCTGATTTGTGCGTCATTGTTCTTTTACGGATGGACCGACTGGCGCCTGCTTGGCTTGCTTCTCGGTTCGATTTTGTTCAATTACGCCCTTGGCCTTCGGCTATCGGCCCGGCCCGACACCTTGCGCCTTGGCGCCGGCATCGCCGTCAATCTGGGCCTGTTGCTGTGGTTCAAGTATGCTGGCGTCTTCATCGCCATCGCGGCGCGGCTGGGGTTCAACTCGCCGGTGGAAGAGGTGATGTTTCCGCTGGCCATCTCGTTCTTCACCTTCCGCCAGATCAGCTATCTGGTCGACATCAACAACAAGATGTCGCCGCCGCCGTCCTTCACCGACTATCTGTTCGAGATCAGCTTCTTTCCCTGCCTGATCGCCGGCCCCCTGATCCGGCATCTGGAGATCGCGCCCCAACTGAAGGCGGGCGCGCCCCGACCCAGTTGGGAGGATTTCGCCGTGGGCTCCACCTTGTTCACGATCGGCCTCGTGAAAAAGGTCATCTTGTCCGAAACCATGATGGTCTATTCCGACAAAGTGTTCGAATCCGCCACCTATTTCGACCAGATCAGCTTTGTTACCGCCTGGGTGGGCGCTCTGGCCTATGGCCTGCAAATCTATTTCGATTTCTCCGGCTATTCCGATATGGCCATCGGCGTGGCGCGGATTTTCGGCATCACCTTGCCGCTCAACTTCAATTCGCCCTACAAGTCCGGCAGCATGGTCGAGTTCTGGCAGCGTTGGCACATGACGCTGACCCGCTTCTTCACCACCTATCTCTACAACCCCATCGTGATGGCGTTGACGCGGCGGCGCGCCCGCCAGGGCCTGGGCACCTCGCCGCGCGACCTTGCCCGACCCTGGCCGTTTCTGGCCATCACCGCCTCGACCACCATGTTCATCATGACCCTGATGGGCGTCTGGCACGGCAACAACGCGCTGTTCGCCGTGTTCGGTGCTGTGCATGGCCTCTATCTGGTGGTGAACCGGGCCTGGCGCATCGTCCACAAGGCGGTGTTCCGGGTGAAGTCCGGCGCGCTCGACGCGGTGGGGGGCGTCGCCGGTCACGCGCTGACCCTGCTGGCGGTGACCGCGGCCTGGGGCATCTTTCGCGCCGCCAGTCCCGACGCTGCCCTGCGGATGATGTCGGGCATGGCGGGGCTTAACGGGCTGTACCTGCCCGAAGGATTCGGGATTCGGCTGGGAATGCTGGCCGAGCCGTTCAAGGCCGTGGGCTGGCGCTTTGGCGCGCCCCCCGATTCCCATGTCTATCCGACCTTGACTCAGCTGGGCCAAATCTGCGCCTTGCTGGGTGTGACGCTGTTCCTGCCCAATTCCCAGGAATGGCTGGGCCGCTTCGCCCCGGCGCTGACCTTCAAGGAGTCGTCGGTTCCCGGATGGCTGCGCCGGGTCCAGTGGCGGCCCGGCGCCCTGAGCGGCGTGACCGTGGCTATTGTCTTTGTCGTTTCCCTGGTGCTGATTCATGTCAACCGTCAAACCAGCTTCGTCTACTTCCAGTTCTAGACGGTTCGGCCAGGCCTTTGCCGCGACCACGGCGGTTTTGCTCCTGGTGGCCGCGGTATCGACCGAGGTGATGGTTCGCACCCAGGTGGAGCCGGTGCACAACTACCTCAAATATATCGCCATGTTCCGGAAAAGCCCCAGTCCCGATGCCGCATTCGGCTCGTCGGTGACGGTGGCCGGCTTCAGTGGTCAGCCGGGATTCGTCAACATGGCGCTGGGTGGCGAGCCACCCAACTACATCGCCCACAAGATCCGCATGTATTACAAGAACCTGAAGCCCGGCCGGGTGATCATCCAGGCTTCGTATTCCGAGCTGTCCACCAGCTTTTGGTTCACCCACCAGGGCGACGGCGATGAGTTCGAGCAGATCTTGCACGCCGACGACCGCGCCAGTCTGCGCATTCTCAACCCGCTGCACCGCACCTCGCTGATCACCTATTGGCGGGCGGTTCTGAGTGAGGGACGCTTCATTCCCTCCGCCGAGTTCATGCCGGACGGATCGCGCATCCAGTACGCCCGCTATACGGATCGGCCCCTGTCGGAGCGTCTGGCGGGAGCCCGTCAGACGGCGCAATCCTGGCGGCCGCCCGACGATCCGTCCAAGGCGCTGGCGGCCAAGGTCTACGCCGAAGTGCTGGACTTCATCGCCGCCGAGGGTGGGCAGGCCTGTCTGGTGTCCTTCCCCACCACTCAGGCCTTGCAGGCCGAGATGAAGAAGTTTCCCACCTACGCCAAGGTGCCGGAATTCCTCCATCGGCTGGCGGAGGCCAAGCGCGCGCGCTATGTGGATCTGGCCGATATGGTCCTGGGTGACGAATCGTTCACCGACGACGTTCACCCGAACGGATATGCCGCCAAGGTCATCAGCCCGATCATCGTGGAACGCTGCTTTGGCGATAGGCCCGCACCCGCCGGAGAGCGTCCGTGATCCGTGTCGGACCGTGATGCAATCACAGCCGTTTTGTGCGATAGTCGCGCCGACGCGGCGGGGGGCCGTGGGCCGCTGATGGCAACCAGAGGATTTCAGGTCGCGAATGAACCCCTTCTCCCCCATTTATCAGAAGTGCAATACCGGCAATTCACAGAGCAAGCTGGCCGAACTTCCCGCCTTTCCGCGCCTGCTCGACATCGAGATGACCAACACCTGTAATTTCAGGTGCCTGATGTGCCCCACCGGCACCTTCTCCATGCAGCGGCCCAAGGGCTTCATGGCCGAGGACGTGTTCTACAAGATCCTGGACGAGATCACGCCCCACAAGACTCCGCTGCGCTTCATCCGCTGGGGCGAGCCGCTGATGCATCCCAAGCTGGTGGAGTTCGTATCCGCCGCCCATGGGCGGGGCGTGCTGACCCATATCAACACCAATGGCAGCAAGCTGGACGCGGCCTATATCGGCGCGCTGATCGATGCCGGGCTGGATTCCATCAAGTTCTCGTTCCAGGGCGTGGACCGCAAAAGCTTTAACGAAATGCGCAATATCGATTTCTTCGACGACCTGATCGCCACGATCCGGTTATTCGGAGACATTCGCGGCGACCGGCCCCGTCCCTATGTCCACGTCTCCACCACCATCACCTACGAGAACCGCGAGCAGGTGGAAACCTTCAAGGCGTTGCTGACTCCGCTGGTGGACCTGGTCACGGTGGGCCGCACCGTGCTGGAGCATGTGGACCTGAAGACCGTGCGCCTGCGCCCCGACGAGATGAAGATGCTGACCTTCTTGAAGGATCAGGAAACGGTGGTCCGCAAGCACCCGGAATGCCCCGAGGTGTTCGACAAGATGTCCATCAACTGGGACGGCGGCGTCACGGCCTGTTGCGGCGATTCCGACAATCTGATGACCATCGGATCGGTCCGGGACAATAGCCTGGACGCGATCTGGAATTCGGAAAAACTCAACGAATACCGTGGGATGCTGGCGGATATGCGCCACGACGAACTGCCGCTGTGCAAGACCTGCTACGATTACCACGGTTTGCAGACCCCCGGTTTGCAGGAGACCTGAATGGACCAGATCAAGGAGACGGAGGAGAAGGTCCTTAAGGTCTTCCAGGCCGAGAACCCGTCCAATTACGGCATTGACGGCTCGAAAGAGGCCTTTTTGAACCGGCACGGCATGCTGTTCTCGCTGTTTCAGGACAAGCTGAACTTCCCGGTCAAGATGTTCGACGGCGCCAGTCTGGTGGATGTGGGCGCCGGCACCGGCGACAACACCATCTATTACAACAACTGGGGCGCCGACTGCACCTTGGTGGAGGTCAACCCCGTCGCCTGCGAGCGGGCGCGGTTCCTCTACGAATCCTACGGCAACCAGGATCGTTCCTGGACTATCGAGCAATCGTCACTGTTCGACTACCAGACCGACCGGCGCTTCGACATCGTGGTCAGCACCGGCGTGATCCATCACACCGCCACCAAGGATCTGGCGTTCGACCGGCTGGCGTCGTTGCTCAGGCCCGGCGGCTTCCTCTATCTGGCGGTGTCCGATCCGGCCGGTTATTTCCAGCGCAACCTGCAACGTCTGGTGCTGTGGCGCTTTGCCAAATCGGTGGAGGATCTGGAAGAGCTGGCCATGCGGTTGTTCGGCGAAAGCATCGAACGCGCCGCCAAATTCGGCAATCGCAGCAAGCGCGCCGTCATCTACGACGTCTATGTCAATCCCAAGATCGACTCGCCGACGGTGGCCGAGGTGCTGGGCTGGTTCCGCCGGAACCGGATGAAGTTCTATTCCACCTGGCCCCGCATCTCGCCGCTGCAAATGGCCGACAGCCCGATGAATTCGGCCATGGACGCCATCATGGCCAATCCGGCGGTGGGCATCTGGCCGGAAATCCTCTGGTGCGCCCATGATCTCGGCGACGAGCGGCAGTGCAAGGCCTATCTGGACGGGGCCGCCCGGATCGGCCGCTCGTTCCTGCCGCTGACCGCCATGTTCAACGACATGTCCGAGGACAAGGTGGTGGATCTGGATCAGGCCCAGGCTTTGGCCGAGCAATTCGCCCAGTCCTCGGGCGGGTTCGACGCCTTCGCCGATCAGCGCGCCGCCATCGCCCAATTCACCGTCGAGCTGATCGAGCTGTTCCGGCTGCTGCGCCGGGGCGGCGTGGACGAGGTCGCGGCGTTCTGCGGCGCGACCGAGAGATTGTTCCGGGGCACCAACGGAACCGGCATGGTCTATTGGCTGGGCTACAAGGAATGACTCTCCCTACCTCCAAGGGAGTGGACCCATGCCGCTGACCATCGTCATGTATCACTACGTCCGCGACCTCGCCCGGTCGCGCTATCCCCTGATCAAGGGCCGCGATATCGCCGAGTTCCGGGGCCAGCTCGACCACATCGCCCGACACCATCATGTGGTGACCACCGAGGCGGTGGTCGAGGCGGTGAAGGGCGGCGAGCCGCTCCCCGCCAATGCCGCTTGGCTGACCTTCGACGACGGCTATCTGGAGCATTTCACCCAGGTCTTCCCGCTGCTGCACGAGCGCGGCTGGCAGGGCGCCTTCTTCCCGCCGGTCAAGACGGTGGTGGATCGCGAGCTGCTGGACGTCAACATGGTCCATTTCATCCTGGCGGCCCAGCCCGATCCGACGCCGGTCATCGCCGCGATCAAGGCCTATGTGGACACGCGCCAGGGCGACGGCATCGCCCCCTTCGAGGCCTATTGGCGCGAATTCGCCCAGGCCGGGCGCTTTGACGCCGCCGAGGTCATCTTCATCAAGCGGGTGCTGCAACACGCCTTGCCGGAAACGCCGCGCAAGGCGCTGTGCCGTCAATTGTTCCGGTCCTTCGTATCGGTGGACCCCGCCGCCTTCGCCCAGGAACTATATATGTCGGTGGACCAGCTGCGGATGATGGTCCGCTGCGGCATGACCGTCGGCGGTCACGGGGTCAACCACTACTGGCTCAATCGCCTGAGCCCCGCCGCCCAGGAGGCGGAAGTGGACGCCTCGCGCGCCTTCCTCGGCTCGCTGGGAGTCGCGGCGAAGGATTGGGTCATGTGCTACCCCTATGGCGCCCATGACGACTCGCTGCGCGCCCTTTTGGCCCGCAAGGACTGCGCCATCGGGCTGACCACACGGGTGGCGGTGGCCGAAATCGGCGTCGATGCGCCGCTGATGCTGCCCCGGCTGGACACCAACGATTTGCCCCTGACGCCCTGACGCCCGCTCCTGCGGTGGTTGACATCAAAGATCGTGTTGCCTAACGTCCGCTGGCTTCCCGGTCCTGTCCGTCGCATGAGGGACGCCTTAGTTTTTCGGAGACAGTCAATGGCCTGCAAGTACCGGTACGTCCTTGGCATCCAGTCTTTTGCAAATCAGGATTCCGGTGCCTGCCTTGTGCGATTCTCCGAAGACGGCCAGGAGGTCGACTATGTGGCTATTTCCGAAGAGCGGCTGATCCGCCGGAAATTCCCCTATACCTTCCCGGTCCATTCCCTGGCCTATTGCATGGAGCGGTTCGGCCTGACCGATCTGTCCCAGATCGATGTCCTGGTCAGCGATTTCATCCGACGCAAGCAGTGGTTCCGCTCTGGCCCGGCCTACAACACCAGCGATTTCGACTACCTCAAGATCAAATTCGACTTCGATCCGGCCAAGATCGTTCAGATCAGCCATCACATGGCCCATGCGGCGGCGGCCTACTACGCCTCGGGCTACGAGTCCTCGGCCATCCTGATCGTCGACGGCAACGGCTCCGACCTGGAGACCACCTCGTTCCTGGTGGGCGAAGGCACAAAGATTTCCTATGTGGACACCTATCGCGGCCGGGGAATCGGCGCGGTCTATTCGGCGGTGACCAACTGGATCCTGGGTCTGGGCACCGGGGGCGAGGGCAAGACCATGGGGCTGGCCCCCTACGGCGAGTCCCACGACAAGGTGCTGGAGATCAACGGCGTCCTGGACGGCATCCGCAACGATTTCTCGTCTTTCATGCGGCGCATGCCCTATAGCGACATTCTCAATCAGATCGACCTCGCCCACCGCATCAATCCGCTGCACAAGGACTATCCTCGGGCCAGCGGCAAGGAGCAGGTGCAAGAGCCCTATTTCGCCCGCGTCGCTTTCGACGTGCAGGCCGAAACCGAGCGGGTGATGATCCATCTGGGCAAGGAACTGTTCGCCCGCACCAAGCAGCCGAATGTCTGCGTCGCCGGCGGCGTCGGCCTCAACTCGGTGGCCAACAAGCTGATGTTCGACGCCTCGGGCTTCGAAAACATCTTCGCCTTTCCGGCCTGTTCCGATGCCGGCATTCCCTTTGGTCTGGCGCTGTGGGGCTATTACAACGCCGAACAGTTCAAGCACCTGCCCAAACGCCGGATTTCCTTTGGCAACGCCTATACCGGCCGCGACTATCCCCAGGGCGAAATCGATGACGTGCTGGACCGCAACGCCGTGCCCAGCACCCGCACCACTCCGGACGAGGTGGCGCGCCTGCTGTCCGAGGGCAAGATCGTCGGCTGGTTCCAGGGCGGCAGCGAGTATGGCCCGCGCTCACTGGGTCATCGCAGCATCCTGGCCGACAGCCGCCGCGCCGAGATGCGCGACATCGTCAACGAGCGGGTCAAGCATCGCGAGACCTATCGGCCCTTCGCTCCGGCGGTGTTGCTGGAAGACTGCGCCGAATACTTCGATATCGACGGCGACAGCCCGTTCATGCTGCTGGTGGCCGACACCAAGCGCCCCGATCTGGTTCCGGCCGTGACCCATGTGGACAACACGGCCCGCGTCCAGACCGTCACCGCCCACAACAATGGCGTGTTCTACGATCTGGTGGCCGCGTTCAAGCGTCTGACCGGGGTGCCCGTGCTCATGAACACCTCGTTCAACGACGCCGGCGAGCCCATCGTCGAGACGCCGGAAGACGCCCTGATCTGCTTCTCGCGCACCGAGATGGATTATCTGGTGCTGGGCGACCGGCTGATCGCGGCGGGAGACGCGGTCCGCGCCATCGGCAAGACCCTGTTCGACCAGCGGGCCGCCCTGATCGTCCGGCGCGAGGCCGAGATCACCGCCCGCTTCTTCCCCGGCGGCGACAAGACCGAGCGCGACGCCTATGTGGAGGCGGAGAACCGTCAGGCGGTCTGGCACACCTTGTACCGCGCCAAGTACGAGCTGGAGCGCAAGGTCATGGAATGGGCCAAGGAGCGCAAGCGGGTGCTGGTCGTCGGCACGCTGGACCACACCGACGCCTTGCTGCGCCATATCGGCGGACTGGCCACCCTTACTCTGACCGGCATCGTGGCCTTCGCCGAAACCGAGTATCCCACTGGCGATGCCCCGGCGCTGGAACGCCTGACCCGGCTGGACGGCGCGGCCATCAAGGCCGGGGACTACGACGCCATTCTGGTGTCGTCGCACGAATTCCATTACGAAATTCTCGACCTGCTGGACAATGCCGGACTGACGGATCGCGCCTTCTCGCCCTACGACAACTCGTCGCGCAGCCTGATCGAGGCGTTTCAGTGCCTGCCGTCCTTCAAGATCTAGCGATTCCAGCTTGCGCGGGGTGACCGAGGCGGGCCGGCCATTCTCCTTTAGATATCGTAGTTCATGATCGATTCGGAGGCGGGGGTCCGATTGATCATGTCCGACAGGCTAGTGTTGTCGAGGATGGCGGCGAGGGCGTCGCGGACGTTTTGCATCACGGCCCGCAAAGCGCAGGCATCCTCGTCATCGCAATCATCGCAGCGCCGATAGGCCGTGCGGGAAACGCAAGGAATCGGCGCCAGCGGTCCGTCGAGGATGCGGACAATCTCTCCCACGGTAATCCGCGACGACGGACGGGCGAGAACATAGCCGCCGCCCTTGCCCTTCTTGGACGACAGCAATCCGTGATTCTTGAGTTCCAGCAAGATGGCGTCGAGAAATTTCTTGGGGATATGCTCGCGCTCCGCCACATCGGCGATCAGGGATGGTCCCTGGCCCTCGTGGCGAGACAGATAGATCATGGCCTTGAGGCCATATTTCGCCTTGCTGGAAAGCATCACCCTATCCAATCAATAGATTTACAGGAAAACCGATCTCCCGCCCGCGGTCAAGGCCGCTTGGCCCACTCCACGCCCCCCCCCCCGCATATATGAAGGGATCAGGCTTGACCGGGGGCGGCGGTTCAGTCCGCCTCGACCGTGATGCCGCCGGACCAGGGCAAGTCCGTGACCAGGGCGAACTCGATGCGGCTGGCCGGTTCGCCCTGGCCATAGGCGGTCCAGCTGACGATCGGCAAAACCGTGATTGCGGCGCCCGAGGCGGAGATGGTGAACCGCCGTCCGCTCGCCGCGACCAGCCGGACGCCCGTCGCCATGGTTTCCACCCGGCAGGTGGTGTGCAGCCGCCGGATGATGGCGTGACGGCCACGGCCCTCGACCCGGTCGGACAGGACCAGTCCGCGCCCTTGAAAGCGCCAGCTTCGCTCGACCGATCCGACTCCGTTCAGGCGGCTGAAACCACCGAAATTCAGGGTCACGCCGGTGTCGTCTTGCGCCAGTCGGGGCGGAGCGCCCGCCACCGCGCGGCGGAAGGCGGGGGCGTAATAGGGCTTGTTGGCGGGATAAGGGTCGAAGCCGTCCACCGACAGGCCGTTATGGGCGCGGGCGGTGACGGTTTCTTCGGCCTCGCCGGCCAGGGCGTAGGAGCCGCGACCGGGATCGATGAAAACCGCCTCGGCCTCGAAATGCAGCTCGAAACCGCCACAATCCTGGTGGCCATGGCCAGGCATCTGACTCCAGCCGTCCGGGTCGACGTGCCACAATCCGGTCCAATCGCCAAAACCGGCCCGCAGCCAGCCGTCTTCCACCAGGGACGACCCCGCCGCCTGATCCAGGAGACCGGCAAGGCGGCTCCGGTCGTCGGGAGGCAACAGATCCATCCAGCCCGAACGGCGGTCGCCGCCCGGCAGCAGGCAGAACAGATGCTGGGGCGGACAATCGGGCGAGACGTCGCCCACCAGCGGAAACCGCCCCGGCAGCGCCAGATGCGGCAGCGCCGCCACGGCCCGGCGCAACTGCGCCTCGAACGCCTCGGCCTCGGGCCGCCCCCGAGCGGCCAGCCAGACGCTGGCCAGCGAACGGGTCAGCAGCAGGTGGTAATGGCTGGAGCCCTCGCGCAGCACGCCCGACGGCAGAAAGATGCGCCCGGCCTCGGCCAGTAAAATCCGGGCGCCGGTCTCCGTCGCCTGGGGCAGCCCCAGGGCGAGGCCCAGCAGATACAGGCCGCGCGCGTTGTTGAACAGGTGGTTGGAGGTGTGATGCTCGCCGAAATACTCCAGCCGCGTCGCGATGGCGGGGGCATGGGCGGCCAGCAGCGCCCGCGTATCCTCCGTCGGGCCAGGCAACCCGTGCCGCCGGGCGAAGGTCAGCAGGATGATGGCCCGCTCGGCCGCCGTATAGGGATGCCAGGCCCAGGACTCGTCGGGCGCGCCGAACCGGGCGCGCCAGGCCCGCCACACCGCGCCCACCCAGCGGGGATCGTCGCCGGTCTGCATCATTGGCACCCAGGCGAAGCGGTGCAGCCCCAATTGAGTCTCGGGATCGCCGAAGACCCGCGCCACCAACGCGACTTCGTCGCCCGGCTCGATCTCGACGGCCATGCCGGGCAGACGAAGGGTCAGACGCCCCCTGGGGGCTCCCTCGGGCAGCGGCGAGAACACCGTCGCGGTGGGTTCCAGGCCCAGCCCGCGCCAGTCCGGCCCCAGCGAGGGCGGCAGATGCGGCGTGAACGCCGGTTCGGCCGGCGTCAGCCGGACCAGACGCAGCAACAGCCAGCGCCGCAGCACCGGGTCGCCGGCCAATTGTCGTCCTTTGCGGATCAAGGCTCTCAACATGAAAATGCTTGTAGCCGAGAGCAAGGCCGGAGGCTATAGAGGATCATCATGACCGCCCCCGCCAAAACCGACATCCAAGCCTTCTGGAAGGCGCTTTACGACTCGCTCTACGAGGATGTGGACGCGTCCCTGACTCGCGACGCCCTGTTCAAGTCGCTGGACGATCTGGAGGACATGTTTCGCCTGCGCAAGCACATGGCGGTGGTGGAGATGCCGTTGAAGGATCTGGCGGGCAAGCGGGTGCTGGAGGTTGGCCCCGGCGCCGGCGGCCACTCCGCCCTGTTCGCCAAATACGGCGCGCGCATGACCAGCCTGGACATCACCCCGGCGCGGGCGCGGGCCACCAACGCCAAATTTCGCCTGATGGGCGAGCGCGCCGAGGGCTGCAACGCGGTCAACGGCGATTCGGAAAATCTGCCCTTCGCCGATGCCAGCTTCGACATCGTCTATTCCAACGGGGTGCTGCACCATACGCTGGACACCGAACAGGCCATCGCCGAGGTGTTTCGGGTGCTGAAGCCCGGCGGCCATGCGGTGATCATGCTCTACTGCAAAAGCTCGTGGCACTACTGGATCAACATGTTCCTGCCCATCGGGCTGCTGATGGGCAAGGCGTTCCGCGACCCCAACTGGCTGGGCAAGGCCACCGAATGGGGCGGCAAGAACAAGCAGAGTGTCGCCAATCCGGTCACCCGCTGCTACACCGGGGGCGGTATCGCCAGACTGTTCGCCGCGTTCAGGGACGTGCGCTATCGCAAGGGTGAGTTCTACTGGTATCTGGTGCCCAAGCTGGGCCGGCTGTACCGCAAGTATCAGGTCAAACGCTACGGCACCCATCCCGGCGGCGTGCTTGTCTATGGCGAGCCCTGGCCGATCCAGTCGCCGCTGGAGCTGAAACTGGGCGAGATCATGGGCTTTTCCTGGTTCATCTCGGCCCATAAGCCGGATTAGGCGAACGCTCCGTCCCGGCCTTGCTGCCGGGAAGGCGGCAGGGTACAAGCTAGGTCATGCGCAACCGGCTGGAAATCTCCTGACATGTGCGGCCTCGCCGGCCTCTTCCTCCCTGGATCTGCAAACGTGGTTGAGGCCGATCTGGCCGCCATGCTGGCGGTCACGCGCCATCGCGGACCCGACGGCGTCGGGCGCTATACCTCTGAAAACAAACGATTTCAAGCTGGCTTTACCCGCCTCGCCATCATCGACCTCGCCACCGGCGATCAGCCGCTGATCCGAAACGGGGGCGAAATGGTTTTGCTGGGAAACGGCGAAATCTACAACTACCGTGAACTGCGGACGGAGTTGGGAGGGCGCGGCCATGCCTTCAAAACCCAGGGCGACATGGAGGCGGCGCTGGAAAGCTACGTCGCCAAGGGGCGAGATTTCGTCAATGATTTGAATGGGATGTATGCCATCGCGCTGTATGAGCGCCAGCCCCATCGGCTGGTTCTGGTGCGCGACCGGCTGGGAGTCAAGCCGCTGTACTGGGCGCGCGTCTCCGGCGGCGGCGTCGTCTTCGCCTCGGAGATCAAGGCGCTATTCGCCTCTGGTCTGGTGACGGCGGCGGTGGACGAAACCGCCGTGGCGGCCTATCTCGCCCATGGCTATGTCCCGGCCCCCCAGACGCTTTACCGCGGCGTTTCCAAGCTGCCGCCGGCCTCGATCATGACGGTGGAGGCCGATGGAACGGTCGGAATCGAACGCTACTGGCGCGCCGCGCCCGCCGGCGACCTGCCCGGTGACGAACCCGGCATCCGCGCCCATCTGACCGGGATCATGGCCGACGCGGTGCGGCTGCAACTGCGTTCGGACGTGCCGGTGGGAGCGATGCTGTCGGGCGGCCTCGATTCGGGGCTGCTGGTGGCCCTGGCGGCGGGGCAGGTGGACCGGCCGCTCAAGACCTATACTGTGCGCTTTCTGGGGGCCAAGGTGGACGAAACGCCGCTGGCGGCCGAGGTGGCCAATCGCTACGGCACCGATCACACCGTATTCGAACTGTCCACCGACAGCGCCGCCCAGTTGCTGCCCCGGCTGTGCTGGTACGCCGACGAGCCCCTGGCCGATGCCAGCCTGCTGCCCAATTACCTGATCAACGAGGTGATCGGGCGCGAGACCCGGGTGGTGCTGAACGGCACCGGCGGCGACGAGCTGTTCGCCGGCTATGGCCGCTATTTCCGGCTGCCGGTGGAGGCGCGCTATCTTGGCCTGCCGCGCACCCTGCGCCGGATGGGCGAGGCGGCGGTGGGACTGGTCCATCCATTCCTGGCGTGGCAGCTGGCGCGGGCCGAGAAATTCGACCGGGATCGCGGCGGCTATCTCCACGATCATTCCACCTTGTTTCCCCCGCCCATCCGCGCCCTGCTGGGATGCGGCCTCAAGATACCGCCTCCGGCCCAGGCGGGGTTTTTCGCCGAGTTCGACGGCCCCGCCGATTCGGCGGCGCTGTACGCCGAGCTCAACACCTACCTGCCCGAGGATCTGCTGACCCTGCTGGACCGCACCACCATGGCCCATTCGGTGGAGGGTCGGGTGCCGCTGCTGGATCACCGGCTGGTGGAGGCCGCCCTGGCGGTGCCGCCGGCCATCCGCACCCCCGGCGGCCGCCAAAAGGCGCTGGAACGGGCCATCGCCGCCGAATTCCTGCCCACCTCACTGCTGAACGCCCCCAAACAGGGATTCGCATCGCCGGTGCCGGCCTGGTTCACCACCGGCGGACTGGCGCCCCTGGCCCGCCGCCTGCTGACCCGCCGGCAAAGCCTGGATCGGGGTTGGTGGAGCCGGGAGGGGGTCGAGCGTCTGCTGGCCCGACCGGATCGCCACGCCTTTCGTCTTTATTCCCTGCTGGCGCTGGAACTGACCGTCCGGTTGCATGTGGAGGGGGCCTGTTCCGAGGCTCCCACGGCCAGTCTGGCGGAGATGGCCGATGCCGGCTGACGTCTCCGTGATCATGCCGGCCTGCAACGCCGGTCGGACGGTGGGCCGCGCCCTGGCCTCCATCGCCGCCCAAACGGTGACGCCCAAAGAGGTCATCGTGGTCGATGACGGTTCCGACGACGATACGGTGGAGCGGGTCGCGGCCATGGCCGGGTGCATGAATGGGGTCTCCCTGCGATTATTCCGCCAAGCTAATATGGGGGCCGGAGCGGCGCGAAACCGGGCGATATCGGTGGCGACCGGTCACTGGCTGGCATTCCTCGACTCCGATGACCAATGGCTGCCGGCCAAGCTGGAGCGCAGTCTGGCGGTGAGCGAGGCCGGCGACCTGATCATGTCGTCGCACAATCTGTTCAATGTGGGGCCGGCGGGTGAGGCGCTGAACGACAGCCGGGCGCGCTGGCTGCGCAATCCCGACGACCCTTACCGCACCTTGTTCCTGCGCGGCTTCATCTCGTCATCCACCGTGCTGGTCCGCCGCGACGCGGTGCTGGCGGTGGGTGGGTTCGACCCGCATCTGCGCTCGGCCCAGGATTACGAGCTGTGGCTGGCGGTGCTGGCGCGGGCCGGCCGGCGGTTCGAGACCTTCGCCGATCCGCTGCTGCGCTACACCTTGGCGCCGGAGGGCATCACCAGCCGCATCGACCGCAAGGTCGCCTGCTCGCTGGCGATCCTGCGCCGCCATATGGGCGTGCTGAAGCGCCTGCCCGGCCCCGTGCTGATCCCCGTACTGTTGCGCTGCCTGATCATTCATTACGAGGCGGTGCAGGGTCATCGGGCCAGGGGCGAGACGCTGGCCGCCTTGGGCCAACTGCTGCTGCTGCCGCTCCGGATGACGGAGATGCTGCTGCGCCTGCCCTTCGCCACCGGCGGACGCCCCGATTTCCTGGCCCAGCTGGCGCCCGAGGCCGAGGAGATTTTCCTATGTGCGGCATAGCCGGCCTGTCCGCCGCGACGCCGGAGATTCTCGCCGGAATGCAGGCGCGTCTGGCCCATCGCGGCCCCGACGGCACGGATCGTTTCGTTTGCGATACTACCGGCTTTGGCCTTGCCCATACCAGACTGGCGGTGATCGACCTGACCGAAGGTGGTCGTCAGCCCATGCACTCGGCCTGCGGTCGCTGGGTGATCGCCTTCAACGGCGAGATCTACAATCACGCCGACTTGCGGGCGGAGATGGAGGCGCGCGGTCAATCGTTTCGCAGCTCCAGCGATACCGAAGTCCTGTTGGCCCTGCTGATGGAGCACGGCGAAGCGGCGCTGGACCGGCTGGTGGGCATGTTCGCCTTCGCCCTGCTGGACCGTCGGACCGGGGCGGTGCTGCTGGCCCGCGACCGGCTGGGAATCAAGCCACTGGTCTGGGCCGGGCTGCCGGGCGACGGCTTGGCCTTCGCCTCGGAGATTCGGGCGCTGAAGACGGTGCCCGGGGTTGATCTGGCCCTGGATCGCCAGGCGTTAAGCGAATTTCTCGCCTGCCTGTACGTGCCGGCCCCCCGGACCATGCATGCCGGCATTCACAAGCTCGGCCCCGGCCATCTGCTGCGCTGGAGTCCCGGCCAGGCCCCCGAGATTCGCCAGTGGTGGCGGCCGGCCTTTGGCGGCGGCCGCACCTTGTCCACCGATCAGGCGGTAGAGGAGCTGATGCCGGCGCTGCGCGCCGCCGTGCGCTCTTGCATGGTCGCCGATGTGCCGGTGGGCTGCTTTTTGTCGGGGGGGGTCGATTCCTCGGTGATCGCCGCCCTGATGGCGGAAGCGCGGGGGCGGGGCGCGGTGTCCAGCTTCACCATGACCTTCACCGAGGCGGCCTATGACGAGCGGGTGGCGGCCCGCGCCGTGTCCGGGCATCTGGGCACGATCCATACCGAATTACCGGCCTCGGCCGGGCTGGTGGCCGGACTGGACCACATGATCGAGGCCTTTGGCGAGCCGTTCGGCAATCCCACCGCCCTGCTGATCGGCGATCTGTCCCGCAAGGCCCGCCAGCATGTGACCGTGGCCCTGGTGGGCGATGGCGGCGACGAGGTGTTCGGCGGCTATCCCCGCTATCAGGGCGGCCTGCTGGCGGCCAGATGGCGGCGGATTCCGGCGATCCTGCGGCGCGGGCTGATCGAGCCCATGGTATCGCTGCTACCGGAAAGCAGTTCGGGCAACCACACCTTGCGCCGCATCCGCGAATTCGTCGCCGGAGCCGGTCTGAGCGATGCCGAGATGTACGCCTCCTGGGTCGAGTATTTCACCCCCGAGGAGCGCCGCGCCCTGCTGGGCGGCGGCCGTCCGCCCCGGCCCATCGCCGAGCTGTACCGCGCCACCGGCCGCGCCAATGCGCTGGACGCCATGCAGGAGACCGATCTTCTGTCCTTCCTGCCCGGCAATCTGATGGCCTATGGCGACGCCATGAGCATGACCCATGCCCTGGAACTGCGCCTGCCGCTGCTGGATCATCGCCTGATCGAGCAGGTTCAGACGCTGTCCGCCGGCTGTCGTTTCGCCGCCGGCAAGAAGACCCTGCTGAAGGCGGCAGCACGGCGGCTGCTGCCTACGGAAATCGTCGACCGGCCCAAGCTGGGCTTCAACCCGCCCATGGGGCTGTGGCTGCGAAACGAACTGGCGCCCATGGTGCGCGAGCGGCTGGTTCCCGAGCGCATGGCGGCGCTGGGGCTGGAATGGGCGGCGGTGGAGGCTCTGCTGGGCGAACACCGCGCCGGCCGCCGCGACTGCTCGCTGTCGGTCTGGGCCTTGCTGGTGCTGGAACGCTGGGACGCGACGGCATGATCACCACCGCGCCGCTGCCGGAATGGCCGCACTTGCTGCGGGCCGCCGCCGCCGGTCGGACGGAGCCGGTTTCACCCTGGCTGCGGCCGTTGGATGAAGGCTGGCTCACGGCCCGCTCCTGCTGGGCGCTGGCGGCGCTGATCAGGGCGGTCGCGCGCCGGATCGGCCTGCCGCCCCGGGTGCTGCTGCCCGGCTGGATCTGCAATCAGTCGCTTTGGCCCCTGCGTCAGGCCGGGGCCGAACTGGTGTTCCAGCCGGTTTTCGCCGATGGCCGCGCCGACTGGGCCGCCGCCGAGCGGCTTGGCACCATGGATGTGGTGGTGGTGGTCCACACCTTCGGTTACGCCGTCGAAATGGATGCGGCGCGGGATTTCGCCAACCGGCGCGGCGCGTTGCTGATCGAGGACGCCGCCCATGTCCTGATGCCGGGGCCGGGCATCGGCGAAAGCGGCGACGCGGTGGTTTACTCGCCCCACAAGCTGCTGGCGGCACCCGAAGTCGGCGTGCTGGTGCTGCGGCCACGCGCCGAGGATTGGAGCGCCGAAATCAGCCAGTCCCTGGGAACCCCACCCGCCGTCGCCCCGGCCCATCGCTGGCTGATCCGCCGCCTGATTCAAAAGCTGATCCCGGATTCCTTGCGGTCACGCCTGCCCCAGGGCGGGCAGGGCGCGTTTCTTATCGATCCCGAAACGGTTCCGCTGCCGCCCGCCGTCGCGCCGTCGGATCTGGCGCGGCGTCTGCTGGCCAGCGCCGACCTTCCGCATGAAGCAGCGCGGCGGCGCGACAACGCCGCCGCTCTTCGCGACGTGGTGAAGGCGACATCCGATCTTCGGCCGCTATTTCATTCCGATACCGCCATCCCGTACCGGCTGGCGCTGCGTTGCGCGTCGTCCAAGGCGGCGGCCGAACGCTATGCGGCGCTGCGGCGGGCGCATTTGCCGGTGGAAAGCTGGCCCGACCTGCCGCCCGAGGTTACCCGCGATCCCATCCATGCCGAAGGCGCGGTGGCGCTGCGCCGTTCGGTCCTGCTGCTGCCGGTGTATGGCGCCCTGTCGCCCGACCGGCTGGCGGCGGCCTATGCCAAGGTGTTGCGATGAGCTTGCGCGTCGAGTGGAACCTGCTGGAGCGTGACCCGTGGGAGACGCTGTTCGCCAGCGCCGGCCGCTCCTCCCTGGTGCAGAGCTGGGCCTATGGCGAGGCCAAACGCGCGGTCGAGGGCTGGCGGCCCCAACGGGCGGTGATAAGCTGGGCGGGGCAGCCGGTGGCGCTGGCCCAGGTGCTGGAAAAACGGATCGGCGGGCTGATCCGGGTCGGACGGCTCAATCGCGGGCCGGTCTGGCTGCGCGAGATGTCCACCAATGACCGATTGGCGGTGATCGAGGCGCTGCGGTCGCGCTGGCGCTGGTTCAAGCTGGCGGCGCTGTCGCTGGCGCCCGAGCTGCCTGAAGGCACGGTCGTGCCGGGGTTCCGCCGCCGCGCTGCCGATTCCTGGTGCTCGGCCTGGCTGGACCTGTCATTGGCCCCTGAAATCCTGCGCAAGCGCCTCGACGGCAAATGGCGCAACATGCTGAGCGCCTCGGAAAAAGCCGCCCTGGTGGTGGAGGCAACCCCCACCGCCCTGCCCTGGCTGCTGGACCGGTATTGCGAGCTGATGCGCGACAAGGGCTTTGGCGCCACCCCCCCCGCCCTGGTGGAGGCGCTGGCCACCCATTCCCACCGCCCCGACGACCTGCTGGTGCTGCGCGCCCATGCCGAGACCGAGGCGGTGGCCGGCATCCTGATAGTGCGACATGGCAACGCCGCCACCTATCTGATCGGCTGGAACGGCGACGAAGGCCGCAAGCGCAAGGCCAACAACCGGCTGCTGTGGGAAGCGGTGGTGGAACTGCAAAGGCGCGGCGTGCGCTGGTTCGATCTGGGCGGCATTGACGACAAGCTGACGCCGGGTATCGCCGCCTTCAAACGCGGCATGAACGGCGACGAATACCGCCTCGCCGGGGAATTCGCGGGAACCTGACGCCGCCCCCCACCAAAGACCTAGCGTCCATAAATCATCCGCACCCGCTCCTTGAAGTTCCGCACCACCCGGCGCTCGACCTCGGACAGGGACAGGCGCGCCAGGGAGTGCAGCAGGCCAGAGCGCAGTTCCATGCTGTATTGGGCGACGACGCGGCAACCGCCGCCATGGCGCGGTTCGAACCGCCAGCCGAGGTGAAACAGACGAAACGGCCCGTCGGTGGCGGTGATGTCCAGGCGGTGGGGGCTGTCGAGCTCGGCGCGGGACCGAAATCGCGCCTGGAGCGGCCCGGCGCCGAACAGGTTGTCGACCTCCAGGATATTTCCCTCGCGGCGCCGGATCCGGGCAAGGCGGCACCAGGGGATGAAGCGGGGATAGGATTCGATGTCCACCGCCACGGCGAACAGCTGTTCCGCGTCATGATCAGGAAAATCGACCGTCCAGCCACCGGCCAGCGGAGTCATGACCCTGGGCCTCCGCCTGAATCAACGCGTCAGATTGCGGATGTTACGGACAAAAATATTCAGCAGGCCGCGAATGAACGGATCGGCCTTGGCCAGTTTCTCGCGAAAGGTGTCGCGCGAGATGACAATGCACGAGACGTCGGACAGTGCCTTGGCGCTGGCCATGCGGGGCTGATCATCGACCAGGGCCATTTCGCCGAACAATTCACCCTTGCCGATGGTGGCGATGGTCATGCCGTGCTTGATAATCTCGACCTGTCCATCCTGAATCAGGTAGGCGCGGTCGCCGGAATCGCCTTCATTGAAGATCTTCGCGCCAGCATAAAAGACCTTGCGCTCGAGAATTCTGTCGTTACGCATGACGCCCACCCCAGCTTCGCTGGAGACGACTTTATGCGTGTTCGGCCTCCGAGTCACTCCCCAAGGCGCATCTTGGCATCGACAGCGGGCAGCGCATCATCCTAGACTTGGCGTTATGATGATATTCGCCCCCCGCAAGGCCGCGTCGAACGCCGCAGGGTTCCCGAGATGACGGCCGGGGAGCGGTCCCGCGCCTTGGCGCGGTTGCGGGCTTTGATGGCCATGACCATGGCCAATGGTTGCACCGAGGAAGAAGAGCTGGCCGCCGCCCGCATGGTCGCCAAGGTGATCGAGCAGATCGATGGCCAGCCCGGAGCGGCCGGAAGCACCGACCCGTCATGGGCGGCGCGGGAACGCGACAACCCCCAATATCAGGCGCTGCTGGAAAAGAACACCCTGGAAGGGTTGTTGAAGGCGGCCTTGCAGGAACTGGCGCTCGGCCATATCAACACGGTGTCGCCGGCAAGGCGGAACCTGCGCGGCCAGCCGGTGGAGTACGTCCGCACCACCGAGTTGCTGCAACCTTATTTCAACATGATGCTGGGCAGCGCCGGGGCGTCCCGCATGGCCCGCTCCATCGTCGACACGACGCTGGAGGAGTTGATCTATGACGGGCTGCTGCCGGACGCCCTGGCCATTCCCCGCGAATAGATCGGCCCGTCATATCGGATTCGGCCAACGCCCGGGCGGTAACAGTGAGAAGCAGGAGGACACATGTCCATCTTCCGCAAAATCCTGATCGGGCTGGTCTGCATCGTGGTCGCCGGAGTGTCGAGTTGGCTGCGATACGGCGATGTCGAGGCCGCCAAGCAGTGGCTGGAACGTCGGCCGCCGCCCAGCAGCCCCGAGGCCCCCTCCACCCCTCGGGAAGAGGTTCTGCCCGTCCACCTGTCCTATGGCGGGATAGGCGTCACCTCGCACGAGGGCGTCATGGTGCTGCATTTCCGCCGTCCCGATACGATGGACGAAACCATGGCGAAGGTGGTGGTGAAGGTCTTCGACCCCGATGGCCATATGAAGAAGGATATCGGCATCTGGGGCGTCTTCCGCCACGATCCGACCCTGGGGGCATCGATCGCCCGTTTTGTCGTCGGCACCTTTCCCACCGGAACCTACCGCGTCGTGGCCGATATCGGCTCACGGCACCCCCTTGGCGTCAGACGCGCCGCCATCGAATTCGCCATACGCGATGCCGAACCGGTCTGGTCCGAGCTTGCCAGGGACAAGTAGGGGTGGACCGCCCGGCGATCGAGGGATATGAGGCGAGGCACTCCATTGACCCGCCGGTATTAGGAAGGAACAGCCCATGGCCCGCATCGTGATGACCGATGATGGCATCGTCTTTGACGGCACCACCCTGGACGAACGGCCTCTGGGCGGGGCCGAGACCTCGTTCATAGAAATGGCCAACGCCCTGGCGGCGCGGGGGCATGAGGTCACGGTCTACAATAAATGCGAAACAGAGCGCGTCCATAGGGGCGTCGCCTGGCGGCCCCTGTCCCAGGGCGTGCCGGAAACCGCCGATCTCTACATCGCCAATCGCGGCGACAAGCTGATCCGCCTGTGCCCACAGGCCCGCCACAGCATCTTTTGGATCCACAATCCCGCCGGCTATCTGTTGAAGTGGCGCTATCAGTGGAAGCTGGCCCTGCGCCGCCCGGTGATCGTGTTCTCCGGGGCCAACCATGCCGCCAGCTATCCCGGCTGGGGGATGGCGGGCGGCCGCGAGATCGTTTTGTACGGCCTCACCGACCTGTTCTGCCACGCCGGGGAACGGGCGGAGGTTCCGCCGCCTCGGGTGGTGTTCACCTCGAACCCCATGCGCTCGCTGGACTGGCTGCTGGACCTGTGGGAGACCCGCATCCGCCCAGCAGTACCCGATGCCGAACTGCACATCTTCGCCGGAATGGCCACCTATGGCGCGGCGGGCGTGGCCAAGGCCGGACGCATGGGGCCGGTGCTGGACCGCGCCGCCGCCATGGCCGGCCAGGGAATCATCTTGCGCGGTCCCGTCCCCAAGACCCAGCTGGTGACCGAATTGGCCCAGGCGCGCGCCCTGCTCTATCGCGGCGATATCGGCGAGACTTTCTGTTCGGCCGTGGCCGAGGCCCAGGCCATGGGCCTGCCCATCGTGCTGGAAGACATCGCCTGCATGAGCGAGCGGGTGATCGAAGGCGAGACCGGATTTTGTGTCAAAGGCAAGGACGCCTTCGCCGAGGCGAGCATCCGCCTGCTGACCGACGATGCGTTATGGCGACGCTTTCACCGGGCGTGCCTGGACCGGCAGCGGTCCTGGCGCTGGGACCACGCGGCGGCGGAGTTCGAGCGGATCGGAGGACTCTAACCCGAGGCTTCCAGCCATTGCTGAAACATCAGCACGTCCCACAAGGCGTATTGCCCATTGACGGCGCCGGCAAGGTGCCGCGTCCAGAGCCGCCGGATCGGCTCTGGCCTGAAATATCCCTCATGGCGCAGGCGTCCCTCGTCCAGCAGGGCCTCGGCCCAATCCCGCAGCGGCCCGCGCAGCCATGCGTCGATAGGGACGCCGAACCCCATTTTAGGACGCTCCACCAGCGCCGGGGGGACATAGCGGTGCAAGACCTGCCGCAACGCCCATTTGCCCTGGCCATGGCGAATTCGAAGGCTGGGCGGCTGGGCCAGGGCGAACTCCACCACCCGATGGTCCAGCAACGGCACCCGCGCCTCCAGCGCCACCGCCATGCTGGCCCGGTCAACCTTCACCAGGATATCGTCGGGCAGATAGGTCAGCATGTCGCGGACCTGCATCCGCTCGACGAAATCGGGCAATTCACCGATCAGGGCGGGATCATCCACCAAGGTGCGGAGTTCGTGACCGCCGATCACCACCGGGTCGGGGTCGTGCCAGTGCGAGACCAGCCGACGGTAGAATTCGTCCGGCCCACTCACCGTCAGAACCTCGGCCAGCTTATGCAGGCGGTCGCCGGGATGGGACGGCCGCAACCACCCGGGAACCATGGTGAAGGCCGCATCCCAGGCTTGGGCCGGCAAGGCCTTGACCGCGCCCGCCGCCAGGCGTCGCAGCCAGGGCGGCACCCCATTCAAAGCCCGGCCGAACCGCCGCGCCACGGCATAGCGGGTATAACCGGCAAACAACTCGTCACCGCCATCGCCCGACAGGGCCACCGTGACATGACGCCGCGCCAGCTCCGACACCAGCAGAGTGGGAATCTGCGAAGAATCGCCAAACGGCTCGTCATAATGCCGCGCCAGACCGGGAATCACCTCCAGGGCGTGGCGCGGCTCCACAATCAGGTCGGTGTGGTCGGCGCCAAGATGGCGAGCCACCGCGCGGGCATGGGGAGATTCATCATAGGCGGCCTCGGCGAAGCCGATGGAAAAGGTCCGGATGGGACGGCTGCTTTGGGCCTGCATCAAGGCAGCCACCGCCGAGGAGTCGATGCCGCCGGATAGAAAAGCCCCCAGCGGAACGTCGGACACCATGTGGCGGCCGACCGCGTCGCGCAACAAGGCGTCGAGTCGATCCACCTCCTCGGCGGCGCTCAGATCGCGATACCGGCCTTGGGCGACCCGACGCAAGTCCCAATAGGCCGCGATTTCCGGCTCTGCCCCTGGACGCCAGGACAAGATGCGGCCGGGTTCCAGCTTGTGGACGCCTTGCCAGATGCTACGGGGCGCCGGCACGTAGCAAAAGCGCAGATAGCTCGCCAAGGCGTCACGGTCGATGTCGCCCCGCCAGACGGGATGGGCTCGCAGGGCCTTCAGCTCCGAACCGAACAGCAAAATTCCGTCCCGCAACGACCAATACAGCGGCTTGATCCCCATGCGATCGCGCACCAGCCACAGGCGGCGGGCCGGGCGATCCCACAGGGCGAAGGCGAACATGCCCATCAGGCGGGTAACCGCCTTTTCTACCCCCCAAAGGGCGCAGGCCTCGACAATCACCTCGGTATCGGAATGGCTCCGGAACGCCACGCCGGCGGCTTCAAGCTCGCGCCGCAATTCCGGGCAATTATAGATTTCACCGTTATAGGTGATCACCAGACGGCCACAGGCCGATTCCATGGGCTGATGTCCGGCCGGCGACGGATCAACCACCGCCAGCCGCCGATGACCCAGGCAGACGCCCGCCTCGGCATCGCTCCACAGCCCATGGCCGTCGGGACCTCGATGAGCCAGCGTCTCCGTCATGGCGCCGCCCGCAGCCCTTAGCCCATCATCATCGGGGTGAGCGGCCGACCCATGGACGAAGCCGGCGATGCCGCACATGCCTACGCCTCGCCGGCGGAAGCTGTCCGAACGCCCTGCCGCGCCCACAACCGCTCCGCCGCCGTGACCACGGCTTCAACATGGAGATCGAGCATCATGCAGTCCTGACTGCGGTAGTCGTAGTCGGGGGCGTGGCAGATATCCTCAAAGCCGCGCGGCCCCCGGATGCTGGCGCAATGCTCGCCCCAGGGACCGTAGAAAAGTTCGGAACTGGGACCGAACAGGCCCAGGGTCGGAACACCGCTAGCGGCGGCCATGTGCATCAACCCGGAATCATTGCCAAGATAAAGGCTGCATCGGCGCAGGCAGGCCGTCGCCGTGGCCAGATCCACCCGCCCCACCAGATCGATCAGCCGATCCGGCGGAACTGCCGACAATACCGGCAAAATCGCCGGGCGCTCGGATGGCGAAGCGAACACCGCCAGCCGTGCGCCGGGCAAGACGCCGTCCATGGCGGTCAGCCGCGCGACAACTGCGGCAAAGCGATCCGCCGGCCATTGCTTGGCCCCCCAATTGGCGCCGGGGCCGATGGCGATCACCGGATCGCCGGGGGGAATCAGGGCCTCCGCCGCGCGATCCTGCTCGGGCGTTGTCCACAGCCGGGGAGGCAAGGGGGGCAGCGAAGGCCCCAGCACCCGCGACAGATGGAGCACGCGGTGGCGCGGCTCCCATGACGAGGACACCACCCGCCGCCGCAGAGTCGGAACCGCGTAGGCCATGGCCGAGCCGCGCAGATCCACGACCATGTGCCAGTAATGCCCAGCCGTCGCCCGCCAGAGATCGAGCCAATGGCCGGCACGGCGACGTTTGATCATGGGAATCACCCGCTCGACGAACGGCGCCGCCGCGAATATGTCCGCGGCGGCGACACCGCAGGCAACGGTGAACCGGGCGGCGGGATAGGTCTGCGCCAAGTAAGCCAGCAGCCCGGTGGATAACACCGCATCACCGATCCGGCTGGCGGTGATGAACAGAATTCTCACCGGGTCACAGCCGCCACAGGCGGAGTCCCTGGGGAAGATCGAATCCACGCCACATGCCCTTGACGTCGGCGACAAGGCCGCCGGGCCGCACCAGGGCCTCGAAGGTCTCGGCCGAGAAGCCCAGATAAACCGAATGCGGCACCGCCCCGACCAGACAGTCGAACGTCCCGATCCCGTCGAGGGTCGGCAGCACGGTCTCGTCATATTCGTGGGCGGCCTCGGCCGGGTCGGCATGAGGATCATGCACCACCACGTCGTGACCAAATCCCCGCAGCGCCCGGATGACGTCGACCACCTTGCTGTTCCGCAGGTCGGGAACGTTCTCCTTGAAGGTGATGCCCAGCATCAGAATGCGCGACGGCCCCGTCAACTGCTCGGAAATCCGACCGGCGATATAGGGCCCCATTCCGTCGTTGATCCGGCGTCCGGCCAGGATAATCTCGGGATGCAGGCCGTTATCCTTGGCGCATTCGGCCAGATAGAACGGATCGACTCCGATACAGTGCCCACCCACCAGACCGGGCTTGAAATTCAGGAAATTCCACTTGGTGGCCGAGGCGTCGAGCACGTCGTAGACCGAGATCCCCAACCGCTGGAAGATCATGGTGATTTCGTTGATGAAGGCGATATTGATGTCGCGCTGGGCGTTCTCGATCACCTTGGCGGCCTCGGCGGCGCGAATGCTGGCGGCGCGGAACACGCCGCCGCTGGTGACGCCGCCATAGACCCGCTCCAGCAGGTCGAGGACCTCCGGGGTCTGGCCGCTGATCACCTTGGTGATGCGCTCCACCGTATGTTCGCGGTCGCCGGGATTGATCCGCTCGGGGCTATAGCCCAGGAAAAAGTCCGTTCCGCAAACGAGACCGGAAATCCGCTCCAGCTCGGGACCGCAGAGATCTTCGGTGACGCCGGGATAAACGGTGCTTTCAAACACCACCACCGCCCCCTTGTGCATGGCGGCGCCCACCGAGCGGCAGGCCCCCATCACCGGTCCGAGATCGGGCTTGTTGTCGTCGGTGACCGGCGTCGGCACCGTCACGATATAGATATCGCAGCCGGCGATATCGGCGACATCGGCGCTCAGGCGGATGGGGCTGGAGCGGAGTTTGGCAGCCTCCACCTCACCGGTGCGGTCGAAGCCCTGGTGCAATTCGGCAATGCGCCCGGTCGAAATATCAAAGCCGATGGCGGGGAAATGCCGTGCGATGGCCACCGCGAGCGGCAAGCCGACATAGCCGAGACCAATAATGGCAATCCGTGGAGGCTTGGTCATGAAACGCTCTCGAAGCATGCGATGGGCCACTATTTCATCCGCCAACCGACCAAAGTCAAGGAACCAGCCGCGCCCGGCCCAAACATCGCTGCGGAACGCTGTTGACGAAAGGCCTCCAGCGGAAGATTTTGACGCCAGGATCGCCGAACCGGGCGGAAGGGCGGGAGCGGACATGAACGGTCGGCGGAAAATCATATTTCTGGTGGCGGAGAGCTGGTACTTCGCGTCTCACCGCCTTCCCATCGCCAAGGCATGCCTTGCCCTCGGCTGGGACGTGGTAGTCATCACCCGCGTCCAGGACGGGACCGATATCGCCGAGGGTGGAATCCGGGTGATCCCCATCCGGTTGCGCCGGTCTGGCCGCAATCCGTTCGAGGAAATCCTGTCGCTGCTGGAAATCTTCCGCATTATCCGCCGCGAAAAACCCGACATCCTTCATTCGGTCGGGCTAAAGCCGGTGCTCTACGGCGCCACCGCCAGCCTGCTCGCCAAAGTTCCCCACACCGTCAGCGCCCTGGCGGGAATGGGCTATATCTTCATGTCCGGCCAATTGCGCATCCGGTTGATCCGCAAGGTCATCATCATATGGCTGCGGAGCGTCCTGCGCCGCCGGACCGCCTGGCTTATTCTTCAAAACGACGACGATGTCGCCTTACTGAGCAAGGGCGGCGTGGCTTACCCCCAGCAAATCGCCCTGATTCGCGGCTCCGGAGTTGATCTCGACCACTTCCGCCCCACCCCGGAATCTCCCGGACCGGTGATCTTCGCCCTGGTCAGCCGCATGCTCGCCGACAAGGGCGTCCGCGAACTGGTCTGGGCGGCACGCGAACTGAAGCGCCGGGGAGACCCGGTTCAGGTCTGGCTGGTGGGCGCCCCCGACCCCGACAACCCCACCTCGCTGACCGATCGGGACCTCCGCGCCTGGCACGAGGAGGGCATCATCGTGTGGCACGGCCCCCGCGACGACATCAAGACCGTCTGGGAGCAGGCCCATGTCTGCGTCCTGCCCTCCTACCGCGAGGGCTTGCCCAAGGCGCTGTTGGAGGCCGCGGCCTGCGGCCGCCCCATGATCACCACCGATGTTCCAGGATGCCGCGAGGTCGTCCGTGACGGCATCGAGGGCTTGCTGGTGCCGCCCAATGACTGGGGCTGCCTTGTCCAAGCCATATCCAAGCTGGCGCACTCGCCGGAACTCAGGGTGCGAATGGGTCTGGCGGCTCGCCGTCACGCCGAGGAAATGTTCAGTATCGAGAAAACCGTAGACCTGACCCTTGACGTCTACAAAACCATGCTGGCCTCCGACCGATGAAAATCTTGTTCCTGTCAGACAACTTCCCGCCCGAAACCAACGCCGCCGCGACGCGGGTCTATGAACGCGCCCTGCACTGGGCCAAATGGGGCCACGACGTGACGGTGATCACCTCGTTCCCCAACTTTCCCCAGGGGGCCATCTATCCCGGCTACGAGAACCAATGGTATTCGGTCGAGGAGAAAGACGGCATCCGGGTGGTGCGGGTCAAAACCTTCATCTCGGCCAACCGGGGCACCCTCCTGCGCTCGCTGGACTTTCTCAGCTTCCTGTTCACCGCCCTGCCGGCGGCCCTGGTCCAGCCGCGCTTCGACGTGGTCGCGGCGACCTCGCCGCAATTCTTCGCCGCCGTGGCCGGCTGGCTGACCGGATTCCTGCGCCGCGTCCCGTTCGTGTTCGAGTTGGGCGATATCTGGCCGGCCTCGATCATCGGCGTCGGAGTCATGCAGCGCAATATCGGCCTGATTGTCCTGGAAAAGATCGAACTGTTCCTGTACCGCCGCGCCGCCTCGGTGGTGGCTCTGACCAACGCCTTCAAGGTCAACCTGATCAGTCGCGGCATCAATCCCGCCAAGATCACCGTGGTTCGCAACGGCGTTGACCTGTTCCGCTACGCCCCGCGTGAGCGCGATACCGAGTTGGCCCGGTCCTGGGGGCTATCGGATCGCTTTGTGATCGGCTATGTGGGCACCCATGGCATGGCCCACGACCTGATCAACGTGGTGGAAGCGGCGGAGCGTCTGCGCCACCGCCCCGACATCTGCTTCCTGCTGGTGGGCGATGGGGCCGAGCGCCCCATGCTGGTCGAGGAAGCCAGGCGACGCGGCCTGACCAATATCGTGCTGCAAGGCCCCCAGCCCAAGGAGATGATGCCGCGCATCTGGAGCCTGTGCGATGTGGCGCTGGTTCACCTCAAGGATTCTCCGGTCTTCGCCGAAGTGATTCCATCCAAGATCTTCGAAGCCATGGGTATGGGGCTGCCCCTCCTGCTGGCCTCGCCGCCGGGCGAGGCCCAGGAAATCGTCCAGGAGGACCGGGCCGGCCTGTGGGTAAAAGCCGGGGACCCTGATGCGTTGGCCGCGATGGCGGTGCGAATGAAGGACGAGGCAGAACTGTTTCACGAACTGGCGCGAAACAGTCACGCGGCAGCCGCCAGCCACTCCCGACGGGTCCAGGCCGTTGAAATGCTTCAGGCGCTGGAACTGTCGGCGGCCGGCCGAGGCGGCACGGTCGGATCTCGCCCGATCTGATCCGGATCGCCTTGGCGCTTTTCGGCAGGCCCGGCTCGCCGGCATACCTCCCCCTTATTTTCGCCACATCATGGCCCCATAACCGAAAACGCCGCCCGGATCGGGCGGCGTTCTTGCATTGGAGACCGCGGACAGGACTATTCGGTGACGGCGGCGTTAAGGACGGCGCGGGCCTCGTGCTCGTCGATCTGATGTACGTCGGAGAGATGCGTTTCCCAATTCTCGACATATTCCTGGACCGCCACCAACAGGCATTCCCCCAGGCTTTGGCCGGTCTCGGCGGCCAGCGCCTCCAGGCGTTGCTTCAGCTCGGGGGAAATCGTCACCGCAAGGGTTTCCATCGTCATGTCCTCGTAATACCGGCGAGCCCAAAGATTGGCCCGCCTCATTGTCTCTCGAATGTCGGGCGGGCGTCAGTTTACAATCATTGTTTCGCCGTTGCCAGTTCCGACCGGCCCCCTTCTCGTGGTAGAAGCACGTATGGTAGCGTCTCCCTCTCGTCCCAAGCGCGGCGGCAATCCGTTCAAGCTTTCCATCGATCCATCGGACCGCTTGATTCCCAGCGGCGGGAGCGACGGCGCACCGCCTCCTCCGCCGTCTTCGCCCAGGCGCGGCCGCAAGGGCGGCGGCTCCGCCGGACCGCGCAAGACCGCCGGTGGCGGCCGGTCCTGGTCGCGGCGGCTGCTGATGTGGGGGCTGACCCTGGCGATCTGGGTCGGAATCGGTCTGGGCGGCATGGTCGCCTACTACGCCATCGACCTGCCCGATATCGACCGGATGACCGCCACCACCCGGCGGCCCAGCGTTGTGTTCCAGTCGGTAGATGGCGAAGTATTCGCCGCCTATGGCGACCTTTACGGCGAGCCGTTGGAGCTGTCCGATATTTCGCCCCTGATCATCCAGGCGGTTCTCGCCACCGAGGACCGGCGGTTCTTCAGTCATTGGGGTTTCGACCCCATCGGGCTGGCGCGCGCCTTTTACGTCAATCTGCGGGCCGGTCACGCGGTCCAGGGCGGCTCGACCATCACCCAGCAGCTGGCCAAGAACCTGTTCCTGACGCCCGAACGCAATCTGAAGCGCAAGGTGCAGGAACTGCTGATGGCGCTGTGGCTGGAAAAGCGGTTCGCCAAGGATCAGATCCTGTCGCTTTACCTCAACCGGGTGTATCTCGGTTCGGGCACCTTTGGCGTGGACGCGGCGGCCAAGCGTTATTTCGACATTTCGGCCCGCAAGCTCGACCTTTATCAATCCGCCGTCATCGCCGGCCTGTTGAAGGCCCCCAGCCGCTACAGCCCGCTCAACGACCCGGAAGCGTCGCGCAAGCGCACCGCCGACGTGCTGCAAAACATGGTCAAAGCCGGCTATATCGACCAAAAGACCGCCGACGCCACCCAGGTCACCGGGGCGTCCCAGATGATCCACCGGCCGGTGCCCTCGGGCCGCTATTTCGCCGACTGGGTGATGAGTCATCTTGACCAGTTCGGCGAGGTCGCCGGCAAGGATATCGTGGTCAGGACCACCTTGGATATCGGCCTGCAACGCAAGGTCGAGGGCAGTCTGGCGTCCATGATGGCCGGGGCCGGGGCCAAGGCCAAGGCGTCACAGGGCGCGGTGGTGGTGATGAGCCCCGACGGCGCGGTGCGCGCCCTGGCCGGCGGCAAGGATTATGACGACAGCCAGTTCAACCGCGCCACTCAGGGGCTGCGCCAGCCCGGCTCGTCGTTCAAGCCGTTCGTCTACCTGACCGCCATGGAAAAGGGCTTTACTCCCGACGATCTGTTCGACGACGCCCCCATCAAACTGGGCAGTTGGAGCCCCGGCAACTACACCGGCAAATATCTCGGCCGCATCACCCTGCGCCAGGCCCTGGCCGAATCGGTCAACACGGTGGCGGTGCGTCTGGTCGAGGAGGTGGGGGCAAGCCGGGTGATCGCCACCGCCCGGCGGCTGGGCATCACCGCCGACCTGCGCAATGACGCCACTCTGGCGCTGGGCACCAGCGAGGTGTCGTTGGTGGAGATGACCACCGCCTACGCCACCTTCGCCAATGGCGGCAACGGCGTCGGCGCCTATGCGGTGTCCTCGATCACCGATCCGGCCGGTCACGTCTTGTATCAGCGGACCGGCGGCGGCTTTGGGCAGGTGATCTCACCGACCGCCCTGGCCCGGATGCACGACATGATGGGGGGGGTGATCCGCGACGGCTCGGGCAAGGCGGCCCGGCTCGACCGGCCCGCCGCCGGCAAGACCGGCACCACCCAGGATTACCGCGACGCCTGGTTCATGGGCTTTACCGCCGATTACGTGGCGGGGGTCTGGATGGGTAACGACGATTACCGCGTCGAGATGAAAAAGGTCACCGGCGGCGGCCTGCCCGCCCAGTTGTGGAAACAGGTGATGACGGCCGCCCATAAGGGATTGCCGGCCCGCGCCCTGCCGACGCCGGAACTCCCATCCGTGGAGACTCCGGGCGAATTCGTCTCCGGCGCGGTTCAGGCCGGCGCCGAAGTGGTGCGCGGGGTCGGCGACGCCATCGATGATCTGCTGAAGGGGATTTTCGGGCGCTAGGGTCCGGGCCTGATCAGGCCCGGACCGCCTTGCGGGTGACTTGGCCCCGAACTTCGGCGGGAAGCTGTTCCAAAAGACTGAGCAGGGCGCCGATTCCGATCGGCACGCGCGACCGCCCATCCGCCCACCGCCAGACGGTGGTCGGCGCCGGTTGCTGCTCCCCAAGATTGTCAAGCAGGCGTCCCAGCGCGGCTTGCGATAGTCCAAGCCGCCGCAGGGCTTCGGTGAATTCATCGTCGGTCATTGATTGTCGTCCGCCCTGCCCCAACCTAAGCGCGATTTCCGCCGACCAAAAGGTGGCGGTAGCATGCGGCCATGTCAATATGGGGGGAGGCAAGCGACATGAAAAATATTATCAAAAGATCAGGAGCCACCCTCAATAGGATATGTTTCTGCTGTTTGCAATAACAGAAGGTGTCTGGCCTATTCCGGCTTCTTCGGACCGGCGAGGGGGTGGTGCTGGCGGACCAACTGAACTTGCCGCTCGTCGAGGATATGGGTGTAGATCTCGGTGGTTGCGATATCGGCATGGCCCAGCATCCGCTGAAGGCTTCGCAGATCGGCCCCGCCGGCCAGAAGGTGGCTGGCGAAGGAATGGCGCAGCACATGCGGCGACACCCGCGCGGGATCGATCTCGGTCTTAAAAGCGATGCGATTCAGCATCTTGGCGAAGCCGGAACGGCTGAGATGGCCGCTGACGCCGTGGGAGGGGAACAGCCAGCGCGAGGGTTTGGTCCTGGGCTGCGCCGCGTCGCGGACCGAGCGCCAGGCCAACAGCGCGATGCGGGCGGGATCGGACAGCGGCACCATGCGCTCCTTGCCACCCTTGCCGCGCACGATCAGAACGGAAGGATCGCGGGCCACGGCGGCGGCCGGCAGCGACACTAATTCGGAAACGCGCAGGCCGGTGGCGTAAAGGGTCTCCAGCAGGGCGGTCATCAGGATGCCGTCCTCGCCGCCCAGGGCGCGGGCGGCGTCCAGCAAGGTGATGACTTCGGCCTCGGTCAGGCATTTCGGCAGGGGGCGCCCCAGCCGGGGGAAATCCACGTTGGCGGTCGGATCGTCGGGGCGCAGCCCCTCGGCGAACAGGAACAGGTAGAACTGGCGGATGCAAGACAGCCGCCGGGCCTGGGTGCGCGCCGCCATGCCGAGGGCGGCCTGCCGGGCCATCCAGCCCCGGATCGCCCGGGTGTCGGCGCCGAGTGCGTCCGTGCCGCGAAGGGTCAGGAACTCCGCCAGATCGTCGAGATCGCGGTGGTAGGCGTCCAAGGTGTTGACCGCCGCGCCCCGTTCGGCGGCCAGCATTTCCAGGAAAGACTCTACGTGACGCGACATGAAGGGCTTATTTCTCCCGGCCAGGGATCCCGCATTCGGCGATATTCTTCCCCAGTTCCTTGCAGATGCGCTTGCCGTCGGCGACATCCTTGGCGGAGGCGAACAGACGGATGAAGGTGCCCTTGCCCTTGAGTTCGACGCTGCGGGTGACCGGCGTCGCCGCCTTCAGCCCGGTGGACCGGGCCGCCAGGATACCCCAACCCTTCTTGGCCCAGGCCTCGGTTTTGTAGGAGGCGAGATAGACCAGCGTCGCCGGCTCCGCGGCGGCGGGTGCGACCGCAGCCGGCGATGCGGCCGGTTCCGCGGCGGGTGGCGGCGTCAGGGGCATCGGCGTCGCCGCCTCGGGACTCATGGGGGCGGGGTTGGCCGCCAGTTTTTCGCCATGCTCCAACCGCAGCAGCCACGGCCCGTACCGGGTCATCAGGCTGCCATCCGGCATCACCGCATAAGTGGTGAAGGGCTGGCCGGCGCAATGCACCTCCAGCACCCCCACCATGGCGGACGAGACCCCGGCATGGTCGGCGGCGCCCAGCGCCTCGCCCAGCGGCATCGTCGTATCGCGATAACCCGGCCATGGGCAGGCGCGGCCGGCGGCGTCGCCGGCCATGCCGGCGTCCAGCCTGACCATCTGTCCGCGTGGGGCCGAGCTGCTATCCATGACCGGCCCGGCCGGGAAGGCGTCGGTGACGACCCAGGTTCCCCCCAGCGGGCTGGCGAGGCTGGTTTGCAAGGGGGCCGGCCCGGAGGCACAGGCCGCAAGAGCCAGCATCGCGGCTCCCGCCGTCAACCGGCGCATGGACAACCCCAGCAACGAAAGACGCATGACCATTGGCGACCCCCTACATGACGTCGAGCAGCAGCTTGCGCCGGTTGAGCGGCAGGACCGGCCGCGCGTTGTTGGAAAACAACTTGGCGAAGCGGGCCAACTGCTCGGCCGAGGCGGTGATGGCTTGGCGATAGACCACCCATTGCACCACTTCGGTGCAGGGTGGCGTGGTCAGCGATCCGGCATAGCGGAACGTGACGACATCCTTGGGCAGCAGCATGGTGGGGTCCAACATGCCGCTGGCGGCGACCGCCTCGCCTCCCTTGGCCGGCATCACCTGCCAGATGGCCTCCAGCGCCGGATTGGCGGCGCCCTTGGCGATCATCACCCCCAGCACCGCCAACCCGCCATCGGCCGCCTTGTGGACAAAGTGGCACTCCATGTCGAAGGCGGCGCCGTCGACAGTGTGCTCGCTGGGGTGATGGAAGTGAAACTGCAACAACTCGTAGGACTTTCCGTCCAGCGCCATGGCGCCGCCGCCGGCGCAATCCACCTGGATGGTGTGGCCGTTGTTCAACACCTTCAGCGGCAACGGCCGCCACGCCGGCACGGGATCTCCCATGATGGCGGCGATGGGCTTGGAGAGGTCGATGGGCGATTGCTCCTTGCCCATGGAACAGGCGGCGTATTCCGGCGACAGACTGCCCCATTCGGCGGGACCGCCATGGCCTTCATAGGCCCAGTGGGCACCCTCCGAGGCCAGGGCCTGGGAAATGCCGGCGCCGCAGGTTCCGCACAGACAGGCGGCGCCGGTAGCATGGCGGAGGAACGAACGACGGTCCATAAGCAACCCTCCCGAGATCTGGCTTGTTTGCAAAACAGCCTATCCCGGAAGTCTTTGGCCTCCAACCATATAGAGCGGCAAGCCAATGAGATCGACCCGCCCGCCGCCCCTCGCCGGGCTGGACGCCGTCATGGGGACACGCAACATTGATACCCATGAAAATCCTGGTGGTATTACCGTCAACCGCGCGGAAAGCCTGTGGTTTTCCGCAATTATCCCGATGTGGGTCTTTGCGGGAGGGCCGGAAACGGGTATGGTGTGCCGCTCAGAATGAAATTTCGTTACCCGAGGTTGCCTTCCATGAGCATGTCCGACGAGCTCCGCGACGCGGCGCTGGAATATCACCGCCTCCCCACCCCCGGCAAGATCAGCGTCACCCCCACCAAGCCGCTGGCCACGCAGCGTGATCTGGCGCTGGCTTACAGCCCCGGCGTCGCCGCCGCCTGCGAACTGATCGTCGCCGATCCGGAAAGCGTCGCCGACGTCACCGCGCGGGGCAATCTGGTGGCGGTGGTGACCAACGGCACCGCCGTACTGGGCCTGGGCGCCATTGGGCCGCTGGCCGCCAAGCCGGTGATGGAGGGCAAGGGCGTCCTGTTCAAGAAGTTCGCCGGCATCGACGTCTTCGACATGGAACTCGCCGAACTGGACCCGGACAAGCTGGTGGACATCATCGCCGCCATGGAGCCCACCTTCGGCGCCATCAATCTGGAAGACATCAAGGCCCCCGAATGCTTCGAGGTCGAGCGCAAGTTGCAGGAGCGGGTCAAGATCCCGGTGATGCATGACGACCAGCACGGCACCGCCATCGTGGTCGGCGCCGCCATGGTCAACGCGCTGCGGGTGGTCGGCAAGGATATCAGCAAGGTCAAGCTGGTGGCGTCGGGCGCCGGCGCCGCCGCGCTGGCCTGCATCGGCATGCTGGTCAAACTGGGCGTCCGGCGCGAGAACATCTGGGTCACCGACATCAAGGGCGTGGTCTATAAGGGCCGCAACGAGCTGATGGACCCCTATAAGGAAATCTACGCTCAGGAGACCGACAAGCGCGTCCTGGACGAGGTGATCGAAGGCGCCGACATCTTCCTCGGCCTGTCGGCCCCCCGCGTCCTGACCGGCGAGATGGTCGACAAGATGGCGCAAAAGCCCATCGTGTTCGCCCTGGCCAACCCGACCCCGGAAATCCTGCCCGAGGAGGTCAAGGCGGTGCGTCCCGACGCCATCATCGCCACCGGCCGCTCGGACTATCCCAATCAGGTCAACAACGTCCTGGTATTTCCCTACATCTTCCGGGGCGCGCTGGACGTGGGCGCCACCCAGATCAACGACGAGATGAAGCTGGCCTGCGTCTATGCCCTGGCCGGTCTGGCCCTGGCCGAATCCGACGAACGGGTCCGGGCCGCCTATGGCGCCGCGCCGCTGACCTTCGGTCCCGAATACCTGATCCCCAAGCCGTTCGATTCACGCCTGATCTTGAAGATCGCGCCGGCGGTGGCCCGTGCCGCCATGGAATCCGGCGTGGCGCGCCGCCCGATCATTGATTTCGACGCCTATCTCGACCGGCTGACCCAGTTCGTCTTCCGCTCCGGGCTGGTGATGAAGCCGGTATTCGACCGCGCCCGCCAGGACATGCGCCGCATCGTCTATTGCGAGGGTGAGGGCCGCCGCGTGCTGCACGCGGTGCAGACCGTGGTCGACGAAGGCCTCGCCCGCCCCATCCTGATCGGCCGGCGCGACGTGGTGGCCAAGCGGATCAAGGACCTCGACCTGCGGATCAAGGTCGGCGAGCATTTCGACCTGTGCGACCCGGAAGACGATCCCCGCTTCAACGAATATTGGCGGCTGTACCACACCATCATGGAGCGCAAGGGCGTCAGCCCGGAATACGCCCGCACGGTGGTCCGCACCCGCAACACGGTGATCGGCACCTTGATGCTGCGGCGCAAGGAAGCCGACGCCATGATCTGCGGCACCATCGGCCGCTATGACAAGCATCTCAGCCACATCCTCAACGTCATCGGCACCCGCGACGGAGTCAAGGTGCCTGCGGCGATGAATCTGCTGATCATGCCGGCCGGGACCTTCTTCATCTGCGATACCTACGTCACCCCGGAACCCACCCCGGAGCAGGTCTGCGACATGGCCTTGCTGGCGTCGGAGGAGGTCCGCCGCTTTGGCATCGAGCCCAAGGTCGCCTTCCTGTCCCACGCCAATTTCGGCAATCGTCCGTCGGCTTCGGCGGCCCGCCAGCGCGAGGCCCTGGCCATGCTGCGGGACAAGGCCCCCTATCTGGAAGCCGAAGGCGAGATGCACGGCGACGCCGCCCTGTCGCAGGAAATCCGCGAGCGGATCTTCCCCAATTCAAAGCTGAAGGGGCCGGCCAATCTACTGATCATGCCGACCCTGGACGCCGCCAATATTGCGTTCAACCTGCTGAAGGTGGCGGGAGACGCCTTGTCGGTGGGGCCGATTCTGATGGGCGTGGCCCAGCCGGCCCATATCGTCACCCCCTCGGCGACGGTGCGCAACATCGTCAACATCACCGCCCTGGCGGCGGTGGAAGCCCAGATGAAGCGATAGCCGGCATCATATCCGAAGGGCGGGGGAGACGATCCCCCGCTCTTGCAGGAATGATACGAATTCCATGTCGCCACGGATGACGTCGTCGATCAAGAAGCGGGCCATCTCCTCGAAGCAGCCGCGCAGGTGGTGACGTTCGACCATGGCGTCGCAGTTCTGTTTGACCCTGACCGCCTGCTCCAGCAGCTCTTCGTGATAGAGGCGGTGACGGTCGAGGCCGGGGAAGCCGATTTCACCGAGGATATGTTCCTCGCGGCTGAAATGCAGCGTCGCCGCCTCGATGAACGACGCCAGCAATCGCTTGCAGGCGTCGGTTCCGCCGTCCTCGTCGAGGGAGTCGGCGATGGCGTCGATGATCCGCGCCAGATTGGCGTGATCCTGGTCGATTTCGGGGTGACCAATCCTGAGCGCCATCAGATTTTGAAGTTTCGGCACGGCCGGGACTCCCTGCCTCGGTGGAGGGATGACAGTCCAACTCTAGGCCCACTCCAGCCCTTTGTCAGCAAACCGAATCCGTGGCGCCGTCCCGGGGCTGGGATTGCTCGGGGCTGGATTTGACCAGGGTGGCGGCGCAGATATGGTCGGGGGAGTGCTTGGCGTCCTTCTTCAGCGAGGCGATCAGCCGACTGACCTCGTCGATGGAATGGAGGTCGCGGCAGCATGGCAGGCGCACCACCACGGCGCTGATGGTCATCAGCGGGAAGCTGGCGGGATTACCCAGCCGGTCACGGCCGTCGATATGGCCCAGCCGGCGGGTTTCCTCGTCGTAGAAGGTCTCGACGTCGTGGCGGAAGGTCTCGATCAGATCGCGACATGCGGCCATGACCTCGGCGAAGTCCACGCCCCCAAACCCGGCAAAGAAGTCGTCGCCGCCGATATGGCCGGCAAAACCGCCATCCCGGGCCATGGTCCGCGACAGCAAGTCGCTGAACAGCAAGATGGCGCGGTCGCCCAGGCGGAAGCCGTATTTGTCGTTGAACGGCTTGAAGTTGTCGAAGTCGAAATAGACCAGCGAATATTCTCGCTCCACCCGATCCAGCGCCCCTGACACCCAGTCGACGATGACGGTGTTGCCGGGCAGCCGGCTGAGCGGGTTCTGATCGCGGGCGGCCGCCAGATTCTTCTCGTTGATGACCCGCAGCAGGGAGTGGGCCGACAAAAAGCCCACATAGGTGGTGCCGTCAACGATCATGATCCCGTCCGAGCCCTCCACCGTGGCATAGGCCTCCAGGATATGCTCGGCCCTGCTGTTGAGGTCGGCCATGGGGCAGCGAATGACAAAGTCCCTGAGGGTGCGGCCAAAGCTCTTATTGGCGATCAGCTCCTTGCCGAAGGGCGAGTAGGTGTAGTCCTTCAACTCCTTTTCGCGCACGATGCCGACCGGCTGGCCGGCGCCGTCGATCACCGGAAAGAAGGTGGCGGATTTGTCGGCCCGAAAGCGTTCAAACACCTGTTCCATGGGGGCGTTCAGCAGTACGGGCGTCAGCCGCGCCACCTGATCGGCGATGATGCGCTGGTCCGAAACGGCGCTGCGGCGCTCGCGCCGGGCCAGCACGGCGATGGCGTCGTATTGGGGCAACAACCGGGCGGGATCGAGGGTGGCCCGCTGGGCCAGCCAACCCTGGATCAGGTCGCAACCGATTTCCTTGCAGGCGAAGAACTCCCGCTCGGTCTCGATGCCCTCGGCCACCACCACGACTCCCAGCAGATGGGCGATGTTGACGATATGGGCCAGAAACACCTTTTTCTTGGCGTCGTCGGCGATGTCGGAAATAAAGAACCGGTCGATTTTGAGGACGTCAGGCTCGGAAAAGTACAGCAGCTGAAGCCCGGAAAAGCCGGTCCCGAAATCATCGATGGCGAGGCGAAAGCCATGGCGCTTGTAGTGCCTGATCGCGGTGATCGCGTCCTGGGGCTGGCCCAGGGAATGACGTTCCGAAATCTCGAAGGCCACCGCCGATTCCGCGACGCCGTAGCGGGCCAGCATGGCCCTGGTCCGTTGGGGAAGCTCGTCATCGCCGGCCAGCGCCCGGTTGTCCAGATTGATGAACAGCTTGACGGCGTGGTGATGGGGCAAGGTGACGAACTTCGCCAGGGCCTTTTCGCGCAGCTCCATCTCGATCTCGGGCAGGATGCCCAGCGCGTAACAGCTGTCGAAGAAATCGGCGATGGAGGCGAAGCCGGCTTCCTCCGTGTTGCGCAACAGGGCCTCGTAGCCATAGCAGGCGCCGGAATGGATGTTGATGATGGGCTGGAAGGCGATTTCGAGGATGGCGAGGATGCGGTTCCAGTGATCGTCGGAGGGCGGCGGCGCCGCCCGTCCCGGCAATGGAAACGGCCGGCGGTGGTCGCGCAATGCCGCCCGGTCGCCCCGGGGCTGGGCCGGTGACGCCTTGATCTTGTCCAATGTGGACTTCGCCATGGGACACATCCCGCTTCCTCCGCTTCGACGACGCCATCCGCGGTCGGATTGAGCGTCGGCGAGGGGGGTGGAGTCAACGCGCCAAGAGGCCAGGGGGCGGCAAATTCACGGCGCTGTCATGTGTCGTCTCTCGGGCGTCCGGAAATGCCGGGCTTACTCCGGCCAGGTGACGATGTGGTAGTCCAGCAGCTCGGCGCGGGATTCGGTGATGACCCGGCCGCGCACCGAGATGCCGGCACGATGAACGCTGTCGGGATCGCCGGAGATCAGCGGGTGCCACCATGCCAGCGGCTTTTCCTCCGACAACAGGCGATAGGCGCAGGTGGAGGGCAGCCAGGAGATGTGTCGCATCGCCACCGGACTCAGCTGGACGCAGTCGGGCACATGGTTCCAGCGGCCGGGATAGTCCTTGCACTTGGCGGTGCCGATGTTGAGGAGCCGACACGCGACCTCGGTGTAGTGCACCTGGCCGGTATCGGCATCCTCGACCTTATGCAGGCAGCAACGGCCGCAGCCGTCGCACAGGCTTTCCCATTGCGCGGTCGTCATGGCGCTCAGCGGCGTGGTCTGCCAGAACGGCGGAGCACTAGGCATGGGTGCGGATGAACTCACGGACATGGGGGTAGACCTCTTCACGCCAACGGCGGCCATTGAAGACGCCATAATGGCCCACTTTGGGCTGTAGGTGGTAGCGCTGCATGTGGTCGGGCAGATTGGAACACAGGGCGTGCGCCGCCTTGGTCTGCCCGACGCCGGTGATGTCGTCCTTCTCGCCCTCGACGGTCATCAAGGCGGTCCGGCGGATATGCGACGGATCGACCTTGCGCCCGCGTGAGACCATGATGCCGCGCGGCAGATGATGTTCCTGGAACACCTTGCGGATGGTTTCCAGGTAATATTGGGCCGGCAGGTCCATCACCGACAGGTACTCATCGTAGAATGCCCGATGCTCCTCGGCGGAATCGCCGTCGCCCTTGACCATGTTCTGAAACAGCTTGACGTGCTCACCCACATGGCGTTCCAGGTTCATGCTCATGAAGCCCTGCAACTGGAGAAAGCCGGGATAGACCCTGCGGCCGCGGCCGGCATGGTTGGGGGGCACGGTATGGATCACGGTGCGCTCGAACCACGAGAACGGCTTGGTGGTCGCCATCTCGTTGACCTTGGTCGGATTGGCCCGTGTATCGATGGGGCCGCCCATCAGGGTCATGGAGCGCGGCTGACAGGGATGATCCTCGGCCGCCATCAGCGACACCGCCGCCATCACCGGCACCGAAGGCTGGCACACCGCCACGATATGGGTGTCGGGGCCGAGGAAGGTCAGCAGCTCGACCAGTTGGTCCACATAATCGTCCAGGGAAAAGTCGCCGTCGCCCAGCGGCACATGGCGAGGATCGATCCAGTCGGTGATGTAGACGTCATGCTCGTGCAGCAGGGTTTCGACCGTGCCGCGCAGCAGGGTGGCGAAGTGGCCCGACATGGGGGCCACGACCAGCACCTTGGGGTCGTTGCGGCCCTCGACCTCGCGCTTGAAATGCAGCAGCTGGACGAACGGCTTGGCCAACGCCACCACCTCGGTCACCGACACCTGCTGGCCGTCCACTGTGGTGAAGGGCAGGTTAAACGGCGGTTTTGGGTAGTGCCGGGTGGTGCGTTCGACCAGTTCGGCCCCGGCGGCCATGGCGCGGCCCATGCGGGTATAGGAGACCGGCACCCAAGGATGGCTGTAGACGGTCTGCATGGCTTCGGCGAACAGGCGCATGGGCGCGAAGGCTTGGCGCTGCATTTCGTGCAGGTGGTAGAGCATCGCTTGAATCCCCGGCTGGACGTGATCAGGTGGTTGATGTTTTGTTGCACACAGAGACAAATTCACGCAACAAAATTATTGCGCACCACGATACTGATTAAGGCTTGACGAAACGCCAAACCCATGCTGCGTCGCAACATACACGGAAGTCAGGCGCGGTCGATAAGGTGGATGAAGGACCCTGCCATGCGTCCTTCGACCAGCCCGCACGATCCCAGCGGGATGCCGCTCGCATCGGCGATGTCGAACAGGGGGGGGCCTTGTTCGCTCAAGACGGTGGCGTAGTGAAACTCGTGGCCTCGAAAGCCGTCGCCCGCCAGCCCCAGCGCCCCGCCAAGCCGCAGGCGGGCCGTGCGATAGCCGAGGTGAAGCCGCCGCCGGGCAAAGGATGTTTCCAGACCCAGCAGCCCAGCCATGGTGTGGGCGACGCCGTCGGCGTCCACCAGGACGCGGCCCAGCGCCATATAGCCGCCGCATTCCCCCAGCAGCGCCGCGCCGCGCCCGGCGGCTTCGCGCAGGCCGCCAAGGAACTGGGCATTGCCGGCCAGGCGTCCGGCATACAGCTCGGGATAGCCGCCGGGCAGATAGACCGCATCGGCCGCCGGGTCGGGGACCTGATCGTCCAGGGGCGAAAAGAAGGATAACTCGGCCCCGGCGGCGCGCCAGCCCTCCAGCAGGGCGGGGTAGGCGAAGGCGAAGGCGGAATCGGCGGCGATCGCGATACGGCCGCCCAGGGGCGGAACCGGCGGCGAGGCCTCCGCCGGAGCCAGCCGCGACGGTTGGGCCAACCCCGCCAGGGCGTCCACATCCAGGTGGCGCTCCATCAGGGCGCTGGCGCCGTCGAGGAAGGCGGCGAGGTCGGGGCGCTCGCAGGCCTGGACCAGCCCAAGATGGCGACTGGGCATCTCCAGGCCGGGGTCCGAGGGCAGGAAGCCCAGCAGGTGGACCTCGGGGCAGGCGGCCCGGCAGGCATTGGCGATGGCGGCGCGGTGGCGCTCGCCCGAGACCCGGTTGAAGATCACTCCCCGGACCGCGATATCGGCGCGCAAGCGGGCAAAGCCGGCCAGCACCGCCGCCGCCGAGCCGGCCATGCCACGGGCATCGATCACCAGCACCACCGGCCAGCCGGTCAGGGCGGCCAGATCGGCGGTGCTGCCATCGGGCTCGCCCGGCGCGGCGAAAGCGCCGTCGAACAGGCCCATGACGCCCTCGCACACCACCAGTTCGGAATCCTGAGCCAGCCGGCCCGCCAGCCGGGCCAACGTCGCCGGCCGCATGGCCCAGCCGTCCAGGTTGAAGCAGGGCCGCCCGGAGGCGGCGGCGTGGAAGGCCGGATCGATATAGTCGGGTCCGACCTTGGCCGAGGCGACGCGAAGGCCGCGCCGGCTCAACAGGCGCAACAGTCCCAGGACGACGGAGGTCTTGCCGCTGCCCGATGACGGGGCGGCGACGATCAATCCCTTACCCAATATGCTTCTTCAGCCCCGCCACCAGATCGTCGACCGAAATGCCGTGGGTGAAATGGGCGACGAAGCGGCCGTCCGGCCCCATCAGATACAAGATGGCCGAGTGATCGACGGTGTAACTGTCGGGCGAGTCGCCCTTGACCTTGGCGGCGTAGACCTTGAACTCCTTGGCCACCTTGGCGATCTGCTCCGGCGAGCCGGACAGGCCCTGGATGGTGGGGCCAAAGGCCTCCACATAGCTTTTCATCACCGCCGGAGTGTCGCGTTCGGGGTCGATGGTGATGAAGATCGGCACCACCTTCTTGGTGAAGTTCGGGCCCAGCTTGTCCAGCGCGCCGGACACCGTCGAAAGGGTGGTCGGGCAGACATCGGGGCAGTAGGTGTAGCCGAAGAAGATCAGCATGTAGCGATTGCGGAAATCCCGATCCGACACGGTCTTGCCGGTCTGGTCGATCAGGGTGAACGGTCCGCCGATGGCCGGGGTCGCCTTGCCGCTGTCGGTGGCCTGGCCGCTCCAGACGACGATGCGGACGCCGACGACCACGAAGGCGATCACGATGACGCCCACCAGGGCGATCAGGGTTCGCGAGAATCTCATTCCGGTCTCTCCGTCCTTAGAGCAGTTGCCAGGCCATGAAGCCCAGAACGCCCGCGTTCAAAATCAAGATCGCCGGGGCCAGCCGCAGCAATGGCCCCCGCCAATGGGTTATGGCCGCATGGCCGACGGCTCCGACCACCACCAGCATCGGCATCGTGCCGGCGGTGAAGGCCAGCATGCCGGCGGCTCCGGCGATGGCGTTGCCGCCCGCCGCCGCCGCCGCCAGGGCCGCGTAAAGCAGGCCGCAGGGGATAAATCCCAGCGCCACGCCCAGCAGCCAGCCGCGCAGTCCGAACGGACTGGCGAACAGGGGCCGCGCCAGCCGGCCGATGCGGGCCGACCAGAAACTCTCGCCACCTTCGTTCCCTGAGACCTTCAGGCCCGGCGCCGCCAGGGATAGCAGCGCCAGCGCCGCCAGGGTCAGCAGGCCGGCGGCCAGCCAGCGGAAGCCGGGAAAGCCCCCCAGGATGCCGGCGAAGAAGGCGGCCCCCGCCCCTAGCGCCGCATAGGTGGTGGCGCGGCCGAGATGATAGGGCACCAGCGCCGCCCCCGCCAGCCTTCGCATCTCGGTCATGCGCTCCAGCGGGATCGCCTCCATGCGGGCGGCGACCTGGGACAGCACGAACGGGCCGCACATGCCGGAACAGTGACTGAGGCTGCCGATCAGGCCGGTGAGGAACAAACTGCCCAGCAGACCTTCGCGATTCTCGATTCCGACCCGGCAGACGGCTATGCCGGAATGCAGCAATTCGCTCCACCCGGTCATCGCGGTTGCCACCAGTTCAGTTGGGCGCGCAGTCCCACCACGGCCCCCAGCACCAGCAGGGCCGGCGGCTTCAGCCCCGCCGCCGCCACCGCATCCACCACGCCGGCCAGGGTGGTTTCGACCACCGTCTGGCGCGGGGTGGCGGCGTCGCACACCACCGCCATCAGCTCGTCTGGCCGGCGGCCGGCAGCCAGCAGCCGCGTCACCATGCGGTCGAGGTGCCTGAGCCCCATATAGAACACCATCACCGGCGCGCCCTTGGCCAGGGCGTCCCAGTCGAATTCGTCGGGAACCTCGCCATCGGCGCCGTGACCGGTGACGAAGGCGACGGCGGAATTGGTATCGCGCGAGGTGGCGGGAATGCCGGCATAGGCCAAGCCGCCGATGCCGGCGGTGATGCCCGGCACCACCCGAAAGCCGATGCCGGCCTCGGCCAGGGCCAGGGCCTCTTCCGGCCCCCGGCCGAACACGAAGGGGTCGCCACCCTTCAACCGCAACACCCGCAGGCCCTGTCGGGCCAGAGATACCAACCGGTCGGTGATATCGGTCTGTCTGGCCGAGGATTGGCCGCCGCGCTTGCCCATGGCCTCCACCACCGCCCCCGGCCGCGCCAGGGCCAGGATGCGCGGGTCCACCAGGGCGTCGCAGACGACACGGTCGGCCGCCCGCAGCGCGTGCAGCGCCAGCAACGACAGCAGGCCGGGGTCGCCGGGACCGGCGCCCACCAGCCACACGGTACCTGCCTCGAAGGGCGGAAGATCGAACGGCAATTCAAGCATGGGCGGCAGTATATGGATTTGGCTGAAATCGACCTCATGTATTTTCGGTAAGGGAGCGGGTAAAGTCCACGCCATGATCGAGCCTCCGCTTCGCAAGGGATGGACCACCGGCGCCTGCGCCTGCGCCGCCGCCAAGGCGGCGTACGCGGCCTTGATCGGCGGCGGTTTTCCCGATCCGGTCACCATCCGTCTGCCGCGCGGCGAGACGCCGTCCTTTGTCCTGTCGCGCCACGGCCTGGAACCCGGTCGCGCCATCGCCGGGGTGATCAAGGATGCCGGCGACGATCCCGACGTCACCCATGGGGCCGAGATCGTCGCCATGGTCGAGGCGGCGGCTCCCGGCTCTGGCGTGGCGTTTCGCGCCGGCGAGGGGGTGGGGACCGTCACCTTGCCCGGACTGCCCATCCCGCCGGGCGAGCCCGCCATCAATCCGGGGCCGCGCCGCCAGATCATGGACAATCTTGGCCACGGGGCCGATGTGGTGGTGACGCTGTCCATCCCCGGCGGCGCGGCGCTGGCGGCCAAGACCCTCAACGCCCGGCTCGGCATTCTCGGCGGATTGTCGATCCTGGGCACCACCGGCGTCGTATTGCCCTATTCCTGCTCGGCCTGGGTCCATTCCATCCATCGCGGCATCGACGTGGCCCGCGCCCTGGGGCTGGATCATGTGGTCGCCACCACCGGCAAGACCTCCGAGGCCACCGCGCGACGGCTGTTCGAACCGCCCGATCAGGCCCTGATCGACATGGGCGACATGGCCGGCGCGGTGCTGAAATATCTGCGGCGCGCTCCGGTCGGGCGGCTGACCCTGGTGGGGGGCTTCGCCAAGCTGGCCAAACTGGCTGCCGGCCATCTCGACCTGCATTCCGGCGCGTCTCGGGTGGATCTGGGCTTTTTGGCGGCGTTGCTGGCCGAGCTGGGGGGCGAGATTCCGGCTGGAGCGGCGGTCTCGGCGGGGCAGATGCTGGCCTTGGCCGAGGACAGGCCGCTGGGCGATCTGGTGGCGCGACGGGCTCGTGAAACCGCGCTGGCGGTGCTGTCGGGCGGCACCGAGGTCACGGTGATCGCCATCGACCGGGCCGGTAAGGTGGTCGGACGCAGTGGTTAGGGTTCTGATCCTGGGCGGCACCGCCGAGGCCGCCGCCCTGGCCCGCGCGGCGGCGGTGCGCAAGGGGGTCGAGGTCGTCACCTCCCTGGCCGGTCGCGCCGGAGTGCCCGATCTTCCGGGGCGGGTCCGGGTGGGCGGCTTTGGCGGTGCGGCCGGGCTGGAACGTTTTTTGCGGGACGCCGCCATCGATCGGGTGATCGACGCGACCCACCCCTTCGCCGCCCGGATCTCCGCCCATGCTGAATGGGCTTGCGCCGCGACCGGGATACCCCGGCTGGTGCTGGCCCGGCCGGAATGGCCGCGCATGGTCGATGACTGCTGGACCCTGGTCGACACCATCGCCGAGGCTGCGGCAAGGCTGCCGGAGTGCGGGCGGCGGGTCTTCCTGACCGTGGGAGCGGGGGAGGTGGCCGGCTTTGCCGCCGTCCGGGGCGTGTGGTTCCTGGTACGGCTGCTGAAAGACCAGCCGCCGCCGTTGGCCGGTTGTCATATCGTCACCGGCCGCCCCCCCTTCTCCATCGCGGCGGAACTGGCGCTGCTGCGTCGGCATGCCATCGACCTGCTGGTGACCAAGGCCTCGGGCGGGGCCGCCACCCAGGCCAAGATCGTCGCCGCCCGCGAACTGGGGCTGCCGGTCCTGTTGATCCGCCGTCCCCCGCCGCCCTCGGGCGACGCGGTCGACAGCGTTGCGGCGGCGGTGGCGTGGATCGGCTAGGGAATCACGAGGCCGTATTGGGGGAAAATGTGCCGGGTCATCATCCTCAGATGGTCCATCGCCGCGTCGTGGAACATCTTCCATTCCGAGGCCAGGAAGGCGGCGCTGTAGGTCGGACGCGCCTCGGAGGATTCAGCGTCCTCGGTGATGGCCAGGGCGGCATCTTTCCACGAGCCCGGACCCTTGGCGATATAACCGAGCGGCACCGGGGCGATGCCATGGATGCGACCCTTGGTGATGGCGTCCAGCCAGGCGGCATGGCGCTGTTCGCCATTTTGGTCCCGTAAGGCGTCGAACAGGGCGCGCAGCTGACTTTTCTGAGCCGGCGACAGACCCGCGACCTCCGCCTTTGCGTCGGCAACCCGAAACCGACGGAAAAACTGTGCCAGATGGTCGGCGGCATCGACGAACAGGTCAAGATTGCGGCGTTTGATCGTCTCGCCCCTGCCATTGACATAGGTCCAGTTCAGCCAGGGCAGATCAGGCTCGGTCAGGGCCTGACCATGGCCGAGGGCGGGCAGTTCGCGGCGGAAGAGGCGGCTCAGGATCTGTTTCACGGCGTCCCATGGATTCGGGTCCAGCTCATCATTGGCGGTGCGCAGCCGCTTGACCTGATTGATGGGGTCGACGATGCCGACGAAATTCTGGTGAGCCCAGGTGTCGGCATAGACATGGGCGGTGATGCCCAGACGATACAGGGCGTGCGCGGATGGTTTGCGCGTCGACTTGTCTTCATACGAATCGTCGATGCAGCACTCCAGCATGTGTCGGGCCAGGGCAGAGTTGGGGCGGCAAACAAGGCGCTCGATCCCGACGCCCTCGCCGCTGGGCAGGAAGTGGAACGGAACCCAGGCCAGGTGATTCTGCTGGGCGCTGAGATTCTTCATGTCCAGCATACGGTGGGCGCTGGCGGTGCGATAATACAACCGGCCGTCGGCGAATCGCACCGGGCCATTGTTGGTGGCGTCGTCAACATATTGTGCGGCATGCGCGATGGTGGCTGCGGCGGCATGGGGGAAGCCCGCCCAGCGAGCGACCACGTATGTGACGGCGTGATGGAAGTCGATCTGCATGCCGCACCTCCCGAAAGAGGAAATCTTACAGCATTAAGCCTCAATAGCAATATAGATCGCCGCTGATTACAACTTTTCGATCAGGCCTTGCCCGGTCGCAGCACATGGGTATGGTCGGCGGCATAGAGCCTGGAATCGGTGAATTCGGCCCCTTCTCCCAGAACCCGGCCCACCAGGATCAGGGCGGTTCGGGTCAGGCCGGCGGCTTTGACCTTGTCGCGGATATCAGCCAGGGTGCCGCGAATGAAGGCCTGATCGGGCCAACCGACGCGAAACGCCACCACCACCGGACAGTCGTCGCCGTAAAGGGGGGTCAGCTCCTTCACCACATGGGCCAGATTGGTCACCGACAGGTGAATGGCCAGGGTGGCGCCGCTTTTGCCCAAGGTGGTCAGGTCCTCGTTATTGGGCATGGCGGACGAGCGCACCGAGGTGCGGGTCAGGATCACCGTCTGGCTGATGTCGGGCAGGGTCAGTTCGGTGGACAGGGCGGCAGCGGCGGCGGCGAAAGCCGGCACCCCCGGCGTGACGTCATAGGCGATGCCCAAACCATCCAGCCGGCGCATCTGCTCGGCGATGGCGCCGTAGATCGAGGGATCGCCGGAATGAATGCGGGCGACATCCTGGCCCAGGGCGGCGGCGGTCTGGATCTCGGCGATGATCTGGTCCAGGTCCAGCGGCGCGGTGTCGATCACCCGCGCCGTGGCGGCGGCCTCGGCGACGATCTCGGCCGGCACCAGCGAGCCGGCGTACAGCACCACCGGGCAGCTCTGAATCAGCCGAAGGCCGCGCACGGTGATCAGGTCGGGGGCACCCGGCCCGGCACCGATGAAGTGAACTTTCATGGGGTTTCCTAGAAAAGAAAGTCGCGAATCCCATCCGCCCCCACCAGGGCCGAAGGCCTGACGGGGGCGGCGGAGTCCACGAAAGCCTGTTTAGTGGCTGCAAGAGCAGCCGCAGCCGCCGCCGGTCTTGGCGGGAATGATCTTCAGCGCGGCGACGCCGGGCAGGTCCTTGCCCTCCAGCCATTCCAGGAAGGCGCCGCCGGCGGTGGAGACGTAGGAGAACTTGTCCTCCACCCCCGCCTTGGCCAGGGCCGAGACGGTATCGCCGCCGCCGGCCACGGTCAGCAACTTGCCCTGTTTGGTGCGCTCCGCCGCCCACTGGGCGACGGCGTTGGTGGCGGCGTCGAACGGTTTGATCTCGAAGGCGCCGAACGGGCCGTTCCACACCAGGGTCTTGCAGCCGCCCAAGCGGTCGATCACCGTTTCGGCCGAGGCCGGGCCGGCGTCGAGAATCATCATATCCTCGGGCACGGACTCGACCGAGACCACCCGATTGGGGGCATTCTCGGCGAACTCGCCGGCCACCACCGCGTCCACCGGCAAGACGATATGACAGCCAGCGGCCTTGGCCTTGGCCAGAATCTCGCGGGCGGTGTCGGCCATTTCCTTCTCGCACAGCGACTTGCCGACCTGCTTGCCCTGGGCGAACAGGAAGGTGTTGGCCATGCCGCCGCCGATGATCAGGTAATCGACCCGGCTGACCAGATTTCCCAGCAGCTCCAGCTTGGTGGAGACCTTGGCGCCGCCGACGATGGCGGCCACCGGCTTTTCCGGATGCTCCAGCGCCTTGCCCAGGGCTTCCAGTTCGGCCTGCATCAGACGGCCGGCGGCGGCGGGCAGCAGATGGGCGAGTCCCTCGGTGGAGGCGTGGGCGCGGTGGGCGGTGGAGAAGGCGTCATTGACATAAACGTCGCCCAGACCGGACAGGGCCTTGGCGAAGCCGAAGTCGTTTTTTTCTTCCTCGGGGTGAAAGCGGACATTTTCCAGCAGGGCGATGTCGCCGTCCTTCATGGCGGCGATCAGCTTTTCCGCCTCGGGGCCGATACAGTCATCCGCCCAGGCCACCGGCTTGCCCACCGCCTTGGCCAGCGGCTCGACCAGAAGCTTTTGCGAGTACTTCTCCTCGCGGCCCTTGGGGCGGCCGAAATGCGTCAAGACGATCACCTTGGCCCCCTTGGCGGCCAACTCGGTCAGCGTGGCGGCCGAGCGGTCGATGCGGGTGGTGTCGGTGATCTTGCCGTCCTTGGCGGGAACGTTGAGATCGGCGCGCACCAGCACCCGCTTGCCCTTGACGTCAAGCTTGTCGATGGTCTTGAACATGAGATGTCCCTTTCTGGTCAGTGTCCCTCAAGCGCCGGGCGGGGCCATCCGGCCCCTTGGCTGCGCGCCACAGGGCGCGCCGGCCCTTGGCCGCAACTCCGCGCCGAGGCGCGCGTCGGTTATCGTGTCCCTCAAGCGCCGGGCGGGGCCATCCGGCCCCTTGGCTGCGCGCCACGGGACGCGCCGGCCCCTTGGCCGCAACTCCGAGCCGAAGCGCGCGTCGGTTATCGTATCCCTCAAGCGCCGGGCGGGGCCATCCGGTCCCTTGGCTGCGCGCCATGGGGCGCGCCGGCCCTTGGCCGCAACTCCGCGCCGAAGCGCGCGTCGGTTATCGTATCCCTCAAGCGCCGGGCGGGACCATCCGCCCCCTTGGCTGCGCGCCATGGGGCGCGCCAACGGACTCGCGCCCGATGAGTTTTGCTCTCATCGGGCGCGGCGGCCTCAGTTCTTGGCGACGTGCTGGAGGAAACGCAGCATGTTGCAGGTATAGCCGTACTCGTTGTCGTACCAGGTGATGACCTTGACGAAGGTGCTGTCCAGCGCCATGCCGGCCTCGGCGTCGAAGATCGACGGCAGGTTGCAGCCGACGAAGTCGGTGGAGACCACCTTCTCGTCGGTATAGCCCAGCACGCCCTTCATCTCGCCTTCCGAGGCGGCCTTCATGGCCTTGCAGATATCCTCGTAGGTGGCGTCCTTGAGCAGCTCGACGGTCAGATCGACCACCGAGACGTCCGAGGTCGGCACCCGGAAGGCCATGCCGGTCAGCTTCTTGTTCAACTCGGGAATAACCTTGCCCACGGCCTTGGCTGCGCCGGTCGAGGACGGAATGATGTTTTCCAGGATGCCGCGGCCGCCGCGCCAATCCTTGGAGGACGGGCCATCGACGGTCTTCTGGGTGGCGGTAGCTGCGTGCACGGTGCTCATCAGGCCGCGCTTGATGCCCCAGTTGTCGTGCAGCACCTTGGCGACGGGCGCCAGGCAGTTGGTGGTGCAGGATGCGGCGGAGACGATCTTCTCGCCGGCATACTTGGCGTGGTTGACGCCGTAAACGAACATCGGGGTCTCGTCCTTGGACGGAGCCGACATCAGAACCTTCTTGGCGCCGGCCTTCAGGTGCTTTTCGGCGGCGTCGGCCGACAGGAACAGGCCGGTCGACTCGATGACGATGTCGGCCTTGACCTCGTCCCACTTCAGTTCGGTCGGGTCCTTGACGGCAGTCAGACGGATCGTCTTGCCGTTGACGATCAGGTTGCTGCCCTCGACGGAGACGTCGCCGGCGAAGCGGCCGTGCACCGAGTCGTATTTCAGCATGTAGGCGAGGTAGTCGGGTTCGAGGAGGTCATTGATGCCGACGATCTCGATCTCCGGGAATTCCTTCGCCACAGCGCGGAACACCATGCGACCGATGCGGCCGAAGCCGTTGATGCCAACGCGAACAGTCATAATTTCCTCCACTTGGTCCGACACGACGTCTAGGCGGGCAAGCCCTGGCGCGGATTAAACCATCGCGCCCAGGCCTGCGAAGTCTGGAAATCATATTGCACAGAGTCCGGCCTGAATCCAGCCCTCAAACGATGGTGTAGTTAGTCTTGGGCAATGAAAAGATACCGCCCCGCCACACCCCACCCGAATGGACGGCATATGCTCTACCCCGCTTGGCGGTCAAGTAATATCCAAATGGATTGGAGTGAATCCGTTCATCAGTCTTGGTTAGAATGAAGCGCTATATATTTCGCCGCGGCGCAGCATTTTTGCCATGGCGCAGGAGTTGACTGTAGTGCTGACAGGGAAAGAATTTGGACACGAGCGCAAGCCCGCCCTTTCTTGGCCGGCAGTGGCTTCGGCAGCGGCGGGGTCGCGGCCACTATGAATTGCGTCTTGCCTCTGCGGACGATTTGGCTATAGTGACGGACAGACACATTCTTACGTACCCGCTCGACGGGATTGTGAGGGTGGGCCTTCGGCCCACTTTTTTTCGTTTTTAGGGACCAATAGGTCGCAAGGCGACAGGGTATGGATCTTCAAAACCGTTTGGAGGCCCTGATAGCGCCGTCTCTCGACGCCATGGGCTATGAGTTGATACGGGTGCAGTTGCAGGGCAAGCAACGACTCACGCTCCAGATCATGGCGGATCGCAAGGACGGCGTGATGATGGCGGTGGAAGACTGCGCCGACATCAGCCGCTCGCTCTCGGCCCTGCTTGACGTCGAGGACCCCATCTCGGGGGCCTACTCGCTTGAGGTCAGTTCTCCGGGCATCGACCGGCCGCTGACCCGGGCGAAGGATTTCGCGCAGTGGGCCGGCTTCGAGGCAAAGCTGGAATCCAGCCAGCCGATCGAGGGACGCAAGCGGTTCAAGGGCAAGGTGCTCGGACTGGACGACGAGGGCAATGTGCGCCTTCTCATCGAGACCGGAGAGGTTGCCATTCCCTTTGCGGATGTCAGGGGCGCCAAGCTGGTGCTTAATGACGAACTGATCGCCGCGACCGTGACGGCCCAGGAAGAAGACTGAGGACGAATTAGACAGATGGAACGGATCGCAGCACTTCCCCGCCCCGAACTCCTCCAGGTGGCCGACGCCGTCGCTCGCGACAAGGGCATCGACCGCGACGAGGTTCTCGAAGCCATGGAGCAGGCCATTCAGAAGGCCGGTCGCTCCAAGTACGGCCACGAGCATGATATTCGCGCCCATATCGATCGCAAGACCGGCGAAATTCATCTCGCCCGCTACATCGAAGTGGTCGAGGAGATCGAGAACGAGGCGACTCAGCAGACCCTGAAGCAGGTGCTGAAGAAGAAGCCCGACGCCGTTATCGGCGATTTCCTGATTGATCCGCTGCCGCCGATCGATTTCGGCCGCATCGCGGCGCAGACCGCCAAGCAGGTCATCGTCCAGAAGGTGCGCGACGCCGAGCGTCAGCGCCAGTTCAACGAATACAAGGATCGCATCGGCGAGGTCAGCAATGGCCTGGTCAAGCGGGTCGAGTTCGGCAACGTCATCGTCGATCTGGGCCGGGCCGAGGCGCTGCTGCGCCGCGACGAGCTGATCCCGCGCGAGACCTTCCGCACCGGCGATCGCGTCCGGGCCTATATCTGCGATGTGCGCACCGAGCCGCGCGGCCCGCAGATCTTCCTGTCGCGCACCCATCCCACGTTCATGGCCAAGCTGTTCGCCCAGGAAGTGCCGGAAATCTATGACGGCATCATCGAGATCAAGGCGGTCGCCCGCGACCCCGGATCCCGCGCCAAGATCGCCGTGTTGTCGCATGATTCCTCCATTGATCCGGTCGGCGCCTGCGTCGGCATGCGCGGTTCGCGCGTCCAGGCGGTGGTGGCCGAGTTGCAGGGCGAGAAGATCGACATCATCCAGTGGTCGCCCGACATCGCCACCTTCGTGGTGAACGGTCTGGCTCCGGCCGAGGTCACCAAGGTGGTGATGGACGAGGAAGCCGGCCGTATCGAGGTGGTCGTTCCCGACGATCAACTGAGCCTGGCCATCGGCCGGCGCGGCCAGAATGTCCGACTGGCCAGTCAGCTGACCCAGTGGAACATCGACATCATGACCGAGGCCGAGGAGTCCGAGCGTCGCACCGAGGAATTCCGCACCCGCTCCGGCATGTTCATCCAGGCGCTTGATGTGGACGACGTCATCGCCCATCTGCTGGTGACCGAAGGGTTCTCCTCGGTCGAGGAAGTGGCCTATGTGCCGCTGGACGACATCGCCGGCATCGAAGGCTTCGACGAAACCGTCGCCGAGGAATTGCAGGGCCGCGCCCGTGGCTTCCTGGCCGAGCAGGACGAGCGCTACGACCAGATGCGCAAGGATCTGGGCGTCTCCGACGAAATGGCGGCCCTCGACGGGCTGGCTCCGTCCATGCTGGTGAAGCTGGGCAATAAGGGGGTCAAGACTCTCGACGACCTCGGCGATCTGGCCGGTGACGAACTGACCGACATCCTCGGCAAGGACGGCTTGACCGAGGACGAGGCCAACGCGGTCATCATGGCGGCCCGCGCCCATTGGTTCGAGGGTGAGGGCTGAGGAGTTTGAACGGGACGGACGCCATGGGCGACTCCCCGGATGACTTGGACGGGCCGGGTCTCGACGACGAGGAGCCGGAGGCCGAGGAGACGGGGCCGGAGCGGCGATGCATCGTCACCGGTGTCGTTCGTCCCAAGGCGGAGCTGCTGCGTTTCGGCATCGCGCCGGATGGAACCGTTGTTCCCGACCTGGGTCATGTCCTGCCCGGACGGGGATTCTGGTTGAGCGCCAGCCGGGATGTGGTAAATACGGCCGTGGCAAAAAAGTTGTTCGCCAGGGCCGCGCGCCGTCAAGTCGCCGTGCCGGCCGATCTGGCCGACCGGATCGAGGCCTTGATGGTCCGCCGGTGTCTGGATGCGATCGGTCTGGCGCGCCGCGCCGGGCAGGCCGTGATGGGGTTCGAGAAGGTGTGTGCCGAAGTCCGGTCCGGACGCGCCGCCCTTCTCTTCGCAGCCCGCGACGCAGCCCGTGACGGGCGCGACAAGGTCCGCGCCCTGGGTGCCGGACTGACGGTGATCGATCTCTTCGACGGTGCCGAACTTGGCCCCGTTTTTGGCCGTGACGCGGCCGTGCATGTTTGTTTGTCCCCGGGCAAGCTGGCCCGCCGCCTGATCGAGGAGACCCGTCAGCTGGCGGGATTCCGAGACGGCAGACCCGGCGAGCCCGCCGGGACGGTGTGAATTCTATTGGGGTTTTTCGGCGGCATTTCAGCCGCTATTCTGGCCGCGTGAGAGACGAAGTCCTACATGAGCGATGATTCCAAGGATCAAGAGCGTAAGACCCCGCTGAAGCTGTCCCAGCCGGGCAAGCTGGAGCTGAAGAAGACTGTCGAGACCGGTCAGGTCCGTCAGAGCTTCTCCCATGGCCGGTCAAAGGCCGTGACTGTCGAGGTCCGCAAGAAGCGAACCTTCACCAGTGCCGGCGGCTCCATGCATGAGGTCAAGGACGGCGTTCATTCCGCCGCCGAAGCCGATCTGGCCGCAGCAGTCGCCAAGGTCGAGGCCGCGGCCCGCGCCGTCAGCGCCCATGACCTGACCAATCACGAGAAAAGCACTCGTGCACGGGTCCTGGCCGACGCCCAGCGGGCCGAGGAAGAGGCCCGACGCCGCGCCGAAGAAGCCGCCGCCCGCTTCGCCCTTGAAGAGGACGCCCGCCGCCGGACCGAGGAAGAGGCCGCCGTTCGCGCCGCCGAGGAGGCCGCCCGTCGCGCCGCCGAGCCCGTCGTGGTCGAAGAGCCCGCCCCCGTCGCGGCAGCTGCTCCCGCCGCCGTCGCCCCTGTCGCCGCCGCTCCCGCCGTCGCCGGCGCCGCTCCCGCCGCGGCCGTTGTCCCGGCTGCCGGGGCCGTGGTGCCCAAGCCGCGTACCGACGAGGAAGACGAAGAGGAGGAGCGCGCCAAGAAGCGCGCCGCCGCCCACAAACCGGCCCCGGTCAAGCGGACCGAGCCGCGCCGCCGCACCGGCAAGCTGACCATCACCGACGCCCTGACCGATGACGACCGCTCCGAGCGCGGCCGTTCCCTGGCCGCCGTCAAGCGCGCCCGTGAGCGCGAGCGCCTGAAGCACATGCAAAAGGGCTCGGAGAAGGTCATTCGCGAGGTCGTCATTCCCGAGACCATCACGGTCCAGGAACTGGCCAACCGCATGGCCGTGCGTGGCGCTGACGTGATCAAGAGCCTGATGCGCATGGGCGTCATGGCCAATATCAACCAGAACATCGACGCCGACACCGCCGAGCTGGTGGTCGCCGAGTTCGGCCACAACACCAAGCGCGTGTCCGAGGCCGACGTCCTGGTCGGCCTGGAAGGCGCGGCCGACGCCGACGAGCATCTGATGTCGCGTCCGCCGGTGGTCACCATCATGGGCCATGTGGATCACGGCAAGACCTCCTTGCTGGACGCGTTGCGCGAGACCGACGTGGTATCGGGCGAGGCTGGCGGTATCACCCAGCACATTGGCGCCTATCAGGTGACCATGAGCACCGGCGGCAAGATCACCTTCATCGACACCCCCGGTCACGAGGCGTTCACCGCCATGCGGGCTCGTGGCGCCAAGGTGACCGACATCGTCGTGCTGGTGGTCGCCGCCGATGACGGTATCATGCCGCAGACGGTCGAGGCGATCCGCCACGCCCGCGCGGCGCAGGTGCCGATCATCGTCGCCATCAACAAGATCGACAAGCCGGGTTCCGACAGCACCAAGGTCCGCCAGGGCCTGTTGCAGCACGAACTGGTGACCGAGGATCTGGGCGGCGACGTGCTCGCCATCGAGGTCTCGGCCAAGAAGCGCATCAACCTGGAAAAGCTTGAGGAAGCCATCCTCCTCCAGGCCGAAATCCTCGACCTCAAGGCCAATCCCGACCGCGCCGCCCAGGGCGTCGTGATCGAGGCCAAGATGGAAAAGGGTCGCGGCTCGGTGGCGACCGTGCTGGTCCAGAAGGGCACCCTGAGGGTGGGCGACGTCTTCGTCGCCGGCGCCGAATGGGGCCGGGTCCGCGCCCTGGTCGACGATCATGGCAACACCATCAAGGAAGCCGGCCCGTCCAGCCCGGTCGAAGTCCTCGGCTTGCAGGGCACGCCCTCTGCCGGCGACGATTTCACCACCGTCGAGGATGAGGGCCGCGCCCGCGAAATCGCCAGCTACCGTCAGCGCGTCGACCGCGAGGCCAAGGCCAAGCTGGGTCAGCGCGGCACGCTGGAGCAGATGTTCACCGACATCAAATCCGGCGTCGCCAAGGAACTGCCCGTGGTTATCAAGGGCGATGTCCAGGGCTCGGTCGAGGCGATCACCTCGGCGGTCGAGAAGATCGGCAATGACAGCGTCAAGGTTCGGGTTCTGCACGCAGCCGTCGGCGGCGTCAACGAGTCCGACGTGACCCTGGCCCGCGCCACCGGCGGCCTGATCATCGGCTTCAATGTCCGCGCCAATCCCCAGGCGCGCGAGCTGTCGCGTCGCGACGGCGTCGATATCAACTACTATTCGATCATTTACGACGTCACCGACGACCTGAAGAAGATGCTGTCCGGCATGCTGGCGCCGACGCTGCGGGAACGCTTCCTGGGCTACGCCAACATCCGCGAGGTGTTCAACATCACCAAGCATGGCAAGGTCGCAGGCTGTATGATCACCGAAGGCACCGTCAAGCGCGGCTCCAAGGTGCGCCTGCTGCGTGACGACGTGGTCATCCACACTGGCGATCTGGCCCAGCTCAAGCGCTTCAAGGACGACGTCAAGGAAGTGCGCGAAGGCTATGAGTGCGGCATGTCCTTCACCAATTACGAAGACATTCGTGCCGGCGACGTCATCGAGTGCTTCGAGATCGAGGAGGTGGCGGGCGTCCTGTAAGGGACGATCCGCGCCGTTCTTCGGCCAACCTCGGAGGAAGTCATGCCCAGAGGGAACAAGCCCCCGACTCAGCGTCAGCTGAGGGTCGGCGAGGAACTGCGCCACGCCATCGCTAATGTGATCGAGCGCGGCGAGTTCCGCGACCCCGATCTGCAAGGCCGCCTGATCACCGTGACCGAGGTCCGTGTCGGCCCCGACCTACGCAACGCCACCGTGTTCGTGGTGCCGCTGGGCGGCGGCGACATCGCGCCGATCCTGGCGGGATTGAAGCGGGCCAAGGCCTTCCTGCGCCATGAGATCAGCCGCGCCGTGCAATTGCGCGCCGTGCCCGACCTGTACTTCCAGTCCGACGCCACCTTCGATGAGGCCAGCCGCATCGACGCCCTGCTGCGCAGCCCCGAAGTCCGCCGCGACATCGAGGCCCAGGCCGCGGACGAATTTCCCTCCGACGCCGAGGACGGCGCGTAGGGGCGGCTCACTCAATCGAAGGCGCTCCCATGGCCCGTAAGCGGAAAGGCACTCCCATCCACGGCTGGCTGGCCATCGACAAGCCGCTGGGGCTCAGTTCGGCCCAGGTGGTCGGCAAGGTGCGGGGCATCCTGGGCGCGGCCAAGGTCGGGCATGGCGGCACGCTCGACCCGCTGGCCACCGGGGTGCTGCCCATCGCCTTGGGCGAGGCGACCAAGACGGTGTCCTATGTGATGGACGGGGCCAAGACCTATCGCTGGCGCGTCCGCTGGGGCGAGGCCACCACCACCGACGATCGTGAAGGCACGGTGGTGGAGACCTCCGACATCCGTCCCGACCGCGCCGCCATCGAGGCGGCCCTGACCGGCTTCATGGGCGAGATCGAGCAGGTGCCGCCGGCCTTTTCGGCGATCAAGGTCGACGGTGAACGCGCCTATGACCTGGCCCGCGCCGGCGAGACGGTCACGTTGAAGTCCCGTATCGTCCGCATCGACGGCTTCACCCTGCTGGACATGCCCGATTCCGACCACGCCGATTTCGAGACGGTGTCCGGCAAGGGTACCTATATCCGCTCGCTGGCCCGCGATCTGGCCCACACCCTGGGCACGGTCGGCCATGTGGTGGTGTTGCGGCGCACCGCCTGCGGCCCGTTTCGCGAGCAAGACGCGATTTCCCTTGAATCTCTGCGAGAGCTGGGGCAAGGTCCCGGCCCTCGGGCCTATTTGCTGCCCGTCGAGACCGCGCTGGACGACATCCCGGCCCTGGCCCTGACGGAAGCGGAGGCCCGCCGCCTCCAAAACGGCGGCCCCGTGTCTTTGTTGCACGTGGCTTCCCGGTTTCCGCAGGCCAAGTTCGAGCAAGGCAGTGTATGCCGGGCCATGGACGGTAAGCGGATGGTGGCGTTGGCCCGTATCGAAGGCGGCGAAATCCGCGCGGTGCGTGTGCTGAACCTCACAAACGATGAAGGAGTATACGATGTCGATCACGCCTGAACGTACCCAGGAACTGGTGAAAGAATTCTCGACCAAGGAAAACGATACCGGTTCGCCGGAAGTCCAGGTCGCCATTCTGTCGGAGCGTATTCGGAACCTCACCGAGCACATGAAAGAGCACAAGAAGGATTTCCATTCGCGTCGCGGCCTGCTGATCATGGTCGGCCAGCGTCGTCGCATGCTGGACTACATGAAGGGCAAGGACCCGAAGCGCTACGAGGGGCTTATTGCCCGCCTCGGCCTCCGCAAGTAAGCGGGGCGTGAATCTTGCGACGGGGGCGCGGCCAATGACGCCGTCCGCCCGGCGCTTGATGGGCTTTGCAAGAAAACGGCCGGACGTCGGCCTGGACGGTGCCCGCGTGGGGATGGCTTCACGCGGGTTGCCGCATTTGTGATTTATGACGTCGGGACCGCCCGCAATCCGGCGGTGGTCCTAAGGAAAAGGATTTGTCTGTAATGTCGATGTTCAACGTATTCCGCAAGGAAATCACCTGGGGCGGCCGCAAGCTGGTTCTGGAAACCGGCAAGGTCGCCCGTCAGGCCGATGGCGCCGTGATGGCCACCTATGGCGACACCACCGTGCTGTGCACCGTGGTCGGCGTCAAGAGCCAGCGCCCCGGAATCGACTTCTTCCCGCTGACCGTGAACTACCAGGAAAAGGCGTTCGCCGCCGGCAAGATCCCTGGTGGCTTCTTCAAGCGCGAAGGCCGTCCGTCCGAGAAGGAGACCCTGGTCTCCCGCCTGATCGACCGCCCGATCCGCCCGCTGTTCGCCGATGGCTTCCGTAACGAAGTCCAGGTGGTCTGCACCGTGCTGAGCCACGATCTCGAAAACGACCCCGACATCGTCGCCCTGGTCGGCACCTCCGCCGCCCTGACCCTGTCCGGCCTGCCCTTCATGGGTCCGGTGGGTGCGGCTCGCGTCGGTTACGTCAACGGCGCCTATGTCTTGAACCCGCTGGTCGCCGACATCAAGGGCAGCGACCTCGATCTGGTCGTCGCCGGCACCGTCGAAGGCGTGCTGATGGTCGAGTCCGAGGCGCGTCAGCTGTCGGAAGAAGTCATGCTGGGCGCCGTGACCTTTGGTCACCAGTCGTTCCAGCCGGTCATCCAGGCCATCATCGAACTGGCCGAGATGTGCGCCAAGGAACCCTGGAGTCTTCCCGAGGCCCCGGCCGAGGTCGCCGTGGTCCGCGCCAAGCTCGTCGACGCAGGCATCCCCGCCGCGCTGGCCGAGGCCTATAAGATCGTCAAGAAGCAGGACCGCTATGTCGCCGTCGGCGACATCAAGAAGAAGGCGCTGGCGACCCTGACCGAGGCGGCCGAGCTGGCCGTCGCTCCCGGCATCCTCAAGGGCCTGGAATCCGACGTCGTGCGCGGCAACATCCTGAAGACCGGCGTTCGCATCGACGGCCGCGACACCAAGACGGTTCGCGCCATCGAGGTCACCGCCGGCCTGCTGCCCCGCGCCCATGGCTCCGCCCTGTTCACCCGTGGCGAGACCCAGGCCATGGTGGTCGCCACCCTCGGCACCGGCCAGGACGAGCAGATCATCGACCAGCTGGCGGGCGAGTACCGCGAGCACTTCATGCTGCATTACAACTTCCCTCCCTACTCGGTGGGTGAAGCCGGCCGCATGGGTTCGCCCGGCCGTCGCGAGATCGGTCATGGCAAGCTGGCTTGGCGCGCCATCCGTCCCTGTCTGCCGGACAAGGCGTCGTTCCCCTACACCATCCGCATCGTCTCCGAGATCACCGAGTCCAACGGCTCGTCCTCGATGGCGTCCGTGTGCGGCGCCTCGCTGGCCATGATGGACGCCGGTGTGCCCCTGCCCAAGCCGGTGGCGGGCATCGCCATGGGCCTGATCAAGGAAGGCGGCGACTTCGCGGTTCTGTCCGACATCCTGGGCGACGAGGATCACCTCGGCGACATGGACTTCAAGGTGGCCGGCACCGTCGATGGCGTCACCGCGCTCCAGATGGACATCAAGATCACCTCGATCACCGAGGAGATCATGAAGATCGCCCTGAATCAGGCCAAGGATGGCCGTATTCATATCCTGGGCGAGATGAACAAGGGTCTCGACCATGCCCGTGACTCGGTGTCGGGCAACGCGCCCCGCATCACCACCATGAGCATCCCCAAGGAAAAGATCCGTGAAGTGATCGGCACCGGCGGCAAGGTCATCCGCGAGATCTGCGAGCAGACCGGCGCCAAGATCGACATCGACGACGACGGCACCATCAAGGTCGCCTCGGTGGACAGCGATGCCGCCCAGCGCGCCATCGACTGGATCCGCGGCATCGTCGCCGAGCCGGAGCTGGGCGTGGTCTATAACGGCAAGGTCGTGAAGGTCGTCGATTTCGGCGCTTTCGTGAACTTCCTGGGCTCACGCGATGGTCTGGTCCACATCTCCGAACTGTCGCGCGAGCGGGTGGCCAAGGTCGCCGATGTGCTCAAGCAAGGCGATGCGGTCAAGGTCAAGGTTCTGGGCTTCGACGATCGCGGCAAGGTGAAGCTGTCCATGAAGCAGGTGGATCAGGCCACCGGCGAGGACATCTCCGCCCAGCTCGACGCCGAGAAGTCCGAGCGCAAGCGTCACCACGAAGACTAAGCCTTCGGGTTCGGTCCGACGGGTAAGGATCGGCGCGGCCTCGCGAGAGGCCGCGCTTTTTCTTTTGGGCCGCCCCCCCATATCAAGGAAAACAGGAGGCCGGCATGGTGGACAAGGTGGTGAAAAGCGACGCCGAGTGGCGGCGGCAGTTGACCCCGGAGCAATACGCGGTGACCCGGCAAAAAGCGACGGAGCGACCGTTCAGCGGCGCCTATGACGCCACCGCCACGCCCGGAACCTATGTCTGCGTCGCCTGCGGTCAGGCGCTGTTCGCCTCCGACGCCAAATTCAACGCCGGCTGCGGCTGGCCCAGCTTCTCCACCCCGGTCTCGGCCGGGGCGGTTCAGGCCGAGCGGGACATATCCCACGGCATGACCCGCACCGAAGTGCTGTGCGCCCGCTGCGACTCCCATCTCGGCCACGTCTTCGACGACGGCCCGGCCCCCACGGGGTTGCGCTACTGCATCAATTCGCTGGCCCTGAAGCTGGAGAAGGCATAAGGAGCGCCGCCCCCCGAGCGACAGGCCCTTTCCCGCGATCCGGTTCCGGAGAGTCTTGACAGGTTGGCACGGGATGGTATTTATTGAGAATGCGTCGCATTTACACTCTATATCGTCTGACGCTCCATTCTCTTTCGCCGCAGGACCATCCCGCCATGTGCGATCAATGTCTCCATCCGACGTCTGCCGCCGCCATTCCCCGCCGTCGCACCAAGCTGTGGGAGATCGACGGTCAGTGGCACTGCACCATCATCGGCACCTGCCTGACCCTGGGAGAGTTGAAGGCGACCGCCACCAGGCTCGGGGTGCAACTGCACTCGGCCAAGCCGAGCGACCACGAGGTCCACACCGCCATGATCCTGTTGGTCAAGCGCGAACGGGTCGTGGGCAAGGCGGTGAACAAGCTGCTGGATCGCAAGCACGGCCCCATGGTCCGGCGGTTCGACAAGGTCGAGGGTGAGGATGCCCTGACGATGCTGTGGCAGGAAATGCTGGCCAAGGGAGAGGTCGCCGCCGCTTGCTGGGCGGTGCTGTCGCATCCCGACGCCACCGACGCCCTGCGCAATCTGGTCTTCGGCGATATTCACATGCTGTCGCATCAGGTTGGGGCGGCCAGCCGGGCCGATCTGCGCCGGGTTCATGCCCTGGAGCGGGAAAAGGCCGAATTGGAGGCCCGAATCGCCCGCCAGCAAGGACGGTTGAGAGGCGAAGTTTCCAGGCGCAACACCGTGATCCGAGAATTGCGGCAAAGACTGGATTGCGAGATCGCCGAGACCCGCCGGCTTGCCTTCGCCGCCCAGCCGGCCGAGGAAATGGAGCGCCTGCGCCGGGCGGTCCTCGACTTTCAGAGCGACCTGAAGAACGAGCTGGCATTGCGCCGGACGGCGGAAGGCGAGGCGCGCCAGGCCATGATGGTCATGCGCGATCTTGACCTGCGGCTGGCCCAGGCACTTCAGGATAATAACGAGCTAAAGGGTGATCTTGCCGCCTCGGAAGGACGGCTGGCGGCCTTTCTCGGCAGCCAGGACGGAGTGGGGGGATGCTCGGCCGAATGCGCCAGTCTCGATCTGTGCGGTCGCTGCATCCTGTTCGTCGGTGGCCGCAGCCAGCATCTCCCCCATTTCCGGCGGCTGGTGGAGGAGTGCAACGGCACCTTCACCCATCATGACGGTGGGTTCGAAGAAAGCATAACCAAGCTGCACGGATTGTTCGGTCGCGCCGACGCCGTGATGTTTCCGGTCGACTGCGTCAGCCACTCGGCCCATGACGAGGTCAAGCGGCTGTGCCGCCGTTGGGAAAAACCCTTTGTTCCGATCCGTCATTCGGGAATGGGGGCCTTCATCCGCGCCCTGGCCAGCGTCGCCGAGTAATAATCGGGGACGGGTTCAGGCAGCGCCCTGCCGCCGTCGTCTCAGCGCGTTGAGCAAGATGCCGATGGTGGCGCCGTTGTGCAGCACCGAGGTGGCGATGGGCGACAGCAGACCCAGGGCCGCCGCCCCCAGAATGGCGGTGTTGAGGCCGACCGTCGCCCGGTAGTTGGTCTTGATCAGGCCCATCACCGCATTGGCCGCTTCCTTGGCATCGGCCACCCGCTCGACCTCGTCTTCCAGCAGGGCGATATCGGCGGTCAGGCGGGCGATGTCGGCACCCTTTTGCATGGCGATGCCCACATGGGCTCCGGCCAAGGCGGGGGCGTCGTTGACGCCGTCGCCGATAAAGGCGATCCGTGCCCCTTGGGCGCTCATTTCCTCGATGATGCGGGCCTTGTCCTCGGGCATCAGCTCGGCGTGAAAGCCATCCAGACCCAGAATGGCGGATAGCTCCTCCGCCCGGTCACGATGGTCGCCGGTCAGCATCAGGATGCGCCGCGCCCCCAGCTCGCGCAGCCTGCGGATAGTGGCCGCGCTGGTCGGGCGAATGCTGTCCTTGAGGGCGAGCAATCCCAGCAGCCGGCCGCCGAAACCGATGAATAGCAGGGTCTTGCCCTCGCGGTACAGGCGGTCGATCTCGTCCTTGTGCTCCGAGGTGTCGATAGCCTCGTCTTCCTCGATGAAATGGCGCGATCCCACCACGATCCGCTTGCCGTCCACCACGCTGGCCACGCCGTGGGCAACGATGAACTGCACCTCCTGATGGTCGAAATGGCGGTTGTGTGTGGCTCGCGCCGCGTTGACCACCGCCATGGCCAGCGGGTGAAAGTAGTGCTCCTCCACCGAGGCCGCCAGACAGATCAGGTCTTCGGGGCTGTACTGGGTGTCGAAGGTGATGGCGTCGGTGACCTCCAACATGCCGGTGGTCAGTGTGCCGGTCTTGTCGAAGACGAAGGTGTCGGCTTGGGCCAGACGTTCCAGCGCCATGGCGCCCTTGACCAGGATTCCAGCCTGCCCGGCCGCGAACATCGCCGATTTGAAGGCGACCGGTGTGGCCAGCTTCAGGGCGCAGGAATAATCGGCCTGTAGAACCGAGGCGGCGCGGCGCCAGTCGCCGGACAGCAGGAAGGAGCCCCCGGCCAGTTTCAGCACGGTGGGCACCAGCCGGTCGGCCAGCCGCGACGCCTCCAACTGCGCCTCGCTCTTGGCGACCAGGGATTGTTCGACGTAATCGGCGATGCGCGCCGCCGCCGTGCTGTTTCCCACCTGTTCGGCGTAAACGGCGAGGCGGCCTTCCTCCACCAGGGTGCCGGACAGCACCGATGAGCCCCGGGTCTTGACCACCGAAATGCTTTCGCCGGTCATGGCGGCCTCATTGACGGTGGCTTCGCCACTCAGCACGGTACCGTCTACCGGGACGACCGAGCCGGTGGCGATGATCACCGTATCGCCCACCGCCACGGCGATGACGGGTTCCAGCATCTCGACCCCGTCGCGCAACACCCAGACCTCGTCGCTGGCCGGGCGCAGCAGATGTTTCAGCAATTCGTCGGAGCGACGGGCGATGGAATCTTCCATGTACTCGCCCAACGCCAGCATGAAGGTGGTGGTGTTGGCGGCGGTATGGTCGGACCGGCCGAGCGAAATGGCGACCGCCATGCCTTCCAGCACATGCGAGGTCACACCGCTTTGGCGGTAATCGGCCAAGGCATGGCGCAGCAGCGGCAAGGCGCCGGCCAGCGAGACCGGCAGCCGCAACGGCGCCGGCAACAAGCCGGTGCCCAACAAGGTGACCAGGGCGGCGGTCACCGGCCCGCGATCGCATCGCCGCGCCGGCTTCGTTCCGGATGGCTGCGTCAGCAGGGACAGCCTGTCCCGCACGGACTCGGCGTCGGTGGCGGCGGGGTCGAAGGCCACCACCAGCGAATGGGCGCAGGCATTGGCCCGCGCCGATGTGACGCCGGAAAGGCCGGCGGTCAGACGCTCCAGATCACCGATATCGGCCGCCATCCCACGCGGAAAGCGATAGCGCAGCCGGACCCGTCCAGGCAGGCGGTGGACGATTTCCACCGCCGCCAGCCAAGGCTCGGTCATCAGCCTTGCCCGGCCGCCAGTTCCGCCTGGATATCGGCGGCCTGTTCCTTCATCTCGGCCAACCCTCCCGCCAGTTCGGAATACAGCTTGAGACCCGAGCGGATCAGCTTGCCGCGCAGCGCCTCGTCGGCCAGGACATAGGTGACGGCGGCGCCGATCAGGGCGCCCACCAGGAACTGTTCGGACGGCTGGCCGGGCAGCAGGCGGGTCAGGCCGCTCAACATGCCGCCCTGGCCGTCGCCCCGAGCGGGAGTGGCGCTCCAATTGTCGTTGCGCTTGCCGTTTTTCGCCTTTTTACGCTTCTTCTTGGCCAAGGGGGTTCTCCTGAGTGTGGGGGATCTGCAATGCGGTTTCGGCCGTCACGATGGCGGCTGCGGCGACGATCACGGCCGTGACGCCGGTGCGGTAGTCGCGGCGTCCGATCGCCTCGGCCGCCTTGGTGCCGGCGGCCAGGGCCGCGCCGCCCTGGATGCCGTGGCGGAAGATCTTCCGCCAGGGGGGCGGAGTGCTTGCCGCGGCGCGATCCTGCAAGGCCGACAACAACGCCGTAGCGATGAAGCCGCGCAGGAACACTTCGGCGGTGGAAGCCGCCGCAGCCTTGCCGCCGCGCCGCTTGCGCTTCACGGGGCGGTTCCGCCGTCAGCCGTCGGGGCGGCCTTGGCTTTGCGGGCAGCCGGCTTGCGGACACGGACGGGCTTGGCCGTCGTGACGGGATCGGCGGCGGCGGGAGTCAGTTTGGCCCGCAGATTGGCCGAGGATGTCTCGATGGCCGTCAGACCGGAGACGGTCGCGTCGCGCAGACTGGCCTGCGCCTGGGTCAAGCCCTGACGAGCCTTGCCGCCGATTCCTTCCAATTCCAGGGGCGGGGCCTTCTTCAGCAGCCGGATGCCGACAATGCCGGCGACCAGTCCCGAGGCGAAGGTGAGCAAAGGATGCATGGCGTTACCTTTCAATGGGGGGATCAGGCGTGGGCCAGGGACCGCAGCAACTGTTCCGCATGGGGAGAGCGCGTTCCGTCGACAATATCTTGCCAGGCGGAGGGGGAGATAAGGGCGGTGTCGTACTCCACCACGCAAGAGCGGGCCAAAAGGTTGACGTTGACCGAGCGGATTCCCGAGGTCCGTGATGCGGCATCGACGAAATGCCGCACATCCGCCGCCGCGCCATCGGCCTTGCCCTCCAACTTGAGGCGGACCCGGCCAGGAATATGGTGGGCGATTCGCGCCTGCCGGGCGAACCGCCAGAGACCTTCGATGGTATTCAATGAGAGAGTCCCTATCTGCGGCCAAAGCGCGGAATTACTGCAATATCTTCTTGCGATGATTGGCGAGGTGAACCAGCAGGAAGGCCACATGCACGGCCCCGAACACCGCGTGCAGCTTCTTGCCCACCGACAGGGCGATCAGCGTTCCCGCCAGGGCGGTCAGCATGCCGATCTTGGCCGGACGGTTGAGACTCCACAGGGACAGCCCCTCTTCGGAGGAAGCCTCTTCATCCACACTGAACATGGCGCCAATCCGGGCTTCAGTCACGGCAGGCGCCATCCGGGCGAGATCGTAGCATAGCACGATGCTGCCGCAGGCCGGGTTGCCCTCGGCCGCCGTCACGCCATCCCAACCGGCCAGCACCGTCACGAACTCGGCATTGCGCACTGCCGAGCGCAGACGGGGATGCCGCAGCCTCAGGCGGCCGGGCACATGCGACGCGATACAGGTCATGCTCATGCCGAAATTCTCCCCCGCGCGGTGGTCACTCGCCACTGCTGCGAATGCTTCGCAAAATTAACCTGCTTCATAGGCTACCAAGGCAAGCCCGTCAAGCCGGTCAATATCCCCACCGGGTGGGATCAGTCTCGCTTCTTGGGCTTACCCTTGGGTATGCGAGATTCCAGCAGTTGATGCAGCTTGTTGTCGAACAGGAAGATCACGGTGCCTTCGTTGTCGTCGGCCATCTGGGCCTCGACCGAGCCCGACACCCAGCGGATGAAGTGCGGCGACTTTTGGGCCGGCGCGCCCCACCGCTCGGTCAGAGCGGCGGCGGTCTTGTCGAACGCTTCGCGCGGCTGGCGGGCGGTCATCTGAAAGATCCGCTCGCTACCGGCCTCGTCCTCGATGGCCATGAACCAGAACTCGGTCAGAGTTCCGGCCAGCGGCACCTGACGCAAGACCCAGCGATCCTTGGCGACCTCGTTGAACAGGGCGCAGCGAACCACCCTGGCGGTCATCATGGCCCCCGGCAGTCCCAGCGGCGCATGCTCGGCCCCCGGCGGCTTGTCCTGATCTTGCGAGCAGACCAGTTTGGTGTCGGGGGGCCAGGCGGCGAAGCGCAACTGATTGAGCCGCATCCCGATCTGCGCCAGTCCGATATCGTAGGGCCTTGCCGACGACTGGGCCGCGGCCGGTTCCCCAACTGCGGCGAGGGCAGCCATCACCAGCATCGCGGTGGCGAAAAGCGAAATCTGACGCATGGGCTTTACTCGGGACGGCTGGAGGTTCCGGGGGATTTCAACAAGCGACGCAGCCGCAGGTCGCCGATGGCGACGGCGAACTCGTCGGGATATTTCTCGTCGATGAACATCATGGTTTCATGCTGATCGTCCTGCCAGGTCAGGAAACGGTCAGTGCCGGCGGTGCTGGCGCCCATGATGGCTTCCATGGATTTCGCCACCTTGTCCCAGCCGTTATCCCGCTTGGCCCACAGGCTGAACTGGGCGAGGCGGAACCGTCCGCCGATTCCCTGTTCCACGAAAGTCAGCCACAGCCGCGCCGGTCCGGCCAGACTCGGCACCATGCCCGGCACCCAAACATCGCCGCCGCCCGGCTGAAAGACCGAGCAGCGGCGAACGCGGGTGGGGCCACGGGCGGACTGAAGCTCCAGCAGGCTGGGATTGACCAGCTTGGGCTTGTCGGCGTCGCTGTCGCAGACCAGCCTTTGCCCGTCCGCCAGCTTGATTTCGCGCACGTCGTCGAAGGTGGCTCCCGGCAGGGGCAGTTGCAGACCCAGGGCCGCGACGGCGCGCGGATCGGCCCAGGCGTCGCCGGACGCCAGGAGTGCCAGAATCGCAATCACCGGAAACTGCTTGGGGGCCGGCATGGGATCTCCGCCTTGGTTGCACCTGCGAAGTATGACACGGCCGGCACCGTTCGTCATTGTATCTCGGCAGCAAGCCGGGCCTCCGCCCGGAGGTCGGCTCCCGACGGCAGGGGGGCCTTGGGCGCTTCGATCCAGGCGACGATGTCGTCCACCACCACCCGCGCCTGAAGATCGCGCAACAGCATGTGCCAGCCATCGGCGTACAGCGCCACCCGCTGGCCGTCGCCCAGATGCGGCAGGCGGCGGATGGCGGCCCAGGTGGGGGCCGGCGGAATGATCTCGTCCTTTTCGCCATAAAGCAGCAGGGTCGGCAGTTCGACATCGGCGCTGGCCAGCTGGGCCGCGTCCATCAGGTCCACCATGCCGTGGATGGCGTCGACGCGGGTGGCCTTGATCACCAGCGGATCGCGCGACAGGGCGCGCAGCATCTCCATATTGTCGGAAGGCTGGATCTTGAGGCCGCCCCCGCTCAGCGTCCAGCCCGGAGCGACCCGATAGGCCAGCCACAGGGCGGTATGCTGGAAGAAGCCCATGGTCGAGCGCCCCCACACCGCCGGGGCCGACAAGATCAGCCCGGAGACGGCGGGTGGCGGCTGGGCGGCGGCGGCGACCAGGGCGACGGCGCCCCCCATGCTCTCGCCCAGGACATAGAGCGGCGCTTCCGGATGGCGTTCGCGCAACAACGCGGCGGCAACGCACAGGTCGTCGGCCATGGCGGCGGCGCTGGACCAAAAGCCGGGATGAGGACCGCCGCCAAAGCCGCGCTGGTCATAGGCATAGGTGGCGACCCCCTGGGCCGCCAGCGCCCGACCGGGGGCGTCGAAGGCGTTGGAATAGTCGTTCATGCCGTGCAGGGCCAGGATTACCGCCTTGGGGCGGCCCGAGGGCAACCAGGACCGCAGCGGCAGCCGGACGCCGTCGGCGGCGCGCCAATGGTCTTGCTCGATGGCGGGTTCCATGGAAATCGGCCCCCTCGGATAAAGCTGGGCGGCGCAACCCGACACCAGGACAAGCAGGATGACGGCCAGTCCCCGCCTCATCCCGCCCAGGGCAGAATCCGCCCCCGCATCTTCATATCGGTCTTCAGGATATGCTGACTCAGCCAGACGCCGAGGAAGGCCTGCATCTTTTCGGTCGCCGCCTTGGCCTCGCCCGCCCCGCCGCTTTGAAATTTTTCGATGAACACCGCCAGGGTGTGGGTCAGCTCGTCATGCTGGCGCTTGTTCTCCTCATAGCCGTCATAGCCGGCCTCGACCTGCAACAGCTCTTCCCGCGCGAAGTGGCCCTTCACATAGGCGTCCAGCCGCGTCAAGATCGCCGCCATCTGCCCGGCATCGACCGCGCCGCCCTGGGCCTGGGCGGCGGCGTTGAATTCCTGGATCAGGGCGAAGAGCTGGCGGTGGTCGTCATCGACCACCTCGATCCCCACCTTCATCGCTTTTTGCCAAGTGTCCGACATGGGAGTGAACAATTCCTAAGGAGCCGACAGATTAGCCTTCACCGCCATGGCTGGCAATCTTCGACGAGGTCAGTTGGAGGAAGATGTCCTCCAGATCGGTCTCCTCGGTGGACAGATCCATGATGACCAGCCCGGCGGCGGCGAAGGCGTCGAGAATCCGGCTGATCGGCATGGCCGAGGGGCGATAGCGCACCACGATCCGCCGCTCGGGCCGCAACTCCGGGGCGAACGGCGCCAGCGCCGCCGGAACCTCGGTCAGGTCGCGGTCAACGGTGATGGTCAGCGCCTTGCCGTCGATGCGCTTGAGCAGGTTGCCGGTGGTGTCGCAGGCCACCAGCTTGCCGTGATTGATGATGGCGATGCGGTCGCACAACTGCTCCGCCTCTTCCAGGTAGTGGGTGGTCAGCAAGATGGTGGTGCCGCGCGCGTTCAACTCGCGCACGAAGGCCCAGAGCTGCTGGCGCAGCTCGATATCGACCCCGGCGGTGGGCTCGTCCAGCACCAGCACCGGCGGCGCATGCACCATGGCCTTGGCCACCAGCAGGCGACGGCGCATGCCGCCCGACAGGGTCCGTGCATAGGCTCCGGCCTTGTCGGCCAGCCCCACCGCCTCCAGAATGTCCATGGTGCGGCGCTCGGCCTTGGGCACGCCGTACATGCCGGCCTGGACGTCCAGCAGCTCCAGCGGCGTGAAAAAGGGATCGAGATTCAGCTCCTGCGGCACCACGCCGATGGCGGCCTTGGCCCCGCGCCCGTCCTGGTCGATGTCGCGACCCCAGATGCGGGCGGTGCCGGCGGTCTTGACCACCAAACCGGCCAGAATGTTGATAAGGGTGCTCTTGCCCGCCCCGTTCGGCCCCAGCAGGCCAAAGAACGAGCCACGCGGCACCGATAGCGACACCCCGTCCAGCGCCCGCTTCGCCGGGCCGCGACCGTGATAAACCTTGACCAATCCGTCGGTTTCGACGGCAAGATCGGGGATGGCGTGAGAGATTGATTGAACCATGATCGTCAATGGGTATCATCCGGCCGTCACACAGGTCAACGGAGCACCATCGCATGACTGCCGCCACCGTTTCCAAGTCTGGGGTCGAAACCATCACCGTCAGCACCGGCAAGGTCGCCTGCGAGGGCAATGCCGCCGAGGGCCTGGGCCATCCGCGCGTCTACCTGGACCTGACCGCCCATGGCGAGATCGTCTGCCCCTATTGCTCGCGCACCTATGTGCTGGCGGCAGGCGCCAAGGTCGGTCATCACTAATCGTGATAACCCTCAATCGCCGGGCGCATGCATCCGCATGCTTGGCTTTCGCGCCACGAGGCGCGGTGAGATGACCGCGCCTCGCCACGTTTATCTGGTCGACGGTTCGGGCTTCATCTTCCGCGCCTTCCACGGTCTGCCGCCCATGACGCGGCCGGACGGCACGCCGGTGAACGCCGTCTATGGCTTCACCTCCATGCTGATGAAGCTGCTGTCCGAGACCGATGCCGACCATGTGGCGGTGGTGTTCGACACGTCGCGCCAGACCTTTCGCACCGCGATCTATCCCGAATACAAGGCCCACCGTCCCCCCGCCCCGGAAGAGCTGGTGCCCCAGTTTCCGCTGGTGCGCGAGGCGACGCGGGCCTTTGACGTGTGTTGTATCGAGCTGGAGGGCTTCGAGGCCGACGACCTGATCGCCACCTATGCCCGCGCGGCGGTGGCAGAGGGCGCCAGGGTCACCATCGTGTCCTCGGACAAGGATCTGATGCAGCTGGTGGGCGACGGCGTCGAGATGTTCGACCCCATGAAGAACCGCGTCATCGGCGAAGCCGAGGTGCGCGAGAAGTTCGGGGTGCCGCCCGACAAGGTGGTGGACGTTCAGGCCCTGTGCGGCGACGCCTCGGACAATGTGCCGGGCGTGCCCGGCATCGGCGTCAAGACGGCGGCTCAGTTGATCCTCGAATACGGCGACCTGGACACCCTGCTGGCCCGCGCCGGAGAAATCAAACAGCCCAAACGGCGGGAAACCCTGCTGGAGAATGCCGAGTTGGCCCGCGTCTCGCGCCAGTTGGTGTTGCTGAAAAACGACGTGCCGCTGCCGGTTCCCATGGCCGATCTGGCGGTCAAGCCGACCAATCCCCAGACCCTGGCCGAATTCTGCGCCGCCCAGGGCTTCCGCTCGCTGATGTCGCGCCTCGTGGGCAAGGCCTCGCCCGCCGCCGCGCCGCCCGCCGCCGTGGCGGCCGCGACCGATTACCAGCTGGTGACGACCGTCGAGGCGCTGGACCGCTGGATCGCCGCCGCGACCAAGGCCGGGATCGTCGCCATCGACACCGAGACCACCGGCCTCGACCCGCTGCGCTGCCAACTGGTGGGCGTGTCGCTGGCCATCGAGCCGGGCGCGGCCTGCTACGTCCCGCTGATGCACAACCCGCCCCAGGCCCAAGGCATGCTGGACCTGGGCGGCGGCGGTCCCGCCACCGATGCTCCCACGCTGATTCCGCTGGACACGGCGCTGGCGCGGCTAAGGCCGCTGCTAGCCGATCCGGCGGTGCTGAAGGTCGGCCATAACCTCAAATACGACATGCAGGTGCTGGCCGGGTCGGGTCTGGAGATGGTGGCGCTGGACGACACCATGCTGCTGTCCTACGTGCTGGACGGCGGCTCGCACGGCCATGGCCTGGACGAGCTGTGCCAGCTGCATTTCGGTCACGGCAATATCAGCTTCGCCGAGGTCTGCGGCACCGGCAAGGCCCGGATCACCTTCGACCGGGTGCCGCTGGACAAGGCCTGCGCCTATGCCGCCGAGGACGCGGACATGACGCTGCGGCTGCATCGGCTGCTCAAACCACGCCTGCTGGCCGAACGCATGGTGACGGTCTACGAGACCCTGGAGCGGCCGCTGCTCCCCATCATCGTCGCCATGGAACGGGCCGGCGTCAAGGTCGACCGTCCCGTCCTGATGGCGCTGTCCGAGGATTTCGGCCGCCGCCTGACCGAGCTGGAATCCGAGGTCATCGCCCTCAACAACGGCGAAGCGTTCAACCTGGGCTCGCCGCAGCAGCTGGGCAAGGTGCTGTTCGAGACCCTGGGCCTTCCCGGCGGCAAGAAGACCAAGACCGGCCAGTGGGCCACCGGCGCCGATGCGCTGGAGGAGCTGGCCCCCCTGCACCCGCTGCCGGCCAAGCTGCTGGACTGGCGTCAGATCGCCAAGCTGAAGAGCACCTATACCGACGCCCTGGTGGCCCAGATCAACCCCGCCACCCAGCGCGTCCACACCAGTTACTCACTGGCGGCGACCACCACCGGCCGGCTGTCGTCGTCGGACCCCAATCTCCAGAACATCCCGATCCGCACCGAGGAAGGCCGCAAGATCCGTCGCGCCTTCATCGCCGAAAAGGGCTTCAAGCTGATCTCGGCCGACTATTCCCAGATCGAACTGCGCCTCGTCGCCCATGTGGCGGAGATCGAGGGATTGCGCACCGCCTTCGCCTCGGGCCAGGACATCCACGCCATCACCGCGTCCCAGGTGTTCGGGGTGCCGGTGGAGGGCATTGATTCCGGTCTGCGCCGCCGCGCCAAGGCGATCAATTTCGGCATCATCTACGGCATCAGCCCGTTCGGTCTGGCGGCCCAGCTGGGCATCCCCCAGGGCGAGGCCAAGGCCTATATCGCCGCCTATTTCGCCCGCTATCCCGAAATCCGCGACTATATGGAACGGACCAAGGAGGAAGCGCGGGCCAATGGCTTCGTCGCCACCTTGTTCGGCCGCAAGGTCTACACGCCGGGCATCAAGGACAAGAACGGCGCCATGCGCGCCTTCGCCGAACGCGCCGCCATCAACGGCCCGATCCAGGGCGGCGCCGCCGACATCATCAAACGCGCCATGATCCGCCTGCCCGCCGCCCTGACGGCCGCCAGCCTGTCGGCCCGGCTGTTACTCCAGGTCCACGACGAACTGGTGCTGGAAGCCCCGGAGGCCGAAGCCGAGGCCACCGTGGCGGTGGTCAAACAGGTGATGGAAGCGGCGGCGGACCTGTCGGTGCCCCTGCTGGTCGAAGCCGGCATCGCCGACAGCTGGGACGAGGCGCACTAAGAGCTTTCCCTTCCCCCCGGAAGCAGCGGGCTTTTTAAGCCTTCTCGGGCTTCTTGGCGGCGGTGACGAGGTCGGTTTCACTGCGCACCCGGTTGCGCCCGTCGTGCTTGGCCAGATAGAGGGCCTCGTCGGCGCGGTGGATGAAGGCTCCGACGCTTTCACCCGGCACATAAATCGCGGCCCCGGCCGACAGCGTCACCTGGCCCAGCACCTGTCCGGTCCGGCGATTGGTGACCCGCTTGTCGGCGACCTGACCACGGATGGTCTCGGCCACCGCCATCGCCGCTTCCAGGTTGACGCCCGGCAGGATGACGGCGAATTCCTCGCCGCCATAGCGGGCGGCGGTATCCTTGATCTGGACCAGCTCGGTCAGGGTGCGCGCCACCAGCTTCAGGATCTGGTCGCCCAACGGATGGCCGTAGGTGTCGTTGAATTGCTTGAAGTGATCGATATCGATCATCAGCAGGCACACGGGCGTGCCGTCCAGCCCCGCCTGATGAATCCCCAGCTTGAGGGCGTGGTCGAACATCTTGCGATTGGCCAGCTGAGTCAGCGCGTCGGTCGAAGCCTCGCGCTTGAGGTCGTCGAGTTCGTTGCGCAGCCGCGCGATCTCGGTACTCGACAGCTCCAGACTGCGGACCAGATGCTGGTTGATATCGGCCATGGCCTTGGTCTCGGCCATGATAGCCCCGACCGCCTCGGTGAGGTAATCGGGAGCGGGGCCGCCGCTCAGGCGGCCGGAGAAGGCTTCCAGCGCCGTGCCGTAACCGGTGGTTCCCTGGCTGGCGTTGCTGAGAAATTCCAGGACCCGGCCGACCGCTTCCTCGACCCGCAGGCCGACCTCGCGCAGTTCGGCCTTGTCCTGGCTGAACACGGCGAAGCGCTCGTAAAGCTCATCATTGATTTTCTGGGTGAATTTGCGGGTGCCGCTCAGGACGGCGTCGATGGCCGCCGTCAGTTCGGGATTACGACCACCGACGAAGGCGTACCAAATGGAGAAATTCTCGGGCGTCGGCGGCACCTTGTGGCGCTCCATCATGCCGAGCGCGGCACGGGCGCAATGAGAAGCGACGTCGATCGGGTCGTTCGTTTTCATTCCAGGCAAATCCCATGACCTTAAAATATCCAGCAGCTCCGATAATCCTGCCGCCTCAGTTACATTGCCCCAACGAACCCTCGGCACAGACCCGATTGCCATCGGTCCACCGCGCGCCGGACAGGTCCGCGCCGAGCAGATCCGCCCCCAACGTCTTTGCCCCGGTCAGATCGGCTCCACGCAGCGAGGCGTGAAAGAATCTGGCCCGCCGCAGATCGGCGCGGACCAACGAGGCCCCGGTCAGATTCGCCTTGGTGAAGTCTGCCTCACTGAACAGGCCGTCATCCAGCTTTGCCCCCTTCAGCGCGGCGCTGATGAAGCGCACGCGGTAGGCGTCGACCTTGCGCAGATCGGCCCCCGACAGGTCCGAGCGTTGAAAGCTGGTCTCGCGCAGCCGAGACTGGGCAAGGTCATGGCCGGCAAAGTCGCGGCCATCCATATAGCAACGCTGCCAATCCACCCGGGGAGCGGCCGGCACGGTGCAATCGGCGGCAAAAGCGGCCGGAGCACCGGTCAGCAGGACGATGACGAAAAGAACAAACCTCATATATCTAGATTTAATCCCGCCTTCGGTCAGTTGAAAGGGATATTTGTCACCGATTGGGTTTACCCGCGACGCGGCAAGGCATAGGCTTGTCTCCAAGATGGAACGATGAAGGATGGTGGCATGACCCGAACCGAGGCCGATACCATTCTGGATGACGGCGAAAAGCTGTGGTTGGCCGGCGAAAAACAACAAGCGCGCGAAGCCTTCCGACGCGCCCGCCTGCTCTATCACGAAATGGGCGACGCGGTGGGCGAAGCGATGGCGCTGGTCCAGGTCGGCGACCTGGAGGCCGAAACCGGCCACCGCCTGGCCGCGCGTGAATCCTATGTGGAGGCCCGCGCCATCCATGCCCGCGCCGGCGATCAGCGCCAGCAGGCCGGTGTCGTGGTCCGCCTCGCCCGACTGGCCCAGCACGACGGCGACGCCGCCGAGGCCGAGGGCTTCTACAAGGCGGCGTACGAGCTTTACGACAGCGCTTCCGACTATTCCGGCCTGGGCCATGTCAGCCGCCGCCTGGGGCATATGGAGCGCGACGCCAATCGCCACGATAAGGCGCTGGATCTTTACCGCAAGGCGCTGGCCTATTTCCGCCGGGGGGGCGATACCCTGGGCGAGGCCCATACCCTGCGCTCCCTGGCCGCCATCGCCCGCGGCCTGGGGCAGCTGGACCGGGCACGGACCGATTGCGAGAATGCCGTCGGCCTGTTCCGCGAGGCCGGCGACATCCTGGGCGAGGCCAAAAGCCTGCGCTTCATCGCCTATGTCCTGGCCGACGAAGGCGACAAGGCCGGCGCCCGTAAAAGCATGCACCAAGCCGCCAAGCTGTTCGCCCGCGCCGGTGACACCCGCGCCCATGACGAGACCGAAGCCGAGGCCAAGGCCCTGGGGTGATTGGCGCCTAGCGGCTTTATTTCTCCGCCTTCTCCAAGATCGCGCCGAAGAAGCCGTCGGTGGCGTGGGTCAACGGCGACAGGCGGAGATATGGTCCCTCCACCGGGCAGGCGGTGCCGATGACCTGTTCCCAGACTTCGGGAACCGGAACCACCCGGTAATCGGAGTGCAGGGCCAGGAAGTCCGCGATCTGCCCCTCGTTTTCCTCGGCCAGCAGCGAGCAGGTGGCATAGACCAGCCGGCCGCCCGGCTTGGTCAGGCGGGCGGCGCTGGCCAGGATGTCCTTTTGGCGGACCACCAGTTCCAGCAGGTCGGTCTCGCCCAGTTGCCACTTGGCGTCGGGGTTGCGGCGCCAGGTGCCGGTCCCGGTGCAGGGCGCGTCCACCAGCACGCGGTCAAAGCTGCCGGCGGCGCGCTTGATCCACTTGTCGGCCTCGCCGCCGATCACCCGTTTGGTCACGTTATGGACGCCGGCGCGACGCAGACGGTCGCCGGCGCGGTCGACCCGCCATTCGGCGACGTCGCAGGCCACCAGCCGACCCTTGTTCTGCATGGCGGCGGCCAAGCATAGAGTCTTGCCGCCGGCTCCGGCGCAGTAATCCACCACCGCCATGCCCGGTTTGGCGTCGGTCAGCAGCGCCACCAGCTGCGAGCCCTCGTCTTGCACCTCGATCAGGCCGTTGCGCCAGGCCTGGACCTGGACCAGCGGAACCCGGCGGCCGAGACGAATTCCCAGCGGCGAATGCGGCGTCGGAACCGACTTGATATCTTCCTTGGCCAATGCCCGCATGGCTTCCTCGCGGGTGGCCTTCAAGGTGTTGACCCGCAGGTCCAGCGGCGCTTCGTCACGCATGGCGCCCATCTCGTCGATCAGACGGTCGCCATACAGCGCGGTCAGGCGCGGCGTCAGCCATTCCGGGTACTCGCCGCGCACATGGGGCGGCATGTCGCGATGGAACTGCGACTTCAGTTCCAGCAGCATGTCCATGACCCGGCGTTCCGGCTCCTCCGGCGCATAGGCCGAATGGTGACCTCTGAACAGATCCGGCTCGGGCCGGATGCCCTCGAACGCCATGTCGGCCAGGACGCGGGCGCGGGCCGTCCCCAGTTCGGGGTGTTCGAGACGCTCCAGCCACCAGTCGATGCGGGCCTTGCGCCGCAACACCCGCCACACCACCTCGGCCACGGCGCGGCGATCGGCGCCGCCGATATAGCGGCGTTCGCGGAAATAGCGGGAGGCCGCCGAATCGGCCGGCTTGGCCGACTTTTCGATTTCGGACAGCAATTCGATGGCGGCCTGGAGGCGCGCGGCCGGGGTCATGGGCGGTCTTTCATAGAAGTGCCCCCTCCCATGGACGGGAGCGGGGGGAACCGACGGGTCGGTCGTGACGGCGGAGGATTTTCTGACGGAAACATATGGGCTTCTCCGGCAGGGTTTACTCCTGAATGGCTTCCAAGCGCCAGAGTGGTCGGACATTATCAGACTGAGACGGTTTAGCAAATCGTCACGGGCCTGGGGCGTCGAGGCGAAGACGGTCGGTTATTCCGCCCGGCGCAGGCCGATGATGATTTCCATGTAGTCGGGCTCCGCATCGGGCGACAGCAGCCCGTGGCGGATCAGAAAGTCGATGAGCACCAGATTAACGTTGAACTTGAAATTGCCGGTGTCGCGAACCTGACGCGCCACCTCGGCCACCGGCATCAGGGTGAAATCGGATATCTCGCCATCGGTGTTGCGCGGCGTGAAGCCCTCGGGCAGTTCCAGGTCGTAGCAGTACATGATATCGGGTTTCAGGCCCCATTCGTCTTCCATGCAATAGGTAATGGCGCCGACCGGGCACGCGGCAGCGGCGATTTCGGCGGGGATGTCGGCCTCTTCCGCCGCCTCCTTCAGCAAGTTGTCGTGCAGCGACAGCCCGGCGGGCTGGCCGCCAGCCACCATGTTGTCCAACTTGCCCGGCGCCACCGACTTGTCCGCCGCGCGGCGGCCGATCCACAGATGCAGGCCGTCCGGCCGCCGGACGATGCCGTTGACATGAACGCCAAAGGCGCGGATACCGAACAGGCTGACCACGCCGCGATCGATGCTCATCAGCGGCTCGTCGCCGAACCGGCGGACCACGCGGTAACGCTCGCCACGCAGCCGGGGCGTGCCCCAGGCGTCGTGCAGCTCGGCCGCCACCGCGTCCACCATGGCGCTGCGCTGGTCCGGGGCGGTCAGGGCGGGGTGCAGCTGCACCTTGTCGCGGATGATCCGGAACGCCTCGGGGAAGGCCGCCAGCCGCCGCGCCATGTCGTGGCGAACCCATCCGACCCGCGTTTCCTCCACCACGAAGGGAAGGAATTTCGAGAGGTCGTGATGGTTGCAGGCCACGATGTGGTCGAGGAACGCCATGGACCTTTTCTCCTTGCTGGATCCGGCGAAAGGGTCCGCCGGTTGGCGCGTTAAGTCAAGGCCTCCCCCGCCCCCTGTTCCCGCGCTGCAAAAAGAGGTAAAAGAGAGGAATGAGAACCCTGTATCATCACCCGCTCTGCCCCTTCTCGCGCCTCGTGCGGGTCGTGATGGCGGAAAAAAAGCTGGAGTTCGAACCCCAGATCGAGAAGTTCTGGGAGCATCGGCCCGATTTCGTGGCGCTCAACCCCGCCGGCGAGGTGCCGGTGCTGGTGGAGGAGGGCGGCACCGCCCTGTCCGATTCGATCGCCATCGCCGAATTTCTCGACGAGGTCCACCGCGAGCCGCCGCTTTTGCCCTCCGATCCCCTGGCGCGGGCCGAAATCCGCCGGCTGGTCGCTTGGTTCGGCGTCAAGTTCCATGCCGAGGTCACCGCCAATCTGGTGGGTGAAAAAGTGTTCAAACGACTGTCGATCCAGCATGCCGAGCCCGATTCCCGCAAAATCCGCGCCGGCTGCACCAATATTCACGACCATCTCGATTATGTGGGCTGGCTGACCGAGCGGCGGGCCTGGCTGGGCGGCGGCGCCTTCACCCTGGCCGATATCGCCGCTGCCGCCCAGGTCTCCACCATCGACTATCTGGGGGACGTGCCCTGGGACAGCCATCCCGGCGCCAAGGACTGGTATGCCAGGGTCAAGTCGCGTCCCAGCTTCCGCACCCTGCTGGCCGACCATCTGCCCGGCGTGCCGCCGCCCCGTCACTATATCGACCTGGATTTCTAGGCCGCGCCGCTGGCGGTCTGCTCAGACGAAGGCGAGACTGATCAGGGCGGCCAGGCCGAACGCCATCAGCAAGGCCCCCGACAGGTGGTTGAAGCGCCGCATGCGTTCGGGAGAGAACCGCGACCGCGCCGCCGAGGCCGCCGCCGACAGCACCAGCCACCACAAGGCCGAGCCACAGAAGATTCCCGCCACCAGCAGGCTGGACTGAGCGCCGCCCGGCCGTCCCGATGGCCCCAGGGCGGCGAAGACCCCGGCAACCCCCAAGATGGTGCCGGGATTGGTGATGGTGATGATGAAGGTGGACAGGAAGTCCCGCGCCATGCCAGGGCCTTTACCCGGCTCCGCCTCAACGGAGATGGCGGCACTCCGCCAAGTGTGCCCCCCCAGCCCGATCATGAACAGCCCGCCCACGATCTTGATCGGGATGATCTGGCCGTCGATCGTCTGCATCACGGCGCCGACGCCAAAGGCCGCCACGCCCCCGAACAGGGTGTCGGCCAACGCCGCCCCCATCCCGGCGACGACGGCGGCCAGACGCCCGTCGGCCAGCGCCTTGCGGATGCAAAGAATCCCCACCGGCCCGATGGGGGCCGCGATGGCGAAGCCGATGGCGATGCCTCGCAAGAAGACGGTGGGGTCCAAGGAGATAAGACTTCCATGAAGGAGGGCGAGCGCCGCATGGAAGACGAAAAGATCGCCCCTGGCAAGATGTTCGGGGCAATCGGACGAAGGAACCATGAATCAACCGACGGCCTCCCGCGACATCGCGGTGGAATAAGGGCGTCACGACTTTTTCAACAGGCTCCGTCCGCCCGACAGGAACCGGAACGCCAGCGGCGCCAGCATGATGACCAAAACAACCCGCGCCACATGATGGGTGGAAACAAAGGCGACATCCTGGCCCAAGGCCAGCGCCACCAGACACATCTCGGCGATGCCGCCCGGCACGAAGGCCAGCAGCAGAGCGGGAAACGGCAGCCCCGACGCTATCGCCAGCAGGCCGGCGGCGGCGGCGGACACCACCAGCATGATGGCGGTAGCCCCCAGCGCGGGCCGGGCCATCCTCGCCACCTCGGTCCAACTCAATCCCCGAAAGCGCGAGCCGATGGCGGCCCCGGTCGCCACCTGCGCCAGAATCACCAACTCGGCCGGCGGCTTGGATACGGTCAGCCCCGCCAGATGCAGGCCGGCGCTGGCGATCATCGGCCCGGTCAGCATCCAGGCCGGCAGGCGGACCAGCCGGGCGAGGGCGCCGCCGATCAGCGCGCATCCGGCCATCACCAGCGCGTCGACGCCGCCAAGATCCATCAGCCGCCCCATGCTCTGAGCCATGGGAACCGAATCCATATGGGCGATCAGGCGATAGCCGAACGGCACGGTGAAGACGATCAACAGGATGCGAAGGGAGTGGGACAGCGCGATGGTCGGCTCGTCCCCGCCCAGCGCGCCCCCCGTCACGACCATCTCGTTGATTCCCCCCGGCGCGCCGGCGAAGAAGGCGGTAACCGGGTCCATCCGCGCCATCCGGCGGAGATAGAGCGTCACCAGGGCGGTCGTGACGATCATGGCGGCCAGCAGCGTCGCCATGCTGCCGGCCCAGCGCCCGACACGATCCGACAGATCGGGGGAAAAGGCACTCCCCAGCATCAGGCCCAACACCGCGATCATGGCTGTGCGCAGATGTTGCGGCACCTCCGGCCGCCAGCCGGATAAAGAGGCGGTGATGGTGGCGGCAAGCGCCCCCAGCATCCACGGCAGGGGGAGGTCCAACCCGGCGAACAGTCCGCCGCCCAGCCCGCCCAGCCCCAGTCCCAGCGCCCAGTGACGGAGGGGCGCGTCATGACTCATTGCAGGAACTGTTCGGCGATGATGCGTTCTTCCAGATTGTGCTCGGGATCGAACAGCAGGGTCAGGTCGCAACTGCGATCCTCGCGCACCAGGACCTCGACGACGTCGCGCACCTCGGTATAGTCGGCCACGGCGCTGACCGGCCGTTTGGCGGCTTCCTGAATCTCGAACAGGACGGTGGCGGTATGAGGCAGCAGGGCGCCCCTCCAGCGTCGCGGCCGGAAGGGGCTGATGGGGGTCAGCGCGGTGATGCCGGCCCCCAGCGGAATGATCGGACCGTGGGCCGACAGGTTATAGGCGGTGCTGCCGGCCGGGGTGGACAGCAAGATGCCGTCGCAGATCAGCTCCTCCAGCCGGATCTTACCGTCGACGCGAATGCGCAGCTTGGCCGCCTGGCGGGTTTCGCGCAGCAGCGACACCTCGTTCATGGCCAGGGCCTCGACCACCTCGCCGGAACCGGTGCGGGCGATCATGCGCAGGGGGTGCAGGGTCACGGTCTGGGCGCGCGACAGCCGCTCGATCAGCCCATGCTCGCGGAAGCTGTTCATCAGGAAGCCGACCGAGCCCCGATTCATGCCGTAGATCGGCACCCGCCGCGCGATGAAGCGGTGCAGGGTCTCCAGCATGAAGCCGTCGCCGCCCAGCGCCACGATCAGGTCGGCTTCCTCGGGCGGCACATGGGGATAGCGATTCGTCAGCCGGTCCAGCGCCGCCTTGGCGACCTCGGTCTCGGCGCCGACGAATGCGATTGAGGAAAAGGTCATGACTGCGCCTCGGGGGGGCTGGGGAGGGCCGGAGTATATACCCTTCCTATCCCCCCGTAACGCTCATGTGCCGGCCGACCGCCGGGTGGGCGTCGCGGTCGATGATGAAGTCGTGGCCTTTGGGCTTGCGGGTGATGGCCTCGGCGATGGCGGCCTCCAGCAGGTGGTCGGACTCGCTAGCCCGGAGCGGCGCCCGCAGATCGGCGGCGTCGTCCTGGCCCAGGCACATGTACAAGGTGCCGGTGCAGGTCACCCGCACCCGATTGCAGGTCTCGCAGAAATTATGGGTCAGCGGCGTGATGAAGCCGATCCGCCGGCCGGTCTCGGCCACCTGGACATAGGTGGCGGGGCCGCCGGTACGATAGTCGATGTCAGTCAGCGTCCAGCGTTGCTCCAGCCGGCTTCGCACCAGTGACAGCGGCAGATACTGCTCGGTGCGGTCGGCGTGAATCTCGCCCATGGGCATGGTCTCGATGAAGGTGAGGTCGAAGCCGTGCTGGCCGCACCATTCCACCAGCCGGTCGTGTTCGTCCTCATTGCCGTTCTTCAGCGCCACGGTATTGATCTTGACCGCCAGCCCGGCGGATTTGGCGGCCATGATGCCGTCCAGCACCTGATCCAGCTTGCCCCAACGGGTCAGGGCCTGGAACCGCTCGGGATCGAGGCTGTCCAGCGAGATGTTGATGCGGCGGACGCCGGCCTGGGCCAAGCCCTCGGCGTATTTGGCCAGCTGGGTGGCGTTGGTGGTCAGGGTCAGCTCGTCCAGGTCGCCGGACTTGACCAGCCGTCCCAGATTGTCCACCAGGGTCATGATATTGCGCCTGACCAGCGGCTCGCCCCCGGTCAGGCGGATCTTGCGCACTCCCTGACGCACGAAGACGGCGCACAGGCGCTCCAACTCCTCCAGCGACAAGATATCGGCCTTGGGCAGGAAATGCATATCCTCGCCCATGCAATAGACGCAGCGCAGATCGCAGCGGTCGGTCACCGACACGCGCAGATAGGACACATGGCGTCCAAAGGGATCGATCATCACACATCCTCCATACCCCTCGGCGGGGGCCTATGGTGATGATATATAGGGAGCCGAATGAAAAACAGTAATGGCTTTGATCAAGCTTCGCCCCGGAGGATACCCGCCGTCATGACCGCTCTCCCCCATCCCGGCATTCCCGCCATCGGCGCCGTGATTTACGCGCCGGGACAGCCGCCGGAAGAGTTGCTGGCCAAGTTCGCCGGTCAGCTTCAGCAGCGCGGCTTTCGCATCGGCGGCCTGTTGCAGGACACCCTGCGCGCCCCCGACGGCCGCAAGACCGACATGACGGTGACCGAGCTGGACACCGGCCGCCGCCTGTCCATCGGCCAGGATCTGGGCAAGGCCTCCAAGGCCTGCATCCTGGACACCCAGGCGCTGGCCGAGGCTTCGGGCGCCATGCGCCGCGCTATCGAAGGCCGGGTCGATCTGCTGTTCGTCAATAAATTCTCCAAGTCGGAATGCGAAGGCCAGGGCCTTGCCGCCGAGATGCTGGCCGCCGTGGCTGAAGGGATTCCGGTCATCACCGCCGTGCCCGGCGTCCTGATCGACGAGTGGATCGCCTTTACCGGCGGCCGCACCGATTTGCTGGCCCCGACGCCGGAGGCCCTGTGGCGCTGGTGGGGACCGCGGCGGCTTTACGCCGACCTCGCCCATGGCGTCGCCGAGGCCGAGGTCCGGCGGGTGCTGATCGGCCTCAACTGGATCATGGTCGAAGGCCCCGACGGCGTCGGCCTCGCCCAGACTCCCGAACGCGGCACCCCCGGCTGCGTGTCCGCCCCCAAGGCGGGGCAGCGCGCCGGCGGCTCGCTGCGCGAGATGGCGGCCCTGGTCAACTCCACCAATCCGCTGGACGTGGCGCTGGGCGTCGCCGCCTGCAACGCCCATTACAACCGCTTCGATCTGGCCGCCGAGTCCGGCAACGGCCTCGACAGCTTTGGCCGGCCCGAGGGCGCGACGGTGGTGATCGGAGCCTTTCCCGCCATCTCCGAGCGCCTGCCCGGCGCCAGGATCATCGACCGCCGCCCCGGTCCGGGCCAGTACCCGGAAGAAGCGGCCGAGATCCTGCTGCCCGCCGCCGAATCCCTGATCATCACCTCGGCCACCCTGGCCAACCGCTCGCTGCCCCACCTGCTGGGATTGGCCCGCCATGCCCGAATCGCCCTGGTGGGGCCGGGCGCTCCCCTGACCGAGCGACTGTTCTCCTATGGGATCGAGGTGTCGTCCGGCCTGATCGCCGAGGATGTCGAGGGCCTGGCCCGCATGGTGGGCGAAGGCGGCGGCGCCAAGGATCTCAAGCGCCATTGCCGCCCGGCGACCCTGCGCCGTGGCGCTCCTTGACCAGGGCGGCCCCCCTCGCCATCCTGGTCAACGCCGTCCATTCCAAGAGCGGCGGCGGCCTGACCTATCTGCGCAATCTGCTGCCGCTGCTGGGAGCCGAGTTCGAGCTTCATGTGGCGATCCAGGCCGATCAGGAAAGCGAGGTCCGCCCCATCTGCGCCCAGGCCGGCCTGACGCTTCACGTGATTCCCACCCTGTCCAAGCTGGCCACCGTGCTGATACAAGAGCAGGTGACCATCCCCCGGCTGGCACGGCGAATCGGCGCGGCGGTGATCTTTTCGCCGGCCAATTACGGTCCGGTATTCGGCGGCCGCTCGGTGATCTTGCTGCGCAACGCCTTCGAGGTCACCACCTTGGAGCAACGTCTGTCGAAACGGGCCTATTGGCTGGCGGTCAAGCTGCTGACCTGGGCCTGCTTCAAGACCTGCCGCCGCGCCATGGTGGTGTCGGCCCATGCCGGCCGCGCCTTTCTCAAGGTGTTCGGCTTGGGTGATGATCCCCGCCTTTGCGTGGTGCATCACGGCGTCGGCCCCGCCTTTCATCCGCCGGCCGAGGATGACATCCGCGTCGCCGGCCGGCTGCTGGCGGTGTCGGATATTTATGTGCAGAAAAGCTTCGAAACCCTGCTCCGCGCCCTGGCCCGGCTGCGGCCCGACCATCCCGGCCTGCACCTTCACATCGCGGGGCGCGAGCTGGACCCCGCCTATGCCGCCAGCCTGCGGGCACTGTGCGATGAACTGGGAGTGGCCGACGCGGTTTTCTTCCTGGGCGGCCTGCCGCCGGAGCGGGTCGCCGCGCTGTACCGGGAAGCCCGGGTCTTTGTTTTTCCATCGCTGGTGGAGACTTTCGGCAATCCCCTGGTAGAGGCCATGGCGTCCGGCATTCCGGTGGTGTGCACCGATGCCGCCGCCATGCCCGAAGTGGTCGGCGACGCCGCCCTGCTGGCTCGCCCCCGCGACGACGCCCACATGGCCCGCCAGATCGCCCGCCTGCTGGACGACCGCGACCTGTGGCGGGTCATGTCGGCCAAGGGATTGGCGCGGGCCGGCGATTTCTCGTGGGGAAAGACCGCAGCCCTGACCGCAGCCGTACTGCGCGAGGCGGCGAAGGATTGATGCGTGAAAGGGGGCATGGCAGGATGCGCCCGGCGCTTGGTCTAATGTGGAGCAACGCGACTAGCCCGTTGAGGGCGCGCGCCCCGTGGCGCGAAAGCCAAGCGAACGGAGTGAGCGCCCGGCGCTTGAGGGACAAAATATCATGAGAATCTCCTGGTCCCTGGGTCACTGGCGTCCCGCCATGCGGCATCTGGCCGATCCCTCCAGCGTGGCGATCACGGTGGATGACGCCCCCATGCCCGACACCATGCCGAAGATGCTGGACCTGCTGGACCGCTTCGACGCCAAGGCGACCTTTTTCATGAGCGGCTGCCGCGCCGTTCTTGCCGACGAACTGGTGGCCGAGACGGTGCGGCGCGGCCATGCCGTTTACGCCCATGGCTGGGACCACATCCGGCTGGACCGCGAAAGCCCCCGGCGCCTGCGCGACGACATGGAGCGTTGCGAGGCCCTGCTGGCCCGCCACCGCCCCACCCCGGAGCCCTATCTGGTGCGGCTCCCCTATAATGGCGGCTGGCGCAATTCGCGGGTGCATCGCACCCTGGCCCGCTGGCAACCCGGCTGCGCCGTGGTCCATTGGGGGCCGAGCACCGAGGACCACATGATTTCGACCCGTTGCGCCGCGCCGGAGCAGGTGGAGCCCGAATGCCGGCGCGAGGTCGAGCGGCTGATGGCCGATCCGCGCCTTCCCGGCGGCATCATCTTGATGCACGACCAGCCGATCAACGACCGCCCCGGCGGAGAGTTCAAACCCGCCGTCACCGTCACCTTGCTACGGCTGCTGCTGGAGGGGCTGGCGGAAAAGGGCCTGGCCTCCATCATCCTGCCGCCGCCGCCGCCGCAAGGCTGGTGGCGACGCTTTGCCCTGACCTAGGAGAGTCCCGTTTGCGCATCCTTCACACCATCCCCGGACGCAATTGGGGCGGCATGGAACATCGCACCCTGGAACAGGTGCGCTGGCTGAACAATCATGGTCACGCGGTCTGGCTGGCCTCGCCCGCCGACGGCGAATCCTTTCAGCGGGCCGAACGGATGGGCCTGCCGGTCATTCCCTTCGACTTCGACCGCCCCTGGCGGCCCGCCACCGTCCGGGACTTGCGCAAGCTGGCGATCGCGCGCGGGATCGAGGTGATCGACACCCATGTCACCCGCGACGCCAAGGCCGCCGCCGCCTGCCTGGACCTGTGCGCGGTGGTGCGGTCCCGCCACGTCAACCAGCCGCTGAAGCCGACCATGATCCGCCGCGCCCAGTGGCGCATGGGGGCGGATCACATCATCACCGTGGCCGAATGCACCCGCCGGCACCTGATGGAAATCGGGCTGGCCGATCCCAAGCGCTCGGTCTCCATCGGCGGCTGGGCCGACGAGCGTTTCTTCGAACTGCCCGATCCCGTCGCCACCCGCACCCGCCTGCGTGCGGAGTTGAGCCTGCCCGCCGATGGTTACGTCTGGGTCTGCGTCGGCATGATCCGCCCCGATAAGGGCCAGGACCACCTGATCGAGGCATTGGCGCTGCTGGCGGCCAGGGGGCTGACGCCCCATCTGGTGATCGTCGGTTCGGCCACCGCCGAATGCGCCGATTACGAAGCCGGCCTTCACGCCCTGGTGACGGCCAGGGGCCTTGCCGGGCGGGTGTCGTTCACCGGCTATCGCGACGACGTGTCCGAGTTGATGCAGATGGGCGATGCGGTGGTGATCCCCTCCCTGACCGAGGCCCAGCCCCGCGTCGCCGTCCAGGCCTTCGCCGTCGGCAAGCCGGTGGTGGCAAGCGCCGTCGGCGGCGTGCCCGAGATCGTGTTCGACGGCGAGACCGGCTGGCTGGTGCCGCCGGCCCGGCCGGCCCAACTGGCCGAGGCCATGGCCAAAGTCATGACCGAGGCGGAGTCCACCGCCCGCATCGCCGCCAATGCCCGCAAGATGGCCGAGGAGGCCATGCGCTTCGACCATCGCATGGCCCAAACGCTCGACGCCTACCGCACGGCCATGGCCCATGCCCGTGGCCGCGCCTTTCCGCGTTTTCGGGGGACAGGGCCATGACGACTCTCACCGCCCTGGTGGTGGTCTATAACGAAGAGAAGCGGCTGCCGTCCTGCCTGGACAAGCTGCGCTTCGCCGACGAAGTGGTGGTGGTGCTGGACAAGTGCACCGACCGCTCCAAGGAAATCGCCCTGGCGTTCGGCGCCCGCATCGTCGAAGGCAGCTGGGACCGCGAAGGCGACCGCCGCAACACCGGCATCGCCGCCTGCGCCAGCGACTGGATCCTGGAGGCCGATGCCGACGAGCATGTTCCGCCCGCCCTGGCCGAGGAGATCCGCCGGGTCATCGCCGTCAGCCCCTTCGCCTGGCACGAGATCCTGGTGGATAATTTCATCGGCGAGCGCCTGGTCCGCCACGGCTGGGGCGCCAGCTACGGCAAGGCCGCCTATCCCGGCCTGTTCCGCAAGGAGGCCAAGACCTGGGGCAACGACCGCGTCCATCCCTCGCTGATCTGGCGTGGGACCAAAGGCCCCATGCTGGAAAACCGCCTGCTGCACTATGTGGACAAGAACATCTCGGACATGATCCGCCGGCTGGATTCCTACTCCACCGCCCGCGCCCGCGATCTGCGCGAACGGGGCGAGACCTGGGGCGGGACCGCCTCCAATGTCAGACGCATGGTCAGCCGCTTTTTCAAATGCTATGTGCGGCGCGGCGGCTGGAAGGAAGGCGGGTATGGTTTCATCATCGCCGTTTGCGCCGGGTTATATCCCATGCTGTCCCACCTCAAGGCCAAGCATGAAACTGAATAGATCGCCAGCCTGCCGTTATTTCCACTCGGTAAAGCGTCGCTCCGGCAATCCCTCGCAGTGCAGATTGCGGTCGGACAGGCGGGAGTCGAATGTCGGCTTGTCCTTGGCATAGGCCTCGGCGAGGCGGGCAGTGGCCGTCGCCATGTCGCCACCGTTCAAGGCGGCGGCGGCAAGGTCCAGCGCCTGGGGCGCCAGCTCGGCATAGCGATGGCGGTGGGCCAGCCACTCATTGACGTAAAGATCCCGGGCCAGGGGCTCGACCCGAGGCAGCATGACCGGCAGGACATTGCTGTGGTCGAGCACCAGCACGTTGACGCCGTTCAGCCAGCCGGCCTCGTGAGTCTCGCGGGTGGCGTCGTCCAGATTGGCGGGGTGGCCGGGGGAATAGGCCTCGAACACCATCTTGAACTCGGGATGCGACACCAGGAAGTCGCGGGTCGACTGGCGCACGTCGAAATAGTTGGCGTCATCGACGATGACCACGGCGCGTTCGGCCAGATAGGGTCGGATCAGCAGCAGCGCCATCAGCTGGCTGCGATAATCATGGGCGCCGTCGATGAAGAACACCGCCACCTTGCGGTCGCCGATATGCTCGGACAGATGCTCCAGCGCCGCTTCGTAGTCGCGGTTGATCAGATGCGCGTTGACGGCTTTCAGCCGCCGGGTGCGGTCCTGGACGATGCCCAGATTCTCGCCCTTGGGGTCGAGGATCGAGAAATTGTCGATGCCGAAGCAGACGAATTCGGGATGCTCGATGGCCACCGACAGCAGCGACAGGCCCTGAAACACGCCGATTTCCAGATAGCATAGGCTGTTGCGGTCCTCGACCAGCCCGACCAGCCGCTGAAGCAGGCCGACGGTGGCGCGGCCCGACAGCCCGCCCAGCACGTCCGAGCCCTTGTCGGAGACCAGTCCGTCCCGATCGGCCTCGCCGATGGCCGCGATGACCTGCCTGAAGAACGCTTGAATGCCCATGGGTGTTTCCTTCGTCGCCTTGCGCGGGGGCCGGCACTATGCCACAACCCTTTCACCCATGACCATCCTGCTGCGCACCTCCCGCGACCTGCCACCCGACGCCGCATGGCGATATTGGCTGGCGGTCACCGATTCCGACACGTCGGGCCTGGACCCGTCGCGCAAACTGCCGCGTCTGGCCCATCGGCTGGAAACGGCGTTCGAGGATTGCCGCGACACATGGTGGAGCCTGGCCCGCCAACTGGGCGCAACGCCTTCCGCCGAGTTGTCCCACAGCGTCGCCTGCGGCGCCTTCGGCTCGGATTTCGGGCTGATGCTGGCCTGGGATCGGATCGCCACCGAACTGGCGGCCCTGCCCGAGCCCCATCTGATGGTGTGCGACGACGCCTGGGCCTTTCGCCAACTGGCGTCGCGGCCGGGCGTCGCGGCCGGCGCTCCGCCGCCCCTGCGGGTCATGGCGGCCCGCCGTGCGCTGCGCGGATTCGCCGCGCGGGGCAAGCTGGCGCTGCGGCTGATCCGTTCGGCGCTGACGACGCGGCGGCTCGGGGCGGCCCTTCCGACCGGCTCGCGGGTGCTGCTGGTCTATGGCCATCCCGGCAGCCGCGCCGATGGCTTCGACGTCTATTTCGGCACCCTGATGCGCGAGCTGCCCGGCCTGAAGCGGCTGCTCCACTGCGACTGTCCGCCCGACCGCGCCGCCGAGTTGGCGCAAGACGGCCGCACCGCCTCGCTGCATGGCTGGGGTTCGGCGCTGTTCGCGCTCACCATGCCGTTCCAGGCGTGGCGGCCGACCCCGGAACAGACCTCCGGCGCGTTCGGCTGGCTGATCCGCCGGGCGGCGGCGCGCGAGAACAGCGGCGGCGGTCCGGCCATGAACGCCTGGCAGATGCATTGCCAGCGCCGCTTCCTGGATCAGGTCAGGCCGGCCGTGGTGTGCTGGCCGTGGGAGAACCACGCCTGGGAGCGCGATCTGTGCCGCGCCGCCCGACCCCTGGGAGTCCGCAGCCTGGGCTATCAGCACACGGTGATCGGACCGCACCAGATCAATTATTCTGTCCGCGCCAATGTGGACGGACTGGCCAGCATCCCGGACATGGTCATCGCCGACGGCCCCGCCTATCGCGACGAGCTGATCGCCTGGGGCGTGCCGGCCGAGCGCCTTTGCATCGCCGGAGCATGGCGGCTGCCGCCGGTGACCGGGGGACGCTTCGAGGCCGGGGCGCCGGTCTTCGTCCCGCTTTCGGCCATTCCCGCCATCGCCCGCCTTCAGGTGGAGGCGGGCCGCCAACTGGCGCGCACCGGCCGCCGGGTGCTGGTCAAGCCGCATCCCATGTATCCGCTGGCCTTCGCCGAGGAGGCCGATCTGGAGCGGACCGATATCGGCATCACCGGTCATGCGGCGCTGTCGGCGGTGATCGCCGCCACCGGCACCTCCAGCCTGGAGGGCTTGCTGCTGGGGCTTCCCACCTTCCGGCTGCTGCCCGACGACCGGCTGGCGGTGGATATCTTGCCCCAGGGCGTCAAGGCGGTGGCGGTGACCCCCGAGGATCTGCCGCAGGCCCTGGCCGAGACGCCGCCGCCCGCGCCCCTGGCCTACGCCGAACTGCTGGCCGCTCCGGACATGCAAGCCTGGAAATCCCTGCTATTTGGTGATATTGACCCGACAACCGATCAGCAGGGGACCGACCATGGCCAGTAACACCGTAAAAGTCGCGCTGGTGGGCTGTGGCCGCATCGCCGGCCACCATGCGCGCTCCATCGTCGCCACCGACGGCGTCGAACTGGCCGCCGTCTGCGATCTGGACCTGGGCAAGGCCAAGGCCTATGGCGACGAGTTCGCCGTTCCGTTCTACACCGATTACCGCCGCATGCTGGCCGAGCATGCCGATGTGGCGGTGGTGGCGGTGATCACCCCGTCGGGCATGCATTTCGAGCACGGCCTGGAGATGATGGAGCGTTTCGGCAAGCACATCATCCTGGAAAAGCCGACCATGATGCGTCCCGAGCAGCTGGCAAGCGCCTGGGAGACCGCCGACCGGCTGGGCCTGTCCATTTTCCCGGTGTTCCAGAACCGCCACAACAAGGCGGTGCACCGCGTCCGCCAAGCCCTGGCCAGCGGCGAGCTGGGCGAGATCCGCATCATGAGCGTGCGGGTGCGGTGGTGCCGGCCGCAACGCTATTACGATATGGCGCCCTGGCGCGGCACGTTCAGCCATGACGGCGGCGCCCTGACCAATCAGGGCATCCACCATGTGGACCTGTTGCGCCATCTGGGCGGCGAGGTCGATCAGGTTTCCGCCACCATGCGCACCCTGGGGGCCGATATCGAGGTGGAGGACACCATCGTCGCCACGCTGCGCTACGCCACCAAGGCGGTCGGCGTGCTGGAAGTGACCACGGCGGCGCGGCCCGATGATTTCGAGGCCTCCATCTCCATCGTCGGCGAGAAGGGCTTGGCCCAGATCGGCGGCATCGCCGTCAACGAATTGCAGGTCTTCACCCCCGATCCCAGCGCCTGCGCCGCCAATTCCGAGGACTTCAAGGGCATCGAGGGCCATGGCGCGGTCTATGGCTTTGGCCATGCCGTCATGTATCAGGACATTGCGGCGGCGTTCCATGCCGGCGTCCCTTATCCGGTCAGCCGCGAGGACTGCCTGGGCACCTTGAAGCTGCTGCACGCCTTCTACCGGTCCGACGAGGCCGAGGGCGGCTGGGTGGCGGTGGACTCGCCCGAGCAGTCGAGCCGGCTGGGCCGGATCGACGAGGCCCTGTCCGATCTCTACCGGACCCCCGTCCATGACTGATCGCCTGCGGGTCGGTATCGCCGGCTATGGCGTGGTCGGCCTGCGCCGCCGCCAGTTCATCGACCTGCATCCCGATCTGGTGACGGTGGCGGTGTGCGACCGCCGGCTGGAGGGCGAGGGAAGCTTTGCCGACGGAGTGCGCCACTACACCACCTATCAGCGCCTGCTGGAGGCCGAGCGACTCGACATCCTGTTCGTCTGCCTGACCAACGACATCGCCGCCGAGGTCACCATCGCCGGGCTGGAGCATGGTCTGCACGTCTTTTGCGAAAAGCCGCCGGGCCGCGATCTGGCCGATATCGCCGGCGTCATCGCCTGCGAAAAGCGCCATCCCGATCTGAGACTCAAATACGGCTTCAACCACCGCTATCACGATTCGGTGCGCGACGCCCTGGCCCTGGTGCAGTCGGGCGAATTGGGGCGGGTGCTCAATCTGCGCGGCGTCTATGGCAAGTCCACCATCATCGACTTCCGCTCGCCCGATCACTGGCGCACCAAGCGCGCCATCGCCGGCGGCGGCGTCCTGCTGGATCAAGGTATCCACATGGTGGACCTGATCCGGCTGTTCGGCGGCGAGTTCGAGGATGTGCATTCCTTCGTCTCCAACGACTTCTGGAAGCATGATGTGGAGGACAACGCCTTCGCCCTGATGCGCTCGACCACCGGCGTGGTGGCCATGCTGCACAGCTCGGCCACCCAATGGCGGCACCGCTTCAACCTGGAAATCACCTTGTCCAAGGGCACCATCGTGCTGGCCGGCATCCTGTCGGGCTCAAAGTCCTATGGCGCCGAGACCCTGACGGTGGCCTGGGCGCTGCCCGACGATGGCGGCGACCCCAAGGAGCAGACCACCCGCTACAACCACGATCCCAGCTGGGAAGACGAGGTCGCCGAATTCGCCGGGGCGGTGAAGGAAGCCAAACCCATCGTCAACGGCTCGTCCCTTGAGGCGTTCAAGACCATGGAAATGGTCTACCGCATCTACTGCGCCGATCCGGCCTGGAAGGCGCGCTGGGGATTGACCGACACCGTACCCGACCAGGACTGACTCTCGGAGGCTTCGCCATGACCAAGATCGTAGGACTGATGCCGGCGCGCATGGCGGCCAGCCGCTTCCCCGGCAAGCCGCTGTTCGAGCTGTGCGGCCGCCCCATGCTGGAGCATTGCTTTCACCGGGCGGCGCTGTTTCCCCGCTGGGACGTGCTGGCGGTCTGCACCTGCGACCAGGAAATCGCCGACTTTTCCCAGTCCAAGGGTTTTCCCGCCATCTGGACCGCGAACACCCACACCCGAGCCCTGGACCGGGTGGCCGAGGCGGCCGCCAAATGCGGCGTCGATCTGGCCGACGACGACATCGTGGTCTGCGTCCAGGGCGACGAGCCCATGATGCGGCCCGAAATGATCGAAGCGGTGGTCAAGCCGTTCGACGACGATCCGGCGGTCAAGGGCACCATGCTGGGGGTTCACATCGTCGATGAGGAGCTGTGGCGCAATCCCGACATCGTCAAGATCGTCCACGATCTGGCCGGCAATGTGCTGTACACCTCGCGCGCGCCCATTCCCTATGCGAAGCAATTCTCGCCGGAGCTTGGCGCGCGGCGGGTCGGCGGCATCTTCGGCTTTCGCTGGGCGGCGCTGAAATGGTTCACCGGCACGCCAGAATCGCCGCTGGAGAAGAAGGAATCCTGCGATTCCAACCGCATTCCCGACAATGGCTGGTTCCAGCGCCTGGCGCCGTTTCCCGCCGTCACCTACTTTTCGGTGGACAGCCCGGCCGACGCCGATCTGGTGGAAGGCGCCATGCGGGCCGATCCCTATTGGGGAAAGTATTGAGCCCGTGACCCATGCCGTCGTCTTCGACCTGGATGGAACCCTGATCGACAGCGCCCCCGACGTGGCGGCGGCGCTCAACCGCCTGCTGGCCGAGGAGGGCCGCCGCCGGCTGAGTCTGCCCGAGGTGCAGCAGTTGGTCGGCGAAGGCGCCGGCGCACTGATCGAGCGCGCCTGGACCGCCACCGGCGCCCCCGCCGACCGGCAGGCCGTCGCGGCGCTGATCGAACGGTACCTCGTCTTCTACCGGGCGCATCCCGCCGACCACACCATCATCTATGACGGCGTGCCGGAGGAACTGGCCCGTCTGGCCGGCCTCGGCGTCAAGATGGGCATCTGCACCAACAAACCCCACGCCATGACCCTGATCGTGCTGGACGCCCTGGGCCTGAGCGGCCGCTTCGACGCGGTGCTGGGCGGCGATTACCCCCGCCGCAAGCCCGATGGCCAGCATATCCGGGAAACCCTGCGCCTGATGGGAGCCGACGGCCTGCCCGCCCTGTATGTGGGCGATTCGCGCACCGACGTGCTGGCCGCCCGCGACGCCGGTCTGCCGGTGATCTGCGTCACCTACGGCTATGCCCGCATGCCGGTGGAACAACTGGGCGCCGACCGCCTGATCGACCGCTTTGGCGATCTGGGCTGCGCCCTTGCGGAGATGTTGCCGTGAAGGTCGCCGTCGCATCGCGTTCATTCTCTCGCCACCCGGTGCTGCGCGCCGAGCTTCAGGCCCTCCATCCCGATGCCACCTTCAACGATGCGGGGGTCAGTCTGGCGGGCGACGGGCTGGTGGCTTTCCTGCGGGGGCACGACGCGGCCATAACCGCGCTGGAACGTCTGGACGAGGCGTTGTTCACGGCGCTGCCCGACCTCAGGATCATCGGCAAATACGGGGTCGGCCTCGACATGCTCGACCTGGAAACCATGCGCCGGCGCGGTATCCGGCTGGGTTGGACCGGCGGCGTCAATCGCCGGTCGGTGTCGGAACTGGTGATCGCCATGGCCATTTCCCTGCTCCGGCATGTGCCGCGCGGCAATCGCGAGGTTTGTTCCGGCGCATGGCGTCAGCTGATGGGCCGCCATCTGTCCGGGCGCACCGTCGGCATCATCGGCTGCGGCCATATCGGCCAGGATCTGGCGCCGCTGCTGCGCGCCTTCGGCTGCGCCGTTCTGGCCCACGATGTTCGGGACTTCCCCGATTTCTATGCCGCCCACGGCGTCGAGGCGCTTCCGCTGGACGAACTGCTGCGCCGGGCCGATGTGGTGACCCTACATCTGCCGCTGGACGCCACCACCCGCAACATCCTGTCAGCCCCGCGGCTGGCGCTGATGCGTCCCGACGCCATCTTGATCAATTGCGCGCGCGGCGGTCTGGTGGACGAGGCGGCGGTCAAGGACATGCTGATGTCGGGCCGGCTGGCGGCCGCCGGCTTCGACGTGCTCGACCGCGAGCCGCCCGAGGACCGGGAGCTGCTGAACCTGCCCAACATGCTGGTCACCCCCCATATCGGCGGCAGCGCCGAGGAGGCGGTCCTGGCCATGGGCCGCGCCGCCATCGCCGGCCTGTCGCGCAACGCGGTGCCGGAACCGGGCTCGGAAGTCTGGCGAAGCGCCGGGCTCGGATAAAAAGAGAAGGAGAAGGAGGTGCTGCAACTGGGGCCATTGATTCTGGCGGTATTGGGCGGGGGCTGTCTGGTTCTGCTCCTGTCGGCCAGGGTCCGGACGGCGCTGTCCTTCCACCTGACCGCCGACACCTATTCCCAGCAGCGCGACGCCGCTATCGACGGCATTCGCGGCGTGGTCGCCTGTTCCGTCATGGTGGCCCATTACAGCCAGATGCCGACCCAGGCCCCCATCAAGGCATTCGCCGATGCCGGCTTCACCTTGTTCGCCGTCTCCATGTTCGCCGCCATGTCGGGCTATGTGCTGTATGCCGGCCTGTATCGGATCGAGACCAGCCGGGGCATCACGGCGGTGGACGTGAAATCCTTCCTGTGGCGGCGGTTCTTTCGTATCTATCCGCTTTACGTGGTCTATTTCGTTATCACCCTGGCCGCCATCCTGATCCTGTCGGATCATGTGGGAGCGCGCCTGATGGTGACGCTGCTATCCGACCTCCTGATGCTGAATCTGCTGAGTTTCGGCTGGTACATCGACTCGCCCATCTGGAGCCTTTACCCGGAAATGGTTTTTTCCGTGCTGCTGCCGCTGTGGATGCTGTTCGTGGGACGCGGCTGGAAAAGCGCCGTGGCGGCCTATGTCTTGCTGTCGGTCTTCTCCTGGGCCGGCACCCCCGCCGGCCCCACCGATCCCAGCTTTAATCTGATGCGCTATTTCTTTCTCGGCATCGTCATCTTCCGGGCTGTGGCCGCCCTGCGGGAGCGCCCCGCCTTGCTGGCCCGCCTGATGCCGGCGCTTTATGGCGTCTTCGTGCTGGGCTGCGTGGTGGCGCCGGCCTTCAACCCCTGGCTGGACATGGGTCACGGCACCGTGCCCGGTTGGGTCGAGAGCGCCTATGGCCTTTATCGCAAGATCGGCGTCAGCTTCCATCAAGACCTCTGCATCATTTTGCTGCCGGCCCCCATCATTTTGTGCCCCTGGATCCGCAAGGCGTTCTCCAACCCGCCCATGGTGTTTCTGGGCGTGATTTCCTATGGCATCTACATCTTGCATCTGCCCCTGCTGGGGTTGTTCAGCGGCCTTGCCTTCTCGCCCGTCCGCGATGCCGGCATCGGCCGATCCTATGGCCGGGGCATCATCGATATCGACTTTCTGGCGCCGGCGGCCGGGTTCGGAGAATGGTCGCATGCGGTCTACCTTCTGGCCGTGCTGGGAACCGCCACGATCTGCCACTTCATCATCGAGCGCCCCATGATCCGTTACGGCTATGCCCTGGCCCGGCGGCTGGACGCGGCGCGGGGTTAGGCCTGTCAGGCCGGGCCTTTATTTGTCCGGGCCTTTATTTGTATTGACCGGCCGGCGCTGCTATAAGCTCGCCGGCATATAGCGAGGAACCGCCGTGAAAGTCGTCATTACCGGAGTCGGTGGCTTTATTGGGTCTCATCTGGCCCGGCGCTGTCTGGCCAAGGGCTGGGAGGTGATCGGCGTCGACGATTTTTCCAACGGCAAGCGGAGCAACGTGCCCGAGGGCGCGGCGCTGATCGAAGGCGACTTGGCGCTGGCCGACACCTGCCGCCGTCTGCCCGCACGCTGTGACGCGGTCTTGCATCTGGCCGGGCAGTCCTCGGGAGAGATCAGCTTCGACGACCCGGTGGCCGACCTCAACAAGAACACCGTCTCGACGCTGAATCTGATCCGCTACGGTATTTCCGCCCAGGCGAACCGGCTCGTCTACGCCAGTTCCATGTCGGTCTATGGCGATCAGGGCGACGGAGCGGTCGCCGAGGACGCCCGCTGCCGCCCCTTGTCATGCTATGGCGTCGGCAAGCTGGCGGCCGAGGAATACCTGCGCATCTTCGCCCCCGACCTTCCCTTCGTCGCCTTTCGCATGTTCAACGTCTATGGCCCCGGCCAGGATCTGGACAATATGCGCCAAGGCATGGTCAGCATTTTTCTCGCCCAGGCGCTGCGGACCGGCCGCATTCAGGTCAAGGGCAGCCTGGAGCGTTTCCGCGACTTCATCGCGGTCGAGGATGTGGTCAACGCCTGGGTCGCCGCCGCCGAGCGGGCCGACGCCGATAACCGCATCCTCAATCTCGGCACCGGCATCCGCACCACCGTGGGCAGCCTGCTGGAAGCCATCGGCGCCTGCCTGCCCGGCATCGCGTGGTATTGCGAGGGCAGCACCCAGGGCGACCAGAGCGGCATCTATGCCGACCCCGCCCGGCTGCGGCAAACGCTGGGCCTGGGCCAGCCCATGGCCCTAACCGATGGAATCGGGCGCTTCGCCGCCTGGGCCAGAACCCAGGAAGGCTGATTCGACTTGGACTCCTCTCGCCAGCCCGATGTTTTCATCGTCAACGAACTGAGCCTGATCCGTCTGGTCTATGGCCTGCTGCGGGGCCGGCCGGTCCGCATCCTGGGGGTGGCCGCCCTGCTGGCCCCGCTACAGGGGCGTCTTCAGCATCTGGTCGACCGCCTCATCGCCACGGGGCGCGCCCGGCGCATGGTGGACGAGCTGCCCGAGCTGAAAGCCGCCAGCGAATACGTCACCCTGATCTACGCCGGCGACATCTACCGCAAGCTGGAAGTCTGGCAGGCGAGACATTTCGACTATGACGGGGCCGACCGCGCGGACCCGGACCACGCCGCCGCCTACAAGCTGACCTCCGGCAAGTATTTCCATTGGAAATACGTTTTGATCCATTTGCTGGAAGCCACCCGGCGGCGCTATCCGCAACGGCGGGTGTTCGGGGCCAGCGCCGACCTGCTGGCTCTGACGGAAGCCTATTTCGGCCCCGCCGCGGCAGCCGGCATTTCGGCGCAATGGATGCCGCGCCGGCTGATCAATCTGGGCGTGGCGATCCTGTCCACCCTTGTGGCCGCCGCCTGGACTCTCAGCCGCGTCCGCCGCCGCTGGGATGTGCGCGAAGTGTTCCTGGCCGCCGATTTTCTCAACGATCCTCGCGACAAATATCTGTTCGACGAGGTCGCCGACGGCGGCGAGATCCTGATCATTCCGCGCAATGCCGAGATCGAACGAACTCTGCTGCCGGATATGCGGGGGTACAGCCGCTGCCTGTTGCGGCAGGGTTTCTTCGATCCCAAGGGCGCCGCCCAGGCCCTGGCGGAGCTGATCAGGGACGGGGTCGGCCTTTATCGCCGTCACGGCGGCCGCGACCCCGAACTGTACTACCATATCTCCACCTTCAGCTTCCGCCGGATGAATTACCGCGCCCTGTTCAACAGATATCGCCCAAAATTCTTCTGGGGCCGCGACGACTATCAGGTGGAAAGCCTGCTGCGACGAAGCGAACTGCACCGGGTTGGCGCCAAGTCGCTGGGCATCAGCCATGCCGTTCAGGGCATCTGCATCCTGATGGCCATGTGGCGCTGGATTTCGTTCGACATCTACTATGTCTGGGCCGATGTCATCCGCCGCCATTACCAGGACAGCTGGGCCAAGGACATGGCCGTGCGCGTGGTCGGCAGCTTTGGCTTCAGCCGCCAGCAGCTGCTGTCCGGGCGCCGGCCGGAAAAGTCCATCCTGCTCATGTGCCGCTATGTGGTGGGCGAGCCCGAGATGATTCGCCTCGTGCGGGAAACCGCCGAAGCCTTCCCCGATTACGAGATCTGGGTTCAGGCCAAGGCGGGATACGCCCATGATCGGCTGGTGCCGGACTATATCGCCGCCTGCCGCCAGAGCTTGAGCAATGTCCACCATGCGACCGGCGACGTCTATCAGCTGGTGCTCCGGGCCGGTTACGTGGTCACCGACGCCTCCAGCGTCATTTCCGAATGCCTGCAAGTGGGCGTGCCCACCTTGATGTTCGACGCCATCGCCGATCACGAGACCTGTCTGTACCGCGAGTTCCCCGGACTTTGCATCACCAATGCCGACGATATGCTGGCGGCGCTGAAGCGTCTGATCCGAGACGGCGAGCCCTATCCCATCGAAGCCTATGCCGACCTGTACAACGCTTCGGGCCGCTTGATATACGACATCATTCGCGAAGACCTTGGACTGCCCGCCAAGGACAGGGTTTAATCCAGCTTCCGTACCGGAGATCAGGAAAACAATGAGCCTCAGACACGCCCTGCCCGCGCCGCTCAAGACCATGCTGCGCCCCTTTTACCGTGGCTTCATGCGGGGGTTGCGCCTGCTGGTGGACGGCGTGCTGTGGGTGCTTTCCGCCCTGCTGGGGCCGTCGCGCTTCCTGACTGTCCGCCACTATCTCACCGCCAACCTGGACAGCACCGTCACGGTGGCGGGCATCCGGTTCGACGGCGCCGAGGAAATCCCGTTTTTCCGTGCGACCTCGTTGCTCACCAAGGAGCCCGACACCATCGCCTGGCTGGACGAGTATGTCAGGGAAGGCGAGGTATTCTACGATATCGGCGCCAATATCGGCGTCTACACCCTGTACGCCGCCTTGAAGCGCCGCGCCCAGGTGGTGGCGTTCGAACCCATGGCCGAGAACTTCGCCATCTTCTGCCGCAATCTGTACCTCAACGGTCTGTCGGGTTCGGTGGTGCCGCTCAACATCGCGCTGCACGACAAGACCACCCTGGCCAATCTTTCCATCTCGGCCATGACGCCGGGCAAGGCCACCCATGGTTTCGACACCAATGTCGCCGGCTCCGACCTGGCCACCTTCACCCCGCAATTTCGCCAGCCCATCCTGGGCTTTCGCGTTGACGACATCATGCGGCAGTTCGATCTGTGGTTCCCCAACCACATCAAGATCGACGTGGACGGTAACGACCCGCTGGTTCTGGACGGCTGCGGCGACATCTTGAAGGACCCGCGCCTGCGTTCGGTGGCCATCGAGCTGAATGTCGGCGTGCGGCCCAAGGATGCCGAGGTGATCCAGCGCCTGACGGGCCTGGGTTTTCGCGAGCTGACCGACCCGCGCTATATCAACCACGAATACATTCGCTCGGGCCAATCCCACAATCACTTCCTGATCCGGGATTAGCGCCGCAAAACGGTACGCCCGCACAAAGAGTTCGAGAACCGCCATGTCGCTTCCATCCCGCTGCCCTCTTTGCCAAGCCGGTCCCGATCATCAGGGCGTGGTCACGCCCTGGGTCTATGGCGGCGCTCCGGGCCAGGCTTTCTTCCACTGCGAAGCCTGCGACGTCCGTTACCTGTTTCCGCCGCTGACCCAAGATGAGGCCATGCGGTTCTATGCCGCCGAATTCTCCGGCTTCATGGAAAAGCGTTCGGGCGAGGGCGGCGGCTGGGACCAGCCCGAACGCCACGTACGGGCCAACCAGTCGCAATGGGAACGCCGCTGGCGTTATCTGGCCGACCACCTGCCCCCCCAAGGTCGGGTGCTGGAGATCGGCTGTTCGTCGGGCTTCATGCTCTACCCCCTGGAGCAAAAGGGCCTGGAATGCCTCGGCGTCGAGCCGTCGGGCGTGTTCGGCGCTTATGTACGCGCCCGGGGGCTTGCCTGTTACGACGATATGGACGCCCTGGTGGCGGCCGGCGCGCATGAGGCGGGGTTCGACCTCATCATGCATTTTTTCGTGCTGGAACACATGGTCGATCCCGTCGCCGCCATTGCCCGGCAGATGGCCATGCTGCGTCCGGGCGGGCGGCTGGTGTTCGAGATTCCCAACTGCGCCGACGCCTTGCGCACCGTCTACGATTTGCCGGCCTTTGAACGCTTTTACTGGTCGGTGGCGCATAACTGGTACTTCTCGGAAGACTCCACCCGTCATCTACTGGAGCGGTTGAGCCCGAATGTCGAGATTTTGCGCGACCAGCGCTATGATCTATCCAACCACATGGTCTGGGCTCGCGACGGGAAACCCGGCGGCATGGGCCGCTTCACCCCGGTCTGGGGCGAAGAGGTCGAGCGCCAATACCGCGAGGCTCTGATCGCTTCCGGCCACTGCGACACCCTGGTCGCCATCCTCCATAAAGATTGACCGCCCCGGTCTCCGGGCCGGCATGACAGTAACGTTTCAGTTCATATTGGGGCCTGACTCTACGGAACGCCTTGAAAAGCTAGATTTTGCTGCATTGCGGGATGAAAAAAGATGGTGATTTGGCGGATCGTAGTCCTTTGATGGTCTTTTCTTCATCTCAGACTGTGCCATACTCGCTTTCGACTCCTGTGCCGGGGCGGTGATCCGGGTTTTTCGGCACAGGGACCGGAAAGATTTTCACAGGAGGGACTAATGAAGAAGTGGATTGCTTCGGCTCTTGTCGCTGCGGCCGCCATGTTCACCCTTAGCGGGGAAGCGAAGGCCGAAGGTGGTGTTGTTCTGGGTGTGCTGACCTGCTCCAAGGCCAGCCCTGGCTTTACCTATGTCCTGCACTCCCGGAACCCTGTCAACTGCACCTATGACGGTGTGGGCGGCCCGCAGAAGTACACCGGCATCGACGGCATTCTGTTCGGCATCGATCTCGAACTCAACAAGTATGCCGGCATGGGCTACCTGGTGATCGGTGGCACTTGGAAGGATAAGGCGAGCCTGGAAGGCAACTTCATCGGTGCCAAGGTCTCCGCCACGGTCGGCGTCGGCATCGCGGCTCAGGCCGGTCTCGGCGGCATCGGCAACGATATCAGCCTGGTTCCGCTGGGTCTCGGCGGTCAGGTCGGTCTCGGCGCTTCCGCCGGCATCGGCTATCTCAGCATCGACGGCGCCAAGTAGGGGGGATCCCCTTCAAGGCATCCGGCTTTGAAAGAAACGGCGGGATCTTCCGATCCCGCCGTTTTTTTATCTGTTTTCCAGGCCATCGGGTTCGTAAACGACAATCTTGCTGCCCGAATTGTCGATGTCGAAATCCACATGGATCAGCTTGTTCAGGCGCTCCTTGACCTTGGCCTGATTCTCGGGCTCCACATAAAACAGCATGAAGCCGCCGCCACCGGCGCCCAGCAGCTTGCCGCCGATGGCGCCGGCATCGCGGGCGGCGTCATAGATGGCGTCGATTTCAGGCGTGGTCACCGCGTCGGCCAGCTCGCGCTTCAAGCGCCAGCCGTCATGCAGCAGCCGACCCAGATCGTCCAGCGGCCGGCCATCGGTGGCCAGGATGGCGATGGCTTCATCGACCATGGCCACCATCTTGTGAATATGAGCCTCGCGATTGCCCAGATTGGCGATCTGCTTGGCGGCCACCTTGTCGGCATAGCGCGAGAAGCCGGTAAACACCAGCATCAGCGAGCCCAGCAACTGCTTGCGCCGCTCCGGCGGGACGATCAGCGGGGTGATGTCGACGCTGTCATCGCGGTGGAAGTCGATGCGGTTCAATCCGCCATAGGCGGCCCAGACCTGATCTTGCGAGCCGACATTCTCACCGATCACCTTTTGCTCGATGCGAATGGCCTCCTCGGCCAGTTGGCGTTTGGTCGCCATCCGACCCTGCCGCGCCATCAAGGTGTTGATCAGACCGACGGTGAAGGACGAGCTTGACCCCATGCCGGAGCGGGCGGGCAGGTCGCCGTCATGGTGGATCTCGATACCGGTGGTGATGCCGAACTCGGACAGCACGGCCCGCACCGCCGGATGCTGAATCTCGGAAATCTCGTTGACCATCTCGACCTTGGAGTAGGCGATACGATGGCGATGCTCGAAGAAGGGCGGCAGCGTGCGAAGCGTGATGTAACAGTATTTGTTGATGGTAAAGCCCATCACCGACCCGCCGTTCTGCCGGAACCAAGCGGGATAGTCCGAGCCACCACCGAACAGGGACACGCGAAATGGGGTGCGGCTGATGATCATGTCTCGGTCTTTCCCCTGGGAAGCACGCCGCTGGCCTCGGCCAGACTGTCGGGCGTGCCGATATCGATGAAGGCGGCGCCATCCGCGCGCCAGCCGTGAATCCAACCCGACGGCAATTGCCCCAGAAAATCTTGTTCCAGCGACGGCCCGGATTGAGCGGCGAGGCGGTCGAGCGCCCGACGCGACAGCAGCAGGGCGCCGCCGTTGATCAGACCGGGCCGGGGCCGGCCGGGAGCCTTCTCGGCAAACCGGGTCACGCTTCCGTCATCGGCCAATTCCACCTGCCCATAGCGCGAAACGTCGTCGACCGTGACGCAGAGCAGCGAGACCGGCCGTTCGGCGCGATAATGTTCGGCCAGGAAGGCGGTGAAATCGGTTTCCAGCCAGGTGTCGCCGTTCATCACCATGACCGGATCGCTGGTCAGGGCCGGCAAGGCGTGACGCAGCGCGCCGGCGGTACCCAGCGGAGCCGGCTCGAGCACCGACGCCACCGGCAGCGGCGGTGGATGGCGGTCGAGGTGAGTCGTCACCCGATCGGCGCCGACTCCCAGGCACAATACGGCCCGACCGGCGCCCAGACGGGCCAGATGGTCAAGCAGGTGGTCGAGAAAAGGGCGGCCGTTGATGGGCGCCAGCACCTTGGGCGTGTCGCCGAGAACGCCACGGATGCGGGTTCCCAGCCCCCCCGCCAGCACGACCACATCGATTCCGAACAGCCCCTGCATGACTCCGGCGGCATCCCTGTTTGAATGATATGCCGAGTGTTACCAGAAGTGCCGGGACGGTGCTACTCCGTGCAGCGCCAGAGGTCGAAATAGGTTCCGCTGGAGTCCAGGCGGTGATGGTCGGCGAAAGCCTGACGGAAGGCGTCGTTATAGATGGTCTGATTGTAATAGCCGATCAGGGAGAACGGGGCCTCACCATGGGGAATCAGCCACAGCCGGGTCTCGCAGGCGGCCATGCGGCGGATGGTTTCGGCCGGCATGGCAACCCCCAGCTTGGTCATTTCCATGACGATGGCGGTATCCAGGGTATAGGGGCCTCCGGCGAAGACCAGCAGGTTGCGCCAGGAATACAGATAGAACTTCTCTTCGGTCCGGGGACCGCCGACGCCCATCTGGATCGGTACGCCGGGGTTGGCGCGGATCACGGAATCGATTTCCGCCGAGACCTCCCGCGCGTCTTTCCATTCCAGCGTCTTGAAGAATCGCCGCTCGGTCTGCGCCGCCATGAACAACAACAACACCGCGACGATCGCCAGCGCCCGCCGGACGATGAGGCGCTCGCCCGCCACCGCCAGGGCGCGGAGGGACAGATCGATCAGAACCGGCAGAAGCGGCAGGTAATAATGGTGACTGCCGCCGACCTTGGTCGCCGGAAACAAGACCAACAGGCCGCAGCCCACATAGGTGGCGAGGTACAGCCGCTGGCGACCGCGCAAGGCGGAGAAGCCGGCCAATCCCCAGACCAGCAGGGGGGTGCCCAGGTAGAAAGCGAACTTCATCCACAGGACGCGAAAGCCGTTCCAGCTATTCTCCTTGCCCGACATCGGCCCGAACCACGACAGATAGTCCGAGAGGGGAAACAAGGGCGACAGGAACGGCGCCGCCAGGGCCAGCGCCCCGGACGCCGCCATGGGGAACAACCGCCGCCAGTTGCCCGAGAGGTGGAGCAGCGCCGCCGGGGCCATGTACAGTCCGGCATGGATCTTGACGTTGACGGCGATGCCGCCGGCGATGCCGATCACCAGAGTCTCGGCCCAGGCCATGTCGCTTCTGGCCTCGGCCCGCGCCGCCGCCAGGACGGCCACGGTCACCAGGGCGCTCAACAGCGAATCGGGGCGGATGGTGATGGGAAAACCCAGGTGAAACAGGATGAAGCCGGCGGCCAGCGCCACGGCCAGCGCCTCGCCCAGCCGGCCATGGCGTCGCCCCAGAGCCCAGGCGCCGACCACCACCAGAATGGAGCCGAGAAGCCCGGCGATCTTGCTGGTGGTCAGCGACGCCCCGAACAGAACCATGGCCCAAGTCTGCCAAAGATAGGTCCAGGGGCCGTAAACGTTGGAAATCCGCTCGGCCGCGTCAAACGGGTAATAGGCCGGAAACCCCCGCAGCAACCGGAAGGCGGTGGCCGAACTGGCGGCCTCGCCATGCTCCAGGTAACCCGGATAAAGGGCATAGGCGACGATCACGGCCACTAGGTTGACGACGGCGAACACCGCCAGTCCAAAAACGAGGCGCGACGCCCAGTCCCGCGAAGAATGGGCCGTCATGCGCGGATGACCGCCCGATCGGGAACCACCTCCAGCCCTTCCGCTTCGGCGATCAGCCAGCGGGGGCGGCCGCGGGCCTCCTTATAGGTCCGGGCCACGTAAAGGCCGGTGATGCCCATGGCCAGCATCAGACTGCCCCAGAAGAAGAAGGCCAGCGCCGCGATCAGCCAACCGGCGGGCGAGGCCCCCAGGGACAGCGCGGCAAATCCAGCCAGCACCAGCACGGGCGTCAGGGCAAGGCCGGCAAAACCGGCCCATCCCACCAGATAGAGCGGCAGGAACGAGAACGACGTCACACCGGAAACCATGGTTTTGACCGCGTTGCGGTGCAGGCCGGAGAACTTGCTGTCGCCGCAAAAGCGCGGCTGGCGTTCGTAATCGACATAGACCTGCTGAAAGCCCATCCATACGGCAAGGCCGCGGATATAGGGGTCTTGCTCGCGCAGGGCCAGCATATGCTGGGCGGCGCGGCGCGACAGCAGCTTGAAATCACCCGACTCGATGGGCATCTGGCCGCGCGAGGTCCAGTTGATCACCTCGTAGGCGCGGCGGGTCAGCCACATGCGCAGCGGGTCCTCGCCAAGGCGGATAGTGCGCCGGGTATGAACGATGTCGCAGCCGGCCCGCCAATGCCCCAGCATTTCGGGGATCAGTTCCGGCGGGTCCTGGAGGTCGCAATCCATATAAATCATCGCGTCGCCGGTGGCGGCGGCCAGACCGGCCAGTACGCCCTCGGACGGTCCGACCCGGCGCGCCGTGGTCACGAATTTGACGCGGGGATCCTGGGCGCGAGCCTCCAGCAGGATGGCGCGCGACCGGTCGTCCGAGCAGTCGTTGACGAAGATGAATTCATAGCCCTCCGACCGGCTGTCGGCCAGGAGGGTCAGGCGGCGGAGCAACTCCGGCAGGTTGCCTTCCTCGTTGCGAAACGAGAAGATAATGGAAACCAAATCGGACTTCATTGAATACCGCCATGACCTGTCGCTGAGTGCGACCGTACTTTAGGGAATGGAAACCCGCATTTCAATCGTCGCCGCCCGCAAGAGCGGTCACAGATTGCGGAGATAGCGGATCGCCATGCGCGCCTTCTGGCGCAACGGCGTCTGTCCCGAATAGAAACGCGCCATGCGGGTGGTGTAGATGGCCTCGTAGATAAAGCGCAAGACGATCCGGGGCAGGGCCAGAAGCACCGCCTGGATAAAGGCGTTGCGATAGAGCGCCGGCCACGAGATGAACACCGGGAACAGGCACATCAGCTTGTAGATGAAGACCTTGTAGGCGTCGTCGAATTCCAGGACGCTGGCGGTGAAATAATCCTTGGGCACCATGTTGCCGGGATTGTAGTAGCCGCCGGTGACGGCGTATTCGGTCAGTTCCACGCCGGGAAACGGTACGAAGATATTGGCGAGGCCCATGGTCGGCCGGGCCGAGATGTTGACCTCCAGCGTCTGGCGCGCCATGGCCTCGGTCTCGCCGGGCAGACCGATGATGTTGCCGATGCGAAAGGGGATGGCGTGCTTATGCAGCAGGTCCGCCGCACCCTGAATCTGCTCCAGCGTCATCTTGCGCTTCAGCACTTCGTTGCGCAGATGGTCGTTGCCGGCCTCGATGCTCCAGTTGACGTTCGCGCAGCCGCTGGCGCTCAGGCCGCGGGCGATGTCTTCGGTCATCAGATTGGCGCGGATGTTACAGGTATAGGCCAGCCCCGCCTCGGACGGGAAGCGCGAGAAGAATTCGTCCATCCACTTGCGGTCAAGGATGAAAGTGTCGTCGTTGAAGATCACCGTATGAAGCGGGTAGCGAGCCTTGATCGACTTGACCTCTTCGATGAGGTAATCGACGCTTTTCTTCCGGACGATCTTGCCCTTCTTGCTGAACATCTCGTTGAAGGCGTGGTTCATGCAATAGGTACAGCGATAGGGACAGCCGCGCCCCGACAGGAACTGCTTGCTGGGGGCATTGGCCAGCAGGCTGTCCACGTCATAGATCACCGAACGATCCGCAAGGGGGAGAGAGTTGGGGTCGATCAGCTGGTTGAACCCGCCGCTCGCCCGCTCGCCCCGCCGGACGATATTGCCGCCCGGCAGGCCGCTCTGAAGGAATGCGGGCAGCGCGATCTCGCCCTCGCCGACGCAATAGGCGTCGATGGTCGATTCGTCGATGGCGCCGTGGTCATAGGTCACGCCGGGGCCGCCGATCACCGAAACAACGTGGGGCATCACCGACTTCAGCATACGATCGAAGGCGATGGCGTTGGGGACCGTGGTGGAAAAGCAGGAGTAAAGGACGAAATCGGGCTTCAGCTCCAGCACCCGCTTGAGGGCGCGGGCGGGGCTGCGCGACGCGACATAGCGGGTGTCGAAACCGTCCCGCTTCAGGACCGCCGACAGGGAATAGATGCCGTGTTGATCCCAGAAAAGATCGAGCAGATCGACAAATACGGCGAGTCCCATGTCTTGCTCATCCTGCGCAGTGACCCTGGAAAGGGCCGCACCTATAGCATACTCGCCGCTCGTGGTGAAAGGCGCGCGGGCGCCGCGACGATAATCATCGGGTGATTAGCTGGCGTCTTCCACCAGCTTTCTCTTCAGGCGATGAACCGCCATCTCCTCGATGTGGCGGCGGGTTTCCCAGCCGAACCGCTGCGCCACCATGCCGAGATAGCGGTCGTCGGCGAAGTACTCGTGGAAGGCGTCATCGCGGAACTTCAGCACCTCGGCGGCACTGCAATGCTCGGTCGGCAGCGGCTTGCAGTCGTAGGAGTGCTGGGAATAACCGGCCCAGCCATCGGGCAGCGGCCAACCATTCGTCACCGCCTGGGTGTAGAGCCCGGAACCGGGATAGGCCATGGCGGAATAAAAATTGGCGAACTCGCAGTTCAGTTCCTTGGCCAGATCCAGGGTTTCGCGCATGGTGGCCAGACTGTCGTCGGGCAGGCCGAAGATGTAGTTGCCGATGACGCTGATGCCGGCCTTTTGGATGTCACGGACGATCCCGACGATGTCCTCGTAACGCAAATTCTTATCGGCGCCGTCGCGTACATGCTTCGAGCCCGATTCGATGCCCAGCGCCAGCCAGCGGATCCCGGCCTTGCGCAGCTTGGCCAGCATGGCCGGCTTGACGGTGTCGACGCGGGCGTAGGCCCAGAAATTCAGCTGATCGGAATAGCCCAGCTCGATCAACCCATCGCAGATGGCGGTGACGTGGCGGTCGTTCAGCACGAACATCTCGTCGATGATCTTGAAGGTCTTGACGCCATGGGTGCGGTACAGCCGATCCACCTCGGCCACCACCTGGACGGGGGAGCGCATGCGATAGCGATTGGCGTCGAACGGCGCGTTGATGCAGCAAAAGCTGCACTTATAGGGGCAGCCCAGCGAGGTATAGATGCTGGCATAGGGCTGCCGGTTCTCCACATCGCCAAAGCACTGCCAGTTATGGGCGCGGTACTTCGCCATGGGCAGCAGGTGCCAGACATTGCCGTGCAGGTCGGCGTCGAGATCGTTGAGCAGCGGGGCCGACGGATTGACCCGGATCTCATCCTCGCCGTCGCGCCAGACCAGCCCCGCCACCTCGGCGGGCTCGTCCACCGCGCCGGAGTCCAGCCAGTCCAGCAATTGGACCACGGTGACCGGACCCTCGCCCTTGCAGGCGAAGTCCACCGCTTCCTCGGTCAAGGTGCGTTCCGGCAGGGCCGAGACATGGCCGCCGACGATCAGGATCGGAATCTCCGGAACCAACCCCTTGATGGCGGTGCAGGACTCACCGGCCGCGACCATCTGCTGGGTCGAGGCCGAGGGCTGGTGGCCGAACACCACCATCACCACCAAGACGGGGTTCAACTCCTTGATGCGCGCCGCCACCGCCGCCGGCCCCATTTCCTCGGCCTCGGAATCGATGATCACCGCCTGCTTGCCGCGATCGATGGCATAGCCGGCGATCAGGCGGCACCACAGCGGCGGCTCGATGGCGGTCAGTTCGCCGCCGAGCTGCTGATAGATGCGCTCGCGGCCGCCGGGGTTGACGAGGACGAGGTCGGGGCGGCTGGTCATGGGATCAGATATTTCCGTAAATGCTGTTCTTGATCATGGTGTAGCCCTTGATCAGGTCCTGGATGCCGGCGTCCAGCGAATGAGCGGGCTTGAAGCCGGCGCGCTCGATCTTCTCGTTGGATACGATGTAGTCGCGCTTGTCGGGATCTTCTCCGATGGGAGCTTCGAGGAAGACGAACTTGGGCAGGTGCTTTTGAATCACCCCGGCCAGCTCCCACTTGGACAGGTTGGCGTCGGACAGGCCCACGTTATAGGCCTGATCCTTCATGGCGTCGAAATTGGCCAGACCGTGCATGAAGGCCCGCGTCACGTCGCGCACATGGATGTAGTTACGCTTGAAGTGCGGCTCGAACAGCACCACGGCGCGGTCGGTGACGGCGCGATAGGTAAAGTCGTTGACCAGCAGGTCGATCCGCATGCGGGGCGCCATACCGAACACGGTGGCAAGGCGGAAGCTGATGGCATTGCCGCGCTCCATCAACGCCTTCTCGACCTCCACCTTGTGGATGCCGTACAGCGACAGCGGCCGCAGCGGCGATTCCTCGGTGCAGAACTTGCCATGCTCGCCGACGCCGTAGCCCGAATTGGTGATGGGCATCAACACCCGCTGATTGGGCGACAGCATCTTGAACAGCGCCAGCGGCGAATCCAGATTGGTGGTGGTGGCCCCGATGGGGTCCAACGAGCACAGCGGCGCCCCGACCAGGGCGGCCAGCGGAATCACCACATCGGCGCCGACGATCAGCTTCTTCATCAAGGCTTCATCGCGGCAATCGCCCTTGACCACCGAAAAATTAGGGTTGGCGCAGCAATGGGCCAGCGAGTTCTGCTTGAACATGAAATTGTCGAGCACGGTGACCTTGTGCCCGGCCGCCAGCAGCTCGGGAACCATGATCGAACCGAGATAACCAGCGCCGCCGGTCACCAGAATGCTGTAGCTCATTGCTTTGCTCCCTTTATTCTTTATGGGTTTGACCCTGCTGCCTGTTCACCGGCAAACCGTGTCCAGAACCTCGCGCAAGGTGGTGATCTGGGGCGTGACGTCGAACGGATGATTGCCGACGAAAAAGCCGTGGTCATGGGCGGTGTCGGCATTGGGCACCGCGCCGCCGACCACGTCGTAGTCGTAGTGCCTGATCACGTCGTGGCGCAGGAAATTGCCGCCGGTGATGATGCGAAAGCCGATATCGGCGTCCTTCAGCGCGGCGAAGACCTTGTTGCGGTCGATGGTCTTGGCCGGGTTCAAGATGATGGTCAGGGCGAAGGCCGAGCTTTTGCCGTTCTCGCGCTGGATGATAAAGCGGTCGTCACCTTCGAACAGCTTTTGAAACAGGGCCAGATTGCCCCGGCGGCGGGCGGTGAAACCCGGCAGCTTCTTCAACTGCTCGCGACCGATGGCGGCCTCGATTTCCAACGGCCGCACATTGTAGCCGGGCAGCACGAAGCGGTAGGCCTCGAAAAAGTCGTTGCCCTTCTTCTGGAACACCGGGCTGTCATTGGGCAGGTCGCGTGTCCAGCCATGGGCGCGCAAGGACCGGCACAGATGCGCAAGCTCGGTGTCATCGGTCAGAATCATCCCGCCTTCCATGGTCGAGATGTGGTGCGAGAAGAAGAAGCTGAAGGTGTTGAGATGGCCGAAGGTGCCGCACTTCCTGCCGTTCAGCTCGGCGTCCATGCTCTCGCAATTGTCTTCCAGCAGATACAGGCCATGGGCGTCGGCGAAGGCGCGCATCACGTCCAGCGCCGCCGGATTGCCCAGGATCGACACCGCCACGATGGCCCGCGTCTTGGGGGTCAGCGCCTTTTCCAGCTGGGCGACATCGATATTCAGGGTCTGGAGGTCCACATCGACGAAGCGCAAGCGCAACCCGTATTGCTGTAACGGGTGATAGGTGGTGGCCCACGAGATCACCGGCACGATGACCTCGTCGCCGCGCTGCAAGGGACGCTCGGCCTTGTAGGCCAGGGCGGCGACCGCGATCAGATTGGCCGACGAGCCGGAATTGACCATGATTCCGTGTTTGACGCCGTGATAGGCGGCGAACTCTTCCTCGAACGCCTTGACATGGGCGCCCATGGTGTAAAAACCGGAATCGATGACGGCCTTGGCGGCGGCTTCTTCCTCAGGTCCCCAGGACGGGGCGGCAAGCTCGTAAAACATCAGAAGGGCCCCTTAAACTGAACCTGATAGGCGAGTTTGGTGCGTTCGGGGCTGGGAGCCCAAGGCTTGTCGCCGGGCCGGACCATGGTCCAGGCGGTGGCGGCGATGGTGCCGGGATTGGGATAAAACAGCTCCTCCAGCCACGGGCTGGTCGGGCAGGCGGAGGGCGAGAAGCCCATGCGCTCGGCCTGGATGCCGGGCTGGGGGCCGGCCCGCTCCATCACCCCGGCGATGATCTCGGCCGAGGCTCCCGCCATGGTCCAGCTGTTGTCGATCACCAGCAGGCGGCGGGTGCGCCGGGCCGAGGCGGCGATGGTCTCGATATCCAGCGGCGCCAGCCAGATCGGATCGATCACCTCGGCATGGACGCCGACCTCGGCCAGCAGTTCGGCGGCGCGGATGGCCTCCTGGGCCATGTTGGAGATGCCGACGATGGTGATGTCGTCGCCATGGGTACAGATCCGGGCCTTGCCCGGCTCCACCGTGAACGGCTCCAACGCCACTTCGGACTGGGTGGGGTAGAGCAGCCGATGCTCCATGAACACCACCGGGTTGTCGTCGCGGATGGCGGCGATCATGCAGCCCTTGGCGTCATGGGCGTTGCTGGGGGCCACCACCTTCAGGCCGGGAACATGCATGAACATGGAGTGCAGGCCCTGGCTGTGTTGAGCCCCCTGGCCCCACGACTTGCCGATCATGGAGCGCACCACCAGCGGCACCTTGACCTGACCGCCCCACATGTAATGGGCCTTGGCGGCGATGTTCACCAGCTGGTTCATGGCCAGCATCATGAAGTCCATGCGGATATGCACATGGATCGGGCGCATGCCGGCCATGGCCGCGCCGATGGCGACGCCGGTCATGGCGTCCTCGGATAGCGGGGTGGTGAACACCCGCTCCGGCCCGAATTTTTGCAACAGCCCCTTGGTCGAGCCCTGGATCGACTTGTGATCGTCGACGTCGAGGCCGAACACGAACACCGACGGATCGCGCTCCATCTCCTGGTCGAACGCCTCGCACAGGGCGTCCACATAGCGCAGCTGGCGCCCCGTTTCAGGCGAAGACATTGGTGTGCAGCTCCTCGGGCTTGGGCGGCGGGCTTTGCTCGGCGAAGGTGACGGCGGCGGCGATCTCGGCCTCGATCCGGTCATCGATGGCGGCGCGGATCGCCGGGTCGATCAGGGCGGCGAGGCGGGTGACCTCGTCATTGGCCATCCAGGGCTCGGCCTCGGAGCGGCAGCGGTAGTCCTGGTCGAAGTCCTCGTTCGGCCCCACATGCTCGCGCCAGCGATAGACCTGGGCCTCGATGAATTCGGGACCGCCGCCCTTGCGGATACGCTCGATGGCGGAGCCGGCGGCGTCGCGCACCGCGAAGGTGTTGCCGTCGGCGACGCGGCGGGCGGGAACGCCCATGGCGTTGGCGATGGCGCACAGCGCGTCGGGACGGGCGCGGCGCTTGGCGATGGGTTCGTGGATGGCGTAGCCGTTATTCTCGCAGACGAACAGCAGCGGCAAGTTCATCAGGGCGGCGAAGTTCAGCGTCTCGTAAAAACAGCCCTCCTCGGTGGCGCCGTCGCCGAAGAACACCACGGCGACGCCGCCCTTGGCCTGATGCTTCAGCGCCAAGGCATAGCCGGCCATCATGGGAATCTGGGTGCCCACCACCGCCGACGAGCCCGCCACCCCGACGGCGGCGTCGCCGATATGCATGGAGCCGCCCTTGCCGCGGCAACAGCCGGTGTCCTTGCCGTACATCTCGGCCATCATGGCGTTGAGGTCGCCGCCCTTGGCCAGGAAGACGGCATGGCTGCGATACGAGCCGCCGACCACGTCGCCGGGCTTCAGCACATCACAGACCGCGACCGAGACCAGCTCCTGGCCGATGGCGAGATGGACGGGGCTCTTGATCTTGTCCGACGGATAAATGTCGGCGGTGACTTCCTCGACGCGGCGGATACGCTTGATGGCGCGGTAGACGCGCTCGATATCCGCGGGTGAGGCCGCAAAGGCCTTCGGCATACCGGAACAGCCTCCGAGATGGGCGTTTAAATGACAGGCGGGCCATATCTAGCAAATCAAATCTAGTCCTCCAAGAAAACATATCGACGGGCCGATGAATCGGCTTGCTGGTTTTGCCGTCCCTCTATCGCCGGACGGGCCACAGGCGAGGTCCGGTTCGATTTTCATCGTGGCGACATTTCAGATTAAGCCAAGGGATTGCCCCATATGATATGGCGCGGACATCATGCGGTGTTGCGAACTTCTATCCGGCTCTCCCGCTATCGACCGCAACCGCGAGGGACTTCGTTGCGACACTCGCAGCTTCCCGGTCGGACGCCACATCGTGTTCTACAGCCCAAGCTCCGATGGGATCGAGGTTGTCCGCGTTCTTCACGGAGCACGGGATGTGCGGAGTCTCCAGGGTCGAAACCCCTTGATTCTTGCGCCGGTTCCGACGAAAACCCAAAGCCATGAGCATTCTATCCGAATCCCTGGCGCTGCGGCGCACCTTCGCCATCATCTCGCACCCGGATGCGGGCAAGACCACCTTGACCGAAAAGCTGCTGCTGTTCGGCGGAGCCATTCAGCTGGCCGGCGCGGTGCGCGCCCGTGGCGAGCAGCGGCGCACCCGGTCCGACTGGATGTCCATCGAAAAGGAGCGCGGCATTTCGGTGTCTGCCTCGGTGATGACCTTCGAACATGACGGCCTGACCTTCAACCTGCTGGACACTCCCGGTCACGAGGACTTTTCCGAGGACACCTACCGCACCCTGACCGCCGTCGATTCGGCCATCATGGTGCTGGACGCCGCCAAAGGCATCGAGACCCAGACCCTGAAGCTGTTCGAGGTCTGTCGCATGCGCGACGTGCCCATCGTCACCTTCATCAACAAGGTCGACCGCGAGGGCCGCGACACCTTCGATCTGCTGCACGAGGTCGAAAAGACCCTGGCGCTGGATGTCTGCCCGGTCACCTGGCCCATCGGCATGGGCCGCGACCTGAAGGGCGTGTTCGATCTGGTGCGCGACCGGGTCATCCTGTTCGATCCCGGCCGTGGCGACCATATCGCCGAGATCGCCGTCGACGCGCCCCTCGATTCGCCCAAGCTGGACGAGGCGGTGGGCGCCGCCGCCGCCGCCAAGCTGCGCGAGGAGGTCGAACTGGTGCGGGGCGGCTATCCCGAATTCGATATCGAAAGCTTCCTGGCCGGCCATCTGACGCCGGTGTTCTTCGGCAGCGCCCTGAAGACCTTCGGCGTCGCCGAACTGCTGAAAGGCGTCGGCCGGCTGTCGCCGCCGCCCCTGCCGCGCAAGGCGCAGACCCGCTCGGTCCAGCCCGACGAGACCAAGGTTACCGGCTTCGTGTTCAAGGTCCAGGCCAATATGGACCCCAACCACCGCGACCGCATCGCCTTCTTCCGCATCTGCTCGGGCCGCTTCCGGCGCGGGATGAAGCTAAAGCATGTGCGCTCCGGCAAGATGATGGCCCTGGTCAATCCGGTGTTCTTCCTGGCCCGCGACCGCGAACTGGCGGAGGAAGCCTTTCCCGGCGACATCATGGGCATCCCCAATCACGGCCAGCTGCGCATCGGCGACACGCTGTCGGAGAGCGAGGAGCTCAACTTCCTCGGCATTCCCACCTTCGCCCCGGAAGTGCTGCGCCGCGTCCGCCTGGACGACCCCATGAAGGCCAAGCAGTTGCGCAAGGCGCTGGAAGACCTCGCCGAGGAAGGCGTCTCCCAGGTGTTCAAGCCACTGGACGGCTCGACCTGGATCGTCGGCGTGGTGGGGGCGTTGCAGTTCGACGTGCTGACCACCCGCATCGAAAGCGAATACTCCATCAAGGCCGGCTTCGAGGAAGCCCCCTTCGTCACCGCCCGCTGGGTCGCCTGCGACTCCGAGGTCGAGATGAAACGCTTCATGGACGCCAACAAGTCCAACATGGCCGAGGATCGCGACGGCGGCATCGTCTACCTTGCCCGCAACACCTGGCAGATGAACCGGGCGCAGCAGGACTTCGAGACGGTGCGGTTCACCTCAACGCGTGAGCAGCATTAGATCACGGACCTGGGCGGCGGCGATGATGGCGTCCCAGGTGGCGGCGACCGGGTCGCCGACCACGCCCAATCCACACAGATGGCCCAGCAGGCGATCCCGGTCGGGGACGATTCCGCTTTTCAGCGCCCCGGCCAATTGCGCCGCATCATCGACGATGACCGCGCCGGGCAACAGATCGGCGGTGATGGTGCTGGGAAGCGGCCGCATCACGTAATAGGGCTTCCCGCCGGCCACGGTTTCCAGGAAGGTGCTGCTTCCCACCGGCCCGACCACCACATCGGCCCAGGCGACATGCTGTTCGAACGAGCCGCCGGCATGAACCTCGCAGGGCAGGTCGAGCCGTTCGACCAGATGCCGGTAGAACCCCACCACGTCCTTGCTGGGATGAAGCTTCAGGCGGATGCCGGTAAAGCCGAGATCGGCCATCATGCGGACCGTCTCGACCAGACTCGAAATGATCCGGCTGCGGGTGGTCTCCATGTCGTTGGACCAGGCATAGCCGGGAAGAATCAGGCCGTGGCGCAACTTCGGCGGCGCCAACGGCCCCGGCTGGGGGCGGCCCAACGCCGGGTAGCCGGTGACCACCCGCTCGATCCGCGCCCCTTGATCGTTAAGCCAACGTTCCGATCCGGGGCCTTGGGCCAGCTCTCGCGTCACCGTCGCCGGCATGGAACGGTCGCCGCAACGCGGCGCGTTGCGAAACGGCAGGACAAAGACGCCGTTCAAGGTCTCGTCGGCGGGAATGCCGCGCGCCAGGGCCAGCTCGCACATGGCGCGGCCCAGCGGACTGCCGGAATCGCCGGTGACCACCCGGTCGATTCTCAACCGGTCGAGCAGATGGGCCAACTGGTCCACCAGCGCCATCAGGGAGGTCAGGATGCCCGGCCGGAACAGGCTGGAGCGGACGGTCTCGCGCTGGACGGCCTCCAGACCGGCGGTGGGGTGGGACCGCCAATGCGCCTCCATGGCCGCGATGATCCGCGCTTCCTCGGCCCGGCGTTTACCATCGGAACCGGCTGCTTCCATGGCGACCGGCCAAATGCCGCCCCTCCAACAGGTCGTCAGGAAGGAGCGGGTCTTGGGCGAGGGGCCGAAGGGAATCACCGGCACGATGCCGCGTCCGTCAAAGCCGTCCACCAGATGGCGAAGACTGAGCAGGCTGATATAGAAAAACACCCGTGGCCGGCGACGACGGGCCAGCAGGTGCAACCGGAACAACGCCTCCACCCTGCCGGCGACCCATTCGCGCAGCCGGTCCTTCAGTCCGGGCGGCCGCGCCGGTTTCGGCGTCATGCACCCTTGAAGAAACGGCAGGGCGTTCTCGGTCGCCGCCGGCGGGTCGAGGCGGTCATCGACCTCGGCGTCCACGGCGGCGGCGGCATCGGCGGCGATGGCCCGCTTGGCGGCGGCGGTCAGGACGTCATAGGGGGCCGACAGGTCGAACAGCACCAGTTGCTCGGGCCTGAGATCGCGGCACAGCCGCAGCAAGCCGTGACGAAGAGTCGCGGCGGCGTGCCAGGCGATGCTGAGATAGGTGGAATACAGCCGCCCCAGCGAGACGTCGCGATAAACAGTGGGATCGACCTCGCCCGCCCAGACCCAGCCGGTGCCGCGCGGAGCCAGATCCAGCGGCGGGCCGGCATCGGCGGCGGGCCAGCTGGGATCGGCGCATTCGAAATGCACGGCGTCGAACCCGCGCGCACGGGCCTCGCGCCAGGCCAGCCACTCGGTGGCGACGATCAGGTCGGCGGGGGCGGCGGGGTCGAAGCCGTCCAGGTGGCGGGGAACCGATATCAGGACCAACCGGCGATAGCTGGCCCGCTTCGGCTTGACGGTCAGGGCGTCGACCGCCAACATCTCATTCACCGCTGTCATTTCTCGCCTGCGCAAGGTGGTTTACCGATCCGGTAGGCATCGATAAACTGTTCCTGGGGACGATGTCCAGGCCGGCTCGTGCCTGCTTGCCCATTGCGGCAGACAACGGAGTGTTCCGCCCTGACCCAACACATGTCGCCGCCGCCGATTCGCCGCACCATCTGCGTGGTCACAGGCAGTCGGGCCGAATACGGCCTTCTCCTTCCCCTGATGAAGGCGATCGAGGCGGATTGCGGGCTCTCGCTGCGGCTGGTGGTGACCGGCAGCCATTTGGAGCCGCGTTTCGGCGCCACCGTGACCGCCATCGAGGCCGACGGTTTCGCCATCGACGCCCGCGTCGGCATGGACCTGTCCGGCGACGCCCCGCTGGATACGGCGCACGCCATGGCGCGCGGCCTGTCCGGCATGGCCGAGGCGTTCCAGCGGCTGCGCCCCCATCTGGTGGTGGTGCTGGGCGACCGCTACGAGATTCTCGCCGCCGCCCAGGCGGCGCTGCTGCTGCGGCTTCCCATCGCCCATATCCATGGCGGCGAGGCCAGCGAGGGCGCCATGGACGAGGCCATTCGCCACGCTCTGACCAAGATGTCGCATCTGCATTTCGCCGCCGCCGAACCCTATCGCCGCCGGATCATTCAGATGGGCGAGCAGCCCGGCCGGGTGTTCACGGTCGGGGCCATGGCGCTCGACACCCTGGCGACGCAGCGCGCCATGCCCCGCGCCGACTTGACGCGGCGGCTGGAACTGCCCGACGACGCCCGGTATTTCCTGGTCACCTATCACCCGGCCACCCTGGACGACGCCGATCCGGGCAAGGCGGTGGACGCCCTGGCCTCGGCGCTGGACGCCTTCGCCGGCCACCATGTCCTGGTGACCGGGGTCAACGCCGATCCCGGCTTCGACGCCGTGGCCAGGGCCGTGGATCACTGGCGGCGACGGCGTCCCGGACAGGTCCGGGCGGTCGCCTCCCTGGGTCAGACCCTCTACGCCGCCGCCATGGGCGGGGCCGAGGCGGTGGTGGGCAATTCGTCCAGCGGCATCATCGAGGCTCCGTTTCTCGGCACCCCCACCGTCAATCTCGGCATCCGCCAGCGCGGCCGCGTTCGCGCCGCCTCGGTGATCGATTGCGGCGAGACCGAGCCCGAAATCCGCGCCGCCCTGGCCAAGGCGCTCGACCCCGCCTTCCGGGCCGAGGCGGCCAAGGCGGCCTATCCGTTCGGGACGCCGGGAGCGGCCCACCGGGTGGTCGAGGTGCTGAAATCCACGCCGCTGGAGGGATTGCTGCTAAAGCCGTTCCACGACCTGCCGGGAGACTGGGCATGAGCGTCTTCGTGATCGCCGAGGCCGGCGTCAACCATAACGGCGATCTCGACCGGGCCTTGGCCCTGGTGGACGCCGCCGCCGCCGCCGGAGTCGACGCGGTCAAGTTCCAGACCTTCAAGGCCGCCGCCATCGTCACCGGTGGGGCGGACAAGGCGGAGTATCAAAAGCGCGCCACCGGCGCGGCGGAAAGCCAGCAGGAGATGCTGGCCCGGCTGGAGCTGGACGAAGCCGCCCACCGGGCCTTGATCGCCCGCGCGGACCAGCGGGGAATCCGGTTCCTGTCGACGCCGTTCGATCTGGAAAGCCTGCACCTGCTGACCGGGATCCTCGGCCTCGACACTTTGAAAATTCCATCGGGCGAAATCACCAACGCGCCGCTACTGCTGGCGGCGGCGCGGTCGGGCCGGCGGGTGATCCTGTCCACCGGCGCCAGCACCCTGGACGAGGTGGAGCAGGCGCTGGCGGTGCTGACCTTCGGCTATTGCCAGCCGCCGGACGCCGCGCCGGGCCTGCCCGCCTTCGCCGCCGCCTTCGCCACCGCCGCCGGACGGGCCGCCTTGACGGCGCATGTGGAGCTGATGCACTGCACCAGCGAATATCCCGCGCCATTCGCCGAGGTCAATCTGCGGGCCATGGACACCTTGCGCCAAGCCTTCGGCCTGCCGGTGGGCCTGTCCGATCATACCGAGGGCATCGTCATGGCCGTCGCCGCCGCCGCCCGGGGCGCCGATTCGGTGGAAAAGCACTTCACCCTCGACAAGACCCTTCCCGGCCCCGATCACGGCATGTCGCTGGACCCGGCCGAGCTGGCGGCCATGGTCACCGGCATCCGGCAGGTGGAACAAGCCCTGGGCGACGGCCATAAAGGGCCGTCCAGCTCGGAATTACGCAACCGCGCCATCATCCGCAAGGCGCTGGTGGCGGCGCGGCCGATCCGGCGAGGCGCGGCGATCGGCCCGGCCGACATCGCGGCCAAGCGTATTTCCGGCGAGGGTCTGTCGCCCATGCGGCTATGGAGCCTGCTGGGAACCACCGCCGGGCGGGATTACGCCCCCGATGAGGCAATCGAGCCATGAGCAAAATCGTCATCGTCGGGGCAGGGGGGCACGGCAAGGTTCTGGCCGACACGCTGATGGCCGGCGGCAAGGTGGTGTCGGGCTTCCTCGACAGCGACCCCAGCCTGCACGGCTGCCATGTCATGGGTCTTCGGGTGCTGGGCGACGACGACGCGGCCCAGCCCGGCTGGCTGCTGGTCAACGGCGTCGGCTCGGTGGGACGGCCCCTTGGGCGCATGGCGGTCGATCGCCTGTTCGCCGGGCGCGGTTTTCAGTTCCTGACGGTGATTCATCCCGGCGCCATCGTGGCGCGGGAAACCGTTCTCGGCGAGGGCTGCCAGATCATGGCCGGGGCGGTGCTGCAACCCGACGCGGTGCTGGGACGCGGCGTCATCGTCAACACCAGGGCGGCGGTGGATCATGATTGCCATCTGGCGGACTTCGTCCATGTGGCGCCCGGCGCCACCCTGTCGGGCGGGGTCCAGGTCGGCGAGGGCAGCCATGTCGGCACCGGCGCGGTGGTGGTCGAGGGCATCCGCATCGGCAGCGGCTGCATGGTGGCGGCGGGCGCGGTGGTGATCGACGACGTTCCCGATGGGGCGATGGTGGCCGGAGTCCCGGCCAAGGTGAAACGGCGATGATCGGCGGCCTGTCCGTCCTGGCGCTGATCACCGCGCGCGGCGGGTCCAAGGGATTGCCGGGCAAGAATATCCGTCCGCTCGGCGGCAAACCGCTGGTGGCGTGGAGCGTCGAACAGGCGCGGGCCGCGACCCTGGTCGACCGGGTCGTCATCTCTTCCGACGATCCGGCGATCATCGCCGCCGCCGTGGCGGCCGGGTGCGACGCGCCGTTCGTGCGGCCGGCGGCGCTGGCCGACGACGGCGCCACCTCCGCCGATGTCGTGGCCCACGCCCTGACGGCCTTGGACCGCCGCTATGATCTGCTGGCGCTGTTGCAGCCGACCTCGCCGCTGCGGAGCCCCGCCGATATCGACGCCTGCATCCGGCGGGTGGCCGAGGACGGCGCCCCGTCTTGCGTCGGCGTCACCGTGGCCGCCAAATCGCCATACTGGATGCAGACCATGGATGCGGCGGGGCGGCTGTCGCCGTTGCTGCCGCCGCAAGACGCGGCCCGGCGTCAGGACCTGCCGCCGGTCTATTGTCTCAACGGCGCGGTCTACGTGGTGCGGGTGGAGTGGTTCTTGAGCCATCGCGCCTTTGTCGGAGCCGGCAGCGTCGGCCATGTCATGCCAGCGGAACGCTCGATCGACATCGATACGTTGCTGGACTTCCGTCTGGCGGAGGCGATCATCGCCGCGGACGAATCATAGCGCGTGTTGAATTCCTCGCACGCCTCGGCTATGGGATAATTCATGAAAAACTGGTCGAAGATACTGGTCGGTCCCAATACCCCGATCATCGACGTCATCAAGATACTCGACCTGTCCGCGGCCCAGATCGCCCTGGTGGTGGATGGCGACCGCCGTCTGCTGGGCACCATCACCGATGGCGACATCCGCCGCGGCATCCTGCGGGGCGAGCGTCTGGAGGCCCCGGCCGCCACGATCATGAATCCCAAGCCTCGGGTCGCCTCGCCGGCCATGCCGCCGCATGAGCGGCTGGCCCTGATCCGGGGGGGGAAACTGCGCCACCTGCCGGTGGTCGACGCCAACGGCGTTCTGGTGGGGCTGGAAACCGAGGGGGAGCTTCTGGCCGGCGAGGACCTGCCCAACTGGGTGGTCCTGATGGTCGGCGGGCTGGGCGAGCGGCTGCGGCCGCTGACCGCGACCACACCCAAGCCGCTGCTGCCGGTGGGGGGGCGGCCCTTGCTGGAGACCATCTTGCTGCAACTGGCCGGTTCGGGCTTCCGGCGGGTGTTCCTGGCGGTCAATTACATGGCCGAGAAGTTCGAGGAAACCTTTGGGGACGGCTCGCGCCTGGGGCTGGAAATCCGCTACCTGCGCGAGGACGGCAAGATGGGAACCGCCGGCGCGCTGGCGGCGCTGCCCGAGGTTCCGACGGCGCCGCTGCTGGTGATGAACGGCGACGTGCTGACGGCGATCAACTACCGCGCCCTGCTGGACTTCCACCACGAACATGCCGCCACCGCCACCATGTGCGTGCGCGAATACGATATCGAGGTCCCCTATGGGGTGGTCGAGGTCGAGAATTCGCGGGTGCGCGGCTTGCAGGAAAAGCCGGTGCTGACCCATTTCATCAATGCTGGCATCTATGTGCTGAACCCCGTGGTGCTGAACCGGCTGGAGCCGGGCGCGCCCTGCGACATGCCCTCGCTGTTGCAACGGCTGATGGACGACGATCAGCCGGTGGTGGCCTTCCCCATTCGGGAATACTGGCTCGATATCGGCCGTCTCGACGACTTCGCCAAGGCCAACGGCGATTTCGATCAGGTTTTCGGAGGGGAATGACGGTGACGGACACTCCTGTTCTGGTGGTCGGCGGCGCTGGCTATATCGGCAGTCATGTGACGCTGGAGCTGATCAAGGGCGGCCGCGAGGTGGTGGTGGTCGACGACCTGTCCACCGGGCGGCGGGATCTGGTTCCCGCCGGGGCCAGCTTTATCCAGGGCGATATCGGCGACAGCGAGCTGATCCGCCGGGTGCTGGCCGAGCGGGGCTGCGCCAGCATCATGATGTTTGCCGGCTCGATCATCGTTTCTGAATCGTTTCAAATGCCGTTGCCCTATTGGCGCAACAATATCGGCGCTGGATTCGCCTTTCTCGATGCCTGCGTCAAAGCGGGAGTGCGCCACTTCGTCTATTCCTCCACCGCGGCGGTTTACGGCGCGCCGGACCGGCTGCCCATTTCCGAGGACGCGGCGCTCCGGCCCATCAGCCCCTATGGCCGCTCCAAGCTGGCGCTGGAATGGGCCGTGGCCGACGCCTGCTCGGTGGGCGACATGCGCTTTGCCGCGTTGCGCTATTTCAACGTGGCCGGCGCCGACGCCCAGGGGCGCAGCGGTCAGGTCTCGCCGGTGGCCAGCCATCTGATCAAGATCGCGGTGGAAGCGGCAACCGGCAAGCGTCCCGGCCTCAGCATCCATGGCGCCGACTATCCCACCCCCGACGGCACCTGCATCCGCGACTATATCCATGTGTCCGATCTGGCCGAGGCCCATGTGCTGGCGCTGGGGCATCTGGAGCGAGGCGGCGAATCGCTGATCGCCAATTGCGGCTATGGCCGGGGCTTTTCGGTCCGCGACGTCCTGGAGGCGGTGCAGCGCGTGGCGGGACGCGAACTCGCCATCGCCATCGGCCCGCGCCGGCGTGGCGACCCGCCGGCCCTGGTGGCGGATTCGACTCTGCTGACGCGGGTTTTGGGCTGGACGCCGAAACGTAACGATCTCGATCTGATCATCCGCTCGGCGCTGGACTGGGAAGCCCGGTGATCTTCGACGTCACCTTGGCCTTCGGCAGCGGCGTTCCGCCTTGGCCGGGCGAACCGGCCCCGTCGATCACCCGCCTGTCCGACATGGCCAAGGGCGATTCGTGCAATGTCACCCGCATGGACTTCGCGGTTCATTACGCCACCCATCTCGACGCCCCGATTCACTTTGTTCCCGGCGGCGCAGACGTGGCCAGCCTGGACCTGAACGTTCTGATGGGGCCGTGTCATGTGGTCCGGATTCCCGACCACATGAATGATATCGGTCCCGAATCGTTCGCGATTCCGTCCGGCTGCACCCGCCTGCTGGCGCGGACCCGCAATTCGGCGCTGTGGGACAATCCCGCCCATGCTTTCGAGCGTGATTTCGTCGCCTTCACCCCCGAAGCGGCCGCATGGCTGGTGGAGCGCGGCGTCCGGCTGGTGGGAATCGACTATCTGTCGGTCCAACGCTTCTCCGACGCCGAGCCCACCACTCACCGCATTCTGCTGGGGGCCGGGGTGATCGCGGTGGAGGGGCTCGACCTGCGCGGCATCGAACCGGGGGAATACGATCTCGCCTGCCTGCCGCTGAAATTGATCGGCGCCGACGGCTCGCCCTGCCGGGTGGTCTTGACGACTCGGCGCTGACGCGCGAGAAAGAGACTTGTATTAGCAAAGCATCGGAGCTCCCATGACCTGGAATGTCCTGATCAGCGCCCCCTACATGATCCCGGTCATCGACCGCTTCCGGCCGTGGTTCGCCGAACACGACATCGAAATCACCGTGGCCGACGTCAACGAGCGTCTGGAGGAGGCCGATCTGCTGCCGATCATCGGCCGCTACCACGGCATCGTCTGCGGCGACGACCGCATCACCAAGACGGTGATCGACGCCGCACCCAACCTGAAGGTCATCTCCAAATGGGGCACCGGCATCGATTCCATCGATTCGGTCTATGCCGCAACCAAGGGCATTCCCACCGGCCGCACCCTGGACGCCTTCACCCAGCCGGTCGCCGATACCGCGCTTGGCTATATCTTGTGCTTCGCCCGCAACCTGCCGTGGATGGACCGCATGATGAAGGCCGGCATCTGGGACAAGATCCCCGGCCGGGCGCTCAATGAATCCACCATCGGAGTGGTGGGCGTGGGCTGCATGGGCTCGGCGGTGCTGCGCCGCGCCAAGCCGTTCGGCGCGCGGCTGCTGGGCAACGACATCCGCGAGATCGACCCCGCCTTCGTCGCCGAGGTGGGGGTCGAGATGATGGGCCTGGACGCCCTGCTGGAGCAGTCGGACTATGTCAGCGTCTGCTGCGACCTGAACCCGACCTCGCACCACCTGTTCAGCCATGCCCAGTTCACCCGCATGAAGAAAACGGCGGTGGTCATCAACACCGGTCGCGGTCCGGTGGTGCAGGAAGAGGCGCTGATCCACGCCCTGCGCGCCGGCGAGATCGCCGGCTGCGCCCTGGACGTGTTCGAGCACGAACCGCTATCCGCCGACAATCCGCTGAAATCCATGGATAATGTGATGCTGGCCCCGCACAACAGCAATTCCAGCCCCAAGGCGTGGGAGCGCATCCATCACTCCACCCTCAAGAACCTGCTGGACGGCCTGCGCGCCTGACCGGAACGTTCAGGCCTGCCCCCCTACCCCTTCCTTGTCATTTCCCGGCGAATGCCGTAGAAGGCAGGGCATCACAATGGGACGAAATCCGATGAAATATGGTCGCAAGCGGGTACTGGTGACGGGGGGCGCCGGCTTCCTGGGGTCGCATCTGTGCGAACGCCTGCTGGCCGAGGGAAACGACGTGCTGTGCGTCGACAACCTGTTCACCGGCACCAAGGACAATATCGTCCACCTGCTGGACAATCCCTATTTCGAGCTGGTTCGCCACGACGTGACCTTCCCCCTCTATGTGGAGGTGGACGAGATCTACAATCTGGCCTGTCCCGCCTCGCCCATTCACTATCAGCGCGACCCGGTCCAGACCACCAAAACCTCGGTGCACGGCGCCATCAACATGCTGGGACTGGCCAAGCGGGTCGGAGCCAAGATCTTCCAGGCCTCCACCTCCGAGGTCTATGGCGATCCCGAGGTCCATCCCCAGACCGAGGATTATCGCGGCAGCGTCAATCCCATCGGCCCGCGCGCCTGTTACGACGAGGGCAAGCGGTGCGCCGAAACCCTGTTCTTCGACTATTGGCGCCAGCACGACCTGCGCATCAAGGTGGCGCGCATCTTCAACACCTTTGGTCCGCGCATGCATCCCGACGACGGACGGGTGGTCTCGAACTTCATCGTCCAGGCGCTGGAAGGCCGCCCGATCACCCTGTATGGCGACGGCAGCCAGACCCGGTCCTTTTGCTTCGTCGACGACCTGATCGAGGGCTTTATCCGCCTGATGGGCTCGGACGACACGATCACCGGCCCGATCAATCTTGGAAATCCCCGCGAAATGACGGTGCGGGAACTGGCCGAAATGGTGGTCGCCATGGTGGGGAACAAGGCCGAGATCGTCTATCGCCCGCTGCCGGCCGACGACCCGTTGCAACGCCAGCCGAACATCGCCCTGGCCAAGGAAAAGCTCGGCTGGGAGCCCAAGGTGACCCTGGAGAACGGGCTGGAGCGCACCATCGCCTATTTTCGCGAACGCATGAAGGTTTAGGATCGGGCCGGAGCACGGAACGCCATGCCTCCTTGCCGGGATGATATGCCGCGACGGATCGCCACCGGTTTGGCGGTTCTCGGCTCCCTCCTGGCGATCGCGTTCTTTACCGCCCGGCTGGGCTCCGCCATCTCGTTCGGTCAACCGTTGCAGGCCGGAACCAGCGGCTGGGAACAAGAGAACATGTTCGCGGTGTGGCTCTGGCTGCACGGCAAGCCGGTTTACACCCGTCTGACCGATATCCCCTTCGCCATGGCGGTCTATAACTGGCTGTTCTACGCCTTCTACGGCACCGGCGCCGGCTGGCTGCTGGGGGCGCTCCATCTGAACGACGCCTGGATTCCCACCGTCAGCCGCCTGCTGACCCTGGCGGCGCTGCCATTGGCCGGGCTGGGCGCGTTCCGTTGCTTTCGTCATCCCTCATCCGAGAGCGGTCCCCCCCCGGCCATGGCCGCCGCCGCCGCCGCCCTCTACGTCGCATGCGGTCCACTGATCGGATTCTGGGGGATGACCATCCGCCCCGATTCCAACGCCATGATGCTGGAAATTCTGGCGGTGGCGGCCTTTTTGGGCCGGACTCCCGCCCGGCCCTGGGGCGGCTTGCTGGCGGCGGTGGTGCTGGCCTATCTGGCGTGGTCGTTCAAGCACACCGCCATCAACGCGGCCGGGGCCATCTTCCTGCTGTTGCTGTCGCGCCGCCGGTTTGCCGAGGCGGCGGGATTCGCCGTCGCGCTGGGAGGGTTGGCCGCCCTGACCCTGACGCTGGGAACCGAAGCCTATTTGCGCAACATCCTGCTGCTGGACTACAAGCGCAGCCTCGACCTGGGCCGAACCGTGGCCGTCCTGGCCAACGCCGCCTCCAAGACCGCACCCGCCATGGCCGGAATGGCCGTCCTCGCCGGTCTCGCCCTTCTGCGCCCCGCCATCCGCCAGGTGATCGCCGGAAACGAAAGGCTGCTGCTGGGGGTGACGGGAGCGGTGATATCGACGGCCCTGGCGCTGGCGACCTCGACCCATTCCGGCGCCGCCGAAAACTATTACTTCACCGCCCATTTCTTCATGCTGCTGGCCGTGCTGGCGGCTTGGCCCCACCGTCTCCTGACCCCGGTCGTCACCGCCTTCGCCGCCGGCTGGACCGTCCAGGCGGCACTGTTGGCCTATGCGCTGGGCGGCGGCGCCGTCATCTCGCTGGCGGCGGTGGAGCAGCGCATCGCCACCGCCGCCGCCTGCCTGAAGGGGTTGCCCCAACCGCTTTACGTGGAAGATCTGTCGCTGGCGCTGCCCTGGATGTCGGGAGGCTCGGTCCCCTATGGATCGAGTTACGCCTATATCGGCGCCCGGCTGGCCGGCACGCCGATGCAAGAAGACGGCATCGGCGGCATGATCCGGTCCGGCCGGTTCGGATCCCTGGCTCTCAACAGCGAGGATACGCACCAGTTTGACGGAGGCAGCCTTTTGGGCTACGAGAGGGTGTCGCCTCCTTGTGGCGGCATGACCATCTATCTGAGAAAGGGGACGGCGGCGCCGTCCGATCCGCGATGACTTCACGCCCCGCCGCCATTGACGTCCTGGAACGTCGCGAGCGGACCCGCGACGAGTATACCGCCCATCGCGATCCCATTGCCGCCGACCGCCTGCGCTGGCTGGCGCAATCCTTCCGCCACCTCGTCCATCTGCTGCCCGGCGAAAGCATCCTGGAGATCGGCGCCGGCGACGGAGAGCTGACCCGGATCCTGGTCGAGATGACCCGTGGCCGCAATCCCATCACCACCGTGACCGCCCTGGAGCGGCCGGCGGAGATCGAGGGTGCCGAATGCATCCGGGTCGAGGATCTGCCCGGCGCCCTGGCGGGCCGCCGCTTTCGCTATGTGGTCACCAACAATATCCTGGACAGCGACAATACCGGCTATCTGCTGGAACGCATCTTCGACCTGCTGGAAGACGGCGGGCGGGCGGTCTTCATCGAATCCAATCCGTGGAATCCGCTCTTCGCCATCCGGCGGCTGATCAACGGCTGGCTCGGCCGTCCGGTGGTCCAGGCCCTGCTGGACCGGACCCTGCTCTACGAGCTGTTCTCCGAAATCGGCTTTATTCGCATCTCGGCCCGCTTCACCGATTTCGTCTATGCCCCGCTGGCGCCCACCGCCCGCATGGCTTGGCTGTTGCGCAACGCGTCGGTTCTGCTGGAAAACCTGCCCATGGTGCAAGACCTGGCCGGACGTATCTTGCTGCACGCGCAAAAGCCACCGCGCAGCCTGCCCCGGCCCGAGATGTCGCTGTGCCGCCACGCATCGCTGGAAGGCGCCATTTCCTTCGTCATTCCCTGCCATAACGAGGAAATGAACATCCCGCCGCTGGTGCATGGCCTGCGCACCTATTATGGCGGCTACATCCACCAGATCGTGCTGGTCAACGACAACAGCCGCGACGGCACCGCCGCCGTCATGGATGCCCTGGCCGCCGAGGACCCGCGCATCACTCCGGTTCACCGCACGCCGCCCAATGGCGTCGGCCGCGCCCTTCGGGACGGTTACGCCGCCGCCACCGGCCGTTACGTCATGTCCATGGATTGCGATTTCCAGCATCTTCTGCCGGAAATGGAAGACATGTTCGACGCCGCCGCCGATGGGGCCGATGCCGTGTTCGGATCGCGCTTTTCGCGCCAGAGCGTGCTGATCAACTATCCATTCGGCAAGATCCTGGCCAACCGCTCGTTCCATCTGCTGGCCAACCTGGTGTTTCGCTTCGGCCGCCGCGACGTCACCAACAATCTGAAGCTGATGACCGGAGATCTGGCCCGGCGTCTGGTGATCGAGGAACCGTGGTTCGCCGCCAACGCCGAAATCGGGCTGCAACTGGCGCTGCTGGGCACGACGGTGCGAGAGGTTCCCATTTCCTGGATCAACCGCACCTTCGATATGGGGCAAAGCTCGTTCAAGGTGCTGGCCTCCGGCGGCGGCTATGCCCGCGTGCTGTGGCGCATGGCCCGGCTCACCGGGTTCGGCCGGCGGCGGCTGGGCGACATCCGCTGATGCGCCATATCGGCTCCTGCCCGGTCTGCGACGGCGGGCGGTTCGACGAACGCTTCGCCGCCACCTTCCAGGGCGACTGGCGAGACGCGGTTCCCTACTTCCTGACGGAGCGGGTCAAGGCGGTGCACGGCCGGGTGGTGCGTTGCGCCGATTGCGGCTTTTGCTTCACCACGCCGCAATTCACCCCGGAGGACTACGACCGCATCTATGCCGCGGTGCATCTGTCGCGACAAGGAGAGGCATCGACGCCGCAGGGCTCGGGCGTGCGGCTGGCCGAACTGGCGCGCCGGGTCGGGCAGCACGAGACGACAGGGCGGTTTCTCGACTTCGGCTGCGGCCGGGGAGAGTTCCTCGACGCCATGGGGGCCGGGCATGACGGCCTGGGCTTCGAAGTCGCCGCCGATATTCCCGGCGGGGTTTCCCGGTCCGGGCGCATCGTCACCGGCAATATCCTGACCCAAGGCCCGGCGGCGGAGCAGGCGGGGCTAACCGATGCCGGCTTTGATTTCATCGCCGCCTGGGATGTGCTGGAACATCTGCCGGAGCCGGAGGCGCAGATGCGGCGGCTGGGCGATCTCCTCAGGCCGGACGGGCGGCTGTACCTGACCCTGCCCGATGCGGCCAGCGCCGCCGCGCGGCTGTCGGGGGGCAAGTGGAATCTGCTGTTGCTGGAACATCTGTGGTATTTCGACCCGGCCACCCTGGCGCGGTTCCTGACCCGTTGCGGCTTCGTGGTCGAGGAAATATCCAAGATCGGCTACCCGGTCGATCTGGAGACCCTGGCGCGCCGCCTCCGCCAGACCTATGGCGACTGGGTGCCGCCGTTGCCGTCGTTTCTCGGACGGCCGGTGATCTCCCTTCCCATCGGCCTGATGTTCGTGCGCGCCCGCCGGGCCTGACCCATCCGGGCAAGCGCTTGACTATGAACCGACGATATGACATTGACGCTGGCGACCCCCCGGCGAACACACATTCCAAACGCAAGGACGCTTCACATGGCGGACAGGGCTGAAATCGGGAAACGTTTGCTGCTGGTATTCCGCGATGTTTTCGACGACGACTCCCTCGAAATCTTCGATGCCATGACGGCCGAGGACCTCGACGAGTGGGACTCCGTCTCGCATATCAGCCTGGTGCTGGCGGTAGAGCGCGAATTCGGCGTCAGCCTCAACGCGACCGAAATCGGCGCCCTGGCCAATGTGGGGGCCATGACCGACCTGCTGTCGGACCGGGCGACCCGGTGACATGACCGGGCTGGTCGCGGGCCTGCGCCCCAGGGACATCGAAATCGGTCAGTCGGCACGGTTCGAACATCGGGTGACCGACGACGACCTTGATCGTTACGCCGCCTTGACCGGCGACATATCGCCGTTGCACATGGACGCGCATTTTGCCCGCTCACGCGGCTTTCGCGGTCGGGTTGCTCATGGAACTTTCCTGGCGGGGCTAGTATCCCGGCTGTTCGGTGTCCATTTACCAGGACGCGATTGTGTTTTGCACTCCATGTCGGTCAAGTGGGTTGCGCCGGCTTGCGTCGGCGATCGCGTCGTGGTGGTGGCGACGGTGACCCAGATCTCCGTGGAAGCCGCCGCCATGGCCGCCGAATTGACCATCACCCTGGCCGAGACCGGGGCCGTCTTGGCCAAGGGCAAGGTACAGGCTGGGTTCACCGGGAGCGATTGATGAGCGACGGATACGACTTAATTCTGATTTGCCAGTCCAATATCGTCGATTACGAGAGCTACTCGCACCTGCCCATCGAGGCGATCGATCGCTACAAGACGCTGGTCTATCCCCGCATGGTCCGCCATGACGACCGCTTTGTCGGCCATCTGGACGCCATCAACCTGTCGCGGCATGGCGGCACCTATTTCGACGCCGATTACGCCACCCGCCGCCAAAGGCTGAACATCTGGAACATGCCGTCGGCCAGCGGCCTGCATCTGGCCAATATCTTGTCGGCCCACGGCATCCGCACCCGCATCATCAACAATATCGATTCCGAATGGGATTGGTTCGAGGAAGCCTATAACCGCTGCTCGACGCCGCCGCTGGTCGGGATCTCGTCCACCTTCTATCTGGGCTTCAAGGAAGTGGGACGGGTGGCGCGCCGCCTGCGCGCCTTCGATACCGACATGGAAATCGTGCTGGGCGGCGCGTTCACCAATTCCCGCGCATTGTCAGGCGGGGCCGAAAGCCTGGAACGGCCCATGCGCAAATACGGCATCGACTACGTCTTGCACGCCTTCAACTCCGATACGGACCTGCTCGCTCTGATGCTGGCGCGCAAGGGCGGCGCCGACCTGGATCAGGTGGCCAATCTGTGCCGCTTCGATGGCGGATTCGCCAAGGGTCGTTTCACCGCCAGCGCCAGCCGCTGGAACCCCCCCATGCTGGACGAGGTTCCGGCCAATTGGGACAAGGTGGAAGCGCCATACCTGAACCGCACCTTGCAGATCCGCACCGCGTCGGGCTGCCCGTTCTCGTGCTCGTTCTGCTCGTACCCCACCACGGCGGGGGGGTGGAAAACCATCGAGCCCGAGCGGGTGCGCGCCCATCTGGACGCGGTCAAGCGCATTCCCGGCATCGACCGGCTGATCTTCATCGACGACACCTTCAACGTGCCCAAGCACCGCTTCAAGGAATTGCTGGAGATCTTCAAGGACTACGATTTCGAGTGGTTCTCCTTCCTGCGGGTGCAATACGTGGACGAGGACATCGTCCGGGCCATGAAGGATTCGGGCTGTCGCGGCGTTTATCTGGGGGTCGAATCGGCGGATGACCGCGTGCTGGCCAATATGAACAAGAAGGCGCGGCGCGAGGACTTCGCCCGTGGCATCGAGCTGCTGAACCGCTTCGACATCACCTCGCTGTCGGCCTTCGTTCTGGGCTTCCCCGGCGAAACCGACGCGTCGATCCAGGCCAATGTGGACTTCATCGAGAATTGCGGAGTGGATTTCTATTCGCTCAAGGAATTCTTCTATATGGAACACACCGACATCCATAAGAAGCGCGACCAGTACGGCCTGACCGGCATGGGCAACCGCTGGTCCCACGACACCATGACCTCAGACCGGGCTTCCGACATCAAGCTGGAGATGTTCCGCTCCATCAAGAACGCGGTATCGCTCGATCCCGACACCAGCCTGTGGTATCTGGCCTATCTGTACGATCAGGGCTACGGCGTGGACGGAATCAAGGACATGCAGCGTTCCATCAACGCGATCAGCATGGATCAGATGGACGGCGACATGAGCTCGAAAACCGCCGCCTGGGACTCGCTTCGGGTCAATGCGGTGAGGAGCGCAGCCGGTTGACCGCCCAAACCGGAACAATCGATTGGGCGTCGGTGAAGGCCTGCGCCGCGGCGGGCGACGCCGTCGGCGCCTTTGCCATGCTGGGGCAACTGGCGCGGCCCGAGGATGACTTCACCACCCAGCGGCGTCATGCCCGTCTGGTTCAGCGGCTGCCCCGCCAGGGGCTGGGCCTGCAACCGCTGAAAGTGGCGCTGCTGGCGCAATCGACCACCGACCATTTCGCCGAGATCCTGGGCCTGTGGCTGGCGCTGGCCGGCTATGACGCGGAGATTCACCAGCCCCCCTTCGGGCAGGCGGTGCAAAGCATCATCAATCCCGCCAGTCCGCTTTACGACTTCGGCGCCGATGTGGTGTGGATGTTCGGCACCTGGCGCGATGTGGGGCTGGAGGTGACGCCCGGCGCCGACGCCGACGCGGTGGCCGACGCCGTGGCGCGGGCGGTCGAGCGGGAAGCCTCGCTTTGGCAGGCGCTGCGCCAACGCTCGGACGCGCTGATCGTGCAAAACACCGCCGATATTCCGGCGGTCGACGTCTTTAGCCATTTCGCCGCCAATGTCGCCTGGAGCCACCGCTCCTTGCTGCACCGCTACAATCTGGCCCTGGCCGACAGCCTGACGCCCGGCGTGGTGCTGTTCGACCTGGACCACGTCTCGGCCTGCCATGGCAAAAGCCGCTGGACCGATCCCCGCTACTGGCACCACTCCAAGCACGCCTTCGCCTTCGACGCCATCGGTCTGGTGGCGCATCAGTTCACCCAGCTGGTCCTGGGCGCCAAGGGCCGGGCGCGCAAATGCCTCGTGCTGGATCTGGACAACACCCTGTGGGGCGGGGTGATCGGCGATGACGGGCTGGACGGCATCAAACTGGGCAATGGCGCCGCCGGCGAAGCCTTCGTCGATTTCCAGGCCTATATCCGCCGCCTGAAGGATCGCGGCATCATCTTGGCCGTGTGCAGCAAGAACGAGGACGCCAACGCCCGTGAGCCGTTCCTGAAGCACCCGGACATGCGGCTTGGTATCGACGACATCGCGGTCTTTCGCGCCAATTGGGACAACAAGGCCGACAACATCAAGGCCATCGCCGAGGCCTTGAATATCGGCCTCGATTCCCTGGTCTTCGTGGACGACAACCCGGCCGAACGCGCCCTGGTGCGCCGCTTCCTGCCCATGGTTGCGGTCCCCGAGATGCCCGAGGACCCCAGCCATTACGTGGAGACGCTGCAACGCGCCCATCTGTTCGAGACGGTCTCGTTCTCCAAGGAGGACGGCGAGCGCAACGAATACTACCGCGCCAACGCGTCGCGCCAGGAAATCCGGGGCCAGTTTGCCGATCTGGGCGCCTATCAGCGCAGCCTGGAGATGATCGGCCGCGCCGCCGCCATCGAGGCCTTCACCCTGCCGCGCTCGGCGCAGCTGATCAATAAAAGCAACCAGTTCCACCTGACCGGAACCCGGTATGGCGAGGCCGAGATCGGCGACCTGCTGGCCCAGGATCACTGGGCGGGACGCTGCTTCACCCTGAGGGACCGCTTTGGAGACAACGGCCTGATCGCGGTGGTGCTGCTGAGGCGCGATGGCCGGACCGCCCATGTGGATACCTGGGTGATGTCGTGCCGGGTCCTGGGGCGCGGCATGGAGGAGTTCATCGTCAACGACATGATGGCGATGGCGCGGACCTGGGGCTGTACCGCCCTTGAGGGCCGTTATGTGCCCAGCAAGAAGAACGCCCTGGTCGCCCGGCTTTACCCCCGGCTGGGCTTTGCCGAGGCCGCCGGCCCCACCGGCGAGACCCGCTGGCGGCTCAACCTCGGGACCGCCGCTCCCCTGGTCACCCAGATCACGCCGGATTCCGGTCCGTAATCCGTGCCCCCGCCCCGAGAATGGCTCATATGAGACCCAATCGATCATTCCCCGTCCCGTTCGACCTGGACAGGCCGGCCCTCATCTTCCTGGCGGCGGCGCTGGTCATGGCCGTTCTGAGCTATGGACTGGGACCGGCGTCGTTCATGCGCTGGCACGACCTGGGCGACAGTCACCTCACCCGCTACATGGCGACCGCCGCCACGGTGAAGGCGGTGGGACTGCACAGCCTGTTTCCATGGGCAGCCTCCGGAGTCGACCTCGAAGCCACCGGAACCCGGACCACCGACGCCTTCCTGCTGCTGTTCCTGATCCTGCCCGGCTGGGCCGCCATCGCGGCGATGCGCGTCGCCCAGCTGTTCATCGCCGGCTATTTCATGGACCGGCTGCTGGATCGCCATCTGGGCCTGCCGCGCTGGGCGGCGGTCTGCGGCGGTCTGTTCCACCTGCTGTTGCAGGAAAACATGCTGGAACACTATTTCGGCATCGGGGCCATTCCGCTGATCTTGTATGTCCTGACCGGCCTGCTGGCGCGGCGGCCCTGGCAGGGTCTGGCGTTGGCCGGACTGGCCGGACTGATCTACAGCCAGTTCGTCTTCGCCCCGCTGACGGTGGTGTTCCTGCCGCCCCTGCTGGCCGGCTGGCTGATCGCCATGCGTCCCCGGCAATGGCCCCTGGCCCTGGGAGTGGGAGCGGCCTTCAGTCTGGCGGCGGTGGTCGGACAGGTGGACATGGTGGCGGCCATGGCGGTCAACGGGCCGCTGTCGCACCGCATCGGCCACGGCTTCCAGATGCCGTGGAAGATCATCGGCGGCCCGCGTATCTTGTCCCAGCCGGTGCTGTGGATCGGCCTGATCGGAATCATGGCGGCCCGAGGCGACCGGCGCATGGGCTGGGCCTTGCTGGGCGGCCTGACCGGGATCGTGGCGCTGATGATCGTCCAGCACCCGATTCGGTTGCTGTTGGCGCCGCATATCCCCCTCGCCGCCGCCTTCACCGGCTATCGCTTTTTCGTGGACGCCCCGGTCCTGATGGCGGGATTGGCGGCCTGGGGATTGGAACGCATGGTCGCCCGGCTGCGCGGCGACGGCGGTTGGACCCGCAAGACGCGGGGAGTGGTGGCGACGGCGCTGCTGGCAGCGGCGGCCCTGCCGCTAATGCAGATGGCCGAGGATGCCCGCACCTGGATTCAGTGGGGCGGCTACCGCGCCAATCTGGAGGCCCCGGCCCTGAAGCGTCTGGCCGCCGAGACGCGGGCCGACGACCCCTTTCGCGTCGCCACCATCCAGGAAAACGGCCTGCAAGCGGGCTTCATGAACGCCTATCCCCTGGAAACCGCCGACGGCTACATCAACCTGTACCCCCGGCAATATCACGAACTGTGGGAGCTGGTGATCGAGCCCTATCTGGCCCGCAGCCCCGAAATCGCCAGATATTTCACCGAGAATGGCGCCCGCATCAGCCTTTATACCGATGACGGGCACAGCCTGCCCCTGCCGGTGGAACGCTATTTCCGCACGCCGCTGCTGGCCCTGCTCAATGTCCGCTATCTGGTGACGACCGTGCCCCTGGACGATGCCGGCCTGGAGCTGTTGCCCGAGACCCGGCCCGACCGCTGGTGGGACGAACTGACCACCGGCGAGAAGATCCGCCGCCGCCTGGGCGAGAACGTCCACGGCCGCCATGTGGCCCTCTACCGGGTAAAGGACGCCGTGGCCCGCTATCGACTGGTCGGCACGGTCCGGCTGCACGACAACCGCGCCGGAATGGAGGCCGCGTTACGAACCGCCTCGACCCTGGACCTGGAACACGAGGCCCATCTGTGGCGGGCCGACGCCCCGCGGTTGGGCCTGGCCGAGGGCGCGGTCCTGGGCAAGGGTGAGGTTCGGATCCAACGCGCCACCCCCGACCGCGTCGAGCTGAACGTGGAAACGGACGCCCCCGGCCTGCTGGTGGCGGCCAACGCCTTCAGCCCGTTCTGGCGGGCCGATATCGACAATGCCCCGGCAACCCTGACGCCGGCCTATGGCGGAGTGATGGCGGTCGCCGTTCCCGCCGGCCGGCACACGGTGACGCTAACCTACCGGCCACCGTATTTGCCTGGGGGCGGAGCGCGTTGACAACATCACGGCTCCTGCCATATCGTTCCGCGCCGGCATGGATGGGTTTGTCCGGCCGGGGCTGACCGGAGCTTTTATGCTTTTCAACTCGGCTAATTTTATTTTCTGGTTTCTGCCGATCACCTTTATCGGCTGGACGATTATACGGACTCGCGCCTCTTGGACTTTATCCCTGATCTGGATGACGGGGGTATCATTGTTCTTCTACGGCTGGTTCAAGCCGGTCTATGTCCTGATCCTGATGGGATCCATCGTCTTTAATTATCTGGTGGGATTGACCATAAGCGCCGACCGCGCGGCCGGGCGGCGGCGCGGCTGGGTGCTGGTGGGAGCGATTGCCGCCAATCTCGGTTTCCTCGGCTATTTCAAATACACCAACCTGCTGGTGACGTCGGCCAACCAGCTGCTGGGCAAGTCCTGGGAGATCGAGGCCATTCTTCTGCCGCTGGCCATCTCCTTCCATACCTTTCAGCAGATCGCCTATCTGGTGGATATCCAGAAAGGAAAGTGCGAGGAGCACAGCTTCCTCAACTACTGTCTGTTCGTCACCTTCTTTCCCCAGCTGATCGCCGGCCCCATCGTCCATCACAACGAGATGATGCCCCAGTTGCGCCGGCCGGTGAACCGGGGCTTTCTGTCGCCCTGGACCTCGCTGGGTCTGACCGTGTTCGCGGTCGGACTGTTCAAGAAATCGGGCATCGCCGACACCTTCGCCCTTTACGCCGACACGGTGTTCGACGCCGCCGCTCAAGGCGGACGGATCAGCCTGATCGAGGCCTGGGGCGGGGCGCTGTCCTACACCTTCCAGATCTATTTCGACTTCTCGGGCTATTCCGACATGGCCATCGGCCTGGGCCTGCTGTTCGGGGTAAGGCTCCCCATTAACTTCAATTCGCCCTACAAATCGATCAGCATCATCGAATTCTGGCGGCGCTGGCACATTACCTTGTCGCGCTTCCTGCGGGACTATCTATACATCCCGTTGGGAGGAAACCGCTTTGGGCCGCTACGGCGCTCTACCAATCTGATGATCACCATGTTGCTGGGCGGGTTGTGGCACGGAGCCAACTGGACCTTCCTGGCCTGGGGCGGCCTGCATGGATCCTACCTGCTGCTCAATCACCTGTGGCGCACCACGACGGGCCGCGCCGCGCCATCGTCGCCGCTGGGTCGGGCGGTCGGCTGGGGCCTCACCTTCCTGGCGGTGGTGGTCGCCTGGGTATTCTTCCGCGCCGCCAGCTTCGAAGCCGCCTTCGTGGTCATCAAGGGCATGGCCGGGCTGAACGGCGTGGCGCTGCCCTCGGTCATCCTGGCCCAGGCGGGGGCGCTGGGCGAAACGCTGGGCCGCTGGGGGGTCGAGGCGCTGCCCGGCAAGATGCCGTATTTCTTCGGCGCGACCGAAATTGCCGCCCTGGCGGGAGCGCTGGCGGTCTGCCTGCTGCTTCCCAATGTGAACGAGGCCCTGATCCGCCGCCGGCGCGGACGGGCGGGCGGGCGGGCCTGGACTCTCTGGCGCGAAGCCCCACTCTGGGCCGTGGCCGGCGGAGCGGCGGCGGCATTCTCCCTGTTCGGCGTCATGCGCGAGAACAGCTTCATCTATTTTCAGTTCTAGCCATGTCGCCTCCCCCACGGCCTCATTCCCGACATCGGCGGCGAACCGTCCGCTATCTGTGCTGGTTCGCGGCCAGTTTCGTGCTGAGTGCGCTCCTGGGCATGGCCTATCTGGTTCATAGCCGGGCGCGGATCACCGAATGCGTCGGCGCCCATTACAGCGATGACGACTACATGGCCTGGTGCGGCTCGGCCGAGTTCCAGGACTACGAGCACGGGGCCTACTTCTGGGATCTGGAACCGCCGGTCATGGACAATGTCCGCAAGGCCGATGTGCTGTTTCTCGGAAACTCGCTGGGCCAAAGCGCCTTTTCCACCGAGCATATCCGCCGCTATTTCGCCGAGCGGGGGCTGACGCATCACCTGCTGGGATTCGGCTTTGGCGAGGCCAATTCCTTCCCCGAGGCCATCTTCCGCAAATTCGGCCTGACTCCCCGGATCGTGGTGGCCAATGCCGCCTCCTTCTTCCTGGACAATCCCACCGGGCTGGCCAGCAGCGTGATGTTTCCCAGTTCGGCCACCATGCTGGAATACAAGATCAAACGCTGGCTGCAACCCGTTCATCGCCGGGCCTGCGAACAGGGCGGCGCGACCCTGCGCAAGCTGGTCTGCGGCGAGGCGCCGACCATCTACCGCTCCCGCAGGGACGGGCATTGGCGCCACCGCAACTTCCCCGACGGCAAACGGCCGCTGATCTTCACCGGGCCGCCGGAAAGCCTGCCGCCGTCTCATCCCCATGTGCTGGCCGCGCTGCGGTTGCGCGACGCCGTCGCCGCCTGGGGCGGCTGCCTGGTACTGAGTTCAACCCCGTCCAGCGACGGCCGCTATGTGGCCAATGCCCGCGCCATCGCCGCCGCCAGCGGCATTCCCCTGATCGTTCCCGATCAGTTAAGCGACCTGACCGCCTATGACGGCGAGCACCTCGACCCTCCCAGCGCAGAACGGTTCTCGGCCGGCTTCACCGCCGGACTGGATCAGGCGCTGACCCATTGCCGCACCCCATAAGGACATCCCCGTCATGACCGACAAGCCCCGCCTGCTCTCCGTCGCCGATGCCGAAGCGTTGTCCATCCAGGATGTGTGGCGGCTGCACCGCGACCATATCAGCCCCCGGCAGGTGAACATCTTCTCGTCATTCGGCTATGGCCACGACCTGTTCACCGAGGCCGAGGGTGTATGGCTGACCACGTCGGAAGGGCGGAAGATTCTCGACTTCACCGGTGGATTCGGGGTGCTCAACCACGGCCACAACCATCCGCGCATCCTGAAGGTCCGCCGCGAATATCAGGACAAACGGCGGGTGGAGGTGCACAAGATCGTCTTCTCGCCGATGATGGTGGCCCTGGCCCACAACGTGGCGGCCTTGTTGCCCGGCGACCTCAACAAGTGCTTCTTCCCCAATTCGGGCGCCGAGGCGGTCGAAGGCGCCCTCAAGGTCGCCTACAAATCCCGGCCGGCGCGGCGCGACCATGTGCTTTACGCCGAGGATTCCTTCCACGGCAAGCTGATCGGGTCGGGCACCATCACCGGCTGCCAGTCCAAGGTGTGGGACTTCCCGCGCATGGCCAACACCGCCAGCTTCCGCCGCAACGACCTGGACTCGGTGGAGCGTCAGGTTGCCGCCCTGCGCAAGACCGACGGATCGTCCAATATCTACGCCATCGCCATCGAGCCGTTCCACGCCACCACCATGACCACCTGCACCGGCGAATTCCTGATCGGCCTGCGACGCATCTGCGACCGCGAGGGCATCGCGCTGATCTTCGACGAGGTCTATTCCGGCTGGGGCAAAACCGGCCATCTGTTCTATTTCATGGCCCACGACGTGGTGCCCGACATCTTGTGCATGTCCAAATCGTTCGGCGGCGGCAAGGCCTCCATTTCGGGTCTGGTGGTGCGCGATCCGGTGTTCGCCGCCGCCTACGGCACCGACGCCTCGGCCCTATTGCAGTCCAGCACCTATAACGGTTTCGGCGAGGAGTGCGCCACCGCCCTGGAAGCGGTCAACATCATGATCGAGGAAGACCTGCCCGGCCGGGCGCGCCACATCCACGAGGTGCTGAACGCCGGCCTGACGGCGCTGGCAGCCAAATATCCCGGCACCATCCGCGAGATCCGGGGCTATGGCGGCTTCAACGGCGTAGTGCTGGACTCGCCGTTCGACCTGATCGAAAAGGCTCTGGCCCATGTGCCGAATCTGCTGGGCGATAAGCGCTTCTTCATCAACAAGATCGCCGCCGCCGCGGTGGCCGACGAGATGTATCGCACCCACGGCATCCTCACCACCATGATCGACAACGGCGATCTGGTGGTCTATGCCGCCCTGCCCAGCCTCGTGGTGAACGATTCCGAGCTGCGCCAGTTCCTCGACGCCCTGGACAAGGTGCTGGACAAGGGCCTGACCCGGGTCTCGGCCGAGTTCGTCGGCTCCAAACTGATGATGATGCTGAAAGGTCTGACCTGAGCATGACCCCGGTTCCGGGAGCGGTTGGACAAGTCCTGCGCGGCTGGGCGCGGCGACACGCCGCCGGATGCCAGGTCATCACCCCCGCCGACACGGATGAAGCGGTCCGGGCCTTGTCCGCCTGCGCCGGGCAAGGCCTGTCGCTGGTACCGCGCGGGCATGGCTGCTCCTATACCGGAACCGCGCTGAACGCCGGCAATGTGGTCCTCGACACCCGACGGCTGAACCGCGTCACGGCCTTCGATGTCGAAACCGGCATATTGACCGCCGAGGCCGGGGTCAGCATGGCGGCGATTTTGGACCTGGCGCTGCCTCGGGGCTGGATGCTGGGCGGGGTGCCAGGCGGCCCGTGGATCACCGTCGGCGGCGCCATCGGCAACAATGTCCACGGCAAGGACTCGTATCTGGTCGGCACGTTCGGACGCTCGGTGGTGGCGTTGACCGTGATGGCTCCCGATGGCGGCCTTCACCGGCTGCGCCGCGACGGCTCGGCCGAACAGCGCCAATGGTTCGACTTCGTCATCGGCGGCATGGGTCTGGTCGGCGTGGTGCTGGAGGCCGATATCCAACTGCGTCGGGTTGCCGGTCCAGTGGTGGCGGCGACCACCCTGGTCTTCCGCGATCTGGCCGAGATGGTCGATCTGATGGAGCGTCACAAGACCTCCGCCGACATGATGCTGGGCTGGGTGGACGCCTTTTCGCCCGATGGCCGGGGCAGCCTGGAGGTCAGCACCTTCTCGCCGGTAAAGCCGGGAGACAGGACGCCGCCGATCATGGGCCGGCCCGAGCGACTGTTCGGCCTGCTGCCCACCGGCCCGACCTATCCCCTGTTGCGCTCGGTCATCAGCGCCCGGGTGATGGCGCTGCACAACGTCTACAAGTTCCGCTCGGATTCCCGGCGGGGATCGGTCCACACCGATATGGGCGCCCATGCCTTTCCGCTGGCCTTCCACGTTCCCGACGTGGCCGGACTGTTTCCCGGCGGCTTCGTGGAGGCTCAGATTCTGCTGCCCCTGGCGCGGGCGCTGGAGGGGCACCGGGCGGTCCTGGCGCTGTGCCGCAGCCATGGCTTCGAGTCCTGGCTGTGCTCCAGCAAGCTGTTTCGCGGCGACGACTATCCCTTGTCCTATTCCATGGAGGGGATTTCCCTGTGCATCTGCCTGCCGGGGCGGCTGGCGAAGCGAGGCGATTTCCGCGCCTTCTACGACCGTCTGGTGGACCTGACCGCCGAGGCCGGCGGGCTGATCAACCTGACCAAGGACGAATTCCTGACCACGCCCCAGGCCCACCGGCTTTATCCCGGCCTGAAGGCGTTCCTCGACTTCAAACGCCGCATGGACCCGGAAACCCGGTTCGACAGCGACTTTCACCGCCGGCTGACGCGTCCCGCCTAGCAAGTGCCCCTTGTCACCCCTTGGGGCGGCGAGCTAAAAGAAACCCGTCCGGCCGCCAAGGGATTTCCCGGACCATCAGGAGAGGCCGCCCCATGTGCTCCGACCACGACCACGATCACCCCCAGCTTCATCCCAAGATTCGGCCGCTGACCGAGGCCGAACGCGCCACATGGCCCAAGACCGTGATCGTGCCGCTGGAAAAGCCCCATGTGGATGAGCGCGGCTCGATCCAGCCGCTGGTGGACATGCCCATGGAAAGCTGCGTCCTGATCACCACCAAGAAGGGCGCGGTCCGGGCCAACCATTATCACCGTAGCGACTGGCATTTCTGCTACGTGGTCGAGGGCGAGATCGAATATTACGAGCGCCCCCATGGCAGCGCCGAGGAACCCAAGAAATTCGTCATCAAGAAGGGCGAACTGTTCTTCACCGGCCCCATGGTGGATCACGCCATGGTGTTTCCGGTGGACGGCGCTTTCCTGACCTGGGGTCGCAATTCACGCTCGCAAGATGTGTACGAAGCCGACGTGATCCGCATTCCGGCCATCAATCCTTGATCATGGGCAGTGGCAATCATCATCGCCGCGACACCTGCCGTCTTTGCGGCGGCAAGCGCCTGTCGCTGGTGGTCCAGCTGGCGCCGACGCCGCCGGCCAACGCCTTTGTCGCCGCCGCGGAACTGACCGTCGCGCAGGAACGGTTTCCGCTGGACGTGTTCTTTTGCGAGGACTGCGCCCATGTGCAGCTGCTGGACGTGGTCGATCCGCGCGTCTTGTTCGAGCATTACGTCTATGTGTCTGGAACCTCGCCGGTCTTCGTAAAGCATTTCGAGGATTACGCCGCCTTCGTCATGGACCGTTTCAAGCCGGTGGCGGGAGGGTTGGTCCTCGATATCGGTTCCAATGACGGAACCCTGCTGTCATTCTTCCAAAAGGCCGGCATGACCGTCCTTGGGGTCGACCCCGCCCAGGAGATCGCCGCCGCCGCCACGGCCGGCGGCGTCGAGACCATCTGCGGCTTCTTCGGCGCCGACATGGCCGCCGAAATCGCAGCCGGACGCGGCAAGGCCCAGGTGATCACCGCCAACAATGTTTTCGCCCATATCGACGACCTATCCGGGGTGGTGGACGGGGTGCGGAGCATGCTGGCCCCCGGCGGCGTCTTTGTGTTCGAAGTGTCCTATCTGGTGGACGTGGTCCGCGACACCCTGTTCGACACCATCTATCACGAGCATCTGGACTATCACTCGGTCAAGCCGCTGATCCGGTTCTTCGCCGCCAAGGGCATGGAACTGGTGGAAGCCATCCGGGTGGGAAGCCATGGCGGATCCCTGCGCGGCATCGCCCAACTGAAGGGCGGCCCCCATAGGGTGGGCGTCTCGGTGGCCGACGCGGTGGCCGAGGAAGAGCGCATGGGGCTGGACAAGGCCGATACCTTCCGCGCCTTCTCCCGCGATATCGACACCCTGGGAGCCGGGCTGCGCGATCTGCTGGGCCGTCTCAAGGCCGAGGGCAAGCGCATCGCCGGATTCGGCGCGCCGGCCAAGGCCACCACCTTGATGTACCATTTCGGCATCGGTCCCGAGCTGGTGGACTTCATCATCGACGACAGTCCGCTAAAGCAGGGCCTGTACACCCCCGGTATGCATGTCCCGGTTCTGTCATCCGCCGCCATCACCGAGAAAAAGCCGGATTACCTCGTGATCCTGGCCTGGAACTTCGCCCGCCCCATCATCGACCGGAACGTCGCCTTCCGTCAGGCGGGCGGCAAATTCATTATCCCCATTCCCAAGATTGAGGTCGTCTGATGGCCGAGTTTCTGCTGCAATCCGATATCACCGAGATCTGTGAGCGATTGGGTGACGCCGCCCATGATTTCGCCGGCAAGACCGTGCTGCTGACCGGCGGTCGTGGTTTCCTTGGCCGTTATTTCATGGAAATCTTCGCCCATCTCAACGCGAACATCTTGAAAAAGCCGGTGACGCTGGTGGCCGCCGATAACCTGATTTCCGCCGGCAAGGAAGGCGCGCGGGTGACGGACTATCCGCACACCACCTTCCTGCAACACGACGTGATTCAGCCCATGAAGTGGAAGGGCAAGCTGGACTACGTCATCCACGCCGCCGGCATCGCCAGCCCGTTCTACTACCGCGCCTATCCGCTGGAGACCCTGGAGGTCGCCATCACCGGCACGCGCAACATGCTAAAGCTGGCCACCGAACACAACGCCCGGCTTACCTTCTTCTCGTCCTCGGAGATTTACGGCGATCCCGACGCCAAGCATGTGCCCACCCCCGAAAGCTATCGCGGCCATGTGTCGTGCCAGGGACCGCGCGCCTGCTATGACGAGTCCAAGCGGGTCGGCGAAACCCTGTGCTACATCTTCCACGGCGAGCACGGCACCGCGACCAACACCATCCGCCCATTCAACGTGTTCGGGCCGGGCATGCAGGAAACCGATTACCGGGTGCTGCCCAATTTCGCCAACCGCATCAAGGCCGGCCTGCCGCTCAACGTCTACGGCTCGGGCAACCAGACCCGGACCTTTTGCTACATCACCGACGCCATGGTGGGCTTTTTGCTGGTGATCTTGAAGGGCGTGCCGGGCGAGGCCTATAATATCGGCAATCCCAAGCCGGAAATCTCCATGGTCGAACTGGTCCAGCGCATCGAGGCCGTCACCGGCAAGCCGGTCGCCCACAACATCATCGAGTACCCGGATTCCTATCCCGCCGACGAGCCCAACCGCCGCTGCCCCGACATCAAGAAGGCGCGGTTGCAGCTGAAGTTCGAGCCCCATGTGGACCTGAACGAAGGCCTCAAACGCTTCCTGACCTGGGCCGATGGCGTCTATACCGGCGAGCAGTGACCCCATCCGTCTCGCCCTGATCGGGGCGGGGCGCTGGGGCCGCAATTATCTGCGGACGCTGACGGCGACGGAGGGCGTAGCCCTGGCCGCCGTGGCCAGCGGCAATCCCGACACCGCCGCCCTGTGCCCGCCGGGCTGCCGCCTGTTTACCCATTGGCGCGCCATGCTGGCGGCCGGCGGACTGGACGGCGTGATCATCGCCAGCCCGCCGGCCAGCCATGCCGAGATCGCCGAGGCGGTCATCCGCCAGGGACTGGCGGTGCTGATCGAAAAGCCGCTGACCCTCGACCATGGCCAGGCGCTTCGCCTGCGACAGGTCGCCGCCGACCATCCGGTCCTGATCCAGGTCGGCCATATCCACCTCGCCGCCCCGGCATGGCGTCGCCTGAAGCAGCTGGTGGACCGGATCGCCCCGGTACGCGGCATCCGCGCCGTGGCCGGCGCTCGCGGCCCTTATCGTCCGGATGTGGGGGTTTTGTGGGATTGGGGCGCCCATGACGTCGCCATGTGCCTGGACATCGCCCGGACCATGCCCGACCGGGTGGACGCCCGGCTGCTGGACCGCCGGGCGGTGGCGGACGGCACGGCCGAGCGGATAAGCATCCGGCTCGGCTTCGGCGCCCTGGAGGCCGAGATCGTCCTGGGCACCGACATGGACAAGACCCGCCGGTTCGAGCTGACCGGCGCGGGCGGAACCCTGGTCTATGACGATCTGGCCCCCGCCAAGCTCACCCTTGACGGCCAAGCCGTTCCCATCGAACGGCACCCCCCCCTGGCGGTTCAGGTCCAGGACTTCGCCGCCGCCATCCGCGCCGGCTCCACGGATATGTCCGGCCTGGAACTGGGCATCGCCGTGGTCGAGATTCTCGACCGCTGCCAGTCGCTGTCGGCCTCGTGGCGCGACGACCAGGGCCATGCTGGGATTTGACAAACCGGGACCAAGAGGCGAGGGTGTCGCCATGAGCCGCAAACCCACCACCTCCCCCCGCTCCCTCGCCCTCGACCTGCTTTCCGCCATACTGGACCGCAACCGGCTGCTGGACGACGTTCTCGACGATTCGCGCCTTACCGCCCTCGACGAGCGCGACCGGGGCTTCGTCCGCCTGCTGCTGGCGACCACCTTGCGCCGGCTGGGACAGATCGACGACCTGATCCTGCGCTGCATGGAAAAACCGCTGCCGGCCAAATCCATTGCCGCCACCCATGCGCTACGGCTGGGAATCGCCCAATTGCTGTTTCTGGGCGTGGCGGCGCACGCCGCCATCTCCACCAGCGTCGATCTGGTCAAGGGAACCCAGCTGGCCGGTTTCGCCAAGCTGATCAACGCCGTGCTGCGCCGTCTCGACCGCGAGGGAGCCGCCCTGGCGGCGGCTCAGGACGCTCCCATGCTGAACACGCCCGACTGGCTGTGGCGTTCCTGGGTCGGCACCTATGGCGAGGATAAGGCGCGGGCCATCGCCACCGCCCATCTGACCGAGGCCCCGGTGGACATCACGGTTCCCGCCGACGCCCAGGGCTGGGCCGAAAAGCTGGAAGCCGAAATCCTGCCCACCGGCACCCTGCGCCGGCGCGGTGGCGGCGCGGTGGCGGGTCTGGCCGGCTTTGACGAGGGGACGTGGTGGATTCAAGACGCGGCCGCCGCCCTGCCGGCCCGCCTGCTGGGAGACGTGACGGGCAAATCGGTCGCCGATCTGTGCGCCGCGCCCGGCGGCAAGGCGCTGCAACTGGCCGCCGCCGGAGGCATGGTCACGGCGGTTGACCGCTCGGCCAAGCGGCTGGTCCGCTTCACCGCCAATCTGGCCCGGCTCGGCCTGTCGGCCACCGTGGTCGAGGCGGATGCCGGAAGCTGGACGCCGCCCGCGCCGTTCGACGCCATCCTGCTGGACGCCCCATGCTCGGCCACCGGCACCCTGCGGCGTCACCCCGACGTGGCGCGGCACAAAAACCCGGCCGAGATCGCCAAGCTGTCCCTGGTGCAGGAACGCCTGCTCGGGGCGGCGGTTCCCATGCTGAAACCCGGCGGCATGCTGGTCTACTGCGTCTGCTCGCTGGAACCCCAGGAAGGCGTCGATCAGGTCGAGCGCCTGCTGGCCTCCGGCGCGCCGCTGCGGCGGGTGCCGATCCGGGCCGACGAGATCGGCGGCCTCGCCGAGGCGATCACGCCGGCCGGCGATCTGCGCACCCTGCCCTGCCATCTTGCCGAACAGGGCGGCATGGATGCATTCTTCGCGGCGCGACTGCAAAGGATCTGAGATGAGTCAGCGACGTTTCGTGCTGATCGACCGCGACGGCACCATCAATGTGGAAAAGAATTACCTGTCCGATCCCGATCAGGTGGAACTCTACCCCGGCGTGGCGGCGGCGATCCGGCGGTTGAACCGGCTGGACCTGGGCGTCATCGTGGTCACCAATCAATCGGGAATCGCGCGCGGTTACTTTGATCTGGCGCGACTGGAAGAAATCCACACCCGCCTTTACGCCTTGCTGGAGGCCGAGGGCGCCGCCATCGACGGCCTTTACATCTGCCCCCATGGCCCCGATGACGATTGCGATTGCCGCAAGCCGTTGCCCGGCATGGTCGACCAGGCGGTGGCCGATCATCATTTCGACCCGGCGCGGGCCTTCATGATCGGCGACAAGGAAGTGGACGTAGAGCTGGGTCGGGCGGTGGGCGCGGCCACCTTCCTGGTGCGCACCGGCCACGGCCCCAAGTTTGTCGAGGGCACCAAGGCCGACCATGTGGTCGACGATCTGGCGGCGGCAATAAGGATCATCGAAAAGAGCGTGGGGGCATGACCGGATTCGCGTCCACGTTTCTGCCGACCGCGACACAGCTGCTGTCCCTGGGCGGTCTGGCCGTGGTCGCCTTGTGCTTCTCCACCATCGGCGCCGCCCTGGGCGGCCGCGACCGCCTGCCCGAGGCCGATCTGCTGGTGGGCTGGTCCCTGGTCGCGGGCCTGTTCACGGTGGCGGGCGGCGTCTTTGACGCGTCCCTGACCGCCGTGGCCGTGGTCGCGGCGCTGATGACCGTGGCCTCGGCCGTGGTGCTGTGGCGTCGCCGCGAGCCGCCGGTGGACGGCGGCAATCTTGCGGTGCTGCTGTGGATGCTGCCCTTGCTGATCGCCACCGCATCCATGCGGCCCTCCCAGTGGGACGAGTTCTCCCAGTGGCTGCCCAACGCCCGCTACCTGATGCTGTTCGACGCCTTTCCCGGCCCCGGCCACCCGGTCAGCGACAGCGTTTTCCCCGGTTATCCCCCCGCCGTGACCGTGATCTACTATCTGGTCGGCCGGCTGATCGGACAGTTCACCGACACGGTGGCCCCCTGGTTCAATCTGCTGCTGCTGGCCGGCGGCGCCCGGCTGATGGTGCGGCTGTTCCGGGGCGACGGCGCGGTCGGCGGCGCCGCCGCCTGGGGTGTCCTGGGGGTGACCGTCCTTGGCACCACCTTCGTGCCCAAACTGGTTCTCAGCGGCTATGCCGATACCGCCACCGCGGTGGCGGTGGGATTCTCGGCAGTGCTGGGATTGCGGCTGTGGGAGACCGGCAAGACAGGCGGCGGTTGGGGCCGAGCCCTGCAATTCGCCCTGGTCTTCGCCCTGCTGCCCATGACCAAGCAGGGCAACTTCGCCTTGATGGGGCTGCTGGTCCTGGCGCTGGCATGGGAGTCCTGGCGACAAGGCGACGAATGGGGCCGGCACTGGATGACGCTGGCCGCCGCCCTGGCGCCGGCGGCGGTGGCGACCCTGGCCTGGCGGCTGCATGTGGCCAGCAGCGGCGGCGACATGTCGCTTCGGGCGGTGGCGGATTGGCAATGGGACCTGCTGCCCGAAATCCTGACCAGCATGCGGCATGTGGCCTCGGCCAAGGGCGGCTATTTCGGCCTGGGTCTGGTGGTTGTGGTCCTGGCCCTGTGGAAGCGGTCGGAACAGCGACTGATCCCCCTCTTCGCCTTCGTGTTCGTCGGCTATAACGTCTTTTTGCTCTTCGTCTATCTGGCCATCCTGGGCGGCTATGAAAGCGCCAACGCCGCCTCGTTCTGGCGCTACAACACCCATCTCGGCAGCCTGGAGATGCTGGTGGCGGCGCTGCTGGCCGGACAGATCCGGCGGCGGCTGGGCGACAGACGCTCTCTGAGCCGCGCGGCAGTGATCTTTGGCGGACTGGCGGCGATCATCGTCCCGTTCGCCACCCAGAAATACATCCGATTCGACCGGCAGCCGACCAAGATGAACGCCCTGGCCACCATCGCCGAGATGGCGCCCCTGATCCCGTCCGATGCGCGTCTGATGCTGATCGACGCGCGTGGCACCGGATTCTTCGCCAACTTCACCAATTATCACCTGGGGTTCGGCCGCCATGTGATCGGCAGCGTGACCGCCTTCAACCCCGGCGGCCCCGGGGCGGGCGTCGCGGCGCTCAACCCCGACTTCATCTGGGTCCGCACCGTGCTGCCGAACACGGCGGCGGAGCTGGGCCTGCCCCTGGACGAGACGGCCTCCAACCTTGTCGCGGTGGAGAACGGGACGCTGCGGCTGGTGAAATCGTGGCCCTACCCGGCCAATCTGGACCCGGCGTCGGATAAGGACTGAGTCATGACCGAACGGATATTTCAACTGGCCGGCAAGCGGGTCTGGGTGGTCGGCCATCGCGGCATGGCCGGCTCGGCCATCATGCGGCGGCTGCAAGGCGAGGGCTGCCACATCCTGACCGTGGGGCGGGACGCTCTGGACCTGCGCCGTCAGGCCGAGGTCGAGGACTGGATGGCCGCCAACAAGCCCGAGGCGGTGTTCCTCGCCGCCGCCACGGTGGGCGGAATTCTCGCCAACAGCACGCGGCCGGCGGAGTTCCTCTACGACAACCTCGCCATCGAGACCAACGTCATCCACAGCGCATGGCGGACGGGAGTGGCCAAGCTGCTGTTCCTGGGCTCCAACTGCATCTATCCCCGTCTGACGGACCAGCCGCTGACCGAGGACATGCTGCTGACCGGCCCGCTGGAGCCCACCAACGAGTGGTACGCCATCGCCAAGATCGCCGGCGTCAAGCTGTGCCAAGCCTATCGCCGCCAGTATGGCTGCGACTTCATCTCGGTGCTGCCGGCGGGACTGTTCGGCCTGGGTGACCGCTACGACCCGGCTCATGGCCATGTGGCGGCGGCGCTGATGATGCGCATCCACGACGCCAAGCTCCGGGGCCTGGACAGCGTCACCCTATGGGGTACCGGCACACCGCTGCGCGAGTTCATGTATTCGGAAGACATGGCCGACGGCGCCGTCTTCCTGATGCAGCATTACTCCGGCGAGGAGATGCTGAACATGGGCAGCGGTGCCGAATACTCCATCCGCCAGCTGGCCGAGGCCATCGCGCGGGTGGTGGGGTGGAGCGGCAGCTTCGCCTTCGACGCCTCCAAGCCCGACGGCATGCCGCGCAAGTTCATGGACTCCGCCAAGGCGCACGCCCTGGGCTGGACGCCGCGCACCTCGCTGGATGACGGACTAAGGGCCGCCTACCAGGATTACATGGCTCGTCATTGAGCCAACCCGCAGCCCGGCTAAAAGCCTAAAACCGCCGTGCGGCGACCAGATCCCGAGGCATGCGGTTCATGCGGATGAACTGGGCCAGCACATGCATCAACGACTGATGCACGTCTTCGATCACGCCGTAATTGTCGGCGGCGACGTGAAGATTGACCTCGGCCAGCTTGGCGGCCCGACCGCCGGTGAAGCCGGTCAGGGCGATGGTCCGCACCCCGTTGTCGCGCGCCCATTGGACGGCGCGGACGATATTTTCGGAATCGCCCGACGAGCTGATGACGATCAGCACGTCGCCGGGCCGCGCGAAGGTTTTCAGCTGGTAGGCGAACACCTCGGCATAGTCCAGATCATTGGCGATGGCGGTAATGATCTCGATGGTGGCCGACAGGCTGTGAACCCTGGGCTTCAGGCAGGTATCGGTCTGGATGCCCTTGACGTGATCGCAGATCAGGTGGTTGGAGATAGCCGCCGAGCCGCCATTGCCGCAGGCATAGACATGGGCGTCGGCCTCCAGCGCCTCGGACAGCACGATCCCGGCCGCCGCCAGGGCGCTTTTCGGAACCGTGGCCAGGGCCTGGGTGATCTGGCCGCTATAGGACTCGTAAAAGGCGGCGATGCTGGAATAAGGCTTGGTTGGAAACGTCATGGACGAGATCCTTGGGGTTCCGGGGCGGATCGGGAATCGGCGCTCGGGTCGCGCCTGGCCGAAACCGCCACGCACAGCGCCGATGTAAGCCATAAGGTTCCCAACCACCAGCTCTGCCACACGCCATAACTGACGCTGGCGACGATAAAAGCGCAGGCCATGGAGGCCGCCATCATGGCCGCGTCAACCCGCGTCGGCGCCGTAGCGACGACACGGCCCAGCGCCAGCATCAGACCGCAGACCAGCAAGGCCCCGACGCCACCCAGTTCCAGCCAGATCTGACCGGGACTGTTATGGGGGTGCAGCGGCATCAGCTGTTCGTCCACCACTTCATTTCCGGGCCGCCTGACCTCGACCTTGTCCTCGCCGCCGGGGATGGATCGCGCCGCCTCGATCCCCCATCCCCGCAGCGGGTGGTCCATGGTCCGGGTCGCGCTGAAGACCCAGATGGTCAGGCGATGATGGGCGGAATTGGGCAAAAAGGCAAAGTCGTCGGATGTCTGCTGCGGCGAGGGCGCCCAGGCCAGCAGGGGAAAGGCCAGAATGACGACGGCGAACGCGGCGCTCAGGCCATGACCGGCCGATCGCCGCCACCGCCACGCCGCCAGAAACACCACGGGCAGGGCCAGCAGGGACAGCTTGGCCGACAGGGTATGCCCGCCGATGAAGGCAAGGCCGCCCATGATCACGATGGCGACCGGCCAGAGACGGAAACCATTCCGCCAGGCCGCCACCGCGGCGGGAGCCAGCAAGACGGCGCAAACGGTCATTCCACGACCCAATCGCGGCGTATAGAGGTCGTATGCGGGATGATTGGCGTAAAACCGCATCCCCCCCGGACCACCCACATAGACCTCGATCAGAATCATGGTCAGGGCTCCGGTCACCCCGATGGCCAGGGCGGACCGCACCCGCCGTTGCCCCGGCTCGTCGAAACGACCGGCCAGGGCGACCAGCAGCAATCCGCCGGCCGCCAGGGCGACCAACCGCAGCACCGTGTGGAGGCCTTGTGGCGCCTCGATGGTCCAGACCATGGACACCGCCGCCCAGGCGATGATCGCCGCCAGAATCGCCGCGCCTGGCCGCCAGACATGGCGCCAGGGCCGGTGACGGCGGCCGAGAATCAGGGCGGCAACCGCCACGACCGTGAACAGCGGCGCCATGCCCAAAGGCGCATAGAGGGCGAGAGTCGGACCGGCCAGCGCCGCCAGGGCGAGGGGATGGGACTCGTCGGCGCGGCCCACCATATCAGAAACGCTCCTCCAGAACCGCGGCGATCCGCCGGGCCGCCTGACCGTCCCAGTATTCGGGAATCCGGCCGGCCTTGCCGCCGGTCGCCAGACTGTCGCGGGCGGCGGCGAGAATCAGGGCGGGGTCGCGGCCGATCAGGATATTGGTGCCGAACTCCACCGTCACCGGCCGCTCGGTATTGTCGCGCAGCGTCAGGCACGGAATGCCCAGCGCGGTGGTCTCCTCCTGGATACCGCCGGAATCGGTCAGCACCAGACGGGCGGACTTCATCAGCCCCAGCATGGCAAGGTAACCCTGCGGCCCCAGGGCCAGGATGCGGCGGCCGTCCAGCAGGCCGGTCAGGCCGGCGGCGTCGATCCGGGCGCGGGTGCGCGGGTGCAGTGGCAACACCACCGGCAGGGTCTCGCCGATCTCGGCCAGACAGCCCAGCAATCGCCGCAGCACCGCCGGGTCATCCACATTGGAGGGGCGGTGCAAGGTGGAAACCGCAAAGCCCGCCGGCGCGACGAACCCGGCGACGGCCAGGGTCGCGGCCGGGGCGATGGCGCGGGGCAGATTGGCGATCAGGGTGTCGATCATGACATTGCCGACAAAGTGGATGCGGGCGGCGTCGATACCCTCGGCGGCAAGATTGGCGGCGGCGGTCCGCTCGGTGGTGAACAGCAGGTCGGACAGCTGATCGGTCAGAACCCGGTTGATCTCCTCCGGCATGGCGCGATCGCCCGAGCGCAGGCCGGCTTCCACATGCACCACCGGAACGCCTTTCTTGGCGGCCACCAGGGCGCAGGCCAGGGTTGAATTGACGTCGCCCACCACCAAGACGATGGGATCGCGGGCGGCGTCCAGCACCGGCTCGAACCGGATCATCACTTCGGCGGTCTGCACCGCGTGGCTGCCCGAACCCACTTCCAGGTTGGCGTCGGGGGCCGGCATGCCGAGTTCGGCGAAGAATCTCTCGTTCATATCGGGGTCGTAATGCTGACCGGTATGGACCAGAAACGGCGACAGACGGGCGGAGTCCCTCAAGACGGCGACGATGGGAGCCGCCTTCATGTAGTTGGGGCGGGCTCCGACCACGCAGACAACCGTTCTGGAGCGCTTCGGCATCAACGAAACCTTTTGCAGTGCCGGCTGTATATAGCCGCTGCCCTGGTGTGAATCCAGCGTTTACGGCGGCGTCAATTTGCTATATCCCCCACAAATCCCGTCCAGCCGGAGGCCTCGCCCCATGACCGATCTGTCCCCCGTTCGCCGCGCCCTGTTTTCGGTCTCGGACAAGTCCGGGCTGCTTGAGTTCGCCCGCTTCCTCGCCGGCCAGGGCGTCGAGATCCTGTCCACCGGCGGCACCGCCAAAGCCATCCGGGACGCCGGCATCGCGGTAAAGGACGTGGCCGACCATACCGGCTTTCCCGAGATGCTGGACGGACGGGTCAAGACCCTGCACCCCAAAGTCCACGGTGGATTGCTGGGCATCCGCGGCAATGCCGAACACGAAGCGGCCATGGCCGCACACGGCATCGCCCCCATCGACCTGCTGGTGGTCAACCTCTATCCGTTCGAGGCCACCGTGGCCAAGGGCGCCGGTTATGACGAATGCGTCGAGAATATCGATATCGGCGGCCCCGCCATGATCCGCGCCGCCTCCAAGAATCATGCCGCCGTCACCGTGGTGGTGGATGTGGAGGATTACGCGGTTGTGATGGCGGAAATGACGGCCAATGCCGGCGCCACCACCCTGGCCCTGCGCAAGCGTCTGGCCGCCACCGCCTATGCCCGCACCGGCGCCTATGACGCCGCCATTTCCCAGTGGTTCGCCAAGGAATTGGGCGACGCCTTCCCGCGCCGGGTCGTGGTTGCCGGCGAGTTGAAGCAGTCCCTGCGCTATGGCGAGAATCCGCATCAGCAGGCGGCCTTCTACGTCACCGGCCGTCACCGCCCCGGCGTTTCCACCGCCCGGCAGCTTCAGGGCAAGGAACTCAGCTACAACAATTTGAACGACACCGACGCCGCCTTCGAGCTGGCCGGCGAGTTCGACGAGCCGGCCGTGGCCATCATCAAGCACGCCAACCCTTGCGGCGTCGCCATCGGCTCCGACCTGAAAAGCGCCTATCTCCGCGCCCTGGCCTGCGACCCGGTCTCGGCCTTTGGCGGCATCGTCGCGGTCAACCGCAAGCTGGACGGCGCCACGGCGGAAGAAATCGCCAAGCTGTTCACCGAAGTGGTGATCGCGCCCGAGGCCGATGACGCCGCCGTGGCCGCCTTCGCCACCAAGAAAAATCTGCGCCTGTTGGTGACCGGCGGCATGCCGGACCCGTCCGAGGCGGGCATGACCCTGCGGCCGGTGGCCGGCGGCTATCTGTTCCAGACCAAGGATAACGGCCGGATCAGCCTTCAGGAGCTGAAGGTGGTGACCAAGCGCGCCCCCACCGAGCAGGAGCTGAAAGACCTGCTCTGCGCCTTCCGCATCTGCAAGCATGTCAAATCCAATGCCATCATCTATGTAAAGAACGGCGCCACCGTGGGCATCGGCGCCGGCCAGATGAGCCGGGTCGACTCCTCGCGCATCGCCGCCTGGAAAAGCCAGGAGGCCGCTAGCGCCGCCGGTCAGGCCCAACCCGGCACCATCGGTTCGGTGGTGGCGTCCGACGCCTTCTTCCCCTTCGCCGACGGCCTGCTGGCGGCGGCGGCGGCGGGAGCCACGGCAGTGATTCAGCCGGGCGGGTCCATGCGTGACGCCGAGGTGATCGCGGCGGCCGATGAAAAGGGCCTTGCCATGGTGTTTACCGGCATGCGTCACTTCCGGCATTAAACTCTAGGAGCGGGTCCATGGCCGTCAGCAAACTGTCCGTCGTCATTCCTTGTTACAACGAGGAAAAGACTCTCGGGGCCATTGTCGAGCGCGTCCTGGCGGCGGATCGTTGCGGCCTGGACATCGAGATCGTCATCGTCGACGACGCCTCTCGCGACCAGTCCGTGGCGGTGATGGCGGAGCTGGCGGCCCGGCATCCCGAGATCACCACCGCCGGGCATACGGTCAACCAGGGCAAGGGCGCCGCCCTGCGCACCGGCTTCGCCAAGGCCACCGGCGACATCGTGCTGGTGCAAGACGCCGACCTGGAATACAGCCCGAGCGATTATCCCAAGCTGTTGAAGCCCTTCCTGGACGGCCGCGCCGACGTCGTCTTCGGTTCGCGCTTTCGCGGCGGCGAGGAGGTGCGGGTGCTGTATTTCTGGCACTCCATCGGCAACACGGTTCTGACTCTGGCGTCGAACATGTTCACCGACCTCAATCTCACCGACATGGAGACCTGCTACAAGGCCTTCAGGCGCGAGATCATCCAGGGCATCACCATCGTCGAGAACCGCTTCGGCTTCGAGCCGGAAATCACCGCCAAGGTGGCGAAGCTGCGCCCGCGCCCGCGCATCTACGAGGTGGGAATCAGCTATTCCGGCCGCACCTACGAAGAGGGCAAGAAGATCGGCTGGCGCGACGGCGTTCGCGCCATGTACTGCATCGCCCGCTACAACCTGTTCGACTGAGCCCCGGAGCCGGAGTGAAACGCGCGGTTCCAGCCATGGCCTGGATGTGGGTGACCTTGGTCCTGGTCGCCTATCTGGCCCAGTTTCGCGGCATTTTTCCTGCCCTCGCCTCCATGTGGCTATCGTGAGCTGGGGCATCGTCGTCCTGATGTCAGCGTCCTGCCTGGGCTGGGGCGCGCTGGTCCTGCGGGCGGCCGGCATTGCCGGGGATCTGGCATGGCGCGAGCGTGCCGCATGGTCGTTCGGCCTCGGCATCGGCGCGATCGGCTGGCTGGGGTTCTTCGCCGCCCTGGCTGGACGTGTGGAGCCGGTGGTCTTCGCCGTGGTCTGTGCCGCCGGTCTGCCGGGCCTGTGGACCCTGCGCCGGATCGAGGTCTCGGGCGAGCGCCTCACCGCCTGGACCTGGGCCTTGCTGGCCCTGATCCTCGCCGTCCTGGCCGGCGACCTGATCGAGGGTCTGGCGCCGCCCACCGACGCCGACAGTCTCGCCTATCATTTCGCCATTCCCCGCCGAATCTTGCTGGATCATCGGCTGGCCTTCGTGCCGCGCGCCGTCGATGGGGCGGTTCCCCTGCTGTTGCAGATGACCTATCTCGCCACCCTGGCCCTGGGGGGCGAACAGGCCATGACCTTATGGTGCGGGGTCTCGGGCTGGGCGGCGGTGGCGCTGACCTATGCCTTGGGGCGCACCGTTCTCGGCCGCGACTGGGCGCTGGCCGGGGCGCTGGCCATGGCGACCCTGCCTGCCTTCCTCTATGGCGCCGGCTCGGGTCAGGTCGAGGCGCGGCTGGCGGCCTTTACCGTGATCGCCGTCGCGGCGGCTCTCCGGGCGCGGGACCAGACCCGGCCGGGTTTCGCCGCCATTGCCGGCCTTGCCGCCGGTTTCGCCATGGGAGCCAAGTATCCCAGCCTTCTCCTGGTGTTCTTCTGCGGCCTCGCCCTGCTGATCCACCGCCGGGGCGTGCTGCTGGCGGCGGTCTTCTCGGCAGCGGCGCTGCTGGCCGGGCTGCAATGGTATGGCTGGAACTGGTGGAATACCGGAGACCCGCTGTTTCCGGTACTGTACGACGTCCTGCCCTATCACCCCGGCGTCGCCTGGAACACCGCGCAGAACGCCATCTTCCAGCAATGGACCCGCGAGGTCGAGGCTCCGTTGCCGCGCGGCCTGCTGGATTTCCTGTTCTATCCCCTCCTGGCCACCTTCAATCCCCCCAGCGACATCGATGCCGGCCGGACCGGGTTGGGGGTATTGCCGGCCCTGCTGGTCCCGTTCGCCGCCATGGGGGCCTGGAGTCGCCGCCACCAGCCGGCGGCGCGGTCATGGATCGTCGCCGCCCTGATCTGCCTGGGATTCTACACCCTTTGGTTCGTGTTCGGCGCGTCGCAGCGGGTGCGGCACTATCTGCCGCTGATGCCGCTGATCATCGTGGGCCTGCTGGCCGCCGCCGAACGGGCCGGTTCGTCCACCGCTTCGCGGCACGCCCTCACGGCGGGAATCGCGGCGGTGCTGCTGCTTCAATCGGCGGGACAAGCGGTGTTCGCGCGCAACTTCGTCCACCGCCTGACCCAGGGCGAAAGCCGCCAGGCCTTTATCGAGCGCAATGTCCCCTGGGGATTCGCCGCCGGTTGGGCCAATGCCAACCTTCCCGCCCATGCCAAGATCGCCGTGCAGGTCCGCCAATGGATCTACCTGCTGGACGCTCCCGCCTTCTTCGCTCATCCCATCGATCAGGCCGAGTTGGAGGTCCGCGAGGATAACAGGGACGAATGGCGGTTCTGGCGTCAGATGCGCGGCCTGGGCGTCACCCATCTTTTATTGGCCAGCGTCGATCCCACCGCCATCTCCAGACCCACCGACGAAGGCGGCCTGAACGGCATGCTGGGCCGCGCCATATCGGCCGGCTGCGGCCGTACCGTCCAGACAATCACCGGGGCCGGGCCGGTGGCGTCCCGAACCTTGGGCGGGCAGCTGCCATACGCGTCGGAGGTTGCGGTGGTGGTGGTGGAACTGACCCCGGAAAGCTGCCGCCTTATACCGGCGAGCCAATGAATCGGCTTGTCAGTATTAACTGGCCGGAGCCGCCTTGGCTTCGACCTGATCGCAAAGCGCATGGCCGATCAGAATATGCATTTCCTGGATTCGGGCGGTGACGGTGCTGGGAACGATCAGCAGCGGATCGGCCAAGCCTACCATCTTGCCGCCATCGCGTCCGGTCAGGCCGGCCGCCACCAGCCCCATGTCGCGGGCCACCGCCAGCGCCGTCAGCACATTCGGGCTGTTGCCCGAGGTGGTGATGCCGATGGCGACGTCGCCCGGCCGCCCCAACGCCTCGATCTGACGCGAGAAAATCTCCTCGAACGAAAAGTCGTTGGCGCAGGCGGTCAGGGTCGAGGTATCGGTGGTCAGCGCCAGCGCCGCCAGGGCCTTGCGGTTATAGCGATAGCGAATCACCAGTTCGGCGGCCAGATGCTGGGCATCGGCGGCGCTGCCGCCATTGCCGAAGAACAAGATCTTGCCACCGCCGGCCAGACTGGCGAGGCAGGCTTCCACCAGCCTTTGAAACGGCTCGCGCACGGCGGCGCCGGTCTTGCCGAGGGTTTCGGCGTGCTCGGCGATCTGACGATCCAGGAAAGCGGCGAATTCCATTGAGTCCCTACCCGTGTTGACGGCGGATCGTTACTCCTTAGCCGGTCTCGACGCCTCCGGCAACGGTTGTCTCGGTCAGAGTCCGCAGCTGACGCCCGGCCACCATGATCATGGGCAGATCGATATGGGACGCCGCCTTAAGCTCGGCCAGCAGCGCCTCGGCCCGCTCCACCGCCGCCCTGCTGCCCTCGGCCCAGGCCCGGATCGCCTCCTCGGGCTCGAGTCCCGGCTGCGACGCCGCCACCACATTGGTAATGTCGCGCTGATGGCCGTAAAGATCCTCGATGGCCGCCGCCGCCGCCAGCTTCAGCCAATGGCCGCGCCCCGACAGCTGCTCGGCCGAAGCCCGCAGCCAGCCCAGCGAGAACCGGGCGCCGATCGCGAAATACAGCCGCCCGGCCTCGTTGATGGAGACGCCCTGGCGGGCGGCGATGCGAAGGATATCGGCGGCCGAGGCCAGCACGATCAGATTGCCCACCCGCCGGGCCAGATCCTCCGGGACGCCCTGATCGACGAATTGCTGGATACGCACCGCCTGGGCGGCGGCGGCGGTGGGCGACAGCACCGCCGGCACGGCCTCCTCCAAGGCCCTCACCCCCGGCGACAGCTCGGCGATGCCGGCCCCCAGGGCGAAGGGCGACGGCATGGAACGCAGCACCCACAAGGTGGCGCGTTCCACCAGCCGATTGGCCTCGGCCAGCATGGCGGTCTGGGCCGCCGCCGGCACCTTGCCGTCCAGGGCCTCGATCTCGCGCCAGACCTCGCGCAGCCGGAAGGCGTCGCGGGCCACGATATAGGCGCGCGCCACCTGGGCCGGGGGATGGCCGGTGGTCTCCATCAGCTCGGCGACAAAGGCCCCGCCGACCCGGTTGACGATGGAATTGGTCACCACCGTGGCGACAATCTCGCGCCGCAGCCGGTGGCGGCTGATATCGGTACCGAAACGTTGCCGGAGGGCGGTGGGAAAATAGTTGACGAGGTCCGTGGCCATGAACGGATCTTGCGGCAGGTCGGAATGCAAGATGTGCTCGTACAGCCAGATCTTGCCATAGGCCAGCAGCACCGACAGTTCCGGGCGGGTGAAGCCCTGCTTGCGGGCAGCCCGCTCGGTCAGGGTCTCGTCGGAGGGCAGGAACTCGATGCCGCGATCCAGCCGGCCGGCCTTTTCCAGCAGGCGCATGAAGCGGGCCTCGGCATCCAGCAGATCGGTTCCCTGGGCCTCCATCATGGAAATGGCCTGGGTCTGGAGATAGTTGTCGCGCAGCACCAGGGCGCCGACCTCCTCGGTCATCTCCACCAGCAGCTTGTCGCGCTGCTTGGGGGTCAGGTCGCCGGCGCTGACCAGATCGTTGAGCAGGATCTTGATATTGACCTCGTGATCGGAGCAATCGACCCCGGCCGAATTGTCGATGGCATCGGTGTCGAGACGGCCGCCATTGCCGCCGGCCCCCATTTGGGCATATTCGATGCGGCCCAGTTGGGTGAAACCGAGATTGGCGCCCTCGCCCACCACGCGGGCGGCGATATCGCGGCCGTCGATCCGCAGGCTGTCATTGGCGCGGTCGCCGGCCTCGGCATTGCTTTCGCCCGAGGCCTTCACATAGGTGCCGATGCCGCCGAAGAACAGCAGGTCCACCGGCGACTTCAGCAGGATGCGAATCAGGTCGGTGGGAGGCAGGCTATCGGATTCGATTCCGAAACGAGCCTTTACCTGAGGTGAAATCGGGATGGTCTTGGCGGTACGGGGAAAGATCCCGCCGCCTTGCGAGATGGTCGAGGCATCGTAATCGGGCCAGGCCTTGACCGCGTTGAACTGACGTTCGCGCTCTTGAAAAGCGCGCTCGGGATCGGGATCGGGGTCGAGGAAGATATGGGCGTGGTTGAAAGCCGCCACCAGCTTGGTGTGAGGCGAGCGCAGCATGCCGTTGCCGAACACGTCGCCCGACATGTCGCCGACCCCGATGGCGGTGAAGTCCTGAACCCTGGTATCGACGCCCATCTCGCGGAAGTGGCGCTCCACCGCCACCCAGGCGCCGCGCGCGGTGATGCCCATCTTCTTGTGGTCATAACCCTGGCTGCCGCCCGAGGCAAAGGCGTCACCCAGCCAAAAGCCGTAACCCAGCGAGATGGAATTGGCGATGTCGGAGAAGGTGGCGGTTCCCTTATCGGCCGCCACCACCAGATAAGGATCGTCGCCATCCTTGCGCAAGACATCGGGCGGCGGCACCACCGCCTCGCCGGCCAGATTGTCGGTGATGTCCAGCAGGCCGCGCATCAGGGTCTTGTAGCACTCGATCCCCTCGGCCAGGAACGCCTCGCGGCCGCCGGTGGTCGGCGGACGCTTGACCACGAAACCGCCCTTGGCTCCCACCGGCACGATCACCGCGTTCTTGACCATCTGGGCCTTCATCAACCCCAGGATTTCGGTGCGGAAATCCTCGCGCCGGTCGGACCAGCGGATGCCGCCGCGCGCCACCTTGCCGCCGCGCAGGTGAATCGCCTCCACCCGAGGCGAATAGACGAACACCTCCACCAACGGTCGGGGGGCCGGCAGATCGTCAATCTGGCGCGAATCCAACTTGAACGAGAAATACGGCTTCGGGCCACCCTCGGGCATGGTCTGAAAGTAGTTCGTTCTTAACGTAGAATGAATCAGATTGAGGAATCGGCGCAAGATCCGATCGTCATCGGCGCTGACCACGGCTTCAAGCCCGTCCTTCAACCGGGACTCGGCCAGGACGGCGGCGCCCGACGCGCCCTTGGGATCAAAGCCGGCCAGAAACAGCCGCACCAGACCCTGCGCCATGACCGGATTGCCGCACAGGGCCTGCTCGATATAACTCTGGCTATAGGTGGTGCCAACCTGGCGCAGATACTTGGTATAGGCGCGCAGCACCATCACCTCCCGCCAACCGAGCCCCGCCGCCAGAATCAAGCGGTTGAAACCGTCGCTCTCGGCGTCGCCCCGCCAGACCGCCGCCAGGGCATCATGGAAAGCGTCGCGCCGCTCGGCCACATCCAACGCCGCTCCATCGGCGCTTTCCACCTCGAAATCGTGAATCCACACCGCCGCCACGCCGGTCGCCGCGGGCTGAATTTCGTGCGGAACCTCGGCGATCACCACCAGCCCCATGGCCTCCAGCATGGGTAGCACCGAAGACAGCGCCACCGGCTCGCCGGCGCGATACAGCTTGAGCCGGCCCTGATGGGGCGCCGCCGCCACCGGACGGTAAAGGTTGAGGCCGATGCCGCCGCCGGCGGCCACCGCCTCGATCCGGTCCACGTCGGACACCGCCACCAGGACGGAATAACGCTCGCGGTAGGAGGCGGGGAACACCGACGCCCAGCGCCGGGCCAAAATCAGTCCGGCGGCCTCGCCATGGGACTGGATCAGGCTGCTTTGCAGGTGTTCGGCCCAACTGCGCGAGGCCTCGCCGATCCGGGCCTCCAGCGCGGCGCTGTCGATGAACGGCAATGCGCCCGGCGAGGTGCGGATGATGAAATGCAGCCGCGCCTGCGGCTGGTCGGCCACCTGGGTATAAAAAGTGTCCAGGGCTCCGGCAAAGCTTTCCTCGAGAATAGCGGTGATGGCCAGGCGAAGCGGCGTGTCATACCGATCCCGCGGCACGAACACCAGACACGAGACGAAGCGTTCGAACTCGTCCTTGCGGACGAACACCGCCACATGCTGGCGCTCTTGCAGGTGCAAGATGCCGATGGCGGTGTCGTGCAGCGCCTCCTCCGTGGTCTGGAACAGCTCGTCGCGGGGATAGGTCTCCAAGATATTGGCCAGGGCCTTGGCGGCATGGCCCGAGCGCAAAAAGCCGGCCCGCTCCTCCACCCGGTCGATCTTGCGCCGCAGCAGCGGAATCTGCGCCGGACGGTCGGTATAGGCCGACGAGGTGAACAGGCCGAGGAAGGCGTGCATACCGATGACGCCGCCCTTGGGTCCGAACCGCTTCAGCCCGATGATGTCCATGCGCACCGGCCGATGAACCACGGCGTGACGGGCCGACTTGGTCACCAGCACCGGGTCGGGCCGCTTGAGGAAGGCCCGCATCTCCAGCGGCATGGCGGCCAGGGTGACGGTGTCGTCGAACACATGCGCCTCGGGATTGCGCAAAATCCCCAGGCCGCTGGCGAGATCGGCGGTCACCGAATCGTCGTCGCCCAGCTCGAACCAGCGATAGCCCAGAAAGGTGAAGTGGTTGTCGGACAGCCAGCCGAGGAAGGCCAGGGTCTCCCGCTTCTCCTCGGCGGCCAGACCGTCGGTCCCGGCCTCGAACTCCGCCACCGCGCCGCTCATGCGTTCAAGCGTCGGACGCCAATCGGTCACAGCGGCCCGCACCTCGGCCAGCACGCCCAGCAGGGCCTCGGCCAGGACGGCATGAGTCTCGACCGGCTGGCGGTCGATCTCGATATGCATCACCGATTCCCGCACCCCGTCCGCGCCGTTTCCATTGCCCAGCACGTCCTGAAGCAGGCCGGACTCGCTCCGACTGGCCGAAATCACCGGATGCAGCAGCAGGTGGACCCCGATGCTACGCCGGGTCAGCTCCATGGAAACGGAATCCACCAGGAACGGCATGTCGTCGTTGACGATCTCGATCACCGTATGACTGGAAACCCAGCCGTGGCGGTCAAGATCGGGATCGAACACCCGAAGACCGGGGGTCCCCGCCCGGCGTTCCCGCAAAAAGGTGAATAATCCCAGCGCGCCGCCGAACAGAAGGTCGGGATCGGCTCGGGCGATATCTTGGACCGGCATACCGGAAAAGTATTGGCGGATCAGCCGCTCGGCGCCACTGCGGATCAGAGGCTCCGGCAGTTCGCCAAGACGCTGATGCAAAAAATTCGCGAAGTCCATGATTTCCATCCCCCTCGCCGGCGCCTGCCTTCAAAGGTGGGACTGAAGTCATGATTCGACAAGGGAAATGATGATCAGCGCCGCGCCGCCGCCCGAGCGATCATCATCAAGGCGCGCGAGGTAATCTCGGTGGCCGGCATTCCGGTGGTCTTGCAATCCATCTCGGCCTCGGTCAACACATCCAACGCTCGCCCCAACCGATCCACCGGCCAGCGCGACAGCTGGCGTCGGAAACGCTCGGCGGCCTTGAAAATCACCGGCGGCTTCAGCGCCGCCATGGCCTGATCCACCGTCTTTCCCTGGGCCAGATGGCCTGCCGCCAGATGCAGCCGCAGAAAATGCCGCGATGCCGCCCGCAACATGCCCACCGGGTGCATTCCTTCCCGCAGCAGCCGGTCCAGCACCCGCTGCGCCCCGGCATGGTCGCCATCGGCGGTGGTCAGGGCAAGGTCGTCGAGACCAAGGGCGGCGCTGTCGCCGATACATGCGGTGGCGTCTTCCAGACCGACACGGCCCGGCCCGCCCATATAAAGGGCCAGCTTGCCCAATTCGGCGCGGGTAAGCCGCCGGTCGCCGCCGAGATGCTCGACCAGATAAGCCATGGCGTCGGGCTCGGCCATCAGCCCGGCCGCCTTCAGCTCTTCTTGAATCACCGCCGCCAGCGACCCACCCTCGTCGCCATAGCAGGCCAGGGCGGCGGCGTTGTCGGCGCCCTCGAACAGCTTGCGAAGCGACGACCGGGGCCCCAGCTCGCCGCCCTCGATCACCACCAGGGCGTCACCCATGGGTCGGGCCAGAAACGGCGCGATCGCCGCGGTCTGAGCATCGCCGGCATCGCGCAGCACCACCACCCGGCGCCCGCCGCCCAAGGCGATGGCGGCGGCCTCGTCGGCAAGGCGCGACGGTTCGGCCTTCAAGATCGCGGGGGTCAGTTCGGCAACGCGGAAAGGATCGGACGTATCCTTGACCACCCCTCGCATCAGGCGCTGAACCCGTTCATGCACCAGACCAAGGTCCGGACCAAAGACCAGCACGGCGCGAACCGAGGGATCGGGCGCCCGAAGAAAAGGCTCGATCCGGGCGCCGGCAAGCTTCACCGCCGCTCTGCCGGGCGGTCCGGCCCCTCCGGCCTGATAAAGCCGGAATCGCTGGATTTGCGGTATCGGGCGTTTTTAGGGTCGGCCTTGTAGCGGGTGATGGCCACCGCCACCTGACTGCGGATATCGTCGGCCAATTGGGTGATCGCCCGATCCTCGGCATCGCGTTCGGTCGCCACGCTGGCGTAACGCGGCCCCAGATAATCGAAGCTGACCACCGTGATGGCCGTCCCCAAAAGGATACCGACGCCGTCGCCTTGCAGGCTGAAGCCCGCCGACATGGTCAAATTGCCCAGGGTGGCGAAGGAATCCCGGCGATAGCCCAGATCGCTGGCGGATTCCGTCAAGGTGACCGACAAGGAATAGCGGTAATCCCCCGGCTCGCCCTGCGGCGTGATCCGCTGCAACAGGGCATTGCGGAGCTTCTGCCCCATCCGATCCTTGATGGGAGCGATGCGAATATCCGCCAGATCCGCGCTTATCCCGGTCCTGTCGCCCCCGCCCTTGGCATACATGGGGCCAAAGCCGCAGCCTGTCGGCCCCAGCATCAGAACAGCAATCAGGACAAGGGCCTTAGACCACCACATTGACAATCCGGTTCGGCACGACCACGACCTTGCGCGCGGGTTTCCCCGACATTGCCGAAATCACCTGGGGCAGCGCAAGCGCCGTCTGCTCCGCCAAGGTGGAATTCGCATCCATGGGCAGTTCGATGGTGGCCCGCAGCTTGCCGTTGACCTGCACCGCCACCGTGACCGAATCCTCGACCAGCAGGGACAGGTCGGCATCGGGCCAGGCGGCATCGGCCAGCAGACCGGCGCCGCCGAGCGCGGCCCACATCTCCTCGGCCAGATGGGGCAGCATCGGCCCGATCAGGCGGGCGGTGACTTCCAGCCCCTCGCGCAGCACCCAGCCGGCTCCGGCCGCGTCGGCCGGCAGCTCGCCCAGGCCGTTGGTCATCTCGCGGATGCGCGCCACCGCCTTGTTGAAGTGAAAGCGTTCGAGATCCTCACCCACCAGGACGACGGTCTTGTGAACCAGCCGCCGCGCCTTGACGGCGTCCGCGCCCAACTCCGGCATGGGCGTCCCCGTGGCCGGCAACTCGGCCGCCGCCACCATGCGCCACAGCCGGTTGACATAGCGCCATGCGCCGTCGATGCCGGATTCGGTCCAGTCGAGGTCGCGCTCGGGCGGGCTGTCCGACAGCATAAACAGACGCGCGGTGTCCGCGCCGTAGCCATCGATGATACCGGCGGGATCGACCACGTTCTTCTTGGACTTGCTCATCTTCTCCGAACGGCCGGCGACGGCCGGCGCGCCCGTATCCACATGGACCAGCGATCCGTCCGGCCCCGTGGTCACCTCGGTGGGATAAAGCCACTGGCCCTCGGCCGACTTATAGGTCTCGTGACAGATCATGCCCTGGGTCAACAGGCCGGCAAACGGCTCCTTGACCCCCAGATAGCCGCAATCCTTCAGCGCCCGCGTGAAAAAACGGGAATACAGCAGGTGCAGCACCGCATGCTCGATCCCGCCGATATACTGATCCACCGACATCCAATAATCGGCGGCCTCGCGGTCGAACGCCACGTCCGAGCGGTCCGGCGAGGTATAGCGGGCAAAGTACCACGACGACTCGAAGAAGGTGTCGAAGGTGTCGGTCTCGCGCCGGGCCGGCTTGCCGCAGGCGGGGCAGGCCACATGTTTCCAGGTGGGATGACGGTCGAGCGGGTTGCCCGGCTTGTCGAAATCGACATCCTCGGGCAGGCGCACCGGCAATTCCGCCGCTGGCACCGGCACCACCCCGCAGGACTCGCAATGGACGATGGGGATGGGACAGCCCCAGTAACGCTGACGCGACACGCCCCAGTCGCGCAGACGGTAGTTGATGGTGTGGCTGCCCCGACCCATCTCCTCGATCCGGCGAATGGCCTCGGCCTTGGCGGCATCCACCGCCAGACCATCGAGGAAACGGGAATTGATGGCGATACCGTCGCCGGTATAGGCCTCGCCCCTGGCGATGGCGGCGGCGGCGGCGTCCTTATCGGTGGCCGGCTCGACCACCTGAGTATAGCCCAGGCCGTATTTATTGGCGAAGTCCAGGTCGCGCTGATCATGGGCGGGGCAGCCGAAAATGGCGCCCGAGCCGTAGTCCATCAGTACGAAGTTAGCCACATAGACCGGCAGGGTCCAACTGGGATCGAACGGATGGGCGACGCGCAGACCGGTGTCGACGCCCTTCTTCTCGGCGGTCTCGATCGCCGCCTCCGAGGTGCCCATGCGGTTGCATTCGGCTATGAAGCCGGCCAAGGCGGCATTGCCCGCCGCCAGTTCGGCCGCCAGGGGGTGATTGGCGGCGATGGCGACGAATTTAGCGCCGAACAGCGTGTCGGGCCGGGTGGTGAAGACCTCCAACTGGTCGGAGCGGCCCTCCAGGTCGAACATCAGCCGGGCGCCGTCCGAGCGGCCGATCCAATTTTCCTGCATCAGACGCACCCGGTCGGGCCACCGCTCCAGCGTCGCCAGACTGTCGAGCAGATCCTGGGCATAGGCGGTGATCCTGAGGAACCACTGGGACAGCAGCCGCTTTTCCACCAGGGCGCCCGAGCGCCAGCCGCGCCCGTCGATTACCTGTTCGTTGGCCAGCACCGTGTTCTCGACCGGGTCCCAGTTGACCCAGGATTCCTTGCGATAGACCAGACCGGCCTGGAGAAAATCCAGGAACATCTTCTGTTCGTGGCGGTAATATTCGGGTTCGCAGGTCGCCAGCTCGCGCCGCCAGTCATAGGACAGGCCCATGGACTTCAACTGCTCGCGCATGGCGGCGATATTCTCGCGCGTCCATTTCGCGGGATGCACGTTGTTTTGAATGGCGGCGTTCTCGGCGGGCAGGCCAAAGGCGTCCCAACCCATGGGATGCAGCACATTGAAGCCCTTGGCGCGCTTATAGCGGGCAACCACGTCGCCCAGCGTATAATTGCGCACATGGCCCATATGGATGCGGCCCGATGGGTAGGGAAACATCTCCAGGACGTAATATTTTGGCCTGGAAGCATCCACCTCGGCCTCGAAACAGCCGCGTTCTTCCCAGACGCGCTGCCACTTGGCCTCGGTTTCCTTGACATTATAGCGTTCGTCGGCCAGCGACATTTCGTCGTCCGTTACTGATGATGTGAAATTTCACCCGCGATGGGCGGAGGATTACTCGGTCGACACGACACGCAACTGGCGCGCCCGGGTCAGGATCGAGTTTTCCAGGTCGACCACCATGCGGGGATCGACCCGGACATCGGCCCAGCCGCCGCTGGAATCACGGATCTGCTTGAACAGCGAGACCTTGACCCCGTCCGCCCGCAAGGTGCGGTCGAGGATGAAAACGTTGACCTTGTAACGCTCGTTGGGCGTCTCGGGCAGCTGGTACCAGTCGGTGATGATCGTGCCGCCGAATGCGTCCGCCGTGGTGATCGGCATGAACGAGATGGTGTCGAGCGAAGCGCGCCACAGGAAGGCGTTGACGCCGATGCCGCCGCCGCCCTCGCCCTCGGGCTTGCTCTTGCCGAACATGCCTTCCGGCCCAAAGATGGTTTCGCGCTTCTCGTTGGACATGCGAGGCGCGTTCTGACCCTTCTCGTAGGTCGGGTAGACGGCTTGGGCCTGATCGCAGGCCGACAGCGCCAAGGCGGCGCCCAAAGCGGCCAGGGCAGCGAAAACGCCCGTGAAATTCTTCCTCATCATGTCACTTCTTCATCCCGCCGCACCCGGTTGTACGGCCTGTTGGCTGACGATCGCCCCGCGCAACCGACCGAACCGATTCCGCCGGGCGAGAATGCAACGAGAGGCACCCCGGCGGCAAGCGTGAAAGCCGGCGCGACATTTGTTTATATGGAGCCAGACGCCGGGGCGGGCGCGTCCTGACTGTTGCACTCCTGCCACAGTGCGCGTGTTTCGACACAGGAGGCGTCCGGTCCGCTTGATCTTTGCCGGTTGCTGTGGCGTCATGACCGTCGTTCGTTCATTTGGATAGCGGGTGCGGCCATTGAGGGCCAGTATCCGGAGGCCAAAGAGAGGAGATACCATGAAGAAGATTCTTTTGGCCAGCACCGCCCTGGTCGCCGCCAGCATGATGTATGCCGGCGCTGCCGAGGCTGCTGAGAAGATTAAGTTGAACATTGGCGGCTACAGCAAGTGGTGGGTCGTTGGCGTTTGGCAGTCCGACGCGTTCCAGCGTACCTCCGCCAATGGCCCCGGCGGCTCCGGCAACACCGTCAACAACACGACCAACGGTTCTGGTCAGCGCGTCAATGCCGACGTCAAGGGCGACAACGAGATTTGGTTCTCGGGCTCGACCGCGCTGGACAACGGCCTGAAGGTCGGCGTGTTCGTCAGCATGGAAGCCGGTGGTCACTCCGATCTGCAGACCGACGTCATCGACGCCAGCTACGCCTGGATCGAAGGCGGCTTCGGTAAGGTCTTGGCCGGCGCCCTGGTCAACGGCACCGTCATGACCCATGTGCAGGCTCCCGATGCCGCCAACGGCAACATCGGCGGCTCCATGCTGGGTCTGAACTTCGCCGTCGCCAAGCCGTCCTCGGTTCTGACGATGAACAACATCGTCGGCTACAGCCAGTCGACCAACACCACCGCCATCGGCATCGACGACAAGGCCGAGAAGATCACCTATGTCGCGCCGTCCTTCTACGGCCTGACCCTGGGCGCCAGCTACATTCCGAACGCCATGCGTTCCGACAGCCGCGTCACCCCGCTCGGCCGCGCTTCGGCTTACGGCGCCACCGCGCTGTACACCAACACCTTCGGCCCGGTTGGCGTGAAGGCCTCGACCGGCTACGTCTATACCGACCTGTCGGCCCTCGGCAACTTCGGCGTCCTTGACTACCAGGCGCTGTCGTTCGGTACCCAGTTGTCCTATGCCGGCTTCACCCTGGGCGGTTCCGCTCAGAAGTCCGTCCAGAACAACGACCGGGTCGGCCAGTCGAACCTGACCAACACCCTGCTGGGCGCCACCTTTACCGCTGGCACCTCCGCCAACGGCCTGGCCGGTATCGGCACCAACAAGGGCAGCGCTCCGCTCGACTTCGGCGGCGTCGCCTACGACGTCTCTCTGATGTATGCCAGCGGCCCGTATGCCGTCAGCTTCGGCTACTACCACTCGGAAGTTAACGGTATCATGACCCCGACCGCCGCTCAGAGCGGCAAGAAGGACACCGTTGAGTTCTACCAGGCGTCCGGCAAGTACAACCTCGGCCCGGGGGTCGATGCTTTGGCCACCATCGGCTACGCCGACTACAAGGACCAGCGTAAGGGCACCATGGGTATCTCTGACGCTGCCTACGAGAACAGCGGCTGGGCCGCCATGACCGGTCTGTCGCTGACCTTCTAATCGGTCAAACGACGACGGTTATACGTCTAGGGGAAGAGGGTGGCTTCGGCCACCCTCTTTTCTTTGTGCGCTCCGCTGTTTCATCCGGTGGCCGGCACCATCCCACATCGGGCCATATGGCGACGGCACTGCGCCGGGTGAAGCCTTAGCCGATGGCGAAGGCCTCCGGCGGCTGGCCGGCGCGCCACCGTTCCCACATGCGGGTATAGGCGGCTTCCAGGTCGCGGGTGAAGCCGGCGCTGTCGAACAGCGGCGCGGTATCCCGTTCGTGCTGCAATCGCCGTCGCAATCCCTCCAGCCGCAGCGGATCACGCGCCAGGGTCAGGGCCAGGGCCTCGTACTCCTCCGGCGAAGAGGTGATCAGCTCCGGCAATCCGACCGCGCTCAACAGGCTGGCGGCGACCCGGCCGGCAAAGGTTTCGCCCAGGCAGGTCAGCACCGGCAACCCGGCCCATAGGGCGTCGCTGGCGGTGGTATGCGCGTTATAGGGCAGGGTGTCGAGAAACAGGTCGGCACAATCGTGGCGCGCGAGATGGTCGGGCATGTCGCACCGTTCGGCGAAGATCAGGCGGTCAGGAGCGATGCCGCGCCGAGCCGCCTCGGCCTTCAGCCGCTCGCCCACCGTATCGTTGGCCCGCAGCAGCCACAGCACGCTGCCCGACGCCTCGGCCAGCAGGCGCATCCAGACATCGAACACCGCCGGAGTGATCTTGAAGGTGTTGTTGAAACAACAGAACACAAAACCCCGCTCGGGCAGACCGCACTCGGCCCGCGATGGCCGGCGCGGGGCGATGGGACGCCGGGTATCGTTGGCCTGATAGGAATGGGGCAGCCGGACAAGCCGTTCCGCGAAGTTCGGCTGTTGCTCCGGGGGCGTAACGATCCTGTCGCCGATGATGTAATCCATGAAATCGGCCCCCATCGTGCCGGGAAAGCCCAGATAATTCACCTGAACCGGGGCCGGCCGAGCCGCCAGGATGGCGGTCCTGGCGCCGGTGGTATAGCCGGTCAGATCCACCAGAATATGGACGTCGTCGTCTTCGATCCGGCGGACGGCCTCGGCATCGTCCAGCGGACACAGATCGACGAAGCTGTCGAAACCGGCCTCCAGCCGCCGGCGCATGGCGCTGCCGTCATCGACGCCGCAGGAATAGGCGGTGATGCGGAAACGATCGCGATCGTGACGCTCGAACAGCTCGGCCGCCAGATGGGCCACCGGATGATTGCGCAGATCCACCGACAGATAACCCACATGAATGCGTCCACCCGGCGCAGGCGGGCGGTGAGGGCGGCAACCCCCCGGCGGCGGCTGGAGCCCCGTGGCCCAATGCCGGGCGCCGGTCAGCTGATCGGCGGCGGTGGCGGCGGTGGCAAGGGTGATGAAGGGCGGGATACGCACGGTCTGGCGGCGCGCCAACTCCACCAGCCGGGCGTCATCGGCGGCGAAATCGTCCCAGCGGCACAGCTTGCGCCTCAGATGCACCAGATTGGGCAGCGGTTCTGAAAAGGCGGGGTCGAGGGTCAGGGCGCGCCGAAGGGCGGCCTCCGCCGCCTCGATCTCGCCGGCCTCCTCCAGGGCAAGGCCAAGATTCGCGTGAAAGCGGGCATGGTCTGGGCGGCTGGCAACGGCCTGACGGAACAGGGCGACGGCCTCGGCCACCCGACCGCCCTCCTTGAGGATCAGGCCAAGATTGGACAGGGCCTCGGCATGATCGGGACGCAGGGCGATGGCGCGGCGCAGGCTGTCGGCGGCCTCGGCCGGCCGGTCCCGCTCCTTGAGGGCCAAACCAAGGTTGGACAGGGCGTCCACGTAATCGGGCCGCGCCTCCAAGGCCTTGCCATAGGCGTCGATCGCTTCGTCCCGACGCCCCAGCTCGTGCAGCACGCTGCCGAGATTGAACCAGGGCTCGGGAAACGCGGGCTTCAAGGCGATGGCGCGCCGGTAGGCCTGCATGGCCTCATCGACCCGACCCAGCTGCTTCAGCGCGTTGCCCAGATTGGAATAGGCCTCGGCGAAATCGGGATTGACCGCAACGGCCCGACCGATCCGCTCGACCGCCAGTTCAAGGCGACCGGTCTGATAGGCGACGACCCCCAGCAGATGCAGCGCCACCGCGTGATCGGGCTGAACCGCCAACAGGTCGAGATACATCCGTTCGGCGTCTTGCAGGCGTCCGGCGCGATGCCGGGCGAGAATCTCATCGATGGTCGCGGGCGGCACCTGAACCCTCCCCAGAACAAGAACCGGCGCAGCCTATCGCCTGATCCCATGAGTGGCAATCGGTTAGGCCGTCCCGGCAGAAATTTCCCCGACCCGTCCCCCGAGAGCCATATTTGCCGGGTCGGCTTGAAAAATCACTGTGAAATCAATGCGATCAGACTTGGCATTCAAGTTGCAAGACTGCTGACGTCTTTCATCGAGGTGAGTCATGTCGGTCTCAGCCGTGTCATCCTACCAGCCATCCGACATGCCGGATTCGCTGGTGCCGCGACTACCGTCGGAAAACGCGACCACCTCGGTCTCTTCCGGCACGCCCCATCTTCATATGTTCGAGGCGGATGACGACTCGCCGTCGTTCAGCGACCTGCTCGACGTCATCAATCCGCTTCAGCACATTCCCATCATCAACGACATCTACCGCGAGCTGACCGGCGATAAAATTGGGGTCGGCGCCCGTCTGGCGGGGGGCGCCCTGTTCGGCGGCCCGATCGGCCTGATCGGTTCGGCGGTCAATGCCGTGCTGGAAGAAGCCACCGGCCACGATGTGGGCGGCCACATCATCGCGTTTTTCAAGGATGACGAGCCCGCCGCCTCCGGCACCGCCCTGGCCTCGGCCCAGGCCCAGGCCCCGGCATCCGGCCCCACCGCCCTCCCCGAGACCGCCGCCCAACCCTTGGCGCTCGACGCGGCCAAGGATGGCGGCGACAAGACCGCCGCCGCGCCCATGTTGCTGCCCGATCCGGCCGAGACCACCCAATTGGCCCAGGCCCCCGCCGCGCTGGCGCTCGCCACGCCCGCACCGACCAGAATCACCCCCGACGCCGCCAGGGTAATGGCCGACGCCACGATCCCGCCGCCGCCCGCCGCCGCGCCCCAGGCCCCGGTCGCCGCCGCCGAAGGCCGGCAGATGCCGCTCTGGGGCGGACGCGAGCCCCGCGCCATGCCGGTTCCCGCCCGCACCACTCCCATGGCCACCAAGTCGCCGCCGGCGCTGGGCATGGCGATCTCCAACACCAGCGGACGCTCCAATACCCCGGTGACCGGCGCCCGCACCTACCAGCCCCCCATGAGCCCGGCCCTGGTCCAGGAAATGGCGGCGACACAGGCTTCCACCCAGGCCGGCAATGCCGCCTCCGGCGACTGGTTCAGCGGCGCCATGATCCAGGGGCTGGCCAAATACGAGCGTAATTCCAAGCCGGCGCAGGCCTCCGGTGGCAACGTTTCCATATCACAATGAATTTGATCGTCTCCGCTGATGGCCATTTGAGCTGGAACGGACGCAGATTGGCCTGCGCCCTGGGGCGGTCCGGCCTGCGCCGTGACAAGGCCGAGGGCGACGGCGCCACTCCCATCGGCGACTTCGCCCTGAAAACCGTCTATTACCGGGCGGATCGGCTGACCGCCGCTCCGCTCACCCGCCTGCCAGTGATCGCCACCCGGCCCGATATGGGCTGGTGCGACGATCCCGGCCATCCCGATTATAATCGGCCGGTCCGCCTGCCCCACCCGGCGCGGTGCGAGGCCCTGTGGCGCGATGACGGCGTCTATGACGTGGTGGTCGTACTGGGCCATAACGACAACCCGCCCATACCCAATCTGGGCAGCGCCATCTTCCTCCATGTGGTCCGTCCCGGTTGGGAGCCCACCGAAGGCTGCGTCGCCCTACCCCTGGCCGATCTGCTGGCGGTCCTGGCGGAATGCGGTCCTGGCGACCGATTGGAGGTCGTATCCCCGTAATTTGTCCTGGCGCATTTCCGGGCATTTGACGCTAGACTACGGTCATCGACATCATCTCGTGGGTCACCCGTGCAGCACACCCAACCTCTCGCCGCGGCATCGGCCTCATGAAGGGCTGGACCGATTCGTTCGCCGCCTATCTGGACCGCCGGGTGGTGATGGTGCTGCTGCTGGGATTTTCCAGCGGCCTGCCCCTGCTACTGACCTTTTCCACCCTGTCGGCCTGGCTGAAAAGCGAAGGAATCAGCCGCACCGCCATCGGCGTCTTCGCCCTGGTCGGCACCCCCTATGCCCTGAAGTTCCTGTGGTCGCCGCTGATCGACCGCCTGCCGCTTCCCGTCCTGACCCGCATGCTGGGGCGGCGACGGAGTTGGGGGGTACTGATCCAGGTGCTGCTGATCGTGGGAATCCTGGCCCTGGGCGCCACCGACCCGGTCGGACAGATCTGGCTGACCGCCGGTCTGGCGGTGGTGGTGGCGTTCCTGTCGGCCAGTCAGGACATCGTCATCGACGCCTATCGGGTCGAAATCCTCGACGAGGACCAGCAAGGCCCCGGCGCCGGGGCGGTGCAGACCGGCTATCGCCTCGCCATGCTGGCGGCGGGCGCCGGAGCGTTGCTGGTGGCCTCGACCCATGGCTGGTTCGCCGCCTACGCCACCATGGCGGCGCTGCTGTCGGTGGGCCTTGGCGTCTTTCTGCTGGGCCACGAGCCCGAGATCAAGGTCTCCGCCGCCACCCTGGAACGCGAACGCCGCGCCGCCGAATTCCTCCAGCGCCGCCCCGACCTCAAGGGGACTCCGGGCAAGGTGGCCGCGTGGCTGTACGGCGCGGTGGTCTGCCCCTTCGCCGATATCATGTCGCGACCGGGCTGGGTGGCGATGCTGCTGTTCGTGATCGGCTACAAGATGGGCGAAGCCATGGCCGGAGCCATGGCCAACACCTTGTATATCGAAATGGGCTTCGCGCTGGACGAAATCGCCTGGGTCAGCAAGATCTTCGGCTTCGGCGCCACCATCGCCGGCACCATCATCGGCGGCGCCCTGGTGGCGCGGCTGGGGGTGATGCGGGCGCTGCTGATCTTCGGGGTGCTGCAATCGCTGGGCAACCTGTTCTACGTGGTCCAGGCCATGGCCGGTCATAATATCTGGGCCTTGGCCGTTTGCGTCTTTGCCGAGAACCTGACCGCCGGCATGGCCGGCTCCGCCCTGGTCGCCTATATCTCGGGACTGTGCAATCTGGCCTATACCGCCACCCAATACGCCTTGTTGTCGTCGCTGACCGCCGTGGGCCGCACCCTGTTCGCCTCGGCAAGCGGCAAGCTGGCCGATATGCTGGGTTGGGTCGATTTCTTCCTGCTGACCACGGTGGTGACGGTGCCGGCCCTGCTGCTGCTGCCCTGGCTGATGCGACAGCAGGGCCGGGTTGCAACCGAACCCGGTTGAAACTAACCGGGCAAGCGGTCATGCTAAACCCAGGAATCATTCCAAAGGTTGCCTCGGCATGCGTGTCGGAATCCCCAAGGAGATCAAGACCCGCGAGTATCGGGTCGGTTTGACGCCGGGCTCGGTGCGTGAATTGACGCATCACGGGCATCAGGTGGTGGTCGAGACCGGCGCCGGTGACGGAATCGGCTGCCCGGACGCCGCCTATCGCGCCGCCGGAGCCGACGTGGTCGGCAGCGCGGCCGAGGTCTTCGCCGCCGCCGATCTGGTGGTCAAGGTCAAGGAGCCGCAGCCCTCGGAACTGGCCCTGCTGCGCGACGGTCAGATTTTGTTCACCTATCTGCATCTGGCGCCCGACCCGGCCCAGACCCGCGCCCTGGTGGAGTCCGGCGCGACCGCCATTGCCTACGAAACGGTGACCGACGGCCTGGGACGGCTACCCCTGCTGGCGCCCATGTCCGAGGTCGCCGGCCGCATGTCGATCCAGGTCGGCGCCCATTGCCTGGAAAAGGAGCAGGGCGGCGCTGGCATCCTGCTGGGCGGAGTACCCGGCGTGGCTCCGGCCAAGGTGGTGGTGGTGGGCGGCGGCGTGGTCGGCGGCAACGCCACCCGGATGGCGGTGGGGCTGGGCGCCCGCGTCGTGGTGCTGGACCGCTCGCTGGCCCGGCTGGCCCAGATCGACGAGCTGTTGCTGAACACTGTGGAAACCGCCTTCGCCACCCTGGACAATATCGAGCATCATGTGCTGGAGGCCGATCTGCTGATCGGCGCGGTGCTGGTGCCCGGCGCGGCGGCGCCCCGGCTGGTCAGCCGCCAGCTGGTGGCCGCCATGCGTCCGGGTTCGGTGCTGGTGGATGTGGCCATCGATCAGGGCGGCTGTTTCGAGACCTCGAAGCCGACCACCCACGCCGCGCCGACCTTCGTGGCGGAAGGCATGGTGCATTACTGCGTCACCAACATGCCCGGCGCGGTTGCCCGCACCTCGGCGTTTGCGCTAAACAACGCCACGCTTCCGTTCGTGCTGGCGCTGGCCGATAAAGGCCTCGTCCGCGCACTGTCCGAAGACCCGCATTTTCGCGCGGGTCTCAACGTTCACCACGGCCGGGTTACCCATGCGGCCGTGGCCCGCGACCTTGGCTACGCCTTCACGGCGCCCGAGGCCGCCCTCTCTGACTAGGGATACAAAGCAGCAATGGACCTCAAGAAGATCCCAATCGGCAAGAACCCGCCTCGCGATGTCAACGTGATCATCGAGATCCCGTTGCGCGGCGATCCGGTGAAGTACGAAGTCTGCAAGGAATCGGGCGCCATGTATGTGGACCGCTTCCTCAATACCGCCATGTACTATCCGGTCAATTACGGCTTCATTCCGCACACCCTGTCCGAGGACGGCGATCCGGCGGATGTGATGGTCGTGGGCCGTATTCCGGTGGCGGTGGGCGCCGTGATGCGCTGCCGTCCCATCGGCGTCCTGCTGATGGAAGACGAGGCCGGCATGGATGAAAAAATCCTGGCGGTGCCGCACTCCAAGCTTCACCCGTTCTATGACGGCGTGAACAGCTACGAAGATCTGCCCAAGATCCTGGTGCAGCAGATCGAGCACTTCTTCGTCCATTACAAGGATCTTGAAGTCGGAAAATGGGTCAACCTGAAGGGTTGGGGCGGACCGGACAAGGCCGCCATCATCATCCAGGAGTCCATCGATCGCGCCATCGCCGCCAAGCCGAAGAAGAAATAGCAAACCTCGGTCAACAGGCGAATCCCCAAAGGATTCGCCTGTCCTGACTTTCAGAATACTTCGACGTCGCCATCCCTGACGTCATCGCCGCGAATCACGATTCCGGCCCCCATCCCAGGATCGAGAAAGGCGCGAACCTCCACATCGGAGATCGTGCGGGCAATATAGCGCGCCAACCCGAACAGATATTCCGGGCCATTGACGGTCAGGGGTGAATAGGTTGGATGCGGATGACGGCCGAAGTCGACGATGAACATCATGGCCTCCTTATTCGTAGGCCAGAGTATACATCAATTTCGGCACTATCGGCACCAACAAATAATACTATGGTTCAATGCGCTGAAATCATAGTATTCAATTTACATACAATTTTATCTATATTGTTACTTTCCGACTATGCCAATGCGGGAAGTGTGCGCCCGATCCGGTCATAGGCCTGACCGATCTGCATCAGGCAGGCGGAACGCTCGGGGGTCTCGCTGGTCAGAACCTCGCGCACCATCTGGCCGATGGCGATGAAAGTCGGTTCCTCGGAATCGTCGGCAAAGGCCATGGGAAAGCCTCCGATCACCGCCAATCCGGCGTCCAGCTCGCCGTTAAAGCGTTTCCGACCCATCACCTGCCAGCACTGGATCAACATATCCACCGCCGCCAGCACCACATCCACATGCAGCCGCCGGCGCAAGGCCTCGCGCAGTTGGAACGCCAGTTCACGCGGCCGCCGTCCGATCTCGTGGGTGACGAAGGGGCGCTTCAGGCTGACCGCGCTTTTATCGCGGGCCGCCCCGATGCAGATTGCATAAAATTCGGGAAAGCCAAAGCGGGCGTCGCCATGCTGAGTGAACAGCATCATGGCCAGAATATCGGCCAGGGTATGGCTGAGGGCCTCGTCCACGGCCTTGAACCGCTCGATCAGGAATTGCTGGCTGGTCTCGGCATGGCCGGCCAACCCCATCAGTTCATCCCGCGACTGCATGAACAGCCGGACATTGAACTCCAGCAGGGTCCTCAGAAACTGGAAGTCCACACTGGCCGGCAAGTCCAACCCCGCATGGGAGGCGGCATGGTGCAGCTTGGCGATCAGATCGAGGGCGTCTTGTTCCAGCGGCTCCAGCTCGTATGACGGTGCGACCTTGACCCGCACCCGCTTGATGCTGGTCTCCTGCCCCAGGGTGAACCGCACCCCCAGGATGCTGTAAAGCCGGGGCTGGCTTACCGGCATCTCGACCATTTTGTACTCCGGCAGGCCGGTTTCACCGACCGCGGCGGCCAGCAGCTTGGCCTCGGCGGTTTTATGGGCGGCGGCCAGCTTGCTCAGGCTGGAGATCAGGATCTTCCAGATCGTATCGCGCTTATCCGCCATGAAGGCTTTCCAGGCCTCGGAATCGGCCAGGATCGCCGGCTCGGCATGGCGGTAAACCCGCCGGTCGAGACCCAGGCGGCAATGCTCCAGCAGAGCCCCGACCACGAAGCCGCGCAAGATATCGGGAAAGGCCGGCGCAAAGAGAAAGAACGGCTGGGTATGGCAATAGGCGATGGAGGGAAGCGAGGGGGGCGCGACCCGCAACAACGCCAGCCGGCGCAGCACGATATCGGCGACATACTCACCCAGCCGGGCCTCGACGGAATCGGGTTCGGGCGCCGGGACAGCGGGCGGCTTGATTTCCTGATCGGCGGCGCGCCGATGTACCGGCGGCGGCGTCCCCGCGGCATGCATCGCCTGCCAGGCGCGGGCGATCTCCGGACGCTTGTCGATCACCACCCGGACCACTTCGCGGGCCAGGGCCTTCTGCTCGTCCCAACTCAGGCCGGCAATGCCGGTGGTGAAGGCGTCTTGAATGGTGATCAGAAACTCGGCATCGCCCTGACGCCGCAGCAGGGTCCGCAGCACCTCGGCCATGAGCCGCAGCAGGGCCGGCGGGCCAGCGACGCCGTCCAGCTTGGCCATGAGGCCGTCCAGCAGCAACCGCTGATCATCGGGCAAGGCGGCGGGGGCAGTGGCTGACATGATCAGGGCTTCCAGTTCTTTTCCATGGCCACCGCCGACACGGAATTCTTGGGCGAGCCATCGATGATCTTGTCGCTATAGACCAGATAGACCAGCACGTCGCGCTTGCGGTCATGGAAGCGGACCACCTGAATCGTCTTGAACAGGAAAGAGGTATCCTTCTTGAACACCGTCTCGCCATCCTTGAGGGTGTCGAGAATCCGGATCGCTCCCACCTGCCGGCAAGCGATCGCGGCGTCGGAGGTGTCTTCGGCCACTCCCAGGCTGCCCTTGATGCCGCCGGTCTTGGCCCGCGACAGGTAACAGGTGACGCCGGCGACCTTGGGATCGTCAAAGGCCTCGACCACGATCTTGTCATTGGCGCCCAGCGCCTTGAAGACGGTGGAAACGCTGCCGATCTCCTCGGCGCCCGCCGCCGAGGACCCAAAAATCGTGAAAATGGCCAAAGCCGATACCGACAAGCGATGCATCAGATCATCCGATAAATTTGGGCCATGGTGACATGGGCCGCGTTGGTCTCACCATACTGGCGGAAGTCTTGGGTGACTGTGACATGGTTTACAGATGGGCGTGACCAAACTCAAGGCGGCGACGCGGGGGCGTCCCCACCCTGGAGCATCGCTTTCACCGAGGTTCACCATGCCGTTTCCCGCCTTTTTCGCCGATATCCCCGGCATTGTGCTTCACGATCCCCTGGCCGCCTTTCTCGGCGCGCCGGCCGATGGGTTGATCGAGTATCGCTACGAGGACGCGGTCAGGCTGGCCGGTCACTCCTGCCCCACCGTCGCCGGAGCTTGGCTGATGACGGTGGCGGCCCTGAAGGCGCTATGGCCGGACCAGACGCCCCAGCGCGGCGAGGTCGAGGTGCTGCTGGAAGACGCCCAGGAGGACGGCGTCGCCGGCGTCATCGCCGCCGTCGCCGGACTGATCACCGGGGCCGCCGGAACGGGCGGGTTCAAGGGCATCGCCGGCCGGTTCGGCCGTAACGACCTGCTGCGCTTCGACGTCGCCATCGGGGCCGAGTTGGGATTCCGCCGGCTCGACACCGGCCGCGCCGTCATCGCCCGCTATCACCCCGAACTGGTCGCCGCCGACCCCGAAATGCGCATACGCCTGCACCGCATCCTGTCGGGAATCGGCGATGCCGACGACGCCATGCACTTCGCCACCCTATGGCAGGACCGGGTCAAGCGGATCCTGGTGGACTTCGCCGCCGAGCCGGGACTGATCCAGATCCAGGACCGGGTTTAGGAAGAACCTTTTGCCCTCGGCGGAAAGCGAGTATGGTTCGGCCCTCGATTTTTGGACCGAAGACCAGCCGATGACGCGGCGCCTCCATATCAGCCCCAAGCCGGACATGCCGGCGCCCAAGCCCTTGATCGCAGTGGATCGGGCCATTGCCGAACTGCGCCGGGGCGGGCAGGTGCTGGTAAAGGGCGACGGTGCCCTGATGCTGATGTTGGCGGCCGAGGCGGTGGCGGACGAAAGTCTGGCCGGACTCAAGACCCAGGCGGGCAGCGAACCGGCCCTGGCGATCACCGGCCGCCGCGCCGGCGTACTGGGTCTCGCCCAGTCGGAAACCGGAGTCTTCCGACTGACCGCCAAAGATCATTTCGATACAAAAACAATAGCCTTCCTGGCCGATCCCGGCGCCCGGTCGTTCGGCCCGCCCGATTTCACCCGCCTCGACCTCGCCCCGGCCCGTCCGTTGGATCAGGCCTGCGTCGCGCTGACCAAGCTGGCCCGGCTGCTGCCGACGGCGGTGGTGGCCGATACCGACCGGGTCCCGACCGACGCGGTCATGGTCGAAGCCGCCCATATCGCCGCCTACCAGACCACCGCCGCCCGGTCGCTGCGTCAGGTGAGCGAGGCCCGCGTCCCGCTGGAAAACGCCGAGAACGCCCGCATCGTCGCCTTCCGCCCCTCCGATGGCGGTATCGAGCATCTGGCCATCGTCATCGGCGAGCCCGACCCGGATCAGGCGGTTCTGGCCCGGCTGCACTCGGAATGCTTTACCGGCGACCTGCTGGGCTCGCTACGCTGCGACTGCGGCGACCAGTTGCGCGGTGCCATCGCCGAAATCGCCCAGGCCGGCAGCGGCGTGCTGTTATATCTGGCCCAGGAAGGGCGCGGCATCGGGCTGGTCAACAAGCTGCGCGCCTATCAGCTTCAAGACGAAGGCTTCGATACCCTGGACGCCAATCTGCAACTGGGCTTCGACGACGACGAGCGCGTCTACCTGCCGGCGGCCCAGATGCTGCGGCTGCTGGGAATCAAGCGCGTCCGGCTGCTGACCAATAATCCCGGCAAGGTCGACGCCCTGGCCCGCCATCAGATCGAAGTGGCCGAACGGGTGCCGCACGTCTTCCCGTCCAACGACCATAACCAGGACTATCTCCGCACCAAGGCCACGCGCGGCGGGCATTTGTTCTAGCAATCCTCCCCGGACGCTTGGCTCCCAAGCGTCTGGATCAAAAGGCCCCGACCCCCGCCAATCCCGCCGCCGCTCCCTTGGGCAACCGCCGCGCCGTCCGTGGGGTCAACCCGCCCAGGGCGAGAACCGGCAGGCCGGCCCGTCTTGCCCACAGACCAAATCGCGACGGCCCGATCGGCTTGGCCCCCACATGGCTGGCGGTGGCAAAGGCCGGCGACAGCACGGCCGCATCGGCTCCCAGCCGCGCCGCCCGGCCCAAGGCCGCCGGGGAGTGACAGGCCACCGACAGCAGGCGGTGGCGGCAACGCCGCCAGCCCAAGGCCGGCGACAGCACGCCGTGCCGGGCCAATCCCTCGGGCAAGTGCAGGCCGGCGGCCCCCAGCCGCGCCGCCAGCCGCCAATCCCCCGCCACCAGCAGCACCAGCCGGCGGCGACGGGCCAGAGCGGCAATCGCCAGGGCCAGATTCAGCCGCCGTTGATCGCCGTAATGACGCAGCAGCACCCCGCTTCCGGGGGGCAGGGTGGCGATGACCGGCAGCGGGTCGGGCAGGCGGGCCTCGTCGGTGACCAGCAGCAGGGCCGGCCCCCGCCAGGGACGGCATGCGGTCGAATTGAGCGGACGGGCGGCATTTGCTAGAGTCATACTTACAATATAACGGAGAATGCATCCCCTTGTCCGACATCGCCGCCGACCTGAAAGCCGTCCGGGACCGTATGGACGCCGCCGCCCGCGCCGCCGGGCGAGATCCCGCCGCCGCCACCTTGGTGGCGGTCAGCAAGACTCATCCGGCCGAGGCGGTACGCGCCGCCCTGACCGCCGGTCAGCGGGTGTTCGGCGAGAACCGGGTGCAGGAGGCCAAAGCCAAGTTTCCCGACCTGAAGGCCGAATTTCCCGATCTGGAGCTTCACCTGATCGGCCCGCTGCAAAGCAACAAGGTGCGCGACGCCGTGGCCCTGTTCGACGTGATCGAAAGCGTCGACCGTCCAAAGCTGGCCCATTCCCTGGCGGACGAGATGGCCCGCGCCGGCCGTCATCCCAAGATCCTGCTCCAGGTCAATACCGGCCGCGAGTCGCAAAAGGCCGGAGTCGATCCCGATCAGGCCGACGCCCTGGTGGCGGTCTGCCGCGAGCAATACCGCCTGCGGGTGGAAGGCCTGATGTGCATTCCGCCGGCCGAGGGCGATCCGGTTCCGCATTTCTGCCTGCTGGCCGAAATCGCGGCGCGCAACGGCTTGGCCGTAGTCAGCATGGGAATGAGCGGCGATTTCGAAACCGCCATCGCCCATGGCGCCACCCATATCCGGGTGGGCTCGGCGATTTTCGGGGGCCGGCCCCAGGATAAAGCCATGGGCTCCGCCCAAGGCGGAGCCCATGAATCCTTAAAACCCTAAACCGAAGTATCCACGGTGACGCCGGTCGGCTTGGGGCCGCCCTTGGAAACGCCGACCAGGGCCGGGCGCAACAGCCGATCCTGAAGGGTGTAGCCGGCCTGCATCACCAGCACCACGGTGCCTTCCGGCTGAGTGACGTCCTCGATCTCCATCATGGCCTGATGCAGATTGGGATCAAAGCGCGTACCCATGGCGTCGACCAGACGAACCCCATACCGCTCGAAGGTCGCCAACAATTCGCGCTCGGTCATCTCGACGCCGGTGGTCAGGGAATCGACCCCTTCATTGGCCTCGCGCATGCCGGGCGGCAGGGCGTCCAGCGCCCGACGCAGATTGTCGGCCACCGCCAGAACGTCCTTGGCGAAATTGGTGACCGCGTATTTGCCGCGATCCTCGGCCTGCTGCTCCAGCCGGCGACGGACATTCTCGGTATCGGCCCGGGCATAAAGAACGTCGTTCTTCAGCTTGGCCAGCTCGGCCTCCAACTCGGCCAGCCGTTCGGCGGTGGGAGCGGCGGCGGCAGGCTGTTCCGCCGGGGCCGGGGCGGCCTCGGTCACGGGGGCGGTCTCCACCGGTTCCACGCTGGTATGGTCCTGGGTCATGTCGTTACCTTCAGTCATCACGGTTGTCCAATAAGCCGGCCGATCACCTTGGCGGTGTAATCGACCATGGGAATGATACGGGCGTAATTGATGCGCTGCGGCCCGATCACCCCGATGGCGCCGACGATGCGTTCGCGGGCATCGCGGTAGGGCGCCACGATCATCGAGCAGCCGGTCACGCCGAACAGCTCGTTCTCGGCCCCGATGAAAATCTGCACGCCATCGGCGGTCTGGGTCAGGTCCACCAGCCGCAGGAACTGTTCCGAAGTCTCCAGCGCCTCGAACAAGGCCCGGATGCGTTCAAGATCCTCAACGGCGGTGACGTCTTCCAGCAGGTGGGACTGGCCGCGCACGATCAGCGCGCCCTGCTCGTCGCCGCCGCCGGCCCAGGTGGCCAAGCCGGCCTCGACCACTCGTTTTGTGAGCGTATCGAGCTGCGAACGCTGCTGGTCCAGTTCAAGAGTAATCTCGCCACGCACCTCGTCGAGCGAGCGCCCCGCCAGCCGGGCGTTGAGGTAATTGCCGGCCTCGATCAGAGTCGACATCTCGACTCCGTCGGGCAGGTCGAGGATGCGGTTCTCGACCATGCCGTCCTCGGTGACCAGCACCACCAGGGCGCGGTGACGGCCCAGCCAGACGAACTCCACATGCTTGAGCATGCGCTGAATCTTAGGCGCCACCACCACACCGGCACAACGCGACAGACCGGACAGGGCGGACAGCGCCTCGGACAGCGCCTGTTCCATGCTCTTGCCGGCGGCGTGGCACTGAGCGTCGAGATGTGAACGCTCGTTCTCGGGCATGCGGCCCACTTCCAGCAGGCCGTTGACGAACAGCCGCATCCCGGCCTGAGTCGGCAGCCGGCCGGCCGAGGTGTGCGGCGCGTAAAGCAGCCCGAAATCCTCAAGATCGGCCATGACATTGCGGATGGTGGCCGGCGACAGCGCCGCCTGAAGGCGGTGCGACAGCGTGCGCGAGCCGATGGGCTCGCCCGTGGCCACATAAGCCTCGACGATGTGGCGAAAGATCTCGCGCGAGCGTTCGTTCAGCTCGGTGATCACCGGAGTCTTGCCGCGTATCATCTTGACCCTTTCCTTGCGGCCAAAATCTAGTGACCGCTTGGCCCTGCGTCAATGTGGACGGACACGATTGTCACCGCAATCGACTCGATCCCGACGGTGGACGCGGCGGCCCCGAAGGTTTAGGGTTCCCGCCCAAATTATCCACAGGAACCGCAATCTCATGAGACCGTCCGGCCGCGCCCCCGACCAGCTTCGCACCATCATCCTCGAAACCGGCTTTTCCCGCCATGCCGAGGGTTCGTGCCTCGCCAAGTTCGGCGACACCCATGTGCTGTGCACCGCCTCCATCGAGGAGAAAGTCCCGCCGTTCCTGCGCAATACCGGCAAGGGCTGGGTCACCGCCGAATACGGCATGCTACCACGCTCGACCCATACCCGCACCGACCGCGAGGCCGCCCGAGGCAAGCAATCCGGCCGCACCCACGAGATTCAGCGCCTGATCGGCCGCTCATTGCGCTCGGTTACCGATCTCGTCGGCATGGGCGAACGGCAGATCAAGATCGACTGCGACGTGTTGCAGGCTGATGGCGGAACCCGTACCGCCTCCATCACCGGCGCTTTCGTCGCCCTGCATCTGGCCTTCCAGAAGCTGGTCGGCCTCGGCATCTTGAAGACGATCCCGCTGACCGACCACGTCGCCGCCGTCTCCTGCGGCATCTTCGACGGCGTCGCGGTGCTGGACCTGGACTATCCGGAAGACTCCAAGGCCCAGGCCGACGCCAATTTCGTCCTGACCGGCGAAGGCGGCATCGTCGAGATCCAGGGCACCGCCGAGGACCGTCCGTTCAGCCATGCCCAATTCCTCGAACTGTTGGCCCTGGCCGATAAGGGCATCGGCCAGCTGGTGATCGCCCAAAAGCAGGCGCTGGGTCTGACATGATCGAGGCAAAGCCAAAATACGACGGCGCGCGCCCGGTCTCCGAAGGACCCAAGCAATGACCATCCGGCGCTTCGAGGGGGGGCGGCTGGTGATCGCCAGCCATAACGCCGGCAAGGTCCGCGAAATCGGCGAGCTGCTGGCCCCCTTCGGCGCCGAGGTGGTGTCCGCCGCTACCCTCGGCCTCGAAGAGCCGGAAGAAACCGGCGACAGCTTCGTCGCCAATGCCGAGCTGAAGGCCCGCGCCGCCGCGCTGGCCTCCGGCTTGGCCTGCCTGGCCGACGATTCCGGGCTGGCGGTAGAATCGCTGTCGGGCGCTCCCGGCATCTATTCGGCGCGCTGGGCCGGGCCGAACAAGGATTTCGCCCGCGCCATGGCCAAGGTCCAGTCGGCGCTGGGCGAGGAAAAAGACCGCCGCGCCCGTTTCGTCTGCGCCCTGTCGCTGGCTTGGCCCGACGGTCATTGCGAGACCTTCGAGGGCGTGGTCGAGGGTGAAATCGTCTGGCCGGCCCGCGGCTCCCAAGGCTTCGGCTACGACCCCATCTTCCTGCCCGCCGGTGGAACCCTGACCTTTGGCGAAATGGAGCCCGAGGCCAAGCACGCCATCAGCCATCGCGCCGACGCCTTCCGCAAGCTGGTGGCGGCGTGCTTCGGGTAAAACCCTTCGGCATTTACATTCACTGGCCGTTCTGCCTGTCGAAATGCCCCTATTGCGACTTCAACAGCCACGCCGTCGCCCAGGTGGATCACCGGCGGTGGCGGGCGGCGCTGTTGGCCGAACTGGACCATTTCGCTACCGAAACGCCGGGCCGCCGCCCCGGCAGTATCTTTTTCGGCGGCGGCACCCCCTCGTTGATGGAGCCCGACACCATCGCCGCCCTGATCGAGGCGGCGCGGGGCCACTGGTCTTGCCTCCCCGATCTGGAAGTGACCATGGAGGCCAATCCCACCAGCGTCGAGGCCGGGCGGTTCCAGGCCTTCCGCGCCGCCGGGGTCAACCGGCTGTCGCTGGGGATTCAGGCGCTGGACGACGAAGCCCTGCGCTTTCTCGGCCGGCGGCACTCGGCGACGGAGGCCTTGACGGCACTGGAACTGGCCCGAACCACGTTCGAACGGATCTCGTTCGACCTGATCTATGCCCGCCCCGGCCAGACCCCGGCCCAATGGCAAGACGAACTGGCCCGCGCCCTCGTCCTGGCCGGCAACCATCTGTCGCTCTATCAGCTGACCATCGAGGACGGCACCGCCTTTTCCCACCAGACGATCGCCATTCCCGAGGACGACGACGCCGTCGCCCTGTTCGAGACCACCCAGGCCATGACCGAGGCCGCCGGCCTGCCCGCCTATGAAATCTCCAACCATGCCCGCCCCGGGTCCGAATGCCGCCACAACCTGACCTATTGGCAAGGCGGCGACTGGCTGGGCATCGGCCCCGGCGCCCATGGCAGGCTGAACGGCGAGGCCATGACGCAAGAACGCTCGCCAGGGGACTGGCTGACGAATGTCGAGCGGCACGGTCACGCCACCGCGACGCGGGAAAAGCTCGACCCCGCCGCCCGTCAGGAAGAACTGGTGATGATGGGCCTGCGCCTCGCCACCGGACTGGGGCCGGAGCTATTGGCCGAAGCGGCCGACGTCCTCGACCCTCGGGGACTGACGCGGATGATCGAAGCCGGCTTCGTTATCCACGACGCCAGCGGCCTGCGCGCCACCCCCAGCGGCCGGCTGCTGCTTAACGCGGTGCTGGCCGAGCTGTTGATTTAACCCCGGCCCCCATTCTCCGTTGCCCCTACCGCGCGAACGAGGTCGGAGCCGGGGCCACTTCGCGCATGCCCTGGGGCGAGACTTCCTTGACCGTCAGACCGCGTTCGGCCACGCCGGAAGCCTGCAAGCGAAAGATGCCGTCCACCCCGGCGAAACCGTTGGGGTTCTGCAAGGACGCGCTGCCGTAATCGCCGAAGCCGTTGCGGGCCAGGGCGGCGGCCAGGGCGGCGGCGTCATAGGCGATACCCGAGATCCCGCCGGTACGGGGCGGCAGGGGGCCGAACGCCTTGACATATCGCTGCTCGAACTCGCCATGACCCGCCACCGGCGGCGCGGGATACCAGCCGCCGGCCAGGGCGGGTTCGGCGGCCAGACGCGGATCATCCCACAACAAGGTGCCGAGCAGCTTGGGCGACTCCATCCCCCCTTCGGTCAGGAAATAGGTCAGCAGCGAAGCGATATTGCGCAGGCGAACCCCGTCATCGGGAAGCAGGATGGCGTCGAACGGACTCTTCTGGCCCGGTGGGGGCCGCCGGTTGGTAAAACGCTTGACCACCGCCGTAAAGTCGGTGGCGGCGGGGTCGTAATAGTCCAGCGCCACCAGTTCCAGCCCCAGGGCGGTGATGGCGTCCTTGGCGGCTTCGGCCACGGCGCGGCCGTAATCGTCGCCCCGCACCAGCACTCCGATACGGTTACGGCCCTGCTCACGCGCATGGGTCAGCACCCGGACCACCTGCGGCCCCGGCAGGAAGCCCATGGCGTAGACGCCGCCCCCGGCCACCGAGCGGTCGGTGGTGAAAGCCAGCATGGGAATCGACTGCTCACGCGCCAGCGCCGCCGCCGCCTTGACCTCGAAACCAAAGAGCGGCCCCAAGATGATGTCGGCTCCCTGGGCCAAGGCCTGCTGAGTGGCGGCGACGGCGCCCTCGGCGGTACCCTTGGTGTCCAGCGGGATCAGGCTGAACTTGGCGTCGGCCACCTCGAACAGCGCCAGTTGAGCCGCATTGGACATGGCCTGACCGATAGCGGCCTGCGGTCCCGACAGCGGCAGCAGCAAGGCGGCCCGCACCTCGGTCTTCTGAACCACCGCCTTGGCGACCACCGGCGGCGGCTGAACGGGCGGCGCGACATTCGGCGGCAAGGTTTCGGCAGGAATGGGCGAAATCGAGGCAATGGCTGGCTTTACCGCCGCCACGGCCGGCGGCGGCGCGGGCTTTCCCATGACCGGCGGAGCAGCCGGTTGGGATGCGGGCTTGGTTCCGCCGAGCCAAGGTGCTAACTCTGGCGTTTGCTGACAGCCCGAAACCACCAGGATCACGGCAATCAATGGCAAGGCAGCGACAGAGCGCCACCGGGACGCGGACCGGTGCAAGCAAACCCTCCTCGGAAGACCTGGGCGGCGAAGACGACTCCACCGTCGCCGACCTGCCCGAGGGTAGACCGTGGGGACGCGGAAGTAAACCGGCGGGCGGCCTCTATCTGGTGGCCACCCCCATCGGCAATCTGCGCGACATCACGCTGCGCGCCCTCGACGTGCTGGCCGAGGCTGATCTGGTGGCCTGCGAGGATACCCGGGTCACCGGCCGGCTGTTGCAGCTGTTGGGGCTGAAGGCCAAGATGACCCCCTATCACGATCACAACGCCGACCGCGTCCGTCCCGCACTGATCGCCAAGTTGCAACAAGGCGCGGTGGTGGCGCTGGTCTCCGACGCCGGCACCCCCCTGGTGTCCGATCCGGGCTTTCGGCTGGTTCAAGCCTGCGTCGAACACGGAATCGCGGTCACCGCCGTTCCGGGGGCCTCGGCGGCCCTGACCGGGCTGCAACTGTCGGGGCTGCCGGCCGACCGCTTTCTGTTCGCCGGCTTCCTGCCGTCACGGGGCGCCAGCCGCCGCGCCGTGCTCAAGGAGCTGGAGGCCGCGCCCGCCACCCTGGTCTTCTTCGAATCGCCGCACCGGGTGGCCGACTCCCTGGCCGACATGGCCACTGTGCTGGGCAATCGCGATGCGGCGGTAGCGCGCGAACTGACCAAGATGCACGAGGAAGTGGCGCGCGGCCCCCTGTTCGATCTGGCCAACCGTTATGCCCAGGCCGCACCGCGCGGCGAAGTGGTGATCATCGTCGCTCCCCCCGGTGCCGGGGCGGCCATCGGGGTCGAGGAGATCGAGGCGCGACTGCGCGCCACGGTGGCCGAGGGATCTTCCATCAAGGACGCCGCCGCCCTGATCGCCGCCGATACCGGTCATCCCCGCCGTGAAGTCTATGCCATCGCGCTCCGACTGTTCCGTGGCGACAACGAGGAATGAAATCCTCGACTTCCGGCCGTGACCGACAGGCCGCCCGGCGGCGGGGTAAGGCCGCCGAGACCCTGGCGGCCCTGTGGCTGCGCCTGAAGCTTTACCGCATCTTGGAACGCGGCGTCGTGACCGGGCGCGGCTCGGGGGCGGGGGAGGTCGATATCGTGGCCAAACGCGCCAATGTGGTGGTCTTCGTCGAGGTCAAGGCGCGGCCGAGTCTGGCGCAAGCGGCGCAGTCCCTGGGATTCGGCCAGCGACGCCGCATCGAGCGCGCCGCCGCCGCCTTTCTGGCCCGCCGGCCGGAATTCGCCGGCTGCGACCTTCGCTTTGACGCGGTGCTGGTTGCGCCGGGGCGGCTGCCGCGCCATATCCCCGATGCCTGGCGGCCCGATGCCTGCTAGAATGCGCCTGTCAATTCCAGGAAGGATCAAAGCCGTGACGAGTGTTCGACCCCTGCTGAATGTGCTGCTGGCGGCCCTCCTTGGCGGTGCGGTCTCGGGCTGCGCCGCCACCGTGATCGGAGCCGGCGCCACCGCCGGAGTCGCCGCCGCCGAGGAACGCGGCCTGGAAGGCGCCATCGACGACACCAAGATTCGGGTCGCGATCAATCACCTGTGGTTCGAACGCGATATCGAGATGTATCGCCAGGTCACCCTGAACATCAGCGAGGCCCGCGTCATGCTGACCGGCGTGGTCACCACCGCCCAGGCCCGTGCCGACGCGGCGCAGCTGTCCTGGAAGGCCACCGGCGTCCGCGAGGTGCTGAACGAGCTTCAAGTCCGCGCCGACGGCGCGTCCGGCATGGATCAGGCCAACGACATCTGGATTCAGCAAAAGCTGAAGGCCCGGCTGCTGACCGATTCCGATATCAAAAACATCAACTACACCACGGATGTGGTCGATTCGGTGGTCTATCTGCTGGGCATCGCCCAAAACAATGCCGAGATCGAACGGGTCATCGCCCATGCCCGCGACATCAACGGCGTCAAGCGGGTGATCAGCCATGTCCGCCTCAAGACCGATCCCAAGCGGAACGGCGGCTGATGACCAAATGCGCCGCCACGGTGCGGGCGCGGCTGGCCGAACTGGCCGGGCGGGATGATGGCGAGGTCCGGCCGGCCGAGGCGGCACTACTGCTGGCGGCGCTGAAACGGCCCGCCAGCGATGCCGCCATCGACGGCCATCTGTCCTACCTGACCGAATTGGCGGCGGAGGTTCACGCCGCCACCGGCGGCCCGGTCGAACGGCTGGCCGACGGGCTGTTTGAGGCTTTCAGCCGGTGTCACCGGTTCCGTGGCGACGACCGGGACGATGACGAGGTCGATAACGCCAATCTGGCTTGGGTGATCGACAACCGCCGGGGTGTCGCGTCCGCCCTGGGATTGCTGGCGCTGGACGTGGCGCGCGGCGCCGGTCTGAGGGCCGATGCCCTGGCCTTTCCCGTCCATTTCCTGCTGCGGATCGAAGATGACAACGGACGGCGGCTGATTCTCGATCCCTCAGCCGGCGGTCGGGTGGTCGAACCGCCGGAGATGCGCGCCCTGCTCAAGGCCGCCGCCGGCATCACCTCCGAGTTGGAGCACGGCCATTATGCCGCCATGGCCAACCGCGAGATGGTGGTCAGGCTGCAAAACGAAACCAAGCTGCGGCTGTTGCGCTGTGGCCGGATCGACCGGGCGCTGGACGTGGTGGAGGCGACCCTGCTGCTGGCCCCCGATCTGGCGCTGCTCTGGCGGGAGGCCGGGATGATGCACATGCGCCTCAACAACCTCGGCAGCGCCGTGGCGGCGCTGGAACAGTTCATCGCCCGCACCCCCAACGCCCAGGCCCGCGCCCGCACCCAAACCTTGCTGGCCGAGTTGAAGGGCCGCCTGAATTGAACGCCATCCTGACCGAAAAGGGTTCCCCCCCATGAGTCTTGCCGTCGCCATCCAGATGGACCCCATGGAGAGCATCGACATCGATGCCGATTCCACCTTCGTGCTGGCGCTGGAGGCGCAAAAACGCGGCCATGCCCTATTCCACTACCTGGCCCGTGATCTGGTGTTCCGCAACAGCCGGGTGTTGGCGCGGGTGCGTCCACTGATGGTTCAGCGGGTCAAGAACGACCATTTCAGCCTGGGCGAGTCCCAGCTGATCGATCTGGCGACCATGGACGTGGTGCTGATGCGCCAGGATCCGCCCTTCGACATGGCCTATATCACCGCCACCCATCTGCTGGACCATATCCACCCCCGGACCCTGGTGGTCAATGATCCCACCCAGGTTCGCAATGCCCCGGAAAAGCTGCTGGTCACCCATTTCGGGGGATTGATGCCGCCGACCCTGATCACCTCGGACCACGAGCAGATCGTTGATTTCCGTAATGAGTTCAAGGACATCATCGTCAAGCCGCTGTTCGGCAACGGCGGCGCCGGAGTGTTCCACATCAAGCCGGGCGACGAGAATCTGAACTCGCTGCTGGAGATGTTCACCCAGCTCTACCGCGAACCGGTGATGGTGCAACGCTATCTGCCCGAGGTCCGCCTGGGCGACAAGCGGATCATCCTGGTGGACGGCGTCGCCGTCGGCGCGCTGAACCGGGTGCCAGCCGAGGGCGAGGCGCGCTCGAACCTGCATGTGGGCGGAACCGCGCGGAAATCCGAGCTGACGGCGCGTGAGCGCGAGATCTGCGCCGCCATCGGCCCGACCCTGAAGGCGCGCGGATTGATCTTTGTCGGCATCGACGTTATCGGCGATTACCTCACCGAGATCAACGTCACCTCGCCCACCGGCATCCAACAGATTAATCGGTTCGATGGCGTTTGCATTGAAGCCCTGATCTGGGATGCCATCGAGACCCGCCGCAGCGCCACGGCGCATGTGCCAACAGCTTGATAAGCTTATGTCTTTTCTTCTTTGCAAACGGCATTTGTAGTTGACCGGCCCCAATCACTGCAAACGCAGTTGGACGGGGCAGGCATCAAAACTGCATCCGGAGTTGGCGCTTAGCTACGCGACCAGTTGGGGGAGCTAGCCGCCATAACGAGGCCTGAAATATAGGATTTGTTCCCTCTTATTTCAGCCCCTCGCACCGCGATGGACAGGTAGCATCGATTGCATACAGCGTCTAAGATCACGCGCAATCTTTTGGAAGCCGCCCTCCCCCATGACCACCCACGCCCCCACCGTCGCCTTTTCCGGCATCGACTGCCTCGACATCGACGTGCAGGTGCAAGTGGCCGCTGGTCTACCTGCCTTCACCATCGTCGGGTTGCCCGATAAGGCGGTGGGCGAAAGCCGCGAGCGGGTGCGGGCCGCCTTCAACGCCCTCGGCCTCGCCTTGCCGCCGAAACGAATCACCGTCAACCTCGCCCCCGCCGACCTGCTGAAGGAAGGCAGCCATTTCGACCTGCCGATCGCCCTGGGTCTGCTGGCCGCCATGGGCGTGGTGCCGCCCGACGAAATCCAGGGCTATGTCGCCCTGGGAGAACTGGGCCTCGACGGCTCCATCGCCGCCGTCGCCGGAGTGCTCCCCGCCGCCATCGCGGCGCGGGCCGCCGAAAAAGGCCTGATCTGCCCGGCGTCGCAAGGCGGTGAAGCCGCCTGGGCCGGCGGAATCGAGGTGCTGGCCCCCGCCTCGCTGCTGGCCCTGATCAATCATTTCAAGGGCACCCAGGTACTGAGCCCGCCGGTCCCCGAAATCGCCGAGGCAGGCGAACGATTCCTCGACCTTCGTGACATCAAGGGCCAGGAAACGGCCAAGCGCGCCCTGGAGGTCGCCGCCGCCGGGGCTCATAACCTGCTGATGATCGGACCGCCCGGCTCCGGCAAGTCCATGCTGGCGGCCCGTCTGCCCGGCCTGATGCCGCCACTGGCTCCCGCCGAGGCGCTGGAGGTCAGCATGATCCATTCGGTGGCCGGTCAGCTGGCGGGCGGCAAGCTGTTGCGCCAACGGCCCTTCCGCGATCCCCATCACTCCGCCTCGACCCCGTCGCTGGTCGGCGGCGGCATGCGGGCCAGGCCGGGCGAGGTGTCGCTGGCCCATAATGGCGTGCTGTTCCTCGACGAGCTGCCCGAGTTCCAGCGCGGCGCGTTGGAGGCGCTGCGCCAGCCGCTGGAATCCGGCCGCGCCGTGGTGGCCCGCGCCAATGCCCATGTCACCTACCCCGCCCGGATCCAACTGGTGGCGGCGATGAATCCCTGCCGCTGCGGCCATCTCGGCGATGCCGCCCTGGCCTGCAACAAGGCGCCTCGCTGCGGTCAGGACTACCAGTCAAAGATTTCCGGGCCGTTATTCGACCGTATCGACCTGCATGTGGAGGTACCGGCGGTCAGTCCGGCCGACCTGTCGCTGCCGCCGCCGGCCGAGGGCTCGGCCGAAATCGCCCTCCGGGTGGCCGCCGCCCGCGCCATTCAAACCAACCGCTATCGGGATCTGGGGCCGCGCACCAACGCCGAGGCCGATGGCGAGCTGCTGCAAAAAATCGCCACCCCCGATGCTGGCGGCCAGCAATTGCTGACCGAGGCGGCCGAGCGTATGCGGCTGTCGGCCCGTGGCTGGCACCGGGTGTTACGGGTCGCCCGCACCCTGGCCGATCTGGACGGTCACGATACGGTGCGGCGAATTCACGTCGCCGAGGCCCTGTCCTACCGCCGGTTGATGCCGGGTCGTAACGGCTAACCGGGAATAGGGCGAGAGCCCCTGGCCTCAACCCGCCTTGCCGATCATGGCGCCCAGCTTGCGGCCGCCGAAGATGTGGATATGGAGGTGGGGAACCTCCTGATGTCCGTTGACGCCGATATTACTGAGCAGCCGCCAGCCATCCTCGGCGACGCCGGCCATCCCGGCCACCTTGGCGACGGCGCGGACCAGGGCGGCGATCTCGGCCTCTGACGCCTTGGCGGCAAAGTCGTCGAACGACACATAGGCGCCCTTGGGGATCACCAGGATATGAACCGGCGCCTGCGGATTGATATCGTTGAAGGCCAGGGTGTGCTCGTCCTCATGAACCTTCGAGCACGGAATCTCGCCCCGCAGAATCCGGGCGAAAATATTGTTGGGATCATAGGTCATTGAAACCTCACTTCTTGGCGCGCGACTTCTTCTCGTCGATGCCCGAGGTGCCGGCGCGACGAGCCAGTTCAGTCCAGACCTTGGCCGGCTCGATGCCGCAATCGGCCCACAGCACCAGCAGATGATACAGCGTGTCGGCGCTTTCGCCCACCAGCTCGTCCTTGCCCTCGGACAAGGCCGCCACCACGGTTTCCACCGCTTCCTCGCCGAATTTCTGGGCGATCTTGCCGCGACCGCGGGCAAACAGCTTGGCGGTATAGGACTTGTCGGGATCGGTGCCCTTGCGGCTGGCGATCACGGTATAAAGCTCATCGAGAATACTGCTGCCGGTCGCCATGGCCCTGTCCCTATTCCGAATCGTTCTAAATTGTAATCTTTCCAGGAACCTGCCTAGCAGACCCCGGCCACCGTGTCATCTTCCGATGCGTCAGGGGCGGACGGGAATGCCGGCTTGCCGCATATGGGCCTTGGCCTCGGCGATGGTATAGGTACCGAAATGAAAGATCGAGGCGGCCAGCACGGCGGTGGCATGACCGTCGCGGATGCCCTCCACCAGATGATCGAGGGTGCCGACGCCGCCCGAGGCGATCACCGGCACCGTCACCGCATCGGCCACGGCGCGGGTCAGCGGGATGTTGAAACCCTGCTTGGTGCCGTCGCGATCCATGGAGGTCAGCAAAATCTCGCCGGCCCCGTACGCCACCATGCGCCTTGCCCAGTCCACCGCGTCGATACCGGTGGCGTTGCGACCGCCATGGGTGAAAATCTCGAACTTGCCGGGGGCGACCTGCTTGGCGTCGATGGCCACCACGATGCACTGGCTGCCAAACTTCTCGGCGGCTTCGCGGACGAATTCGGGACGGTGGACGGCGGCGGTGTTGATGGACACCTTATCGGCCCCGGCCAGCAGCAGCTTGCGGATATCATCATTCACCCGCACCCCACCGCCGACGGTCAGCGGCATGAAGCAGGCCTCGGCGGTGCGGCGGACCACGTCATAGATGGTGTCGCGATTATCGACGCTGGCGGTGATGTCGAGGAAGGTCAGCTCGTCGGCGCCGGCCTTGTCGTACAGCTTGGCCTGCTCGACCGGGTCGCCGGCGTCGATCAGGTCGACGAAGTTGACGCCCTTGACGACACGGCCATCCTTGACGTCGAGACAGGGGATGATGCGCATCTTCAACATGGGGGTCAGGCCTTCAACAGGGCGATGGCCTGGGCCACGTCGATCCGGCCGTCATAGATGGCGCGGCCGGAGATCACCCCTTCCAGCCTGGGATAAGCCCGCAGGGCCTTGAGATCGTCCAGCGACGACACCCCCCCCGAGGCGATCACCGGAATGGAAATGGCGTCGGCCAGCGCCGCCGTCGCCGCCACATTGGGGCCGGCCATGACGCCGTCGCGGTCGATATCGGTGTAGATGAGGGCGGCGACGCCGCAATCCTCGAACTTGCGGGCCAGTTCCAGCACGGTGAGGTCGGAAGTCTCGGCCCAGCCCTCCACCGCCACCTTGCCGCCCTTGGCGTCGATGCCCACCGCTACCCGGCCGGGAAAGCGTTTGCAAGCATCCTTGACCAGCTGGGGGTTCTTCAGCGCCACGGTGCCCAAGATCACCCGGCGCACGCCGCGCTCCAGCCAATTCTCGATGGTGGCCATATCGCGGATGCCGCCACCCAATTGAACCGGAACCGAAACAGAACGCAGGATGGCGTCGACCGCCACCGCGTTGACCGGCTTGCCGGCAAAGGCGCCGTTGAGGTCGACCACATGAATCCACTCGGCCCCGGCCTTGGCGAAGTCGCGCGCCTGGGCGCCGGGATCGGTGTTGAACACGGTGGCGTCTTCCATCAGGCCCAGTTTGAGCCGGACGCAGACGCCGTCCTTAAGATCAATGGCGGGAAAGAGAATCATGCTGCTCAGGGCTTCCAACGCAGGAAATTGGCGATCACCGCCAAGCCGGTGGCCTGGGATTTTTCAGGATGGAACTGGGTTCCGACGATATTGTCGCGGCCGATCATGGCGGTGATGGGGCCGCCATAATCCACATGGGCCAGCCGATGGGACGGCTCGGCGCAGACAAAGCGATAGGAGTGGACGAAATAGGCGTGCGCCTCCGGCGGCAGAGCGGCCAGCAACGGATGATCCGCCCGGTCGGCCTCCAGCTGGTTCCAGCCCATATGGGGGACTTTCAGCCCCAGGAGCTCCACCGCCAGCGGCACCACCTCGCCCTCGATCCAGCCGAGGCCGGCATGCTCGCCATGCTCGCGCCCGGTGGTGGCCAGCAGCTGCATTCCAACGCAGATGCCAAAAAACGGCTTGGCCTTGACCAGGACCTGCTCGGTCAGGGTCTCGATCATGCCGGGAAGCCGCCCGAGTCCGGCCTTGCAATCGGCGAAGGCGCCGACGCCAGGCAACACGATACGGTCGGCCCGCGCCACCAGGGCGGGGTCGGAGGTAACCATGACGGTCAGGTCGAGGCCCTGTTCCTCCACCACCCGCTCGAACGCCTTGGCGGCCGAGCGCAGATTGCCCGAACCGTAATCGACGATGGCGATGGCGCCGGTCACAGCGTTCCCCCAAGCGTCCCCTTGGTCGACGGCACAGCATCGGCCTTGCGCGGATCGATCTCCACCGCCTCGCGCAAAGCGCGGGCCAGGGCCTTGAAACAGCTTTCGACGATGTGGTGATCGTTATCGCCGTACAGGCACTCCACATGCAAGGTGACGCCGGCCGCCTGGGCGAAGGCCTGGAACCACTCCTTGAACAGCTCGGTATCCATGCTGCCCAGCTTGTCGCGGCCGAACCCGACCTTCCAGATCAGATAGGGGCGGTTGGACAGGTCGAGGGCGACGCGGGTCAGCGCCTCGTCCATGGGCACGTAGGCCGAGCCATAGCGGCGGATGCCCTTGCGGTCGCCCAGCGCCTGATTGACCGCCTGGCCGATGGCGATTCCCACATCCTCGGTGGTGTGGTGGGCGTCGATATGAAGGTCGCCCTTGGCTACGACGGTCAGGTCGATCAACGAGTGGCGGGACAACTGTTCCAGCATATGGTCCAGAAAACCGACCCCGGTATCGACCGAATAGCGACCGCCGCCGTCCAGTTCGACGGAGACGCTGATGCTGGTCTCATTGGTGTTGCGCGCGATGCTGCCCTGGCGCATGGAAACCTCCTGATCGCAAGGATTTCTCTAGTAGCAGCAATGCGGCCCCAGGGGAAGCGTCTGACCGCCCGGCGAAAGACGACGATCCCTCTTCCTTTCCGCCGCGAACACCTTATCTTTCATCGGCTGGTTCTCTCAAACTTGCCCCCCGGAGCCCCATGTCCGAACAAAATCCTTCCTGGCACGGCACCACCATTCTTTGTGTGCGCAAGGCCGACCGCGTGATCATCGCCGGCGACGGTCAGGTCAGCCTGGGCGCCACCGTCATCAAGGCCAATGCCCGCAAGGTCCGCAAGATCGGCGGCGACAAGATCCTGGTAGGGTTCGCCGGCGCCACCGCCGACGCCTTCACCCTGCTGGAGCGCCTGGAAGCCAAGCTGGAGAAATATCCCGGCCAGCTGACCCGCGCCTGCGTCGAGCTGGCCAAGGACTGGCGCACCGACCGCTACCTGCGCAAGCTGGAAGCCATGATGGCGGTGGCCGACAAGGACGTGTCGCTGGTCCTCACCGGCCAAGGCGACGTGCTGGAACCCGAGGACGGGCTGATCGGCATCGGCTCGGGCGGCAATTACGCCCTGGCCGCCGCCCGCGCCCTGATCGATATCGACGACCTCGACGCCGAGGCCATCGCCCGCAAATCCATGCGCATCGCCGCCGGGATCTGCGTCTACACCAACGGCAACATCATCGTGGAGTCCCTATGACCCCCGCCTTCTCCCCGCGCGAGATCGTCTCCGAACTCGACCGTTACATCGTCGGCCAGAACGACGCCAAGCGCGCCGTCGCCATCGCGCTGCGCAACCGTTGGCGGCGACAGCAGCTGACCGAGATGCTGCGCGAGGAGGTGATGCCCAAGAACATCCTGATGATCGGGCCGACCGGCGTCGGCAAGACCGAGATCGCGCGGCGGTTGGCCCGCCTCGCCCAGGCGCCCTTTCTCAAGGTCGAGGCCACCAAGTTCACCGAGGTCGGCTATGTGGGCCGCGATGTCGAACAGATCGTGCGCGATATCGTCGAGATCGCCATCACCATGATCCGCGACCGTCTGCGCCGCCAAGTGACCGCCAAGGCCGAGACCGCCGCCGAGGAACGTCTGCTGGACGCCCTGGTCGGCGACACCGCCGGCCCCGACACCCGCCAGAAGTTCCGCAAGATGCTGCGGGAAGGCAGTCTGGACGACAAGGAGATCGAATTGCAGGTCGCCGATGCCAGCGGCGGCATGCCGACCTTCGACATTCCCGGCATGCCGGGCTCGCAGATGGGCATGATCAATCTGGGCGATATCCTGGGCAAGCTGGGCGGCGGCCGGACCAAGCCGCGCAAGCTGCCGGTCAGGGACGCCCTGACCCTGCTGACCGCCGAGGAATCCGACAAGCTGCTGGACCAGGAAAAGGTGGTGAAGGAAGCCATCTGGGCGGTGGAGAACAACGGCATCGTCTTCATCGACGAAATCGACAAGATCTGCGCCCGCTCGTCCGAGACCCATATGGGCGGCGATGTCAGCCGCGAGGGCGTCCAGCGCGACCTGTTGCCGCTGATCGAAGGCACCACCGTGGCCACCAAATACGGCCAGATCAAGACCGACCACATCTTGTTCATCGCGTCGGGCGCCTTCCATCTGGCCAAGCCGTCGGACCTGCTGCCCGAATTGCAGGGCCGTCTGCCGATCCGGGTCGAGCTGAAACCCCTGTCGCGCGACGATCTGGTCCGCATCCTGACCGAGCCCGAGGCCAGCCTGATCAAGCAGTACGAAGCCCTGCTCGCCACCGAGGAGGTGGAACTGTCGTTCGAGCCCGGCTCCATCGACGCCGTCGCCGATCTGGCGGCCGAAATCAACGCCAGCGTCGAGAATATCGGCGCAAGGCGGCTGCAAACGGTGATGGAACGGCTGCTGGAAGACATCAGCTTCACCGCCCCCGACCAACCCACCGGCACCAAGATCGCCATCACCGCCGCCATGGTGCGGGAGCGGGTCGGCGAGCTGGCGAAAACCGCCGATCTGGCCAAGTTCATCCTGTAAAGTGGATGATGTGCTTACACGTAACCAAATCTCACTGATCGGAACGCAGCACCGCCAGCAGCCGCTCCACCGTCTCGTCGGGCATGGCCCGCAGGCTTGCCCCCAGCCGATTGGCCAATTCGGTCTTGGCTGGGGTCAGGCCGGACGTGTCCAGCGTCACCTTGGGGTGCGACAGGTCGGCCAGGGTTTTCAGCTCCTCCGCCTCGTCCCAGATACAGCCGAGATAGCCGCAGATCTGCATCACCAGTCCAGGGGCCGGCTTGCCGCGCTGGCCGTGCTCCAGCGCCGATAGATACGCAGCCGAAATGTTCAGGTCGGCGGCCATGCGGGTCAGCGGAATGGCCTTGACGGCCCTGAGCGCCCGCAGCTTGGCCCCGAACGGGGTCATCCCCGCTGTCTCCGCACCAAGACGTAAAGAGCGCCGTCGCCGCCATGCTGCGGCCGGGCAAAGGAAAATCCCAAGATCCGTTCGCGCAACGGGCTTTGATTGAGCCAGCGCGGCACTTGATTCTTCAAGATCCCGTCGCCCTTGACTCCCTTGCCGGTCACCACCAGGACGCAGCGCCGACCCGCCACCCAGGCGCGCTGGATAAAGGCGGCCAGTTCGTCATGGGCCAGGTCCTGGCTGTGGCCGTGCAGGTCGAGGGTGGCTTCGATCTCCATTTCGCCCCGCTTCATGCGATCGGCCGAACGGCGGTCAAGTCCGGGGGTCTGGCCGTGCCCCAATTCCAACGGAGACCCCCGCAACCGGGGCGGGACGGGGCGGGCCGAAGGGCGGAGCGGAGGAGGGCCGGGCGGCGGCGGCGGCGACGGCATCGCCTCCGGCGGCACGGTCTCGGGATCGTCGGGCAGAACCCTGCCGGGCAGGGGGCGGGCGTCCTCGATCACCGCCCGCCAGATTCGCACCTCGTCGGGGGTGACGGCGCGGCGGCGCGGCTGACGTGGTTCGATCAGACGATTGCGGCTCATGACTGCGGGGTTTGCGGCAGCACCTCGTCCCGCGGCGGGCCGTCCTCGATGGATTCCCAATGGGTGCGGGGCGGAGCGGGGGTTAACGGAGGCTCCTCCGGCGGCAGATCATCTTCGTCCGGATGAACCTCGTCGGCCAGTGGCGAGGGTTCCGGCTCCAGAACCGGCGGAGGCGGAGGCGAGGGTTCCACATTGACCGCCGATCCCGGCCGGACCGGAACCGGGGCATTGGCCATCCGCTCGCGCTGCTGGGCCTCGCCCTCGCCAAGATTGCGGCGGATGAATTTACGCCAGTCGCCCTTGGGGGCAAGGCAGGGCGGCTCGTTGCCGCCCTTGGTCGCCATGGCGACGCCGCCCATCTGCCACAGAGTCTGAAACTGAAGAACGTCGCTCAACATATAGGCCTGGGCGCGGGCCTTGAGCCGCCAGCCCACGTAATATTTGTTGCCGAACAGATGGGCGAGCACGCACAGCGTCATCACCACGATACCCACCGCGACCCCGGCCGCCAGTAAGATGATCAACGCCAGGGTCATCAAGATGGTCAGCGGCAGCAGATGGTCCCAGTGCTGATGCACCGGCGAGCCCTGGAAATCGAGCAAACGGGGATCGGTGAAAACCTGGACCCGACCGGCCATGACGGCGCCGCGCAACTGCTCGTGCAGCTGCTCGTCCTCGCGGCCCTTTCGGTCCCGCCATTCGCTCATCAACCGGCTCATACGCCCGAATCGCCCCTTTAAATCCACATGTTAGCCGAAGGATGGCCAAGCCGGACCGGATTGGCAAGCGCTAGCTACTAGCTACTGCCCGGCCATGCGCGGCGAGCGGGCCTTGGGCAACAGCAGCACCAGCCGGCCGGGGTTCTTCATGCGGCCGGCCTGCTCGAACGCCGCTTCACCGGCTCCCCAGAACACGTCGCCGCGCACCACGCCCTTGATGGCGGCGCCGGTGTCTTGGGCCATCATCAGGCGACGCAGCGGCTTGCCCTTGGGATCGACGGTGTCCAGCCAGACGGGGGCACCCAACGGGATAAAGCGCGGATCCACCGCCAGCGACCGTTCCGGGGTCAAGGCGACCCCCTCGGTCCCCAGCGGCCCATCGCCGAGATTGACGCCGTAGAAGATATAGCGCGGATTTTTGGCCAGCATCTCGCGGCCCTCGACGGGGTGAGCCTTCAACCAGGCGCGGATCGCCGGCATGGAGGTGTCACCCTCCAACTTGCCGGACTCCTTCAGCACCCTGCCGATGCCGACGAATTTATGACCGTTGGTTCCCGCGACGCCAAGGCGAATCTGGCTGCCATCGTCAAGCCGCACCCGCCCCGACCCTTGAATCTGCATGATGGCCAGATCCACCGCGTCATCGGTCCAGGCCACCACCGGTGTCTTGGCGTCGATGGCTCCGGCCTCGATCTCGACCCGGGTCGGATAAGGCACTAATCGGGCGCCGTCCAGGCGTCCCACCAACTGCTCGCCGGCCAGATCAGGACGGAACTTACCGAGATCGGCGGTCACCAGATCGGAGGGTTTGCCGTGAATCGGCACCCCATAGCGGCCCTGTCGCTGACGCGACCCCCTGATCTCGGGCTCGAAATAACCGGTGAACAACCCATCCGGCTTGCCGTCGGCGGTCACCTGCCAGGGGGCGAACCAATGTTCGAATACCGCCCGCGCCGCCCCATGATCGCCCGCCGCCACCCGCGAAGCGGCGGAACAAGGTCCATACCAGTCGGCGGCGGTGCCGCCGATTCCGTCAAAGCCGATGGAACGGTCCACCGGCAGTTTGGCAATGCGGTCGCATGACCGTTTCAGGGCCGGCAGCACGGCGGCGGCGTTGTCCTCGGTCCAACCGACCAATTGCCCGAACCCCATGGGGCTCAAAACCATCCGGTCGGCGACGCCGATCGGCGCGACCGGCTTTTCAACCGGCGCGCAAGACCCAGCCAAGGCTGCTGCCATGGCGATCGACAGGACTCGCCGCATCAGTCTTCGGGGGTCCGGGTGGCGGCAAGAACCCAATTGGGATCGCTGGACCGGGTATCGCGGCGAAAGGTCCACTCATCGATGACGTCGATCACCCGATCGGCGTTGCCCTCGACCACATTGCCTTCGTGATCGCGCAACACATTGACCTGCTCGCTGACAATCCGAAGCGTCAGGCTGGCGAAACTTCCGTCCAGACGCGCCTCCACCAGTTGGACCGAGCGGATATTGACCAGCTCGGTGCTCAGAGTCTCGCCATTCCTGGCCCGGCCATCGATGGCCTCGGCAAAGTGGCGAAAGACCTCGGGAGCCAACAACGGCTGCAACATCGCCTTGTCGGCGGCGGCGAAGGCGGCGACGATCATCTCGAACGCGGCACGCCCGCCGCCCAGGAATCCGTCGAGGTCAAAATCGCGATCGACCGCACGAATCATGGCCAGACCCTGGCCGACCGGGGATTCGGGCGGCGGTTCCGCGACCGAGCGGCGGCGCGCCGCCAGATCGATCACCGATGCGCCGGCATCGCCCTCCGGCCCCTGCCGCTGCGCAGGCGGCGGCTCGGCTCCCGTCCGGCGGCCCAACACGCTGCGCAGGCGCAACACCAGGAAGGCGGCGACCATGGCGAAAAAAATGATATCAAGAAAATGGAATCCGTCGTTCATCGGCTAAGTCCGGGATAAGCTGGCGGGAACCGCTCGACTGGATCCGAACCGGATCACGAGCTGCACAAAAATGTCGTCCGAATTCAAGAGATAGGCCGGGATCGGAGAAAGAGCAAGCATGGCTTGGTTGATCGTTGTCGGGGTGATCTCGCTGCCCGTGATGGAAATCATGGTCTGGATCAAGTCGGCCGAGTGGATCGGCGCCGGCTCCACCATCTTGCTGTCCATCGCCTCCTTCCTGGCCGGCATGGCGATTTTACGCCGCCAGGGAATGACCATGCTGCTCAAGGCCCGCTCGCGCCTGGAGCAAGGCGAACTGCCGTTGCAGGCGGCCTTCGACGGTCTGTGTCTGTCGGCGGCGGGAGTTTTGCTGGTGATTCCCGGCTTCCTCACCGACGTCCTGGCGCTGCTGCTGCTGCTGCCCTGGGTGCGGGCCGGCCTGCGGATGTGGACCGGAACTAGGCTGGTGGTGATGCAAGCCCAACCGCCCCACCCCCCCACCGGCCCGGTCATCATCGAAGCCGATTACGAAATCATCGAACCCGACAACAAGCGGTTGAAGCCTTAATTTTGGGTCCCTCAGTCGCTGGGCGGGGCCATCCGGCCCCTTGGCTACGCGCCACGAGGCGCGCCGGCCCTTGGCCGCAACTCCGAGCCCGGGGGCTCGTCGGGTTTTAGGTCCCTCAAGTGCCGGGCGGGTGGGCGCTCTATCTTTGCCCCTTCGCCATCGGAACAACCTTTCTCAACTTCCTTCTGGGGCCGGAGCGGGGAATGGGGTAAAACTCGAAATGTTCCTCCAACGTTTGCCTTAGTGTTCGCCATCGCCATGACCATCGCCCCCCGTCTCGACGCCCGCCTCGACAATCTGCCCGACTACCCGTTCGCCCGGTTGGCCAAGCTGTTGGGAGGCCCGCCCGGCCCCGACTCCATCGTCATGTCCATCGGCGAGCCCCAGCACACGCCCCCCGCCATGGTGGCCGAGATTCTGACCGCCAATGCCGCCATGTGGGGCAAATATCCGCCGGCCAACGGCTCGGCCGATTTCCGCGATGCGGTCACGGAGTGGGCCAACCGGCGCTACAACCTGCCCACCGGCCTGATCAATCCGGAAAAGGCGGTCCTGCCGGTGGCCGGCACGCGCGAGGCCCTGTACCTGATCGCCCAGACGGTCTGCGGCGATCGCGGCGGTCAGCGCCCCCTGGTGCTGCTGCCGAATCCGTTTTATCAGGTCTATGCCGGGGCCGCGGTCATGGCCGGGGCCGAGCCGGTCTTCGTTCCGGGCGCCCATGGCGCCGCCAGCCAGCCCGATTTCTCCACCCTGCCCGCCGAGGCGCTGGACCGGACCGCCCTGGCCTATGTCTGTACCCCCGCCAATCCCCAAGGCATGGTGGCCGATTCCGCCCTGCTGGAGCGATCGGTCAAGGCGGCGCGGCGGCACGGTTTCGTGCTGGCCTCCGACGAATGCTATTCCGAGATCTGGGACAAGGAGCCGCCGCCCGGCGTCCTCGGAGTCTGCGCCGCCCTGGGCGAAGGCCTCGCCAATATCTTGGCGTTCAACTCGCTATCCAAACGCTCCAACGTCCCCGGCCTGCGTTCCGGCTTCGTCATCGGCGATGAAGCGGTGATTCACGCCTTCTCGCGGCTGCGCTCCTATGGCGGAGCCGCCACGCCGCTGCCGGTCGCCGCCGCCGCCGCCGCCCTGTGGCGCGACGAAGCCCATGTAACGGAAACCCGCGACCTCTACCGCGCCAAGCTTGATATCGCCGAACGCATCCTGGGCGGCCGTTTCGGCTTTTACCGGCCGGCCGGCGGTTTTTTCCTGTGGCTGGACGTCGGCGACGGCGAAGCGGCCGCCATCAAACTCTGGCGCGAAGCCAATATCCGGGTGCTGCCCGGCGCCTATCTCGCCGCCGAGGATTCCGAGGAGGGCAATCCCGGTCATCGTTTCATCCGGGTCGCCCTGGTCCACGATCTGGCAACCACCGAAACGGCGCTGACCCGCCTTGCCGCGATCTTGGGAGAATAACGACATCCATGGCGGCTCCCTCGCGCAAGACCAAGATGAACACCGGTTTCCTGCCAAGGGGAACCCTTGAATTCCTGCGTCGTCGGCTGATCCAGGCCGGCGGATTGGCCCTGCTGGTCTTCGGCCTCGGCGCCTCGGCGGCCCTGGTGACCGCCGACTCCCACGATCCCAGTTTCGATACCGCCGCCGATGGACCGATTCTTAACGCCCTCGGACGGCCGGGCGCCTACCTCGCCGATTTCCTGTTTCAGGCGGTGGGCTGGAGCGGCGCGCTGTTGGCCCTGACCGGCTTGGTTTGGGGATTGCTGCTGCTGATCCGAATCCGGCTGCCCAGCCGATGGTCGTGGCGCCTGGCCCTGCTGCCACCGGCCATGGTGATCTGGGCCGTGGCCCTGGCCGCCCTGCCCCTGCCCGCCGCCACGGATCTGCCGGCGGGGATGGGCGGAGCCTTGGGCCAAGTGATGGTCACCGGCCTCACCTTGTTGCTGCCGCCAGAAATCGCCTGGATCGCCGGCCCCGCCGCCCTGGTGTTGGGGCTGGCCGCCATGATATTCGTGCTGGGGCTGACCGGCGGCGATTGGGCCACTCTGGGCCGGCGTTCGCTGGAAATGGCCATGGCCACCGGCCAGGCCGCCGCTTCGCTGCGCCGCGCCGAACCCGACGAGCCCCAGCCCTCACCTCAACGGATCGACCCGGCGATGCGACCGATGCCACCGCCCCTTCCCCCGGACGAGGACGAGGACGAAGACGATCCCTTCGTCCCGGCCCCGATGCCGGAGGATGAAGACGGCCTGCCGCCGCAAGGTTCGCTGGTGCAGCCCAAGCGGCCGCCCGCCACGCCCGGCAAGCGCGGACGCGCCGCCCGTCAGGGCACCCTCGATCTTGGCAAGCAACCTCAATCGGGCTACGAACTGCCGCCGCTGGCCCTGCTGACTCCCGCCCCGGAGCAGGGCGGCGTCCGCATCAGTCAGGACTCCCTGGCCCAGAACGCCAAGATGCTGGAATCCGTACTGGAGGATTTCGGCGTCAACGGCAAGGTCGTCAAGGTCCGCCCCGGCCCAGTGGTCACCCTGTACGAGCTGGAGCCCGCCCCCGGCACCAAGACCAGCCGGGTGATCGGCCTCGCCGACGATATCGCCCGGTCCATGTGCGCCCTGTCTGTGCGCATCGCCACCATCCCCGGCCGCAGCGTCATCGGCATCGAGCTGCCCAATTCACGACGCGAAACCGTCTATCTGCGCGAACTGCTGGCCGCCGAGCAGTTCGAAAAGGCCAGCGCCCGCCTGACCCTGGTGCTGGGCAAGGATATCGGCGGCGGCCCGGTGATGGTCGATCTGGCCCGCATGCCCCATCTGCTGATCGCCGGCACCACCGGTTCCGGCAAATCGGTGGCCATCAACACCATGATCTTGTCGTTGCTCTACCGGCTAACTCCGGAAGAGTGCCGCATTATCATGATCGATCCCAAGATGCTGGAATTGTCGGTCTATGACGGCATCCCCCACCTGCTGGCTCCGGTGGTGACCGAACCAGGCAAGGCGGTGGTAGCGCTGAAATGGGCGGTGCGCGAGATGGAAGACCGCTACCGCGCCATGAGCCAGCTGGGAGTCCGCAACATCGCCGGCTACAATCACCGGCTGGGCGAGGCCCGGAGCCGGGGCGAGGTGCTGACCCGCACGGTGCAGACCGGCTTCGATCCCGATACCGGCAAGCCGCTCTACGAGGACCAGACCCTGGCGCTGGAGCCGCTGCCCTTCATCGTCGTCATCGTCGACGAGATGGCCGACCTGATGCTGGTGGCGGGCAAGGATATCGAAGCCGCCGTTCAGCGTCTGGCCCAAATGGCCCGCGCCGCCGGCATCCATATCATGATGGCGACCCAGCGGCCGTCGGTCGACGTGATCACCGGCACCATCAAGGCCAATTTTCCCACCCGCATCTCGTTCCAGGTCACCTCCAAGATCGACAGCCGCACCATCCTGGGCGAACAGGGCGCCGAACAGCTGCTGGGGCAGGGCGACATGCTGTACATGGCGTCAGGCGGTCGGGTCACCCGCGTCCACGGCCCCTTCGTCTCGGACGAGGAAGTGGAAAAAGTCGTCGAATACCTTCGCAGCCAGGGCGAACCATCCTATATCGAAGCGGTCACCGAGGAAGAGGGCGGCGAATTCGGCGCCCCCGGCGTCAATGGCGGCGGTGGCAGCGGCGACGAACTCTACGATCAGGCGGTGGCCCTGGTGATCCGGGAAGACAAGGCCTCGACCAGCTTCGTCCAGCGCCATTTGCAGGTCGGCTATAATCGCGCCGCCCGCATGGTCGAAAAGATGGAGACCGAGGGCGTGGTCGGCAAACCCAACCATGTGGGCAAACGCGAGGTTCTCGCCCGTGGCGGTCGGGAAGAGCATTAGGAAGCGCAATGATGACCATGAAAACGGGTAAGGGATGGGCGGCGCTGGCCGTGGCTTTGCTGCTGGCCGTCACCGCATGGACGGCCGACGCCGCCGACCGCAAGCTGCCGCTGTCGGACCACGACAGGGCCGATATCGGGCGGGCCGAGGACTATCTTAACGGCATCACCACCTTGAAGGCGCGCTTCCTGCAAGTTTCCCCCAACGGCGTCAGCGTCGAGGGCGACGCCTATCTGTCGCGCCCCGGCAAGCTGCGCATGCAATACGACCCGCCCAGCCCCCTGCTGGTGGTGGCAGATGGCAGCTTTCTGATTATTCACGACCGGCAGTTGGGCGAGCCCAGCTACCTGCCGCTGAATTCCACCCCCGCCGGCATCCTGGTCCGCGCCAATGTCAAACTGAACGCCGACGACGTCGCGGTCACCCGCGTCGTCCGCCTGCCCGGCGTGGTCCGGATTTCCCTGGCCGAAGCCGAGGACCCCGCGGCGGGTGAAATCACCCTGGTGTTCTCCGACGCCCCCTTCATCCTGCGGCAATGGCAGGTGCGCGACACTCAGAATCAGGTGACCACGGTCTCGCTGTTCGAGGCTCAGAACGGCCTGACCCTCGACCCCAAGCTGTTCGAGTTCAAAAACCCCAATTTCCTCAAGCCCAAGCTCAATTTGGGCAATGGCTGATCCGGTTCTGCGGGTGGATGTGGCCGTCATCGGCGGTGGGCCGGTGGGCGGTCTGCTCGCCTCGGTGCTGGCCAGAGCCGGCGTCGCGGTGGCGGTGGTGGAAGCCGCCCCGCCGGCCGCCCTGGGCCGTGCCGGATCGGACGCCCGCGCCATCGCCGTCTCCTACACCTCGCGCAAGGTCATCGCCGGAGCCGGAGCCTGGGAGGCCATGGCGCCCGAGGCCGGCGCGATCCAGGAAATCCGGGTCACCGATTCCGCCTCTCCCCTCTTCCTGCATTACGATCACCAGGAGATCGGCGACCATCCCCTGGGCTGGATCGTCCCCAACCCGACCATCCGCCGGAGCGTGCTGGAGCAACTGACCGCCAGCCCCGGTGCCCATCTGCTGGCCCCGGCCCGGGTCGAGCGGCTGGAGCGCCTCGCCGGCCGGGTCGAGATCGAGCTGAAAGACGGTCGCCGGATCGAAGCCGCCCTGGTGGTCGCCGCCGATGGCCGCGCCTCGGCGACCCGCGAATCGGCCGGCATCGCCGTCACCCGCCGAGCCTATGACGAAAGCGCCATCGTCTGCACCATGACTCACGAGCTGCCCCATCGCGGCATCGCCCATGAGCGGTTTTTGCCGGCCGGTCCCTTCGCCATCCTGCCGCTGGCCGGCAATCGCAGCGGCATCGTCTGGACCGAGCCCCACGAGCGCGCCGCCGCCATCTGCAATCAGGATGACGACGCTTTCAGGGCCGAGCTGGCCGAGCGGGTCGGCGGCTTCCTGGGGCCGATCGGGCTGGAGGGGGCGCGCTTTCACCATCCGCTGTCGCTGCACCTCGCCCAATCCATGATCGCGCCCCGGCTGGCGCTGGTGGGCGACGCCGCCCACGGCATGCACCCCATCGCCGGCCAAGGCATGAATATGGGAATCCGCGATGTCGCCGCCCTGGCCGAGGTCATTGTCGATGCCCGCCGCCTGGGACTCGATCCCGGCGCGCCCCAGGTACTCGAGCGTTATCAACGCTGGCGTCGCTTCGACACCATGCTGATGCTGGGGCTGACCGACGGCCTCGACCGCCTGTTCTCCAATGATATTCCGCCGCTGCGCCTGGCCCGCCGCCTGGGTCTCGCCGCCATCAATCAACTGCCGGACGTCAAACGCTTTTTCATGCGCCACGCCATGGGGCTGGCGGGTGAATTGCCGCGCTTGCTGCGCGGGGAAAAGCTTTAGACCGACCGGTCAGGTACACGGGCTCGGAGCCCTGAAACCCAGTCATTGCCCCCCCGCGCCTTCCTCTCAACTACAGCCGCAGCCACCGCTGGCCTTGCCTGACCCGCAACCGCCGGATTTGGGCGGCGGGGCCTTGGACAGGGCGGGGTCGCGCGACAGGCCAGCCGCCGCCAGCTCGGCCAGATATTCGGCCCAGATGGCGTCTTGCCTGTCTCCCAGGGCGTACAAATAATCCCAGGTATAGATCCCGGTGTCGTGCAGGTCATCGAATACCAGCTTGACGGCGTAGTTGCCCACCGTCTCGACCCCGATGATCCCCACATGCATCCGGCCGGATACCAGTTGCTTCTGATCGGGGCTGTGGCCCTGAACCTCGGCCGAGGGGCTTTCCACCCGCAGCAGTTCGGCCGGCAACACGAAGGTTTTGCCGTCGGAGAATGCCACCTTCAGGGTCCGGGTGACCTTGTCGACCTTGATTTCTTCCGGCCAGGGCCGTTCGGCGGCGCTCATGCTCCATGCTCCTGGTCGAGGCTGCGGGCTTCGTCGGCCAGCATGATCGGGATTCCGTCGCGGATGGGATAGGCCAGACCGGCCTTGTCATCGATCAGTTCCTGGGCGGCGGCGTCATAGCGCAACGGCGCATGGGTGCCGGGGGCGACCAGGATTTCCAACAGCTTGGTGTCGAAAGCGGCGGCGCGTTCGGGCATGAAAGCCTCCTTGATGGGTGGGCCGGTTCCGCGGACCCTTGAAACGACGCGGTATCAGTGAATGGAAGAGCCGCAGCTTTCCTCCAGCAGCTCTTTTTGAATCATTGCGGTCATCAGGCGACACCGCTCGGCATGGTCCACAGCCTCCAGCAGTACCTGCTTTTCCTGGGGGGTGAACGGGCAGGCCATGGCCAGACGGATGACCAGTTCGGCGTCGTCGGCCTTCTCTAATTGGGCAAGGTCCGTCGCCATGCCAAGGCCGCCCAGATAGGTCCGCACGATGGCCAGCAATGGCCGGCGTTCCACCGGGCCGATATCGCCGAGGTCCAGGTCGTGATGATACCCGCGATAATCGGCCTCGACCCGGCGATAGCCCGAGCGGCCCTCCTCCTCGCCGGCGACGCGGAAACGGCACACCCCGGCGGCGGTGATCAGGTAGCGGCCGTCGCCGGTCTCGCCGAATGCGGTGATGCGGCCGAGACAACCGGTATCGTAAAGGCCGGGCACGGTTCCGGCCTCGTCCTCGCGCGGCTGGACCAGGGCGAACAGCCGTCCGGCCCCCAGGGCGTCGTCGATCAGGGCAAGGTAGCGCGGCTCGAACACCATCAGGGGCATGGTGCCGCCGGGCAGCAGAATCGCCCCGGTCACCGCGAACACCGGCACCACCAGCGGCAAGTCCTCGGCCCGCATGCGCCGCTGAAGAGTCATGACCATCGTTTTAAGAGAACAGCATCGTCGACAGGCGCGAACGGCCCGACTTGGCCAAAGGATGGGCAAAGCCCAACACCTCGAAGATCTTGACCATCTGCTTGCGCGCCGCATCCTCGTTCCAGGTCCGGTCGCGACGGAACAGCTCCAGCAGTTCGTCCACCGCCGCTTCCGGTTCGTTGGCGGCGTAATAGGCCAGGGCGAGATCAAAGCGGGCCTGATGGTCGTCGGCGTTAACGGCCAGACGCCGCCGCAGGTCGGCCGCCTCTCCCACCCCACCGGCATGACGGGCCAGTTCCAGGGCGGTCCGCACCGCAACGATATCGGCATGCTTGACCATCTCGGGTGGCACCCGCGCCAACATGGCCTCCGCCTGCTCGGTATCGCCCAGGGCGATCAGACACCGCAACAGACCCGCCAAGGCCCCCGCATTGTCGGGGTCCTGCTCCAGCACCTGCTGAAAAATGCCGGCAGCGGCCTGGGCATCGCCATCGGCCAAAATCTGCCTGGCCTCGACCACATAATCGTCCAGCGACGGCCCCGCATTGGCGCCGGCGGTCAGCTTCTGGATGAACTGGCGCAGCTGGCTTTCCGACTGGGCGCCGGTAAAGGCGTCCACCGGCCGACCATCCTTGAAGGCGTAGACGGTGGGAACCGTCTGGATGCGAAGCTGGGCGGCAAGGTCCTGATTCTTGTCCACATCGATCTTGACCATGCGCACCGCGCCCTTGGCCTCGCGCACCACCTTTTCCAGGGCGGGGCCAAGCTGCTTGCAGGGACCGCACCAGGTCGCCCAGAAATCGACGATCACCGGCACCTTGCGCGACATCTCCATGACGTCGGCCATGAACGTCGCGGTACTCCCGTCCTTGATCAGGTCCGTATCGGCGCCGGTCGCACCGCCACTTTGTTTCTTGGCACCGGAATTGAAGATCAGATCCATGGCTGCTGCTCGTCCGCATTCGACAAATCGACCCGCAATAGATGGACTGTCCCCCGCCGGCTGGCAAGTCAAAACCCTGGATTTCCGCCCCAAAGCGACTTTCCTCGGGGATGGTGCGAAATAGTGCTTGCGTCGGTCGCGACTTTTCGTATTATCCGGGCCTCCGAACGCCCCAGGGTGAACGGAAACGCCGAATAGAGCGGGCGTAGCTCAGGGGTAGAGCACAACCTTGCCAAGGTTGGGGTCGAGGGTTCGAATCCCTTCGCCCGCTCCAATTCGAGACTAAAAAAGCCGCGGTTCGCCGCGGCTTTTTTGCGTCCACGATTTCAAAAGACTATCGAAATCGCTCCGGCGGCAGGGTGAATGACACGCGGGTGCCTTCGCCCAGGGTGCTGTCCATCCGCACCACTCCGCCATGGGCCTCGACAAAGTGCTTCACGATCGCCAGACCCAGGCCAGAGCCCTCGTGCCGCCGGGCCAGGGTGGCATCGGACTGATAAAAGGGCTGCCACACCTTGGCCTGATCCTGCTGCGAGATGCCGATCCCGGAATCCTTCACCGTGATTTCCAGCCCCTCCTCGCTCCGCCGGATGGAGATATGGACGCTACCGTCTTGCGGGGTGAATTTAAGGGCATTGGCCAGCAGGTTGAGAATGATCTGCCGCAGGCGGCGCGGGTCTCCCCAGATCTTGGGCAGGTCATCGCCGAGGGTCATGCCAAGACTGATCCTGCCGGCACGGGCCTTGTGTTCGAGCATGCGGACCACGCTGCGGACCAGGTCGCCGGACTCGGTCTCTTCCTCATCCAACTCGATCTGGCTCAGTTCGATGCGCGACACGTCGAGGATGTCTTCGATCACCGACCGCAGATGCTCGCCGGCGGTATGGATCAGCCCCATGTATTCGAGGCACCGGTCGGCGTCGAACGGCCCCAGCGCATTGCCGAGGATAGCGTCGGAAAACCCGATGATGGCGTTAAGCGGGGTGCGAAGCTCGTGACTGACCGTGGCGAGAAAGCTGGACTTGGCGCGATTGGCCGCCTCGGCTTCCAGCTTGGCGGTCAGGACCTCGGCCTCCGCCCGCTTGCGTTGAGTGATGTCCCGACCCTCGGGCACCAGATAAACGATGGCCCCGGTTTTGTCGTAGACCGGTTTCATCGAGAAATCCACATGGATCAGGACGCCATTGGCATCCATACGACTGGTCTCGAAGCGGACGAACTCACCCTTCGCCGCCCGCTGAATGGCGTCGAGCAGCAAGGCGCGCTCCACCGGGGAATGTTCCCACCAGGGGGTATCGGCAAAGGCAGCGCCGACCAACGGCGTCACGTCGTCATAGCCGATAAAGGACATGGCGGTCCGATTGGCGTCGAGCAGCAACCCTTCAGGGGACAAAAGACCGATGAATTCGAAGGTGTTTTCGATAATGGCGCGCATCTCGGTCATGGCGCGCTCGGACTCCCGCCACCGCTGGGTATGATCCTCGACCAGCTCCAGCAGGGTGTCGCCCAGAGGCAACCGCCGCCGCTTCATCACCCAGCCGCCCGGTAGGGCCAGACTGGCCGCATCGCAGCCGGTCAACCCGGCCCGTGACCGCTCCACGACAGTGCAGAATGCGGGATTCGCATCCTTGACCAGGCCGACCGCGCTCACCACCGCCAAGGCCTGGGACGTCATCTCGAATATGGCATCGGTGTCGATCACGTATTACCGCTCCCGCCGGCTTTGGGGCCAAGGATCGGGCCAACCGGCAGCATGATAGTCCAATGGATCATATTGGAGAATGAGGGGTAATACCACGTCCCGCCGGAATGGGTCCGAGGTCAGCCCGGCCGACCGCCGCCGGATGGCAGCGCCGGCCGGCTGAGATCACACATCACACCGGGTCCGTTGACCAGGGAAAAGCCGGACCTCACCACCTTGGCGATCAGCGGACGCCGCCGCACACCCCAGACGTAACAGGCGATCCTGGCCTGCTTGGCGGCGGCGCGGAACGCCTCCAGCCTGACGAACAACTCGTCATCCCCCACCCGCTCGTCATCCGTCAGTTCGGCCAGATCGACGCCGACCGCCCGCAGATGCGACAGCGCCGGAATCATCTCCACCGCCGAAAGCGGCAATCGCGCCATGACGTCGCAACCGATCTTCTCCAACGGTTCGAACATGCGCCGCAGGATGCCGGGGGGGATGGAAGGCGTCAGACCGAACACCTCGATCTTCAGAAACTTGCGCCGGGCGTCGGGCGGACACCCCTCGAACGGCAGGCGGATACAGTCGCGCCATCTGGGCGACAGCGACATCCAATGCACCGGCACGGTCAGTCCGGTCTTCTGCCGGGCATAATACAGGGCCTTCAGCTCCCTTGCCGCCTGGGTGGCGGTAAAGCGGTCGAGTGTCAGCGCCTCGATCGGAGAGAGATCCTCATAGGCGCGAACCCCCTCCAAGGACGGGGCATTGCTGCCGTCCATCCGGATAATGCGGGCGTGAAAGGCCTGGATGGCTTGACGGCTGGTCACCCAGATCGGGGTCCAGACCAGAGTCAAAGTGGATTCCGGAGTCAGGCTGGACCGGGACTGACCGGATTGCCCCCTTACCTGCGCCGCTCGCTTGCGCCCAGGCGAAAGGGGGAGAAGCTGCCGTTTCGCATCGGCGCCGCGCAAATGCCGCGTCGCCGGATCGAACCAGTCGGCGATCTCCTCGGCCCCCCGTTCCGATGATGAAGCGGCATGAGTCTCGCGAGGCGCATCGGCGCCGCGAAGCTTCGACGATGCGGTCAACGTCTTGCGGAGCGCGTCGGCGCCGTGAAGCGTCGATGACACCGTCAACGTCTTGCGAGGCGCATCGGCTCCCCTTAACCCCTGCGCCTCCGGAATGAACCAGTCGGGAGCCGAAACCCGGGCCTCGCGACGCCCCCCGGAAATTGCATGGGGTGCTCCCGTCTTTTTTCCGCCCGTCGGTATGGCCACATCCTCCGGCGTCATCAACGCGGCCAGGGTGGCCCGATACGGAGCCGCCAACGCCGTCCCGGCGGGGCCGACGACCCCGACCCCCGCCAATCCGACTCCCAAGGCGGCGCCGGCCTTCGCCAGGGCGTAATCGATGGCCACCCGATCCATGTCGCCATCGGCGGTCAGGGCGTCTTCCAGCGGCAGGTTGGCCGCCAGGATCTGCGGCCGTCTTCCATCGATCACCGCATCGCCGAACAGATGGGCGGATATGTCACGGGCAATGGCAGCGACGCGGGTCCGGGTCTCGGACCGGGAGGTATTGGGCAAGGCCAGACAGGCTACCTCGGCGTCAAGCCGCGTGAAGATGTCCCTTTCCGGGTCCACATTCCGGCGGATGATCGATTCCACCGCCACCTCGACCAGCCCACCGAGGCGCTCCCATTTCTTGCCAACCGCCTTGCGGAAGTCGGAGAGGGAAAAGACATGCAGATGGGGTGGCGGCTCGTCACCATCCTTCAGCAGCAGCAGTTCACCGGCAAAGGCGCCTACATCGAGAAAGCCGGTCCGCCGGGCCGTGACCATGGCAGGCCGCCGGCCTGAACCGGCCGACGGCGGATCCTCGGCTTGTCCCAGACCCAAACGGCGGCGGATTCTGTCCCAAAGCCGCGAAACCTGCATGCGGCCCCCCCCTTCCTCATCCAGAATTCGTTCAACCCTATATTGGGATCACGTCAACACTCGAACATAACCAGAGTTCGGATTTCATGCATCCTTGGCTGGAAATGTCACATTCATCCTGGTCCCTCGTCCGGGGTCCGAATCGACGGTGATGAAACATCCCAACAGGTCGGCGATCCGGCGGCAGATGGCAAGCCCGAGTCCGACTCCCCTGGATGGGTCGGCATGCCGGGGATCGGCCCGCTGAAACGGCTCGAAAACTTCATCCAGCTTGTCCGCCGGAATGCCACAGCCGGTATCGGCGACGGTGATCACCGCCGGGCCGTCATCCACTGTGATGCTTACCGTGATCGTCCCGCCGCTGGGCGTGTATTTCACGGCATTGCTCAGAAGGTTGATCAGAATCTGACGGACGGCCTTGCCATCGGATAACCGGATCACCGGATCGCCACGGGTCATTTCGATCGCGATGCCCTTGGCCTCGCATTGCGGAGTCAGCATGGCGACGCATTCCCGACAGACGGCGGCCAGATCCGTATCGCACAATGTCAGACAATAACCGCCCAGTTCGATTCGGGTAATGTCGAGAACTTCATCGATGATCGACATCAGCTGCCGGCCGCCGACATTGATGGCGTTCAAATCCTCGGCATAGCCGGGCGGCAGCGGCCCGCGCAATTCAAGGGAGATCATCTCGGCATAACCGAGAACGGCGGTCAGCGGCGTGCGCAACTCGTGACTCATATGCGACAGGAACACCGTCTTGGCCCGATTGGCCTCGTCAGCCGCCTGCCATGCCGCCAACAGGTCAGCCTCGGCCTGCTTGCGCTGGGTGATATCCTCCTTCACCGCCAAAAAATGAAGAACCGTACCGTCGGGAGAGCGGATCGGCGAGACGGAAGCCCGCTCCCAGAACATTTCACCGTTCTTCTTGCGATTCTGGATATCGCCTTCCCAGGTATCACCGGAGGTGATGGCCCCCCACAGCGCCTGATAGGTCTCGACCGGGGTCGCTCCAGATTGGAAAATACGGGGATTGCGCCCCCTGACCTCGTCCGGACCATAGCCGGTCACCGCCACGAACTTGGGATTGACGTATTCGATATTGCCATTGGGATCGGTGATGATCACCGAGGCGGGGCTTTGCTCCACCGCCCGCGCCAGGGTGAGCCGCTCGCGCTCGCTCTCCTTGCGTTCGGTGATGTCGGTGGCGATGCCGCACAGGCCGACGATGGTTCCGGTCTCGTCGAACATCGGGGCCTTGAGCACCAGATAGGTATGGGCGCCACCCTCGGTGGTCAGCACCATCTCCTGCTCCGTCCGCTCCCCCTGGGCGAGAACCAGGCGGTTGGAGTCTTGCAGCCTTTCGGCGATATCCGGTGGAAACACGTCAAAATCGGTCGCCCCGATGATTTCGGCCTCGGGGCGGCCAAGCAGACTGACGGCCCTCCGATTGAGCAGGGCGAACCGGCCGTCCAGATCCTTCATGAAAATCGCCGCCGAAGCATGGTCAAGCACACTCTGAAGACGGGCCTTGCTGCTTCTGACATCGATCAGAGTGTCACGCAGCCGGGCCGTCATGGTGTTGAAGGCCCGCGCCAACTCGCTGATTTCATTGCGGCCCCTGGTGGAAGCGACTTTCGACAGGTCGCCGGCGGCGATATCGTGGGCGACTTCGGCCAGCACGGCCAACGGCCGGACGATCCGCCGGACCGCGGCGATGGCGACCACCAGACTGACGCCAAAGGCGACCAGACCAACCGCCCCGACGGTAAACAGCAACCGGGACGCCAATTCGAGGGCGGCCGGAAGGGTGCGTTCCGCCACCACGGTAAAGACCTGCTCGCCCAGGCGAACCGGATAAGTGGCCAGAATCACCCGATCGCCACCCAGACCGATCACCGCGTCATCCCTGGCCGGCAGTGCATACCGCGTCCCCCTCAACACCAGGGAAGGATTGCGATGGGCAATCAGATCGCCCTTGGCGTCGATCAGATAGACCTGCTGGCCCGGCATCAGTGTCTGCCGGGCGATCAGATCCCAGACCCGCTTGATCCGGGTGCTGGCGACCAGCACCCCCTCGGCATTGCCGGTGCGAAGATCAAGCACCGGAGTCGAGATCACCATGGTCGGCTCACGAGTCCGCGGATCAAAACCGATGGGGCCAAACCATGTGGTCCGGGTGCGCAGCGTGACGGCGACCTCGGGCCGGTCCCCGACCTGACGCAAATCCTCCGGCCCAAGGACATCGAGCCGCGAAACCCGATTCCGCTCCCATCCCTGGTCATCGACCAGCGCCAAGGTATCGAACCATCGCGTCTGGGCCAGCAGAATTTCCAGCGCTTCCTCGACCCGGAGGGGATCACCGGCCTCCAGCACGCCCTGATCCGCCACGCCACGCAACGTGGTCTCGACGCTGGCGAAAAATCCGGCGATCTGCCCCGCCACATTCTTGGCGGTTTCCTCCTCGATGAACTGCTCTTGCTCGGTCAGGACCGAAATGCTCTGCTGCGCCATCAAAATCCCGGTCGCCAGCAGCGGCACCACCGCCAGCAGTGCCGAAACGACGATCAGACGGGCGCGGATGCTTTTGGGAATGATCTTCATGACGCGCCCTCAGTGGATGATGACGCGCGCCTGGCGCAATACGGGGGTGGGAATGTGCAGCCCCAATGTCCGGGCGGTCCGCAGATCCAGCGACAGCTGAAACTCGGCAACCTCCACCGGCAAGTCGGCCGGCCGCACGCCCCGTAGAATCTGATCCGCCATATGAGCCGCCTGCCCCCCCAACTCCTCCAGGGAGAATCCATAGGAAAACAGCACGCCTTCCATCTTGGCCGATACCATCTGCGGCACCGTCACCGGCAGCTTTCGCGCCAGACAGGCCGCCGTCAATTGGGTCAGATGGGAAGCGACCAACGCATCCGGGGGGACAAACACCGCATCGATATCGACCGGAAGCGACCGGGCCAGGGCCGTCAGCTCGGCCGGGTCGCGCACATGGGCCGGCACCAGGGTCAGCCCCAATTTCTCCGCCGTCGGCTGAAGATTGGCCAAGGCCGCCACCGGGCTGGGATCGATAGGGTTGTAGGGAAACAGTACCCGGCGGACCGATGGAGCCAGCCGTTTCAGCCAGCGCAGGCGGGCGGGCTCCTGAATGCCGAAGGTCACCCCGGTGGCATTGCCGCCCGGCTCGATCAGGCTGGTGACGATTCCGGCCTGAACCGGCGCGCTGGCGGGGGCGAACACCACCGGAATTCCCGAAGCGGCGGTATTGCGGACCGCCGCCAGAGCCGCCGGAGTCGACAGCGCCAGCACCAGATCGCTTTTGCGGGCGACCAGGGACAAAACAACGTCATCCAGGCGATCAACCGCGCCGGTCGCGCCGTCATAGAGGTAACGGACCGAATCCCCCTCCTTCCATCCCAACTTGACCATACCGTCCCGGAATCCGGCAAAGGCCGCATCGGCCACCATGGCGTGATTGACCACTCCGATAGTGACCGGCAATGTCCGATGAAAACGAGAGATGGCTTCGACGCTGACAAAAACTCCCAGGCTGGCGATGAGGATCGCCGCCAAACCCAGAACGAACATCCGATAGCCGATCCATCGCGCCATGGTCGCCTCAGTTCATACCGGTATCCGAATACACCAAGATTTGATCTCCTAAGGTCTCATGCGGATGGCGTGACACCTAATTAAACATCGCCGAGGATGACCGGCGACACCGCCCGGGGGCGAAGAGTCGGGCTTTCGCCCGAATCCGTCCGAAAGCTGCCCCGCCGATCAGGCGCCGCAGCACTTCTTATATTTCTTGCCCGAGCCGCAAGGACACGGATCATTGCGGCCGGCCTTGTTGGCGACCCGGCGCTGTTCCTGCTTGGGGCCGCCGATCTGGCCTTCCACATAGGCCCAACGCCCACCCTCGCGCCGAAACAGCGAAACCTCGCGATGAGCCTCGTTGCGGCCGTCGAGCTTGAAGCGGGCGGTGAAATCCACCGTTCCCTCGCTGTCATCCGGCCCACCGCCGGTGGTGCCGTGAATCTCCAGGCCCTTCCACTGGGAGTTCCGCGCCCACTTCTCCACATCCTCGCGACTGAAATCGTCGCGCTGGTCGGAGGCCAGGGTATCGTGGAGATAGTCGATATTGACCACGGCAAAGGCGGAATAGCGTGACCGCATCAGGGCTTCCGGAGTCGGAGCGATGGCGGCGCCGGTGATGAAAGGCTCGCAGCAGAGACCATAGCTCTGCCCGGACCCACAGGGACAATCAGTCATGATGATTTAAAACTCGATCAGATTGGAAAAGACAAACATGCCGACCACGGCGGCAAGATAGAACGCGCCACCGACGCCCAGCATGAACAAAACATTCCCGGCGGTCTTGAGCGGGTGCATCTTGCGATCCCGCACGATCCGGCCAAGTTCGCGACGCTCGAAGCCGCCGACGATGGTGACGAAGTAACGGCCGCCGAAAAAAGGGAAAGTGATCCGGATGTTGATGGGGTGCTTGCGCCAGCTGACCGGCTTGGCGGCATTCCACAGCGCCGCCCGCTGTTCCGGCGTAAAGGACTCGACCACCGCCTCTGGTATATTCGCCAGCAGTTCGTCGAGTGGTCCGCTTGCTTCCGCCCCCATCACATCCCTCCCCCTGATTGAAACCAGGCCATCCCACCTGCATTGTACAAAGGCGACGGTCACCTTCATAGCCTACAAATGCAGAGGATTCCGGGGCTTGAACCAGGTGGGTCAGACCGCGTCCAACTCGTCGTCCTGCCGGACCGGCGCCCGCGACAATCGCGCCAGCACATCGTCGAGCTGTTCCAGCGAACCATAGGAAATGGTCAGTTCACCGCCCTTGCCCAACGACCGGATCGTCACCCGACAGCCCAGCGAGACGGCAAGATCGCGCTCCAGCGCCGCGATATCGGCATCCTTGCCAGCGGCATTGGCGGGGCGACCGCCCAGACTCGGCTTGGCCTTGCCCTCGTCATTCACCAGCTTTTCGGTCTGACGGACGTTCAGGGCGCGGGTCACCACGTCACGGGCCAGGCGCTGCGGATCGGCCGCCGTCAGCAGGGCGCGGGCATGGCCCGCCGTCAGCTCGCCCTTCTCCAGCATGGTCTTGACCGGCTCGGGCAACGCCAGCAGGCGAATCATGTTGGCCACGTGCGAACGGCTTTTGCCCACCGCCTTGGCCAGTTCCTCCTGGGTGTGGGAAAACTCGTCCATCAGGCGACGATAACCATCGGCCTCCTCCAGCGGCGACAGGTCCTGACGCTGGAGATTCTCGACCAGGGCGACTTCCAACGCCTCGCGATCGGACAGGTCCCGGACGATGACCGGCACCTCGTGCAGCTTGGCGCCCTGGGCCGCCCGCCAGCGCCGCTCGCCGGCGATGATCTCGAACCGGCCGGGCTGGCCGGGCAGCGGCCGCACCAGCAGCGGCTGCAAGATGCCCTTTTCACGCACCGATTCCACCAGATCGGCGATGCGATCCTCGTCAAAGCTGCGACGCGGCTGGAATTTGCCCGGCTGCAACTGGCCGACCGGCATGGAGCGCAGGCCCTTGATCGCCGCCGCCCCCTCCGGTCCCGCCGCTGCCGCACTGCTGACCGCAGCGATCGCCGAGGCCGCATGATCGCCCAGCAAGGCGGACAAGCCGCGCCCCAGACCCTTTTTCTTTTCTTCAGCCACTGTCTTTACGCCTTCAGTTCGCGCTCGCGCTTCAACACTTCGGAGGCCAGATTGATATAGGCCTCGGACCCGCTGCACTTCACATCGTAGAGCAGCACCGGCTTACCGTGGCTGGGAGCCTCCGACACCCGCACATTGCGCGGAATCACCGTCTTGTAAACCTTGTCGCCAAAGAAGTCGCGCACATCGGCCGCCACCTGATCCGACAGATTATTGCGCTTGTCAAACATGGTCAGGACGATGCCCTGCAATTCCAGCCCCGGATTGAAGGCCTGCTTGACCCGCTCGATGGTCTTGACCAGATGGCTGATTCCTTCCAGGGCGAAAAACTCGCACTGCAACGGCACCATCACTGAATTGGCCGCCACCAGGGCGTTCAGAGTCAAAAGATTCAGCGAAGGCGGACAGTCGATCAGGACATAGTCATAGGCGGTCAGCGAGCCGGCCAACGATTCGAGCAAGCGGTGCTCGCGGCGCTCGAAATCCACCAGCTCGATCTCGGCCCCCGACAGGTCGATCCCGGACGGGACCACATGCAGCCCCGGAATGGCGGTGGCGATCACCGCCTCGCCAAGCGACGCCTCGGCAATCAGCACATGGTAGGAATTGACATCGCGCGAGGCCCGGTCGATGCCAAGCCCGGTGCTGGCGTTGCCTTGGGGATCGAGATCGATCAGCAACACGCTTTTCTTGGTCGCGGCCATGGCGGTGGCCAGATTGATGGCGGTGGTGGTTTTGCCCACGCCGCCTTTCTGGTTGGCGACCGCGATGACGCGGGCCGCCTTGGCGGGCGCGTTGGTGACGCTATGCTCGGCCACGGGATACCTCTCGAAGCTGAAGGATAAAACCGGCCGGATCGGTCAGCGACGGACTCCGGTCAACCGCGATATTCCATTCTTTCGCAGTTGCGGTCAATTCGTCATCCGCTCCCCTGCCCTTCAGAAACAAACATTGTCCCCCCGCCGCCAGATGGGGGCCCGCCCAATCGAGCAGTTTGACCAGCGGCGCCAGGGCGCGCGCCGTCACCACGTCGGCGGCCAACGGCGGCGCCTGTTCGATCCGCTTGTTGATCACCGTCACCGTCGTGCCGGTGATCCGGGCGGCTTCGCGCAGGAAGGCGCATTTACGGCTGTCGCTTTCCACCAGATGCATATCTGGCGCCCCCATCACCGCCAGCACCAGACCGGGAAAGCCGGCGCCGCTGCCCAGATCCACCACCCGGCGGGCATGGGGGGGGATCAGCGCGAACAGCTGGGCCGAGTCGAGAAAGTGACGGGACCACAGATCGGGCAAGGTCTCCGGCCCGATCAGATTGATCCGGGCCTGCCATTTGACCAGCAGGTCGGCATAGGCGATCAGCCGATCGAGTGTTTCACGTGAAACACCGGATTTAGTCTGGAATTTTTTTGGACCCACAAGCGCCCCCAAACGATTGAAATTTGTTTCACGTGAAACACCAGATCTAGGTGGTTCGCTTCACATGGCCCAGTAAAGCCGTCACTGCCGCCGGGGTGACGCCGGGAATTCGCGCTGCTGCCGCCAGGGTCTCCGGCCGCGCCGCCTTCAGCTTCTGGCGCACCTCGGTGGACAGCGAGCCGATGGAGTCGTAATCCAGATCACCCGGAATCGCCATCCCCTCCTCGCGCCGGTAGGCCCGGATATCGGCATCCTGGCGATCGAGATAACCGGCGTACTTGCCCTCGATCGCCAACTGCTCGGCCACGTCGGGCGCCAGCTCCGCCAGCTCGGGCCAGACCTGCGCCAACCGCTCCAGATCAAGGGTGGGATAAGCCAGCAGGTCCCAGACCGACCGCACCACCCCATCCTGGTTAACCTCCAACCCATGCCGGCGCAGTTCGTTGGGCGAGGCCCGCAACCGTCGCGCCGTCGCCCGCGCCGCAATCACCGCCGCATTCTTGCGATCGAACCGCCCGGACCGTTCGGATCCGACGCAACCCACCGCCTGGCCTCGCGGCGTCAGGCGCAGATCGGCGTTGTCGGAGCGCAGCGCCAGCCGATATTCGGCCCGCGAGGTGAACATGCGATAGGGCTCGCTGGTTCCCAGGGAAACCAGATCGTCGATCATCACCCCCATATAGGCGTCGGCCCGATCGAGGATCAGCGGGGCCGAGCCACCACAGCGCCGCGCCGCGTTGACCCCCGCCACCAGACCCTGGGCTCCCGCTTCCTCGTAACCGGTGGTGCCGTTGATCTGCCCGGCCAGAAACAGCCCCCCGACGGCCTTGGTCTCCAACGACCGGTGCAGTGCCCTGGGATCGACGAAATCATATTCGATGGCATAGCCCGGCCGGATCATGACGCAGTGTTCCAGACCGGGAATGGTGGCGATCATCTCCCGCTGAACCTCCTCGGGCAACGAAGTCGAGATGCCGTTGGGATAGACGGTATGGTCGTCCAGCCCCTCCGGCTCCAGGAAGATCTGGTGCCGCTCGCGCCCGGCGAACCTCACCACCTTGTCCTCGATACTGGGACAATACCGCGGGCCGGTGCTTTGGATCTGGCCGGAATACATGGGGGCGCGCGACAGGTTGGCCCGGATGATGGCGTGGGTCGCCGGCGTCGTGGCGGTGATACCGCAGGCCAGCTGCAGTGTGGTGATGCGCTCGGTCAGGAACGAGAACGGCACCGGCGGATCATCGCCGGCCTGCATATCAAGCGACGCCCAATCGATGGTGCGTCCATCCAGTCGGGCGGGGGTTCCGGTCTTCAGCCGGCCCAGCGGCAGCCCCAGCCGATCCAGCGCCAGCGACAAACCGATGGAGGGGGCATCCCCCACCCGCCCCGCCGCCCAGGTCTTTTCCCCCAGGTGAATGAGACCACGCAAAAAGGTTCCAGTGGTGATCACCACCGCGCCGCAAGCGATTTTGCTTCCATCGCCCAACACCACTCCGGCGACCCGGCCGCCCTCCACCACCAGATCCTCCACCGAGGCCTCCCGCAGGGTAAGGCCGGCAGTTTCGTCGAGGATGGCGCGCATGGCGTTGCGATAAAGCTTGCGGTCGGCCTGGGCGCGCGGACCTTGCACCGCCGGCCCCTTGCTGCGGTTCAAGATGCGGAATTGAATGCCGGCCCGGTCGATCGCCCGGCCCATCACCCCGTCCAGGGCATCGATCTCGCGCACCAGCTGGCCCTTGGCCAACCCACCGATGGCCGGGTTACAGGACATCTCGCCGATGGTTTCCAGCCGCTGGGTGACCAGTATAGTCCGCGCCCCCACCCGCGCGGCGGCGGCAGCGGCCTCGCAACCGGCATGTCCCGCTCCAACCACCACCACATCGCAACAGCTTGTTTGTTTCACGTGAAACAGACCCTATCCATAGAAGCTTTAGGGGCCATGGGCTCTGCCCAAACCCACCGATTCATTTCCCGATGCAAAATTCGTGGAAGATCACGTCCAGCACCTCGTCGACCTCGACCCGGCCGCCGATACGGCCCAGGGCGCGGGCCGCCAGCCGCAGATCCTCGGCCGCCAGTTCAATCTCGGCCATCAGATCGCAACGGGCCAACGCCGCAACACACTCCTCGACCGCCCGACGATGGCGCGCCCGGGTCAGCACCGGCGAGCCGCCGACCGCGAACCGGGTGGACACCGCCAAAGCCAGGGCCGCGACCAGTTCGTCCATCCCCTCGCCGCTGCGGGCCGAAACCGGCAGAACCGGCCGGCCGGCGATCAGGACGGGTAGCGGAGCGGTGACAAGGTCGATCTTGTTGACGACCACCAAGGTGGCGTCGTCTATCATCTCCAGGGTCGCCGCGTCCACCGTCGCGCCGTCAAACACCGCCAGTTTCAGGTCGGCGGCTTCGGCGCGGGCCAGGGCGCGGCGCACCCCTTCGGCCTCGATCGCGCAGGCGGCGTCGCGCAGGCCGGCGGTATCGGCCACCACCACCGGCCAGCCATCCAGGTCAAGGTGAACCTCGATGACGTCGCGGGTGGTGCCGGCCTGAGCCGAGACGATGGCGGCGTCCCGACCGGCCAGCCGGTTGAGCAGACTGGACTTGCCGGCATTGGGAGCGCCGATGATGGCGATATGGATGCCGTCGCGCAGGCGCTCGCCGCGATGACCGTCGGCTAGGTGGGCGTTCAACAGCGCCGCCAGGGCCGCGACCTCGCCCCCGACCCGCTCCAGCAGACCGTCGGGAATGCCGTCCTCGGCGAAGTCGATCACCGCTTCCAGATGGGCCAGGGCAAAGACCAGCCGTGACCGCCAGTCCTCCACCAGCCGGGACAGACCACCATCCATCTGGCGCAGGGCCTGACGCCGCTGGGCCGCCGTCTCGGCCTCCACCAGATCGGCGATGGCCTCGGCCTGGGTCAGGTCCATCTTGCCGTTGAAGAAGGCGCGGCGGCTGAACTCGCCGGGCTCGGCCGGCCGCAGGCCCAATCGTCCCAGCGCCTCGGCCAGGGCCTGGGCCACCGCCCGGCCGCCGTGCAGGTGCAGCTCGACCACGTCCTCGCCGGTAAAGCTGGCCGGAGCCGGAAACCACAGCGCCAGACCATCATCGATCGGATCATCGGAAAGATCGGACAGGCGGGCACGCACCGCCTTGCGGGCCTCCGGCAATGGCCGGCGGGTCAACCGGATCAACGCCGCCCCGGCCCCTTCCCCCGACAGGCGATAGATCGCCACTCCCCCCCGGCCGGACCCGCTGGCAAGGGCGTAGATGGTCTCGGAAGACATCAAACCGCCACGATGGGCTGATCGCTCGGGTCCAGCATCAGACGGGACACCCGGCCGCCCTCGACGATATGGGTCTGAAGGATTTCGTCGATATCGTCCTTGGTGTGAAAGCCGTACCACACGCCCTCGGGATAGATCACCATCACCGGCCCCAGGCCGCACCGGTCCAGGCACCCGGCCGAATTGATGCGAATATCCTTCAACCCCATCGCCTTGGTGACGTCCTTGAGATACTCGCGCAGCGGCTCCGACCCCCGGCCGGCGCACGAACCGCGCCGATTGTCGTCGGGCCGGCGATTGGTGCAGATAAAGACGTGCAGGCGGAAATAGGCGGGCGGATCGGAAACGGGGCTCAAGGTTATTTCTCCTTGGGACGGGCGCCGGCGGTGGTGAACTGGGACCACAGCATTTTTTGCATCTGTTCCATTCCCTGGATTCCGGCAGGCATCCAGACCTTGAACATGGCCTCTGGCTCCATGGCGTGCAAGTTGGCCGCCATCTGATCTTGAACCTGTTTCATCAGAGCCTCCTGCATGGGCTTGACATCGGGCAGGCCGAAGAAGGTCCGCAATTCGTCCGGCGTACAATCCACATCCACGGTAATCTTCATGATGACCTCGCCTTGCGCTCTTAGGGTCCGCACCCAAACTAAGCCTAGAGACCAAACCACGCAACGCCCCTCGGGAGCCTCCCCCCATGTCCCATAACCGACTGGCCGACGAGACCAGCCCCTATCTGCTCCAGCATGCGGAAAATCCGGTGCACTGGTGGGCCTGGGGACCGGCCGCCCTGGCCGAGGCCAAGGCCTCCGGCAAGCCGATCTTGCTGTCGGTCGGCTATTCCGCCTGCCACTGGTGCCATGTCATGGCCCATGAAAGCTTCGAGGATGCCGGCATCGCCGGGGTGATGAACAAGCTGTTCGTCAACATCAAGGTCGATCGCGAGGAGCGCCCCGACCTGGACAGCCTGTATCAGCAAGCCCTGGCCATGATGGGGCAACCGGGCGGCTGGCCTCTGACCATGTTCCTGACCCCCGAGGCCGAACCGTTCTGGGGCGGCACCTATTTCCCCGCCGAGGCCCGCTATGGCCGCGCCGCCTTCCCCGATGTGTTGGAGGGCATCAGCCACACCTTCCATCGCGATCCCGACAAGATCCGCCACAATGTCGGCCAGATGCGCCGCGCCCTGGAGCAGTTGGCGCGCTCGCCCGGCGGCATGGGCCTCGACCTCGATATTCTGGACAAGGGAGCCGCCGACATCCTGCGGATGATCGATTTCAACAATGGCGGCACCACCGGAGCGCCGAAATTCCCCCAGCCCGGCCTGTTCCGCTTCCTGTGGCGGGCCTTCCTGCGTACCGGCGACGCCAGGATGCGCGATGCGGTGACGGTGACCCTGGACCATATCTGCCAGGGCGGCATCTATGATCATCTCGGCGGCGGCTTCATGCGCTACTCCACCGACGAGGAATGGCTGGCGCCCCATTTCGAGAAGATGCTTTACGACAACGCCCAGCTGATTTCGCTGTTGTGCCAGGTCTGGCGGGTCACCGGATCGACGCTCTATCGGACCCGTGTGTTTGAAACCATCGGCTGGCTGCTGCGTGATATGACCGCCGAAGACGGGGCCTTTGCCGCCGCGCTGGACGCCGATAGCGAGGGCGAGGAAGGTTTGTTCTACACCTGGACCGAGGAGGAAATCGAACATCTGCTCGGCCGCGATCAGGCCGGGCGTTTCGACCGCCTCTATGATGTCGGCCCCGGCGGCAATTGGGAGGGCCGCGCCATCCTTCACCGCAACCACGCCCAGGCCCAGGGCCACGGTGATGATGCCGAACTGGCCGAGGCCAAGGCGGCACTGCTGGCCCATCGCGACCGGCGGGTCTGGCCCGGCCGCGATCACAAGGTGCTGGCCGATTGGAACGGTATGGTCATCGCCGCCCTGGCCGAGGCCGCCTTCACCTTCGACCGGCCCGATTGGCTGGCGGCGGCGCAAGACGCCTTCGCCGTGATCGGCAGCCGGATGAACCGACCCGGCGGTCGCCTCGCCCATGCCCTTTGTCAGGGCAAGGCTGCCCATACCGGAGTGCTCGACGATTACGCCCATATGGCCCGCGCCGCCCTGGCCCTGTTCAACGCCACCGGCGACCGCGACATGCTGGCTCATGCCGGCCAGTGGCTGGACAGCGCCCATGCCCATCACTGGGATGACGAGGCCGGCGGTTATTTCCTGTCATCCGACGACACCACCGACATCATCACCCGCACCAAGCCGTGCTTCGATTCGGCGGTTCCCTCGGGCAATGGGGTCATGGCTGAGGCCCTGGCGCTGATGGCGTTGGCCTCCGGCGAGACCAGGTGGCGTGATCGCGCCGATGCGGTGCTGGCGGCTTTTTCCGCCGCCATCCCCGAGCAATTGCCCAATATGACGGCGCTGCTCGACGCCTTCGAGATCCTGACAAGCCCGCTGGAAATCACGGTGAGCGGAGCCACGAGCGATCCGGCGACCCAAGCCCTGTTGCGGACCGTAGCGATGGGACATCGGCAAATCCACACCCTGCGACGGGTCCATGACGGCTCACCCGATGTCGTCATCTGCCGAAATTCGGTCTGTTCGACCCCCTTCACCGATCCCGACCGGTTGCGCCAAGCCCTGGCGTCAGAGTAGGGTTCGACCATGCCTCATTTTTCATTCAATACTCCCATCGGCCCCCTGGCCCTGTTCGAAGCAGACGACGCCATCGTCGCGGTGGACTGGGGCTGGTTGCCCGATAACGAAGAGTCGCCCCTGCTGCTGCGCGCCCGCGACCAGCTGGAGGAATATTTCGAGGGCAAGCGCCAAATCTTCGACCTACCCCTGGCCCCCCATGGCACCGCCTTTCAGCGCAAGGTCTGGGCCGAGCTGGAAAAAATCCCGTTCGGCGCGACCCTGACCTATGGCCAATTGGCCGAGCGGCTGGGCACCGCGCCGCGCGCCTTGGGCGGCGCCTGCGGCCGCAACCCGATTCCGGTGATCATTCCCTGTCACCGGGTCCTGGCCGCCAATGGCGGTCTGGGCGGCTATTCCGGCATCGACGGCATCGAAACCAAGGAAATCCTGCTGCGCCTGGAGGGCCTCGAAATCACGAATTCAAGGGTGCTGTCGCCCGCAGGAAAAAAGTATTAAACTACGGGGAGCATTAGGGGAGACATCCCGCAAGGAGGCTTAAGGTGCGTGGGTCCAAATTAGGCAAATGGGTCGTGACGGTAATCAGCCTGATCTGGATGAGCTGGGCCGGGTGGGATCAGTTCGGCAATCTGTCCGAGGCCGATATTGAAAACCACTCCTCCACCGCCGTGCAGGAACGCATGCGCGATTGCTCCGGCACCTTCAAGCAACGCTACGAGTGCAAGGAAAACGTCGTCATTCAAAGCGGCCGCAGCACCTTCAACGCCCTGCTGGGGCGATTGTCCATCGTGGTGGTGCCGCCCATCCTGCTGGCCGCCGGCCTGCACATGATGAACCGTCGCCGCTCCGATGACGACGGGTCCAGCGACGAGCTTTTGCAAGAGCATCACCGCCGCCATCATCGGCGCCGCAGCTCCGGCCATTCCTGACACCTCGAAAAGAGCAGTCCCCATGTCCCTGATCCGCGTCGAGATCGACGGCCGGCTGGCCATCCTCACCATGACCAATCAGCCGAAGCGCAATGCACTGTCCGAGGCGATGATCGAAGGCGTCCTGGCCGGTCTGGAGCAGGCCCAGACCGCCAAGGTCCGGTGCATCATCTTACGAGCGGAGCCGGGAGCCAAAATCTGGTCGGCCGGCCACGATATTTCAGAATTGCCGCAATCCCATCGTGACCCGCTGGGTTGGAGCGACCCGCTGCGGGTGGTGATCCGCGCCATCGAGGAATTCCCCGCTCCCATCATCGCCCTGATCGAAGGCGGGGTTTGGGGCGGCGCCTGCGAAATGGCCTTGGCCTGCGACATCATCGTGGCCACGCCGGATTCAACCTTCGCCATCACCCCGGCCAAGCTGGGCATTCCCTACAATGTCACCGGCCTGCTGACCTTCATGAATGCCGCCAACCTGCATACGGTGAAGGAAATGGCCTTCACCGCCCGGCCGCTGAATGCCGAACGCGCCCTGCTGGTTGGTCTGATCAACCATCTGCAACAGCCGGACGACATCACCGCCTTTTGCGTCGCGATGGCTCGCGGCATCGAACAGCTGGCCCCGCTGGCTATCGCGGTGATGAAGGAAGAACTGCGGGTGCTGGCCTCGGCCCATTCCATCACGCCCCGCATGTTCGAACGGGTCCAAGGCATGCGGCGCAAGGTCTATGACAGCACCGATTACGAAGAAGGCGTCAACGCCTTCAAGGAAAAACGGCCACCGGTGTTTCTGGGGGAATAGGGCCGACAACGTTCATAACCGACCTATCCAGGGCTCTCACCCCGGATAGGTTCGGGCTATCGCCCGATATGAACCCATGAACCTTACGAATTCATCGCCTCGAAGAACTCCGAATTGTTTTTGGAGTGCTTCAGCTTATCCACCAGGAACTCCATGGCGTCGACCACGCCCATGGGCATCAAGATGCGGCGCAAAACCCACATCTTGGACAGCACGCCCTTATCGACCAGCAATTCTTCCTTGCGGGTACCCGATTTGGTGATGTCGATGGCCGGAAAAGTCCGCTTATCAGACAGCTTGCGATCAAGGATGATTTCCGAATTACCGGTACCCTTGAACTCTTCGAAGATCACCTCGTCCATGCGCGATCCGGTATCGATCAGGGCGGTGGCGATGATGGAAAGTGAACCGCCTTCCTCGATATTGCGGGCGGCGCCGAAGAAACGTTTGGGACGCTGCAACGCATTGGCGTCGACGCCACCGGTCAGCACCTTGCCCGAGCTGGGCACCACGGTGTTGTAGGCGCGAGCCAGACGGGTAATGGAATCCAGCAAGATGACCACGTCGCGCTTATGCTCGACCAGCCGCTTGGCCTTCTCCAGCACCATTTCGGTGACCTGGACGTGACGCGAAGCCGGTTCGTCGAAAGTGGAACTGATAACTTCGCCCCGCACCGAACGGGCCATATCGGTCACTTCTTCCGGTCGTTCATCAATCAGCAGCACGATCAGATAAACATCGGGATGATTGGCCGAAATGGCATGAGCCATATTTTGCAGCATCACAGTCTTGCCGGTGCGCGGCGGGGCGACGATCAGGGCGCGCTGACCCTTGCCGATGGGCGCCACCAGATCGATTACACGGGTGGTCAGATCGCGCTTGGTCGAATCGTCCAACTCCAACCGCAATTTTTCGTCCGGATAGAGCGGAGTCAGGTTATCGAAGTTGATACGATGCCGCACATTGTCCGGCGGCTCGAAGTTGATGGTGTTGACCTTGAGCAGGGCGAAATAACGTTCACCGTCCTTGGGGCTGCGGATCTGACCTTCGACGGTGTCACCGGTGCGCAGGCTGAACCGGCGGACCTGGCTGGGGCTGACATAAATGTCGTCGGGACCCGGCAGATAATTGGCTTCGGGGCTACGCAGAAAACCGAACCCATCTTGCAGGATTTCCAGAACGCCCTGACCATAGATGGCGACATCGTTATCGGCCAACTGCTTCAAGATGGCGAACAACATGTCCTGTTTGCGCAAGGTGCTGGCGTTTTCGACCTCCAGTTCCTCGGCAAAAGCCAACAATTCGGCCGGCGTCTTTTTCTTCAATTCCTGGAGATGCATGGAGCGGTTCCGTTGAAAGCTCTGGCGCTGGGGAAATCGGCCTGAAATGCGCGGGTCCGACCAAGCAGACCTGGTGCCGATCAAGGAGACGGATACGAATGATCCGGCGCGGGAAGGTGAATTTGGAGATGGACCTGTTTCGGCCCTCAAGTATTTTGCCCAGCTTTAGCCAAAGCATCGCCCGCTGTCAAACGGGATTGTTCAAATCAAAACGGCTTAACGATCACCAAGATGACGATCAGGATCATCAGAAGGGTCGGAACCTCGTTGATCATCCGGTAGAATTTCTGACTATGACGATTCCGATCCTCCGCGAATTGGGTCTTGCAGTGATTCAAGAACAGATGAGAAGCCGTCATCCCCACCACCGCCAACAGTTTGACGTGAAACCAGGATTGCGAGAACAGGCCGGCTTCCACCGCCATGACCAGACCCAAAATCCAGGCCAAAATCATCGCCGGCGTCATGATCGCCTTGATCAGCCGCCGTTCCATCACCTTGAAGGTTTCAGAGGCCTCTGATTTGGACTGAACGGCGCAATGATAAACAAACAGCCGTGGCAGATAGAGCATACCGGCCATCCAGGAAAGAACAGCGATAAGATGAACTGCCTTGACCCATAAATAGGCTTCGCCGCTTAACATGCGCAACCCCGCCCCAAATGACGGCAAGCCACACCCGAGACCGAGGCCGGATCGCGAACCAACTCGGCCAAGCCTGTGATGAACGAGGAATGACAGCCCAAGGCTGGTACCCGGATATAAGCCGGAATGCCAAACGCATCGGCGCGATGGCGATATTCCATATCCAATTCCACCAAGGTCTCCGAATGCTCCGATACGAAGGCCACCGGCACCACCACCACCGGCACCCGATCATGGCCGGCCCGTTCCAACTCGACTTCGGTGCTGGGGCCGATCCACTCCATGGGACCGACCCGGCTTTGATAGCAGATCGACCAGTCCAGTTCTTCGATGCCGGTTGCCTTGGCCACGGCAGCGGCGGTCATTTCCACCTGAGCCTGATAGGGGTCTCCACGTTCGATCACCGATTTCGGCAGGCCATGGGCTGAAAACAAAATCCTGGGCTTGCCCAAAGACAGTGCCTCCAAATACCCCTTGCGGACCAGATCGGCCATGGCGGCGATCAAACCGGGCTCGGTCGGAAAACAACAGACGGTCCGCGTGGGAAGGTTCAAGCCCTGGCGACTGGATTCAGCCCGCCATTCCTTCAATGACGATCCGGTGGTCGTGGTGGAAAACTGTGGATAAAGCGGCAAAATCACCACCTGATCCGCCCCCCAGGCTTTGACCGCCGCCACCGCTTCCCTGGTAAAGGGATGCCAATACCGCATGGCGATGAAACAGCGATAATCCTCGCCCAAGACCTGCTCCAGCGCCCGGGCCTGAGCCTCGGTCTCCGGCACCAGGGGGGAGCGGCCCCCGATCTTGGCGTAAATCTCGCGGGCGATGGGGGCGCGCTTGCCGGAAATATACCTGGCCAGCATCCAGCGAATCGGTCCCGGCGCTCCGATGATCGCCTTGTCGTTGAACAGATTGAACAAAAACGGTCGAATTGCTTCAAAACAATCCGGCCCGCCGAGATTGAAAAGAATGATCGCCGTCTTCATCCCCCTAACCCTTCCAGCCCTTCACCCGTTCGGCCAGTCGCGCCACATTCTCCGGCGGAGTCGGCGGCACGATGCCATGACCGAGATTGAAGATGAACGGTCCCTTGCCCAACACCTTCAACACCCGATCGATGCCGGCATCCATGGCCTCGCCGCCGGCTACCACCAGCAATGGGTCAAGATTTCCCTGCACCGTGCACTTGGTCTGCAATTCGGCTGCCGCCCAGTCCAGCGGAACCGATGGGTCCAGCGAAACGCCGTTGACCTTGGTCTCGGTGACATAGCGTTTGTAGAGATATCCGGCCTGACGCGGAAAACCGATCACCGGCACACCCGGCCGCTCGGATCGAATCCGTTCGACCAAGGTCCGGGTCGGAGCGATCACCCAGCGTTCGAACTGGTCCTCGGGCAAGGCCCCGGCCCAGGTATCGAAAATTTGAATGGCTTCGGCGCCGTTGTCGATCTGACGGATCAGGTAATCGCCGGTGGCCTGGATCAGCAACGCCATCAGCCGGGCGAACAGTTCGGGTTGGCCGAACATCATGCCCTTGGCCTTGGCGAAGTCCTTGGAGCCGCTACCCTCGATCATATAGGTGGCAACCGTCCACGGCGCTCCGGCAAAGCCGATCAGGGCGGTGGTGGCGGGGATCGCCTTGGAAAGATTGGCCATGGTCTGATAAACCGGGGCGAGATGCCCGTGCAGGCCCGAGGCGTCGAGGCGATCCAGATCCATTGCCGAGCGAATCGGCGTCAACACCGGTCCTTCGCCTTCCCTGAACGCAACCTGCTGACCCAAGGCGTCGGGAATCACCAAAATGTCGCTGAACAGGATCGCTGCGTCGAAGCCATAGCGTCGGAGCGGTTGTAACGTCACTTCGGTGGCGAAGCCGGGATTGTAGCACAGGTCAAGGAAACTGCCGGCTTCGGCGCGGGTGGCACGGTATTCGGGCAGGTAGCGACCGGCTTGGCGCATCAGCCAGAATGGCGGAGGCGTCAGGGTTTCACCGGCAAGGGCGCGTAGGAAAGGCTTGTTGGATATGGGCACGGGCGGTGACCTCGGTTCGGGTGTCTGGCTTCTATTACAGTCTTTAGAGGTTAGAGAAAAGGTGGCTGTGGTAAGAGGGTGCCTGTGAATGACGGGGATTAGCATTGGTTCACAGCTTCTCCCCAAGGCTATCCCGTCGCGGCGCTCGACGTGGAAAATTTATGATGAATTCGGCGATCATGTTGATTCATCAGGGGGAATAGCCTTTGCGAAACCGTGGATAAGTCCGGGAAATTGGATGTAGAAGTCTTGAATTCACGCTATCCTCGACCGAATCGGGATTTGTTTTGGACAGCCGGGCAAGTCGTGGTGCGGATTCGAGGTCAGTGGGGAGCGTTTTGCACCCTTGGCGCCGCCCCCCCCGGTTATCCCCGGACTTAAGGGTTATCCACAGGCATGACGACCTTCCACCTTCATCTTGTCTCCGACGCTACCGGCGAGACCGTTACCTCGGTCATGCGCGCCTGTCTGGTTCAGTTCGAGGGTGTGACCCCGGTGCAGCACAATTGGTGGTTGGTCCGGACCCAAGGTCAGGTCGAGCGCGCCATTGCCGGGATCGAAGAGCATCCCGGCCTGGTGTTGTTCACCCTGGTCGATAGCGCGGTGCGGACCTTGCTGGAGGAGGCCTGCCGCCAGCGCAAGATTCCTTGCATTTCTGTGCTCGATCCGGTGATGGCGGGGTTGTCGGCCTTTCTCGGCGTCGAGGTCAAGGCTTTGCCCGGCCGGCAGTATCAGCTGGATGCCGAGTATTTCCGCCGTATCGACGCTATGCAGTTTACCTTGGCCCATGATGACGGCCAGTTGATGGAACTGGTGGAGGAAGCCGACATCGTGTTGGTGGGGGTATCGCGGACCTCCAAGACCCCCACCTGCATGTATCTGGCCAATCGCGGCCTGAAATGCACCAACTACCCGCTGGTTCCCGGCGTGCCGCTGCCGCCTCAGCTGGAACGGGTCAGGAAGCCGCTGGTGGTGGGGCTGACCAAGGACCCAAAAAGCCTGTCCGATATTCGCCGCGCCCGCCTGCGTCTGTTGAATCAGAAAGAGGAAGCGGATTACGCTCAGTTTGAGAAGGTTAAGGAGGAGGTCCAGGCGGCCCGGCGGATCTTCACCCGCCACGGCTGGCCGGTGGTGGACGTGACCCGCCGCTCCATCGAGGAGGCCTCCGCCGCCATCATGCAGCTCTACGCCCGCCATGTGGAACGGCAGGATTCCGAAAAGGCCGAGCCGTCGTGATCATCCTCGCTTCCGCCAGTTTCGCCCGCCGGTCTATGCTGGAAGCCGCCGGAGTGGCCTTCACCGTCGACGTGGCCGCCGTTGACGAGGACGCGGTCAAGCGAAGTCTGCGGCAGGAAACCGCCAATCCGGGGCGGGCCGCCGAGACCTTGGCCGAGTTGAAGGCGGTGCGGATATCGGCCCGCCATCCCGGGATGCTGGTGATCGGCGCCGATCAGATGCTCGACTATGACGGAGTCTGGTTCGACAAACCCCAAAGCCTGGACGAGGCCCGCCAACAGCTGATCACCCTGCGCCACCACACCCACCGTTTGACCAGCGCGGTCGTGGTGGTGCGCGACGGACGGCGGTTGTGGTACCACACCGAACACGCCTTCCTCAGCATGCGCAATTTTTCCGACGCCTTCCTCGACGCCTATCTCGCTCAGGCTGGCGAAGCGGTGTTGGGCTCGGTGGGGGCCTATCAGCTGGAGGGGTTGGGGGCGCAGCTGTTCATGACGGTCGAGGGCGACTTCTTCACCGTCCTCGGCCTGCCGCTGCTGGCGCTGTTGGATTTCCTGCGCGAAAACGGAGAGTTGATCCCATGATCGTATCCGGCAAGGCCAGGTTGGCCGGGGTGATCGGCTGGCCGGTTTCCCACTCGCGCTCGCCGCGCCTGCATGGCTTTTGGCTGGAGCATCTGGGGATCGACGGGGCTTATCTGCCGTTGCCGGTGGCGCCGGAGGATTTGGAAACCGTGATGAAAGCCCTGCCGAGGATGGGTTTCAGGGGGGTCAATCTTACCGTGCCTCACAAGGAGGCGGTGACGGCCCTGGTTGACGAGCTGGAGCCGCTGGCCGCCCGTATCGGGGCGGTCAATACCGTAATAGTGCGCCCGGATGGCAGTTTGCTGGGCCGCAATACCGATGCGTTCGGATTCCTCGAAAACCTGCGGTGCGGCTGTCCCGCCTGGAGTCCTTCCGCCGGGCCGGCAGTGGTGTTGGGGGCCGGCGGGGCCGCCCGCGCGGTGGTGGCGGCGCTGTCCGAGGCCGGTCTGCCCGAAATCCGCCTGCTCAACCGAGGTCGGGGCCGGGCCGAGCAACTGGCCATGGATCTCGGTGGACCGATTGCCGTGCATGACTGGTCCGAGCGGGCCGACGCCTTGGCCGGAGCCGGTCTGCTGGTCAACACCACCACTTTGGGAATGACCGGTCAGTCTGGTTTGGAGCTGGACCTGTCGGCCCTGCCCGTCACCGCCCTGGTCAACGATATCGTCTATGTGCCGTTGGAAACCGACCTGCTCGCCCGCGCCCGCCGGCGGGGGAATCCGGTGGTGGACGGATTGGGCATGCTGCTGTGGCAGGCGGTTCCCGGCTTTGAAGCCTGGTTCGGCGCGAGGCCGGGCGTGACCGACGCCCTGCGCGATTTCGTGCTGGCGGGAGAGTGAGAGTGCAGGATCTGGCTTCTGCCGTTCCGCGACGCGGACCGGCAATGACATGAAGATCCTGGGGCTGACCGGCTCTATCGGCATGGGCAAGACCACGGCGGCCGCCATGCTGCGTCGGTTGGGAGTGCCGGTGCATGACGCCGACGCCACCGTCCATGGTCTGTTCGCCCCTGGCGGTGTGGCGGTGGCGGCAGTGGATGCCGCCTTTCCCGGCGTGGTTCAGAACGGCGCGGTCGACCGGACCCGATTGGGGGCCATCGTGTTCGGCGATGCTTTGGCGTTGAAACGGTTGGAGGCGATCGTCCATCCGCTGGTCCGTCGGGCGGAGCGACAGTTTCTCGCCCGTTATCGCCGCCGCCGCGCCCCCCTGGTTGTGCTGGACGTCCCGTTGCTGTTCGAAACCGGTGGAGAGCGTCGTTGCGACAAGATCGCGGTGGTCAGCTGCGCCGCCTTTCTCCAGGCCCAGCGGGTTCTGGCGCGGCCGGGCATGACCATGGCGCGGCTGGCCGCCATCCGGGCCAAGCAGACGCCCGATGCTGAAAAACGGCGTCGCGCCGATTTCGTGATCCCGACCGGGATGGGCAAGCCCTTGGCCTTGCGCCGGTTGAAGGCGGCGGTCAGAGTGATGCTTGGCCAATCGGAGCGTGGCGACTGGTCCGCTTGAGGAAAAATATTATGCGCGAGATTGTGCTTGATACTGAAACCACCGGCTTTGATCCCTTGAAGGGAGATCGTCTGGTCGAGATCGGTTGTGTCGAGTTGTTCAATCACCTGCCCACCGGCGAGGTGTTTCATCGCTATGTCAATCCCGAGCGCGACATGCCGGATGAGGCTTTCAAGGTCCATGGCCTGTCGAACGAGTTCCTGGCGGACAAGCCGCTCTTTGCCGAGGTGGCGGCGGATTTTCTGGCGTTTATCGGCGATTCGCCGCTGGTGATCCACAATGCCGAATTCGACATGCGCTTCATCAATGCCGAGCTGGCGAGAATAGGGCTCCAGACCCTGCCCATGAGCCGATCCGTCGATACGGTGGCCATGGCGCGCAAGCGTTTTCCCGGCGCTCAGGCCAATCTGGATGCGTTGTGCCGCCGCTTCGAGATTGATAACGCTCGTCGCACCCGGCATGGGGCGCTACTGGATTCGGAATTGTTGGCCGAGGTCTATCTTCAGCTGATCGGTGGTCGTCAGCCGGGTCTGGAATTGGGCGGATTGAGCAAGACCGGCGGCCCGACCGCCAGCGCCGTCCGGGTCGAGCGGCCGGCTCGCCAGCATGCCCCCAGCGAAGACGAGGCGGCGGCCCATGCCGTCTTCGTGGCCAAACTGAAGAACCCGATTTGGTTTCGCGAGGCGTAGCATCCGGAGGCTCCGTCCATACCCGCCAGGGACTGGTTTCCGGCGGGTATGGGCGGAGTTTATTGCGTCAGGCGTTGCCGGCCGGCTCCTGAGCCGTCAGTTCTTCCAGGCGCGACCGGTACAGGGCGACGAAGTCCAGCGGCTGGATCATCAGCGGCGGGAAGCCGCCGTCCCGGGTGAGATCGGCCACGATGTTGCGGGCGAACGGGAACAGCAGACGCGGACATTCGATCATCAGCACCGGATGAACCTGATCTTCCGGGACGTTGACGGTGAACAGGCCGGCATAGTCCAGTTCGAGGATAAACAGCGGCTTGGTCGGCAGCTTGGCCTCGATGCGCAGATGCAGCACCACTTCGAACAGGTTGGGGGCGATGCCGGAGGCATTGACGTCCACATGGATCGGAATCTCGGGATTCTCGCTCTGGGACTCCATGAAAACCTGCGGCGCGGCCGGGATCTCGAAGGACAGATCCTTGATGTACTGGCCGTTGACTTGCAGGGCCGGTTGATCCGCCTGGGGCGTCGGGGTGTCGGTCATATGATCCTCCTGGTTCGGTCGGCCCGCGCGGGCGGTTTCACTGATGCCGGGGTATCATACCGAAGAGGGAATGGAAACACCCATATGGCTCTTCCCGGCGCGCGGATGCGCCCCGCCCGGCGACTGAGGGATCCAAAACCCGACGAGCCCTGGGCTCGGAGTTGCGGCCAAGGGCCGGCGCGCCCCATGGCGCGTAGCCAAGGGTGCGGATGCACCCGCCCGGCGCTTGAGGGGGACCAAAACCCGACGAGCCCCCCCGGGCTCGGA
>JAUSFB010000049.1 GCA_030651575.1 Phaeospirillum sp.
TGCCAGCGAGATGAACCAGGTGTTCCTCAACCTGATCGTCAACGCGGCCCAAGCCATCGAGACATCCGGCAAGCCGTTGCCGGGCCGTATCACCATCACCACCTCTTCCCGCGACGGCGTCGTCGAGATCAGGGTCGCCGATACCGGCACCGGCGTGCCGGAGGCACTCAAGGAAAAGATCTTCGATCCCTTCTTCACCACCAAGGCGGTGGGTAAGGGAACCGGCCAGGGCCTGGCGATCTGCCACGACGTCGTGGCCACCAAGCATGGCGGCAGCCTGGAGGTCGCCGACAATGATGGCGGCGGCGCCGTTTTTATCCTTCGCCTTCCTATCGATGGTGGTGGGACGCGGACCAGTAATGAAGGGGCGGATCGAGGCAATTGCGGATGCTGAACAGAAGATGCTGCCGGCAGGACTCCGTAGCGCCAATCTTCCAGATCCCGGAATAATCCAGCCATCCAGAATGAAATTTTATTATCTGGCGAAGCGCCGCCTCAGCGATGTTCCCCTCCGTTCAGGATGAAACTTTGTCTCCCGGAACCGCACATGACACCGTGATGAATCAAAGGGTTCCAGATCGATTAGGATGATACTTTATTATGAATCAATAGGCGCGATTGATATTTTATGGCAAATTCAATCCAGCATTTGACCTCTGCCGCCCAGCTTACTATCTAATCTTTCGTGGGGTCGGAAGGAAGCTCTGGGGAGATCGCCATGTTTCGCTGGAACATGTCGTTGGAAACCGGTGAGAAGGCCATCGACCACGGCCGCCACCGGCTGTTGGAAGCCATGGCGGACTTTTTTCTGATCGTCGACGACCCCGCCCTCAATCAGAAACTGGTGGCGGAACGCACCGGCGCCATCTACACCGCCATGAAGACGGCCTTCGCCGCCGAAGACAAGGTTCTGGCATCCCACGGAGAAGCTGGAACCAAGCACGAAGCCACCCATGCGGCATTTCTGCTGCACTATGTGGAACTGTGTAAAAAGCTGGTGCCAAAGATCAAAAATCTAAAACAGGCTCGCCAGTCCTGTCTGGAAATCTATCGTATCGTCGATGGCGGCATTTATCACCACCTCAACGAGGAAGTGCTGGCCTACAAGCATATGCTGAAACACCCGAGGCCTCCCGCCTGACCCGACGGGCAGAGGATTTGCGCCCTCGGGTCAATCGACATTCAAACGGACAGGATGGGGAAATGGGCCACAGATAGAAATATTCTCAATTCATCGGTGTCTATCTGTGGCTGAGATCCCTGTAATCAGCCGAATTCCCTGAATATCGATACAGCCTAGCTCCGCGCCAGGGTGATCTTGAACTTGGCCGTCATCAAGGTGACGACATCGTCGAGCGAAATGTGCTGATAAAAGCGGCAGCCCGCCAGTCCATCCTTGGCCCACATCACGGTTGCGCCAAAGGTCGAGTTGCTGGCGTTCGTGATCAGGATATCGCGAGGAAGCGGCGACAGCAGAGCCGTGGCCTCCTTCGCCAACTCAAAGCGCAGCTTGAAGCCGCCCCGCGAGGCATCGATCAAAAAAGCCCGCGTCGTAAAATCAGCGGTTCCGAAGACCCCTTCGGTTCCGCAATTCTGCCGCTGCCAAGCGCGCGCCCCCAGACTGCCGGAGATCTGCTCCAACGCCGTCATCCTTGCTCACGAATATGCTAATCCAAAAGTATGCTTCGCACCTTCCGCTGTCCAGGGCTGTTGCTGAAAAAAAATCCCCGGCCCTCCCCTTTCGGGAAGACGCCGGGGATCATCACGATCGGAACGGATCAGAACTTCACGACCAGCGAAGTCTCGGCCAGCAGCCAGGTCTTGTCCATGGGCAGTCCGGCGGGACCAGAGTTGGCGGAAACGTTCTGCCGATAGCCGGTTCCGGCCGCCGCAGCGGCAAAGGCGCCGGACAGCGACACATGCTCGTTGATGGCCCATTCGGCGGTGAAGTCGATTTCGCGGGCCAGATTGTCGGAGGTAACACCGGCATTCTGGGCCTTGGCCGCATAATTATAGGTATAGGCCAGGACACTCAACTTCACGGTATCGATCGGGTTGACCGAAAACGCCACCTGATGAATGTTCACGTTGCTGTTGGAGATGACGTAATTGCCGACAATCTCGCCGATGAACCACGTCCCGAACCCGCGGGTGATGGCGTTATAAAAGAAGGGGTCATAGGCCTTCTTGGTGCTGTCGTTGGGGTTGTTGTCGCCGCTGAAATGGGCATAGCGGTAGGACAGCTTGGGCGTCCACGCCACGTCGGACAGCTGGTAACCCGGCTCCAGGTACCACGCGTTGGCGTTGACCTTGTGTTTGGCGGTGTTGTTGTTCTCGTAGACATAGTTGCCATAGAGCGAGAAATCCGGCAGGAACGGCAGCATATTGCCGCCGACATGGGCGGAAATCACGTTCATGCCTTCGCGATTGGAAGTCAGGGTATTGGTGACGGCACCGTTATTGGCGGTGCTGTTGAAGCTGAGATTGCCGCCGCTATTGGCCTCGACCACGTTGAAATAGGTCAGGCCCGCATACCACTTGCGGTCGGCGAAGGTCGAAGCGCCATCCCTGGCGGGCTTTCCGTCCTCGGACGCCACGCTCTCGAACCACTCGATATTTCCGCCGACGACCTTGGTCTTGGCGTTGTCGATCAGGCCGGCCGGCATGAGGCTGTTATTGGACTGGTTCTGCAAATAGAACACGTCGCCGCGCACCGGCCCGGTGGCGGCCTTCAAGATGCCGGTCTGGGCAAAGGCGGTGCGGGACTGGGTCCAGAACATGCCGCGCTGGCCTTGATTGTTCACGCCGTTGCTGATCAAAAAGCCGTCGGCGACGCGAAAGCTTTGACGGCCGCCGGACAGGTCGATGGCATTCTCGTCCAGGCCGTCGATCAGCTTGGCGGACTTCCATCCGGCATAGAGGTTTTCGAGGCCGAACAAGACCGGGTGACCATAGGTGGTGGAGATCAGGCTGGCATCGCCATCGCCGCCGGTGGCGGAGACCTGACCGCTGACATCACCGTAAAAAGTGCCGAACCGCTCGGTCTCCAACGACGCCTTCAGCTCGGGGGTCAAGAACCACTCGGTCCAGGACGCCTTGCCGGAGATGCGCTTGCCGGGCGCTCCGCTATTATTGGTCCACGAGCCGGCGCCGAACTGCGTCCCCGGCGAGGTGAAGCCGGTGATGCCGCCGGTGAAGGCGCCATCGACCTTCAAGCCATCGCTGTCATAGAGCGACACATCGGCCGAGGCGGGCATCGCCGCCACGCCGACAACGACGGATAAAATCGCGCCCGTAACCAGGCTGCGGCACCGGAGATCAAGTCCAACCATCACAAGCTCCCTCGCGGAACAACAAAACTGACATCCCATATTGCAATGCACATGCCAGCGGCTACCCCTTGAACATCCTGTCGCCGAGCCAAGCCAGCCTGCCGAATGTGCCTCGTTCATGTGCAACACCTCAGTAACTGACCACATATTAAGCACGCAACTGGATTCATCGCCCCGCGAACCATCACGTCATCAATCTTTGCGACCGTTGCCAAAAAACAACGGCCCCGCCCCCAGTAATCCACGTCGCTTGACAGCGGAATCCCCGTCCGCTAGCTCTGCTCCGGAACAATAGAATTTTGATCCGCCTGCATTTTTCAATGGGGGGCATATGACTTATCGCCGGTATCGCGCTTACGCGCCGCTTTTTCTCGCCGGGCTTCTGGCCCTGCCGCTAACCGCGCCCCGCCCCGCCTTGGCCGAGGAAGCCGAAGCGGCGTCGGAGGAAAAGGGACTGTGGGAGCGTGAAACCCTGAGCGGTGAGTGGGGCGGCCTGCGTCCGACCCTGGCCGATCGCGGCATCAAGATCAACGGCACCTACACCGCCGAGACGCTGGGCAATGTTTCGGGCGGCCTTCGCCGCCGGGCGGTGGCCGAATCCCTGCTTCAGATCGATGTCGAGGCCGACCTGGAAAAGGCGGTGGGCTGGAAGGGCGGCCTGTTCCATGTGACCGGCTACCACATCGAAGGTCGCCAGTTGAGCGCCAACTTCCTGGGCGGCAACCTGATGACCGTGCGCGATATCGAAGCCGCGCCGTCCACCCGCCTGTATTCGCTGTGGCTGCAACAAAGCATTCTCGACGACATGGTATCGCTGCGGGTCGGCCAGGTCCCCATGCAGGAAGAGTTCTTCACCAGCACCTATGCCGCCTACCTCATCAACGGCGCCTTCGGCTGGCCGGTCGGGTTCTCGGCCAATATGCCCAGCGGCGGCAGCGGCTATCCCATCGCCAATCTCGGCAGCCGCCTGAAGGTCCAGGCAACCGATCAGCTGGCCTTCCTGGCCGGCGTCTTCACCGGCAACATCGCCCCCGGCACCAATGTCGGCAATGACGCGCAAAAGCGCAATCGCAGCGGCACCGACATGCGGCTTGACCAGCCGCCGGTCTGGTTCGGCGAGGCCAATTACGGCATCAACCAGGAGAAGGACGCGGGTGGCCTGCCCACCATGCTCAAGCTGGGCGGATGGTACTATAACGGCCGCGCCACCGATCAACGCTATGACGTCGCCGGGGTCTCGCTGGGCAGCGCCGCCGCCGGCACCGCCAAGACCGACCGTGGCAACTGGGCGGTTTACGGCATCATCGACCAGATGCTGTGGAAGAAGGCCGGTACCGTCGACGGCGGCTTGGGCGCTTTCCTGCGCGCCACCATCCTGCCCGAGGACCGCAACCAGATGCCCTACGCCTTCGACACCGGCCTGACCTACAAGGGGCCGTTCGAGGGACGCGACGACGACGTCGCCGCCATCGGATTCGCCTTCGGCAGCATGAGCCCGGCGCTGGCCGCCCGCGACGCCGACGCCCGGCGCTTCGGCACCGCGACGGCCCCCGACCATGATTTCGAAGCGGCGCTGGAAGTGACCTACCGCTTTCAGGTCACGCCGTGGTGGACCATCGTTCCCGACGCCCAATACATCTTCCACCCCGGCGGCAACGCCACCCTGCCCGATCGGCCGGAAACCTCGATTCCCGATGCCGCCGTGCTGGGCCTGCGAACCGTGTTCAAGCTGTAATACCGACAAGCCAATAAATTCATCATCCCTCAGTCGCCGGGCGCGAACTCCGTTCGCTTGGCTTTCGCGGCACGAGCCGCGCCGGCCCTTGGCCGCAACTCCGGGCCAATAAAGGGAAACGACCGGAAGGCTCCCTTCCGGTCGTCATCGTTTCAAGGCGTGAACAGTTCGGGAGAGACCGGCAGGGTAAAGTAAAAGACCGTCCCCGCTCCGGCCTCGGATTCGACCCAGATCCGGCCGCCATGCCGCTCGACGATTTTCTTGCAGATCGCCAGACCGATGCCGCTACCCGGATACTGATCGCGCGTGTGCAGCCGCTGAAACACCTGGAAAATGCGGCCGTAATACTCCGGGCCGATCCCGATGCCATTATCGGCCACCGAAAACACCCACGCATCCCCCTGACGCTCGGAACCGACCGTGATCACGGGAACGCGGTCGGGGTGACGGTATTTAAGGGCGTTTCCGACCAGGTTTTGAAACAGTCGGACGAACTGCGACCGGTCGGCGGTCACCATCGGCATCGGCCCGATATGGATATTGGCCTTGGTGTCGCCGACCGCCACGGACAGGTTGACGCGCACGTCCTCCAGCGCCCCGGCCCCGTCGAACTCGACGAATGCGCCGCCCAACCGTTCGACCCGCGAATACTCCAGCAGGTCCTGGATCATCCCCTGCATGCGCTTGGCGCCATCGACCAGGAAGGCGATGAACTCATCGGCGTCGGAATCCAGCTTGCCGCGATAGCGCCGGTCGATCAGCTGGGCATAGCCGGCGATCATGCGCAACGGCTCTTGCAGGTCGTGGGAGGCGACGTAGGCGAACTGCTCCAATTCCTTGTTGGAGGCGTCCAGCTTGGCCAGCAGCGTCTGGGTGCGCGCCTCCATGGCGCGCTGTTCGCTGATATCGCGGCAGATGAACAACAGGCAAGGCTCGCCCGCAACCATGATCTGCTGGACCGAAATCAACCCAATCAGGGTGTTGCCGTCCTTGCGGCGCAACACGGTCTCGAAGCCCTCGACCTGCCCGTCGAGTATGGCCGCCGAGACCAACCGTTCGCGATCCTCCGGCCTGGCCCAGATCCGCAGGGTCTTGGCGTCGGTTCCGATGAACTCGGCCCGGCCATAGCCCAACAACCGGCAAAATGCGGTGTTAACCTCCACATAGGATCCGTCGATCATGGTCGAAATGACCAGGGCGTCGGGACTCCCCAGGAACGCCTTGGCGAACTTTTCCTCGGACAGGGTCAGCTTCTGCTTGTCCTCCTGGGCGGCGGTGATGTCCTCGAAGGTCACCACCAGCCCCGCCGCCTCGCCCGAACCACCCAACGCCGAAGCATGGCCCCGTACCCAGCGAATGGTCCCATCGGGGGACTGAATCCGCATTTCCTCCAGGAAATCGCCGCCGTTCCGGGCCAGCCCGGCCCAGGCTTCGGCCACTGTCGCCCGATCCTCGTCCGCGATCACCTCGCACCATTTACGCCCCAGCAGTTCGTCGCCGCGACGTCCGGTCAGACTTAGCCATCGCTCGTTGGCGTAAAGGCAGCATCCGTCGGCCCGAGCCTGAACGATCCCCACCGGAGAACGCTCGTTCAGCAAGCGAAAACGGGCCTCGCTGGCGGTCAGCGCCAGTTGGGCAAGCTGCTGCTCGGCCTGAAGCCGGTCCGACATGGTCGCTAACCCGATCAGAACCACCGCCAGAACAAAGACTACCCCGGCATGGGCCGCGGACTCGCTTCGCCAATGGGCCAACGCCGGCTGGGTGGCGATTCCCACCGCCACGATCAGGGGATAGGTCTCGAACTTGCGGTACGAGGCGACCCGTTCGGCACCGTCGCTCTTGCCGCGCCCCAGCAGAATGCCGGAGGACCGGCCGGAAGAAACGGCCCGGAAGATCTCTCCATCGACCACGGACTTGCCGCGCCACATCTGGGGATCGGGCTGGCGCGCCAAGATGATGCCGTCGTCGCGGATCAGGGCCACCCGCCCGCCTGCGACCGGCACCACCGAACGCAGCGCGTCCTCGAACAGACTGGGGTCGATAGTGATCACGGCGATCCCCAGGAACTTGCCCCCGGCCGTGCGAACGGCGCGAACCAGAAAGATGGAGACGACATTCCGCACCCGGCTTTGCAGCGGCGGCGAAATGAACAGATGCCGGGATGGATCGGCAGCCAGGGCCGTGAAATACTCACGGTCACGCACGTCAAGGCCGACAATGCCGGCCACGGTCGAGCTTGTCACCAACCCGTTCGAATCGGTCAGGAACACATTGCGGATGAAAGAGAACTGGGCCATCCGCTTGGCCAGAAGGGCGTTGAACGCACCGGGATCGGGAACGCCGTCCTCCGGCACCAGTTCGACCACTTCGGACAACACCACGTCGACGCCGCGCAACAGACCGGTGATGTGCTCCTCCGACACCCGGGCCAAGGCCGTGGACAGGGTTTCAAGATCGGAGATCACCTCGCGGTAGTTGCCCCAGATCTGCCAAACCGTCAACAAAAGGATGCAGAGCACCGCCAGGGTCGCGGCAAGCCTTGCCCGCCAGCTGGATCGCGGGCGAATATCGCCCTTATCCATCTTCGGCAGGTCGGCGATGATAAGATCATCTCTCGTTGAAAAGTCATTCATTAACGCGAAAGTATAGGCCATTCACTCCGCCGCCACAATGTATGGCCAGCACGGTTGTTCCGAAACCGCCTCCATCATACCCTGCCCTATGCCTTGTTGACCGGACGGCCCCACTTTCTGTAAAACCAAACCGTTCAGTATAGTTTTTGTCGGATCAGGATTGATGTCGAGCAAGTCGAACGGGTTTTCCCTCCCTCTGCCCGCGCTCCTGATCGGGGCCTTGGCCCTGCTCGGCGTCGCGGCCGGAATCGTATCCTTCACGGGAACGCCGCCCGCCCCCGCCCCGGCGGCTCCGGCCGGCGGCCCGCCGGTGACGGTGGCCGCTCCGGCGGCGCGCAACGTCACCGACTGGAGCGAATATACCGGCCAGTTCACCGCGGTGGATTACGTCGAGGTCCGGGCTCGGGTCAGCGGCTATCTGACCGAGATTCATTTCACCGATGGTCAGCAGGTCGCCAAGGGCGATCTGCTGTTCGTCATCGACCCCCGCCCTTACGAAATCGCGGTCATCACGGCGCGGGCCAAACTGGATCAGGCGGCCGGCACCAAGGAATACGCCAAGCGCCAGCTCAACCGCGCCGGCGAGTTGCACCGCAAGGACTTCGTGGCCGAAAGCACGCTGGATCTGCGTACCGAGGAATCGCGCGGTGCCGGCGCCACCGTCGAGGCCGCCCGCGCCGCGCTGCGTGACGCCGAACTGAACCTTCAGTTCACCCGCGTCACCGCCCCGGTGTCCGGACGGATCAGCTCGCGTCAGGTCAGCATCGGCAATCTGGTGAGCGGCGGCCCCAATATCGCATCCCCCACCCTGCTCACCACCATCGTGTCCCAGGATCCGATCTATTTTTCCTTCGACATGAGCGAGTCCGACTATCTGGTTCAGTCGCGCCGGGCGCAGGCCAGACCGCAGGCCGGCATGATGGGCTCGGTCATCGGCATCCGCCTGACGGACGAGACCGGCTGGCCGCACGAGGGCAAGATCGACTTTGTCGACAACCAGATCGACAGGGGCGCCGGCACCATCCGCGCCCGCGCTGTGCTTGCCAATACCGACCGGTCAGCTACCCCCGGCGCCTTTGGCCGGGTCCGCATGGCCGCCTCCGATCCCTACGACGCCCTGCTGGTTCCCGACACCGCCATCGTCACCGATCAGTCGCGCAAGCTGGTGATGACCGTCAAGGACGGCGCCGTCGCGCCCAAAGTGGTAAAGCTCGGCCCGATTCAAGACGGCTTGCGGGTGATCAAAAGCGGCCTCGCGCCCGAGGATCAGGTCGTCATCAACGGCCTGATGCGGGCAAGGCCCGGAGCCAAGGTCACGGCGCAACCCGGCAAGATCGAGTAGCCCGGATGCGCCTGTCCCATTTCTTCATCGACCGCCCGATCTTCGCCACGGTGGTGTCGGTCCTGATCACCATCATCGGCGGCATCGCCTATTTCGCGCTGCCGGTGGCCCAGTATCCCGAGATCGCGCCGCCGACCATCGTGGTCAGCGCCTCGTATCCCGGCGCCTCGGCCCAAGTGGTCGCCGATACCGTCGCCGCTCCGTTGGAAGAGAAGATCAACGGCGTCGAGAACATGCTGTATATCAGCACCCAGGCGACCGGCGACGGCAACCTGAAGCTGACGGTGACCTTCGCCCTGGGCACCAACCTCGACACCGCCCAGGTGCTGGTCCAGAACCGGGTCGCCATCGCCACCGCGCGGCTGCCCGACGACGTCAAGCGCATCGGCGTCACCGTGGCCAAGAACTCGCCCGACATGCTGATGGTCGTACATCTGAACTCACCCGATGGGTCGCGCGACCAGCTGTACATGTCCAACTTCGCCACCCTTCAGCTGATCGATGTGCTGGCCCGCCTGGACGGTGTCGGCGACGTCCGGGTATTCGGCGCCCGCGACTACGCCATGCGGATCTGGATCGACCCCGACAAGGCCGCCGCCCGCAACCTGACCGCCGGCGAGGTGGTCAAGGCGTTGCAGGCCCAAAATATCCAGATCGCCGCCGGCGTGCTGGACCAGCCGCCGGTGCCCCAGCAGGGCGCCTTCCAGGTTTCGGTCCAGACCCAAGGCCGCCTCAGCGATCCGGCCCAGTTCGAGAACGTCATCGTCAAGGCCGATCCGGCCGGCCGGATGGTGCGGCTGAAGGACGTGGCCCGCGTCGAGCTGGGGGCGCAGGATTACAGCGTCAACGGCTTCCTCGACGGCAAGAACGCGGTGCCGGTGGCGCTGTTCCAGCGGCCGGGCTCCAACGCCCTAGCCACCGCCGAGCGCATCCTGGCCAAGGTCGAGGAGATGTCCAGGACCTTCCCGTCAGGCGTCACCTACACCATCGCCTACAACCCCACCAAGTTCATCGCCCAATCGGTCCGTGAAGTCATCAAGACCATCTTCGAGGCGGTGGTGCTGGTGGTGGTGGTGGTGATCCTGTTCCTCCAGACCTGGCGGGCCTCGCTGATCCCGGTGGCCGCCATTCCGGTGTCGCTGGTCGGCACCTTCGCGGTGCTGGGCGCCCTGGGCTATTCGCTCAACAACCTGTCGCTGTTCGGACTGGTGCTGGCGGTAGGCATCGTGGTCGATGACGCCATCGTGGTGGTCGAGAATGTCGAGCGCAACATGCGCGACGGCATGAACTCCCGCTCGGCCTCGCACCAGACCATGGATGAGGTCGGCGGCGCGCTGATCTCCATCGCCCTGGTGCTGTGCGCCGTGTTCATTCCGGCCGCCTTCATCCCCGGCATCTCCGGTCAGTTCTTTCGCCAGTTCGCCGTGACCATCGCCGCCTCGACGGTCATCTCGCTGATCGTGTCGCTGACCCTGTCGCCGGCCCTGTGCGCCCTGCTGTTCCGGGGCCATGGCCCCAACGACCACCACGACGACACCACCTGGACGCGCCCCATCACCCTGTTCTTCCGGGGCTTCAACAAGGGCTTCGACCGGCTGGCCGGCGGCTATGGCAGCCTGACCCGCACCGTGGTCCGCAAATCCGTCATCATGCTGCTGATCTATGCCGGGCTGATCGGCGCGGCCGGGTACGAGTTCGTCAAGACCCCCAAGGGCTTTATTCCCGACATGGATCAGGGCTATCTGATCACCGTCATCCAGCTGCCGCCGGGCGCGTCGCTGTCGCGCACCAACGAGGTGGTGCGCCACGCCGCCAAGATCATGGCCGAGACCCCCGGCGTCGCCCACACCGTGGCCTTTTCCGGCCTGGACGGCGCCACCTTCACCAACGCCTCCAACGGCGCCGCCATCTTCACGCCGCTGAAGCCGTTCGAGGAGCGCACCGCCCAGGGGCTGTCAGCCAATGTGGTCACCGCCGATCTGCGCAAGCGGCTGTCGGTGATTCAAGAGGCCTTCATCATCACCATCGCACCGCCGCCGGTGCGCGGCATCGGCACTGCCGGCGGCTTCAAGATGATGGTGCAAGACAAGGGCGGGCGCGGCCCCAAGGCGCTGGAGGACGTCGCCCTCGACATGGCCGCCGCCGCCAACAAGGTCCCGGGCCTGTCGGGTATATTCACCCTGTTCAACACCCGCACCCCCAACGTCTACGCCGATATCGACCGGGTCCGCGCCCAGATGCTGGGGGTTCCCACCGAGCGGATCTCCGAGGCCTTGCAGGTCTATCTGGGGTCAAGCTTCGTCAACGAGTTCAACTTCCTGGGCCGCACCTTTCGGGTCACCGCCCAGGCCGACGCGCCGTTCCGCCACGACGTCGCCGATATCGCCAATATCAAGGTGCGCAACGACAAGGGCCAGATGGTACCCTTAAGCGCGGTGACCACCTTCCGCTTCGACACCGGCCCCTACCGGGTGCCCCGCTATAACCTGTTCCCGGCGGCGGAGGTCCAAGGGTCGGCCGCGCCGGGCTATGCCAGCGGATACGCCCTGGAGCAGATGAAGATTTTGGCCGTCGAGCGCATGCCCGAAGGCTTCGGCTTCGAATGGACCGAACTGGCCCTGCAAGAGCTACTGGCGGGCAATAACGGCCTGCTGGTGTTCGCCGCCTCGGTGCTGTTCGTGTTCCTGCTGCTGGCGGCCCAGTATGAAAGCTGGTCGCTGCCGGCCGCCGTGGTGCTGATCGTGCCCATGTGCCTGCTGGCCGCCGTATCGGGCCTGATCATCCGGGGCATGTCCATCAACATCCTGGCCCAGATCGGATTCATCGTACTGATCGGACTGGCGGCCAAGAACGCCATCCTGATCGTCGAATTCGCCCGTCAGGCCGAGGCCGAGGGCATGGATCGCATCGAGGCGGCGGTCCATGCCGGCCGCACCCGCCTGCGGCCGATCCTGATGACCTCGCTGGCCTTCGTGCTGGGGGTTCTGCCCCTGGTTATCGCCACCGGGGCCGGGGCCGAGATGCGCCAGAGCCTGGGAACCGCCGTATTCTTCGGCATGCTGGGCGTGACCGGATTCGGCCTGATCTTCACCCCGATCTTCTATGTGGTGATCCGCAAGATGGTGGCGGGCAGTCACGCCCGCGCCGCCGCCCGCCATGCGGCGGAACAAGCCAGGGGGCACTGATCGGCGAAGCCCGAGACTTCCGGGGCTCGGTCAGCCGGGAATTTCCGCGCCCTTCCGGTCCGAGGAGCCCATCAGATCTTTTACCATCACGGAGAACTGCCCGATATCAAGAGGCTTGGTGGCGAAGCCGTCGGCGCCGGCGTGCCGGGCGATCTCCTGGGTGATGTTGCCGGGAAAAGCGGTGCAGATGATGCAGGGCAAACCGGGCCGTATTTTCTTGATGGCCTCGACCAATTCGGTCCCGGCCATGGCCGGCATGGCCTGATCGGTGATGACCATGTCCCAGGCGGCGGGGTCTTCCTCCACATAACCAAGGGCATCCTTGGGGTTGTCGCAGACCGAAATCTCGTAGCCCAGGCGGAACAGGGCGGTCATCAGCATGTCGCCGAAATCCGAACTGTCGTCCACCAGAAGAATCGAGCCGCGATGAGTTACTGATAATGTTGGCGACGACGCGGCTTCGGCCTGATCCGTCTCCTCGGCCATGGGAAGCAGGATGTCGAAACGGCTTCCCCGCCCGGAGGCTGTGCCAAGCAGCATCGCACCGCCATGGCCGATGACGGCGCCGTGGACAACCGCCAGCCCCAGTCCGGTCCCCCCCGTCTTACCCTTGGTGGTGAAAAAGGGATCGAAGATATGAGAGACGGTCTCAAAGCTCATGCCGTCCCCGGTATCGGTCACCGAAAGGCGCAAATAACGGGCTTCGGGCCGAAGATAGCCGAATCCGGCATGATGAAAACCGTCATCATCCGTCCAGACCTGGATCGGGGACTGAGGAGCTTGCGCTCCCGCCTGGTCGGACATCAGGCGCCGAATCGATACGGTCGTGAAGTCGATCTTCCCGACTTCTATGGTGACAATCCCGGCCTTGCCGTGCAGCGCCTCGCTGGCGTTTATGGTGAGATTAACCAAGATCTGGGTAATCTGGCTGCGATGGGCCGCAATGGCCGGTTCCTCGATCTCGGTTTGAAAGTCGAGTGTCGTGGAGGAGGGCACGATCGCCCGCAAAATGTTCATGTTCTCGTCGATCAAGGCACAAAGATCGACCACTTCATGGGCCGCTTCGCGACGATTGGAAAATGCGAGAATCTGCCCGATCAGCGACTTGGCCTGCTGCCCCGCCTTGACGATGCGGGTGCCGTAGCGGTGCAACGGATTGTCCGCGCCGGTGTCTTCGACGATGAACTGGGCGAAGCCGAGAATCGCCCCCAGAAGATTGTTGAAATCATGGGCAACTCCGGCCGCCAACTGACCCAGCGCCTCCAGCTTGCGAGCCTGTTCCAACTGTAGCTCCAGCCGCCGTTGCTCCTCCTCGCGCTGGCGCGTTTCGGTGACGTCGGTCAGCACGGCAACCCGCTCGCCATCCACCCCCCCTCCCCTGATATGGACCAACAGCCGTCGTGGCTGGGTTCGCCCGGGAAGCCGTAGCGTGATCTCGCCGCTCCACCGGCCAAAGCGGCGAACGGCAGCGCGGGAATGGGCGATCTCGGCCGGATCGAAGATGGGGGCGCCGCCGATACAAATATTCTCGGAGGCATGGCCGAGCAGTTCATCCAGACGACCAAGACCGATGGTTCCCAGCATCGCCTGATTGGCGTAGGTGATCCGGTTATCGGCAGCGATGATCGCGATACCATCGCCGGCCATGTCGAGGGCAGCCAGCACCCGCGCCATCTCCCGGCGCTCCGCCTCCAGATCGGCGGTTCGTTCATTGACTCGCTGCTCCAACAACATCTTCTCCCTTTCCAACGCCTTGTGCAGGCGGGTCAATGTGATGTGGGTACGGACACGGGCCAGGACTTCCTCGGGCTGATAGGGCTTGGTGATGTAATCGACGGCGCCCAGTCTCAGGCCTTGCACCTTGTCCTCGACGGCGTCCAGCGCCGACAGGAAGATCACGGGAGTTTCAGCATTGCTCGGATCCGCCTTCAACCGGCGGCAAACCTCGAAGCCGTCGATGCCGGGCATGCGGACATCCAACAAGACCAATTCCGGCGGGCGCAACTGTGCCGTCCATAGGGCCAGTTCCCCGTTGGGCGCCTGACGCACGGAATATCCAGCGCCAACCAGCAATTCGGAAAGCAGGTCAAGCGACGCCGGAGTATCCTCGACAACCAGGATTTCTCCCTTGGCCATGGCGAGGGGGATGGAAGAGGTCATGTCGCGTTTCCTCCCAGCATGCTCCACAGTTCCCGGAACTTGGCGCCATCCATCAATCTCTTGATGCGCTCGGCGATGTCGGGGGGGATCACCTCGAAAGCGAGCCGCCCGACGCACTACTCGGGGTCAAAGCCGAACACGCTCCGGATGACGTGGTTGACGTAAAGAATGATCCCCTCGGCATCGACTCGGGTGATGAGGTCGGGGGTGGCGGAAACCAAGTCGCGATTTATGATCAACAGGGCAATGGCCATGATGGCCGGCAAGGGGGCTTACCGCCGGCTTCGTCTCCGCCTTCACGGAAGGGATGCCCAGTCCCCACAGGAAGGCCAGAACCGCCAGGGATAGGCTCGCCCACCGTCCCATCATTCGTCTCCATTGGGCCTCATGGCCGATCGAACCGCTGCCAGCAAGTCCTCTCCGGAGAATGGTTTGGTCAGAACCGAACGCGCTCCCAACCGCGCCATGATATCAGTAAAGGGGGCGACATGCCCCCTCATGCCGCCGGTCATGCCGATGACCGGCAGCCAGACTCCACGATCACGAATTGCCGCCATCAATTGAAAGCCATCCAGGCTGGGCATGAACACGTCGGTCACCAGCAGGTCGACGCCACCCTCTTGCAGACGATTGAGGCACGCCCTGCCGTCAGCCACCGCCACCACCTCATGACCGGCGCGCTTGAGAATGGTCGAGACCATTTCCAAATGGGTGGGTTCGTCATCCGCTACAATGATACGGGCCATTGGCGCCACCTGTTCAAGCCCCATATTTCGTTACAATTGTGCGATGGACGGCACGGCGGTACCAGACGACAGTCGGATATTCCCTACGGCAAAGGTATATTTCCGCCGTAACCGCGGGAAATCCGGCGCAATGTCCGCATGTTGTGCGCCGGAGGGAAATGATGCAAAGTTGATCATTAAACAATCCAACCTGGTCTCCATGCGCGTACTCATCGCCGATGATCACCCCCTCTATCTGAGTGCCGTCCGCGAACAGATCGAGCGCCTGTTCCCGGGGGTAGCAACCGAGACTGCCTGCACTCTCACCGAAACCTTGGATATCCTGACCGCAGCCACGGATTACGACCTTCTGCTGATCGATTACGCCATGCCGGGAATGAATGGGCGGGACGGCATTCAGGCCATCGTGGCAAAGGCGCGGGGAACGCCGATGGTGGTGATGTCGGGGGTCGCCATCGCCTCGGAAGTCAGCGTCTGCATCGGTGTCGGAGCAAAGGGATTCCTGCCCAAGACCCTGGACGGCAAGGTTTTCGCCTCGGCTCTGAACGTGGTACTGGCGGGAGGCTCCTATCTGCCGGCCGAGATGTTCGGTTCGCCCTGCGCGCCAGTGGCCGCACCCGACCCGGCACCGGCGGATGACTGCGATTTCGCCGAGCGGGAACTGACCATCATGGCGATGGTGGTGGAAGGGAAATCCAACAAGGAAATTGCCCGCCTGCTCAATCTGAGGGAAGTCACCGTCAAGGTCCAACTCACCCGTATCTACAAGAAACTGGGGGCTAAAAACCGGGCTCAGGCCGCGACGCTGATGGCCCAAGGGCATGTTCTGGGCTGAGATATACCTTTGCCGCTGACGCATAGCCGTTCGCAGCCTCACCGTTCATCCCTGCGGGCGACTACCCTGGATCAACCCAATCTGGAGACAGGCCCATGGCGAAGACAATTCTCAGCGTCGATGATTCCGCCAGCGTACGCCAGATGGTCAAACTGACCCTGTCGGGCGCAGGGTACGAGATTCTTGAAGCCTGCGACGGCAAGGACGCCCTGACCAAGGCCGGATCCGCCGAGATTCACATGGTTGTGACCGATCTCAACATGCCCAACATGGATGGGCTGTCGCTGATCAAGGAATTGCGCAAGCTTCCCGCCTACAAAGGCGTTCCCATCGTCTTCCTGACCACAGAATCCGACGAAGGCAAAAAGGCCGAGGCCAAGCAATCCGGCGCCACCGCCTGGATCACCAAGCCGTTCAAGCAGGAGCAACTGCTGGCCATCGTCAAAAAGGTTCTTGGCTGATCCTCCGGGCGGGAGGCGGGAGATGGCAAACACCGGAGCGGCTCTGATGTCTGATTTCGACGGAGGCCTCGGTCGTCTCGACAATGCCGATTTCGAGCGGGTTGCCTCGTTCATCCTGTCGGCGACCGGCATCAAGCTGACCCCGTCGAAAAAGACCATGGTCGAGGGGCGCCTGTATCGGCGGGTTCGAGCCCTTGGCCTCGGCACCATTTCCGCTTACATCGCCTCGATTTTCGATCACGGAGATTGCGACGACGAAGTGGTCAATCTGATCGACGCCCTCACCACCAACAAGACCGACTTCTTTCGCGAACCGGCGCATTTCAACTTCATTACCCGGACCGCGCTGCCGGAATTCATCGAGGCCGGCCATGCCGTCAAATTCTGGAGCGCCGCCTGCTCCATCGGGGCCGAGCCCTACACCCTGGCCATGGTGTTGAGCGACTTCGCCCTCAACAGACCCGACTTGCGGTTCTCGATCCTGGCCAGCGACATTTCCACCGAGGTGCTGGCCACCGCGGCGCGGGCGGTTTTTCCCGAGGAGATGGTCGAACCGGTGCCGGTCGTCATGCGCCAACGCTATCTGCTGCGCTCCAACAACCCAACCAACAAAGTGGTGCGGATGGCGCCGGAGATCCGCAATCTCGTCCGCTTCGCCCGCATCAATCTGGTCGACGACCGCTATCCGGTCGAGCGCGACATGGACGTCATCTTCTGCCGCAACCTGCTGATCTATTTCGACCGCGAGACGCAGGAGGCGGTGGTGCGGCAATTGAGTGCGCATTTACGCCCCGGCGGCTACCTCATCTTAGGCCATACCGACAGCATCACCGGAATGACCGTGCCGCTGGATCCGTTGGGGCACTCCATTTTCAGGCGGAAGTGACATGAAGAAGATCAAAGTGCTGATCGTCGACGATTCCGCCAGCGTCCGCCAGACCCTGGCCGACATCCTGGGCAACGACCCCGCCATCGAAGTCATGGCGACCGCCACAGATCCCTATGCCGCCGCCCGGCAAATCGCCCACGAAACCCCAGACGTCATCACCTTGGATATCGAGATGCCGCGCATGGACGGCATCACCTTCCTGCGCAAGATCATGAGCCAGCGGCCCATCCCGGTGGTGATCTGCTCCTCGCTGCCCGAGGAAAGATCCGACACCTTGATGCAGGCCCTGGAAGCCGGCGCGGTCGATGTCATTCTCAAGCCCAAAATGGGAACCAGCGAATTTCTCCGCGAATCCGCCGAGTCGATCTGCGACGCGGTCAAGGCGGCGGCCCAGGCCCGGCTCCAGAAACTCCCCGCCAGACGGGTGGATCGGGGCAACCAGAAACTGGGCTCGGCCAAGAAGCTGAACGCCGACGTCATGATGCCGCCGCCGGGCAATCGCGCCATGGCCCGCACCACCGAAAAGGTGGTGTGCATCGGCGCCTCCACCGGCGGCACCGAATCGTTACGGGAGGTGTTGGAAGCCTTGCCCATGGATTGCCCCGGCATCGTCGTAGTCCAGCACATGCCGGAGTTGTTCACCGCCGCCTTCGCCCGACGCCTCGACAGCCTGTGCCAGGTAACGGTCAAGGAAGCCGTCGACGGCGATCCCGTGCTGCGCGGCCATGTGCTGATCGCCCCCGGCAGTCGCCACACCATGCTCCAGCGCAATGGCGCCCGCTATCACGTCAGCGTCAAGGACGGCCCCCTGGTATCGCGTCACCGTCCCTCAGTGGACGTGCTGTTCCGCTCCGCTGCTCAGTTCGCTGGCGCCAACGCGGTCGGGATCATCATGACCGGCATGGGTGACGACGGCGCCAACGGCCTGCTGGAGATGCGCAACGCCGGGGCGCTGACCATCGCCCAGAACGAGGAGACCTGCGTCGTGTTCGGCATGCCCAAGGAAGCCATCGCCCGAGGCGCCGCCGACAGGGTGGTTCCTCTCGGCCTGCTGGCCGCCGAAATCCGCCGGGCGAACGAATCATGAGCCTCCCCAGCCCCGTCATCGCGGCCCAGCGGGCGGTCGTCATCGACGACAGCGCCAGCGCCGTCGCCCTGATGCTTCAACTGCTCGAAACTATCGAAGGGTGCCAACCCGTCGGCTTCACCGACTCGGCCCAGGCGCTGTCCTGGTGCCTGAACAACGACCTCGACCTGCTGATCGTCGATTACGAGATGCCGCCGCCCAACGGCCTCAGCATCATCGAGGCCTTCCGCGACGACAAGAGCAAGGCGGCGATTCCGGTGGTGATGGTCACCTCGACCGAGGACGTCGACGTCCGCTACATGGCCTTGCAGATCGGCGCCACCGATTTCCTGAGCAAGCCCATCGACCATGTGGAGTTCGCGGCAAGAATGCGCAATCTGCTGGCCTCCTACCGCGCCAGCAAGACCCTGGCCGAAGTGTCGCTATGGCTGACCGACGAAGTCCGCAAAACATCCATGGTGATCCGGCAAAGCCCGACATCGGTGGTAATCACCGACCGCAGCGGCATCATCGAATACGTCAATCCCAAATTCACCGAGACCACCGGCTACCGTCCCGACGAGGCGATCGGCAAGCGCCCCAGCATTCTCGAATCCGGCGACGCGTCGCCGGAGATGCACCAGGAGCTTTGGGACACCATCACCTCCGGCAATGAATGGCGCGGCACATTCCAGAATCGCAGGAAGGACGGCACCTTGGTATGGGAGCAGGCGCTGATCTCGCCGATCCGCGATTCGTCCGGCGCGATCACCAATTTCGTGGCGATTACCGAAGACATCACCCTACACAGGGAATACGAGGCCCGGCTGGAATGGCAGGCCAATTACGATTCCCTGACCGGCCTGCCCAACCGTATGCTGGTGCTGGACCGCCTCGGCCAGGCCATGGCCTTGGCCAACCGGAATAATGGCCAGATCGCGGTGATGCTGGTGGACCTTGACCGCTTCAAGGCGGTCAACGACACCATGGGCCACGACGCCGGCGACGAAGTGCTGCGTCAGGTCGCCAAGCGCCTGCTGATCGAGCAACGTCAGGCCGATACGGTGGCGCGGGTGGGAAACGACGAGTTCGTGATGGTGCTGTCGGATGCCAGCGAATCGCACTCGCCCCAGGCGGTGGCGGCGCGGATTTGCGAGCGGCTTGAAGCCCCTTTTATCATTGGCGGCGACGAGATTTTCATCTCCGCCAGCATCGGCATCGCCATCTTTCCCGGGAACGGCGTCACCGCGCAGGATCTGCTGCGCAGCGCCACCGCCGCCATACCATCCGCCGATGCCGAGGGGCGCGGCGGCTGGCGGTTCTTTACCCCGGAACTGGACGCCAGCGCGCGGCGGCGTTTGGCCATCGAAGCCAACCTGCGCCATGCGTTGGCCCAGGGTGAATTTCAGGTCTACTACCACCCGCTGGTGGATGTGCCCTCCGGGCGCATCCTGGCGGCGGAGGCTTTGTTGCGTTGGACCAGTTCCGAATTGGGGCCGGTCATGCCCGATCACTTCATTCCCATCGCCGAGGAAACCGGGCTGATCGTTTCCATCGGCGCCTGGGTGATCGAGACCGTCTGCCGCGACATGGCGCAATGGGCGAAGCAGGGCCTGCCGCCAGTGCGGGTGGCGATCAATGTATCCTCGCGCCAACTGGCCGACCGCGCCTTGCTGGACGTGGTGGGCAATGCGCTTGGCGCCCACGGCGTTGCAGCCGGCTTGCTCGAATTGGAGGTCACCGAGCGCCTGTTGCTCGACCAGTCGCCCCATACCCTGACCCTGCTGGGGGATCTCAAGGGGATGGGACTGCGGTTCTCCATCGACGATTTCGGCACCGGCTACTCCTCCATGAGCTACCTGACGTCGTTTCCTTTCGACGTGCTCAAGATCGACCGCTCCTTCATCTCCAAGGTGACCGAACACAGCCAGGACAAGGCGCTGACCCAGGCCATCATCGCCATGGCCCACAGTCTCGACCTGGAAATTGTTGCCGAAGGGGTGGAGACCGCCGAGCAATTGGCCTTCCTGCGCGCAAACGGCTGCGAGTTCGCCCAGGGCTACCTGTTCACCCGGCCGATTCCGGTCGATGCCTTCGCCAAGCTGCTGAAAGATGGCGTGCAATATGCCTTTGCCGCACGAGCGTAGCCGTTCCTCTTCTCCCCAATATACCCACCAAGCGCCTAACCTCTTGGTCGTAGCAGCATCGTCGCCACCAACAACCCCAGTTTGTCCCGCTGCGACCTGGGTCAGCACCATCAGAGTATGGTCGTGCAGAGGCTTGCGGAGGCGCTAGCGCCTCCGCAAACGGCGGAACAGGAACCTCTGGACCTTGCCGGCCGGCGTGAAGTGGTCCTCGGCCATGGCGGCGACCGGATCGAAATTCCGGGAAAACTCGGCGGCAAGGCCATCAGCGTCATAGCGGCGGATCGGCAAACCGCTGCACCGTTCGGGACCGTCAAGGGCAAAGGTGCCGATGATGGCATGCCCGCCTTTCGGCACGGCGGCGGCCATGGTGGCGGCATAGGCGGCCCGGTCGGCGGGATCGGTGAGGAAGTGAAACACGGCACGGTCATGCCACAGATCGAACCGGGCCGGCGGCGTCCAGGCAGTCACATCGGCGACCAGCCATTCCACCTGGGCGGCCCGCTCGCCAAGGCGATGGCGCGCTTGCTCCAGCGCCGCCGAAGCGATATCGAGAACGGCGATGGACCGGAACCCCAGCTCGATCAGATGATCGACCAGACGCGAAGCGCCGCCGCCGATATCGATGATCCGGGCATCGGAGCCCAGGCCGGTATCGCGAATCAGAGCAAGCGAGGACGCGGGATGCTCCTGAAACCAGCTGACCTCGGTTTCCCCCTTATCCTCGTAGACTCCCTGCCAATGAGCGTGCCGATCCATTCAGTCCTCCAGGAATCAAGGAACAATTGCCCTTTTTCATTTCATATCCACGGGGGCTTGCCTTACGGCCCGGTTGCGCCCGCTCTGTTTGGCGACATAGAGCGCCTTGTCGGATTCCTTCAACACCGCGTCCAGGTTGGGAATTCCGTCGTGCCGACAGCCGATGCCGACACTGATGGTGAAGGTCAAAGTACCCCCACCGGGCAACGGAACCGACAATCCGCGCACGGCCTCGACCACCTTCCAGGCCAGATCCTCGGCTCCGACCGGGTCGGTTTCCGGCAATAGGGCCGCGAACTCCTCGCCCCCCAGGCGCCCGAAGATATCAGAGGTGCGCAGGACCGAGACCACCTCCCGCGCCAACGCCTTCAGGACGACGTCGCCGATGTCGTGGCCATGGGTGTCGTTGACCACCTTGAAGTGATCGGCATCGATCATCAGCACCGCCAAATCGCGGCCATGGCGCTCGGCCAGGGTGAACAGGCGATTGCCTTCCTCGGTGAAGGACCGGCGGTTCAGCACCCCGGTCAGCCCATCGGTGTTGGCCAGCCGCCGCAAGGTGTCCTCGTTGGCCTTGCGCTCGGTGATGTCGCGGATCACCCCCACATGAACGCGACCACCACCCATGGGATGGGTGCCGACCGTCAGCTCGATGGGGAACTCGCTGCCGTTCTTGCGCCGCCCGACCATTTCCCGACCCCGGCCGATGGCCCGCAGCCCGGAGGGCTTGCCTTTTTTCAGATGGCCGTCATGCTCCCTGGCGTAATTGTCGGGCATCAGCATATTGACGCTTTGGCCCCGAACCTCGTCGGCGGAATAACCGAACAATTCCGTCGCCGAGGGATTGAACTCGCTGATGATGCCGCACTGGTCGATGATCACCACCGCGTCGCGGGCCGCCATGATGAAGCCCCGCATCCGCTCCTCGCCCTCGGTCAGATCCTTCACTCGTTCGGCGACCTTGGTTTCCAGGAAGGCGTTGGCCTGCTCCAATTGAAGCATGGCCAAGCGGCGATGGCGCATCTGGTGATGCAGGGCGACAGTCCCCCCGGCCAGACCGATGCTGCCGAGAACCGCTAGGCCCAGCATCAGCCACAGCTTCGATTTCCACGACCGGAGGATTTGTTCGTTGTCGGCCTGAACCGCCACGGCGATTCCGTACCTTTCCTCTCGCACGAAGGCCCCGACGCCGACCTTTCCCGGCAGGTAGGAAACAAACGCTCCGTTGGCCCGCTCGACGGTCGGAAAACTCCCGGCAATGGCTGGGCCATTATTTTCCAGGTCCACGGGACAAGACGGGATGCCCCAGCACCCGATGGGGCTGCCGTCGCGTAGGGTGATCGCCACCCGAAAACCATCGGGCAACCGGTGGGATGCGATCATCTGTTCGATGGCCTCGGGGATCAGGAAACCGCCGACGACCATGGCGACGCGGCCGAATTGATCCTCGACAGCCTGGCTGACCGGAATCAGCCAATTGCTATCAATGCGGTCCTTAATGGCCGGACCGATGAAAATGCCGTCATTGCCGCCCTTAAGATGGGCCTTGAAATAATCCCGATCAGACACATCGATAGGAGCGATCTGCGGCATGGACGAGGAATTACGCAATTTCCCATCGGGACCGACCAGGAACAGCGACCGCAATACCGGAGAGATGGCGTGGCGGCGAATGAGAAACCGGTGGGCATAGGGATCGTGAAGTTCCTGCGTTGACGGCAAGGCGCGCAGAACCTCGCCCACCCCAGACAGTGTCCGGTCGACCCGATCAATGCTGCTTTCAACATCGTTGGCCAGAATTTCGGCCACCACCACAGCCTCGCGCAGGGAATCGCCAAGCAGGTCGCTCCGCTGCCACCAGGCCAATCCACCCAGGGCTGCATTATAGACCAGCAGAATGGCCACGAAGGCCGCGACCCATTTCAATCGTTGCATTGAAATATTCCTCGACGCCGTCGGCATGGTTTCCGATACGACCACGGCAAGCGTCCGAGTCTGATCGGAGGATCACCCCCCCGTATAGAAGAAAATATTGGGAGCCGAACGCAACATTACACACCAAAAATCCCGACCGCCGACATCACATTGAACGAATCGCAGCGCCTCAGGCATACAAGCGCACCGCGATAGCCGGCCAGCCCCGACAGATCCATCAAGGAGACCGCACCGTCTCCCCCCTCCTCCAACCGAGGCGGCATGCCGGGAGTGACTGTGACCGAGAACGACTCCAGCGGCTTGGCCAGACCGGTCCCCAGCGCCTTGAGATAGGCTTCCTTGCGCGTCCAGACCTGAAAGAACGCCTCCAGACGCTCCGATGGCGGAATCTCGGCCAAGGCGGCGGCCTCGCGGGGCGAGCAGGACGTGGAGATCATGCCGTCCAAATCGTCAAGGAAGTGGACTTCCTCGATATCCACCCCGACCTCTCCCCCCGAGGAAAAAGCGATCGCGGCCCAGTCACCGCTATGAGACAGATTGAACCGGATCGGAAAGCCATCCAGTTCCGGCTTGCCCCCCGGCCCCAGGATGAATCCCAGCCGCCCTGGCTCCCGCCCCACCGCCTGCCCCAGCAGGACGCGAAGCGATGCCCGCGCCGCCACGAAGCGCCAGCGATCCCGCTCGGAGCGAAAGCGGTTGGCGCGGGCCGTTTCGTCGGGCGACAGCAATGCGAGAGCCGCCGCCCGCGCCTCCTCCCCCAACGCCAGCGGGGCCAGCCAGCACGCTATCGCATTCACGGCGGTACGCGGCCCTGCCCAGCCACCGGCAAGGCCCAACGGTTTGTCGTCCGAAACATTTGTTTCACTCCACAGCCGCTCAGGCTGCTTCATTAAGCCTCCCACGCGCCAGCCGCGCAAAATCATAAATCCGCCATGCGGCCAACATTGTTCTTAATTCAGTCATATATGTAGTAATTTATTTTCATCTCTTCATTGTGTGAACACGTTCACACAATGACCTTCGATATAGCGCGTATCCTCGACCAAAGGCCGGCATGACAGACCGGCCAGCGGGAGTGCGCAACATCAACCGGACCACCAAAAGGAAGACGCTGACCGACAACCGCGCCGGGCACTCCCGGCGTGACGGCGATGAATTGTTCCGTTGCATCTTCGAGGGCATGAACGACCCGATCCTGCTGCTGCGGGGCGGACAGTTCGTCGATTGCAACACCGCCACGCTGAAACTGCTCGGCCACCACACCAAGGTGGAGTTCCTTAACCGGCGTCCCAGCGAAATTTCTCCCGCCCGCCAACCCGATGGCCGGGCTTCCGAGGAAAAAGCGGCGGAAATGATCGCCACCGCCCTGCGAGAGGGCTTTCACCGGTTTGAATGGGTCCATGTCAGGGCCGACTCCTCCCCCATTCCGGTCGAGGTCACCCTGACCCCCATCACAGTGGGGGGCGAGCTTATTCTTCACACCCTGTGGCGCGACATCACCGAGCGCAAGCTGGCGGAGGAGGCCCTTCGCCGATCCGAAACCAAGCTCCGCACCATTTACGATTCCACCTACGATGCGATCATGCTGCTGGACCAGGACGGCTTCATCGACTGCAACGCGGCCGCGCTGGCGATCTTCGGTTGTGCCACGCAAAAAGAGTTCTGCTCGAAACACCCGGCGGATATGTCGCCGCCGGTCCAGCCTTGCGGTACCGACTCCCAGACTCTCGCCAACCAGAAAATCGCCACGGCCATGCGAACCGGCCGGCTTCAGTTCGAATGGGCGCATCGGCGGGCCGATACCGGCGCCGTCTACCCGGCGGAAGTTCTACTCAGCGCCATGGAATTGGACGGGCGGCGAATCCTTCAGGCCGTCGTCCGCGACATCACCGAGCGCAAGGCGGTCGAAGAAACCTTACGCAATCGGGAAACCCTGCTTCGCCTGATCTACGACACGTCAAGCGTCGCGATTTTCTTCATCAGCGCCGACGGCACCATCGGCCACGCCAATCACCGCATGTCGGAAATGTTCAGCCTGCCGATGCAAAGCCTGATCGGCAGCGACTACGTCAACCTTGTCCACCCCTCGGAACGCAAAGCCGCCAAGCGGAACATGCTGAAGCATCTGGCCGACGATATCGCCAACGTCAATCTCGAACGCCGGTATCTGCGGGAGGACGGGACCAGCTTCTGGGGGCAACTGACCGCCAGGCGCATGAAGGCCGATCAGGGCCACCTGGCCGGGCTGGTCTGCGTGGTCGCCGACATCACGGAACGCAAATTGGCGGAACAGTCGCTGGCGGAACGCAGCCGCGACCTGGAAGCCCTCAACCAGGAACTCGCCACCTCCAACGCCAACCTTGCCGCCGCCCATCAGGAGTTGGAGCGGCTGGCCATGCGCGACACCCTGACCGGTGCATGGAACCGGCGATGCCTGGCCGAGATCGCCCAGCAGGAAATGCTGCGGATGGAGCGCTATGCCCATCCCGTGGCGGTGATCTTCATCGACCTGGACCACTTCAAGCAGATCAACGACACCCACGGCCACGCGGCCGGGGATGCGGTCCTGCGCGAGTTCTGCGACATCGCCCGCCAATGCATGCGCGCCACCGACATGCTGGGGCGCTGGGGCGGCGAAGAGTTCGTGATCGTCACGCCCAATAGCGGCCTGATGATCGCCAGCCTGCTCGCCGAACGCATCCGCACCGCCATGGTCGCGCACCACTTCATGCATGTGGGACAGGCCACCGCCAGCTTTGGCGTCGCCGAGTGTCGACCGGCCGAGACCTGGGACGCATGGCTGGCGCGTGCCGATGCCGCCCTGTATTCCGCCAAGCAGGCGGGCCGCAACCGCGTGGTCTCGGATGTGTCCGACGTCCGGGAGGCGGAGGAAGCGGAACTGCTCGACCTCGATTTCCTGCATCTGGTCTGGCGCAACGCATACGAATCCGGTCGGATCGAACTCGACGCCCAGCATCGTGGATTGTTCGCGCACGCCAACACCCTGCTTGGCGCCATCATCGCCGACCACCCGAAGGCCGAGGTCGTCCCCATGATCGAAGCCTTGCTGACCGACCTGCTGACCCATTTCAACGATGAGGAAGGCATCTTCCGCGCCGCCAGTTATGCCGAGGCCGATCACCACGCCGGCATCCACCGCACGCTGACCGCCCAGGCCATCGAGATGTCAGAGAAATTCGCCATCGGCGAGTTGGCGGTGGGCGATCTCTTCAACTTCCTCGCCTATGACGTGGTCGCCAAGCACATGCTGTCGGAGGACCGCAAATTCTTCCCCCATCTCGCCATTGCAAACCGCTTGTAGTCGGGAGTAGGGTTCCAACCCGGCTTTATCAGGACCAGTGACCCATGCGCCCCGATCTCGCGGCCAAGTATGACCTTCGCGTCCCCCGCTATACCTCCTACCCCACCGCGCCGCATTTCCACCCCGGCGTGACCGGCGAGACCTATCGCGGCTGGTTGAGCGGCATCGACCCAAAGCTGGAGCTGTCGCTCTACCTCCACATCGCCTTTTGCGCTGAAATGTGCTGGTTCTGCGGCTGCCATACCAAGATCACCAAGCGCTACGGCCCGGTCGCCGCCTATATGGAGGCCCTGTGGCGCGAGATCGAACTGGTGGCCGACGCCCTGCCCGGCCGCATGACGGCGCGTCATATCCATTTCGGCGGCGGCAGCCCGACCATCCTCAAATCCGACGACTTCGTGCGCACCATCGATCTGCTGAAAAGCCGCTTCCTGCTGAAAGACGGGGCCGAAGTGGCGGTAGAACTGGACCCCCGCACCGCCGACGAGGCCTATGTCAAGGCCATGGCCGGCGCCGGCGTGACGCGGGCCTCCATCGGCGTGCAGGATCTCGACCCCAAGGTGCAGCAGGCCATCAACCGCATCCAGCCCTACGAGGTCACCGACCGGGTGGTGGGCTGGCTGCGCGAATACGGCGTGCCCGAGGTCAATATCGATCTGATCTACGGCCTGCCGCATCAGACTCTGGACGGGTTGCTGGAGACCATCGACACCTCCATCAAGGGCTTCGCGCCCCGCCGGGTGGCGCTGTTCGGCTATGCCCATGTGCCGTGGATGAAAAAGCACATGCGCCTGATCCCGGACGAGACCCTGCCTGACACCAATACCCGCTGGCAGCAATACGAGCAGGGCTGCAAGCTGCTGACCGAAACCCACGGCTATGTCCAGATCGGCCTCGACCACTTCGCTGCTCCCGACGACGCCATGGCCGTCGCGCTGAAGAACAAGCGGCTGCACCGCAACTTCCAGGGCTACACCACCGACAGCGCCACCACCCTGATCGGCCTCGGCGCATCGGGTATCGGATCGCTGCCCCAGGGCTATGTGGTCAATGAGGGCGAGGTTCACGCCTATCAGCGCAGCATCGCCGACGGCCAGCTCGCCACCTCACGCGGGATTGCCATCAGCGATGACGACCGCCTGCGGCGCGAGATCATTGAACGCCTGATGTGCGACCTGGAAATCGACCTGGACGCCGTCGCCGGCCGCCATGGCGTCAGCGCCGACCAGTTCGAGGCCGAGCTGAACAGCCTCGCCCCCTTACAGGCCGATGGCCTGGTGGTGGTCGACGGCCACCGCATCGCGGTAACCCATGACGGCCGCACCCTGGTGCGCGCGGTCTGCGCCGCCTTCGACCGCTATCTCAAGGCGGGGGAACAGCGGCACTCCAAGGCGGTCTAGCCCCTACCCTACCCACCCCATCCGGGCGGGATTTTCACCACCTATGTAATTTCATGCACTCCCCGCTCGGGTGTTCTCCCTCCGCTACTGCCAAGGCAGAGTGGGCATTGTCATCGACAGCGACCAAAGAGCGTCCCCAACCGGGACGGTGATCGTTCAAGGGAGAACTCCGACCATGGATCAGTCCAAGCGATACGCCAATCTCAGCCTTAGGGAAGAGAGCCTGATCGAAGGCGGGCGCCATGTGCTCTGCGCCTATCGCATGAAGCCGAAATCCGGCCACGGCTACCTTGCCACCGCCGCCCACTTCGCCGCCGAGTCCTCCACCGGCACCAATGTCGAGGTCTGCACCACCGACGACTTCACCCGTGGGGTCGATGCCCTGGTCTACCAGATCGATGAACCGCACGAGTTGATGAAGATCGCCTATCCGGTGGACCTGTTCGACCGCAACATCATCGACGGCCGCGCCATGATCGCGTCATTCCTGACGCTGACCATCGGCAACAACCAGGGCATGTCGGATGTCGAATACGCCAAGATGGTCGACTTTTACGTCCCGCCCAAATACCTCCAGTTGTTCGACGGCCCCGCCTGCAACATCGCCGATATGTGGCGGGTGCTGGGACGGCCGCAGGAGAATGGCGGCATGGTGGTCGGCACCATCATCAAGCCGAAGCTGGGCCTGCGCCCCCAGCCCTTCGCCGACGCCTGCTACCAGTTCTGGCTGGGCGGAGATTTCATCAAAAACGACGAGCCCCAGGGCAATCAGGTCTTCGCGCCGCTGAAGGAAACCATCCGGCTGGTGGCCGATTCCATGAAACGGGCTCAGGACGAGACCGGTCAGGCCAAGCTGTTCTCGGCCAACATCACCGCCGACGATCCGGCCGAGATGCTGGCGCGCGGTCACTACATCTTGGAGACTTTCGCCGAAAATGCCAGCCATGTGGCCTTCCTGGTGGACGGCTATGTCGCCGGCCCCACCGCGGTGACCACATGTCGCCGCAACTTCCCCAGCCAGTTCCTGCACTATCATCGGGCCGGCCACGGCGCCGTCACCAGCAATCAGTCCAAGCGCGGCTACTCCGTGCTGGTCCACATGAAGATGGCCCGCCTGCTGGGCTCCAGCGGAATCCACACCGGCACCATGGGCTATGGCAAGATGGAGGGGGACCCCACCGAAAAGATGGTGGCCTACATGCTGGAGCGCGACGTCGCCGAAGGACCGTATTTCCGCCAGGACTGGTGCGGCATGAAAGCCTGCACCCCCATCATCTCGGGCGGAATGAATGCGCTTCGCCTTCCCGGCTTCTTCACCAATCTCGGCCACTCCAACGTCATCCAGACCTCGGGCGGCGGCGCTTTCGGCCACAAGGACGGCCCGGTGGCCGGGGCCATGTCGCTGCGACAGGCGCATCAGGCTTGGCTCGACGGGATCGACCTGCTTGACTACGCCAAGGACCATCCCGAGTTGAAGGGGGCGTTCGAGTCCTTCTCCGGCGATGCCGACGCGTTGTACCCCGGCTGGCGGGAAAAGCTGCGCATTGGCTGAGACCGACGGAATTTCGGCTGTAGCGGGCGATCACAAGCCCGCATCACCGGCAGAGAGGAGAGCCACATCGTGTCCAGGAAGCATCCCATCATCGCCATTACCGGATCATCCGGGGCCGGCACCAGCACCGTCAAGGAAGCGTTCGAGCACATGTTCCGGCGCGAAGGCATCAAGCCGGCCATCGTCGAGGGGGATAGCTTCCACCGCTACAACCGCGTCGACATGAAAAAGGCCATGGCCGAGGCCGAGAAAAAGGCCAGCCGCACCTTCAGCCATTTCGGCCCCGACGCCAATCTGTTCACCGAGTTGGAAGAGCTGTTCGGCACCTATGGCGACACCGGCCGTGGCCGTCGGCGGCTTTACGTCCACAATGACGAGGAAGCCGCCCGCTTCTCCCATCTGGGCATCGGTTCCGGCGAGTTCACCCCCTGGGAGGACATCCCCGAGGATACCGACTGCCTGTTCTACGAAGGCCTGCACGGCTGCGTCGCCACCAAGGACGTCAACGTCGCCCAGCATGCCGACCTCAAGATCGGCGTGGTCCCGGTGATCAACCTGGAATGGATTCAAAAGATCCACCGCGACACCCGCCAGCGCGGCTATTCCGAGGAGGCGGTGATGGACACCATCTTGCGCCGCATGCACGACTACGTTCACTACATCGTGCCGCAGTTCAAGCTGACCGATATCAACTTCCAGCGGGTTCCCATCGTCGATACCTCGGACCCCATCATCGCCCGCGACATCCCCACCGCCGACGAGAGTCTGGTGGTGATCCGCTTTCGCAAACCCGACCGCTTCCGGGTCGACTTCCCCTTTCTGCTCCAGATGCTGAAAGACTCCTGGATGAGCCGGCGCAACACCATCGTGGTGCCTGGCGGCAAAATGGGGCTGGCCATGGAACTGATTCTAACCCCGATCCTTCGCCGGATCATGGAGGACCGCCGGTCCGTCCTTGGCTGACGAGGGAGCCACAACTGGGCCGGCGGGGAAACCCGCCGGCCTTATTTTTTGCCTTACCCCACCTTGGGCAATTCAGCCAGGGCGGCGTCCAGCGCCGCCTGATCATAGGTGTTGTCCTTCAGCTTGCCGGCGAAATAGTCGGTATAGGACTGCATGTCGAAATGGCCATGGCCCGAAAGGTTGAACAAGATGCTCTCGGACTTGCCCTCGGCCTTGCAGCGCAGCGCCTCGTCGATCGCCGCCTTAACCGCATGTGACGATTCCGGAGCCGGCACGATGCCTTCGGCGCGGGCGAACTGGACGGCGGCGGCAAAGCACTCGGTCTGGTGGTAGGAGCGCGCCTCCATCAGGCCCAGTTCCTTGACATGGCTGACCATGGGCGCCATGCCGTGATAGCGCAGGCCGCCGGCATGGGAGCCTGGCGGCATGAAGGTGGCCCCCAGGGTGTGCATCTTGACCAGCGGCGTCAGCTTGCCGGTATCGCCAAAATCATAGGCGTACAGCCCCTTGGTCAGGGTCGGGCAGGAGGCGGGCTCCACTCCGATCACCCGGACCTTGCCGCCTTTCAGATTCTCGCGGATATAGGGGAAGGCCAGACCGGCGAAGTTGGAGCCGCCGCCGGTGCAGGCGATGACGATGTCGGGCTGATCGCCAGCCATCTCCATCTGCATCATCGCCTCTTCGCCGATGATGGTCTGGTGGAGGCAGACATGGTTGAGCACGCTGCCCAGCGCGTATTTGGTGTCATCGCGCGAAGCGGCGACCTCGACCGCCTCCGAGATGGCGATGCCGAGCGAGCCATTGGAATGGGGGTCCTTTTCCAGGATGGACCGGCCGGCATGGGTCAGCGATGACGGGCTGGCGATGCACTTGGCGCCATAGGTCTCCATCAGGGCGCGGCGATAGGGCTTTTGCTCGTAGGAGATCTTGACCATGAAGACCTCGACCTCCAAGCCGAACAGCGAGCCGGCGAAGGCCAGCGAAGACCCCCACTGACCGGCGCCGGTCTCGGTCGCCAGCCGCTTGACCCCTTCTTGCTTGTTGTAGAAGGCCTGCGGCACCGAGGTGTTGGGCTTGTGGCTGCCGGCGGGGCTGACGCCCTCGTACTTGAAATAGATCTTGGCCGGGGTGCCCAGCGCCCTCTCCAGCCGCCGCGCCCGAATCAGCGGCGACGGCCGCCACAGGCGATAAATCTCGCGCACCGGCTCGGGAATCTCGACCCACCGCTCGGTGGTGACCTCCTGAGCGATCACTGCCATGGGAAAGATGGGAGCAAGGTCGTCGGGGCCGATGGGCTGGCCGGTGCCGGGATGCAAGGGCGGCGGCGTCGGCACCGGCAGGTCGGCGTTGAGGTTGTACCAGGCCTTCGGCAGGCGATCCTCGGACAGCAGATACTTGGTGCTCTCGGTCATCTCGACATTCCCGGCTGACAAATGTAAATATCCCCGCCGTTTTACCCCCTGCGGCGGCTGTTGCAAAGGGGCCTGCGCCCATCGGACAAATGAGAAATTTTCCTCTTGCACACCCGGTCATATCGACATATAAAACCGCCCTCCGCCGGGAGACGCCAAACACCGGCAGACACTATGGGTGCATAGCTCAGTTGGTAGAGCAGCTGACTCTTAATCAGCGGGCCGTAGGTTCGAATCCTACTGCACCCACCAAGTTCAAACCCCCGGAAAGCCTGGCTTTCCGGGGGTTTCGCTTATGGGAACAGCGAGAGAACATTAACCTTTGTCCAACTCTGTCCAAGTTGGATGTCCAACTCAATCGTTCTTAGCGTGTTCTTTTGAACCGTTCTCGCCCTGATCGGCCATATCCTCGACTACCACCAGGGCGGCAATGTCGTTATCGCCCCTCTCCAGCCGCTTGGCGGTGCCTGCGGCGGCCAGGGCAGAGGTGCGGACCAGATAGCGGGTGAGGATCTGGTCGATGCTTTTTGGGGTATGCCCGGTGATGCCGGCGATCTGCAGGGTGGTGCAGCCCGCGATGGCCAACTCGGTGACGGCGGTGTGGCGCAGATGCATGAACTGCAGATCGAGCATGTCGACACTGCTGCCGTCCGCGAGAAAGAACGTCCCCCACTCTGCCGCCGCCGCTTCGCGGATCTCGGCGAAGATGTGGCGGAAGTGGTCTTCCTTCCAGGCCGCACCAGTGCTCTCGCATAGGATCAGCGGCGCCGTGGGCGTTCCCTCGATCTTGCGATCCTGCTGGGCCCTCACCTCGGCATCGACCCGGCGTTGGACCCAAGGAGAGTGCGGCACCGCCACACGCTGATCGGTCTTGCCCTGTTTGACGTGGAAAACGCCACTGCGATAGCCGATCCGCTGCATGGCCAGGATGTCGCCCTGGCGCTGGCCGATCCAGTGATTGACCACCATGGCGGTGCCCAGGGGCAGCAGCCGGGCGATCTCGGGCGGGAGTTTGCCCCCCTTGGCCTGCCGCTCCACCTGCTGGCGCGCCTGGGTAATACCGCCTGCGGTGGGGATCAGCCGATCCACATAGGCGAGGATTGCGGCGCGCGCATCCATGGTGGCGCGCTGGCTGTTGGTCAGGTGGGTGGTGTCGCCGATAAGTCCGGCGGGGAGTGCCTTAACTACTGGTTGGGGGGGCGAACTAGCCGAAATGGCGCGGGGCGGAAGCGGCAGGGTGGCGGCGATCTGGTGGGCGTGGTGATGCCGAACCATGTCGCGGGATTCGTCGTCTGGCAGGGAAATCAGGATGGCTGCCACACGGTACTCCCATGCGTGGGAGGCATCGCCCTGGCGGCGGCGGCGCGGCCAGCTCTCGGTGGCGGCGCGCTTGTTGACACCTTGGGGCGAAGCGGGGAAATTGGGAAGATCCAGCCCGGCCAGTTCGGCGGCGGTCATCCAGTCGCTCATCGTCCTGCTCCCCGCGCCCGACGCTCTTCGACAGCCGCCAATTGCTCCAGCTCGCAGACCTTCTCCCGGATTTGGGCGGCGCGGATCAATGAGACATAGCGGTCATCAATCACCGCCCAGCCGAAGGGTTCGGCCATCACCTGAAGCAGGCGGACATCATTGGTGATATGGGCCAGCGCCATGATCCGCACCCCGTTGATGACGGTGTCGGCACGGGCCTCGCTGGCGTAGTTGTCCAGCATGTTCTCGGAGATGGTCTCGCCAAGATACTCGCCCATTCGGTGGGCGACATCGGCGCGGGTCATGCCGCATTCTTTAAGCGTCAAAGCCACCGCCTTGGACAGCAGGGTCGCCAGCGAGGTGGATTTGAGCGCCACGTCTGGATAGCGCCGGGTGATCGGCGGCGGCTGCCAGTCCAGTAGGGGGGTGGTCGCGTCCTGGCGGCGGCGGGCCATGTCAGCCAGCCCCTTGAGTTTCGACGTTTCCCGGAGCGCTCTCCATGATACGCTTCATGGGTCTAGTCCGGGTCACCCGGCGGCCAGCAGCGTCAAAGCGTTCTGGGAACAGGGCTTCAGCCGACATGTCCAGGGCCTTAGCGATGACCGGTTCCAGGTGGACATTGGGAGCCATTAACGCCGCACTCATGGCTTGGTGTGTGACTCCCTCTTCCTTGGCTAGAGCGCGCAGGCTGGCACCCCGGATACGGAGCTGGCCACAAATCCACACCCGCCGGATGGCGGGGTTTTTTGGGACGTCAGTAGTTGCAATGGCATGTGACATGGCAAACGTTATAACGCCCTTTTGGGCGTCAGTACAAGGTGAAAAAGCCGCCTCATGGCTGTTTCAGCGACCAAAAGAGCGCCTGCTTGCGTTTCTTGACGAAAAGACGTTTTATTTCAATGTGTTGTCTGCCGCTGAAACGGTTTCAGCGAGCCTGTACCGGAGTTTCAGCCGTGTCGCCTGCCGCTGAAACTATCGGATGGCGTATTAAAGCGGTGCGGGGCGGCTTGTCCCAAGACGCCTTTGGCGAACAATTGGGCGTTGCGAAAGACACCGTCGGAAAATACGAGCGGAACAGGATCGTTCCTGGTGGGGATGTCTTGGCGCGCATCCATGTTGATTTCGGGGTCGACATTAATTGGCTGCTGACCGGTGAGGGCCAGATGCGCCCTGGTGGCGCCGGGGCCGCTCCAAGCAGCGCATCGGCCGCCATCGACGCCGACATGGTTGGTCGCGTCCTTGAAGAGATTTCGTTGATTTATAAAGAGTTTGGCTGGGGCAAGAGCCTGTCTCAGCTCGGCTCCGAGGCCGCCCAGATCGCTGCCGACCTTGCCGCCGACGGTCAGACCCCGGAGGAGAAGGGTGCCGCCGTCAAAGCCGCCGGAGCCATGCTCCGCCGCCAGCTGCGCGCCGCCGTCGCTGATCCGAACAGTGACGCGGCTCGCGCCCGAAAGGCTTGAGACTTGTATACATCGCCCCGCCTCAGGGAATCACAATCGATTCGGGGGTTGAATGCGTAGAAATTACGCACTCGTCCTCCCGGTTGGAATGCTGCGCTTTCTTTGTCTGCTCTTGGGCGTGCCACAGCGTTAGAAGGAGACACCATGCGTATTATCATCATCGCCATTCTAACGCTGTTGGCTTTGGGAAGGGCGGCTCGGGCCGATGATCTGCATGATTTCGATAGGCAGGTTGTCGCCCAATACCTCTCCGGCAATCCCCCGATCATCAAAAGAGCCCAGAACCCCGCCGACGTTGTGCGGGTGTGGCAAGATATGGTCATGGTAAAGAAGATGATCTATCTGGAGATAGACAATGCTTTGCACATCCAAACCAGACCCCAGCTTGTCCGCCGTATTGATGCTGCCATGACAGTCTTGAAAGGCCAGGAAGACTCGCAGGTTGTTCTGCTGGCCGATATAGTCGAGATGTTTGCCTACAGCGCCAGCGCATTCCGCGCAGGCCAAGCGCCCCACTCCTCGTTCGCTCGGGCCGGAACGCTGCTAACCGGTAGCGGGACTACGGCTCTCGCCAGAGATCTGGATCGAAAATACTCGAAGCCGGGCACCATCATCCCGCCAGAGCCCGCTCTCACGAAGTGGTGATCCATTGGTGACCCTTCATGGCCAGTGCCGGTGCAAAATCGGCCGGTAATTTGACCATTCCCGACCATTATTGGGCATCGACCGGTGCAGAACCTTTTTTCCGTCAATCCCGCCCAGGCGTTGGGTTTCCGGCCCCATACCCCATTTTATCGACGGTGCAGAATTGGTCATCTCCCCACAGGGCGGTTTGGAGCCGGGCGCAGCCGCAATATCCCTGGCGCCTTCAACGGCAGCCCATCACTCATTGATGCGGGCCTTGTTGATCACGTCCCGCAACAGGGCCTCTGATGAGTTAACAACCCCATTCTCTTCATGCAATACGGCGTTCATTTGTTGCCCAGTGCGTGGATCCTTGGCGACAACCTTGACAAAACCTTCCCGCTCATACGTCACCGTGACTTCAAGAGGATAGTTCTTGCGTGGGGCGGCGATAGGACCAAAGGCGAAATGGCCAAGGCTTACACCTTGGGAAGATTCGCTCTTTCGTTGGATCAGTTCGATCACGATCCGGGTCTGGTCGTCCCGCCGGGTAAAGAGAACGTCGGTATGCTTGGCCGGCAAGGGGGTGTTCCGAGGAATCAGAACCTTCATCCCCATTTGGTTGGTCCGATCATCCCAGATGCTGATGCCGAGATCGTTGGAGGCGATCTGCTGCTGCAACAAGTCGGCGCCCGCGCCGCCACGGGCGCGCGCATGGGCGATCAGGGCAGCCCCGTGCGCCACGGCGGCGAATGGTTGGCGACATTCGATCTGGCTTGGGGGCTTACCGCTGACCTGGGACAGACGCTGCCGCACGGCTGGCAGCTGGCTCGACCCTCCCGTCAACACCACCATATCGACGGCGCTCCAGCTCAGGGCCGCATCGGCCAGACATTTCTCGGAAATGGCGATGGTCTCATCCAGCATGGGCGTGATGATGCGGTCGAACTGAGGACGGCCAATGGCGATATCTTGAGTAAGGCTGCCGAAAATCAGGGTCCGATGGACTCGCGGCACCTGCTCGCTGGACAGGGTGATCTTGATATTCTCTGCCGTACGGCGAAGATTCAAGGACCCGCCCGACTCGCGCAAGGGATCGAGACCCTGGCCCAGCAAGCACTCCTCGCACAAGATCTCGACCAGCTTGTCGTCGATCCACTTGCCCCCCAGGCTGTTCGATCCAGCGGTGGACAAGACATACAACCCGTCGGGCGACGCGTGCAGCAGCGTCGCGTCGAAGGTTCCTCCCCCCAGGTCATAGACGAAAATGGTCCGCTCGCGATCCCGGTCATCCAACCCGTAATAGGTCGCGGCAGCCACCGGCTCATCGACCAGATAAGGGGCCGGCAACTCGGCCATCAACGCCGCCTGCACCGTCGCCCGCCTCTCGCGGTCCCCAAACTGAGCGGGCACGGTAAGAACCAGGCTCTGCGGCGGACTGTTGACGAATCCCTCGGCGTCGCGGCGCAATTTCTTCAACACCAGCGCGGAAATGGCCTCGGCATCCCAATCCCGCCTCTGGTGGTCGGTAAAGACGGGTTGACGGCTCCCCATCGACAGTTTGGCAAAGCGCACGATCGGAAGGTCCGGCAGCATCTCCAGCGCGTCTTCAAGCGCCTGCCCCACCAAGATTCCGCGCGGGCCGACATGCACGGCGCTGGCCGTCTGGAACGATCTGGCCCGATCGATATCGGGACATAGGGTGGGGACGCCGTCACTGTTGACGAAGCTGGCCAGCGAGAAGACGGTGCCGAGGTCGATTCCAAGATGCGTCATGCTGGGACAATCACGGCTTTGGCGGCAGCCTGCACGCATTTGCGTTCGATTTCACCACACGTCACGAGCAGCTTCGACATCTGCGCGCCGAGACTGGACAGTTCACGAATCCGCTGCTCGACCGTGCGCTGCTTCGTCCGGCTCTCCTTGCGCTCGTCGGCGGCGCGCTCGGTCTCGGCCTTTTGAACATCGCGCATGCAGGAGTCCAGGCGGCGCTCCACATCCCGCCGCAACTCGTCGAAATAGGCCTGTATCCGGTTCATCTTCTCGCGCTGAACTTCCGCCACCAGCCGCTTGAACTCCATGGACAGAGCTTCACGGACCCGTTCGAGTTCCTTGTCCATGCGGGCGCCATCCTGCTTGCGCCATGAGACGAAGGTGTAGGCAACGGCCATCAGGAATATGATGAAGAGAATCAGCATGACCGGACGGGTGCGGACGTTAAAGCCAAAGGCGGTGCCGGCCATGGACCCCACCATCAGCATCATGAAGACCGGCTGCCGTCCCTCGCTGATACGGCTGAAGAAGCCGCGCTTTGGCATTTCACCGCGATACCGAATTTCCAGACTGATCATTTCGATCATCTTGCGCCACAGTTCGCCCTCCTCCGGAATTGCCAGATTAAGCGAAACGGGCGACGCGGCGAACTGCAAGATCATCTGGTTGACTTGCGTCTCGACTTCTTTGAGGCTGGCGCGAAGGGCCGCGATATCGCCCTGCAAACGGCTGCGGAGCAAATCGCCGCAGCTGCGCGATAGAGAATCAAGGGTTTCCTGCCGCAGCCTGAGAATCAGGTTGCTTGGCGTCTCCTCGAACTCGATATCATCGGTCGATACCGCATCGATCGCTTGCTTGCACCCCTGGACGATGGCGCCCTGCGGCAAAGTCGCGTCACGATTGGCCTCGCCGATCTGCTCGACAATGCGCCGGAGATCGTCGGAGAAGAACACGCGGATACGGTCCATCTCACCGCGAAAGTCGCGGCCACGGGCCACGTCTTCGAAACTTCGCGCGGTGCGATCCTCTTTCATGCGCAATGCGTTGGATTGGCGCACCTCACGCTCGTACTGCCCGCCGAACGCCTCAAGCAGCAGCCGCAGACGCCGGCTTTCCCGGCAACAGATCAGCACCTGTCGCTGAACGGCATCGGGAGCGAAAAAGGGCGGCAGTGGGGCGGATTCATCATCGATCCCAATCTCGGGCAGCAATACGGGAATGGGGGGATAGGGGGGAGCCGGCAAAGCGGCGCCCAGCCGGACCGGCAGCACGGCGCCGATACCCGCCGAGAGTTCAGTCACCCCCTCGACCTCCTCGGAACTCCACGGAGTCCGACCACGCGCGCTGACCACCAGGCAGGTCTCGGCGATCAGATTTCCGACCAGACCGGGACGCTCGGCGATGGCAGCCAGGTTGATCAGTCGGACACACCCGACCATCCTTCCGGCAACACAAGGCAGGGTCAATTGCACAAGGCGGGCGCGCGGCAACGCGCGGAGCGCCGCCGCACAGTCCTCGACATTACCGAAAGAGCCATGCCCACGACGATCGACCGTCAGGGTGATGTCGGCCTGGGGATGAAGCTCGACCTCGAAATTATCCGGAAATTCGGCAAGGCAACCGAACAGAAAGGCGGCCCCTCCCCCCGCCAACCAAGCCAGCGCCGGACCGCGCAAGTCCTGCGGCGCAGCCAGGATCACACCAAAAGGAAGCGACACGCTTGGCGAAAGCTTCGCGAAGGAACCAAGCTTCTCGGTGAAAGGCCGCTCGGCCTGGGCGACCTCAAGCTGTTCGCTGACAAACATGGCTTGACGCGCGGTACTGGCCATTTCTCCCAGAAGTTGGCGAACTGTTTCCATAATCCCCGACCCCATCTCCATTAACAGGCTTCATTCGACCGAATAAGCGGCTTGAAATCAAGGGGTATAGCTGGACTCCCGCGAATCCCGGCAAGCATGCGAACACCAGAAAAATCAATTTTATTCTTAATTGAATGATTCATGGGGGAGCATTAACATCACTAAAAATATTGTGGTTGAATGCTGCAATGCAATACTGCCGTGAGGGGGGACGGAAGATGGCCTGCGGGGTGAAGATTGTCTTGGGCGAGAGTGCGGGCCTACCGGGAGGGCAGGCCGCCGTCACAATAATCGGTCTACAGCTGTCAGTTCCTCCTGCGGCCGTCCGCTTCGTTATCGCCGAAGATTGCTTCCAAGGCCGGTACTTGTCGCCGCAGGGGTGGAACGCCGCTGTCGATTGGCTGATCCCCGAACTCGTGGATGCGACCTCCAACCGGGTCAACCTCGTAATGCGCGGCGATCTCGTCGCCTTGATTCCGCCCGGCGCGCCACTGAAATTCGGACTGTCCTTCGACGGCCAGAGCCTTGTCACCACGGCACGCTTCTTCTGGCCATCGGCCGCAGAGACCGGCCCCGCCCCCTCCCCCTCGACCGGATATGCACCGCCCCAAACAGCCTATCCGCAACAGCCGACGGCTTATCCGCAGGCCCCCCCTCCCCCGCCCGTCATGCCGGAAGCATCGGTTCATGCCGCGTCTTTGCCGGCAGCCCCCCGCGCCACGGCCATTTTCGGCGACAGGCGGGTTCGGATCGCGGCGGCGGCGGTTCTGGTTCTGGCCGCCGGCGGCGGCGGTGCCGCCATCATGTCCGCCAGTTCATCCGGCCCGGGGACCGCCAAACCCACTGTCGCCGCCTCGCTCCCTCCGGGGTCGCCCGCCGAGATGTTCGCGCGCGGCAATGATCTGCGGAACAAGGGACAGGCGGGAGACGCCTTCCTGATCTTCCGCGAGGCGGCGCGCTCGGGCCACGCCCCATCGGCCGTCGCGGTTGGGCGCATGTATGACCCGGTGGTGTTCGGGCAGGAGCCCTCGCCGTTCTCGGTAGCCAACCCCGCCAAAGCCGTCGAATGGTACAAGCAGGCCCAAGACCTGGGCAACACCGAGGCGACACAGCGCTTCGCCCAACTGGTGGAGTGGCTCAAAACCAGGGCGCAGGCCAATGATGCGGCCGCGACCGAGATTTTGGCAGGTCTTCGGCAATGACGACAAGACGGGGTTCCGCGACATCGTTACTCGTTGGGCTGGCCTTTGTCATGGCCGGACTCTTGCCCGCGTCGCCGGCAGCGGCGGCTGAACCGGCGCCGCTGCTCATGGAAGGAAAAAAGAGCCTGTACCAGCGGGTCCTCACCCGCCCGGGGGCGATACTGGTTGCCCAGCCCGGCGCGACGGAGGGCAAGGCGCAAGCCCCCTTCACCATCTTCTATGTGTTCGAGCGCAAGGTGGTGGATGGCGCTTCCTGGCTGCGCGTCGCGACCGCCAGTCGCGGCAACGGCGACGGCTGGATCAGGGCTGACGCCAGCATCGACTGGAAGCAGTCCATCGTCGTCGCCTTCGCCAATCCGGCGGGCCGCAACCGTCTGGTCCTCTACAAGGACCGCAAGTTCCTGACCGACCTGATGGAATCACCCGAAGCGATCAAGAAATCGGACGCCGTCATGGCCCAGGCGGTGCTCCCCAACCGACCCGCCGATTTTCCCGCCATGGCGGTCGAACCCGCCAATTACATCGACTTCACCAAGAACTTCTACCTGCTGCCAATCCTCGACGCGGACGAGATCTACCTTGCCAGCGGCTTTACCTCCCGCCTGCTTAAAGTCGCCTCGGTAACGGCGGAAGAGACCGCCGGACCAGCCGCGAAGCCGCCCCCCGCGACCAAAACGACGGCTGCCGCAGTCCAGAAGACGGCAGATAACGCCCTGGCTAAATTCGACACCGGAGTCGTGTTCGTGGTCGACGCCACCACGTCGATGGATCCCTACATCGAACGGACCCGCTCCGCCGTCGCCAAGATCTCGGGAGCGATCAGGACGGCGGGGCTGACCAACCGGGTCGCCTTTGGCCTGACGGGATTCCGAGATGACCCCAAGGCGGTTCCCGGCATCGAATATCTGACGCGCACTTTCATCGATCTTCACGAGGGCAGGGATCTGGACAAGTTCGCGGCGAAGGCAGCGAACCTGACCGCCACGAAAGTATCCAGCCGGCGCTTTAGCGAGGATTGCTTCGCCGGCCTGATCGAGGCGATCAACAAGATGGACTGGTCGGGGTTCGGAGGCCGCTACATCATTCTGATCACCGATGCCGGCCCCCGCCCGGGCAAGGACCCCTTCGCCGCCACCGGCCTCGACACCGCCGGATTGCGACAGTTGGCGGCCGATAAGGGGATCGCCATCTATGTCGTGCACCTGCTGACCCCGGCGGGGAAAAACGACCATGAATACGCCGCCGGACAATACAAGGAATTAGCGGCCATTCCGCAGGGCAACCTCTATTACGGAGTCCAGGCCGGCGACATCAACAAATTCGGCCAGGCCATCGAAACGCTGTCGGCTCAACTGGTCGAACAGGTCAATCAGGTCAGCAAGGGCAAGTCCCCCACGCGCAAGGCCGAACCGGGCGATCTGGGCCGGTTGCAGGAGAACTCCGAACGGGTCGCCACCGCCATGAAGCTCGCCTATCTGGGACGGGCCGAAGGCACCAAGGCGCCACCGGTGTTCGAGGCGTGGATGGCCGACCGCGATCCCGGCAACGCGTCGGTTCCCGCCCTGGAGGTTCGTATCCTCCTCACCAAGAACCAGCTCAGCGATTTGCAGGATAGCCTGAAGGCGATCATCGCCGCCGGCGAAAAGGGCCAAGTATCGCCGCAGACATTCTTTGACCAGATCAAAAGCGCAGCCGCGACTCTCAGCCGCACCCCCGAGCAGGTCGCCAAGGGAAATGCGCGTTCACTGGCCGCGACCGGGCTGCTGGGCGAATATCTGGACGGGCTGCCCTACAAAAGCAAGGTGATGAACGTCACCCAGGATATGTGGCTCAGTTGGTCGGTGGGCGAACAGCAATCCTTCCTCGATGGCCTCGAAGCCAAGGTCAAGCTCTACCAGCAGTTCCACGATGATGTCGACCGCTGGGTCGTTCTGGACGGTGGGCGGGTCAAGGGTGACGCCGTCTATCCGGTGCCCCTCGATGCCCTGCCTTAACGACTGAGGTCGCCGCTCATGCCCTGCCCGATGTTTCTGCTGGAGGATGTGACCAAGGAGCGGCACGCGACCGGCGGCGCGCCGGCGTTCCAATTGGAGGTGCCGCTGTTCAGGGTCCAGACCGGCGAACGCGTCGCTCTGGTCGGGCCAAGCGGATGCGGCAAAAGCACATTGATGGACTTGCTGGTCTTTACCATGAGGCCGACCGCGTCCCACCGCTTTTTGTTCCGCCACCAGCCCGGTTCCGAGGCTGATATCGGCGCGTTGTGGCATGACGATGCGGTCGATGCGCTGGGTGATCTGCGCAAGCGCAACATCGGAATCGTGCTTCAGACCGGCGGACTGCTTCCCTTTCTGACGGCTGGCGAGAACATCCAGCTTCCCCGTCGCCTGACCGGCCGGACGGATGACGCCGTCATCAATACGGTTATCGACAGGCTGGGCATCCGGCACCTTCTCGGAAAGAAGCCGGGCAAGCTGTCGGTGGGAGAGCGTCAGCGGACCTCCATTGCCCGCGCGCTGGCCCACGATCCGATCCTGGTGATCGCCGACGAACCGACCGCGTCGCTGGACGAGGAGACCGCCACCGAGACCATGAGCCTGCTGACCGATCTGGTGGAACGGTTGGGAGTGACCCTGATCTTGTCGACTCACGACACCCGGCTGGTGGAACGCTATGGCTTCCGCCAGGCCCAACACGATCACCGTCCGTCCGGCGGCGGGCATCCGGCCATCTCGCGCTTCTGGTACGACGCATGACCGGCCGGGGAGAGATCCCGACCGTGTTTCGGCTGTCCCTGGCCGATTACCGGCACGAGTGGCAGCTTTCCGTCTGCCTGATCGTCGCCCTGGTGGCTGTGCTGGCCCCCCTCTTCATTCTTTTCGGGCTCAAAAGCGGACTGATCGACACCCTTGCCGGCCGGTTGATCCAAGACCCCCATACCCGCGAAATCAAGTTGGTTGGCGCAGCGAAGCTGAATGACGAATGGTTCGGCGCCATGCGCTCGCGGCCGGGCGTCGCCTTTCTGGTACCCAGCACGCGGAGCATCGCCGCCACCGTCGTTCTTCGCAACCCCGCCAATTCAGCATTCTGGACCACGGCGGAACTCATCGCCACCGCGGCCGGAGACCCGCTTTTGGCGGATATCCCCGGAGCGGAACCGGCGGCCGACCAGTTGGTGCTGTCCCGCGCGGCGGCATCCCGGTTGAACGTCAAGGCGGGCGACCGCGTCGAAGCAAACCTGTCGCGCCAGCGTCATGGCCAGAGCGAGGTCGTGACTTTCCCGCTGACGGTAAAAGCGGTGGCGGCGGAGGCGGCGTTCGACCGCCCAGGCGCCTTCGCGCCCCTGGGCCTGCTGATCGATCTTGAAGACTACCGCGACGGGGTTATGGTCGGCCATCGCGGATGGGAGGGAAGCGCGCCGGAGGGCGCCACCAGGCTGTTCTCGGGTTTCCGCCTTTACGCCCGATCGATCCACGATGTCGCCGCGCTGGGCGACGCGCTACGGGCGCAGTCGAGGGAAGTCCGCACCAAAGCGGCGGAAATCGCCACCATGCAGGACCTCGACCGCAATCTTGGGACTATCTTCTGGCTGGTGGCGGCGGTCGCCGGCTTGGGCTACTCGGTTTCCCTCGGGGCCAATCTGTGGGCGGGGGTCGAGCGCAAGCGCAAGGATCTCGCGGTAATGCGCCTGCTGGGGTTACGGACGACCAGTCTGGTGTGGTTCCCCTTGTCCCAGGCGCTGGTCACCAGCCTGTTGGGAACGGCGGTGGCCGGCGCCATCGCCCTCGTCATGGCAGGCCTGCTCAACCACCTCTTCGTCATCAGCGAATGGCCCGATGGGGTGACGTGTCTCATTCTTGCCCCCCATGTGGCGGTCGGACTGGTCGCCACATTGCTCTCGACGACGATCCCGGCGATCCTGGCCGGGCGTCGGGCCAGCCGGGTCGATCCCGCAGACAGCCTGCGTGAGGTTTGAATGTTCCCACCGCTCCGCCCCCTCATTGCCATCGCCGCCGCCCTTCTCGTTCAGGCGGCTCCGGCCGGCGCGGCGCCGTCAAAGCAAAGCGCCGCGCCCCAGCTTCCAAAAGGAGTGACCTGGGAGGAGAAATTCTACAACCCCAAGCCCGACAAAGACGATCTGGTGCTACCGATGCCCTGCGGCGGCGCCATGGTCTTCCGTCGGGTCGTGGTTCCCGGAGCCGGCCTCCTCGACGACCGGCGGGTGGTGCTGGGAGGCGACGACGAGAGGTTCGACATCGCCGAACGCACCCGCCAGGAATATGTGATGGGCGGATTCTCGGTCCCAAAGAAGCCGGAAGAGCGTCACTTCTGGCTCGCGAAATACGAGGTGTCCCAACTCCAATCGGCCGCCATGGCCGGCGGCGAATGCCCCAGCCCCTCCATGCGCCAGCGCCTGCCCGCGGTGGGAGCCGGCTGGTTCGACGCCGTGCGCTTTGGTCATGCCTATACCGGCTGGCTGATGCAAAACGCGTTCGACCTGTTGCCGCGCGAGGATGGTCAACCCGGTTTCCTGCGCCTGCCCACCGAAGTGGAATGGGAATACGCCGCCCGGGGCGGCGTGGCGGTCGGGGAAGCCGATTTCCAGTCGAAGACGTTCCCGACGCCCGATGGGTTGCACGCCCACGCCTGGTATCAAGGCACCGAATCGGCCAACGGCAAGCTTCAGCTTACCGGCTTGCTGTCCGCCAATCCGCTCGGCCTTTACGATATGCTAGGCAATGCCGAGGAAATCGTCCTCGATCCTTTCCGGATCAACAAACTCAACCGGCTGCATGGCCAAGCCGGCGCCTTTGTCACCAAGGGCGGACACTACCTCACCAACAAGGACGAGATTCGCTCGTCCTACCGTCGCGAATACGCCCATTTCGATATGACCAAACGCGCCGCCAGCCAAGTGGAAACCATCGGTTTCCGACTGGCGCTGGCGGCCCCGGTCATCACCGACCGTAACCGTCTGGCGACCTTGCGAAAAGAGTGGCTGGCGCTTCCATCCAGCCGGGCCATCGGCGGCGAAGCAATCAAGGATCCGGTCGAGAATCTCGATCGAATCGCCCAGGGCCTCGGCGACCTGGACCTTCGCCACCGCCTACAGGCGGTCGGCAACGATCTGAAAGGCACAATCGCCGCCCGCAACGAACAGCAAGACCGCGCCATCAGGGCAGCGGTCCGGCTGGGGGCGTTCCTGGGCGAAAAGATCGAGGACGACAGCCGCAGGCTGGCCGGCATCCGCAAGGCGATCGAAGGCGTGAGCAATATCGCCAAACAAGGCGCCGATGTCGGCGACCGCGAGGAACGCTTCCGCAAAAGCCTGGAGGCGTCACAGGCCATCTTGAACGACACCATCAACTACTACGCCGACACGGTTACCTCAACCGCCACCGACTATGACGGCGGGATCGTCGAGGCACAACGCAAGACACTGACGGCGGAATTGGGAAACGGAAAACTCGCATCGCTCATTCCCTACGCCGATATTTTCGCCAGGCACGTCCTGAACTTTCAGCGCAGCCGAAAACAAACGCCTGGAGTGTGGGCGGCTGAAATCTCTGGGGAGAGGAAAAGCCAATGACCGATACCAAAAAGACTTTGGGGAAAACAAAATGGGCGAAAGCCCCCATCTGCGCCGTGCTGGCGGCCAGCGTCATGCTGTCGGCCTGCGCCCAGATGCCGAAAAACTGGCCCGACCTTGCGGCAACGTCCGAGCCGACCACACCCGGCCAAGTCGAACTGGCGAAATCGACGACTGATTTTGGGACCACCGTCGCCGGGGGAGCCGCCGCCGGCGCCGCCGTCGGCAGCCTCCTCGGCTATGCCTTTGGAGGAACCTCCGGCCTTATCATGGGCGTCGCATCCGGTCTTGTCGCCGGCAGCTTGGCTGGCTACTACGTGGCGGACGAGAAGGAAAAATACGCCAAGATGGAGGACAAGCTCGACGTGTTGGTGGCCGATCTACAGGGCCAGAACACCAAGCTTGCCCAGATGGTCACGTCGTCGGAAACGATGGTCGCCGAGGAACTGCGCAGCCTTGAGGAAATCAACGCCCAGTATCAGGCCGGCAAAGCCTCCAAGGAACAGGTCCTCGCCCGAATTCAGGAAGCGAACACCAGCAAAGCGCTGATCAAAAAGGCGATGGATCAGGTCGATGCCCGTCGGGTCAAGCTGATCGAAAATAACAGCAAGTACAGGGTCGAAAATCCCAAAGCGGACCCGGGAAAAGTCGCGGCCTATGATGCCGAATTCGCGAAATTCAACCAAGGCCGTGCCTCGCTCGATCAAAACCTGTCCAGCCTCGACACCCTGGTGTCGTCGATCAAGCTGGAAAAGAGCTGATCCGGTGGCGACCATCCGTCATTGGGGGGCGATCATCGCCCCCCTCGTTCTGACCGCTTGCGCGGTCAGCGACGATCCGCGCGCGGGGGGGATTATCGGCGGCATCAGCGGCATATCCTCTGGAGCCTACGACCGCAGGGTCCAGGACCGGCAGGATGCCGCGACCTCGCTGCAAGCTGAAAATGACGCCTTAGAGCACCGGGTCAAGGAGGTCCAGGCCCGGCGGGAGGCGGCGTCCAAGGAGCGGGAAAGCACGGCGCGACAGCTGGCCGCGCTTCAGGGGGATCTGACGTCGCTAAAGAAAAAGCTGGCGGATGCGAAGCAGGGCAAATTGGCCAGTTCGGCGACGCTGGACAAATTGCGGAACGAGCTGGCGACGCTCGAATTCGAAAACCGCGAGGTTGGAGCCAGGTCGGCAACCGAGGGTGAAGCCGCCACCAGCCAAAGGGTCCGGGAACTTGACACAAAAAAGCGCCAACTCGAATCGACATTGGAAGAAGCGATGATGCTATCGACCGGCACAAAACGCTAACCGCGATCCGGCGGATCACGCCATGATATCCGAACGCGCCTCCCACTCAACCGAGGGAGGCGCGTTCGGAAAACCCCTAGTTTTCCGTGGGAGACTCTCCGATGACGGCCAGCAGCATGCTTCTCAGGACGAATGCGGCAGATGTTTGCCTCGTGACCTATGGCGGTATCCCGGCGGTGATGCGTTACCAGGATATCGTTGCCGCCCTCTCGGAGCGCGGCAAGGCCCACCTTGCGGCGTTTCTGGCCGAACCGCGGATTTCCGGCGGCTCGATCGAATGGTTCGTCACCGGAACCGGGGTGTTCAGGCCCCTGACGATGCTGACCGGCGACGAGCGAGCCAAAGCCCAGGCCACTCTATCGGCCCATCTGTCCGAAATGTCGGACATGCTTGGCGAGCCTGGCGGCGCGGACCTGCTGTCGGCCGTGCTCGCCGTGCCCTCGCTCGACGCCGCCATGGTCGGTCCCAACGGCGTGGTCCTGGTCGGCTGGGGATGTCTGGCCAAGGGCAGCGATGACAGCACGACGGGTCGAGCCACCAACTTCCGCTCGACATTGGGCACCGTTACCAATTTCAGCTTCGACGCCGGCAACGGCGTTTCCGGCTTTGGCCCGGCGCAAGCCGGCCAACGTTCCGATTTCGCGCCGCCGTCCTCCGACTGTGTCGCCATGGCGTTGTTCTCGGATTCCGACGAGGGCTCCGCCATGAATATCGGGCGCGCCTGCACCATGCTCGGACTATCCGGCAATCCCAATCGGCAGACGGTCGATGACGCCTACCGCAAGAAGCGCGACGAAATCGAGGCCCGGCTTGCCAAGATTCCGGTCGAGGCTCTGAAGGCCAAGTACCGCGAGTCCATCAAGGAACTCGACGTTGCGCGCGACCTCTTGTTCGATGACGACAGTTCCGCGGTCTCCGCGCTCAATGCCACCAAGATGTTCGATCTTCCGGGAGCCTCTCCCCTTCAGACCGCGTTCTCGCCGACGGTTCCCGGCGGGGGGGGAGGCGTCGCGCTCGCCATCGGAGATACGCTGTCGCAACGCTACCAGATCCGCCGCCGGCTTGGCGCCGGCGGCATGGGCATGGTCTTTGCCGCCTATGACGGCAACCGCGAGCGCGAGATCGCCATCAAGGTTCTCCAGACCGGCCTGCTCAACAGTCGGGAAGCGCAAGAACGCTTTCTGGCGGAAGCCAAATTCTCAAGCGACCTGTCGCACCCGAACATCGTCAATGTGTTCGATGTCCAGCGTGAGAACGCGCTGACATACCTCACCATGGAACTTCTCGAAGGGCGCACACTGCGCCAGGAAATGGATGACCGCCGCGCGATGCGACGCCCCTTCACCCTGGACGAAGTCCGGCAAGTGGCGACGGCGATCGGTGAGGCGCTATCCTACGCCCATCACATTTCGGTCCATCGCGATATCAAGCCCGAGAATATATGGTATGGCGACGGCGCCGGCAGCGGCATCAAGCTCATGGATTTCGGGATCGCCCGCCTTCTTGGCCCCGGCACCATGAACACCGCCGCGATGCCGATGGGGACCGCCTATTACATGGCTCCCGAGCAAATGACCTCCGCCCGCGATGTCGACCATCGTGCGGATCAGTATTCGCTGGGCGTAGTTCTCTACGAGATGCTGGTCGGCGTCCTGCCGGCCGGACGGATCAAACCGGTCCGCGAATCCCGGACAGATGTTCCCGCAGGCATGTCCAAAGCCCTGGACCGCGCCTTGGAGGCCGACCGTGAACAGCGGTTCCCCGACATGACCGCCTTTCTGGCGGGGTTGACGGGCAAGTCGAACATGCTGGTGACCCTGATGGCCAGTCTGGTCCCCGCCACGGCCGCCCCGCCCAGCCGCCGGGGAAGCGGCGCCCCCATCAACCCCGCACTCATCGCCGCCACCCTCGCCCTGCTGGTGATCGGCGGTGGGGGACTCCTTATCGCCGGCGATCGAATCAGCGATCTGTTCGCCAGCTTCTCCCACGATTCCGATTCCGAGGCCAAGGCGTTGTCCGAGTACAACAAAACGGCTCTGGTGGTCGAACGTTGGGAATTCATCTCGCGCGCCCTCGACAACACATCGCCGCCGGATGCCGTCAAGAATGCGCTTGCCCGCTTCAAGGCCGGCACGGTCAATATGGAGCGCAAGCACGACCAAAAAGCCGTCGCCGACTTTATTGCCGCCCGCGAGGTGCTTTCGTTGGAAATGCAAAAGGTGGAGGCTTCCCAGCGCGCCGACGCACTCTTTCAAATGGGGTCGGTGCAAGCCCTGCGAAAACGCTTCGACGACCTGCCAACCACCGTCGAGCGCGAACGCCAGGAGGCTCGCAATGAGGTGAAGCAGGCCGAACGGGCTGCCAGCGGATCAAAATCGGGGTCCGAAAATGGTGAAGCGAACGGCCTCTTGGCGCGCGCGCGGGTCGACCTCGAACTCAAGGACCATATCCACGACTACCTGACCACCAGGGTTTTGTCCTCGACCGATTACAGCGCGGTCCAGGGACGCTTTGCCGTCGCCGATTCCCTGCTCAAGGAACAGCGGTTCACCGAGGCCAAGGTCGAATTGCTGGCGATGGGCAAGACGATGTCGGACATGCGCCAGGGCTTTGAAGCCAACCGCAGCCTGCTGGAAGCCAAGTATTCCGCGCGCAAGGCAAAAGCGGAACTGGACGCCACCGCCGCTGGAGGCCGGGCCGGTTCGTCCGAGGAATATGGCCGCGCCGATGCGTTCATGCGCCGGGGAGAGGCGCTTGGAGCACAAGCGAACATCCAAGGAGCCATCGCCGCATATGGCGAGGCGGCTCCCATATACGAGCGCCTCGCCGCCAACGCGGTAAAGGCCTCATACGCCCGCAAACAAGCCGAGGGAGAGGCCGAAATCGCCGCACGCAAAAGACGCGTCGCCGAAGATATGAGCCATCGCGAACAAGCCCAGAAGCAACAGATGAATCAGGTTCAGTCACAGCAAGCGATGCAGCAGGCGCAGCAGGCGATGCAGCAGGAAATAGAAGACAAGCGCCTCAAACTGGAGCGCGAGAAGATGGAGCGGACCCAACAAATGCAGGAACGTCAGATACAGGCCCAAAAAGAAGCCGAGAGCAATCGCCTGATGATGCAAGGCGTCGGCACCCTGTTCAGCATCATGGGGCGCTGACCGGCCCCCGGCCGGACGAGTCCGCGACAGGACTCTTCCGGCCGGTTTAACCGGCTAGTAAAAGCCGGAACCAGACGAGCTACAGGCCTGGCGAGCGCAATCTGCAGCACGATCGGCGGATTCCTGCGCCCTGTCGGCGCATTTCTCGGCAATATCCCTGTAATTACCGGCGTCGAATTCGGCATCCTGCGCTTTTTTTGCATCTTCATCCGCTTTTGACGCGGCATCGCGAGCGGCTTCGCGCTCTTTCTCGACCTCAGCCCGAATTCTATGGATCACCTCAAGTTCCCGCTGCGCCTGATCCAGCAATCGCTGGATTTCGGTGAGTGTCGCCACCGCCTCCTGTTCGGCGCTGTGAGCATGTCCGGCGGATGCCGTCGCCTTTTCGTCGGCGACCTGGGCCTGCCCGGCAGAAGTTGTCGCCTTCTCCTCGGAGGCATGGGCCTTCTCGGCCGCCACCGCCGCCTGTTGCTCCAAAGATTGGGTCTGTCCTGCCGCAGTCCACGCTTGCTGTTCAGCGGTGGCTGCATGGGCGGCCGAAGTTGCCGCATGTTGTTCAACGACGTGAGCATGTTCCGCCGCAGCAATCGCCTTTTCCTCGGCGCCATGGGCATGTTCCGCCGAAGCAGCCGCCTTCTCCTCGGCGCCATGGGCGTGCTCCGCCGAAGCAGCCGCCTTCTCCTCGGCGACATGGGCGTGCTCCGCCGAAGCAGCCGCCTTCTCCTCGGCGCCATGGGCGTGCTCCGCCGAAGCAGCCGCCTTCTCCTCGGCGCCATGGGCGTGCTCCGCCGAAGCAACCGCCTTCTCCTCGGCGACATGGGCCTGCTCCGCCGAAGCAACCGCCTTCTCCTCGGCGACATGGG
>JAUSFB010000050.1 GCA_030651575.1 Phaeospirillum sp.
TGCCAGCGAGATGAACCAGGTGTTCCTCAACCTGATCGTCAACGCGGCCCAAGCCATCGAGACATCCGGCAAGCCGTTGCCGGGCCGTATCACCATCACCACCTCTTCCCGCGACGGCGTCGTCGAGATCAGGGTCGCCGACACCGGCACTGGCGTGCCGGAGACACTCAAGGAAAAGATCTTCGATCCCTTCTTCACCACCAAGGCAGTGGGTAAGGGAACCGGCCAGGGCCTGGCGATCTGCCGCGACGTCGTGGTCACCAAGCATGGCGGCAGCCTGGAGGTCGCCGACAATGATGGCGGCGGCGCTATCTTTATCGTTGGTCTCCAGATCGATGATCTCGCGTCATAGTGCGCCACCCGTCGAGCGGAAAAATCAATATTCATATCTTGGACGCATGATGATTGGATGTCATTTATGGAACTACCGGTATGCTTCCTATGGTGGCGGGTACGGCTTTCGCATCAGGCGACTGCTTCCTATCAATTGAGGATTGCGGTATAAGGATCCTCCATGATTGGGTCTTGGTTGATTGTCGATGGATGACTCTGGGACGAAAATGCACAAGCTGCTGGCCCGTCAACTCCGTAAGGCAGCCCATGGCTCGCCCGATGGTGCGGTCGATCTGTCGCGCCTGATCGCCATGGTTGACCTCGCCTACGAGGAGGCGGATCAGGAACGCCGCCTGAAGGATCGCGCCCTCGACGTCATGCAGTCCGAAATCGGGGAAATGAGCCGGCGCGTTGTCGAGGAAGCGGAAGCGCGTTTCAATCTGCTGATGGACAATGTCGGTGAGGCGGTGGTCGTCATCGACGGCAGCGGCCGCATCGAGGCCTTCAATAGCGTGGCGGAAAATATCTTCGGCCATGTCGCCGAAGAGGTCCGGGGCCAGAATATCTCGATGCTGATGGCCCCCGACCTCGGCGTGAAGCACGATTTTTATCTGCGATATTCCGCTGATCATAATGGTGGCGGCGTTCTGGAGCAGGGTGGGCGTGAATTATGGGGAATTCGCAAAAGTGGTGAGGTTTTCCCTACCGAAATCACCGTCGGCGAGGTCGCGTCCGTTACCCACCGCCAGTTCATCGGCGTCATTCGTGATGTGACCTTGCGCCGGCAGGTGGAGGCCGAACTGCGGGAAAGCGAAAGCCGTTTCCGCGATCTTGCCGGGTCCGCCTCGGACTGGTTCTGGGAAAGCGACGCCGAGCACCGCCTTACCTTCGTGTCCGAGCGGATCGGCAGTGTTCTTGGCGTCAAGCCAAGCGCCATCCTGGGCCATACCTGGTTCGAAACCGGCCTGGACGAGCAAGCGGACTTGGCCGTGAGTCATCGGAATGACCTGACGGGGCGCAGCGCCTTCCGCGATCTGATCTTCACCGTCGGCCCGCCGGAGGGCAAGGACCGCAAGGTGATTCGCCTCAGCGGTATTCCGATATTTGCCGCCGATGGAACATTCAGCGGCTATCGCGGGGTCGGAGCCGACATCACCCGCGAGGCGATGGCCGTACAACAAGCCATCCGGGCTCAACAACAGCTTCGCGACGCCATCGACAGCATCAGCGACGCCATTGCCGTCTACGACGCCAACGAGCAGTTGGTGATCTGCAATCAGGCCTACGCCGAGACCCTGGACCGGGCTCGCGCGTTTCTGATTCCGGGTATTTCGTTTGAACAGGCTCTTCGCAAGGGGCACGAAAATCGGCTCTTCGATATCGGCAATCAGGATTTCGATCATTGGCTGATTGGCCGTTTGGAACGCTTCCGCACCGCCGACGGCCACTCATTCGTCTTGAAACTGACCGACGGGCGTTGGGTGCAAAGCCGTGAATGCCCCACCCGGGAAGGCGGCGTGGTGGCGGTGCGTACCGACATAACCCGTATGAAGCGCCGCGAAGAGGACCTGGACCGCCTGCGTCAGCGTTACGAGTTGATTCTTGATTCGGCAGGAGAAGGCATCATCGGCCTCGATGAGTCCGGCCGGGTCACCTTCGCCAACCGTATGGCGGGAGAGATCATCGGCCGCGCAGCCAGCAGCATGATCGGTCAATGCTTCTATTGCCTGATCCGTGCCGACGCGGGGAACTGTGACGGAGCGTGTCCCCCCACCGAATCGCCGGTGGTGGAAGCCTATCTCAGCGGTACTCCCGGGCAGATCAGCGGCGAGGTGTTCCGGAACAATGACCAGCGGGCCATTCCGGTCGATTTTTTCGTCGCCCCCATGACCGAGGAGGGACGGCAGGAAGGGGCGGTGCTGGTGTTCCGCGACGCCACATTGCGCCTTCAGTACGAGCGGACAGTGGAAGAGCAGCAGCACGAGTTGGAACGTCTGGTTGCCGAACGGACAGGGGAACTACAGCGCGAGATCGATATCCGGACACGGACCGAGGTGGCGTTGCGCGGATCGCGAGAGCGGCTCAAGGGCATCACCGACAGCCTGTTCGAAGGGGTGCTGGTGGTGGACCGGGAGGGCTATGTTTCCTTTGCCAACCCGTCCGCCAAGCAGTTGCTGGAATGCGGTGACCAAGGAGAGGATATCGAAGGCTATCCCCTCGACCTCCTTCTTCGAATCAGGACCCCTCTGGGCGATGTGGCCTTCAAGGACGCGCCGTTCCGCCAGGTGCTCAAGGACAATTTCGTGCTTCGCGACGACGACGCCACCTTCGTCACGGCATCCGGAAAGCCGCTATCGGTGGCCTATGCCTGCTCGCCGCTGGGCGAGGACGAGGAAAGGCGGTCGGCGGTTATTTCGTTCCGTAACACCGAAGCGCTGAAAAAGGCGCAGCGCGACGCCTTGCAGGCATCACGGCTGGCCAGCGTCGGCCAACTGGCGGCCGGTATCGCGCACGAGATCAATACGCCCATTCAATATGTCGGCGACAATCTTCGCTTCATCGACGACTCCCTGAACAAGCTGATGTCGGCGGTTGCCGCCGGACGGGAACTGGCCGCCGAAGGGAAGTCCCACCCCACCATGGAGGCCCCTGTCGCCAAGTTCGAAGCGGCATTTAGCAAGGCCAAAGTGCCGTTCCTGTTAGCGGAGGTGCCGGCGGCAGTCAGCGAGTCTCTTGATGGTGTCGGCCAAATCGCCCGTATTGTCCTGTCGATGAAGGAATTCTCCCATCCGGGGACCAGCACCAAGACCATGACCGATATCAACCGGTCGCTGGACAGCACGCTGACGGTTTCGCACAATGTGTGGAAGCATGGCGCCGAGGTGGTGCGGGATTTCGCCCCGGATCTGCCGCCGGTCCTCTGTCATGCCGGCGAACTGAATCAGGTGTTCCTCAATCTGATCGTCAACGCCACCCATGCCATCGAAGCATCCGGCAAGCCCCTTCCCGGCCGCATCGCCATTTCCACATTGCGCGATGGCGAGTATGTCGTGGTCAGGATCGTCGACAACGGCACCGGGGTGCCGGCGTCCATTCGGGAACGGATCTTCGATCCCTTCTTCACCACCAAGGAGGTGGGGAAAGGAACCGGCCAGGGCTTGGCGATCTGCCGCGATGTGGTGGTATCCAAACATGGCGGCAGCATGGAGGTCACCGACAATGACGGTGGTGGTGCCATTTTCATCGTCCGCCTTCCCATTAATGGCGGTGGCGGATTGGGAGCCGAGAAATGACGAAAAAGCTACGCGTCTTATTCGTCGATGACGAACCTCATATTCTGAGAGGGCTCCGCCGGTCCATGGCGGTCATGGATGAACAATGGGACATGACCTTCTGCCCGTCCGGCGAGGAGGCGTTGGATTGGATGGCCCAGGAAGCCGCCTTCGACGTGGTGGTCTCGGACATGCGGATGCCGCGCATGGATGGGGCTGAATTCCTCAACATCGTGCGAAGCCGCTATCCCGAGACCATTCGGGTCATTCTATCCGGCTATGCCGAGATGGAATCCATCCTGCGGACGGTCGGTCCTGCCCATATCTATCTGGCCAAGCCGTGCAGCGTGGAAGCGGTGCATGCCGCCATCAGCCGTCCCATCGCCTTGAATCGCCTGCTGTCAACCCCGGCCTTGCGGGCGGTGCTGGCGGGGTTGAGCAATCTGCCGAGCTTGCCGGACCTGTTCGTCAGGCTCGAGAATGAACTGCGGTCGCCCGGTTGTTCCACCAAATCGGTAGCCGCACTGATCGATCAGGATCTGGCCATGACGGCGGAGTTGCTGCGCCTGACCAATTCCGCCTATTTTTCGGTGGCGTCTCCGGTTACGACATCGTTGCAGGCGGTTCGCACCATCGGCCTTGAAATCATCCAGGCGCTGGTGCTTCAGATCGGCATCTTCCGACAGTTCTCGGGAGGGGAAGCGGTGGCGCCCATGCTTGCCGCCCTGACGGACTACAGCCTCGCGGTCGCCAAGCTCGCCGAATCCTTCGCCGTCTCCATGGGGGCCGATCAATCCACCGCCAAGGCGACCTATTGCGCCGCCATGCTGTCGCGCATCGGTATTCTCATCCTGCTGGATGCCTATCCCGAAACCTACGGGAAGATGCTGGCGACGGTCAGCGTGGACCGGCCGCTCCATGTGGCGGAACAGCAGACGTTCGGAGCCAACCATGCGGCGATCGGTGCCTATCTCCTCGGGCTATGGGGGTTCGCGACACCAGTGGTGGAGGCTGTGGCCTATGCCACTAGCCCATCCGCTTGCCCGGGACATGACAATATGGAGCTGACAGCCCTGCATGCGGCGATGGCCCTTGGGCCGCCTCTCTCCTTGCCGTCGGTGGAAATTCAACATCCCTCAGGCCTGGACATGGGATATCTTATCGAGGCTCGGAAGGATGGTCAGGTTTCGCATTGGCGCCAAATGGCGGCAAGCCTTTCAGCGGAGGAGGTGTGATGGATGAGCGAATCCTGGTGATCGACGACGATCACCATCTGCTGTCGGCGTTGCGGCGCCAGCTCAGCGACACCTTTGACGTCACCACCGCCCAGGGCGGTGCCGAGGCACTGGAGGCCATCCAGGCGGCCACCGTCGCGCAGACGCCTTTTGCGCTCGCCCTGTGCGACATGCGCATGCCGGGAATGGACGGGATCGAGACCTTGAAGCGGATCAGGGATCTGGCTCCCGACACCGTCCGCATCATGTTGACCGGCAACGCCGACCAGCAGACCGCCATAGAGGCCATCAATCAGGGCAACATTTTCCGCTTCTACACCAAGCCCTATCCGGTCGATCAGCTTCGCGAGGGGTTGCTGGCGGGATGCGAGCAATACCGTTTGGTGACCGCCGAGAAAGAGCTTCTCGAAAAGACCCTGACCGGTGCCATCAAGGTGCTGGTGGAGATCGCCTCCATGAACGACGCGGTGGTTGCCGGTTTGGCGACCCGGCTGCGGGAGTGGGTGCGGCTGCTGACCACCGAATTCAAGATGCCGCAGCGCTGGCAGTTGGACATCGCCGCGACCCTGGTCCCGGTCGGTCAGGTCGCCATTCCGCCGGAGTTGGTCGCCAAGAAGCGTTCGGGTGAACCACTGACCGAACTTGAACAATCGATGTTCGAGCGCAACCCCGAGGCGGCCCGCAATCTGGTCGCCCATATTCCACGCCTGGCCAAGGTGGCGGAGATCATCTACCTGCAGGATCGCGGGTTCGACGGTAGCGGCTTTCCCGCCGACGGTCCGGTTGGCAACGACATTCCGCTGGATGCCCGACTGCTCAAGATCCTCAAGGATTTGGCCGAGGCGACCGAGGGCGGGCCGTTGACCAAGGCCGCCTTCGCGATCCTGGATAAGCGGCGGTCGCAATATGACCCGCTCCTGTTGCCCAAGGTCCGGGCCTGCCTCGAGAGGGTGGTCGAGATGATGCCGTCGGCCTCCATGGAGGTGCCGCTGGCGTCGCTGCGGACCGGACAACTGGTGCTGTCCGACATCAAGCTCGCCAACGGCCATTTGATCCTGGCGGCCAATACCCAGCTGTCGGGGGCGCAGATCGAGCGACTGCAGAACCTCCGCAAGATCTTCACCTTCATCGAACCGATCAAGGTCCGGGTTTGAAGAGGTAGCGAAGCTCTTCCAGCTTTTCCTTGATCACATAAGGAGCCGCCTGGGCGAAGGTGTCCAGGATGATCAGGCCGTTGACCACGGCGTCCTTGGAGAACGCCGCGCGGATGCGTTCCGATATGCCCTGATTGACCCGCGAGGCCGCTTCGTAGCCGGCCTGCAGTCCGGCAAGGGAGATCGGCGTGCCGCTTTCCGCGCCGGCCTCAATGAACTGGCCGAGGAGATGGGTCGCGAAGACCCGGTACAAGGTCTCCTCCTCGCTGGCGAACGGGAGATGGAAATGGGCCAGCGGCCGGAAGAACGCCAAATGAGGGCAGCCGCAGGTTGCCCCGATCAGGCCGACGAGAGACGACATACCTTGCTGCAGGGCGCCATGGGCGACGACGGTCCGCAGCTCGGTGACGACTTCAACAACCACATTCTCGTAGGAATAAAACGCGTCGAATCGCGCGATGAAGCGTGAGAGCGCCTGGGCGAAGGGACAGAACGGGGATTGCTCCGACGTGAGCGGGCAGTGACCGCACCGATGAAAATCCAGGGCGACCCAGTCGGCCTCTTCGGTAACAGGGGGGAGCCGCAGATGGAACGAGCGGCGGTCGAAGTTGAGGGAGATCTCCTCGGCAACCGTCGAGGGGAGATGGAAGCGATAGCGGACGGTCGCACTGTCCTTATCCACATTATCCTCCGCGGGGACAAATATTCTGGTCTATTGGCCGTCCAGGAAATGGGTCCAACCGCAGGCGCCGCAGATGCCGAGGCTGCCTGATTCCGCCAGATGATAGGTGACGCCGCTGCCGCATTGAGGACAGGCACTCAGGCGTTTGGCTTTGAAGATGTCTTCGATTCGCGAGACATCGGCGTCGCGGCTTTGTACCTTCTCGCTGACGCCGGTGATCTGATCCGCCACGGCTTCCAGCGCACTGGTGATACGGTCGATGCGCGCGGAAAGAGGACTGATCTCGGCCGTTCCCTTGCGACGAAGAACACTGCGAATGCGCGCCACCAATTCGCGCCGGTCGAACGGCTTGCCCACATAGTCATCGGCACCGACTTCCAACCCGATGACCCGATCAATAGTCTCGTTCAGGCCGGTCACCATGATGATGCTGGTATCCGATTCCGCCCGGAGCCGTCGCGCGATGGAAATGCCTCCCTCGCCGGGCATTTGGATATCGAGAAGAACAAGATCCGCCGGAGTTTGGGCCACCAATGCCCAGAACTCGACGGCGTTGGCGCAGGTGCTGACGCAAAATTCCTCGCGTTCCAGGATTTGGCACAAGGTCTCTCGGATACCCTCGTCGTCGTCCACCACCACAATATGGGCCGAATTGGCCATCATCACTTCGATCCTTCACATCCGGACGGGACGCGCGCAAGCCGCAGGTGGACGATCAATCGCCCCTCGTCGTTCAAGGTGGCGTCAATCCGCCCACCGGCACGGCGGATCATCGACCAGACTTGGCTCAGGTCGACATCGTGTCCGGCGTGCCCCGCCAACGGCTCGAACAGGCTGGGCAGGGCGTCCGGCGAAAGGGAGGGACCGTCCCCGTCCATGGTCACGGTTACCCAGTCCGGGTCGGCGGAGCACTCTCGCACAACGATCCTGCCTCTCTCCAATATAAAGACCCCGGACGGTACCGCCAAGGTGTGGAGAGCCGTGATCAGTTCGGATTCTTCCGCGAGGACCATAACGTCCGTGTTGGCTCCTTCGATCGTGACGTGCGGCTGCTTCTCCGCCATCTCCGCCATGACGGCCCCCAAGTTGAGCGGAGACGGAGGCGCGCCCGGCGGGCGGGCAAAATTCTGGAGTTTCCGGCAGGTCGCTGCCGCGCGGCGAGCCGCGTCCAGTGCCTGATCGGCCAATGTCGGATCATGGGGGCGACCGGCGGCGGCATCCTCCACCGTCATTTCAAGGTTAGCGATGATCACGGCAAGACAATTGTTGAAGTGGTGCGCCACCCTCCCCGCCAGACGGGCCTGCGCCATCAGTTCCAGTTCCCTGCCTTCCGGTGGTGACGCCATGGGTGAGAGAACCCTCTACTACTCGCCGGTTCTCAGCTTCCTACACGGCGCCCCTGTGGTCAAGGCGAGGTCTGGTCGGTGATGGAAAGACCTGGGGCTTCATCTTGCGTCGGCGAACCGCTGGGTTTAGCGTTATAATGGCTTCGGCACTTTCATGAGGATGATTGCGACCCATGGCCTTGTCTGACACGGACGGAACCAAAGTCCCCCCCACCGGTTTGGCGTGGCGCCTGCACGAGTTGCTGAATAGTAGCTCGGATGCGTCGACGCGAAGGTTGAGCTTTTTGGCCCTTGACCCGGCCCGCAAACATTTCGGCGTTGACTGGCAGGGAGTCGCCGCCAAGGTGCATGGCATTGTCAATTCAACCCTGCGGACGTTCCTTTCCGAAGGGGATATTTATTCGGCGGCGGATGAGTTTTCCTACATCATCATGTCGAGCAATCGAGATCCAAGCGAGTTCGATAAGCTCATGGAGGATATCAGTTCCGATATTTCGTCGAAATTGACGGGAAAAGGAATCGCAAAGCAACTTATCAGTATCGTACATTTAAGTTCGTACGGAGAGCGATCTGGGGATTCAGGGATGTTGCATCGGACCGGCTCTGGCGAGGGTACTGTTGCAGAGCATTTGAGCAATATCGAAAGAATTATTAGCGAATCTGATACTGGTGCTGAGGAATTCAGCTTTAACAGCGTGAGCTATCGTCTGGCCTCGATCCTCTCGACGGACCTCCTGTCATCGTCCGCATCGCTATGTGTCCCGGCATTCTCGGATGGTGGCGAAATCATTCGCTGTGGCTATGGCGTGTTGCCACCAGAGCCAGCTCCGCTTCTCTACGCGGAGCTGGATGCTCTGACATTGGAATTTGCCGCAAAGAAGCTGAGGGACGATAAAGATCGCAACGTGGTCATTCAAATACCCGTTCACAGGGAGACTCTTTCATCAAAGAAATACCGCGAGATGTACTTGAAGATATGCCGTGGCCTCTTGTCTCTTCGCAAGGACAATGTGATATTTGATATCCATGGCATCGATGAGGGAACGCCATCGAATCGTGTTTCTGAATACATGCAGTGGCTTCGTCCCTATGCCCGGGCAATTGCGGTAACGGTCAATATTGATTTCTCAACGATTTCCACATTTGCCGGAGCCAACACCATTTCGATCGGAACCGACCTGAGCGCGGCGGACGGTGAGTGTACCAGCCAGAGGATCGGGAAATTTGTCGGGCGGGTAAAGGCAGTAAACGCGAAGTGCCATGTTCATGGCCTTGTCTCAAAGGCTCAGGCTGATCTTTGTCTAAGATTGGGTGTCGAATATCTGGATGGCAATCTGATTTCCGATGGATTGACCTGAGTTTTCTCCCCGGCAGATATAATCCGCAGCACCGATACGCCATGTTTTCCGGCATGCCATATTTCTACAATTGATCTGCCGCATGTAAACTGTGAATATCGGCACAAAGCAACCTTGACTCCATACTGTAGGTGGCTGTTAGTACTCCATTGACTCGTACAGCGTCATCCACCTATTCTATCGAGACGAAATGCATTTGCAAAATGGGGTCGACAAGCGACGGAATCATTATTTGAAGGATGCCTCGTGGTCACAACCGTCCAGCAAGAGCTAGGTGCACAACGGCCGATATCCACCGTGATCGCTGCCACCGCTGCGGTTCCGCACTCGCCTCTCGTCAGGGTAGGCGAGACCGATGGCGATCTGGCCGGAATATCGGCTGATTTCTTTCAATTCGACGGTATCCCCCCTGCCCTAGTCCTGGCCTTCATCTCACCTCACCTCAACTTTCCGGCGGTCTGTGCCAGGCTGGCCTGCATGGTCGGCGCCGTGCCAGTGGTGGCTGTCTCGACGGCGGGCGAACTGTGCAGCGCCGCACCGCGGTCTGGCCCCCTCTATCGCGCCACCGGAGACCATTGGAATTCCGTGGTGATCGAGGCCTTCAGTCCCGCTTTGATCGCCGCCGTAAGCGTGCATACGATCCCGCTCCACAATGACGACATCCGGCAAGGCGCGCCAAGCCTGTCACACAGCGAGCGGGTGCGGCGCATCGCCGCGTCCCTAGCGGCAGAGCAGGTGCCCTTCAAGATTGATAGCCGGGACACCCTGGCCCTGACCTTTGTCGACGGCCTATCCGCCTGTGAAAGTTACTTGATGGAGGCGGTCTACCGGACCGGTCAATTCCCCTGTCTGTTCATTGGCGGCTCGGCGGGAGGCACGTTCGATTTCAGCCGAACCGAATTGTTCGACGGCCGGGAGATCCTGCAGAACCATGCAGTCATTACCTTCATCAAACTGGCTGCCGACAAGCGTTACGGCATCCTCAAGAGCCAGAACTTCCGCAAGACCGACAAGTCCTTTGTCGCCCTGAATGCCGATCCGGATCGGCGCGTCGTTGCCACGGTCATCGACCAGGAGACTTTCACGGTCGAATCAACCATCGCGGCCATGTGCCGGATCCTGGATTGCCGGCCGGCAGAACTACAGGAGCGCCTCGCCGATCATACCTTTGGCATTGAACTCGGTGATGAAATCTTTGTTCGGTCGGTGGCAGGCTTTGACTTCGACAAAGGAAGCGTCACCTTCTACTGCGATGTCAACACTGGGGATCAGCTGTTCTTGCTCGAATCCACTGGTTTTGTGGAACAGACCCACCACGACTACCGGACCTTCATGTGCGACAAGCCCCCGCCGGTGGCAGCCATACTCAACGACTGCATCCTACGTCGGCTTTACAACGAAACCAATCTCAGTGGCCTGGACGGGCTATGGGATTGCCCTGTCGCCGGCTTCTCGACCTTTGGCGAGTTGCTCGGAATAAACATCAATCAGACCCTGACCGCTGTGTTCTTTTTCGATGTCCCGGTCGGTCAGTCGTTTTGCGATCCGTTCGTTGATCGTTTTCCGGTCCACTATGGCCGTTTCGTGAACTATTTCACCTCGTGCCAGTTGGCGCGGGTCAAACTGCTCAATGAGATCCGGGGGCAAACGAATGGTCAATTGACCGACCATTTCGCCGACATGGGATACATTTCGGACGAGGTTGCGGCAATCACCATGCACGCCCGCATCGAGAGGGCGCAGCGGGACAGTCAGAACCGTCTGTTGGCCATTACCTCGACCCTGTTCGAGGGGGTGCTGCTGGTGGCCTCGGGCGGCGATATCGTCTTCTCCAACCGCTCCGCCCAGCGCTTGCTGGGCAGCGAGAGTCTGGTCGGCCGCCC
>JAUSFB010000058.1 GCA_030651575.1 Phaeospirillum sp.
GTCGTTCAACATCGGAGATTTTAAAATATGACAAAACGAGAAGCTGTGATTGTCGGCGTTGCCGACCTGCCACTGAAGGACGGCAAGGTCCTTGCGCCTATGTCGGTCCTGCAGGCCCAGGCGCTGGTCGCCCGCGACGCCCTCAAAGACGCCGGCATCGCCATGCGCGAAGTCGATGGTTTGCTGACCGCCGGCCTGTGGGGGGTGCCCGGCCCCGGCCAGTTGCCGACCGTGACGCTGTCGGAGTACTTGGGCATTACCCCGCGTTTCGTGGACGGCACCAACATCGGTGGCTCGGCGTTTGAGGCGCACGTGGCCCATGCGGCGATGGCCATCGAGGCCGGCCGCTGCGAGGTGGCGCTGATCACTTACGGCAGCCTGCAAAAGAGCGAGATGAGCCGCAACCTCGCCGGGCGTCCGGCGGTGCTGACGATGCAGTACGAGACTCCCTGGGGCATGCCGACACCGGTCGGCGGCTATGCCATGGCGGCCAAGCGACACATGCACGAATACGGCACCACCTCCGAGCACCTGGCCGAGATCGCGGTGGCCACGCGCAAGTGGGCGACGCTCAATCCGGCCGCGACGATGCGCGGCCCGCTGTCGATCGACGATGTGCTCAAGAGCCCGATGATCTCCGACCCGCTGCACCTGCTCGACATTTGCCTGGTGACCGATGGCGGCGGCGCCGTGGTCATGACCACGGCCGAGCACGCCAAGGCGCTCGGGCGTAAGGCGGTGCATGTGCGCGGCTATGGCGAATCGCACACCCACTGGACGATTGCCGCCATGCCCGATCTGGCACGCCTCACAGCGGCCGAGGTGGCGGGCCGCGACGCCTTTGCCATGGCGGGCATCGGGCATGACGCGATTGACGTGGTCGAGGTCTACGACTCGTTCACCATCACTGTGCTGCTGACGCTCGAAGCGCTGGGCTTTTGCCAGCGCGGCGAGGGCGGCGCTTTTGTCGCCAACCAGCGCACCGCGCCGGGCGGGGCTTTTCCACTGAACACCAACGGCGGCGGTCTGTCTTACGCACACCCCGGCATGTATGGCATCTTCCTTCTGATCGAGGCAGTGCGCCAGTTGCGCGGCGAATGCGGCCCGCGCCAGATCGCGAACGCCGTGACCGCACTGGTCCACGGCACCGGCGGCACGCTCTCCAGCGGTGCCACTTGCATCCTTTCCACCCGGTGAACACCATGTACGACAAACCACTACCAGTCATCGATGGCGAGAGCCGCCCCTACTGGGATGCCCTCAAGCAGCACCGCCTGACGATCAAGCGCTGCACAACCTGCGGTAAGCACCATTTCTATCCGCGCGTCCTGTGCCCGCACTGCCATTCCGATGCCGTCGAATGGGTCGATGCCTGCGGCACCGGCATCATCTATAGCTTCACCATCGCCCGCCGCCCGGCTGGCCCGGCATTCAAGGCCGACACGCCCTACGTGGTGGCGGTGATCGACCTTGACGAAGGCGCGCGCATGATGACCAACATCGTCACCGACGATGTGGAGGCGGTGCGCATCGGCCAGCGCGTGACGGTGAAGTACGACGTTGTTACCGACGAGGTCACGCTGCCGAAGTTCCGGCTCTTGTAACGACGAGGATTCCCGCATGGACTTCATCATCGATCCCGACACCGTGGCGATTGCCGAGGCGGTGCTGCGCTTCGTCGAGCGCGAAGTGCTGCCGCTGCAGCAGCGCCACCACGGGCTGCTGGGCAGCGAGCGGACCCTGTTCGACGCCAGCGGCCGCTATGTGCCCGAGGTACTGGC
>JAUSFB010000074.1 GCA_030651575.1 Phaeospirillum sp.
GTCCTGCAAAGCTGATGGCTGTCTATCCCGCACTTTCGTTCGTCCGCATCAAGGGCGGCGGCATCGTGCTCGCGGAGACGACGGACGCTGCCAGCACGGGCGGCAACCTGAATATCCGGCGCTACGACGGCGACAACGCCCTCGCCAGCACGACGGTGGTGGACACCTCGGCGAAAGACAACAGCCTCGGAATGCGCCGCGATGGCACGCTGGACCTCTTCTATCTCCAATCCACCGGGGGCTCAGGGCTGGACTTCTTTGACCACTTCAAGCACCGCTACAGCCGGGACGGCGGGGTGACGTGGAGCGCGGCGGCAACCGTGCTGTACCGCGTCTATCCTCCCGCCGGGCCGATCAATCTGAACACCGGGTACGGCTCTCACTGCTACAGGCGCGAAAGCGACCTGCTGATGTACTTCATCGGCCTGGGGCTCGGAGGCTGGTCGTTCTCGGGGGAGCTGTCCTCCGACGGGCTGTCGTGGGTGTTTCCCTGGAATGGTGGGTCAGGCGGCGCGAGTGGGAACGTGGTGAGGCAGGGCGGAAGCGGTCGGCTGTATGTCCTCTCCGGCGGGACCCTGAGCACGTACACGTCCTTTTCCCGCGGTTCGACATTCTCCCCGGATAACGCCACCTGGACCGGCTACGCGAGTCTCACCGGTTACAGCGCTTACTCCTGGTGGTGCTTCGACCTGGACGAACGGTTGGGGCGGATCGTCGCCATCGCCTTCAATGCGGGCGGCGGAGGGCGCTGGGAGGTGCTGGTCGGCACGATGGACAGCGGCGGGATTACCTGGACGTGGGGCACGCCGCAGTTGGTCGTGTCCGGGGTTTCCAACTGCCGGTCCTGGCTGAACCGGCGACCTGACGGTGTGTGGGAGTTCGCATACGTGGACAGTGGCGGGGCCATCCAGTGGCTGCGGTGCAGCAGCATTTCATCCGCCGGCGTGGGGACCTGGAGCTAGGCGGGTATGCCAGTCACCGATGACCGTAGTATCCCGCTCGCCTCTCTGCGCGTGCTGGCGCCGGGGCACGGCGACCCGCTGGCGACGGACAAGGGTTTCAACTGGTATTCGATCCTGCTCCGCGATTTCGGGTACGGCTCCGTGTCGCGTACCGCCACCACGGAGCCGACGCTGGAGCTGCTGGCGGAAGTCGGGATGGTCTGCCGCCCCATCCTGGCCTACCAGGACACGCGTTCGACGAACTACACCACGAGCGGCGGCACGTGGGAAGAGACGAAGCTCAGCACCGGCTCGCCCCGGAAGTACCGCCTGGCGCAGATCAGCGCGGCGGCCGACGTGCAGTGGAGCGCCACGAGCACGTTCGGGCTGCCGGCGGACCCGCAGGTGGCGTTCACGCTGCTCAGTCCGGACACCCCACCGGACCACGACGCCACGACGGACCCGCCCTACGTGCGGATCGAAGTCGGCAACGCCGCGTGGGCGCTGGAGAACTCGCAGGTGTACGGCGCCCGGCTGCTCCAGATGGTCAGCGGTGCGTGGGTCGCCAGCG
>JAUSFB010000080.1 GCA_030651575.1 Phaeospirillum sp.
CAGAATGAAATCATTGGCTATCTTGAAAGCGCTCTGCGGGAAATTGACTTTTCCGACGATGCGTTTGGATTGAATCCGCTGATGGAAGTCGGACCGGGCGGCACGTTTATTGACCATGAACATACCGCGGAACATTTCCGCAAGGAATTATGGTTTCCAAAACTGCTTGACCGGGATTATTATCAAACCTGGCTTGATAAAGGTGGCCTTGGCATTGAAGGTCGCTGTAAGGCGGTCAAAATGGAAATGCTTAAAAATTTCCAGTCCAGCCCCCTGCCGGAGCCTCTTGTTAAGACGATAGCCGAGATTACATCCGCTGCGAAGAGGGAATTAAAGGGCCCGGTGATGAATTGATCAGGCAAGCGTTTTCCGCACAATTTCAGCCAATGAATCGGCAATGCGGTCAGTGACCGCTTGTTCCATGCTTTCAACCATGACGCGGCAGATTGGCTGAGTGCCGGAATAGCGCACCAGTATCCGGCCGTTTCCGGTCAATTCTGTTTCCGCGCGGGAAATAGCTTCCTGCAGGGGCATTATCCCGCTTAAAGGAGGCTTGCGGCTCACGGTGATATTCAGCAGTTTTTGCGGAGCAAGCTGGAGCAAACCGCGCAATTTCGAAAGTTTTTTCTTTGTTTCTTGCATATTGGCCAGCAATTGCAGGGCCGAGATAATGCCGTCTCCCGTGGTATGCAAGTTGCTGAAAATTATATGGCCCGAATCCTCGCCTCCGAAAACCGCACCTTTTTCGCGCATTAATTTGAGCACATAGCGGTCGCCAACATCCGCATCTTCCACGGCGATATTCATTTTACGCAATGCCTGGCGGAATCCAAAATTACTCATCGGCGTTGCAATTACCAGGTTGTTGCGCAGCATTCCGCATTCCTTCAGGGCCTTCGCGCAAATTGTCATGATATGGTCCCCGGTAAGAATATTGCCCCGTTCGTCAACGGCAACCAGGCGGTCGCCGTCGCCGTCAAAAGCCAAACCGACATCGGCTTTGCTCGCAACGACTTTTTGGGCCAGGATTTCGGGATGAAGCGCGCCGCAATTGTCGTTAATGTTCATGCCGTTCGGATGATCGTTGATCGTTGTCACTTCCGCGCCCAATTCAGTAAAGATTATCGGCGCCACTTTGTAGGTTGCGCCGTTGGCGCAATCCAGGATAATTTTTAATCCCTCCAGAGTCAGGTTGTCGGGGAACGTATTTTTACAGAAAACAATGTAACGGCCGATGGCGTCATCAATGCGGTGCGCTTTTCCGATATCGTCGGCCGTCGGGCGGATATCCTTGATTTTCCCGGTTGTAATCAGGCTTTCTATCTCGTTTTCAACGTCATCGGGGATTTTATACCCGTCGCGGGAAAATATTTTTATGCCGTTATCCTGATAGGGATTGTGCGACGCCGAGATCATCACGCCCAGATCGGCGCGCAAGGAGCGGGTCAGCATCGCCACCGCCGGAGTCGGCAACGGCCCCAGCAGCATCACATCCATGCCGACCGAGATGAAACCGGCGGTCAGGGCCGGTTCCAGCAGATAACCGGACAGCCGGGTATCCTTGCCGATCACCACCATGTGGCGATGATCGCCACGGGTAAAATGATTCCCGGCGGCCATCCCCAGTTTCAACGCCGTCTCGGCGGTCATGGGCTCGATATTGGCGGTGCCTCGCACCCCATCGGTTCCGAACAGCTTGCGGGTCATTGCGGTGGGTCATCCCTCTTGGCGGAAGGGGGATTGGATAGCAAGTGTCGGGCGGAATGGAAAGAAGAAAGGGGAGCGCCCCGCCGGAGCTCTCCCCCCTGTCCTAGAGTCCCCAGCCGACCGCCTGTTCGCGCGCCGACAGCGAGAAGGTCTCCTCGATATAGCGCAGCACCTCCGCCACGCTCTCCTCGATGGTCTGACCATCGGTGATGACGGAGAGTTCGGGTACAATCGGCTCTTCGTAGGGGGCCGAGATGCCGGTGAATTCCGGGATCTGGCCGGCACGGGCCTTCTTGTACAGCCCCTTGGGGTCACGGCGCTCGCACTCGTCGAGGCCGGTGGCCACATGGATCTCGTGGAACAGCTCCGGGTCGATGGCCCGCACCCGGTCGCGATCGCCGCGATAGGGCGAGATGAAGGCCGTCAGCACCAGAACGCCGGCCTGGGCGAACAGGTGGGACACCTCACCGACCCGGCGGATGTTCTCGGCGCGGTCTTCCGGACTGAACCCCAAGTCGGAGCACAGGCCGTGACGGACATTGTCGCCATCCAGAACCGACACCTGCCAGCCCTTGAGGAACAGCTGACGTTCCACCTCCATGGCGATGGTGGACTTGCCGGAGCCGGACAGACCGGTCAGCCACACCACGCCGCCACGATGGCCGTTGCCCAGCGAGCGGGTGTCGAAATTGACCTTGTGATCGACGAAGGTGATGTTGGTCGACTTATGTTCCTGACGCGCGGCATCGGCTTCGGCGATGACGCCGCCGCCGACGATGTCATAGCCCTCCACCAGCACGAAGCGTCCCAGGCGGGGATTGACGATAAAGGAGTCGTGGGAAATGGGGGCCTTGCTGCGGAACACCACCTCGGCAACCGCATTGCGCCCTACCTCGGCGCCCTGATGATTGGCCAGATCCTCCACGTCGATCACCCGCTCGATGGCGGTGACCTCGACCGCGTATTCGGCGGTGGCCAGCTTCAGCTTGTAGCGGCTGCCGACCTTGAGAGCCTCGCGCCCCAGCCAGAACAGGCGGGCCTTGACGCTGTGCGACAGGCTGGGCGTCGATTCGATCAGGCTCGCCACCTGACCGCGCTCGACGAAAATCTGCTCGTCCAGGGTGACGCCCACCGACTGACCGGCCCCGGCCGCGACGGCGGCGATATGGTTGCCGCCCCAGGACTCGATGGTGGCGATGCGCGCCGACTTGCCCGAGGGAGCGAACACCAGGGTGTCGCCGACCTTGATCCGACCGGATTCGATCCGCCCGGCGATGATACGGCGCTCGTCGAACTTATAGACGTCTTGGACCGGAAAGCGCAGCGGCAGATCGGTGGCCGCCTTGGCCGGCTCGAAACGGTCCAGGGCCTCCAGCACGCTGGGGCCGGTATACCAGGGGGTCTCGGCCGCCTTGGAGCTGATATTAGCGCCGCTGCGGGCCGCCACCGGCACCACATAGGTCGGCTCGACCCCGATGGAGTTGAGATAGGCGACGATCTCGGCCTTGACCACCTCGAAGCGGGCCTGATCGAAATTGACCAGATCCATCTTGTTGACCGCCACCGCGATCTGACGCAGGCCCAGCAGGTGCAGCAGATAGCCGTGACGGCGCGACTGCTCCTGGACGCCTTCATGGGCGTCGATCACCAGAACGGCGGCCTCGGCCGAGGCGGCGCCGGTGATCATATTCTTGAGGAATTCCTTGTGACCCGGCGCGTCGATGATGACATAAGGCCGCGCCTGGGTGCGGAAGCGGATCTGGGCGGTATCGATGGTGATGCCCTGGTCGCGCTCGGCCTGAAGGGCATCCATGACAAAAGCCCATTCGAACGGCATGCCGCGCTTGTCGCAGACTTCCTTGAGATACTCGACCTTGCCCTCGGGCAGCGCGCCGGTCTCGTTCAGGATGCGGCCGACCAAGGTGGACTTGCCGTGATCCACATGGCCGACGACGACGATCTTCATGGGGGATGCGATATTGGTCATTTTGTTTCACTCTCGCTTATACCGACGAACCAATTCATTGGTTCGGAGTTGCGGGCAAGGCCCGACGCGCCCTATGGCGCGAGGGCCGAGGCGAACGGAGGTCCGCCGCCCGGCGATTGAGGGATATCCAACAAGTCTTACATGTATCCGCCGGCGCGCAGACGCTCGAAGGCGTCCTCTGATTCCTGATCCTGGGCGCGGCCCGAACGTTCGGAAATCTTGGTGGTTTCCAGCTCCGTGATGATCTCGGCCACCGTGGAGGCGTTCGAGACGACCGAACCGGTGCATGGGGCGCAGCCGAGCGAACGGTAACGCTTGCCGTTCTTGGAGAAGTACAGTTCGACCACCGGGATGCTTTCCCGCTCGATATAGCGCCACACGTCAAGCTCGGACCAGGCCAGCAGCGGATGGATGCGCAGATGGGTGCCCGGCGGAAAGTCGGTCTTGAACTGGTCCCAGAATTCGGGCGGCTGATCCTTGAAGTCCCAACCGGCCGCCTCGGTCCTGGGGCTGAACACCCGTTCCTTGGCCCGCGTGCCTTCCTCGTCGCGGCGGATGCCGGCGATGACGCCGGTATAGCCGTGCTCGCCCAGGATCTGCTTCAGCCCGTCGGTCTTGAGGGCGGTGCAGCACTCGACCCGCCCCAGATGCGGTCCCATGCCGGAATCCAGTGCGGGACGGTTCTCACCGATGATCAGCGGCAGGTTCCATTCCTTGGCGACACGGTCGCGGAACTCGATCATCTCGGGGATCTTGTGCTTGGTGTCCACATGGACCACCGGGAACGGCACATGGCCGAAGAAGGCCTTGCGGGCCAGCCACAGCATCACGTTGGAGTCCTTGCCGATCGACCACAGCATGGCGATCTTGTCGAGGCGGTTGAAGGCCTCGCGCAGGATGTAGATGGACTGCGCCTCCAGGGCGTCGAGATCGTTCATGCTCATCTCTAATACTCTTTCTTTTGGTTCAGATGCCCGCGCCGTCACGGCCGAAGGCAAGAGTATGAATTCCACATTCGGTCTTGGCCTGACCGGCCCAACGGCCGGCTCGGGCGGATTGTCCCGGCTCCACCGGCCGGGTGCACGGCCAGCATCCGATAGAGCGATAATTTTGCGCCACCAGCGGATGACGCGGCAGTTCGCGAGCGATGAAGGCCTGCTCGATCCGCTCGGCGCTCCAGCTGGCCAGGGGGCTGACCTTGATGACGCCGATTCCGTCCTCGATGCTGCCGACGCTTTCACGGTCGAAGCCGTGGGCGCGCTTGCGACCGTCCACCAGGGCGTCGAAAGCCCGCGTCACCCGCGCCAGCGGACGGACCTTGCGCAGCTCGCAGCAGCGGTCGATATCGTCCCGCCACAGATCCTCCGCCTCGGCCAGCTCCTCGGCGGTGGGGCGCACCACGATGACGTTGGTCAGTCCCAGCTTGCGTTCAAGCTCGACCCGATACGCCACCGTCTCGTCGAACAGCTCGCCAGTATCGAGGAAGATCACCGGGGTGGCCGGATCGACCTCGGCCACCAGATCCAGCAGCACTGCCGATTCGGCGCCGAACGAAGACGTCACCGCGATGCGGCCGCGCAGCTCGCCCAAAAGCAGGGCTTCCAGCAGCTCCTTGCCGTCAAGATGGCCGTAAAGCGCCTTCAGCCGCTGCGCCGTGCCGGGATCGATCGCGCTCATCACGCAACCTCCACCAGGACGGAGGCCAGATTGCCCACCTCGGCCACCACCACCGGAGCCGGCTGATTGAGCAGCAGGCCGGCGGTGTCGATGAAGTAGGCCAGCGCCTCGCGATACGACCCGGCCTCGCCGGACACCAGGGCGGCGGTGCGCTCGGCCTGGACCGCGTCGAAGGCGTTGAGTGCCTCGGGGATGGCGGCGGGACTGGAGCGGAACCGGGCATAGACCGCCTCGGTTTCCTCGCCATCCTCGGTGACGATCCCCTTGGGCGCCAGCAGCAGACGGACGGCATAGACCGTCGCCTCCTCGCCCGCCTTCAGCGCCTCGGGCCAGCGGCCCTGGGCCAGGGTGCGGTCCAGATTGATCAGGCCGTCATCGGCCAGATCGGCGTAATAGGTGGTGCTGACCTGGGGCGCGGCGCATTCGCCCTTGGCCTTGGGCGGCCCGACGAAGACATCCGTATCGCCCCAATCGACGAAGCGGTCATCGCCACCGACGCCGTCCAGCGGCTTCAGGATTTCGGCGATGCCGTCCTTGCCCAGCCGGTCGGCCCAGGCCCGCACGGTCTCGCCATTGCGACGGACCGGGCCGATGGCCTGGCGCAGCAGCTTGACCGCCTGATTGGCCAGACGCGCCGGAACCACCGGGCCTTCGAACCCGACCACGCCCGTACTGGCGTCGCCGCCGAGGTGAAGCTGATAATGCGGCGCCGGGCGGCCGTCGATCTTCTTGCCCATGCCGTGCAAGCCGATATCGGCCACATGGTGCAGGCCGCAGGAGTTCTGGCAGCCCGAGACATGCACCGACACGCCGCGCGCCAGGGCGTCGCCATGGGCCTCGCGCTCGACCTGAAGGCCGAAGCCCTGGGAATTGGTGATACCGATGCGGCAAGTGGTGGTGCCGGGGCACGACACCACATCCGGCACGTCGTCGGCATGGGCCGGAACGTCAAAGCCGATGGCCTTGACCGCCGCCACCACGGTGGCGACCAGATCGGGAGCAACGCCCAGCAGGACGATCTTCTGGTCGCGGGTGGTGCGCAGCTGGGTCACCCCGGCGGCGACCGCGATGTCGTGCAACTGGTCCAACTGGTCCGAGGTGAACAGACCCAGCGGCGCATAGACGACGATAGCGGAGCTGCCGTCATGGCCCGGCACCACGCCCGAGGGCGTGCGCGCCACCGGCGCCTCGATCGGCTTGCGCCAGGCCAGCGGCTGCCAGGGACGCTGTTGCAGGCCGCGCAGACGCTCGAACTCCTCCTGGACCAGGGCGGTGAACTTCTCGGCCCCGAACCGCTTCAAGACGAACTTCAAACGGGCCAGAGCGCGGTCGCGGCGATTGGAGTAACGCTGGTGGATACGAGCCGTCGCCTCCACCACGGTGGGCAGGTCCTCTTCAGCGACAAAGGACAAGACCTCGACCGCCATGATCGGCTGACCGCCGAGACCGCCGCCGGCAAGGACCCGAAAGCCCTGGCGACCGTCCTTTTCGGTGGCGATGAAGCCAAGATCGTGAATGGGCGAGGCGCCGCAATCGGTGGCGCAGCCAGAGACAGTGAACTTCATCTTGCGCGGCATGTGCTGCACCAGCGGATGGCGGATCCAGCTGCGGGACAACTGCTCGGCGACCGCGCCGGCGTCGACCAGTTCACGCGGGCAGGCCCCCGCCAACGAACAGGCGCTCATGTTGCGCAAGGTGTTGCCGCAAGCCTCGCGGGTGGTGATGCCGTTCTCGTAGAGAATCTCCAACATGTCGGCGCTGCGGTCCAGCGGCACGTAGTACAGCTGGAAATCCTGACGGGTGGTGATATGGGCCGGCCCCTCGGCGAAGTCGCGATTGACCCGAGCCAGCGTCTTCAGCCACGGCGTCGGCACGATGCCGCCCGGAATCTTGATCCGCACCATCTGGACGCCCGGCTGCTTTTGGCCATAAACGCCATAGCGCAGGCGAAAGGAGGTGAAACGCTCTTCGTCCCATTCGCCGGCCAGCCGCCGCTGAAGCGCAAGCCGGTACTCCTTCAGATCCGACATCCGAACCAACGGCTCGATCACATCGAGGTTGGCGACATCCAGATCAGCGGTGATGGCGTCCTTCATGGCAGGCCTCTTTTCTATTTACACATTATCGTGTGTATGATGTAACTGAACTACGAAATAACCTGTATTCCACACAAACGTCAACATATTTTTGTGTTGTATGTTTTTATATAGCATTAAATATTGTGTAGTTTAACCCCGTAGGAGCCTCCCCGATGAGCCCCATATCTCCTTCCGTCTTGCCCCTGGCCTATGCCGGGGAAGTCACCCCAACCCAAGCATGGCTGCGCCTTTCCCAGGAATCCAACGCCAAGCTGGTGGATGTCCGCACCCAGGCGGAATGGTCGTTTGTCGGGGTCCCCGACCTATCTTCCCTCGATAAGCAAGTGCTCCTGGTGTCATGGCAGGTATTCCCCACCATGACCCGCAACGACGCCTTTTCCAGCCAGTTGGAAACCCATGGCATCCGCAAGGACGACGTGTTGCTGCTGCTCTGCCGGTCTGGGGTCCGCTCCAAGGCCGCGGCCGAGCACCTCACCGCCCTGGGATACCAAGCGTGTTGGAATATCACCGATGGGTTCGAGGGACCTCATGACGCCTCCAAGCATCGTGGCGGCCAAGCCGGGTGGAAGGCCTCTGACCTCCCCTGGGCTCAAGGATAAGATTATTATGCTCCGGCACGCTGTTGCCCGTTGACACTTGAGTGGATTGGATCGATATCGACTCGTAGATACACTAGACAGCGCCCCTGTCTCGGGGTTCGAGGTCCTTCTTGTCGTTTACCCGTCCATTATTCGTTACCCTCGCCCTGGGCCTCGCCACCGCCGGGATGGATTTCTCCGTCCGCGCCGAACCGGCCGGAGACCCGCAAAAGCGCCTGGAATCCCTGGTTTCCTCGACTCTGCCGACCGAACCCGCCGGCGAGGCCAAGGCGCTTCGGGATTTCTACCGCGCCCGCGCCTTTCAACCGGCATGGACCGGCTCCCATGCGGCGCTGGCCGAGCGGCTGCTGGCCGAGGTCGGTGCCATCGCCACGGCGGAGGGACTTAGCCCCAGCGCCTATGTGGTCGCCGATCAGGCGACCGACCTTCAGCGCGACGTGCTCATCAGCAGCGCCCTGCTCCGCTTTGGCCGTGATGTCGCCATCGGGGCCGTTCCTCCCGAGCGGGCCTATGGCGGATTCGGCCATAACAGCCGGGGTGAGTTCGACGCCGCGCGCTTTCTCCGCGCCCTGACCGAGGGCAAGTCCCTGACGGAGCAAGTCGCCGCAGCCGCACCGCGCTTCCTGGGTTATGTCCGCTTGAAGGAGACTCTGGAGCACAGCCGCGCCATCGCCCGCGCCGGCGGTTGGCCGGTTCTGCCCGATGGTCCCAAGCTGGTTCCCGGCGAGAGCGACGACCGGATTCCGACCTTGCGCAAGCGACTGATCGTCACGGGCGAGCTGGAATCCGGCCTTACCGGGAATCGCGAATTCGACGCCCCGCTGGTGGAGGCGGTCAAACGCTTTCAATTGCGGCACGGCCTTGATCCCGACGGCACCGTCGGCGCCCGGACTTTCGCCACTCTCAACGTCTCGGCCGAATCCCGCGCCCGCCAGATCGCCGTCAATCTGGAACGCTGGCGCTGGATGCCGCGCAATCTCGGGCGACACCACATCGCCGTGAACATCCCGGCGGCCACCCTGGACGCGGTCGAGGACGGCGCCGTCGCCCTGGCCATGCGGGTGGTGGTGGGAGACACCAAACACCCCACGCCCAGCATGAACGCCACCATGAACTCCATGGTGCTCAACCCGCCCTGGTCGGTTCCACCCAGCATCGCCAACAAGGAAATCCTGCCCAAGCTGCGGCGCGATCCCAACTATCTGGCGTCCAGCAACCTCAAGATCACCGATTACCCCGTGGACAGCCCCGAGGCGGCCGGCGACGGAGTCGACTGGAACGCCATCGGCAAGAAGTTCCCCTACCGCCTGCGTCAGCCGCCGGGACCGGATAACGCCCTGGGACTGGTGAAATTCAATCTCAAGGACTCCGACGACATCTACATGCACGACACCCCCAACCGGAAGGTGTTCGCGCGGCCTTATCGGGCGCTGTCGCATGGCTGCGTCAGGCTGGAGCGCCCGATCGAGTTGGGCGAACTGATGCTGGGCGAACACTGGCGGGGACGACTGGGCGAAAACATCACCGCCAATTCCTCGACCCGGACCCTTAAAATGGAACGCACCATCCCGGTCTATCTGGTTTACCTGACCGCCTGGGCCGATGAAGAGGGCGTCATCCACTTCCGCGACGACCTCTATGGCCATGATCGCCGACTGGCTTCGACTCTGGACCACCGGGCGCGGGTCACGGCGCCACGGGCCGGTGTCGGTGTCAATGGCGCCGGGCACGCCCTGTAGAATCGCCCCCACCCCCAAGGGGTAGTTGACTCCAGCCCACCCCACAGTGGTAATAAGGTCACCACCCGAGGGGTAGCGCCTGGGGCGAACGCGTGGAGGGGGAATGATCGAAAAGGCCAAAAGCCGACGAGGCTTCCTGACCATGGGGTTTGGCGCAGCCGCCACCCTCGTCCTGACCACTCCGGTGGAAGCCGCCGTGCGCCGTCTGCCAGAGCGATCGCTTCACCTCTACAACACCCATACCGGCGAGTCGTTGAAGTCGGTCTATTGGGCCGAAGGGCGTTATCAGGCCAAGACCATCGCCCAGATCAGCCGCTTTCTCCGCGACCATCGCAATGGTGCGGTCCACTCCATCGACCCCCGTCTGCTTGACCTGATATCCACGGTGCAGCGCAAGGTGGGCGCCAAGGGCGCCATCCACATCATCAGCGGATACCGCTCTCCCGCCAGCAACGCCATCCTGGCGTCCTACAGCGACGGCGTCGCCACCCACAGCCTCCACACCGAAGGCAGGGCGGTAGATATCCGCCTGCCCGGCCACTCCGTCCGTCATGTGGGCCGCGCCGCCAAGATGCTCAAGGGCGGCGGCGTCGGCGTCTACCCCGACTCCGACTTCGTCCACATCGACACCGGCCGGATTCGAGCCTGGTAGCTATTTTCCCTTGCGGCCCTCCAGCAGGGGTTTGATTCCCTCGATGGCCTGCTCGATCCGGTCGGCGGGCACCCTGCGCAGGTCAAAGCCGAACCAGCCCTGCGGCACTTCCAGCTTTTGCCGGTCGACCGGCCCGACCCGAAGCCCCGACAGCGCCATCTCCACCGGGGAATCGTCTCCATCGGGGTTGTCGACCACTCCCACCGCCCGGACCACAATTCCCTCGCGACTGGTCCAGATCTCACCGGTGAAGCCGCCCTTGGGACCGTCGGCCCGCACCTTCCATCGGGTGGCGCGAACGCCCCCCACGGTCTCCTCGCGCAGCTTGCTCTTTTCGATCCGCCAGGATTCCAGCCCGCCGGCCAGCGCCCCAGCGGCCTTTAGCGACAACCCCACATACCACTTCCCGGAAAGCCCGAGAAAATAGGCGGCGTCGCTGTCGCGCAGGATCAGCACGCCCTGGCCGCCGCCGCTGGTGGCAACCTCGCGACGCTCGCGGCCGGGAGAGTGCCACACCTTGCCATGATAAGTACCGCGCGAGCTGCTGATGGAAAAATCGGCGGTATAGGGCACGCTTGCGTCAAGCAGGTCAAGCGCCGGCTCGGCCGCCCTTGCCCCAGCCGCTCCCACCATGATCATCAGGACGAAGGCCAGCAGGGTCTTGGGCACGAATCTCTCCTCTTGATACCGGGAATCTCCGGGAGGAAACCACGAGAATGCCGCAGGCTCAATTAGGAACTCTTTGGCACAACCCGTCTCCCGCTCTATCATCGTCCCCAAAGATGTCCACAATGAGGAGATGCCCATGCCCCGGCAGCAAGCCAGCGACGAATCTCGCTTGCTCGACCGCGCGGTAGCGGTGTTGGCCCGCGCCACCGAAACCCTGATTCGCGCCACCGGCGAATACGAACTGCTGGACGCAATCTGCCTGATCGGGACGGAGGTGGCCGGCTATCCCCTGGTCTGGATCGGCTATGCCCGCCAGGACTCGGCCAAAACCGTCCTGCCGGTGGCCTGCGCCGGCACCGCGACCGCTTATGTGGATCAGATCCGTGTATCCTGGGCCGACGACGAATTTGGACAAGGCCCGACCGGAATCGCCATCCGCACCGGGCAGCCTTACATCGTCTCCGATACCGAGACCGACCCCATTTTTGCTCCCTGGCGCGAGGCCGCCCGCCTTTACGGCTTTCGCTCAAGCATCTCCCTGCCGATCAGGGAGGGAGAACAGAGAATCGGCGCCTTGATGTTCTACGCCGACAAGCCGGGAGCCTTCGATCCGCTGACCGTGCGGCTACTGACCGCCCTGGCCGGCAATCTCGCCCACGGCATCGCCGCCCTTCGGCTAAAGGCCAAGCATGATCTGATGGTCAAGGAATTGGCGGAAAGTGAGGAGCGCTACCGCTCCCTGATCGAAATGAGTCCCGACCCCATCATTGTCCACAGCCATGGCACCATCCTGTTCGCCAATCCGACTGCGGCGCATCTCTTTGGCGCAGGCCCCGACGTCTCCCTGATCGGCCGCCCCCTGATGGACATGGTGCACCAGGATTCACGCTCCATGGCGATCACGCGCATCGCCGATCCTCCCCCCGGCCCCTATCTCGGCCAGTACCGGCTTGTCCGGCTGGACGGCTGGGTGTTCGAGGCGGAGGTCGCCGCCTGCTCCATCTCGTTCCGGGGCGTCTCGTCACGGATGCTGGTCATCCGCGACATCACCGAGCGCACCCAGGTCCAGGACCAGTTGCTCCAAACCGCCAAACTGGCCACCCTGGGAGAAATGGCCGCCGGCCTTGTCCATGAACTGTCGCAACCGCTTAACATCATCCGCCTCGCATCCGAGGGCGCGCTGATGCTGATCGAACGCGGCAAAGCCTCGGCGGAATGGCAGGCCCAGCAGTTTCAACTGGTGGCGGATCAGTCCGAACGCGCCGCCGAGATCATCGACGACATTCGCATCTTCAGCCGCCGGGACACCAGCCCGGTCCAGGTTTTCGACGCCCTTCAGGGCATCCGAACCGCCACCGACGTACTGCTGGGCCAGCTCCGCCCCGACGGGATCACCCTTGACCTGGATCTTCCCTTGGGCGCGATGCCGGTTCGCGGTCGGCGCGTTCAATTGGAACAGGTGGTGATGAACCTGCTGAACAATGCCCATCACGCCCTGCGCGACCATAAGCAAAGCATGCCGCAAGACTGGTCCGGCCATATCGATGTCAGGGCGCGGCGAGACCACGATCAGCTGAGGATCGTGATCTCCGATAATGGCCCCGGCATTTCCGAAGCGAACAAATCCCGCATCTTCGAGCCGTTCTTCACCACCAAGGAAGCGGGACGCGGCACCGGCCTCGGCCTTTCGGTCAGCTTCAGCCTGATCGCCGCCATGGGGGGGCGCCTTGAATTGGACAACAACCCGACCGGCGCCAGCTTTGCCATCCTGCTGCCGCTGGATCAGAAATCGGCCCTATCGCAGCCGCAGCCCGCACCCACGTTATGCGCCCCACCCAGCGGAGCCTTCGCCAACGCCCATATCCTGGTGGTCGATGACGAAAGAGCGGCGGCCGACGCCCTGGCCCATTACCTGACGGCGCTGGGCTGCCGCGTCAGCGTCGCCGGCACCGGCCAGAAGGCCTGGGACATCTTCTCGGCCGATCCCGCCGACGTGGTCATCACCGATCTGCGCATGCCGGCCGGCAGCGGAGAGGAACTGGTGGAGAAGCTGCGGGACTTTGATCCGCTCCTGCCGATCATCATCGTCACCGGCCATCTGGGCGCCACCGAACGGGTGACCGACAATCTCCAGGACGACCGCTGCGCCATCCTGAAGAAACCGGTTGCCCTGGGCGCCCTCGGCGATTTAATCAGCATCTTCTTGCAACCGCCGGCTGAATAGTTTTTTTGACCCAGCGGCCACAGTTGACGTTGTTTGCACGACAATGGGTGTTTATACTTTCAGGTAGGTTAAGGGCGTAAGCCTGCTGGACGACTGGGGGAGTGGGAGAACATGCAGATTCTGGTGGCCGACGACCACAAGTTGGTTCGCGACGGGCTCCGGCCCTTCCTGCATGAACTTGATCCCGCCGTCGAAGTTCTGGACGCCGCGACCCTCGGCGAGGCCCTACAGATGGTCGACAGCACGCCCGGCCTAGGGCTGGTGTTGTTGGACCTGATGATGCCGGGAATGGACGGTCTAAGCGGCCTGCTCCAGATCAAGGCAAAGATCCCCAGCACCCCGGTCGTCATCGTATCCGGCTACTCCTCGCGCGATCATGTGTTCGCGGCCGTCCAGGCCGGCGCCGCCGGCTTTATTCCAAAGACGGTCAGCGGGGCCGCCATGGTCAACGCCCTGCGCTTGGTCTTGTCCGGCGAGACCTATCTGCCGTCGAGCACCTTCTTCGAGGATTCCGCGACCCAGGCCCCCGTGGCGGCCAAGCCCGTCGGCGCCCCGCCCCCCTTCGACCGCCTGTCCCGGCGCGAGGGCGAGATCCTGGCTCAGTTGGTCGAGGGACGGACCAATAAGGAAATCGCCATCGCCCTCAGCCTCCAGGAAATCACCATCAAGGTTCACCTGCGCAACGTCTACCGCAAGATCGGCGCCGCCAACCGGGCTCAGGCCGTCCGCATCGCCTTGCAGTCGGGCTGGATCATGCCGCCGGTCATAAACTGACCAGGATCGGACGGGCGCTCGTCCCGCCCTATTTCGTCTTCATCTCATGAACGCCGCTCCAATCCTCCGGGGGCGGGTTGGACAGGTAGTGGCGGCAGCGCTCGATAAAGATTCCAGGAATTTTGTCCTGGGGTGCGGCCAGAGCCACCTGCTCGTAGAGTTGGATGGCCCGGCTCCAGTCCCGGGTCCGATAACACTCGAAAGCGACCTCGGTCAGCCGACAATGCTCCACCTCTTCGGGGGTCGCCAGCAGTTGCTCCGGGCCTTGTCGTAGACCGATCAGCTCGTAGACCGGCTCGCCCGCCTTGCGCCCCTTGACCGCGACTACATCCAAGGGGCGAACCAGAATGCTTTCGCCGGCGGCGGCGACCACCGCACCGCTGATGCAGATCTGCGTTCCATAGACCTTGTTGACGCCTTCCAGACGAGACGCCACGTTGACGCCGTCGCCGACCACCGTGTAACTCATCCGCTGGACCGAACCGATATTGCCAACGATGACGTTGGCCGTATGAAGTCCGATGCGGACAAACATGGTCGGCAAGCCGGCCGCCGCCCATTCGTCATTCATCCTGGCCTGAACCTGCTTGGCCTTCAGCACGGCGACGCAGGCGCGCAAGGCGTGATCCTTGACCCAATTGGGCGCCCCCCAGAACGCCATGACGGCGTCACCGATATACTTATCGACTGTGCCGTCCTCTTCCGCCACGCAGTCGGAGATGGCGGCAAGATGCCGGGACACATGGACCAGAAGATCGCTGGCCGCCATCCGCTCGGACAACCCGGTGAAATCCGCCACATCGGTGAACATCACCGTCAGGGTCCGATCCTGCCCACCCAATTCGATAGGGCGGCCACTGGCGACCAGTTCGCGGACCAGATCGCGTGGAACGAACATGCCGAACGTTCGAATGGCACGCTTCATCATGTTGAGCGAGTTGATCAACTCACTCACCTCGACCACCCTGGCGCTCATGATGATGGGGCTGGAGAGTTCGAATTTCTGGATTTTCTGGATCTCCACCGACAGGCGCGCCAGTGGCCGGGAGATCCAGCTGGACAGAATCGCCAGACAGATCATCCCCACGACCATCAACCCCGCACCGACCATGACGATATCGCGGGTGTTCGCCTTCAAGGTGCCGACAAAATCGTCTTCCAGCACGATAATCGCAAACAGCCACTTCTTGCCAAAATCATCCGGCAGGCCGCTGAACGAGCCCAGGTGAGAACGTCCGTTCGACTGGTAATGCACCAGATGCGATGGCGCGGCGCGGTAGGCGGCAAAGGCGTCCGAAATCCTGGGTTCATTCAGGTCGCGGGCCTTTACCAACGACAGCTTCATCCCATCTTGACGAATGGCGCGGGTGGCGTCGGGATAGGCGATGATCTGCTCGTTTTCATCGACGATCAGGCCGATTCCAGATGGCCCGAGATCAAGGCCGGCGAGAAAATCAGAGAGCTGATTGGTTGTGATATTGGCGGCGGCGGCCCCGATATAGCGGCCATCGGCGGCAATGATCGGAAAGGCCGCGGCGATACCGGGCTGGCGGGTGCTGGTATAGACCACCAGATCGGTCCAGACCAGACCGCGCCGGTCCATCACATCCTTATACCAGCCCCGGTCGCGGGCATCGTAGTTTAAGGTGTTGGAGGTCTCGGTCCCGATCACGATCCCATCGCGCGTCACATAGCTCCACACATCCGAGTATCCGCCATCCTTGCGATCGATGACCCGCAAGGCGAACCTCGCACCGGTCGGCGGCGCATTATTGTTGGCGCCGAATTTCTCGGTTCCGGGAGGGATGGGGAACGCCTGCAAGAACCGGCCATCCGCATGGAACGCCAGATAGATGCTCTGAAGCTGCGGAGTGGAGTCGAGAAGGCTGATCATATAAGGAAACAACGTGCCGTCGCGGGCCTTGGCCTCATCGATCGCGGCAAGCTCGGCGGTCGCCTGAACGTGGGTAGCCACCGGTTCGAGCAGCGCCACGACACTGCTGATTCCAGACGCCGCCGTCCGCTTGACGAAACGATCGACCAGATCGAGAACGGCCCCCTCGTTCTTGCTGTAGGTGAAGGCCACCAACGTAACGATGATAACGGTCAACAGCGCCGCGAACGCGGTAACGATATTGACCTGCAAGGTCATCCCACGGCTGCGCGAACGGCGCCTCCGATCCGTCATCCCACACATGACGGGGGCACTGTTTTTGTCATAGTGCTCGGAGGAGGGTGAGGTCGCCATGCTGTTCTCATCCTATTATCGTCCACCGCCACGATGGCTCGTGACGGCATCTAATCCTGTGACGAATAAGGGCCAGAGTCGAGACCTCTGACAGCGCAACACCCATAATACCTGGTCTTAATGATCTTCACTCATCGAAATGCGATCAGGCCCGGAGAAGCGTCCCGGAAAAATCCATTTGACTCATAAAGAGAACGGGCCTAGAACAAAACAAGTTGGTTTTGCCTTTGTTCCGCCATCCCGGGGGGTTCCTGCCATGTTGACACGCAAGCAGTACGAACTGTTGATGTTCATCGATCAGCGGCTTCGCGCCACCGGCATCTCGCCTTCCTTCGACGAAATGAAAGATGCCCTGGACCTCAAGTCCAAGTCGGGCATTCACCGCCTGATCACCGGGCTGGAGGAACGCGGATTCATCCGCCGCCTCGCCCATCGCGCCCGCGCGCTTGAAGTGGTTCGGTTACCCGAAAACATCGCAGATCAGGCGCTGCCGCCTCCCGGGAAGCAGTTCTCTCCGACGGTGATCAAGGGCGGTTTCACGCCAGCCCTGGTCGGCGCCCCGGTGGCGACCCCTTCCGACTCCGTCACCCTGCCGCTCTACGGCAAGATCGCAGCCGGAACGCCCATCGAGGCGCTGCACGACCATACCAACAACATCGATATCCCGGCCTCCATGCTGGGAAGCGGTAATCATTACGCCCTTACGGTCGAGGGTGATTCCATGATCGATGCCGGTATTCACGACGGCGATACCGTGGTGATCCGCAGCTGCGAGAACGCCGACGCCGGAACCATCGTGGTCGCGCTGGTCGATGATATGGAGGTCACCTTGAAGCGACTGCGCCGCAAGGGAGCCTCCATCGCGCTGGAACCCGCCAACAAAAAATACGAAACTCGAATTTTCCCACCGGATCGGGTCAAGGTGCAGGGACGTCTGGTCGGCCTGTTGCGGTCCTACTGACATGACTATGACCATCACCCCCCGCCCCCTTCGCTTCGGCTTCACCATCGACGGCTCCCCCGCTACCGATGATTGCGCCGATATGAGCGTCACCTATCTTGGCCGCTTCAACCGTAAATCGGCCGAGGCAGACGCCAAACGCCGGTTCGAGGAATGGCGGCGCATGGGCAACCCCTTGACCCGCCGTTGGTCCGCCGATCAGGTGGTGCTGGCTTAGGACATGCTCCGATGACGGTCCGTATAACTCCGGGGTGTGCCCGGGTTAAGACCGGGTATCAGTGGCGCGCTTGCCTAACCGCCTCAAGGAAATCATTCAAGAGCGATATCCCCTCCTCACCATAGGTCTGGGCGATGAAGTCCCTCATCGGCGCCTGGGTGGCCTGGCGAAAGGCAGCTAGTTCCGCTTCCGTGGGACGATGGATCTGCACGGAGGGGAGCAACGCCGACAGCAGAATATCGGAATAATCGCCGGCCTGAGCCCGACTGGCGCGGATGCCCTCCACCACCGCATCAAAGACGGCCTTCCGCTGCGAGTCGCTGAGCCCGGCCATGAAGTCACGATTGGCGGTCCACAGAAACGGCGCATATATATGATTGGTCAGCGTCATATACTTCTGCACCGTGTGCAACCGGCCATAGCGGGTGGTCTGAATTGGGTTCATCTGCCCGTCGGCCATTCCGGCCTGCAACGCGTCGAATACCCGATTCCAAGCGATGGTTACCGGCTCCGCCCCCAGGCTGCGAACCTGTAGTTTGTGGGACTCCGACTTCATGGTGCGAATACGCAAACCGGCTAGGTCGCCCGGCCCACGCACCGGCCGCCGCGAATTGGTGATGACGAACAACCCGCCGGTATCGCCGAATCCCAGGATGGCCAACCCGGTCTTGGCCTCGATATCCCGGCGTAACCGCTGGCCAAAAGGGCCGTCGAGGACGGCATAAGCATCTTCGGCGCGACGATAGGCAAAGGGATAATCCATCACTCCGATGAGCGGATAGAGGGGAGCGACGCCACTGACCGAACTGATGGCCATCTGGATGACTCCCTTGCCCACCAGCCCCACCGCCTTGGCGTCAATGCCCAACTGATTCTCGGGAAAGATCTCGACCCTCAGCGTGTTGTTGCTCGCCGCTTCAACCCGTTCCTTAAAGGTGACGGCCATCGCCGCGGTCGGATTGTTGTCGCGGTCGTTGCTGTTGGAATGGGACAGGAGAATGACGGTCTCGTCCGCCCTCGTCGCCACGGGCAAAGCCAGGGCCAGAGCCACCGACAGGAACAGAATCGCGCGCATGGCCATCGTCTTACTTCTGATCATAATGTTGGGCGCCGTCCCAGTCGGTGGGTGGCGGGGCCGCGAGGAGTCCGGCACAGCGCCGGACATAGGCCTGTGCCGGGCCATCATCGGGATAAGCGTCGAGAAAATTCTGAAACCGCGCATGGGCTTCGTCCCAGTCGCCGGCGCGGTAACAATCCATGCAGGTTTCCCAGACGCGACAACGGGCGTGATCCTCCACACTGGCGGAGTTCCTGGCCTCGGGAGCCAACTCACCGACCAGTTCATAAATATCGAACGGCATGGAAACCCCCGATGGCACCACGCGGTCGATCCGGCGGAACAGGAAGTGAGTCTGGGCGATCTGCTGCACGGCGTCGCTAACCAGCATCTGGGTTCCGTACAGTTTGTTCAGGCCCTCCAGCCGCGCCGCCAGATTGACCGCAGCACCCAGCACGGTGAACTGCATGCGATCCTCCGAACCGATATTGCCGACCATCATCTGACCGCAATGCAGACCGAACCGGGTGTATAGCGGCATGGCTTGCTGATCGATCCGGTGACTGACCTCGTAGCAGGCCAGCATGGAGCGGCAAGCGTTAAGAACATGGTCGGGATCGGGCACCGGCGCATTCCATACCGCCATGATGGCGTCACCGATAAACTTGTCGATAATTCCATTATTGTTATGAATGGCGGCTGACATTTCCTCGAAATAAACCGACAGGTTGATCGAGACGTCTTCCGGCCGCAGCGCTTCGCAATTGCGGGTGAAATCCTTGACGTCACTGAACATCACCGTCAGAAACTGGCGTTCTCCCCCGATCTTGGTCGAGGCTCCGGCGGTGACGATGTTGCGCACCAGCGCCTTGGGCACATAGGCGCCGAAGCTGCGCAGGCTTTGCTTCATCGCATCCATGGCCTGGGCCAATTCATTGATCTCGGTGATATGAGACGAAATCCGCACCTCGCCATCCAACTGGAAATCGCGGATACGGTCGGTTTCACGGATGATGAGCGAAAGCGGCCTGGTCAGCAGATGCGACAACCACAAAATAGCCGCCACCGAAAAGAAGATCACCACCCCGCCCACCGCCAGAAAGCGTAGTGACAGTCGCCGCAGCGGACCGATGAACTCGTCCTCCTGCACGATGACGCCGATCATCCACCGCTTGCGGAATTGCTCGGGAAAGGGGGCGAAGTTGATGCGGTACACCATCCCGTCATCGCCCAACTCCGCCGAAAAGACATCGCCGGCGCCGGCTTCACGCCGCCTGACGGCATCGGCGACGATGGTATCGGCGACGTCGCGACCCTGCAGCAGTTCCAGCGTCTTGCCCTTTTTGCGCACCCCCATATCCGGCTGGGGGTGGGCGATCAGATGGCCCTCGGCATCCAGGATGAAGACCCGGCCCTGCTGGCCGATCTTCCTCTGTGCGAGAAAGGCCGACAGGCGAGCCAGGGTGATATTGGCCCCCACCGCCCCGATCGCCACCCCGTCGTCGCTTTCGACCCGCCGCGACACCGTCACCCCCGCCTTACCGGAACTGGCGAAGGGATAGACGTCGGAGATCACCGTGCCAGCAGAGGTCCAAGCCTCCTTGTACCATGGTCGCACCCGGGGATCATAAGTGGCGGGGTTGCGCTCGACCCCGACGATATCGCCCCAGTCGGCGAGATAGATATAGCTGTCCGCCCTCTTCGACGAACTGGCGTCCAAGATGCGCAGCGCATAGCGCGCATTCACGGGGACCGGGCGGGCGGATGGGCCGAATGAGGTCACGCCGGCCGTATGCAATACCTGGTAAAAGCCGCCGTCACGGTCGAATCCGATATAGAGGCTTTCCAATTGCGGTAAATTCTCGACCTGATCGAAGAAATAACGCAAGCCGTCATTCCGCCGCAGCGCCCCCTGATCCATGCGGGCCTGGACCGCGATTCCCTCGACCACCCTGGCGGCGGGACTCAGCAGATTTTGCACCTCATCGACGATATCGCGGGTAACGCGGTCCATGTCGCTGGTCGCCTGATTCAGCGCCAGATCGGCATTGGTACGATAGACATAGCCGACCAAGGCCCCAATCAGCGGAACCACCAGCAAGATGAAGGCCATCGCGACCCCGGGCTGCAAACGAATATGCCTGAGCCGACCTATATGAATCCCCACGCACGCCCCCCGAAAGAAACACATCGCCATATTTGGGCCGACATGTCTCCCACCGCCATGTAAAGCCTGATCATACCATAGCAACGACCATGAGCAGGAACCATAAGGTATGCGTAATATTTACGTCATCCTAATTCGTTCGCAGGCAAGAAAATGACCTCCCGGGGAGTCTCGGGAGGCCATTTTGCATTAACCCAAGCAATGGACCCTATTGCTTATTGGTCCCCCCCATGGTGTCGTTCAACTCTCGCTCGACCTTGAACGCACCGGCCGGCAATTGATGGGCGACACCCTTGTGGCAATCGATACAGGTCTTGCCCTGCTGCTCCGCTTCCGAGTGCCGATTCCGAGCCCGCGACGACTGGCGGGTCAGATCGAACGCTCCGAAATTGTGGCAGTTACGGCACTCACGAGAGTCGGTTTCCTTCATGGCTGTCCAGACATGGGTCGCCAGTTCGATCCGCTTGGCCTCGAACTTCTCACGCGTGTCGATAGATCCCAGCACCTTGTGCAACACTTCGTTGGAAGCCTGAAGCTTGCGCTTCATCTTATAGAACCAAGGCCGCGGCACATGGCAGTCGGGGCAGGTAGCCCGAACGCCGGAACGGTTGGAATCGTGAATGGTGCCGCGATACTCGCGGTAAACATTCTGCTCCATCTCGTGGCAGGACAGACAGAAGGTCTCGGTGTTGGTGATTTCCAAAGCCCAGTTGAAGCCACCCCACAGGACGACGCCGGTAACAATGCCGAACGCCAGCAATCCCCCTAGCGACCAGCGCGAGGTCGGCTTGGACAGGGCGGCCCACCATTCACTCAAGAGGCTCTTTTTCTCGGCCGAGTTGTCGTTGCTCATGGCCTGTTCCTTCCCTGCCCTAGCGGAGGTTCGTGTTCAGCGTGGCGGGCTGGAACTTGTTGTCGACCAGCGGCTTGGCGTCGTTCTGCGGCACATGGCACTGCTTGCAGAAATAGCGATTGCCGTTGACGGTATCCTGCCGGGTGCCGCTGCGGTCGATGTAATGAAGATCAGAGATCTTCGGCGCCTTTTCCTGGTCGCTATACGGCCATTCATGGCACCGCAGGCACTGATTGACCTTCACGTCGATCTCGTACTTGTCGGTCGGATGCGGCACCAACGGCGGCTGTTGCCGATAGGCGCGTTCATGCTTGCCGCCTTCCATCACCTTGAAAATGCCCGGTGCGGCGTCAGGCTGATTGGCCTCGGTCGGCCGGAGCGATTTGATATCGCCCGCCGCCGCTTCGATCCCCATGACACCAACACCCAGCGCCAGGGCCAGCGCAAGGGCGATTGCCTTGATCTTAGTCTTCACTTCGGTCACTCCCCTTCCAGAACTCTCAAAAACCATCAGGCGACCTTGGCCGGAGGAACCCCCGCGCCCACGTTGGTCCCCGTCGACTCGCTGTCGGAGGGAGCATTGTGGAAACGGGTGTCAAACCGGAACACGGCCTTGGAACACACGTCGATACAGCGGCCGCAATTGGTGCAGTCCCGCGATAGGATTACCGGCCCCACTCCCTTGGCTGCACCTCGCAACGCCGGTGCGATAACCTGGCGCTCGGGGCAAACCGTGAAGCAGTCCATGCAGTCGTCACAAGCGGCCCGACGCACGGCGCTGACACGCAGCACGCTGACCCCGCCAAGCAGACCATAGAACGCCCCGACCGGACACAGATGGGTGCACCAGCCGCGCGCGGCGATGCCAAGATCGAACAGGAATACCGCCGCGGTTACCAGGACCGCCGAACCAAGGGTCAAAACTCCGCCGGTGACCAGTCCGCGATGCAGCATGGTCACCGGGTTGACGAACTCCCAGGCGATGGTGCCGGTCGCCGCCGAGGCCGCCAGGATTCCCCCCAGCAACCAGTAGCGGGTCGAGCGCCGGAGCATCAGCCCCTTGTCCATTCCAAGGCGAGGACGGAGCCAGGCGGCGAAGTCGGTCACCACGTTGACGGGGCAAACCCACGAGCAATAAATCCGGCCACCGATGACGCCGTAAACCACCAGAACGATGGCGCCCCCCAGCAGGGCGCTGCCGGCCATGACATGACCGGCCGCCAGACTCTGCAAGACCAGCAGCGGATCGGTCAGCGGCAGGACACCCAGAGTCAGGCTGGAGGCCAAGGTCCCCTTGGCGATCCACAGGCCGAACAGCGGCCCGCTCAGAAAGACCGCGACGAAAGTCAACTGCGCCAACCGGCGGGCCAGCAGCCACTTATTGGCGCCGAACCAGCCTTTTACGGCCACGGCGGAGGCGCCCGGATCGGTCAGCCCCCCATGAGCGGCGCCATGACGGCTCATGGCTTGAATTCCTTATAACCGCCGTTGGGCGTCCGCTCCAACTTGTAGGTGCCGCCGGGAGTCATCTCGACCCCCTCCATGCCGCGGACCTCCACATTGGGGCTCGGCTCCACCAGCGAAGCGCCGGCCTTGCTCTTTTCTTCCCAGCCCAGCCGGTAATGCTTGCCCAGTTGGCCAGTGGCCAAGGCGTGCGGCAGCACCTTGATGGCGGCTTCGTCCAGGACACAGGCCTTTTCGCACTTGCCGCAGCCGGTGCACTTGGCGCTATGCACGGTTGGAATAAAGAAAGCGTGCTTGGCGGTCCGGGCGTTGTGGCTCATTTCCAGGGTAATGGCCTCGCCCAGACGCGGGCACACCCGGTAGCAGACATCGCAGCGCAGGCCGAGGAAGTTAAGACAGGTCTCCTGCCCCACCAGCACGGCCACGCCCATCTTGGCGTTCTTGATATCGACCAGCCCCTTGTCCAACGCTCCGGTCGGACAGGCCGCGACGCAGGGGATTCGCTCACACATCTCGCACGGGATGTTGCGGGCATTGAAGAATGGCGTCCCCAGGGCCGGCCCCTTGCCGAGATCGGCCAAGGTCAGGGTATCGTAGGGACAATCGCGCACGCACAGGCCGCAGCGAACGCAGGCGGCCAGAAAATCCGGTTCGGCAAGGGCGCCGGGCGGACGCAGGGCCACGGCCTCGGCCCGCCGATGAGCCGGAACGGCCAGCAGCGCGCCAAGCACCCCAACAGCGCAGACACCCCGAACCGCCCCAGCGAGCACAGCCCGTCGGTTGTGGTCCACAGCATCCTCACCTGTCTTGTGGTGCCCGGCCATGACTTTGGTTCTCCGAAGACGGGACCATCCGCTCCATCAGGAAACGAACGGCCCCGCGCTCCCTTTTCTTAGGCCTTCACGACCTTGACGGCGCACTTCTTGTAGTCGGTCTCCTTCGAGATCGGGCAAGTGGCGTCAAGGGTAAGCTTGTTGACAAGCTGGCTTTCGTCGAAGAACGGCATGAACACCAACCCTTCCGGAGGCTTGTTCCGGCCACGGGTATCGATACGGGTGTTCACTTCACCGCGCCGGCTCGTCACCTTGACGATGTCCCCATTGCGCAGATTGCGCTTCTGGGCATCGTTGGGGTGCATGAACAAGACGGCATTAGGCACCGCCTTGTGCAGTTCCGGCACGCGCCGGGTCATGGAGCCCGAATGCCAATGCTCCAGCACGCGGCCAGTTGACAACCACAGGTCGAATTCCTTATCTGGAACTTCGGCCGCCGGCTGATACGGCAGGGCGAAAATCCAGGCTTTGCCATCGGGCTTGCCATAGAACTTCACCCCTTCGCCCGCCTTCACATAAGGGTCATAGCCCTCGCGGAAGCGCCACAGGGTCTCCTTACCATCGACCACCGGCCAACGCAGGCCACGGGCCTTGTGGTAGGTTTCGAACGGCGCCAGATCGTGGGCGTGACCACGGCCGAACGCGGCGTATTCCTCGAACAGTCCCTTTTGGGGATAAAAGCCAAACGCCTTGGCCTCGTCGTTCTCGAAACCGGCCTGGGTCTCGGTGGTGGGGAACTTGTCCACCTGCCCGTTCTTGTAGAGCACCTCGAACAAGGTTTTGCCGCGCACTTCCGGCATCTTGGCGATCAGTTCTTCCGGCCACACTTCCTCGATCTTGAAGCGCTTGGAGAACTCCATCAACTGCCATAGATCCGAACGGGCCTCGCCCGGAGCCTTGACCTGCTGACGCCAGAATTGGGTCCGACGCTCGGCATTGCCGTAGGCGCCTTCCTTCTCCATCCACATGGCGGTGGGCAGGATCAGGTCGGCCGCCAGGGCGGTCACGGTCGGGTAGGGATCGGACACCACCACGAAATTGGCGGGGTTGCGGTAGCCCGGATACCCCTCCTCGTTCATGTTGGGCGCGGTCTGCATGTTGTTGGTGCACATCACCCAATAGGCGTTGAGCTTCCCATCCTTCAGCATGCGGTGCTGCAACACGGCGTGATAACCGATCTTGGGATTGATGGTGCCGGCAGGCAGCTTCCAGATCCCCTCGGTGAGGGCGCGATGCTTGTCGTTCATCACCACCATGTCGGCCGGCAGGCGATGAGCGAAGGTTCCGACCTCACGCGCGGTGCCGCAGGCCGAGGGCTGGCCGGTCAGCGAGAACGGGCTGTTGCCCGGCTCGGAGATCTTGCCCATCAGCAGATGCACGTTGTAGATCATGTTGTTGACCCAGGTGCCACGGGCATGCTGGTTGAACCCCATGGTCCAGAACGACACGACCTTGACCTTCGGGTCGGCGTAGATCTTGGCCAGGGCTTCCAGCTTTTCCACCGAAACGCCGGACAGCTTGGACACCTTCTCGACGGTGTATTCGGCGACGAAGGTCTTGAACTCTTCGAAGGTGATCGGGTCCGACTTATCCGGAGTGGCGGCGTTGGCCTGATCCTTCTCCAACGCATGAGTCGGACGCAGACCGTAACCGATATCGGTGACGCCCTTCTTGAAGTTCACATGCTTCTCGATGAAGTCCTTGTTATAGGCCCCCTTCGAGATGATGTAGTGGCAGATGTAGTTCAGAATCGCCAGATCGGTCTGGGGCGTGAACACCATCGGCAGGTCGGCCAACTCGAACGACCGATGCTCGAAGGTGGACAACACCGCGACCTTGCAGCCCTCGTGGGTCAGACGGCGGTCGGTGACGCGCGACCACAAAATCGGGTGCATCTCCGCCATATTCGAGCCCCACAGCACGAAGGCGTCGGTCTGCTCAATGTCGTCGTAGCAGCCCATGGGCTCGTCGATGCCGAAGGTCCGCATGAAGCCGGTGACGGCCGAGGCCATGCAGTGGCGGGCGTTGGGGTCGATATTGTTGGAGCGGAAGCCGGCCTTGTACAGCTTGACGGCGGCGTAGCCTTCCCAAATGGTCCACTGGCCGGAGCCGAACATGCCGACGCGGGTGACGCCATCGGGCTTCTTCAGCTGCTCCTTCCACTTTTCGGCCATGATGTCGAAGGCCTGATCCCAAGTGATCGGCGCGAACTCGCCGTCCTTGGCGAACTTGCCGTCCTTCATGCGCAGCAACGGCTTGGTCAGCCGATCCTCGCCATACATGATCTTGGACAGAAAATAGCCCTTGATACAGTTGAGGCCGCGGTTGACCGGCGAGTCGGGGTCGCCCTGGGTGGCGACGACGCGGCCATCCTGCACCCCCACCAGCACGGCACAGCCGGTGCCGCAGAACCGGCAGACACCCTTGTCCCACCGGATATTGGCCTTGGCCGGTTGTGCGACGGCCGGCATCGCGATGCCGGCGGCGGCAGCAGTGGCCGCGACGGCATTCGCCTTGATGAAGTCGCGCCTGGTGAGGCTCATGTAACGGTCTCCCCTTCCAGATCAGAATCGAAATGATGATAAGCCAGGGCGACGTTCAGAACGCCCTGGATGTCGTTGAAACTGGTAATCTTGGCTCCCGCCCAGACGCCATCGGCGTCTTCGACGGTCACCACCATTCTACCGTCATCGGTCATGGTATGGACCTCGACGCCGGAAATTCCGGTGAGGGCCGCATGAACCTCGTGCCGGAGACCCGGCTTGACGTGAACCAACACGCCGCAGATGTTTTCAATCTGATTTCTCGGCTTGGCGTGCTCGTTTTCTACGAAAGTCGAAAGTCGCATAGTATTCCTCTCACGCTCTCGACAACGGCGCCATGGTCAGGGCGCCGACGGGACAGGCCGAAACACAGACACCGCATCCGGTGCAGGTCTCGGCGGAAATTTCGGGCAGGACGCGGCCGCCGACCACCGGACGAAACCGGATGGCGCGCGGATCACAGGGGTCGCCGCACACCCGGCAGGCCACGCCTTGCACCGAAATGCAGGCGCCACCGAGTTCGGCGATCAAAGGCAAGGTATCGGCTGGACTGACCAGACGGTCGATGGCGGCGGGGCGGCCGTCGCGCGGCAGGCATGCCGTGGCGCAGTCGCCGCAGAAACTGCATCCTCCCCGATCAAAGTCCAGAACCGGACGTCCGGCGGAATCCTTGACCAGGACAGCGTCCGGGCAGGCGGAAAGGCAGGCACCACAGGAATCGCAGGATCGATCGAAGGCAGGGATACTCCAGGGCGGGCGAAACCCGACCGGCGCGGCCTTGGCCGCACGCCTGGTAAACAATGAACGTCGGGACATTGGCCCAGACATCGGACACACCCTCCGCGGACTGCCTCCACTTCCCCCCTGGCGGCATCCGTATCAGGAAGGTGTCACTACACGCGATGCGGCTCTTTGACGTTGGTCAAAAGGCATGCTCATTGTAATGATTTATGACCGATGGCGTAGTGCTAACACCGCACCATCACCGTTTGCCGCATCATCTTTTCGAACTCATCCGCCGGCACCGGCCTGCTATAGTAGAAACCCTGCACCGTATCGCAGCCGTTGTCGCGCAAGAAATTGATATGGGCGGCGACCTCGGCGCCCTCCGCGACCACTTCAAGATTCAAACCGCGCGACAAACCGATGATCGCCCGCGCGATTTCGGCTGTTTTGGGGTTGGTGTCCACATCGGCGATGAAGGCCCGGTCGATCTTCAAGGTGGTGATGGGGAACTGCCCCAGATAGGACAGCGACGAATAGCCGGTGCCGAAATCGTCGATGGACAGGCCGATGCCAAGATCGCGCAGCGCCTTCATCTTGCGCACGGCGACGTCCACATCGTTCATCAGCATGCTTTCGGTGATTTCCAACTCCAGCCACTTGGGGTCGAGACCAGTCTGCCGCAGCACCTCGACCACCTTTTCGATCAGGGTGCGCGAGTGGAACTGACGGGCGGAAACGTTGACCGACACCTTGATCGGAGCCAGACCGGCGGCCTGCCACAGCATGTTCTGCTGGCATGACTTCCACAGCACCCAGCTGCCGATCGGCTCGATCTGTCCGGATTCCTCGGCGACGGGAATGAACTCGGCGGGCGAGATCAGTCCGCGTTCGGGATCCATCCAGCGAATTAACGCCTCGGCGCCGACGATGGCGTCCCGATCCGCCGAAACCTTGGGCTGGTAGAAGACCACGAACTCGTCATTGGCCAGGGCGCGGCGCAGGCGCGTCTCCAGCTCCAAGCGAGAGCGGGCCTTGCGATTCATGTCCTTGGAGAAGAACTGATACTGGTTGCGCCCCGACGTCTTGGCGTAGTGCAGGGCGTGTTCGGCATGCTTGACCATCTGAGCGCCGGAATCGGCGTCCAGCGGCAGGACGCTGATGCCGATGGAGAAGGTGGCCACCACCTCCTGCCCATCGAGGCTGAACGGTTCCTTGACCGAACTCAGCACCTTTTCGGCGACGATAACGCTGTCGTCCACATCGGCGATGGCCAGCACCAGGGCGAACTTGTCGCCATCCAGCCGCACCGCCGTGTCGGTCTCACGCACGCAGGTCTTGAGGCGGCGGGCGATTTCGACCAGCAGGCGGTCGCCGGCGGAGTGCCCCAAGGCATCGTTGACCAGGGTGAAACGGTCCAGCCCCATCACCATCAGCGCCACCGAACCTCCGGTCCGATTGGCCTGGAGGACGGACTGGCCGACACGATCGATGAACAGGTCGCGATTGGGAAGCCCGGTCAGGGTGTCATAGCCGAATCGGTTGGATTCGGCGGCGGCCGCGACCACCTGCGCCGGCCGCACCAGTCCGAGATAATGTCGGGGAACTCCTCCATCGCCATTGATGGGGGTCACGGTCACCTCGAAATTACGATCATTACCGTCGCCGCATCGGACGGCGCCTTGCCACTGTCCGCCGGCATCGGCGGCCATTGCCGAACGCATGAAATGCTCGCCCAGCAAGGTGGCGGCATCGCCGACCTCCCGCCCGGCATGACCGGTCGCAATCTCGAACGCCTTGCTGATCTGCGTGCGCCCACCATCGGGAGCGGTGACGACAACCGCCTCCCCCATGATTTCCAGCAGACGATCGACCAGTATTTGAGTATCACTCATATATCACCGTGGTGCCCATTCTGCCCATCACGGGCCAAAGCGCAATCCTCTTGTAGGCCAGTCCCACCAGTCCATGCCATGGTCAAATCATGAAACCTCCAATTCTTTATTCCGGCCTTGCGCTGGACCGCAGCCATCGCTTGCGCCGCGACGCAGATCTGGCGGAATTGGTCGCGCGACCGACCGCCCGTTTCGCCCCCTACTGGCGGGGGCGCCAACTGCTAAGCGACACGCCGACGGCCGTGGTCTGGCTTGACCGCGACCAGATCCCGGCCACGATCGACCCTGGCCAAGCCCCCTGCCTGCTGCTGGGCGAGGATTCCGAAGGCCCCCTGCTGGCGCTCGACATCTCCGCCGTTCCGGGGGGAGAGGACGGTCCCGATCTGAGGCTGGGACAATGGGTGGGGTTGCGTTCGGTCGGAAGCCGCCTCCCCGCCTCGGACGCGGCGCTGCTGGCCTATGCCCGCGGCATGTTGGTCTGGCGCGACCGGACCCGGTTCTGCTGCGTCTGCGGCAGCGCGGTGGTTATCGCCGATGCCGGCCACTCCGCCAGATGCGCCGACCCGGACTGCGCCGCGCTTCATTTTCCGCGCACAGATCCCGCCATCATCATGCTGGTGACCGATGCCGAAGGCCGCGCCCTGCTCGGCCGTCAGCCCGCTTGGCCCCCCGGCATGTATTCCTGCCTTGCCGGCTTCGTCGAGCCCGGCGAAACGCTGGAAGAGGCGGTGGCCCGCGAGGTCAGGGAGGAAGCCGGCATCCAGGTGATCTCGGCCGCCTATGCCGCCAGCCAGCCCTGGCCCTTTCCGTCATCGCTGATGATCGGCTTCACCGCCCTGGCCGAGGGCGGCCCGCCCACTGCCGACCCTCACGAGATCGAGGATGTCCGCTGGTTCCGCCGCGATCAGGTCGCCGCCTTCGGTGAATTCAACGCACCCGGTCCCGACGGGCTGTTCCTGCCCAGCCGGGACTCCATCGCCCGCGTCCTGATCGAGCGGTGGCTTGAAGGAGTGTTGGAAAAACCCGAGCCCAACCGGTAAGACGGCGCTCCTACGTCCTGTCGAACTCGGTGTGATAGGCGTCGATGCGCTCGACCTCGGCCTTGGACCCCAGGATTACCGGCACTCGCTGGTGCAGGGCGGCGGGCTGAAGCTCCATGATGCGGCCACGGCCGGTGGTAGCGCCGCCGCCGGCCTGCTCGACGATGAAGGCCATGGGATTGGCTTCGTACATCAGGCGCAGCTTGCCGCCCTTCTTGATATTCTCCGAATCGGCGGGATACATGAAGATACCGCCGCGAACCAGGATACGGTGCACCTCGGCCACCATAGAGGCGACCCAGCGCATGTTGAAGTCCTTGCCCCGAGGACCGTCCTTGCCGGCCTGACACTCGTCCACATAGCGTTTGATCGGCGGCTCCCAGAACCGCGAGCGCGAGGCGTTGATGGCGAATTCCTGGGTATCGTCCGGAATCCGCAGATCGGGATGGGTCAGCATGAACATGCCGACATTGCTATCGAGCGTGAAGCCGTTGACCCCGTTGCCGGTGGTCAGGACCATCATGGTCGAGGAGCCGTACAGGGCATAACCCGCCGCCACCTGCTCGACACCCTTCTGCAGAAAGGCGGCTTCGGCGACGGTGTTGGCCCCCTCGGGCAACCGCAGGATCGAAAAGATGCTGCCAACCGAGATATTGACATCGATATTGGACGAACCGTCCAGCGGGTCGAACAGCAGCAGGTACTTGCCCTGGGCGGCGCCGTGGACGACGTGGACGTCTTCCAGCTCTTCCGACGCCATGCCGGCGTAATTTCCGCCCAGCGCGTTCATATGCATGAAAATATCGTTGGCCAGCACGTCCAGCTTCTTCTGGTCCTCGCCCTGAACATTCTCCGAGCCGGCAAGACCATGATTGCCGGCAAGGGCGCCGCGATTCACCTCGTGGGCGATCATCTTGCAGGCGAAGATGATGTCGGTCATCAAGGCGGTGAACGACCCCGAGCGACCCAGGCGGCGCTGCTCTTCCAGCAGGAAATGGGTCATGGTGATTCTATGATACGGCATGTCGTCCCTCTCCTCGATTTGCGGGGTTTTTCCCCGTCCGTCATATGAAAGAAGTGTTAGCCGATCCTGCCCCGGAAATGCAATGTGTCAGGTGGATTGCATCGCGGTCACACTCCAACTAGCATCCGTCCGGTATTTCATTCAAGGAGCGCCCCATGGCCGATCCCCTCTCTTCAGCCGACCAGAACCGGGTTCAGCAGCTGGTGACCGTGTTCCGGCGCATCGGCGAGGAACGGATGAAGGATCTCGGCCTGTACAATCCCAGCCTCCAGGTCGAAGCCGTCGGCTTTCGCCAGTGGAACGGCTGGCTGGCCGGGGTGCTGGTGACGCCGTGGTTCATGAATTTCCTGCTGCTGCCCTCCGATCCGTCCACCAGCCTGGACGGCGTCGAGGTGGGATCGCGCAAGCGCATCGCCATGCCCAAGGGCGAAGTCATCTTCCTGGTGGGCGAGGCGGACGAAGTCGGGCTCTATATGTCCAACTCCATTCATTCGCCCATGGGCCAGTTCCCCGACCACGCCTCGGCCTCGACCGCCGCCTGGGCCGCCGTCGGGCCGTTCTTTCAGGAGCCGGGCCAGCAACCCAGCGGCGAATGCGGCTTTGGCTGGGGCGTCAACACCGGCCCATGAAAGGTTTTGCGATCCTCGCCGTCCTCCTTCTGACCGCCCCGCCCGTCCTGGCGGCCGAGGAGTTGGCCCCCTGCCCCACCTGCCCGCCCATGGTGGTGATACCGGCCGGCAGCTTCGTCATGGGCGACGCCAAGACCCATGCCCGATCCGAAAAGCCCGAAATCGCCGTCACCATCCCCCGCTCCTTCGCCCTGGGCCGGACCGAAGTCAGCTTCGACCAGTGGCAGGCCTGCGTCGATGACGGCGGCTGCCGTGGCGGTCAGGACGATCATGGATGGGGACGCGGCCGGCGGCCGGCGATCAACATGACCTGGGACGACGCCAACGCCTTCACCGCCTGGGTCGCCAAACGGTCGGGGCTGGCCTGCCGCCTGCCGAGCGAGGCCGAGTGGGAATACGCCGCACGCGCCGGCACCACCACCGGCTTCTGGTGGGGCGAGAGCGCCGGTAAGGGCAACGCCAATTGCCGCGACTGCCTGGGCGACAAGGACCATCCCTACGGTTCCCGCCCCGCCGCCAGCTTCAAGCCCAATCCCTGGGGCCTCTACGACATGAACGGCAATGTCTGGGAGTGGACCGCCGATTGCTGGACGCCCGACCACGCCACCCCCGCCACCGAGGATCGGCAGACCTGCCGCGACCGGGTGATCAAGGGGGGATCGTGGTACTACTTCTCCACCATGTCGCGCGCCTCGGCCCGCGCCAAGAACGATGCGCGGGTCTGGAGCTATAATATCGGCCTGCGCGTCCTGTGCGACTTGCCGTGACCAGCTCCGCCCGCCAAACCTACTCGATCAGGCCGCGACGGATGGCGTAAGCCGCCAGTTCGGCGGAATTGTGCAGGTCCAGTTTCTGCATGATCTTGGTGCGGTGGGTCTCCACCGTCTTGATGGCGATGCCGAGATCCTCGGCAATCTCGCGATTTTTCTGCCCCTGGGCGATCAGCCGCAGCACCTGGCCCTCACGCGGGGTCAGCGTGGCGCCGTTGGCGTCGCCGTCTTCCAGGTATTCCTTGACCAGATCCTCGGACAATCCCGGCCCCAGATAGGTCTTGCCGGCGCACACCGCCGTGATCGCCGCCATCAGTTCGCCATGTCCCAGCTTCTTCAAGGCGTAACCGTCGGCGCCCGCCGACAGGGCTTCCGCCACGCGGCGCTCGCAATTGGCGATGGTCAGAACCAGCACCTTGACCTGGGGCGTCTGGCGCTTGATGCGCCGCGTCGCCTCGACCCCGTCCAACTCCGGCATGGACAGATCCATCAAGACCACATCCGGCAACAAGGTCTGCGCCATGGCGACAGCGCCCACGCCGTCCTCGGCCTCGCCGACGATGGTGACATCGTCAACCGCCAGCAACGCCACCAACCCTTGGCGCACCAGTTGCTGATCCTCGGCTATCAGTATCCGTACCGTCACAGTCGCTCTCCTCCGCCCACCAGAAGAATGACGCATCCGAGAATATGCGCCAATTTTCGTAAATTTGTCCCCGTTCCTCCAGGGTAGTGCCCCGCTCCGCCCCCACTGTCTATGACCCGCTTCACACAAGGGCCGCCCCGTGGCGCGTCCCGCCTGCCAATCGAGGGCTTCGGTGATCGGTTCCAACCACCAGAACTTGGCACGCCCCAGCAAAAAGCCGGGGTGAGAATTCTCAGACCCGGCCTGAAGCTTACCTTTTATCCTTATCGGCGTAGGGATTCTTTCCCCCACGTACGAACAGACGGATCGGCACCCCGGGCAGCTTGAACGCCTCCCGGAGGCCGTTGACCAGATAGCGGACATAGCTTTCCGGCAGCTCGTCCGGCTTTGTCGCGAACAGCACGAAGGTCGGCGGCCGGGCCTTGGCCTGGGTCATATAGCGGATCTTGTAGCGTCGCCCCCCCGGCAGCGCCGGCGGCGGATGGCGATCGATCACCTCTTCCAGCCACCGATTGAGGCCGGCGGTGGGAATCCGGCGGTTCCACACATCCCAGGCCTCGATCACCGCGTCCATCAGCTTGTCGACGCCGCGTCCGGTCAGAGCGGACAGCGTCACGGTCGGAACCCCCTTGGCCTGCGGCAGCGAGGTCTCCAGCCGGTCACGCAAACGCTTCAAGGCGGTCTGGGGGTCGTCGACCACGTCCCATTTATTGATGGCGATGACCAGGGCGCGGCCCTCGTCGATCACCAGACGCGCGATGGTGAGATCCTGCTTGTCGAGAATGGCGGCGGCATCCATCACCAGCACCACGACCTCGGACCGGCGGATGGATTCAATGGTGTTGGAGACCGACAGCTTCTCGATGGCGTCGCTGATTTGCGCCTTCTTGCGCAGGCCGGCGGTATCGACCAGCTTGACCGGCCGGTCGCGATGGAGCCACTCCACCGCGATGGCGTCACGGGTCAATCCGGCCTCCGGGCCAGTCAGCAGGCGGTCCTTGCCCAGCAGTTGGTTGCCCAGAGTCGACTTGCCGACATTGGGACGGCCGACGATCACCATGGTCAACGGACGGCCGGGGTCGTCATCCTCGGGCTCGGTGGCGGCGTCAGCGAAAAAATCGTCGTCGTCCTCCTCGTCATCGAGCGCGCCGGCCTTCTCGGCATAGGGCCGCAGAGCCTCGAACAGCTCGTACATGCCTTCGCCATGCTCGGCCGAGACCGGCACCGGCTCGCCCATGCCCAGGGCGTAGGACTCGTAAAGACCGACCGAACCGGCCTTGCCCTCGCACTTGTTGGCCACCAGGATGACCGGGGTCGGCAAGCGGCGCAGGTGGTCGGCGAAATAGCGGTCCAACGGAGTGACGCCGGCGCGGGAATCGATCAGCAGCAAGGCGACATCGGCCTCGGCCACCGCCATGTCGGTCTGACGCCGCATGCGGGCCTCGATGCTGTCGCCGACGGCGTCTTCGAAGCCGGCGGTGTCGATCACCTGAAGGTCCATTCCCATCAGAGTGCCACGTCCCTCGCGACGGTCGCGGGTCACGCCGGGAAGATCGTGAACAATGGCCATGCGGCGGCCAACCAGCCGATTGAACAGGGTCGACTTGCCGACATTGGGACGGCCGATGATTGCAACGGTAAACGACATGAATATTCCTGGATCAGCCCCGATACCGGGGAGCCCTTCAACGATAGGCGACGAGACCGGCGTCGTCGGTGAGAAAGTACAAAGTGCCGTTGGCCACGGCCGGGGCGATGCCGATTCCGGTGGGAGCTTCCTCCCAGCCCAGCATATCGCCGGTATAGGGCGACAACGACACCAACTTGCCGTCGGAGCTGCCCAAGATCAGACGGTCGGACGCCAGCACCGGACCAGCCCACAAGATACGCCCCTCCCGGTCCTTGGGATCCTCCCAGCTTTGCATCTGGGTCACCCAGACGATGCGGCCGGTTTTGGCCTCAAGTGCCACGACTTCATTATTATTGGTCAGGACAAAGAGGTAATCGCCGGCCACCCAGGGGCTCTGGACACCGCCGATTTCCTTTTCCCACAACCGACGGCCGGTCTTCAGGTCGATGCAGACCAGCAGATCGCCGTTGCCGATGGCATAGACGCGGCCGCGATCGACGGCGGGCCGGCCGCGGATATCCATCAGGGCGCCCACATTTTCGGTCCGCCGCACGGTTATCAGCGAGTCCGACCACAACACGCCGCCGGTATCGACCTTCAACGCGAACAGCTCACCCGACGTATAGGGGATGACCACCGTGTTGCCATCCACCGCCGGGCTGTTGCCCGCCAGCAGGCCGGTGACTTCCGAAATTCCGGAATGAACCCACAGCACGCTGCCATCCTCGGCGGCCAACGCATGGGTCTGATTATCCACGGTCACGGCGAACACGCGGCCGCCGCGAACCGTCGGCGCGCCGCGCATGGGACCGGTGACGCCCTGCCGCCAGTCGATCTTGCCGGACCGGGCATTCAACGCCACCACCTGGGCAAAGCCGGTGGCGGCGAAAACCTGACCGTCCTCATAGGCGAGACCACCGCTGGTATAGACCTCGGAGGTGTCCTCCGGGGTAAGGTCGGTATGCCACAGACGCTTGCCGGTCATGGCGTCGAAGGCGCTGACCATGGAAGAGGCGTCGACGGTGAAAACCTTGCCCTCGGCGATGATGGGCTGCCCCAGCAGCCTGCGCCGCTTGCCGGAACCGGTCCCGGCATCGCTGGACCAGCGCCGCTCCAGCACATCGGAGACTACCATATGGTGCATGGCGTGATTGGAGTAGCCGCCCGCCTGGGGCCAATCGTCATTGTCTTCCGGCGGCGGCAGGACGATCTTGGCGACGGGGCCTGAAATCTCGGGCTCGGCCACCTTCTCGCGCGACAGAATGGAGATACGCTTGCCGGGCAGCGGCGGCGCCTTGTTCTCGCCAAGCCAAGTGTCGCAGGCAGCCAGCGACATCACGGCAATCAAGACCCCCGCCAACCTGCGCGGCATAACGCACATTCCCATGGGTGTTCAGCTCCTGGCGCGGGGGCCGGTGACGGCCATCATCTCGGAGGCACGGGTCCGAACCCCTTGCGGAGCGGCCGCATCCTCGGCAATCTTGGCGAACAGATCGGCGGCCCGGGCGGCGTCGCCGCGCCGAAGCGCGCTGAGGGCCTGAATCTCGCGGGCCGAGTGGCGCCACGAGCTGGATTCCACGGCCAACGGCTCCATAGCCTTATCGACGGCGGCCGGATCGGCGCTGTCGAGGGTCAGGTAGGCGGCCCGGATCGACGCCATGTCGCGATAAACCCGATCCACCGAGGAATCGGACGCCAGATTTTGATAAAGCGTCGCGGCGCCCGCGAAATCTCCCTGCTGCTGGCGCAGGTCGGCCAGCCGCAACGCGGCCAGAACGCGATAGCCCTTGGTTCCCTCGGCCTGAAGCTTGCCCAGCACCTCGGTAGCCTCGTCCTTCTTGCCCTGTTCGAACAAGATGCCGGCCTCGGCGTGACGCAGGGACGACGCCTGACGCTGCTTGAGATCCCAGGCATTCCATCCCTGAAAGGCAGCCACGGCCAGAACCACCGCGACGGCGCCGACGGACAGCAGCCCGCCATGCTTGCGCCACAGCTTATCCAGTTGCTCCTGCCGCAGATCCTCGTCAACTTCCTTGATCAGAAGATCGGTGGCGGCGTCATCGTGCTTGTCGGTCAAGACTTTAAGTCTCCATGCGGAAGCATATTCCGCGGGGGGTTCGGAATCCTGGAATCAGGATGCTGGCCAGAGCCGCGCCGTAAGATAGTCCGCGCCGAGCCCATTGGCAAACCCGAACCATATTGACGGCGACGCCAAGACCGCCTAAGCCGGCATTTTATACACATCCCCCGGTTGCCGGGCGGGATCCCCCGCATCCCTTCAACCCATGGAGACTTGGAATGCCCTGGCTTGCGCCGGTTGACCTGCTCGGCACGGTCGCCGGAATTCTGACCACCGCCTCCTTCGTACCCCAGGTGATCAAAACCCTGCGATCGGGCCAGACCAGGGATATCTCCCTGGCCATGTGGCTGTCTTTTTGCCTCGGCGTGACGCTGTGGCTGGTCTACGGCATCATGCTCGGCGCGTGGCCGATCATCGCCGCCAATGTGCCGACCCTGGGGCTGGCCGGCACGATCTTGGTGGTCAAACTCCGCAACATGAACAAGGAATAGCTATTCCTTGCGGCCGCCGTGCAGGCTGGACCACTGCACCGGATCGTGCAGGAACGAGCGGACCTCCTCGATGGCGCGGCGGTCGAACTGCCCTTCCTGCTCGACCACTTCCAGCACGTCCCACCAGTTGGCGAGATAGCCCATGCCGACCCCGATCTCCTCCAGGCTCTTCAGCGCACCGGGAAAGACCCCATAGAAGAACACCACGAAGGAGTGGTCGATCCTGGCCCCGGCCGAGCGCAGAGCGTTGACAAAATTGACCTTGGACGCGCCGTCGGAGGCAAGATCCTCGACCAGGACGACCCGGTCGCCTTCCTTGAAGTCGCCCTCGATCTGGGCGTTACGGCCGAACCCCTTGGGCTTCTTGCGGATGTAGAGCATGGGCAGGGCAAGCCGGTCGGAGACCCAGGCGGCATAGGGAATGCCGGCGGTCTCACCACCGGCGATGGCCTCGGTCGACTCGTAACCGACCTCGCGCAGGATGGCGTTGCTCATCAGCTCGCTGATCTTGGCCCGCGCGCGGGGAAACGAAATCACCTTGCGGCAGTCCACATAGACCGGGCTGGCCCAGCCCGAAGTCAGGATATAGGGCTCTTCCGGGCGAAAATTGATCGCCTTGATCTCAAGCAAAATGCGCGCGGTGGTCAGCGCCGCCTTCTTCTGCTCGGGGGTACGGGAAACGGTTTGTGCCATGGTGGAGCCCCTCTTGCCTTGCCGGTAGTGGGCTCTATAGGCACAATCTCGATTTCCTGCAAGATGACAGAATAAGGAATCGAGATGTCTGACGTGATCGAGGTGAGTCGCAACGGTGCCATCGTCACCGTGGCGCTGAACCGACCGGACCGCATGAACGCCCTGAATCTGCCCATGTGGCATGGTTTGGCCGAGGCGTTCACCACCATCGCCGCCGATTCCTCGATCCATGCGGTGATCTTACGCGGCTCGGGCACCTCCGCTTTCGCGCCGGGGGCCGATATCGAGGAATTCGACACCCTTCGCGCCAACGCCGACCAGGCCAAGGCCTATGACTTGGTCATGCGCAAGGCGTTGAACGCGGTCCGCGACTGTCCTCAGCCGGTGGTCGCCGCAATCTATGGCCCCTGCGTCGGCGGCGCCCTGGAACTGGCCTGCTGCTGCGACCTGCGCATCTCGGCTCGGTCGGGCAAGTTCGGCGTGCCCATCAACAAGATCTCGGTGGTGATGGCTTATCCCGAACTTGCCGCCATCCGCCGCATCGTCGGCCCCGCCGCCACGCTGGAAATCCTGCTGGAAGGCCGGATCATCGATGCCGACGAAGCCGCCGCCAAGCGCCTGATCAACCGGGTGGTGGACGACGAGGCCATGGAGGCCGAAATCGCCACCACCGCCAAGCGCATCGCCGCCGGGGCTCCCCTGGCCAATCGCTGGCACAAGGCGTTCCTGTCCCGCCTCGACGACCCGACCCCGATCTCGGAGACCGAGCTGGACGAGTGCTATCGCTTCCTCGGCACCCGGGACTACGCCGAGGGGCTGGCGGCCTTCCGCGCCAAGCGCAAGCCGGTGTTCACGGCGGAATAGGGCAAAGCAGCCGGTCGAGCGCATCCTTCAGGCGGGCCAGATCCACCGGCTTGGCCAGATAGTGGTCCATCCCGGCGGCGCTGCAACGTTCGGCCTCGCCCGACATGGCATTGGCGGTCAGGGCGATGATGGGGATATGACAGCCATCATCCGCCTCGGCCGCCCGGATGGCGGCGGTCAGCTGGAATCCATCCATTCGCGGCATATGGCAGTCCGTGACCACCGCCGAGAATCCCCGTTCGCGCCATGCGGCCAGGGCGGCGACGCCATCGTCGTGGACCTCGGCCTCATAGCCCAGGATATGCAATTGCCGAAGAATCACCTGCTGATTCACGGGATGGTCCTCGGCGACCAGAATGGGGAGCCCGGTCCAGTGCGGCTCGGCCATGACCGTCGATGACAGCGACGGCATCAACGCCGGTCGGGGGGGCGCCCCTTGCGCAACCGTGGCGGTTCGGGTGGTGGCGGCAAGAATCTGGCGTCGCTTCAGTGGCCGCCCCAGAAAGCCGACGCAATTGGGCATCCGCTCCAGATCGAAGCGGCCGGTGGCGTCGCCGCCGTCAACGAACACCAGCGGCGTCATCCCCAGGGGCTCCAACTGATGGGCCGTCACGGCCTCTGCCGCCAGCAGCGCCACGTCGAACGGCGCCTGGGTGGCGGTGGCCTTGCTGGACGCCGCCATCGCCTCCTTGGCTCCGGGAACCCGAACCACCGCGGCCCCGGCCTGCTCGGTCACCAGGGCGATCAAGGCCCGCTCCTCGCTGTCGGGATCGACCACCAGCACCCGCATGCCCATGAAGTCGGAATCCGGCGCGGGCTCCTCCCCCGCCACTTCCTCGGCCGCGACCAGCGGCAAGGTGCACCAGAAGGTCGAGCCAAGACCGGGGTAACTTTCGAAACCGGCGCTCCCCCCCATAAGATCGACTAGGCGCCGGGTGATGGACAGGCCCAGGCCGGTCCCGCCAAACCGGCGGGTGGTGGAGGTCTCCGCCTGGGTAAAGGGCTGGAACAGCTGATCCTGAAGAGCGGGATCGATGCCGATCCCGGTATCGGCGATGCGGATATGAACCATCTCGGCGCCGCTGATGGCCCACCTCTCGGCATGGATGATGACCCGGCCTTCCTGGGTGAATTTGACGGCATTGCCGGCCAGATTGAATAAAATCTGCCGCAATCGGGTTGGGTCGGCCATCACCATGGGCGGCAGGCCCGGGTCCGAGAAAGCGTTGAGGATCAGTCCCTTGGCGGCGGCGGCGGGGGTGATGGCCTGCATCACACTCTCGATGAGGCGCTCGATGGAAACCGACATCCGCTCCAGTTCCAGCCGGCCGGCCTCGATCTTCGAGAAATCCAGGACATCGTCGATGATCCGCAACAACGCCAATCCCGATTCGCGGGTCGTGGCGATCAGGCCCCGCTGCTCGTCATCGAGGCGGGTATGCCCCAAAAGCTCCAACATGCCGATCACCCCGTTCATGGGGGTGCGGATTTCGTGGCTCATGGCGGCCAGAAAGGAGGACTTGGCCAGATTGGCGGATTCGGCGAGCTCCTTGGCGTTGGTCAGGGCCTGAATGGCGGAATCGCGCTCACCGGTGGCTTCATGGAACTTTGCCAGCACACGATTGAACACGGCGGCGATTTCCGCCGCTTCGCTCTCGGGGGCGGCCGCCACCGGCAGGGCAAAGGACGACGGGTGGTCGTGCGCCTCCATCTGGGTCAGCAAGTCCTGTAAAGTCCGGCTCTTGGCCTCGCTGGCGCGCTGTTCCGCCAGGGCGCGCTCACCTTCCAGCCGCATCTTTTCGAGGGCGTTGCGCTTGAACACCTCGACGGTGCGGGCCATGGCCGCCAACTCGTCATGAAGGTCGCGGCCCTCGACCTCCAGCCCCCAATCTCCATCGGCCCCCGCCTCCATGGCTTCTTGCAGCCGCAAGAGCGGCGAATGGATGGACTGACCGATCATCCAGCTGACCCAGGCTCCGATAACCAGCAGCACCAGCGCCGCCACCAGCCCCACGACCCCCAGGCGGGCCAATTCGGCATGGGAGCGTTGTTGCAAGCTCTCCTCGCGACCACGGCCCTGGGCGATCAGGCGGTCGATGGCGGCCGACATGGCGGCCTGACTGGCGTCGACCTCGTCATTGAGGATGCGCGAACGCTCCTCGAACCCCCTGGCGATGGCGTCGACCGCCGTGGTCAGCGCCCCCGCCCGCCGGGCCAGAACCGCCAAGGCGTCACGCTGGAGATCGTTGCCGGCCAGACCGGCCAGCACCGGCGTGGTCTCGGTCATGCGCAACAGGCTGGCATGGGCGATGGCGGCATGGCCGGGATTGCCATTGAAGTAAAAGACGTTGATGGCGATCAGGGTCTCGACGAAATTCTCGTGCGACTTGACCAGGGCCGGAGCCAGCGCATCGCCGCTACGCGTCCGGGCGGTGGAATTCAAGATCGCGTAGAGGCCGGATATCTCGCTGGTGGTCTGTAGGACCTGACTTTCATACAGCCGCGCGATATCGGCATTGATCGTCTTCAGGGTCTGAAATCCGGCAACGAAACGGCGCGCGGCCTCGTGCATGGCCACGGCGTCGTCGGACAGGGGCTTTTCATGGGCGGTGGCGTCGCCCATGGCCACGAACAGCTCCTCTGACCGGCGCATGGCCTCCTTCAACAGATCGTCGGTCGGATTGGCCAGATACTGCCGGATCAACCCCTGAAGGCGGCTGGCGCGGATATCAAGATCGGCCAGGGCGCCGGTCCGCCGCTGCACCATGCCAAGCTCGACCAGATCGGCGTTGATCACCGACGCCGCATGCCAGCCCAACCACCCCACGGCCAGGGCAACGAACACGTTGAGCGCCACCACCAGCGGAATACGCCATGCGATCGGCAATGCCCTGATCCAGCGAGCGAATCGAATCGGTGCCATGCGCGGCGCGTCCCCTCCCCAGGTCCGGAATTTCATACGCGGCTCATGCTACCCGCGCCCCAGCCTCGGGGAAAGCGATAGTCCATCCTCGCCGGCCTGCTATGACGTGCGGATTACTTGACCAAGATCAAACATTCCCCCAGCATGTCGGTTCTTCTCTAACAATTGACGGATGCCATTGGCGATGCGCCTTACCCTGCACACGGATTACGCTCTCCGGGTTTTGGTCCATGTCGGGCTCCGCAACGGCGACCTTGTGACCATCTCCGAGATTGCCGAATGCTACGGCATCTCAAAGAACCATTTGACAAAGGTCGTCCATCAGCTCGGCCGGATCGGCTATCTGGAGACGGTGCGGGGCAAGTATGGCGGCGTGCGCCTGCTGCGGCGGCCGGAACAGATCAAGCTGGGCGAGTTCATCCGCGAAACCGAGGAAGACTTCGCCCTGGTCCGCTGCATGCGCTGCGACGCACGGGACGAATGCCGGTTGAATGGCAACTGCATCGCCCATGACGCTCTGTCGGCCGGTTTGCGGGCGTTCTTCGTCGAGCTGAATCGCTACACCCTGGCCGATATGCTGGAAACCCAACGACGGGTGGCGGCGGAATAACACCGGTCTGATCGTCCAAGACCTGTTTTCCAATGGGAAAAAACGGTGTATCCCTGTGACTTGGGGATCAGATCTGGGGGAATCCATGTCCGCTTACGATTCAGCCGATAACGAAAACGAACTGAGAGTCATCAACGAGTTCCTTGAAGAACTGCGCGACACCGCCAGCCAACTCCAGGTTCTGCTGGGCAATATGCGCTCTCACAGCGTGCCGGTCGCCGAAGGACTGGCGACCCTGAAGCGCGAGGCCAGCAACCTGCGCAGCCACGCCCAGGGCCTGAATCTGCCCATGATCAAGCTGATCACCCATCGCCTCGACGAATATGTCGGCGATCTCAAATCCGTGGCCGATTCCGAAATTGACGAGATTCAGATCTTCATCGACAAAATCGAGAAGCTGGCCGATGGCGAGCAGGTCTCCGAGGCCGATGCCCCCGCCGTCGTCCGCGCCCTGCCGGCCAAGCGGACCGCCGATATCGATTTCGGCAAGATCGAGAAGAAGAACGTCGAGATTCTGCTGGTTCTGCCGGAAAAGGCCATGTCGCGCATCGTCGAGCGCGAATTGGCGGCCTGCGGCTACCGCACATCAACCATCCGCGACGGCTTTGCCGCCATCGAAACGGTGGTCCGGACCCGCCCCGACATGGTGCTGGCCTCCATGGAGCTGGGCCTGATCTCCGGCATCGACCTGGGCTGCGCCCTGGCCGCCATGTCGGTGACCCAGCAGATTCCATTTGCCCTGTTCACCAGCTATGAATGGGGCAATCCCAAGCTGCGGGGCATGCCGCCCCGGGCGTCGCTGATCCGCAAGGGGCCGAAATTCGGCGACGATCTCGCCGAGACCCTGGCCCGCTTCGAAATCACCTGAGGCGGCGCAGGTGCTCCCCTCCCTCACGGTTCTGCTGCTCTGCCAGCTTGCCGGTGAGGTCGTGGTGCGCCTGCTGGGTCTGCCCCTGCCGGGGCCGGTGATCGGCATGGTGATCCTGTTCCTGGGCCTAGTGGTTCGGGGACGGGTGCCGGCCGGCCTTGATCAGGCGGTCAAGGCGATTCTCGGCAACTTCGCGCTGCTGTTCATTCCCGCCAGCGTCGGGGTCATGGTCCATCTCGGCGCCATATGGACCGAGGCGCTGCCCATCGCGGCCGCTGTGCTGGGCAGTACGATCCTGACCATCGTGGCGACCGGTCGGCTGATGCAGGCCTTGTCCAAACCGCCCGATAACGGCACGGACAAGGACCGGGCATGAGCGCCGACCTGCAAAGCATCTGGATCTATCTGGCGACCTCGCCGCTGCTGGGGCTGACCTCGACCCTGCTGGCCTATCAGGCCGCCATGTGGCTGTTCGAACGCTGTGGCCGCCGGCCGCTGCTCAATCCGATTTTGGTGGCGGTCGCCATGATCGTCGGCTTCCTGATGGCCACCGGCACCGAATACCGCACCTATTTCGACGGGGCTCAGTTCGTCCATTTCCTGCTGGGGCCGGCGACGGTGGCGCTGGCGGTACCGCTTTACCATCAATTGTCGCTGTTGCGCCGCGCTTGGCCGGCGGTGCTGGCGGTGGTCCTGAGCGGCGCGGTGGTGGCGGGCGCCAGCGCCGTCGCCATCGCCTGGAGCCTGGGTGGATCGGAGCGTATCTTGCTGTCGCTGGCCCCAAAGTCGGTGACGATCCCCATCGCCATGGGGATCGCCGAACGGATCGGCGGCATCCCTTCCCTGACGGCGGTGATGGTCATGCTGACCGGCATGGTCGGCGCCATCGGCGGCGGCTGGATTCTCGACTTGGCGCGGGTGCGCAATCAGGCGGCGCGCGGTCTGGCGCTGGGCATCGCCTCGCACGGGATCGGCACGGTGCGGGCCTTGCAGATGGGAGAAACCGCCGGGGCCTTCGCCGGCCTCGCCATCGGACTGACCGGCTTGGCCACCGCCATCCTGGTGCCGCTGCTGATCTCGTGGGTCCGGTGAACCGGGATCGCCCCTGATGTGTTTTCCTACTCCACCAGGGTCGGTTTGATCGTCGCTCCCGACGACAGGCCGGTTCCGCTGCAATTGCTGCCGATGGACGAGTTGCCGATAAACTTGACGCTGTCGGCGATCAGGCGGGTACAACCGGCGTTAACCGTGGCGTTGCCGCCGGAGAAGTCCAATTCCTGCGACGGCATATAGATTGCGCCAGTAATATTGGTCACCGAATTGCCGTTGAACTTGTTGACCTGATTGGGCGCTTTGCGATCGCCATAAAAAGCCACCCCCGCCCAGGTGCCGGTGGTCGGCGCGGTGATACTGATGGCACCGCCGCCGTTGATGTCAACCTTGGCATAGCCGGTCCCGGCGTCTCCGGTCAGGATGATGGTCACCCCGGTTCCGGAAACACTGGCCTGGGCGTTGATCTTCAATGTGTCGCCCTTGATCACGTACACCCCCGGATTAAGAGTGACGTTTCCTTTCAGATCCAGCCCCCCGCAATACGTTCCTTCGCTGAGAACGAAATCATTGCCATTGGGCTGCGACTTGCACGCCGCCGGCGTGGGGGCGGTCAGGCTGGCGAAGGGATCGGCGACCGGCGCGGCATTGGTCGAAATGGACCCGGCGTTGAGCACACCCGATCCGGACACGTCATAGCCGCCGGCGGATTGAATAAAGGCGGTATTAACCGTGGCGTTGCCCGACACGGCAACCGCCTGGGGGCTGGTGGAATTGGCGGTGATCCCGCATTTGTTCAAGGTGATCGTGGTGCTTCCGGTAAAAGACGCGGTCTCCGACGTCACCTTGTTCAGGGCGAGAATACAGGGGTCTCCCGACTCGCTGACCCTGGCCACCGCCCGGGCGCTGACCTTGGCCGAATTCAAGAAGAGGGTGGAGAACAGCAGCGCCTGCTCCTGACTCAGCGTGACCTCGACCGCCCTGGCGTCGCCGACATACTTTCCAGTCAACGGCGGGGAATGGATGGTGACGGTGGAACTGTGGCCAACCGTGACGTTATTGCGCTTGGCATCCAAAACTGCGGCGGCGGAAATGGCGGCGGAACTCCCCCCCGCCCCCAATTCAAAGGCCCCGCCAAGGGCGGCGGCATCGGCGGCGGTCTGCAACGAACGCTTGACTGAATACCACAGGCCCATCTCGGTGCCGAGCGAGAGAAACCCCAACATAGCCGTCATGCCGACAGCCGCCAGAACCGCCACCGCCCCGCGCTGATCGCAAAGCATTCGGCCAAACACGGTATGGGACAATCGGCGCGGCTTCATGGGACTGATCCTACTGCAACATCGACAAGATACCGCAGTCACGAAACAACCACTATGAACCACCTCACGTTAAGGATTCCCGCCACTATCGGGGCAGCTTGCTCTGAGCCGTCAAAGTAATCGGACCGAATGGCAGCAAATTTGGCACCAAAAAGGTGAAATCATAACTGGCGGTGATACTCACCTGGGTGGAAGACGTTACCACCACCACCACCGGCGCCACCCCCTGCAAGCCCAACAGATTGGCGGTCACCGCACTGGAAATGGCACTGCTGTTCATGGTCGAATCAACCATGGCCGTGCGGGAAGCCGACTCGACCGCGTATTGTAGAGTCTGGCGAATCCAGATGGCGCGCCCGAACTCGATGATACCCAGCAGAAAGGCCAGCATCACCGGCAGCAACAGCGCGAATTCCACCGCCGTCGCCGCCCGTTCACATTTTGTCAGGCGTCGGACCATCTCAGTTCACCCGCAGCGTCGCCGTGGCGCTCAGCGTCATGGGACTGGCGAATCCCGGATAACTGATCAGCAGAGCATAGGATTCCGTCACGGTGACGGTCACATAAGTCCGTAAGGAACTGGCGTCGGCGCAGATGCCGCCGCAGACGACCGAGCTCCCATCGGCGCAACCACAACTGGTCGCCACCGACACGGCGATGGCAGCCGCGTCCAGGCCCGAGGCATCCTTTACCGCCTGGGTGATGGCGGCCACATCGGTCGAATTTCCATATCCGGCCTGGACTCCGGCACGGACGGCATTGACCAGCCGCATCTTTTCGTTCACCGCCAAACCGAAATCCGTCAGCCCCACCAGCATCAACAGCAATATGGGAGCCACCAGCGCGAACTCGACCGCGCTCACTCCCCTGTCGCATCGGCGCCAACGATGAAGGAGGGCTGCCATGACCTCTTCTCGCCTATTTGGACTTGTAGGGGGTCTCGGTGGGCAGCGCCATGGGCGGAGAGCAGCGATCGGACGCGCACTCCACCACGGCGATGACGCCACCGGGCTGCCATGTCTTGCCGGTGCCGTAACGGACGGTCACGGCGTTGTCGCCGCCTGCGGTCACCACCACATTGGCGTCCAACACCACCTTGCCGCCGCCATCGATGATGGCGAGCGTGGTTCCGCCCGGATACTTGCCGAACAAGGTCAGGCTGCGCGAATTCTGCATGGTGATGTCGGCGATGGCGGGATTGCCCACCACGACCTGACGGGCGGGCTGGTCCAGCGGCACGGTGACGGAGCCGCCCAACGGCACCACGAGGCTTTCACCGGCAAAGGCCGCCGAAGCGCCAATCACACCGGCCACAAGCAAGGCACCCCACGACTCCGCACGCATCATAAGCCTCGTTCCTTTGTCATGGCTTTACGACTATAATGATAGCGACAAAACAACTTTACGGCAACGCTTCAATTGCTTAGGATTGCTTAAGTAAACATCGTGTTTTTCAAGTAATTTTATGCAATTCCACCTGAACCTGGAGCCTGTCGCATGTCAACTCGCCTTCCCATCGTCCTGGCCCTGATCCTGGCCGGCTGCACCAATTCGGCGGTTGATGGCGAGCGCGCGGTGATCGACGCGGTGGAGCCCTCGTTGCGCGCCGCCGCCGCCGCCGCCGAAGCCGGCCATGACTACAAGGGCGCGGCCCAGCATCTCGGCACCTTGTATCAGCGGCGCGGCGACGACAAAGGAATCGGGGTGGCCCTGGCCCGCAATCTTCGCTACGGCGGACAGCCCCAGGCCGCCGCCGACATCATCCAGGGACAGCTGACCCGCTTTCCGCGCGATCCCGACCTGCTGATCGAGTTGGGCAAGGACTACCTTGCCGCCGACCGGATCGCATTGGCGCTCAGAATGCTGGAACAGGCGCTGGCCGTCGCCCCCGAACGCTGGGAGGTCCATGCCACCATGGCGGTGGCGCTCGACACTCTGGGCCGCAACTCCGAGGCCCTGGCCGCCTATGGCCGAGCCCTGGAGTTGTCACCCGAGAATCCGGCGATCATGAACAATTTGGGGCTGTCGCAAGCCCTGGCCGGGCGGCTGGACGATGGGCTGGCAACCCTTGGAAGCGCGGCCGACCTGCCCACCGCCACGGCCCAGATCCGTCAAAATCTGGCGCTGCTGCTGGCGCTCAAGGGGGACGCCGCCCAGGCGGAGAAACTCACCCGCAACAACCTGCCGCCCGACGTCGCCCGCGCCAATATCGACGTCATGCGCGCCATCGCGGCGGCGGTAAAGCAACCGTGATATGGGGAGCTCGGCCCCTCACCCCATGGCCATTCCCCCGGCGGCCGGTACCATCAGGCGCCGGAGTTTACGCAGCGCCTCGCCCTCGATCTGGCGCACCCGCTCGCGCGAGATGCCGTAACGCTTGGCCAGATCTTCCAGCCGCAGGGGCTGTTCGCGCAAGGTGCGCTCGGTCAGGATGTGCTGCTCGCGCTCGCTGAGGGACGGCCAGCTTTGGGCCAGGGCGTGGCGGCGCAGGGCCAATTCCTGACGCTCGCCCAATTCGACCTCGGCATCCGGGCGTTCGTCGGGCAGCAGGTCACCCAGGCTGGCGCTTCCACCGGCCACCACCGGCGCATCCAGCGAGCGGGCCGGCTGACTCATCAGACGATCCATCTCGGCGACGGTCTGGGCGCTGACCTTGAGATCCCGAGCGACCGCCTCGGCCTGATCCGGCGCCAGATGGCCGCCGCGCGGCCCCATCAACTTGGCCTTCAGCGCCTTCAGCTTGAAGAAGATGCGCTTGCGGTCCGCCGTGACGGAGAAGCTGACGGGAGTGGAGAACTTCAAGACATACTCGTACATAGCCGCCCGCACCCACCACTGAGCATAGGTGGCGAAGCGCAGGCCCCTCTCGGGCTCGAAGCCCTCCAAGGCCCGCATCAGCCCTACATTGCCTTCGGCGATCAGATCGTCCGCCGACAGGCCATAGCCGCGGAACCGGCCGGCGGCCTTGAGGACCAGGGGAAGATGACTGGTGATCAGCCGGCACTTGGCCGCCTCGTCACCATCGACCCTCCAGGCACGCGCCAAAGCCAGCTCGTCCTCGGGGGACAGCATGGCGGCATGACGCCGGGCATACAACGCGCTAACGGGGGTATTGGGGAGTGTCATGGCGAACCTTACGATCTCTGCCTGAGTTGCCCATGACGATAGCCGGGCCAGATCGATAGGTCCAATCGATGCTTATTGTGATTTTGATAGTTTTTAACTATCACTGCAACGAGCCATTCGGCCCGGAATTGCGGTCAAGGGCCGGCGACTGAGGGGCGATTCTTCAATCACTATCCGATGCGCCACGGCGATTCAGCCGCACCGAACTGACGAAGGACAAACCGATCAGGATCGCACCGATCAGGCCGGTGATCACTTCCGGGATGTGCATGACGCTACCGAGGAGCATGAGCCCGGCCAGGGCCAGGATTGCCCAGAACGCGCCATGCTCCAGGTAGCGATACTCGGACAGCGTCCCCTTATCCACCAGCATGATGGTCAGCGAGCGGACGAACATCGCTCCGATTCCCAAGCCCAGCGCGATGACGAACAGATTGTTGGTCAGGGCAAAGGCGCCAATGACGCCATCGAACGAGAAGCTGGCGTCCAGCACCTCCAGATAGAGGAACGACGCGGCCCCCGACTTGGCCACCACGGCGGGACCGTCTTCATCCACCCCCATGACCGCGCTGACGCCCTCGACCGCCACGAAGGTGACCAGCCCGAATATACCCGAGACCAGGAACGCGACCACATCGGCCTGGGGCAGCAACCGGGAAACCCCATACAACGTCATCAGGATCAGGGCGATTTCCACCGCCTCGATCTTGCCCAGCTTGGTCAGCGGCTCCTCGACCATCCGCACCCAATGGACGCACTTCTTGACGTTGAAGAAGTATTTCAGACCGACCATGGCAAGAAAACTGCCGCCGAACGCCGCGATGGAGACATGGGCCGCGGTCATGATCCGGGCATATTCATCGGGCCGCGCCGCCGCCAGAACCAGCGCCTCCCAAGGCGAAATCTGGGCCATCAACCCGACGATCAGCAGCGGAAACACGACCCGCATGCCGAACACCGCCACCAAGATGCCCCAAGTGATGAAGCGCCGCTGCCAGACCGGGGGCATGGTGACAAGAACCTTGGCGTTGACCACCGCGTTGTCAAAGGACAGCGACACCTCCAACACCGCCAGGACGGCGACGATGAACACCGTTCCCAGGGCCGCCGACGGGCTATGGCCGTAATGGTACCCCACGAACCACGCCCCCACCATCGACAGCACCGTAAAGACCACGGAGGCCCTGAAATATCTTAGGTTCGAGGCCATCGGATCACCATGATGAGGGGGAGAGGATCGCCAGAACCTGGAGGCCCCGGCCATACGGGTCCAATCAGCATTTCTTGTGGGAGCGATAAGCACAGCCTATCATATGGGCCATGATCACCCTACGACATCTGCAATGCTTCGCCGCAGTCGCCGAAACCCTGCACTTCCGCAAGGCGGCGGAGCGCATCAATATCAGCCAACCGGCCCTGTCGGCCCAGATCGCCCAGATGGAGGAACTGCTGGGAGTCCTGCTGCTGGAACGGACCCGCCGCCGCGTTCTGCTGACCCCGGTGGGCCACGAGATCGCCGAGCGGGCCAATGCCGTCCTGCGCAGCGTCGCCGACCTGGAGGAACTGGCCCAGGGGACACGGACTCCCCTCAGCGGAATGCTGAAGCTGGGAGTGCTGCGCACCTTGGGGCCATACCTGCTGCCGCACTTCCTGCCCGAGATGCGCCGCCGTCATCCCGACCTGAAACTGTATCTGCGAGAGGAGCCCGAAGACCGGCTGCTCGCCGAGTTGGCCTCTGGCCAGCTTGACCTAGCGCTGATGGCGGCCGCGCCTTTGAACGACAACCACCTGACCGTGATGCCGCTGTTCCGGGAACCGCTCTGGGCGGTTCTGCCGCTGGGGCACCGGCTGACCGCCAGACCCAGCCTGATCCCCACCGATCTGGCGGGAGAGTCCCTGATCTTGCTGGAATTCGGCGACGGCCTGCGCGAACCCGCCCTGGCTCTGTGCCATGACGCCGGTTGCCGCGAACATCCGGACTTCCGCGCCACCAGCCTGGATTCCCTGCGCCAGATGGTGGCCACCGGCCTCGGCGCCACCTGCCTGCCGGGCCTGTATGTGGATGCCGAAGCCCTCGCCGACGAACAGATCCTGGTGCGGCCGTTCGAGCATCCGGCCCCCGCGCGGACGATCCATCTGGTCTGGCGCCGCACCAGCGCCCGTGCGCCTGAATTTCGGCTGTTTGCCGATCTGGTAACCACCCATCTGCCGACGGCTGTCGTAAAAGTGAAGGGCTAACCCAAAAACTCCATCACTGGTTGGATAAAGCCGCTGGGGTTATCGGCGTGGACCCAATGCCCGGCTCCGGCCACTTCCATGGTCTCGGAGGCGGGGAACTGGTGCTTGATCAGGTCGTCATGCTCGGGCCGGATATAGTCCGAGGTCTCGCCGGCGATGAACAGCGCCGGACCGTCGTAATGACGATCCTCGGGAAACCGGGGAAAGGCCAGAATGTCGTCCATATGGGCGTACAGTACCGCCAGATTGGGCCGCCAGCGATACCCCCCCGCCCCGCCTTCCAGATTCTGCATCAAAAAGGCCCGGACGCCCCGATCTGGAATCTGGCTGGCGAGATGGGCGTCGATCTCGGAGCGCGACCGGGCCGAGACCAACGGAGCCCCCCGCATAGCCTTCACATAAGGAGCAAAAGTGTGGGTGTAGCCGACCGGGGCGATATCGACCACCACCAGCCGCTCGACCAGTTCCGGCCGGGTCAGGGCCAGAACCATGGCCACCTTGCCGCCCATGGAATGGCCCATGACGGCGGCACGCCCGCCCAGATGCTCGATCACTTTGGCGACCTCGCCAGCCATGAAGGGATAATCCATCACCTCGGTCCACGGGCTGGAGCCATGATTGGGCAGGTCCAGCGCCAGCACACGGCGGCGCTCACCCAGGGCCTTGACCACCGCGCCCCAATTCCGGGCCGAACCCAGCAGACCATGCAGAATCAGCAGAGGCGGAAGGGAAGCGGGAGAAGCGGGGCCGGATTCCATGGCGCTCAGGTGCATGACTACTCTCCTCGCAATTCCCGGGGTGCGCGGAACGAGAACGCGGCCGGCGCAACCATCACCGCCTCCCGCGCCTTGCGAAAACGAATCTTCAAGGCATCGGGCAACCGCCCCTCGCCGCCAGCAGCGCGGGCGATCTCCACCAGGGACGGAACCCCCTTCTCGCCCCCGGTCACCACGGAATTATGCCGCTGGGCCGCGAACAGCAGGTCATGGATCAGGGTCCGCTTATTGGCTGCCACCGCTTGGCGCGCCCCGGCCAGGGCCGCTTCGCCACCTTCCGCCGCGAACAGGGTGACGCGGTGATGGGGGTCGATCCCGGCCGGCGACAAATGGCCATAGGCGGACAACTCGACCTCGACCGCTCCGACAAGCTCCTTGGCCAACCCTCTGATGGCAATGCGATAATCCGCATAGGCTTCCAACACCGCGACGATGGCGGAGCTGTCGCCCGGCATGACCATGTTGACGTCGGTTGACGCGCTCCACGGCTTCAGCTTGCCGGGCTGAACCACGCGGGCGCGAGTGCGGGCAAGATCGGGCGCGCCTTCGCGGATAGCCCGGAAGATCTCCATCTCGGTCCCCGACGAGAAGCCGACGCCGAAATCGATGCCGACCCCGCCGATGGTCTCGGTCTCGGGATCAAGCAAACTCATCAGCACATCGTCGATGGACAGTTCCGACCAGCCGGTCAGGCAGGCCAGCATATCGGCGCCAGCGTACTCGCATGATTGCAGCAGCCCCTGCGCCTTGGAGCGGGCGGGGTCCTCGGCATGCTCGATGAAGGTCTCCAGCGAGTTGCGGCTGACCAGTTCGATGCCGTTCAGCACCGTCTCGCCGCCTTCCCCGATGATGCGGCCGCCCGGCGCGGGCAGGGTGATCCGGGTCCATGGCCGCAGATAGGCCAACAGACCGGCGACGGTATCCACATCGGAGCCCTGCACCGGCAGGACCAGACCGAACTCGCTGGCCGGCACGTTGTAAAAGCGAAACCGCGCAGCCGCGATCATGCCGGTCCAACCCTGCATGCCCTCGACCAAGGCGATATCCTCGCCAGTCAGGATACGGGGCGCGCCGCCATCGGCGAGACAGACCGCGTCCAGGGTCAGCGAGGGAGGCAACCGCAGCGGTCCCATGCCGCCGGTGGCGACGACGCCGCCGACAAAGGCCGAACCGATGCTGGTAAGATCGACCAGAACGCGGGCAGTCGGCCCGACCACCTCGGTCAGGACGGCATTGACCTGGCTGAAGGTCAACCCGGCGCCGGCCGAGACCAGCCCTTGACCGGCCTGAACCGCGACCTGATGGGTCAGCAGGGCCTCCAGCGGCGTCTCGGGGGCCGCGACCTCGGCCACCACCGCCGTCTTTGGCCGGATAGCCACCACGCCGGCAAAGACCGCCGCCTCGTCCGCCGCATAGTCGTAGGAGCCGATGGCGCTGGTCAACCCGCCGGCCGGCATCACCGCCCAATTCCGCCGCACCGCCTCCGCCACCGTCAAAGCGATGTCGGCGGTGACGCAGAGCCGCGCCGCCAACACCTTGCCGCCGTCATCGGTCAGTTCAGCAGGGGGGAGATTGGAAAAATCGATGGAGGTGGGCATGGCTGGCCAGTGTTCCAGAGAAGGCGCGGACCATAACACCAACCCATTCCCTCTTGAAACCCTTTGCAACTCAGCCATGTTACATCCATGCCCGACCAAAGCGACCAGCCGACCATCACCGCCCATGCCGCCGTGGCCGATATTCCGGCGGCCGAGTGGGACGTCTGCGCCGGCGCCGGCAACCCATTCGTCCGCCACGCCTTCCTCGACGCCCTGGAGGCATCCGGCTCAGCCTCCCCCGCCACCGGCTGGCTGGCCCGCCATCTGGTGATCCGGCGGAGCGACGGGACCATCCTGGCGGCGGCGCCGCTTTACCTCAAAAGCCACTCCTACGGCGAATACGTGTTCGACTGGGGCTGGGCCGAGGCCTATCAGCGGGCCGGAGGCCGCTATTATCCCAAGCTGCAATGCGCCATCCCGTTCACGCCGGTCACCGGGCCACGCCTGCTGGTCCGGCCGGACGAGGACGCCGTGGCGCTGCGCCGCATGCTGGCCGCCGCCATGATCCAGGTCGCGGGGCAGTTGGAGGCCGGCTCGGTCCACGTCACCTTCCCGACCCAGGCGGAATACGAGGGCCTCTCCAGCGCCGGTTTCCTGCGGCGGCTGGGCAGCCAATATCACTGGACCAATGACGGCTATGGCTGCTTCGACGACTTTCTGGGCGCGCTGTCATCGCGCAAGCGCAAGCTGATCCGCAAGGAACGCGACGCCGTCGCCCGCCAGAATCTCACCATCACCACCCTGGTGGGCTCGGACATCAAGGCGCGGCACTGGGACGTATTCCACCGCTTCCATCAGGCGGTGGTGGACCGTAAATGGGGCAAGGCCTATGTGAACCGGGACTTCTTCGACCTGCTGGCCGCCTCGCCGCTGGGGGAACAGGCCGTCCTGGTCTGGGCCGAGGAGGATGGCGAACCCATGGGAGCCGCCTTCAACATGCTGGGCGGCAACGCCTTGTATGGCCGTACCTGGGGAGCCGGGCCGCACCGAGAATTCCTTCACTTCGAAGCCTGCTACTACCGCGCCATCGACTTCGCCATCGCCAACAACATCGCCACCGTCGAGGCCGGAGCCCAAGGCGAGCACAAGGTCAGCCGGGGCTACCTGCCCACCCCCACCTACAGCGCCCACTGGATCGCCGATCCCCAATTCCGGACGGCGGTGGAACACTTCCTCGATCACGAGCGCCCGCTGATCGAAGAGGACATGGCCGATCAGACCAGGGCCGGGCCTTTCCGCCAGGACGAACCTTCCCCCCGGTGTTAAAGTGCGGCCGTTGAACAGCCAGGGAGAAGCCGTGTGGCCGCCGAGGGTCCGACGCCAGAGCAGAAGACCGAGTATCTGGTGCGCAAGCTGGAGCAGACCATCCGCGATAATCGGACGGTCAAGGGCATGTCGTTCCGCACCTGGCAGACCATCGCCAGGGACGAAATCCTCAACGCCATGCGCGACATGGAAAAGCGCCAGCAGATCCACGACCGGACCATCAACCGGCTGGTGCTGGTCACGGCGTCGTCCCTGGTCACGATCGGGTTCTGGGGGGCCATGGTAGCGGTCAACAGCAGCTTCGGCGGCATCGCCGCCATCATCACCCTGGTGGCCGGGGCGGCCCTGTTCTTCGTCACCGCCGACTGGGGGGTCAAGCGCATGAGCGCCGGCTACAACAAACACAGGCGAATCGAACGCCTCGCCCATATCGAGGATCTGGACAAGCGCATCAAACGCATGGAACACGACATGAAGAAGAAGGCCGACTGGCTGAAGGAAAAAATGGAGGAGATCGAGGTGTGAAGCGCCTCACGCCCACCGCAACCCGGCCGATCCAGCCGCGATCCCATGGTGGGCGATTCATCGGCTGCTGGAGCGGCGCGACCGGATAGGCTAGAACCCCCGGCATGACAGCCATTCCCACCCATGACGTGATCGTGATCGGCGCCGGCGCCGCCGGCTTGATGTGTGCTGCGGTGGCCGGAGCCCGCGGCCGCCGGGTCGTGGTGCTCGACCACAACGACCAGCCGGGACAAAAGATCCTGATTTCAGGCGGAGGCCGCTGCAACTTCACCAACCGGACGGTGACGCCGGCCAACTACCTGTCGCGCAATCCGCATTACGCCACCTCCGCCCTGAAGCGGTTCGATCCGGCCGACTTCCTCGACCTGATCCGCCGCCACGGCATCGCCTGGCACGAGCGCGAGCACGGCCAGCTGTTCTGCGACGTGTCCGCCAGCCTGATCGTCAAGGCGCTGCTGGCCGAATGCGCCGCCGGCCGGGTCGAGATCCGCACCGGCAGCCGGATCAACGAGGTTACCGGCGACGGTCCGTTCGAGGTCTCCACCAGCCGGGGGGCATTCTCGGCTCCGTCGCTGGTGGTTGCCACCGGCGGTCTGTCGCTGCCCAAGATCGGCGCCAGCGGCTTTGCCCATTCCCTGGCCCGACGCTATGGGCTGGGAGTCATCCCGACCTCGCCGGCCCTGGTGCCGCTCAGCTTCGCCGAGCCCGAAATCAGCCTGATGCACGACCTGTCCGGCATCGCCATCGAGGTGGAGGCCTCCTGCGGCAAGGCTCGGTTCCGGGAAGCCATGCTGTTCACCCATCGCGGTCTGTCCGGTCCCGCCATCCTTCAGATCAGCTCGTACTGGCAATTGGGCCAGCCGATCGCCATCGACCTGCTGCCCGGCATCGACGCCCTGACCCGCCTGACCGAGCGCAAGGCGGCGCGGCCCAATGCCCAGATCGAGACCGTGGCCGCCGAGATGTTTCCCGCGCGGCTGGCCAAGGCGCTGGTCGAACGTATCGGCCTCGGCGGCAAGCCCATCGGCCAGACCCCGAACGCCGTCCTGGCCAAATTGGCGGCAAGCCTGAAAGACTGGAGGCCGACCCCGGCCGGCACCGAAGGATACCGCACCGCCGAAGCCACCCTGGGCGGCGTCGACACCACCGACCTGTCGTCCAAGACCATGGCGGCCAAGGCCCATCCCGGCCTTTATTTCATCGGCGAAGCCGTCGACGTCACCGGCTGGCTGGGCGGCTACAACTTCCAATGGGCATGGTCGTCAGGCTGGGTCGCAGGTCAGACCGTATAAGACCTATCGGCATTGTGACCTGTTCCCAGCAAATGTATCCAGCCTGAGGTAGAGTCCGTCGACGACAGGAGACGGACGAATGAAGCGCAACCGACCGACAAGAAACCCCGGAGGCACCGGAGCCTATGAGCTGTTGAAGCAATACCAGGGTATCGGCACCCGCCTCGTCTCTATCGCCGATCTGCGCTGATTTTGCGGCATCGGGCCGGAGGATTACCGCTTCTACAAGGATTTGCGGGTGCGCATCGTCGATATGGCGCGGCGCGAGATCAACGCCAAGACCGATATCGCTTTCGAGTACGAGGAGATCAAGGAGGGCCGCAAGGTGGTGGCGCTGCGTTTCCGCATCACCAAGAACCCTCGCGCCGATACTCCCGACCCGTTGCGCGACGATCCCCGCCTTGCCCGCCTCGTCACCCGCCTGACGGCCCACGGCATGGCCGAGGAAGCCGCCCGCGCCATCGTCCAGGCTCACGAGCCGGAGCTTGTGGAATGGGCCACCAGCGACCTTGCCCGCAGGCTCAAGGGCAAGGAGAAGATCGACAACCCCGCCGGATGGCTCAGAAAGGCGATAGAGGAGGATTGGCGGCCCCAGCCTACCCTATTCGCGAAAGAGCAAGCCCAGGCCCGCGAAACCGAGCGGGAGGCCGAACGGGAGCGCCAGGATCATGAGGCCAAGACAGCGGATAGACGCAAGGCAGACAGCGCCCGCGAGAAAGCCGCCATCATGGCGTTTATCGACGGGCTGCCCGAGGACGAGCGGGAAGCCCTGGAAGCGGGATTTCGGGAACACCTTGCCGCCGGGGCTGTCCCGGCCATGGTCGCCAAGAAGTTTGCCGGTGGGGAAACGTGGGTGGCCGACCCGATCATCCGGGTGGCGGCAGGGGCATTTTTTTCTCGGGGTGACATCACTCAAGCATAATCACCAACAATAAATGTCTATTTTCCTTGCGCCTTATGGGCCGAATCAATCGCCTCTTTAAGAGAGCGAGTTGAAAGCCTAATTTCCTCCGGGAGAAATGCATCTATTTCTGAGGCAGAGAAGGTAAGCTCCTCCTGCCTCTTTAGCCCTTTCTTTGCTGATGTGTACGCGGTTCCATCTGTTGCAGGATCCGTCTTATAAATCGCACTCAGCCTGTCATGTAAGTCATCGCGACGCTGCTGAATATCTTGTGAGGAAACCAGCCCAGCCACGATATCCGTTAGCAAAGACAAGTAGGCTTCTCTAACCCCCCAAAGCTCGGCAGCCGTGGCCCGGTGTCGTTGTGCGACAGAGGCAGGGTCGGTGTTCTTCAAATATGCAGCAACGCCCGTCATAATCGCTGACGCACACGTTGTGATGATCGCAGCCCAACTCTTCTCAAAAACAGCGGTAAATGCGCCAACAGTTACAGCCGCAGAGAGTCCTATCTGAATAAACTTTAATGTCCCTCCCCGCTTATAGCGGGACTCTGCCATCTTCTCATGGGTTTTATGGGTATAACAGACCCTCCCATACAGCTCCCGTATCTGAGCCTCAAGGACACGGATTGCCTCGTATTCAGTCGGAGCTTGGGTAGTCTGTTCCATAGATTTCCCGCCACTTCTGCCGCGCAGACCACGTATTCTTGTTTTCAGCGTAGGCAATAGCCTCTATTGCCGCATTGTATGCCTGTCCCGCTTTATAGGTAAAGTTTCCAGAGGGGTAGACATTTTGGTTGCTGCCGGGGGCACGCCAGTAGGATTGATTTGAATTTTGCCCCTTCAAGAATTCAAAAAAATCACGACTCATGAAATCATAGTAGAAGTACGACTTGTCTCTATACTGCCAGCTTCCAATGAAGTTATATGCCAGCGTATCAATCAGCATACCGCTAATAGGAACACTGCATCTATCCTTCCATGCACGAGTCATCCGGCAGAGTTCACGCAAATTTCCGTTTGTCTCACTATTCCTTTGCGCAATCGCAGCAATTTCTTCTTTTGGCTTAACCTCTTTCCAGCTCCCCCCATTATTGCTATCCGGATAGGTGTAATACCCATTGCTATTGAAGAAAACGGGAACAATCTCATACTTCATATCGTTAAATGTAACTACAACAACCTGCCCATCACCCCTCATGGCTGTAGATGAATATGTCTTCGCAATTGAATTTTTTACAGCCTGGAGCAGTGCTGACTGCCCATTTCCCTGATAACTATTATACTGCGTATATATGGCAGGCGGGAGTGCCATTAATAGGTCAATATCACTAACCCCTCGTATGGCCGTCTCCCGGCCATACGATCCAGAATAAAAACTATGATCTGCATCAGACGAACTATTCCAGAAATCCAGGTTCAGCCGCTTGGTGATAGCCGAAGTGCGCCCCGATATTGTTGAACGCTCTCCCTGAGTAATGCGCAGTGCATTACAGAACTTTTGGAAGTCCTCACCAACGCCCATAGCCCGATCTCCACACAGAAACGCTACCTATGCGGATGTATATCCAAAAACGATGCTCGGCACAATCTTTGTCGAGACAGCGCACCAAACGCAAACCGTTTATGCAATTTAGAAAGATGGGCTGACCGGTTGCGCACACCGACCATCCCCCGCCCGGTCAAAAGGAAGCCTGTTCGTCAAAGGCCGCCTCACGGAAAGCCGTAGGAAGCTTGAAAGGGGGAGCCTATTTGCCCTGGCCGCCGATTTACCGGCTCAACCTCCCGCACCCAAGTCCGCCAAGAGGTCGGCTATAGAATGGCGTCAATCCCCTTTTGGCGGATGACGTTGAGCAACACCAGCGCTGGCCCCGTTGGTCGCTTCGCTCCGCGTTCCAACTGCGAGATATAGCCGACGGTGAGGTTGAGATATCGGGCGAATACGGCTTGGCTGAGATGTGCCCGCTCACGTATGGATCGGATTTCATCGCCACTGATAGGGGCGGCAGTGCTGACGGGTTTTTCCCCAAGGTGCCGAAGCGTGATCTTTTCATGCATAGCGTCATCCATGACGCCAATCCGCTGCATGCCCTCGGACGTCTCAAGGATGGCTTTCGTCAAGCGGTCAGATGCCGTCTTCGTCATAGGAAACCTCCTGTAGCTCGTCCGACTCGATAGCCTTCGTGATTTGAGCGAGATCGATGGCCAGCCATTGGGCCGCAATCTCCCGCAGCGACAGCAACTCGTCTTGGCCGATATCATCCCGTTCATTCTTGGCGAACGCATACAAAAACACGGCTCGATCTTGCGCCATATACGCAACCAACATCCGATAGCCGCCGGATCGTCCCTGGCCGGTGCGGGCGACACGCTGCTTGATAAGGCCCTCGCCTAAATCGGCATCAATGATGCCACGTTCGGCCCTTTCGATGGCTTCACACAAGCTGTGGTCGGAAATTTGTCCGCGCCGGGTAAACCGCGCCAGCCATTTCGTCTTGAAAATTCGCACTGATAAACCCTAACACTGAGAACTATAGCACTGAGAACCATACATTCATAGATTCGGAAAAGGGGATGGCCGGTTGTGCACACCGGCCATCCCCGCCCCGTCAAAAGGAAGTCTCGTGAGAGGGTGTATCGCGTTCGGCAATACGCTCGCTCACCCACGCATCCACCTCGGACATCACCCACGCGACCCGACCCGGCCCCAGGTTTACCCGCTTGGGGAATTTCCCGGCCGCTTCGAGCCGCCCGATATGTTGAGGCGTATACGGGATGCCGCAGACGCTCTTGAGTTCTTTCTTCGACACGAGCCGCTTATCAAACTGGATCATCGGATTTCTCCCTCTCGGGAGGCATCGCGATGCCCCGGTTAAAAAGCCGCACCGGTAGGCAGGGAAATGGTAGCGCCACGGTCGCGTACCTGTCGAGAGTTTCGCCAACGGCAGGCATGTGCCCCCCCCCTCAACGGCTTTAGGGGACGCCTAGGGGACAAATCGCCTCGCTTCACCATCGGTGGGTAACAAGAAATCCGGGCCGAGGGGAGCCGCCAAAAACCAGGACAAAGCGTGCAGAACTGGGGAAACCGCAGCATTGGCCAGCGCCACCGACCAGCCGTCTTCCGGCCCCTCGACCAGATGGATGCGGACCAAGCCATTGGCCTTGCCCAGCGACTGGCCATGGGCGATGACGCCGGTACGGTCCAGGGCGCGGGTGCCGGCCCACAGCGGGATGATGCCGCCGGCATATTCGCCATAGGAGAGCTTGGATCGTTTCAGCAACGGGCTCTTGACCCACTGTCCATCCGCCTCGCCCAGATAGGTGCGATGCACCGCCAGCAGGGTGCCGTCCATGGCGTGATAGGGCAGGATGATGGCGGGCAGGTAGGCCCCCGGATCATTGCCCGGCTTGCCCAGCGCGCCGCAAAAGCATTTGGGCCGGAAGCGGGGCGCGCCGGCGGGGAAGGGCAGGCGGGACAGGTCGAGGCCGCGCCCCCGGTAATACAGATCGGCCGGGGTGCCCGGCCAGGGCAGGGTGTCGCTCAGATAGATCGCCTTGGCCCGTTTGCGTTTGATGGCGATGGCTGCGGCATCATCCTGGGGCCGCTCGTCGAACCGCGACAGGGCGGCGCGGCTGGATTTCAGCGCCTCGGGGGCGCGCCCGGTGAGGCCGGCCCAATCCTTGGCCCATTCGATCCCGGCCTTTTTGTCGCCGCCATGCATCAACGCGATATGGAATGACAGCGGTGAGGCCGAGGGCTTGCCACTGCCGGGAATGGCTTCGCCGGCGAAGTCGGTGACCATGCCCTGGTATTTCCCCATCAAGCCGATGCGGAATGACCCGGCGGAGCGGTCGCCGCGTAAGGGATTGGGGCACACCCAATCCTTACCGTCGCGGTGACCGGGCAGACGCCAGACGGAATAGACCAGCTCGTCGAGCCCTGCCGCTCAAGCCGCCGACGTCAACGGCGCAGAGTTGGCCGCCGGCGTCGCCACCCATTCACTCGACGTGCTGGCGCTGCTGCCGCCCCCGGTGGCGATCGCCTTTGTCATCGTCGGTGGCGTGGTGGCGCTGGCCGTCGTGGTGATCGCCGGTCTGGTCGCCTATTGGCGCTGGGGGCGCTCGTCCAACAGCTCATTGGAGGCGACCGAGGCCGAGCGCGATGACGGGCCGTCCGGCATTTCCACCGAGCTGCTGACCGCTTTCCTCAACGTCAACGGCGAGTTCGCCGCCCAGGTCGGCAACCTCGCCAAGGTGATCGAGGAGCTGGGCGGGGCGGTCGAGGAAATCAAGGACACCCTGACCGGCTGTTCCACTTGCCCGTTCCATCCCAACGACGCCGCCAAGAAAGGAACCTGATCCATGACCCCCACATCGCCGCCGCCGCGTGGCATCCGCAACCACAACCCCGGCAATATCGACCGCAACCAGATCAAATGGGAGGGCATGGCCGACGATCAGTCGGACCCGCGCTTTGTGGTGTTCGATACCCCGGAACACGGCATCCGCGCCCTGGCCAAGGTGCTGCTGTCCTACCAGCGCAAGCACGGATTGTACAATGTGGCCGACATCATCGGTCGCTGGGCGCCGCCGGCCGAGAACGACACCGGGGCCTATGCCGCCCACGTCGCCGTCAAGATCGGCGTCGGCGTCACCGACCGCATCGACCTCTTCAAGGAATCGGTTCTGGCCGGTCTGGTGACGTCGATCATCGCCCACGAGAACGCCAACTACGCCTATCCCGAAACCACTGTCCTGGCAGGCATCGACCTCGCCCTGGGCAAGATCGTCGAGGTTTGAGCATGGCCAATGTCCGAGCTTTGCCGGGAGTGACGCCGCAGTCATTCATCAATGAAGACGCCATCAAGATGGTGGAACGGGTCCTGGACCGCCTGCGGACCGGTGAAGTGGTCGGGGTGGCCTATGTCGCGGTCAAGCCGACCGGGACCAGCACCAGCGGCTGGAACTGCCCGTCCGCCATGGGCAACCACCTGTTTGCCGGGATCGCCCGCATCCAACACGACATGATGTCAACATCAGGGGAGGCCTGACCATGGACTGGAAAAAGATCGTCGGCACGGTGGCGCCGAGCATTGCCACCGCCCTTGGCGGCCCGCTGGCCGGTTTGGCGACCAAGGCCATTGCCGGTGCGTTCGGTCTGGGAGACGGTGTGGATGACGACACGGTGGCCAGCGCCGTCGCCAATGCCACGCCCGAGCAACTGCTGGCGCTGAAGAAGGCGGATCAGGACTTCGCGGTCAAGATGCGCGAACTCGACGTCGATCTGGAGCGGATCGCGGGGGCCGACCGCGCCAGTGCCCGCCAGCGCGAGGTGGACGCCAAGGACTGGACGCCCAAGGCTCTGGCCTTCGTCATCATCGGTGGCTTCTTCGCGGTGGTGGCCTTCGTGCTGGGCAAAGGCATGTCGGGCATGGACGCCGCCGCCGCCGCTTTCGCGGGCTCCCTGGTCGGCTACGTCTCGGCCAAGGCCGAACAGGTGGTGGCCTATTATTTCGGCTCCAGCGCCGGCAGCGCCCGCAAGGACAACCTGCTGGCCCAGGCCCCGGCCATCAAATAGGCAGAACAACGCGAGAACTTTTGCGCCCCGCATGTGCCATCCATGTGCCACGGAGAAAAACGCACTCCATGGAAAACGGCGGAAATCCGCCAAAAACCACCGTACCGCTCCGAAGTGAAGAACACAAAGAGAAACCCCTTCCAAGTCATTGACTTGAAAGGGGTTTTTGATGGTAGCGGGAGAGGGACTTGAACCCCCGACCCCAGGATTATGATTCCCGTGCTCTAACCAGCTGAGCTACCCCGCCATGGCGTCGAGAGCGGACGGTATAAATGGACCGGGCGGGTGCTGTCAAGGGGGTGACGCAAGAGAATATGAAGAGACGATCCAACCGCCGCCCAGGACTCTTTCATCGCAGTAGAAAACACAGGCCTGACCGGGGGCCACGCCTTGCTCCGGCTGGTCGAGAATGACTTCGGCTTCTCCTCCGTCCAGGCGGCGCAGCAGGGCCGGGGCCGGCGGTCGGGTCGAGCGGACACGGACCTCGACCCGCAGTTCGGTTTCCGCCCCGCCCAGCCAATTGACGCCATGGACCCGGATCAGGGTCCGCCCCAGCGCCTCGCGCGGGCCGACCACCACCCGGCGGGTTTCGGCGTCCACCTCCTGCACATAGAGCGGGGGACCGCCCCCCAGCCCCAGCCCACGGCGCTGGCCAATGGTATAATGGATGATGCCGGGGTGGCGGCCCAGCACGTTGCCGGCGGCATCGACGATCTCGCCCGGCCGGGACGCGCCGGGGCGCATGCCCGACACCAGGGCGGCGTAATCGCCATCGGGCACGAAGCAGATATCCTGGCTGTCGCGCTTGGCCGCCACCGGAAGGCGGTGCCGGGCGGCGATGGCGCGGGTCTCGTCCTTGCTCATCATGCCGCCCAGCGGAAAGCGCAGGAACTCCAGTTGCTCTCGGGTGGTGGCGAACAGGAAATAGCTTTGATCGCGAGCGGGGTCGGCGCCTTTCAGCAGTTCCGGGCCAAGCGGCCCCATGCGGCGGCGCACATAGTGGCCGGTGGCCAGGGCGTCGCCCCCCAGGTCCTTGGCCACCCCCAGCAGGTCACGGAACTTGACCGTCTGGTTGCACAGCACGCAAGGGATCGGGGTCTGGCCGGCCACATAGGCATCGGCGAATCGCTCGATCACGTCGCGGCGAAAGTTGTCTTCAAAGTTCAGCACATAATGGGGAATGCCCAGCGCGTCGGCCACGGCGCGGGCGTCGTGAATGTCCTTGCCGGCGCAGCAGGTGTTGGGCCGGCAGGTTCCGGCGGCAGGGGTGACTGCCACATCGTAAAGCTGCAGCGTCACGCCCACCACGTCAAAGCCTTGGCTTTTCAGCAGCGCCGCCGTCGCCGACGAATCCACTCCGCCGGACATGGCGACCACCACGCGGGTGGCCAAGGCCGGCTTGTCGATGCCAAGCAGGTTCAGGCTCATGGCGGAAACGCCGGGTTTAGCGCCGCCAGCGCGGCCGCATCCGTTGCGGACAACGGAGCAAACAGGGTCCTCCCCCTCTCCCACCGGAAAAGGGCCAACAGCTTAATCCCGCTCGTCGATCCAGGCCATCTGGATGGCCTCCAGGATCTTCTCGCTGGATTTGGCGGGGTCGTCATCAAAGCCGTCAAGCCCGCACACCCAACGATGCAGATCGGTGTAACGCAAGTTGAGGTTGTCCACTTGCGGGTGTGCGTCTTCCAGCGCGATGGCGATCATCTGGATGTCGGTCCACTTCATGGCCAGACCCTCCGTGCTATTTCTTATCGACCATCATGTTGCGGGTGGCGGCCGGCAGGGTCACCGTCAGGCCGTCCAGATTCTTGCTCATGATGATCTGGCAGCCCAGCCGCGACGTGGCGGTCAGGCCGAAGGCGAGGTCAAGCATGTCCTCCTCGTCCTCGGTGGCCGGGGTCAGCTTGTCGTACCAATCCTTGGCCACCACCACATGACAGGTGGAACAGGCAAGCGAGCCCTCGCAGGCGCCCTCCAGCTCGATCTTATTGCGGTGGGCGACTTCGAGGACGGACAGCCCTTCGGCCGCCTCGACTTCCTTACGGGTTCCATCCGGCGCGATGAACGTCATCTTGGGCATGGTTCGGCCTTATCTCGTTAACGGTTATACCGGCGAGCCGATAAATTGGCTCGTCTCATTGTCCCTCAAGCGCCGGCCTTTGGCCGCAACTCCGAGCCAACGCATGAATGCCTTGGCTCGTCGGTATTAATCGCCCCCGAGGGCGTCATCAAGCTTTTCGACCGTCATGCCCGCCAGAGCCGCCCGGATGCCGCGATCCATTCGCCGTTCGGCGAACACCTTGGTCGCGGCTTCCAGACTCTCCATCGCGGCGGTGACGGAATCGCGGTCGTTGGAGGCGATCATGCGATCGACCTGTGCCATAGCGCCATCGATATCCTTTCGCTCGTCATCGGACAAGAGGTCAGAATCGACTTTCAACGCCGCCTGCACCGCCAACACCGAGCGCCGGGCCTCCACCACCGTCTCGGCGAACAACCGATTGGTCATGTCATCCTTGGCGTGGACCAGCGAATCGCGCAGCATGGTGGCCATCTCGTCATCGGTCAGGCCGTAGGAGGGCTTTACCGCCACCTGCTGCTCGACCCCGGTGGTGGCCTCGCTGGCGGTCACGGTCAGCAACCCGTCGGCGTCGACCGTGAAGGTCACCCGAATACGGGCCGCGCCGGCCGCCATATTGGGAATGCCGCGCAACACGAAGCGAGCCAGCGAGCGGTTCTGGTCGACCATCTCGCGCTCGCCCTGGACCACATGGATCGACATGGCGGTCTGGCCGTCCTGATAGGTGGTGAACTCCTGCGCCATGGCCACCGGGATCGGGGTATTACGCGGAATCACCTTCTCGACGATATTGCCCATGGTCTCGATGCCCAGCGACAGCGGCGTCACGTCCAGCAGCAAGGTATCCGAGCCGGCGGTCAGCGCCTCGGCCTGAAGCGCCGCTCCCACCGCCACCACTTCGTCGGGATTGATGTTGGACAGCGGCTCGCGGCCAAAGATTTCCGTGACCTTGCGACGCACCAGCGGCATGCGGGTCGAACCGCCCACCAGCACGACGCCCTGAATCTCGGAGACGTCGATGCCGGCATCCTCGATGACGGCGTGGCAGATAGCGGCGGTGCGATCGACCCAGGGGGCGGCCATCTCCTCCAGCCGGGCGCGGGTCAGGCTGTGCCGTGACGGGATTCCGTCGACCTCGATCACCCAGGTGCCTGTTTCACTGTGCGACAAGCATTCCTTGGCGACTCGGGCCGCCGCCAGGGCCTGCTTGGCCTCGCCCTCGGTGATGCTGACCTCGCCATGCTCGACGGCGCGTTCGGCCAGGAAGTGCTCGGCGATGGCGTGATCGATGTCGTCGCCGCCCAGGGCGGCGTCGCCGCCGGTGGCCTTGACCTGGAACACGCCCTTTTCCATGCGCAGAATCGACACGTCGAAGGTTCCGCCGCCCAGATCGAACACGGCGTAGAGGCCCTCGGACGAATTATCGAGGCCATAGGCCAACGCGGCCGCCGTCGGCTCGTTGACCAGACGCAGCACCTCCAGCCCGGCGAGGCGGGCGGCGTCCTTGGTCGCCAAGCGGGCGCCGTCGTCGAAATAGGCGGGAACGGTGACCACGGCGCGGTCGACGGCCTTGCCCTGGGCCTTCTCGGCCCGAGCCCGCAGCGCGCGCAAGATATCGGCGGAGACCTCCACCGGCGTCAGGGTCCGGCCCGCCACCGCAAGACGCACCATGCCGCCATCGGCGGCCACATCCAGTTTGAACGGCAGCGTGCCGGCCAGGGTTTTAAGATCCTCGACGCCCCGGCCCATCAGGCGCTTGATCGAGCTGACCACATGGTCGGGCTGCTCCAGCAGCATGCGGCGCGCGTCCTGGCCGACGGTGACGGCGCCGTCATCGGCGTAATACACCACGGAAGGGATCAGCCCCTTGCCCTCCGCATCGCGCAAAACCTCGGTCTCGCCATCGCGAGACACCGCAACCACCGAATTGGTGGTGCCAAGGTCGATCCCCACGGCATGGCCGCGCTCGGATTCGTGCGGCGCCGGAGTCTCGCCGGGCTCGTGCAACTGGAACAACATTCAGGGCAACCTCGTGACGCGGGTTTTCTTGGACCTGGCCTCGTCGGCCAGCTTGACCAGATATTTGAGGCGAATGGCCAGATGCCCCGCCTCTTCGAGATTGCCGGCATTGAAGGCCGCCGAAATATGGCACTGGCAGGCGATGACCTCGGACTCGTTCTCCATGGCCAGCTTGGCCACCTGCTCCGGCGTGGTGGCCTCGGACAGCGCCTCGCGCTTTTCCATCTGCTCCATCAGCAACTCGCGGTCGTTGATGGTGCCGCAGGCGGTAAGATCGACCGGATGCCCCCACAGCTTCAGCAGATAGGCGGCGCGTTTCAGCGGGTCCTTCAGAGTCTCGTAAGCCTCGTTCAAGGCGGTGGCCTGGGACTGCGACAGCGCCTTTTCCTTCGCCGACTTCGCGGCGAAGCGATCGGGGTGCAGGCGGCGCTGAAAGCCAAAATACTGGCGCTGCAACACGTCGAGATCGATGTCGAAGGTGGCCGCCATGCCAAGGCGGGTATAGTGGTCGATCGTGCCCGGCCCCTGGACCGCACCACAGACCGAACAGAACAGGGCGCGCGTGGCCACTGGCCCCTTACAGGACCAGCACGGGATCACGGCGGCAACAGCGGAAACGTTCATGGCGTCTTCCAGGCTAGACATGATTAAACTAGACGTGGAAAGACTCACCACACCCACAGCGTCCCTTTTCGTTGGGATTGCGGAACACGAACCCCGACTGCATCTGTTCCTCGACATAATCCATCTCGGTTCCCAGGATGAACATGGTCGCCTTGGGATCGATCAGGACGGTAACGCCCTTATCCTCCAGAATCTCGTCGAACGGAGACTTCTCGTCGGCGTATTCCAAGGTGTAGGACATCCCGGAACAGCCCTTGGAGCGGACACCGATCCGAATGCCGATCGAAGGCTTGCCGCGCTTGGCCAGCATGGACTTGACCCGCTCGGCCGCGGCATCGGTGATGGTCATGGGTACGGGTGCCATGGCAGTCCCCTTTGTTATTATTACGTCCCTCAATCGCCGGGCGGACAGGTTACTCCGCCGCCTCTTCCTTACCCGACTTCTTTCTGTAATCGGCGATGGCGGCTTTGATAGCATCCTCGGCCAGAACCGAACAATGGATCTTGACCGGCGGCAGCGCCAATTCCTGGGCGATATCGGTATTTTTGATGGCCGCCGCCTCATCCAGGGTCTTGCCCTTGACCCACTCGGTCACCAGCGAGCTTGACGCGATGGCCGAACCGCAACCGAAGGTCTTGAACTTGGCGTCCTCGATAATACCCTCGGCGCTGACCTTGATCTGCAACTTCATCACGTCGCCGCAGGCCGGGGCTCCCACCAGACCGGTGCCGACGGCCCCGTCATCCTTGTCGAGCGCGCCCACGTTGCGGGGATGCTCGTAGTGGTCAATGACCTTTTCGCTGTACGCCATAACGTCCTCCAAGTGCCGATCCGAAGCGATGCCTCGGAATCATTCTAAATCATAACACGCCCGGGGCAAGCCCTGGGGTGTTTAGTGCTCTGCCCATTCGATCGACTTGATGTCGACGCCTTCCAGATGCATGTCCCACAGCGGGCTCATGGCCCGCAGATGCTCGACCGCATCGACGATGTGATCGATGGCGAAGTCGATATCCTCGCCGGTGGTAAAGCGGCCCAAGCCAAAGCGAAGCGAGGTATGGGCCATTTCCACGTCCACCCCCAGGGCGCGCAGCACATAGGACGGCTCCAGAGAGGCCGAGGTGCAGGCGGAGCCCGACGACACCGCCAGTTCCTTGACCCCCATCATCAGCCCCTCGCCCTCGACGAAGGCGAACGAGACGTTGAGATTGCCGGGAATGCGGTTGTCCAGGTCGCCGTTGACATAGATCTCGGGCAGGCGTTGGCGCAGGCCGCCCAGCAGACGATTGCGCAGATCGGTCAATCGCTGGGACTCCGCCGCCATTTCGGCCTTGGCGATGGCGCAGGCCTCGCCGAAGCCGACGCAAAGCGGTGTCGGCAAGGTGCCCGAGCGCATGCCGCGCTCCTGACCGCCGCCGGTGATCAGCGGCACCAGCCGGACACGGGGCCGACGGCGGACGTAAAGGGCGCCGATACCCTTGGGGCCATACAGCTTGTGGGCCGAAATGCTCATCAGATCGATGTTCATGGCGTTGACGTCGAGCGGAATCTTGCCCACCGCCTGGGCGCAGTCGGTGTGAAAGAACGCCCCCTTCTTGCGGCAAAGCGCGCCGATCTCGGCGATGGGCTGAATCACTCCGATCTCATTATTGACGGCCATCACGCTGACGATGGCGGTCTGATCGGTGATCGCGGCCTCCAACTCGGCCATGTCGATCAGGCCGTTGGTCTGGACCGGCAGATAGGTGACCTTGAACCCCTCCTGCTCCAGATAGCGACAGGTGTCGAGGACGCATTTGTGCTCGGTCACCACGGTGATGATGTGGTTCTTCTTTTCCCGATAGAAGTGCGCTACGCCCTTGAGCGCCAGATTATTGGACTCGGTGGCGCCCGAAGTGAAGATCACCTCCTTGGGATCGGCTCCGATAACGGCGGCGATCTGTTCGCGCGCCAGTTCCACCGCTTCCTCGGCTTCCCAACCATAGCGATGATTGCGCGAATGGGGATTGCCGAACTTCTCGGTGAACCAGGGCAGCATCGTCTCGACCACGCGCGGGTCGCAAGGCGTCGTCGCCTGATAGTCCAGATAAACGGGAGCGCCCGCCGGGCGGGTGAGTTTCGGACAGGGCTTGGTGCCAAGAGCCGTCATGGGATCCATTCCTTTTTCTTCATCTTATTACTCAGGCGGCCGCGACCACCCCTGAAACTTCGAATCCCGTGCGCCGAGCAAGTTCGCTCCAGGCGTCCAGGAAACACTCCACATCCTCGGGCCGGCTGGCCCATCCCAGGCTGACCCGGATGGCCGAGCCCCTGATCTCCGGCCCCAGCCCCATGGCGGCCAGAACCCGGCTTTCCGCCACCGTCCCCGACGAGCAGGCCGCGCCGGCGCTGATCGCCACCCCGGCCAGGTCCAGCGCCATCACCTGTGTCTGACTGGCCAGACCGGGCAGCGCCAGGCAACTGGTATTGGGCAGACGAGCAGCCTCGGCGCCGACAATCACCGCCCGCGGCACCCGCGCCAAGGCTTCGCTCTCCAACCGGTCGCGCAGATGACTCTGCCCGGATATAGTATGGCCCAGCAACAAATCATCCCTTCCCAGGCGCGCGGCGGCTCCGAAACCGGCGATGCCGGGGACATTCTCGGTTCCGGCCCGGCGGCGACGCTCCTGCCCTCCTCCCAGCAAGATCGGTGCCAAAAGAAAACCACTATCGGCCAGCACCAGCGCCCCCACCCCGCTCGGCCCGCCCATCTTATGGGCAGACAGGGTGAGGAAGTCGGCACCCAACCGCATCATCGAAACCGCAAGCCGACCGCCGGCCTGGGCCGCATCGCAATGAAGCAAGGCGCCGTGCCCATGGGCGATCCGGGCGGCATCGGCGACCGGCTGGACAACTCCGGTCTCGTTATTGGCCATCATCACCGAAACCACCGCCGACCGGGGGTCGCCGGCCAGCATGGCGCCCAACGCCGCAAGATCAATCACGCCGTGACGGTCCACCGGAATAACCTCGACCGGGCCGAACTCCCGGACGGATGGATGCTCGACGGCCGAGACGATCCGGCGGCTCCGCCCGCATCCCGCCAGGGCCAAGGCGTTGGCCTCGGTCCCACCGGAGGTGAAGATCACCCCTGCCGGCTCGGCCTCCACCAGATCCGCCACGCGGGCGCGGGCCTGCTCGACCCGGTGGCGGGCGGCGCGGCCGAGGCCATGAATCGAGGATGGATTTCCCGCCTCGGCCAAAGCCTCGACCACCGCCGCCACGACTTCGGGGCGGGCTGGCGCGCCAGCGTTATAATCGAGGTAGGCAGCCCTGCTCACGGTCCGGATCCCTTTTCCAAAAGCCTACTGCGCCGCGACCGCGCCGGACTGCGTGCCGGTGGCGCTGAACATGCCGGAACTGCCCAGGATGCGGCGCTCGCACACATCGGCCAGGGAAACCGAGCTGAGATAGAGATAAATCTGATTGCCAAGCTCTTCCCACAGGTCGTGCGTCAGGCAACGGCCCTTATTGTTGTGACAGCCGGCCGGCGAGCCGGGGGTGCAGCGCGTTGTCTGAATCGGTTCATCGACCGCCAGAATAATGTCGGATATGCGCGTCTGTTGTGGGTTTCGCGCCAACAGATAGCCGCCGCCAGGACCGCGCACGCTCTTCACCAGCCCGCCCTTGCGGAGCTTGCCGAACAACTGCTCCAGATAGGACAGGGAAATCTCCTGACGCTCGGCGATGTCGGCAAGCGCCACCGGGCTTCCCTGGGAATGGCTGGCCAGATCGACCATGGCCATCACGGCATAGCGTCCCTTGGTGCTGAGTTTCACGATGTCATCTCCCGTTTCTGGGCGGGTGCCGCGGAACGGTCACCGGCCGAATTACTGCTTGCCGTCGTGTTTGTTTTCTTGATCGTTGCGGGCTCTTGCCCGAGTTCAACCGGGAGCATATGGGGAATCCGCCCGCAGGCTTCGGTCGGATGGCCATGCAGCTCGGTCTCCAGCTCCTGCACCCGCTCGATGAGGGAGCTGACCTGACTGCGAACCGAATCGATGGCCCGGGCCACCGGATCGGGGAGATCCTCGTCCGACAGGCCATAGGCGCAGAATTCGGACTCCTTGCGGCGCATCACCATGCGGGCCGGAATTCCCACCATGGTCACGCCCGGAGGAACGTCGGTCAGCACCACAGCGTTGGCGCCGATTCGCGCCCCCTTGCCCACCGTGATCGGCCCCAGCACCTGAGCTCCCGAACCGACGATGACGTCGTCTTCCAAGGTTGGGTGCCGCTTACCCTTATGAAGGGAAGTTCCTCCCAGGGTGACGCCGTGATAAAGCGTAACGTCAGCGCCGATCACCGCCGTCTCGCCGATCACCACCCCGGTGCCGTGGTCGATGAAAAATCGCGAACCGAGAGTGGCGGCAGGATGAATTTCAATGCCCGTGAAGATCTTGCCCACATGCGACAACACCCGTCCGAGCACCCGAAACCCCTTGCTCCAGCACCAATGCGACAGCCGGTGAATCAGCACGGCGTGCAGGCCCGGATAGCACAAAACCACCTCAAGCCAGGAGTGGGCGGCGGGGTCGCGTTGTCGAATTGACGCGATATCTTCTTTAAGCCTCTTGAAAATCATGGCTCTCAATATGTTAAAGTACGCCACGACGGTCGAGCCGATCGTCAGGGGGAATACCCATCCGGGGGCGACGACACATCGAAGTGAATATAGGATGCCCGACAAGGCAGGTCAAGTTTGGCCCGCTTCATTCCGGATTTATGAATTTTTTTCACCGACGCTTCCGCTCGGGTTTGAGCGCCGCGTTGGATAATGGAGACTGTACGGTGAGCCATGCCTGAAGTGATTTTCAATGGACCAGACGGCCGCCTCGAAGGTCGCTATCATCATGCGAAGTCGCCTAACGCCCCCTTGGCGTTGTTGTTGCACCCGCATCCGCAGCACGGTGGGACCATGAATAACAAAGTGGTCTACGCCCTGTATCACGCCTTCGTGCGCCGTGGCTTCTCGACGCTGCGATTCAACTTCCGGGGCGTCGGACGCAGCCAGGGCAAATTCGACAATGGCCAGGGAGAGTTGTCGGACGCCGCCTCGGCGCTGGACTGGATGCAGTCGTTCAACGCCAACGCCAGCGCCTGCTGGGTCGGAGGATTTTCGTTCGGCGCCTGGATCGGCATGCAGTTGCTGATGCGCCGGCCGGAAATCGATGGCTTCGTTTCGGTTGCACCGCCGGCAAACGTGTTCGACTTCACGTTCCTGGCTCCGTGCCCGTCATCGGGCCTGATCATCCACGGCACTGCCGACGACCTGGTTCCCGAGCCATCGGTGGCCAAGCTGGCGACCAAGCTGGCATCCCAGCGCAATATCCGGGTCAAGTACCGCACCATCGAGGGCGCCAACCACTTCTTCGGCACCCATCTCGACACCCTGGGGGGGATGGTCGATTCCTACCTGGGCGACCTGGTGATCCAACCGCCCGCCGCGCCGGTGCGCGAGCCCGAACTGGCGGTCGCCCTGCCATAGACTCGATCTCCGGGCGGATGAAAACGATCATTCGCCCGGCGACCGAGGGGCAAAACCGGCCTTATTTGCCGCAGCTGGCCGAGGCCAGTTGTTTCCACTCGCTGGGCTTCTTGCCGCCGCCGACGGTTGTGACGTCGACGATACGGGCGATAAACACCCGCGCCTGATGCGGACGGACTACCGTGCACATCTGGATCGCGTACTGATCCCAGGCGACCTTGACGTTCTTGATGACCATCACCCAAAGATTGCCGCGGTCGTCGATCTTGGCGTCCAGCACGCCGGGACTTGACCGCACCGCCGCCAGGGCGGAGTCCTGATCGGCCAGGGCGATGGTGGGAACGGCCATCAGGGCCAAGGCGACAAACAGTGATTTCAACCGCATGACTTACCTCCGGGTAGAGGATGCAACCGACCACCCGTCAGCGGATGCTGGACGCCGGTGGTCTCGGGGAAGGTGATGGGCAGGCCGCGCGACGAGCGCACGGCCAGAAAGGCGAAGGCCTGCGCCTCCATGGCGTCGCCATCCCAGCCGACCGCCTCGACCGGTTCGACGTCTCCGCCCAGTTCCGAGCGCAGGGCGGCCATGATCGCGGGATTATGACGACCGCCGCCGCAGACCAGCCAGCGCGCCACGGGAGCGGGAAAATGCCGTGCGGCACGGGCCACCGCCACGGCGGTGAAGGCGGTCAGGGTCGCGGCGCCGTCCCCTGCCGCCATGTCCCGCACCAGCGCCTCGGCAAAACTGCGAAAGTCGTCGCGATCCAGCGATTTCGGCGGAACCCGCTCGAAATAAGGATGCCGCGCGAAGGCCTCGACCGCCGCCGCGTCCACCCGGCCGCCAGCCGCCAGCCGCCCATCCTCGTCCACCGGCTTACCGGTATGGGCCAAGGCCCAGTCGTCGATCAGGGCGTTGCCCGGACCGGTATCGAAGGCCAGCAAGGCCCCGTTATCGCCAATCCAGGTGACATTGCCGACGCCGCCCAGGTTCAGCACGGCCAGCGGCGTCGCAAGCCCGACCGCCAGCGCCCGATGGAACACCGGCACCAGGGGAGCCCCCTGCCCCCCCGCCGCCACGTCGTCGCTGCGAAAATCGCTGACCACGGCGATACCGGTCATGGACGCCAGCAGCGGACCGTCGCCGATCTGCCAGGTTCGGCGACGGTCTGGCCGGTGCAAGATGGTGTGGCCGTGAAAGCCGATCAGCCCGACCTCGGCGGCGGTCACGCCGGCTTCGGCCAACAGGCGTTCGACCACCCCGGCGTGAAACACGGTAATGTCACGCTCCACCGCCGCCACGTCGCCGACGCCGCCCAGCACGGAGCGCAGGGCGGCGCGCCGCGAATCCGGATAAGGCACGGTCAGGCCGCGCCCCAACCGCGTGACGGTCTCGCCATCCGTGGTGACCAGGGCGGCATCAACCCCGTCCAGGGAAGTGCCGCTCATCAGACCGAGCGCGAGCATTTTGTTGCCTTCGATTGTCGCGGACCAAGGATTGTGATAAACGAGCGGCCTCTCAGCAGCAAGCCACACAGGCGAATTATGACCAGCCTCAAGTCCGATTTCCTGCGCACCATCACCGAGCGCGGCTACATGCACCAGTGTACAGACCTCGAAGGTTTGGACAAGCGTCTGAGCCAGACCAGCTCGGCCGCCTATATCGGCTTCGACTGCACCGCGCCCTCGCTGCATGTGGGCTCGCTGATGCAGATCATGCTGCTGCGCTGGTGGCAGAAGACCGGCCACAAACCCATCGTCCTGATGGGCGGCGGCACCACCCGCATCGGTGATCCGTCCGGCAAGGACGAAGCTCGCAAGATGCTGACCGACGCGGATATCGGCCACAACATGGACGGAATCAAGTCGGTTTTCGGAAAATACCTGACCTTCGGCGCCGGCCCGACCGACGCGGTGATGGTCAACAACGCCGACTGGCTGGACAAGCTGAACTATATCGACTTCCTGCGCGATTACGGCCACCATTTCACCATCAACCGTATGCTGACCTTTGATTCGGTCAAGCTGCGGTTGGAGCGCGAGCAGCCGCTGACCTTCCTCGAATTCAACTATATGCTGTTGCAGGGCTACGACTTCGTCGAGCTGTACCGCCGCAATACCTGCGTCCTCCAGATGGGCGGCTCGGACCAGTGGGGCAACATCATCAACGGCATCGAGCTGGGCCGCCGCGCCGATCAGGCCGAGCTATACGGCATGACCAGCCCGCTGCTGACCACCTCCTCGGGCGCCAAGATGGGCAAGACCGCCCAGGGCGCCATCTGGCTGAACGCCGACGCCCTAAGCTCCTGGGAGTTCTGGCAGTACTGGCGCAACACCGAGGACGCCGATGTGGGTCGCTTCCTCCGGCTGTTCACCGAATTGCCGCTGGACGAAATCGCCCGGTTGGAGGCCTTGCAGGGCTCGGAGATCAACGAGGCCAAGAAGATCCTGGCCAATGAGGCCACCCGCCTCGCCCACGGCGAATCCGCCGCCGCCGAGGCCGCCGAGACCGCCCGCAAGACCTTCGAGGAAGGCGCCGCCGCCGACAGCCTGCCGACCATCGAGATTCCGGCCGCCGAACTGGCCGAGGGTATCCCCGCCTTCGCCCTGTTCGTCCGCGCCGGACTGGCAGCCTCCAACGGCGATGCCAAGCGTCTGCTCAAGGGCGGCGGCGGCAAGATCAACGACGCCACCCTCGACACCGAGACCCGGCCGGTGACCACAGCCGACATCAAGGACGGCACTATAAAGCTCACCGCCGGCAAGAAGCGTCACATCCTGGTGAGGACCGTCTGATATACCGCGTCCCGATGATATCGATTCATCGGGACGTGGCCTAAAGAGCCACCCCCAGCTCGGCCGACAGCAGGGGGACCAGCGCCACCGTGGCATCGCGAGTGGAAAGCCACGCGCCGTCGCGGTGGGCGAAGTGATATGCGCCGCTTTTGGGCGAGGACAACCATATCTCGCGGTTGGCCGTATGCTTGTTGATCACGTACTGGCCAAGCCCCGGAATGGTGATCGTCAGGATTCCAGACTGAATATCCGCATCGGCGGCGTCCAGATTGTCCTCGACGGCATCGGCGATATGCTCGATCAGTTGATCGGCGATGGTGGTGAAGCGGCTTTCGTCCAGGCTCATTCCATGCTCTCCAGGGGATATCGCCAGGATGTTACCCCGATTTCCGCTTGGGGGTGAAGGATGGCTTGCACCAGTCCCGCGTTTTGGCTATAGAAGCGCCTTCGATTTGCGGAGCTGCACGCTATGAAGGACAATATTCATCCCGACTACCACGAGATCAACGTGGTGATGACGGACGGCACCGAGTTCAAGACTCGCTCCACCATGGGCAAGGCTGGCGATTCCATTCGCCTGGACATCGACCCCAAGTCTCACCCGGCTTGGACTGGCGTTCATCGTCTGGTCGACACCGGCGGTCAGCTGGCCAAGTTCAAGAAGCGGTTCGACGGCTTCGGCATCAAGTCAACCAACACCTGATCCAGGACGCAGCAACCGGCGGCTTGCGAGTCGCCGGTATGTCTCCTACATCTATAGCTGCACCAAATTGGTTTTCGGCCGGCACCTTGCCGGCCGAAGCCTTTTGCTGTGGACAGCACTTGTCGAAGAGGTTAGAGCAGGTCTCGGGATTATTGGGCTAACGCGTCATGATCATCGTCCATTTTGAGGTCTACGTCCTCGAAGGCCGAGGATGGATGCTCCACGCGCGTTTCCCTAGGCTGGAACGCGACGAGGCCATCCGTGAGGCCAAAGAACTAGAATCGACCATGGGCGTGCGGGTCAAGGTCCTGCGCGAAACCTACAATACTGACACCAACGCCTTCGACGAAGCCGACGTCTATATCAGCGGCGCCAATGTCCAACCCAAGAAGGGCGGCGGCGCGGCCGCAGGTGGCGGCGGACGATCCTCTGCACCGGACAAGGCCGCGTCCGGTAAGAGCGGCAGCGGCCAGAAGCGGGCTCCAGTCAAGATCAAGCATCGGGTTGCCTTCGAGGGAATCAGCCCCGGCACGGTAATTCTGCGGCTGACCATCATTTTGCTGGTCGCCCTCGGCCTGGGTCTGGGAGCATTGCGCGTCCTGCCCTCGGTAATCGTGTTCCTGTACGATTTCGGCTTCCGCATCACGGCGGAAGAATATGGGCAGTTGCTGTTTCCGGTATTCGGACTGGTCTTCCTGATGACCGGCGTTCCGTTGGCCCTGCGCTTCATGCCCCGCAACGCCAATTTTGCCGTCCGCAAGACCGTGTATGCCGCGCCGCAACCCTCACAGAAGAAACAGCGGGTCGACGCCAAGCTCAAGAAGTCGCTGGACAAGCTGGCGGCTCAGGCCGATGCCGAGCAGATTCCCGACAAATGGAGCGATGACGAGCCGGTTGAAGCCCCCAGCCGGGAGGACGAGGCGTTTCTACCCGAGATTCTTCCCGGCCCCGATGAAACACCGCCCCCCATCATGCCGGAACCGGAGCCAGAGGCAAAGGCGGAGCAGAAACCCTCCACCCCCAATCCCGCCCTGGACGGCGCTAGGCCCATCTGCAACCGGTTCCTGGATCACGCCGTTGAAACGGTGCGCAAGGTCACGCCGGCCCTGGACAAATACAACGTCTTCGCCTTGAACCTGTACATGGCCGGCGCGTTACAGGCCCTGGCCGGCATCAAGCGCCTCGACGGCGCCACCCAGCGCGATTTGCTGAAGGACGCCCTGGTCAAGCTGGGAACATCGGCCGACATCGCCGGTCAGTTCCAGGAAAAGATCTCGGAATACCAGTTGGAGCCGCGCTACATGAAGGTCATCCAGGTTGGCCGCGCCGGGATGGAGTCATGGGTCTCTGGCGATGAAGGCACACCACAGATCGCCTTGCAGACCATGATCAAGGACTGGAACAAGCCGACCGCCGAGAAAAAGTCCTCGATCATGACGGTGATGTTCACCGATATGGTCGGCTCGACCGACCTCACCCAGGCCCGAGGCGATCTGGCGGCCCAGGAGATCGTCCGCAAGCACAACGCCATCGTGCGGACCGCGCTGACCCAGTTCGCCGGCCACGAGGTCAAGCATACCGGTGACGGCATCATGGCCTCGTTCGCCTCGGCCGCCAACGCAGTGGACGCCACCATCCAGATCCAGCGCCAGGTCGCCGCCCATAACGAAAAGCAGCCCAACCTGCCGCTACATCTGCGCATCGGCCTCAACTCCGGCGAACCGATCCAGGAAGAAGACGACCTGTTCGGGTCTACCGTGCAATTGGCGGCCCGGGTCTGTGCCGCAACTCAGTCGGACCAGACGCTTTGCACCCAGGTGGTCAAGGATCTGGCCGGCTCCAAGGCGCTTGCCTTCTCCGACGGCGGAACCCACTCCCTGAAGGGGTTCCGCGACAAGTTCCTGCTCTGGGAAGTGGCTTGGCGGTAAGGCCCGCTAATGCAGCACCCGCTGCGCCATCATCTGCTCCAACCGCGTGATCCGCACATAAAGCCGGTGGCTACGGTCCAGCAGGCTGCGCAGCCCGTTGGGCAAGGCCTCGTCAGAGCTGTGGCTTTCGTCCAAGCAGACATCCGCCCCCGAAATTCGGCACGAATCGGCCAAGGTCTGTTCGACGCTAAGTTCACCCTCGTGCACGGCACGCTGCATCAGCAACCACGCCATCACCTGGGTCAGGCGCGACGTCACCCGCATGGCCTCGCAGCTCATACGCAGACCGGCGAAGGCCCCGGCGCGCTCGCGCTCGCGACGCTCCACATAGGACATGTAATTTCTCGCCTCGACCATGAGGTCCATGGTCTCGTCATAGGTCCGACGGAAAAAAGCGGGGGGTTGCATGTGCATTGCTCCCGACCACGAACCGACCAAGCCGTCCGGCTTTCAATTCGGACGTATTGCTCGAAGTCCACGACCCTTCCCATAGGGCCCACTTACATCAAGGTGACACTTGTTAAGCGATCCTTCAACATATCTGGTTGAGAAAATCACCACATGACGCCAAAATTGGCGGAAATCCAGCTATTCTTCCTGGGCCGCGACAACGCCTCGATGGATTGTATATAAAGAACCAGGATATAAAATCAGATAAAATTTTAGTTATCCGCCATATGTGCAGTCCTTCACTGACCGCTCGAAGTATAAGGTTCAAAGTACAGTCAGAATAAAATCTTAGAATATGGCTGGTGCATCATGCGCTACGTGATCTCGGAGTCCTTCGACAAGACCGAAGTAAACCATTTCTTCGAGGCCGATATCGTCCCCAAGATCGGAAACGCCGTCAGAACACGTAGCGGTAAGTGGTATCGTATCGAGGATGTCGGCTGGACGATCGACCACTTCGACCACCATCCCAATGTCCGGGTGCTACTGACGCGCATCAGTTAGACAAAGAAGGCGGCGCCGCCCGCCAGCCAGGGACGGCGCCGAGCCCGATCACCGCGCGTCGGGAAAGAACAGTTGCTCCCCATCGATCTTAAAGCCGGCAATGGCGGCCTGGCCCTTGGGGCCGGTCAGCCAATGATGCCACGCCTGGGCATCGGCGGCCTTGATGCCGGAATGACGGGCGGGGTTGACCAGAATGCTGCCATAGGGGTTGAACAAAGTCTTGTCCCCCTCGACCACGATCGCCAGCGACTGGCGGTTCTTGAAGCTGGCCCAGGTGCCGCGATCGGCCAGGACATAGGCGTTCATGCCGGCTGCGGTATTGAGAGTCGGCCCCATGCCCGAGCCCAGTTCACGGTACCAGCCAGCGCCGGCGGCCTTGACGTCCACCCCGGCGGCCTTCCACATGCGCAGTTCGCCGCGATGGGTGCCGGAATCGTCGCCGCGCGACGCGAACGCGGCCTTGGCGGCGGCGATACGCTTGAACGCCTCCCCCACGCTAGCCAGCCCCTTGACCACCGCCGGGTCGCCCGATGGACCGATCAAAACAAAATCGTTATACATGACGTCGCGGCGGTCGAGGCCAAAGCCCTCGGCGACGAATTTGTCCTCGCCGGCGCGGTCATGCACCAGCAAGGCGTCGGCATCGCCGCGCTCACCCAGTTTGATGGCCTGACCGGTCCCCACCGCCACCACCCGCACGCTGATACCGCTGTCGCGCTGGAACAGCGGCAGCAGATGGCCGAACAGGCCGGACTGGTCGGTGGACGTGGTGGAGGCCACGGTGATGAATCGCTCCTCGGCCCACACGGTCGAAGGCAGCAGCAACGCCGCCAGAATCATAAGTCGCTTCAACACACCAGTTCTCCCGCGAGAAATGCCCGCCCCTGCGGACTGGCTGGGGCTTTGAAAAAGCGCGCCGCCGGGGAAACTTCCACCAGACGCCCGCGCGACAGGAACACAACCTCGTCGGCCAGCCGTCTGGCCTGACCGAGATCATGGGTGGTCATGACGATCTTGGCCCCGGCAGCGTGGAATTCATGAATCGCCATCTCCACCGCCAGGGTGGCGGCGGGATCCAGGGCCGAGGTCGGCTCGTCGAGGAACAGCACATCCGGCTCCACCACCCAGGCCCGCGCCAAGGCAAGGCGCTGTTGCTCGCCACCCGACAGCACCCGGGCCGGCCGGTCGGCAAGCTCGGCCAGACCAAAGCGGTCGAGCGCCTCCATGGCCACCGCCCGATGCCGCGCACGGGCCAGACCGATCAGGCCCAGCACATAGCGGATATTGGCCAAGGCGGAGCGGCGCAGCAGAACCGGCCGCTGGAACACCATGGCCTGACGGCGGCGGATCACCTGCTCCGCCAGCGGCTGGCCGGCGCCACCCCAGCGCAGCGTCCCCTCGGTCGGGCGCAGCAGCCCATGGCAGATCCGCAGCAACAGGCTTTTGCCGGCGCCGTTGGGACCCAGCACGATGGTGCGCGAGCCGGACTCCAACCGCAGACCGATGCCGCCCAGCAGGGTCCGCCCCTCGATTCCAAAGCCGATTCCGTCCAGTTCCAACGGCAGAATGGAGTCGATCTCGGGCTTCATCCCATCCTCCGTCGCGCAGCCTGACCCACCAGGAACACCGCCGCGTTCACCACCGTCACCAACCCGATCAGGATGATGCCCAGGCCCAGCGCCAGCGGCAGGTCACCCTTGCTGGTCTCCAGGGCGATGGCGGTGGTCATGGTCCGGGTAACCCCGCTGATATTGCCGCCGACGATCATCACCGCCCCCACTTCGGCGCAGGCCCGGCCAAATCCGGCCAGAACCGCGGTCAGCAGGCTAAAGCGGCCATCCCACAGCAGGGTCGCCATCACGACCGGTCGCGGGGCTCCCAGCGAACGCAGTTGCTCGCCATACTCCTCCCACAGATCGGCCACCACCTGGCGCGACAGCGCCGCCACGATGGGAAGAACCAATACGGTCTGGGCCACCACCATGGCCGAGGGAGTGAACAGCAGCCCGAACCGGCCCATCGGCCCCGCCCGCGACAGCAGCAGATAGACCGCCAGCCCGACCACCACCGGCGGCAGCCCCATGCAGGCGTTGATCGTCACCACCAGCACGCCGCGACCGGGAAACTCCGCCAGCGCCAGCATGGCTCCCAGCGGCAGCCCGATCAGGGCCGCCAGCAGAACGGCGGAACCAGAGACCAGCAACGACAGCCGCACGATGTCCAGCATCTGCGGATCAAGGCCGATCACCAGGGCGATCGCGGTGGAACAGGCGGCGGAGAGATCCAGCATTTTCATCCGTTTCTTTCCGCCATTGTGCATTTTTTAACGGTGTATGTTAAGAAACGAATGACCTTGTCGGGAGAATGGATTTCGGTTCCAGCCGAAAAGCTTGATATCCGGCCCCGAATTCCGCTAAGTCACCGCGACTTGCAGCAGTTCCCGGAAAAGCCATGAATACGCCCTGTCCCAAGGTGGGTATCGTCAGCCTCGGCTGCGCCAAGGCGCTGGTTGATTCCGAACGGATCCTGACCCGCCTGCGGGCCGAGGGCTACGACATCTCGGCCAGCTATGACGGCGCCGATGTGGTGATCGTCAACACCTGCGGCTTCCTGGACTCCGCCCGCGCCGAGTCGCTGGAAGCCATCGGCGAGGCAATCGCCGAAAATGGCCGGGTGATCGTCACCGGCTGCATGGGCGGCGACGAGGCCGCCATCCGCGCCGTGCACCCCTCGGTTCTGGCGGTGACGGGGCCGCATCAGTATCAGGCGGTGGTCGAAGCTGTGCATCAGGCGATCCCGCCGCAGCACGACCCAAAGCTGTCGCTGGTGCCGCCGGAAGGGCTGCACCTGACGCCGAGCCATTACGCCTACCTGAAGATTTCCGAGGGCTGCAACAACAGTTGCTCCTTTTGCATCATCCCCGACCTGCGCGGCCCGCTGGCCAGCCGCCCCGCCGCCGATATCCTGGGCGAGGCCGAGCGTCTGGCCGAAGCCGGCGTCAAGGAACTGCTAGTGATCTCGCAAGACACCAGCGCCTACGGTCTCGACCTGCGTCACGCCGAGAGCAACTGGCGCGGCCGGCCGGTGCGGGCGCACCTGACCGACCTTGCGACGGCGCTGGGCGATCTGGGAATCTGGGTGCGGCTGCACTACGTCTACCCCTACCCCCATGTGGACGAGATCATTCCGCTGATGGCCGAAGGCAAGATCCTGCCTTATCTCGACATCCCGTTCCAGCACGCCAGCCCCAATGTGTTGAAGACCATGCGTCGCCCCGCCAACCAGGAAAAGGTGCTGGGCCGCATCCGGTCATGGCGCGAGACCTGTCCCGATCTGGCCATCCGCTCGACCTTCATCGTCGGCTTCCCCGGCGAGACCGAGGAGGATTTCGAGTCGCTGCTGATCTGGCTGGAAGAAGCCCAGCTCGACCGGGTGGGCTGCTTCAAATACGAGAACGTCAAGGGCGCGCCCGCCAACGCCCTGGCCGACCACATCGATGAGGACGTCAAGGAAGAACGTCACCTGCGCTTCATGGAAGCGGCGCGCCAGATCGCCGACTCCCGCGCCTCCGCCAAGGTGGGCAAGGTGCTGGAAGTGATCATTGACGAAGTGGACGAGGAAGGCGCCATCGGACGCACCAAGGCCGACAGCCCCGAGGTCGATGGCGAGGTCTATATCAACGGCGAGACCGATCTTAGCCCCGGCGAGTTGGTCGATGTCGAAATCGAGGCCGCCGAGGATTACGACCTGTGGGGAACCCTGGTCGCCCGCAAGACGCCGGCCCGGCGGCGACGCTGACGCCGGGGCGGCGTCAGACGGGGTCGCGCCGCAATCGTTTGATGAAAGTCCAATAGGTTCCGAGGATCGGACTGACCTTCATGTGAATCCGCACCTTGAAGGGCAGATTGGGAACGGCGCAGTCGAACACCACGTTAAGCGCGCCACCGGCGACGCCCTTGCGGAACTCCTCGGCGATCACCGAAGTTCCGGCCCACCGCGCCACATCACCGAAGAAGTCGCGGCCAATTATGGCCTGACGCCCCCCTCCCGCCTGATCCGGCTCAGTATCGTTATAGGCCACGACCTTTCCATCCACCGTCAATTCGACGGCGCCAAAGGGAAGGCGTTCCACCTCTTCTGCCGATAATTGCCCAAGAGGGTTCTCGGGCTCGCCCTGGTCAAAGGCGAACACGGTCATGTTCCACGGGCCGGCCTGTGTCGTTATCGTTGGCATATAACCATCTTGGCTGTTAGCCCCTTACTTAAGGCTGGAATTTGCCGTATTATCCGCTTTCGGTCCACCGGGAACTTTAACGGGTCAGGCATGGAATTGAAAGACAACAACGGCAGACTGGAAATCGAACTTCCCGGCGTGGTGGATCTTTCCGCCTCGGCCGAGTTGCGCGATACCCTGCTGGACGCCCTTGCCCGCGATACCGCCGCCGATGTCGTCCTCAAGGCCGATGGCGTCGAGCGGATGTCGACCGCCTGCGTCCAGGTGGTGCTGGCCGCGGCCGACGGCTTCAAGGGCGCGGCGCGCCGATTTGAAGTGGAGGCCCCCAGCAGCGCCGTCACCGAGACGTTCGCGCAGCTCGGTCTGGCGGCTAACCTCCAAAAACTGATCTGAGAGTAAGGAACAGAGAATGGCAAAGTGCGTTCTGGCGGTCGACGACTCAAAAACCATGCGCGACATGGTGTCTTTCACCCTGCGCGGCGCGGGCTATACGGTGGTCGAGGCCGATAACGGCGTCAACGCCCTGAAAGTCCTTCCGGGCCAGAAGATCGACGTCATCATCACGGACGTCAACATGCCGGAGATGGACGGCATCACCCTGGTTCGCAAGATTCGGTCCCAGCCGGCCCATGCCGGCACTCCCATCCTGATCCTGACCACCGAAAGCGACCAGTCCAAGAAGGACGAGGGCCGTTCGGCCGGCGCCACCGGCTGGATCGTCAAGCCGTTCAGCCCGGAAAAACTGTTGCAGATCGTTGCCAAGGTTTGTCCCTAGGCGGACGATTAAGGGGAATCGCGCATGGCTGAAGATCAGTCCTATGACCTGTCACGGTTCAAGGCGACCTACTTCGAGGAATGCGCCGAACTGTTGGCCACGGCCGAGGAGACCATTGCCCGACTCCAGGAGGGAACCGGCAGCTCGGACGACCTCAACGCCCTGTTCCGCTGCGTCCACTCCATCAAGGGCGGCGGCGGCGCTTTCGCGTTCGAGGATCTGGTCCACTTCGCCCATGTGTTCGAGACCTCCATGGACGCGCTGCGCTCCGGCCGGGCCGAACTGACTCCTCATGTGGCCGATATTCTGGTGCGCGGCAACGATGTCCTGGGCGACTTCGTCCGCGCCGCCCAGGAAGGCGCGACCCTGCCCGCCGACCACGGCGCCGAGGTCAAAGCCCTGTTGGCCGGCATCATCAGCGGCGAAGCTCCGCCAGCCAAGGCCGCTCCGGTTACCACTCCGGCGGCCATCGGCGCCGAGCCGGGCTTCGCCACCTGGACCATCCGCCTTGCTCCGGCGCCGGGCCTGCTGCGCACCGGCAACGACCCGCTGCTGATGATTCGCGAACTGGCCAGCCTGGGCGAGATGAAGGTGGCGGTCGATCGCTCCAAGCTCCCATCCCTGGCCGAGATGAACGCCCAGGACGCCTATCTGTCCTGGTCCTTCACCCTGGTGACCGACCGTGGCCGGAACGCCATCGAGGAGGTGTTCGAGTTCGTCGCCGGCGACTCCGCCGATGTGACCATCGAACAGATCGGCGTCGCGGTGGATGCCCAGGAGGGTGACGGCTGGGGCCTGTTCGCCCCCCTCCCCCCCACCCCCGACGCGGTTGCCGCGCCCACCGCCGCCGCGCCCGCTGGCGGGGCAGCCCCCCCCGCGCCCGCCCAGACCCCCGCCAAGGCCGGGGACACCGGGGCCGGCGGCATCCATACCTCGTCGATCCGGGTCGATCTGGACCGCGTCGACCGTCTGGTCAACATGGTCGGCGAACTGGTCATCACCCAGGCCATGCTGGGCCAGCAAGCCAGCGGATTTTCCATCGAATCCCACCCTGAACTGGTCCAGGGGCTCCAGGAGCTGTCGCATCACACCCGCGAATTGCAGGAAAGCGTGATGGCGATCCGCGCCCAGCCGATCAAGGCGCTGTTCTCACGCGCGCCCCGACTGGTGCGCGACCTGTCCGCCAAGCTGAACAAGCAGGCCAAGCTGGTAATGAGCGGCGAGAACACCGAGGTCGACAAGACCGTCATCGAGCAGTTATCCGACCCACTGACCCATCTGATCCGCAATTCGCTCGACCACGGTATCGAATTGCCGGAAGAGCGCATCGCCAACGGCAAGCCCGCCGAGGGCACCATTCACCTCGGGGCCGAGCATCGCTCGGGCCGCGTCATCATCCAGGTCTCCGACGACGGCAAGGGCATCGACCGCAAGCGGGTGCTGGAAAAAGCCATCGAAAAGGGTCTGGTGGAGCGCGGCGTTCAACTCACCGACGAACAGATCGACCAGATGATCTTCGCGCCGGGCTTTTCCACCGCCGCCCAGGTCTCCGACGTCTCGGGCCGTGGCGTCGGCATGGACGTGGTTCGCCGCAATATCCAAGACGTCGGTGGCCGCGTCGTGGTGCAGTCCACCCCCGGCCAGGGATCGCGCTTCATCTTGTCGCTGCCCCTGACCCTGGCGGTGATGGACGGCATGCTGGTGTCGGTCGGTATCGAACGCTATGTCCTGCCGCTGACCAATATCGTCGAATCGCTGCGTCCTACCGCCCAACAGGCCCGAACCCTGGTCAATGTCGGCGACGTGCTGACGCTGCGCGGCGACTATATCCGGCTGATCCGGTTGTACGACCTGTTCGGCATCAAGAACGCCATCACCGACACCACCCGTGGTCTGGTCGTGGTGGTGGAGACCGAGGGCGGCGACCGCATCGGCCTGCTGGTGGACGAGTTGCTGGGGCAACAGCAGGTGGTTATCAAGAGTCTGGATTCCAACTACCATCCGGTGGAAGGTATTTCCGCCGCCACGATCCTGGGTGACGGCCGCGTCGCCCTGATCTTGGATGTGGGCGCGCTTCGGATCATGGGGGAACGGCTGACCCGCGCCCAGGTCGAGGAAGCCGCCCGCGCCGAAGCGGCCGAATAGAGAAGTACGAGGGGGAAAGCGGCATGTCTGAAAACACGATCCGACAATTCATCTCGTTTACCATCGGCGACGAGGAATATGGCGTCGATATCATGGCGATCCGGGAAATCAAGGGCTGGACCGCCAGTACCGCGTTGCCCAACGCGCCCAGATATATGCGCGGCGTCATCAATCTGCGCGGCGCCATCGTGCCGATTCTCGATCTGCGCTCCCGGTTCGGACGCGGCAGCACCGACGCGACCCCCCGCCACGTCATCATGGTGGTGGCGGTGGGCAGCAGGGTCGCCGGCATCCTGGTGGACGCGGTGGCGGATATCCTGGCGGTGGCGGGCGACGACATCCAGCCGGTGCCTCAACTTGAACACGCCGCCGCCGGCTTCCTGACCGGTCTGGTGACCGTCGAGGGCCGCATGGTCGCGGTTCTCGACCTCGATCACGTTTTTGCTTTTGACGACATGGACATGTCCGGCGCCGAAGCCGCGGCCTGAGCCGATTATTTATGGGGAGAATGATTATGGCCAAAGGCCTGACCGTCAAAAACCGCATCTATGGCGGCTTCTTTCTGGTGCTGCTATTCCTGATGGCCCTCGCTGGAATGTCCTTCTGGGGCTCCAAGAAGACCGACCACGCCGTCAACGTCTATCAATCGGTGGCGGCCAACGCCCAGCGGGTGCTGACCATCGAACGCAACGTCGCCGGCATGCGCCGCAACACCCGCGAGTTCGTATTCACCGGCGAGGAAAAGTCGGCCCAGCGCTCCAGGGAGCTTCAGGGCCTGCTGAAGAAGGATATCGCCGAGGTGGTCGCCGCCACGGCCGATCCCGGCCGCAAGGCCAATCTCGAAACCATGCAAAAGCTGTTCGAGAGCTATCAGGCCAACTTCGCCACCCTGATCGATCTGCGCCACAAGCGCGACCGGCTGGTCAATGAGGGGATGAATCCCATCGGCGCCAAGGCCGACAAGATGATCTCCGATCTGGTCGAAACCGCCCAGACCCGCAAGGAATGGGAACTGGCCTCGGAAATCGGTCAGGTTCAGGAAGGCCTGATGCGCATGCGCGTCGCCGCCCTGCGCTTCCTGACCACCCCCGACAAGGCGGGAGCCGAAGAGGTCAAGACCCTGCGCGTCGCCATGAACAGGGACATTTCCCATGTCCTGCCCCTGGTCAAGGACCCGCAACTCCGCAAGGCGGTCGAGGAAGCCACCGATCTGGCGATCAAATACGAGGCCGCTTTCCAGGAAGCCGCAGTGGCGGTTCTGGAGCGCAACCACCTCGCCAATGACGTGATGTCGGCCCAGGCCGCCGAATTCGGCGATCTGGCCACCAAGACCCGCCTGTCCCAGGCCGCCTATCTGGACCAGATGGACAAGGAACTGACCGCCGACCTCGCCGCTCAGGAGATGTCGAACATCATCATCTCGGTTATCGCCATCCTGCTGGGCCTGACCTTCGCCATCCTGATCGCCCGTTCGATCCTGACCCCGATCGCGGCCATGACCGGCGCCATGGGCCTCCTGGCCGATGGCAAGCTTGACACCCAGGTTCCCGCCCTCGATCGCCATGATGAAATCGGCGAAATGGCCAAGGCCGTCCAGGTGTTCAAGCAAAACGGCATCGACAAGGTCCGCATGGAGGCCGAGCAACGCGCCGCCGAGGAGGCCGCCCGACAGGCCGAGGAGGAACAGCGCAAGCGCGAGGCCGCCATCGTCGCCGAAGTGGCCGAGGTGGCCAAGGCCGCCAGCTCCGGCGACCTCGACCGCCGCATCGACCTGGAAGGCAAGTCCGGCTTCCTGCTCAACCTGTGCGAGGGCGTCAACAATCTGGTCCACCTCACCGGCATCGCGTTGAAGGACGTGGCCGGCGTGCTGGGCGCCGTGGCCCAGGGCGACCTGACCCGACGCATCACCGCCGATTACGCCGGCGTGTTCGGCCAGTTGAAGGGCGACGTCAACCTGACCGCCGACAAACTGTTCGAGGTGGTCAGCAACATCAACGAGGCCACCGGCCAGATCACCGGGGCCTCGGGCGAAGTCGCGGCCGGCAGCCAGGACCTGTCCGAACGTTCGGAGCAGCAGGCCTCGGCCCTGGAAGAAACGGCGGCCTCCATGGAGGAACTGTCCGCCACCGTGCGCCAGAACGCCGCCAACGCCCAGCAGGCCAACCAACTGGCGGCCGGAGCCCGCGAAGTCGCGGCCGGCGGTGGTCAGGTGGTGTCCGACGCCATCGCGGCCATGAGCCGCATCGAAGGCAGCTCGCAGAAGATCGAAGACATCGTCGGCATGATCGACGAGATCGCCTTCCAGACCAACCTGCTGGCCTTGAACGCGGCGGTGGAAGCCGCCCGCGCTGGCGATGCCGGCAAGGGCTTCGCCGTGGTGGCGCAAGAAGTCCGCAATCTGGCCCAGCGCTCGGCCCAGGCCTCCAAGGAGATCAAGGGCCTGATCGCCGAAAGCTCGACCCAGGTCCGCACCGGCGCCGATCTGGTCAAGGGGGCCGGCCGTACCCTGGAGGAGATCCTGGGCTCGGTGAAGCGGGTCGCCGACATCGTCGCCGAAATCGCCGCCGCGTCGGCGGAGCAGGCCTCGGGCATCGATCAGGTCAATCAGGCCATCACCCAGATGGACGAAATGACCCAGCAGAACGCCGCCCTGGTCGAGGAAAGCACGGCGGCCGCCCATTCGCTGGAAGATCAGGCCCGCCATCTCGGTGAGGTGATGGCCTTCTTCCACACCGGCGACGAAGGCAAGGCCGCCGCTCCGACCGGACGACCCGCGCCCAAGCCGGCCGCCAAGGCTCAGACCAAGCCGGCCGCGCGCCCGCCGGTCAAGAAGCCGCAGGCGGCCTCCCATCTGGCCAAGCTGCACCAGAAGGCCGATACGGCTGGTTCAGCGGCGACTCCGTCTCCCTCCGCCGCCAAGACCAACACCGCCGGTGAAGACTGGGCGGAGTTCTAATCGGGTTCCGCCCCCTCTTCCTCCCCAGGCAGAGGGGGCGTCCCATCCCGCCACAAAGTGGGGCGTCATTGACCGATAGAACCAATCTGGTATGACATTAAACCTGTGGGGGAAATCCTCCCCCTGGGAACGGGGCGGATGAATTCCACTAGCAACCACTCTCACCAGCGCGAATTCGAACTGGGAGATCGGGAGTTCCGCTTCCTGGCGTCGTTTCTGTCGCGAGAGACCGGCATCATCCTCAGCGATCATAAGCGCCAGATGGTGTGTGGCCGTCTGGTCAAGCGGCTGCGGGCCTTAGGGATACAGGATTTCACCGAATACTGCGCCATGCTCGACGGACCAAAAGCCTCGGCCGAAATCGAGCATCTGGTCAACGCCATCACCACCAACATCACCAATTTCTTCCGCGAGCCCCATCACTTCGAGCATCTGCGCCGTCAGGTTCTCGAACCCTTTGCGGCGGCATCCCCCCGACGACGACGCCTGCGCATCTGGTCGGCCGGGTGCTCGTCCGGCCAGGAACCCTACTCCATCGCCATGATGATCGCCGAAACGCTGAAGCCGGCCGATGCCTGGGATGCGCTGGTGCTGGCCACCGATATCGACACCAACATGCTCACACGCGGGGCCAACGGCGTCTATACCGCCGAGGATGCGGCCCAAATTCCCGAGACCTATCGTAAACGCTTTGTGCGGCGTATCCCCAGCGATCCCACCCATATCCAGATGGGAGACGAGTTGCGGCGGCTGATCCGGTTCAAGCGGCTAAACCTGCACGAGCAGTGGCCGATGAAAGGCCCGTTCGACGCCATTTTTTGTCGCAACGTCGCCATTTATTTCGACAAACCGACACAAAAAAAGCTCTTCAACCGTTACTGCGACATGTTGAGCATCGGTGGAATGCTATACCTTGGTCATGCCGAATCCCTGATCGGCATGAATGATCGTTTCGAAGTTTCCGACAAGACGGTTTACAGGCGTATCCGATGACCCAGGAACAGGTTTGGGGGGCTCAGGCGGATGAGGCCGAGCGCCGCCGCTGGTTCGATCCAACCTTCAAGATCATGGCCGTCAAGGTTCTGCCGGGCGAACACTATGTCTCGACCGCCGGCCAGGAGATGATCGTCACCGTCCTGGGCTCCTGCGTCTCGGCCTGTGTCTGGGAACCGCGCATGAAGATCGGCGGCATGAATCACTTCATGCTGCCGGACTCGGGCGCGGGCTCGGACAGCGCGCCCGTGGACAAGTCCATGCGCTATGGCAACCACGCCATGGAAGAACTGATCAACGACCTGCTGCGCCGGGGCGCCCGGCGCGAGGCGCTGGAGATCAAGGTATTCGGCGGCGGCAATGTGGTGGCCAGCATGAACACCGGCGTCACCATTCCCGTCGGAGACCGCAACGCCGAATTCGTTCGCCGCTACCTGAACGAGGAAGGACTGCGGATCGCCGCCGAGGATCTGGGAGGGCAGCACCCCAGACGCATCCACTTCTTTCCGCGCATCGGCAAGGTCATCCGCCTGTTTCTAAAAAAGGACGTCGAACGCGCCGTGCTCAACCGCGAACTTTCCTACCGCTCCAAACTCAGGGACGTCCCGGTGGAAGGCGACGTCGAGTTGTTCACATGAGCCGGATCCGCGTCCTGATCGTCGACGACTCCGCCTTGATGCGGCAAATCCTGTCGTCGATCCTGTCTTCCGATCCCGGCATCGAGGTGATCGGCACCGCCCCCGATCCCCTGGTGGCACGCGAGAAGATCAAGGCGCTCAACCCCGACGTCATGACCCTGGACGTGGAAATGCCCGGCATGGACGGCATCGCCTTTCTGGAAAAGGTGATGACGCTGCGCCCCATGCCGGTGGTGATGGTCTCGTCGCTGACCGAAAAAGGCGCCGAGGTCACCATGCGAGCCATGGAACTGGGCGCGGTTGATGTGTTCTGCAAGCCGGCCGACGCCGCTGGCGGCGGGTTCACCGCCCATGGGCCGGAGCTGATCGAAAAGGTCAAGGCGGCGGCCCTGGCGCGGGTCCGGGCCTTGGTCAATCACGGCGGCCGCCCGACGCCCAGGCTGTCGGTGACCCAGATCTACAAGTCCAGCGACCGGCTGGTCGCCATCGGCTCCTCCACCGGCGGAGTCGAGGCGTTGCGCGACGTGGTGCTGGCGCTTCCCCCCGATTCGCCGCCCATCCTCATCACCCAGCATATCCCGCCACGCTTTTCCACCAGCTTTGCCGAGCGCCTCGACGGTCTGGCGGCGGTCCGGGTCAAGGAGGCCGGCGACAACGAACGCATCCTGGCCGGGCATGTCTATATCGCGCCGGGCGACCGCCATCTGACGGTCAAACGCTCTGGCGCCGCGCTGATGACCCACACCTATGACGGCCCCCTGGTCTCGGGCCACAAGCCAAGCGTCGACGTCTTGTTCCACTCGGTGGCGGAGACCTGCGGGTCCGCCGCCGTCGGAGTGATTCTGACCGGCATGGGACGTGACGGCGCCGAGGGCCTGCTGGCCATGCGCCAGGCCGGCGCCAATACCCTGGGCGAGGACGAGGCCTCCTGCGTCGTCTACGGCATGCCCAAGGCGGCCAAGGATCTGGGCGGGGTCGAAAGAGAACTTCCCCTAAGCAAAATCGCCGACGAAATTCTAAAATTATGCCGTGCCGAAGCAAAACGTTGATGCCTCCCGGCTGATACGCGACACTACGGGTTGGGGTGCGACGGGGATAATTCGATGACAGAGAATAATATTTCAAACGCCAACCTGCTGGAGCTTCTGGCACGCTGGAAGGCGTTTTCAGAACTTCAGCAAAATGCATTCGCCTTCCTTGCCGCAGAGGCCATCGCCACCGGGCAGGAGTTCGAGAACTCCACCGACGGCGCCGCCCAGATTCTCAGCCGCATGGGCGATGCCTCGGTGATTCTCGACCCAGCCCAAATCCAGGCCGAAACCTTCTCCGTGGTTCATCGGCTGCAAGCCGCCGACCGCTCCCGCCAGGGGCTTGAGCAGGTGGCGTCGGTGCTCCAGACCCTGCGCCGGTTGGAAGCCGAACTGGTCCAGGCCGGCGGCAATCATCCACCGCTGCCCGACGTGGACAAGACCGCCAATCTGTGGATCGAGCAATTGGGCGAATGCGTCTCGCTGGGCGACTGGCGCAAACGCTTCAACGAGGCGCTGCAAGGCCGCGACCCCGGCCCCCGCAATCCGGAGCCCTCCGTCGATATCGATGACGAGCTGTTCTAGCCTCGATATGACGTGAACCCGGCCAATCAGCCGCCGGCCGGCTTGCCCTTGCCGGCCGATTCCGCTCCTTGGATCTTTTTGCGCATGGCGGTGAACAGCGCCTCGATGTCTCCCCCGCCAGAGCGGATGACCGAGGTAAAGTCCGCCTTCATGGTGGTGACCAGCCCAATATCCTCGGCGATCAGATCCCCCACCACCAGCTTGCCGGCGGGCGAGATCAGGATCAGCCAATCGATCGGAACCGGCTCTTCGCCCTGCGGTTTGACATTGGTGTGGACCAGAATGGCCTCGCCCCGCGCCTCGGTGCCGACGAATTCGATCTTCGGCGCGCTTTTGGCTCCGTCGATCATTCCGCCATAGGTGGCGACAAAGAACGGGACCAGAAGATCGGTGAAAGCCTTCTGCTGGGCCGGGCTGGCCTTGCGCCAATGACGCCCCAGCAGTTGTTCCGACTCGTAGGGGACGTCGGCGTATTTCTCCACCATCATGGTGATCTTGGCGCGCACCTCGTCTTGGGTGAACGGCCCCCCCACGAAGGCGGAGATCGAGTCGGCAATGGCGCTCTTCACCACGCCCTCGGCCGTCGCCGCATCCAGCGCCGAGGCGGGCCGCCCCCATAGCGCAAGGCCAAACAACACCAGACAAGCCAGAACCTTGCCAACCACGATGCGACGAGTAACCACGGGGGTAGTCTCCTGCAGAAAGCCTTTACCGGGCCAAGCCCGACAGGCCATGTTTCCTCAGACTAGCAAACAGGCGTCAATTCGGCCAGGATTCAGCCAGACGACCGCCCAGCCGCAAGGAGCCAACCCGCACGGCAAGGCCGGTCCGATCGTCGGTTTCCACCATGACGCCGCACAGCGTCCCCGGCCCCTCGGCCGGCGACAACCGCTCTCCCGGAATTTTGCGCACGAATTTGAAGATAGCGGCGTCCTTCTTCATGCCGATCACCGAGTCGTAATCGCCGCACATGCCGGCATCGGTCTGATAGGCGGTGCCGGCGGGCAGAATCTGGGCATCGGCGGTGGGAATATGCGAGTGGCTCCCGACCACCAGACTGACCCGACCGGAGGTAAACTGGGCCAGGGCCATCTTTTCGCTGGAAGCCTCGGCATGGACGTCGAGGATAATGGCGTCAACGCCGCCCCCGCCCAACCGCAGCTTGGCCAATTCGCGCTCGACGGCGGCAAAGGGGCAGTCGAGCGGGTCCATGAACAGCCGCCCCATCACCTGGATCACCGCCACCTTGCGGCCGCGCGGCGCGGCGAACACGCCGACTCCCCGGCCCGGCGTGCCGGCGGGGTAATTGGCGGGGCGCAGCAGCCGGGGCTCGCCGTCGATATAGGGCAGTATCTCGCGCTGGTCCCAACTGTGATTGCCCAAGGTCACCACATCGACCCCGGCGCCAAAGAAATCATCGCAGATCTTTGGAGTGACGCCAAAGCCGTGGGCGGCATTCTCACCATTCACCACGATGAAATCGGGAGCCAGTCTGGATTTGATTTCGGCCAGCCGCTCCATCACCACGTCGCGGCCGGACCGGCCGACCACGTCACCCATATAAAGAAGTTTCATGCGTGCTCCACGGCGATCATGCCGCATTCGGTCATGATCATGTCCAAAGGCTGGTCCCAGGGCTCTACCGGCACCGCCGGAACCTCCTGGGCGGCGAAACCGAGGCCGATGGCCAGGACGCCGCCATCCCCACGCAACCGCGCCAGGGTCCGGTCGTAATATCCTCCACCATAGCCCAGGCGAAAACCCTTTCTGTCGAAGGCCAAAAGCGGCGTCAGGACCACCGAGGGCCGCAGGCTTGCCGCATGGGCCAGCGGATGGCTGGTGCCGTGACCGCCCACCTCCATCTCATCGCCGGGTCGCCAGCCCCGAAACAACAACGCCAACCCCGGCCCGACCACCACCGGCAGAGCCAGACGACAGCCCATCTCCGCCAAGGCCAGCATCAGCGGCCGGGGGTCGAGTTCGTCGCCCAACGGCCAATAACCCGCCACCACCGAACCGAGGACCGGCGCCAGCGCCGCCGCCTGGGCGGCAAGGGCGAAAGCGGCGGCATCCCCAAGACGAACAGCCGCCTCCGCCCGGATTCGAGCGGAACGGCGGCGAAGATCGATCTTGTGATGAGCGTCAGCGGGATCGGTCATGAAGAAAGTCGGAGCGGCGCCACCTCGGCCGTTGGCATGCAAGTCCTCCGTGGCCTGCTTGTGCAGGTGGGAGCCATGTATCGGAACCAGGATTCCGGCAGGGACAGCCCCCGAGAGGTAGGTATAGCCCCAGGGACATTGGCGACCTGACGCACCGCGCAGCAAACCGCTCCGACCCGAGAGTCTATGCTCTTTCCAGACGGGTAGCAATGCCTTCGATGCGCTGGGCCAAGGACTCGATCGCGGCCGCCAGCCCTGTATCGCCCTCGGCCGCGGCGGTCACCTCTTGTCCCAGCCGGGTCAACTGCTCGCGCACCTCGGTCAACTCGTCGGCCAGCAGCAACCCGACCATGACCAACAGACGCGAATCGCTGACATTGCCGATGGTGGCCAAAAGGTGCTGGGCATGGGCATCGACCTCGCGCCCCAGATCCTGGACACGGGTAACCTGGGAATCGTCGCAGGCGATGTCGTAGACCCGGCCATTGACGGTGATGTTGACAAGGGCCAAGGGCTATTCCTCCAGCAGATCGCGCAGATGGAGGATGGCACCATCCAACCGCGAGGAGACCACTCGGGTGATCTCCTCCAGCTTGGCGTAATCGTCATGGGCGCCGCGCAACTCTCCGGCCAGCAGCAGGTCGCCGGCCCCAACCCGCGCGGAAGCGCCTTCGAGACGATCAATGGCGGCGCCGAGACGGCGCATGGCTTCCTCGGTCCGAGGCAGGCTGACACTGTGACGTTGATTCACGCCTTATATTCCCCAATATTCTATCAAAGCCGAGGGTATGGCCGAAGCCGGGGCAAGTCAACGCGCCTGAGAACCCCGGTTGATCGCTTTCGCCCTTGGGACTACCCTTGTGACCTTCCCCCCATCGCCGAGGGAGCGACCCATGCGCCTTTTCGCGGCCACACTGCTGATCTTCGCCGCCCTCGCCCTGCCGACGGCCGCCCACGAGCCCCCGGCCCTATCCAGGGGACAAATGGTCTATGTCCCGGTTTATTCCCATATTTCCCACGGCAACCTCGACAGCCGCGGCCAGCCCATGAGCCTGTTGCTGTCGGCCATGCTCAGTATCCGCAATACCGACCCCGCCAATTCCATCATCATCAGGGCGATCCGCTACTATGACACCGACGGCAAGGTGCTGCGCGATTTTATCACCGCGCCGGTAACCTTGGGCGCCATGGCCTCCACCGAGCACTTCGTCGAGCACAAGGACAAGGCCGGCGGCAGCGGCGCTAATTTCGTGGTGGAATGGACCGCCGACAAGCCGATCAATTCCCCAATCATCGAGACGGTCAACGCCTTCTTCTTCGGCACCCAGTCCATCGCCTTCACCAGCTCCGGCCGGCCGATCCACCCAAAGCCATGACCACGCCGCATCGGGTCCACTCCCTGACCGAGGCCCGCGCCGTACTGGCGGCGACCGCCGGAGCGGTAACGCTGGAAAGCCCCGCCGCCGCCGCCGGCTACCAGGGAATCGGCTGGTGGCGGGCGCTGGTGGCGGCGCTGGCGGATGAATTTTCCGATCGCGAGATCGTCGCGGTGCTGGATTGCGGCACGGCCCCCGGCCATGCCCTGGAGGCGCTGAGGGCCGGCGTTAAGGCGGTGCGGCTTGACGCCCCGGCCGAGACCCTGGCCGCCGTCAAGGAGATCGCAGCGGCCCTGGGGGGAGAGGTCAGCCAAAAAAAACCCTCCTTCCGGCAGGAGGAAAATCCGGAAGGAGGGGCTGGCTGACGGATCGGCCGTTACTTAACGGCCGGAGCCGCCGGGGTAGCAGGAGTGGCTGGGGTGGCGGTAACCTGTTTGGCCTTGTGAACCGTGGCGGTCTTGGCCTTTTCGACCTTGGCCGTGGCGGCCGAGTCGCCGGCCGGCTTCATGGCGCCGGCCGTGGCAGGAGCCGCGACGGCGTTGACGGCCGGGGCGCTCTCGGCCAACGCCGCGAACGGCAGGAACGAGGCGGCGACAAGGGCGGTGGCGAGGAAACGGGAAGCGCGCATGGAAGTGATCCTTTTGACTGTATCTCGTCCCGAAGATCGGTGCGGCTGGTTGGGAGGAAGACTGGGCCGTGCGCCGTTCGGTAGGATCAAGATCGCCCAGCCACATGGCGGCGGTAAGGTCGAATTGTGATCCTTTCAAGGCAAAGAACGGATGTCTTGTTGCGCCGAACCCGGCGCCGTGGTTCAACATCGTCTCATCGGCTATCGCGTCATTGGCCCGCCGGTATCGCTCCCTAAGCCCGCAGATCATGAGGCCTACCATTTCCAAGAATCCCAGCCGCCTTTATCTCGTCACCCCGCCCCTGATCGAAGCGCCGTTCAAGTGGGTCGAGACCCTTGCCGCCACACTCGACGGCGGCGACGTCGCCTGTCTTCAGATCCGCCTGAAGGGCCTGGACGACGACGCCCTCGCCCGAATCGTCGACATTCTGCGGCCGCCGGCCCAGCAGCGCGGTGTCGCGGTTCTGCTGAACGACCGCCCCGACCTCGCCTTCGAAACCGGCTGCGACGGCGTCCATATCGGCCAAGGCGACAGCAGCTATGCCGAAGCCCGCAAGGCGGTGGGAGCCAACGGCATCGTCGGCGTCACCTGCCACGCCTCCCGCCATCTGGCCATGGAGGCCGGCGAACAGGGGGCCGACTATGTCGCCTTTGGCGCTTTCTTTCCCACCGAGACCAAGGAGACCGAGTTCCACGCCGATCTGGACCTGCTGCACTGGTGGACCGAGTTGTTCACCATCCCCTGCGTCGCCATCGGCGGCATCACCGTGAATAACTGCCGCCCGCTGGTGCAGGCCGGCGCCGACTTCCTGGCGGTCTGCGGCGGAGTGTGGAACCACCCGGACGGCCCGGCGGCGGCAGTCAGGAACTTCAACAAGATCCTGACCGGAGAGTGAGATGCGCCGCATCTGCGTCTTTTGCGGTTCCAGCTTTGGCGACAAGCCGGACTACGCCGCCTCGGCCGAGGCCATGGGTCGCCTGATCGCCCAAAGCGGTCTGGGGCTGGTCTATGGCGGCGGCAATGTCGGACTGATGGGCGTGGTCGCCGACGCCGCCCTGAAGGCGGGCGGCGAAGTGATCGGCGTCATCCCCGAGGCCATGATGAAATGGGAAGTCGGCCATCTCGACCTCACCGAACTGCGGGTCGTCGCCAGCATGCACGAGCGCAAGGCCACCATGGCCGAACTGGCGGACGGCTTCATCGCCCTGGCCGGCGGCATCGGCACCATGGAAGAACTGTTCGAGGTCTGGACCTGGGGCCAGCTTGGGCTACACGCCAAGCCGCTGGGCTTCCTTGATGTGGGCGGATTTTATAGTCACCTGCACGCCTTCCTCGACCACATGACGGGCGAAGGCTTCCTAAAGCCCCGCCACCGCGACATGGTAATGGTGGAAAGCGATCCCGTCGCCCTGCTGACCCGCATGCGCGGCTATGCCCCGCCCGCCACCATCCAGGTGATCGACCGCCTGACCACCTGACGATCTCAGACGCTTGAACGGCTTGACACACCATTCCGCTAGCCATATAAAGCGGCCCTCGGCGGACGCAATCCGATCGAGCTTACAGAGGGAAAGCCTCTGACTGAAGAGATGGGCGATTAGCTCAGCGGGAGAGCACTCCCTTCACACGGGAGGGGTCGCAAGTTCAATCCTTGCATCGCCCACCATTTCTTCTAAATAAGATCAAATATCGGCAAACATAAAATCAACTGCGCCAGCAGGTTTGCCTTGTTTATTGTGTGCAGATACGACGCAGAGCGTGCGACCCAATCTGCACAAAGCGCGAATAGCTCACCCCCCTATTGCAGTGCCAGAACACCATCACCGCTCCACACCGTGCGGAAATTCTCGGCAGTGCCGGTTCACGACCATGCCCTGTCCAACTGGGCCTGGGTAGGCGCCACTGCATGACCGGGCCATCCAGGGTGCATCGGATACCCCTGATGTCGAGCAGAGCTTCTGTCCAGCCGGTCAGCAGGCGGAATGTTTCCAGTGGATTCGAGCAAGCACCGACGCTTCCGACCGAGGGCTCGATCCCGGCCTTCCGCCAAGCGCTCGGTGTATTTGATCGAGATGTATTCCCCTGCTCGCTTGCGGACCTCGGGGGAAAACTTGTTCATCGTCTTGCTCATGATGGCTCCCCACAGGATTTTATGGAAGATTCCTTTATTTTATCCCGTCAATAAACGATGAAGAGCAAGGTGCCGACCGCTATCGGTCATCGCTTTGAAACGCTGGGCGAGTTCAGGCTGATCCCGACCAATCGGGTCGAGGGCTGCGGCCATCTTGACCGGACTCATCTCTTGAATCGCCAAGGCCAGGGCCGTACGAAGTTCTTCCGCCAAAGCCGCGACGTCCTCGGCGGTCGGTTCTGGCGCCGTGACAGGCTGCCCACTGTTCACGGCCGCGCGGTCCTCGCACAGGAAACGGATGCCGAGGTGGCGTTCAAGCAGGGCATGAAGCTCTGCCGGTTCGAACGGCTTGCGCAGGAAGTCGTCGGCCCCCGCAGCCAAGGCCGTTACCCGGTCTTCCTCGAAGGCGCTGGCGGTCAGCATGATGATCTTCGGCTGGATGATGCCTGCCATGGCGCGGATGCGCTTGGTGGCCTCGATGCCGTCCATCTCCGGCATCCGCCAATCGGTAATCACCAGATTGGGCGGCGCAGCGGCGACTGACGCAACCGCAACGACGCCGTTTTCCGCCTCCGAGACCTCGAAACCGAGCGGAGCGAGGAGTGAGCGCAGCAGAAAACGAATACTGGGGCTATCCTCGATCACCAGGATGCGCAGACCGCTTCCTCTGCCCTTGATGCCGATTGCGTGGGTGGGGACCGCAGCATCCGTCGTCACAGGCGGCTCACAGGTTTTGGCCACCAGGAAGAAGCGGAAGGTCGATCCTTGACCGGGTTCGGAGTCCAGCGTCAGGTCGCCACCCATCATCTGGACGAACTGGCGGCTGATGGCGAGTCCCAGGCCAGTGCCCCCCGCATCGGTCCTTGCCGGCCCGACCTGGACAAAGGGCTCGAACACGGCCATCCGATCTTCGGCACTTATCCCAACGCCGGTATCGCTGACGGCGAAGTCCAACCGGATTCGCCCCTCCCCGGCGGGAGTGTCCGTAACTTCCAATGATACAGAGCCTCGCTCCGTGAATTTGACCGCATTGGACAGCAGATTGAGCAGCACCTGGCGCAGTTTGGCCGTGTCGCAAACGATGCCGGGCGGCAGGCCGGTGGCCCGCACCTCCAGCGTCAGCCCCTTCTGCTCGGCTCGCGTCCGTATCATCTCGATGACCGCCGTGACGACCTCGTAGGGGGCTGTCGCGGACGTTTCCAACTCGACCCGGCCGGCCTCGATCTTCGACAGGTCCAGTACATCATTGATCAGGGTCAGCAGATGGCTGCCCGAGCGGGTAATGATCATCAGTTTGTTCTTGGTATCCGCATCCAATGCCGGTTTCCCGGCCAGAATCTGCGAGAAGCCGATGACCGAGGTCAATGGTGTCCGCAATTCGTGACTCATATTGGCGAGGAAGACGCTCTTGGCGCGGTTGGCCACTTCGGCCTGATGACGCGCGGTTTCCAGGGAGCGCGTACGCTCCTCGATCCGCGCCTCCAGAGTCGCGTTGAGGTTCCGCAACTCCTGGGTGAGGGACCGTTCAACGGCGACCTGTCGCCTGGAAGCCTCGGCCAGGGCAACGGCCACAACTCCAGCCAAGGCGGATGCTCCGCCGAAAACCAAGAGAAGGCTATGGCTGCTGCGCGCTATTGGAGCAGGAAGCCAGCCCTGGTATTCGGCAAAGGTGACGGCGCAAAGATCCAGAAGTGAGCCTACCGTCATCAGCACGGCGGCACGCCGCCCCTGAATCCAGGCGATGGTCATCTGTACAAGGGGAAACAAATAAACAGCGGGAGTGCGAATACCGGCAACAATGAAACTAAAGATGCAGGTCAGTAGCCACAATCCCCAGCAAAATATGATCAGACCACGATTTACCCTCCCTGCCCTCATCTCGAAATAGCAAAGACATCCCACCAATGCGGCGGCGGCAAAGCCAAGGTTTCGTAACGAGAACTTTCCTTGAATAATATGGTTCACGCCAAGTGCAAACGACATAACGACCAACAGCAGGATAAGGCGCCGCAAAAGAGTTACGGCGCCGTATGAAATGGTGGGCGGCATATGTTCGGATGGGGGAGGGAACAACCGCGCCAGCTTCAAGGTTGATTTCTCCCGAAAGCGTAGCCGGCGCCGGTCAGCAACTCGGAGAGCAGGACCAGCGACGCGGGAGTGTCCTCGACAATCAGGATTTCGCCCTTGGTGGCGGTTCGAGGCTCGGAAGAGGTCATTGCGCGAGGCTCCAAAAGTCCTGGACGTGACGCCATCGCGTCAATCCCTTGACCCGTGCGGCGATGTGCTCCCCCGATCACGGGGACGGCTTCAGGGATGATCGAACCGCCGAGAGCAACTCATCGCTCGAAAACGGCTTGGTCAGAACCGCAACCGCCCCCAAACGCTCCAGAATATCCGTGAACGGCTTGACGCACCCTTTCATCCCGCCGGTCATGCCGATGACCGGAAATGGATCGCCATGGTTGTGGATCGCCGCCATCAGCTGGAAACCATCCAGATGGGGCATGAAGACATCGGTTACAACCAAATCGATCTGGCCTTCCGTAAGGAGAGACAGGCAGATCGTGCCGTCAGTCACCGCCAGCACCTCATGGCCGGCCCGCTCGAGGGTGGTCGAGACCAGGTCCAGGTGGGTGGGCTCGTCGTCCACTACGATGATCCTCGCCATGGCGTTACCTGCCTTTAAAGCGCCGGGCTCACTACACTTTAGAGGCAGGCAGCATCAGCACTCCATGAGAGAGTCGGGTATTCGCCAGCGGCAAAGGTATATCCGCAATCCATATAATGGCTCTCGGCTGCGTGTTGATGCAGGTCGCGCGGCTGTTCCCCAGGGCGGCGACCGAGCGCGGGGAACGCCGACGCTGATGGCCCAAGGGCACGTCCTGGGCTGAGATATACCTTTGCCGCAGAGCCGTATGCCTTTCCCGCCACCCACTCCTGACGCCAAATTGCATAAACTATCCTTGGGATGATTGGCGAGAAGCCCGTCGAATATTCCAATACCATCATAGTATGCATGTAAGAGGGCGTCATGCTTGGACTCTCCGTTCGCACTCGAATTCTAGGGCTTGCCAGTATCGGGATACTCTCCTTGGCTGCCATGGGTGGCGTCTTGTTTTGGGCATTGGCGACACTTGCCTCAGCCGATACGACAAACAAGTCGTTCACCACCATCAGTCTGGCAAGCGAGGCGCTGGAAATCGGCAATCTGAATATTCGACGGAGTGAGAAGGATTTTCTTCTCCGCAGGGATATCAAGTACGCGGAACTGGTTGCCAAAGGCATAGACGCCACCCTGGCCAAAGCCGACCGACTGGCCGCCATCCCCGAGGCAATGCCGGTCATGGAGCAAATTCGTCAGATTTCAGAGGGCATGGCAGCCTACCGCAAGGCGTTTGCAACGCTAGCATCAAATATGGTTATGGCGGGACTGGATGAAAATGGAGGGCTACAGGGGGATCTTCGCAAGGCTGTTCACGAAGTGGAGGCCATGGTTTCGGCACATAGTGATCTGGAACTTATGGTCCATATGCTCATGCTCCGGCGACATGAGAAGGACTATATGCTGCGCGGCCAGCCGGCTCTCCTGAGCAAACTGGAGGCTGAACATCAAGCATTCAGGACGCGGCTTGATCACTCCAGCATCGACCCGAAGATTCGCCATGACCTTGCCCAGCTCATCGACACCTATCTGACCAAGGTCACGGCCCTGATCAAGGCGGATCAGGCGACGCGGCAGGCAAGCGCCGATCTTAGTTCCGTCTATGCCGGATTTGCCCCAGCCTTCGAGCGGATTTCCGGGTTCGCCAAACATCAATCTGAGGTGACGGAAGCCGAGGACCGCGCGATTCATCTTCGTGTCATCACCGTCGCGGCAGCGATAGGTGGAGCGACAGCGGCTGTATTCCTGATTCTATCCCTGATGATTAGCCGTTCCGTGGTCCGTCCGGTCAGGGGGATAACCTCTGTGATGGCGGCTCTCTCCGAGGGCAATAAGCATGTTGAGGTTCCTTATACCGAGGGCCGTGATGAAATTTCCGACATGGCCCGATCGGTGCTGGTCTTCAAGGAAAACATGATCCGCGCCGAGCAATTGGAAGCTGAGGCCCGTGGAGAACAAGAGCGCGAGCTGGTTCGTTCGCACAAGCGTGAAGAACTGACCGCCGATTTCGATACGGTGATCCGCGCTGTCATGGGAAAGGTGGAAAGTGCGGTACAAAGTGTCCACGCCACATCTTCCAGCCTGCACGCTGCCGCAGAGCAGACCAGCCGGCAAAGCGCCGCCGTGGCCGCCGCCGCCGAGGAAGCATCGAGCAACATTCAGACGGTGGCTAGCGCCGCCGAGGAGTTGGGGGCTTCAACCATGGAAATCAGCCGCCGAGTCCAAGATACCACCCGCATCACCCAGGAAGCGGTCAGCGGCGTTCAATCCGCCGACACCACTATGGAAAGTCTTTCCTCCGCCGCGCATACGATTGGTGAGATTGTCAGCCTGATTAATGACATCGCCACCCAAACCAACCTGCTGGCGCTGAACGCCACCATTGAGGCTGCTCGTGCAGGAGAGGCGGGAAAGGGCTTTGCCGTAGTCGCCAACGAAGTCAAGCACCTCGCCACCCAAACCGCCAAAGCCACCAGCGAAATCGCCGATCAGATCGGCGGCATTCAGGCCACCACCCAGAACGCCGTTGCCGCCATCAAGATGGTGGGAGCCGCCATTGGCCGGGTCGATGAAGTGATCTCGTCCATCGCGGCCGCCGTCGAGGAGCAGAACGCCGCCACCCAGGAGATCGTACGCAACGTCCAGGAGGCTGCCGATGGCAATAAAGGGGTGACCCGCAACATATCCGAGGTTTCTAGTGCAGCCACCGCCACCGGTGAGATGGCCGCCTCCATGCATCAGGTCGCCCAGGGACTAGAGGAATCCGGCTCTAGTCTTGGCAGGCACGTGGGAAACTTCCTGGACAGCGTCAAGACGGTGTAGCGCAATATACCTTTGCCGCAGGAGGGTAGCCGTTCCTCTCCTCCCCAATATACCGCCAGAACATCTAACCTCTTGGTCATAGGTCATCATAAGGAGGACTGGCATGGCAAGCGCACCCACCGTGGTCATCGACTTTTCCGGCGCCGCCACCATCCGCCATGCCGATGAAATCGCCGGGCGTTTGAAACAGGCCCTGTCGTCCTCGGACCGGATCGAGGTGGATTGCACCGCCGTGACCGAGGTCGATATCGCCTTTATCCAGTTGATCCTGGCCGCCCGCAAAACTGCCGAGGCCGCCGGCAAGACGCTGACGCTCAGCGCGCCGGCCGTCGGCGCCCTACTGGAGGCTCTGACCATCTGCGGCACCCAGGATGGCCCCCGCGCGCAGTTCTGGCTTGGCGGGAGGGCCGCCTGATGGCCGCAATCATTGATCCCGTCGAGACGTTCCGCGCCGAAGCGAGGGAATTGTTCGAGCAACTGGAAACCACCCTGCTCGATATCGAGGCGAATCCCTCCGACAAGGATCTGATCGACACCGCCTTTCGCGCCCTTCACACCATCAAGGGATCGGGGGCAATGTTCGGATTCGATGCCGCCTCCGCCTTTACCCACCATGTGGAGAACGCCTTCGATCTGGTGCGCAAGGGCAAGCTTTCCGCCACGAAGGAACTGGTCGAGGTGGCCTTGACCGCCAAGGATCACATGCGGACTCTGATCGAGCAGCCCGAAGCCGCCCCTTTCGGCCGCAGTGAAGCCATCTTGGCCCAGCTTGCCGGCATCATCGGCATCACCCCGGACATGGCGGTTCCGGGAAAAAACGCCAAGCTCCAGCCCGAGCCCGCCGCAGAGCGCGCCACCTATCGCATTCATTTCAAACTCGCTCAGAACGCCATGGCCATGGGGGCCAATCCGCTGCTGCTGTTGAAGGAGCTGCGCGAACTCGGCGACTGCACCATCATCACCGACACCGATGGAATTCCGGCACTGGAAGAGATGGACCCCAGCGGCTGCTATCTGGCCTGGAATGCTCTCCTGTCCACCGACCAGCCGGCCTCCGCCATCGACGATGTGTTCATGTTCGTCATCGACGACATGGAATTGACGGTCGAGGCGATCGAGCCTGAATCCAAGCGCCTGGGCGAAATTCTGGTCGAACGCCACGCCGTCAGCGCCGATGCGCTGGACAAGGCCCTGGTGCAGCAGCCCCGGCTGGGAGCCATGCTGGTCAAGGAAGGGCTGGTCAGCACCGACAAGGTCGCGGCGGCTCTGGCCGAGCAGAAGCATCTGAAGGTCGAGGTCGAGAAGGCGAACAAGGTGGAAGCCGCCGACATCCGGGTCCAGGCCAGCCGGCTGGATGAACTGATGGATCAGGTGGGCGAACTGGTGATCGCCCAGGCCCGTCTGCGGCAATTGGCCAATGCCGGCAGCGACATCCACCTCAAGGCCCTGGTCGAGGAGATTGAACGGCTGTCGTCGGAGCTGCGCGACACCACCATGGGCATCCGCATGGTGCCCATCGGCTCGCTGTTCTCGCGCTTCCGCCGCCTGGTGCGCGACCTGTCCAAGGAATTGGGCAAGGAAATCCAGCTCACCACCTCGGGCGAGGAAACCGAGCTGGACAAGACGGTGATCGAACGCCTGTACGATCCCCTGGTCCACCTTATCCGCAACAGCCTCGATCATGGCATCGAATCGCCCGAGAAGCGCGAAGCTCATGGCAAGGCTCGCCAAGGAACCATTCACCTGTCCGCCACCCATTCCGGCGCCCAGGTTCTGATCAGCATCAAGGACGACGGCAATGGCATCGATCCAGAGCGGGTCCACGCCAAGGCCGAGGAAAACGGGCTGATCCAACCCGGCGCGGAGTTGAGCGAATCGGAGCTGTTCCAGCTGATCCTGCAACCGGGTTTCTCCACCGCCGCCAAGGTCACCAGCGTCTCGGGACGCGGCGTCGGCATGGATGTGGTCAAGCGCGCCATCGACCAGCTTCGCGGCACCATCGACATCGCCAGCACCCTGGGGGAGGGCTCGGACATGACGCTGCGCCTGCCGCTGACGCTCGCCATCATCGACGGGCTGCTGATCCGGGTCGGAGATGGCCGCTACGTGATCCCGCTATCGGCGGTGGAGGAGTGCGTCGAACTGACGGCCGAGGACGATCTGCGCACCACCGGCCGCGACTTCCTCAACATCCGGGACGAGACCGTGCCGTTCCTGCGCCTCAAGGCGCTGTTCAATATCGCGACGCCGGCCGAGCCCTATCAGAAGGTGGTCATCGTTTCGACCGGCGAAAACCGGGTGGGGCTGGTGGTGGATCAGATCATCGGCGACTACCAGACGGTCATCAAGTCGCTGTCCAAGATCCACAGCTCCGTCCAGACCTTTTCCGGAGCCACCATCCTGGGTGACGGCACCGTGGCCCTGATCATCGACGTGCCGCGCCTGATCGATTTCGGCCAGGCCTGCGAGCCGCAGAAGAAGGCGTCCTGACCATGGGAACCGTCCATAGCCTCGCCCGCCCCGTCGAAATCCTCACCCTGGCCCTGTGCGGCGAAGCCTTCGCCCTGGAGGCCGTCATCGTCCGGGAGATTCTCGACCTTATCCCCATCACCATCGTTCCCAACGCCCCCCGATACGCCACCGGGCTGATCAATGTGCGGGGCAAGGTGGTGCCGGTGGTGGATCTGCGGGTGCGTTTCGGCATGACGCAGGAGCCGACCACCATCGACACCCGCATCGTGGTGATCGAAAACATCCAGGACGGTGAAGCGACCATGATCGGCCTGCTCGCCGATCGGGTTTACGAGGTCACCGAGATCGACATGCAAGCCATCGAGGCCACGCCCAAAGTCGGCATGCGCTGGCCTCCCGAATTCATCCGGGGAATCAGCCGCCGCAACGGCGGGTTCCTCATCATCCTCGATATCGACCGGGTCTTTGCCTCCGAGCCTGCTCGCGAGGACCGGCTCCACGCGTCCTGAACAGGAGACTGACAATGTTCGCCAACATGAAAATCAAGACCCGGTTGACGATCCTGCTGGCCATCATGCTGTTGCCGCTGACCCTCGTCACCTATCTGGGCGACCGGGGAATGGGATTGATGCACGGCTCGCTCAAGACAGTCTATGAAGACCGGGCGATCTGTCTCGTCCAATTGGGCAAGATCATCGACAATGTCGGCCGTATCCGCGGCCGGCTGATCGAAAGCGCCTTGACCGCCAGCGCCGACGAGCGACGCAGCAGCGTCGCCAGGATTACCGAACTTCGCACGGAGATCAACAAGGAGTGGTCCGACTATATGACCACCTACCTTGATCACGAGGAAAAGCAAATCGCCGAGCGCATCCAAAAAAATCTTCAAATCTACAACACGGCGGTCGATGGGGTTATCACCCTGCTCTCGGGTAATTGGGACGCCAAGGTGCAACAGCAGGCGATCACGATCACGACCGTCGATATGCGTCAGATAACCATCGCCCTCAACGCGGCATTGCGCGAGGATCTCGCCCTGCAAGAGCGGGTGGCCAAGTCCGAGTATGAAAAAGGCGCCGAGACCTTTACCCAGACCCGCATCCAGAACCTGTCCGCCGTGGCCGTCGGCCTGATCGCCGCCATCGCCCTGGCGGTGATGATCGTGCGCTCCATCACCGGCTCCATCGGGGCCATGGTCAATAGCCTGGGAGCCGTGGCCGAACGGCGCATGAGCACCGTTATCGAGGGACTGACCCGCAAGGATGAAATCGGCGAGATGGCTCGCGCGCTGCACACTGTCAACGAAAACCAGCGCGATATCGCCGGTATCGCCGACCAACTGGCCGGAGGCGACCTCACCGTCAAAGTCGTGCCGCTATGCGACGAAGACGCCTTGGGCATCGCTCTGAAATCCATGGTCGACAAACTGAGCGGAGTGGTGGGCGAAACCGTCAATGCCGTCCAGAACGTCGCCGCCGGCAGCGAGCAACTGTCGTCGGGTGCCGAGCAACTGAGCCAGGGCGCCACCGAACAGGCCTCGGCCACCGAACAGGCGGCCTCGTCCATGGAGGAGATGGCGGCCAACATCAAGCAGACCGCCGACAATGCCAGCCAGACCGAAAAAATCGCCCATCAGTCGGCCAAGGACGCCCAGACCAGCGGCGATGCGGTGGGACGCGCGGTCACCGCCATGCAGACCATCGCCGAGAAGATCGGCATCGTCCAGGAAATCGCCCGACAGACCGACCTGCTGGCGCTGAACGCGGCGGTGGAGGCCGCAAGGGCCGGCGAACACGGTCGCGGCTTCGCGGTGGTGGCGTCCGAGGTGCGCAAGCTGGCCGAACGCAGCCAAGCCGCCGCCGGCGAGATCAACGCCCTGTCTACCGAAACAGTCAAGGTCGCCCAGGAAGCCGGCCAGATGTTGAGCAAGCTGGTCCCCGACATCAAGCGCACGGCCGAACTGGTGGAAGAAATCACCGCCGCCTGCCGGGAACAGGATGTCGGGGCCAATCAGGTCAATCTGGCCATCCAGCAACTCGACAAGGTGACCCAGCAAAATGCCGCCGGGGCGGAAGAAATGTCCTCGACCTCGGTGGAGCTGGCCTCCCAGGCCGAGCAGTTGCAAAACACCATCAGCTATTTCCGCACCGAGACGAACGGCGCCTCGGGCAGGCAGGCGGCTTCGGAAAAACCCGCTCCCAAGCATGTCCAGATCGCCCATCTGTCCCCCGCCAAGGCCAAGACGGCGGCCCGTCCTCCCGTCGGCAAGACCGACATGACCGCCAGGAAGGCCAAAGCCAGCAGCGGAACGGTTATCGACATGGATACCGAGGATGCCGAGTTTCAGCGCTACTAAGCCCGCGGCTTCGACAGAAAGGACGGGACCATGAGCCAGTTCGCGACATCGGGCAAGGCCGAGCAATACGTCACCCTCGGCATCGACAAGGAGGTCTTCGCGCTGGAGGTCGAGCGGGTGCACGAAATCCTGGACCTCTGCCCCATCTCCCGCATTCCCAATGCCCCGGCTTACCTGATGGGAATGATCGACGTGCGTCACCGCACTGTTCCTGTGGTCGATCTACGGGTGAAACTGGGTCTTGCCGCCGCTCCCCCGACCCCCAGTACCCGCATCATCGTTCTCGATGTGGCGACCGGGGGCGGAAGCGTGGTGATGGGGCTGGTGGCGGATCGCGTCTACGAGGTGACTGGACTTGCCGAGCACCCCATGGAGGAAGCGCCCAATATCGGCACCCGCTGGAACTCCCGCTTCATCAAGGGGGTGGGACGGCGTGGAGACTCCTTCGTTATCGTCTTGGATATCGGCTATCTGTTCAGTGGAGACGAACCCGCCCTGATCCCCCCCCAGAGCCACGAACCGGAACCGCCGGATGGATCTTGCTGATCCCTGCGGTATGATTGACCTCGCCGACCGGGGAAATTGCCAATACGATGGCGGCGCCCATATCCGGGGCGGGAAAAAGGAATGGCGGATGACCCACCTTGCAAGCACTGACGGGCAGCTTCCTGGCGTCACCCTCGCCGAGGCGCGACAGATTCACGCCACCCTGACCGACCTCGACAAGACCCTCGGCCAGTTGACCGGCTCGGCGGACCAGGACTTCCTCAGGATCGGCAACGCCCTGGGCCACGCGGTGGAGGTGTTTGGACGCCTGGGCGGCAATCTGGCCGGACTGGCGGAACAGCTTCACAGCCAAGACGCCCACAGCGCCGTTTCCACCCTGGAGCAGGCCGTTCAAAAAATCCGCGGCATGTCGGGCGGCGACAACCAGACCGGCGCCATCCTTCTCCAGCTTGAAGAGGGGGGCGCCGAGGTCGCCAAGCGTCTCGACCTGTTGCAGCGGATCATCGGCGAAGTCGTGGCGTTGGCGATCAACGGCAAGATCCAGGCAGCGCTGGTGACGGCGGCCGGGGTCGACTTTTCCGTCTTCACCAAGGAGATCGGCCGGCTGGGGCAAATGGCCGCGGCATCGACCGAGCAGGCCGCCGACCGCCTGGGTACGGTTCGGGCCGCCGTGGCCTCGGCACGCCAGGCGGAAACCGATTTCGAACGCAACGAGGCCAAGGAATTGGAGGCCGTGCGCAACCGGATCGAGGCAAGCCTTTCCGTGCTGGCCGAACGCCGCCACCGCGCCGCCGCCGCCGCCGATTCGGTTGCCGAGAAATCCAACCGGATCTCCCAACGCATCGGCGCCACGGTTGGCGAACTTCAGATCAACGACAGCGTTTGCCAACGGATTGAACATATTCGCACCGCCCTCAGAGCCATGGCCTCGCTGGTCGTCTCCGAACCGGTCTCCGAGGCCGGCTGTCAGTGGCTGGACAAGATTCCCGTCGAGCGGCGGAGCCTGATGATTGGCGGCGTCACGCGCCTCCAGGCGGCGCAGTTGGCGGGAGGCGCGGACGATTATCGCAATGAGGTCGAAGGATTGGCTCGCAACCTGTCGGCCCTGGCCGGGGATGCCGCCGATATCCTGGCCGAGGCGGAAGCGGCGTTCGGCGGAAGCGGCGGCGGACTTTTCATCGCCGAGATCAACCACGACATCCACCGCGCCACCAAACTGCTCACCGCCTCCGCCGGAGCCCGCGAGCGCGCCGGATCGGTGGTCACCGCCGTCTCGGAAGGCTTTCGCGCCATGGCCGCCGACCTTGCCGCCATCCAGTCCATCGATGCCGATATGCGGGTCATGGGACTCAACGCCACGCTGAAATGCGGCCGGCTCGGCGATGACGGGCGGGCGCTGGGCGTCGTCGCCCATGAATTGCGGGCGTGCAGCAAGCGGACGGAAGACTGTTCCCACTCCATCGCCGAACTGCTGAAAACCGTCCTCGCCCTGGCCGACGCCCTGGCTGACGCCGCATCCGAAGGCGGCGGCGACCAGTCGGGCGACCCGGTGGCGATCATGGCCGACTCCATGGTCGCGCTCTCGCACCTGGGAGACGCCATGTCCAACGCCCTGACCGAACTGCGGACCGATGCCGGCGAGGTTTCGGCGGCCCTGACGGCGACCGCCGCCGGAATCGACATTCATCATCGGGCAGGAGCGGCGGCCATGGACGGAGTCACCCGCCTGACCGTCACCGCCAACAGCCTTGCCGCCGAATCCGATCTCGACGACACCGTCCACCAGGACATCCACCGCCTGATGCAACCCTGCTACACCATGGACAGAGAACGCCTTATCCATCAGACCGTTGCAAAGGACGATTCTGCCACGACAGTGCTCCAGTCAAGGACAGGGGATCCGGATGACGATCTCGACGGCATGTTTCTATAGGTGCATCGCGGTTCATGATATTGCAGCCATTGTGGAGGGCTGCTGACGTTCGGCCATCCAGCGGAGGTGGCCGAAGGCTGCTGATCCTGGATTCCAAATTCCCCCGCTGGAGCCCCTGGCCAGCCGTAGGGCCACGGCGGCGCCAGTGTCCGCCAGTCGGTCCACAAATTCTCGTGCGGTAAGCGGGTCCGCTCGGTTCTCGAAAGCGATACAGCGTTCAACCGGGAGCCAACGCGAGAAGGCCTGCGCCACTTGGGCGCTGGAGAACGACATGAGGGCAGGAACGATGTCGAAGCCGACGCCGAACGCATGCTCGCCCTCCACGCCCTTTTTCACCAGACCCCAATCCAGCTTGACTTCGTAGGCGTCGTAACGGAACGGGTCGGTGGTCGAAACGATGTAACTCAGCCAGAAGCTCTGGGTGGCAAGGGCGAATGTGGATGGCCGCCGTGTCACGCGTTGCACAACCGAATTTCAACCTTATCGTCCATTGCGCTGAACCGCCCCTTCTTGTTGTGACGGTGGATAATAGGACGATTTTAAGCTGCGGACCATCCGGCTGATGCCGACAACAGCCGCAGGATTGTCACGCCGCCGCCCTCCTCGGCTACCCCATAGATCACTCGCCAGGGCAGGCCGGGCAGCGGCAGTTCGCGGGTTCGCGCCGCCGCTCCCGCATGGCCGCGCTCGGGGAACTCGATCAGGCAATCGGTGGCGTCAACGATGATCCGCCCCACCCGCTTGGCGGCGTCCGGGGTCAGGCCGGCGCGGATGGCGTGGAGGTCGTCGAGGGCCGCATCCGACCACCACATGCCGGCCGCCATCCTAGCAGCTCCGGGGCCGCTTGCGTTCGTCCTCGGCGCCCCAGCTGAGGAGCCACCGCCGCATTTCATCATCCCCCAGGGCCAGCCCCGGAGCGGCGCTGGAGTGCCCCTCCCGCGCGGCCGACACCACCGCTTCGGTGGCGAGGCGGGCGCGATCCTCGCCGTCGAGGAAGGCGCGCACCGCATGGTCCAGCGCCCCGGCGGGATCAAAGCCCCTTTCCTCGGCGAAGCGGTCGAGACGCTCGGCCAGACCGTCATCGAGAACCAGGGTTACGCTCTTGGGCATGGGTCACTCTCCTGCAAACCGAAAGACCCGCGCCGGCGACCGAGGGGCTTATTGCCATGAAATATAGGAGATTCCTCCGCCGGAGACCAGCGCCGCCCCTTGCCGCCTCCTGGTATTCAGCCTAGGCTGATCGCCAGGGTTGATCGGTCCAAGGGGGGAAGCATGTTTGAAGCGGCGGAACTGGGACGTAAAATCTCGCGCGAAGACTTCGACGCCATGGCGCCGGGCCTGCGCACCGAATTGCTGGATCTGCAACAGCAGCTGCGACAAGCCGACTTTCCCGTCATCGTACTGTTCGCCGGCGTCGACGGCGCGGGCAAGAACGAGACCGTGAACCTGATCAACGAGTGGATGGACCCGCGCTGGATCGTCACCCGCGCCTATGGCAAGCCCTCGGACGAAGAGCGCGAGCGGCCGGAATACTGGCGCTACTGGCGTGACCTGCCGCCCAAGGGCAAGGTCGGCCTGTTCATGTCGTCTTGGTATCACGCGCCGCTGGTCGACCGGGTCTATGGCAAGACCACCGTCGCCGAGTTGGACGAGAGCCTGGAACGCATCGTCCATTTCGAAAAAACCCTGGCCGATGAAGGGGCGCTGATCCTCAAATTCTGGATGCACCTGTCGGAGAAAGCCCAGAAGAGGCGCCTGAAAGTCCTGGAAAAGGACCCCATGACCGCCTGGCAGGTGACCGCCACGGACTGGGAACACTTCAACATGTACGACAAGTTCGTCTCGGCGGCCGAACGGCTGATCATGCATACCAGCAAGGGCCACGCCCCCTGGCAGATCGTCGAGGGCGCCGATTCCCGCTATCGCTCGGCGGTCGTGCTCAACACCTTGAAGGATGCCATCTCCAAGCACCTCGCCAATCGCGAGGCGGTGAAGAAGATCAACGCCGAGATCAAGGGCAAGGCCGCCAAGAGCAAGAAGCCCGAGCCGACGGCGCTGGCCTCTCAGCCCTCGATCCTGTCCTCGCTGGACATGACCCAGATGCTGGAAGGCGAGGAATACAACAAGGCCATCCAGGAGCAACGCGCCCGGCTGGCCAATCTCTACCACGTCGCCAAGGAAAAGGGGGTCTCCACCGCCCTGGTGTTCGAGGGTTGGGACGCCGCCGGCAAGGGCGGAACCATCCGCCGCCTCACCAACGCCCTCAACGCGCGGGACTATCAGGTGATCCCCATCGCCGCCCCGACCGAAGAAGAGCGCGCCCAGCACTATCTCTGGCGGTTCTGGCGCCACGTCGCCCGCGCCGGCCGCGTCACCGTGTTCGACCGCTCGTGGTACGGCCGCGTCCTGGTCGAGCGGGTCGAGGGCTTTTGCACCGACGAGGCCTGGCGTCGCGCCTATGGCGAGATCAACGACTTCGAGGAGCAACTGACCCAGCATGGCATCGTCATGTGCAAATTCTGGCTGCACATCACCTCGGAAGAGCAGTTGGCCCGCTTCACCGCCCGTGGCGAGATCGAATACAAGAAGTGGAAGTTGACCGACGAGGATTGGCGCAACCGCGAAAGATGGGATCAATACGAGCAGGCGGTGAACGACATGGTCGAGCGCACCTCGACCCGCAACGCGCCGTGGACCCTGATCGAGGCCAATTCCAAGTCCCTCGCCCGCGTCAAGGTCATGCGCACCGTCGCCGACGCATTGGAAAGCGCCCTGGGCAAGGTCAAGAAGCCCAAGAAGGATAAGTAAGGACATCCCCCCGCCGAGGCCACGCGCCTTGGCGGGGGGATCTTGTGCCTTTATTCCACTCTCACTTCTTCTTGAGGTCGTCGCGCAGGACCCGGCCGCTGTGGATAGCCTCGGCCAGGATGACGATCATATCGACCACGTCCTCGAAATCGTCCATGCGGTCGGTATTGATGGTCACGTCGAACTCGTTGGCGTCGGACAGGCGCGAATGAAACACCTCCCACACGAATTTGCCGCGGCGATGATTGATCTCCTTGGCCTGCGCCAGAATCTCGACCTCGGTGCCGTGACCGCCGCCGGCCATGCGCTTGGCGCAGGCCTCCGGCGAGCCGGCGATGCGAACCCGCAAGGCGCATTCCTCGGCCAGGATGACATGGGCGCCGCGACCGACGATGACGCCGCCCAAGCGGCCCAGGCTCATCACCACCTTGACCAAGGTGTCGCGATAGGCGTCGGGGCTGATATCCTTGCCCGAGAACAAGCGGTACAGCCACATATCCTTGGCGCGGCCGAAACCCTCGTCCAGGAGGCGGATGATCGCGGGATCGTCTTGCAGGCGTCCCGCCACTTCACGCAGCAGGTCCTCGTCGTAAAGCGGCAGATGCAGCCGCTGACACAGTCGGGTGGCGATGATATCGCCGCCCGAGCCGAAATCGCGGGACAGGGTGATCACCGGTTGACGCGGTCGGGTGTGGTCACCCTGACGCGGTACCGTCGCCACCTCGGCCATTGCGGAGATTACGGTAAGGATATTGGTCGTCATGGCGCCCTCCCAGCCGGAATGCATACCTATGATGCACCCATGATACGCCTCGCGAAGCCAAGCCGCCATCCCCCAGCTGGGGGTTTCGGGCCATGCAAAAATAGCGATGAGGCAACCCCAGGTTTCCCCACCGCCGTCATCGGCTAAATTCGATACCCAAAGCGAACGCCGCCCCAGTGCCGTCCCTGGACGAAGATGGGGGCCGACACGTCCTTCATCATGACGAATTTGCCGCCCCCCATGTCGCGACGATACGTCTGCAACAAGAAGGGCTTGGTATTGCGTCCGGCGCCGAGGCCGGTGCGGTCGTTGAAGATACGGCGGTTGCGGCAATTGGCATTATTCCACACCGGATCGGGGCCTTGGGGCTGCGACACTTTGTTGATATGGGTGGCGATATAGCCATTGCGGTCGCAGGCGACGCAAAAGGCCACCCGCTCGTCAAAGGATAGATTGGCCTCCTGGAACTGGGGCAGGACCATGTCCGTAAAGGCGGCGAACCGGGTATTGTGCTGCTGCGGATTGGTGCCGGGGATGGGCTGATAGTTCTCGTCGAACAGATCCGCCATGGAGATCCGGCCATTGGCCACCGCCTCCTCGAATGCGGCGCTGATCTTTCCGGCGGTGGCCTGGATCGTCTCGATAAACGGCGTATCGGCGGTGCGGAACCCCGACGCGGCGATGTAGCTCATCAGTTCCTCGGAACTGCCCAGCAGCGAGGTGATACGTTCGTCGGCCTTGGCCAGGCTGTCGCTGGTCATGGCGATGCCTTCGAAGAACTTGTCGATTTCGTCGATGACCCCATTGCACTGGGCCAGGGAATGAGACGCCGCCTCCGAAATGTTGGCGACCTTGCCTTCGACGGTGCCGATAGCCTCGCCGAATACCGAAACCGCCTGATTGATCACCCCGACACCCGAACCGACCGAATCGGCCATCTTCAAGGTGTCGGTCGAGGTCTCGATCAGTTCGGTGACCGATCCCGACAGTTTTTGGACCGTGTCGTCAATTCCGCTGGTCACGTCGCCGGTCTGGCGCGCCAGGGTCTTGACCTCGGTGGCGACCACGGCGAAACCCTTGCCAGCGTCTCCCGCCCGCGCCGCTTCAATGGTGGCGTTAAGCGCCAGCAGATTGGTCTGCCGGGCAATCTTCTGGATGCTGCGCGACATGGTGGAGACCTCGCCCAGGGCGCCCTCCAACCCTTCCAGCTGCTGCTCGATACCCTGAACGGCGCCCACCAGACGATTGACGCCGGACAGCGCCGCATCGATGGTCCGCAGAGAATCCGAGGATTGTCGGCCGGCCTCGATGGTTACCGCGCGGGTTTCCTGACCGGCCAGATCGATCTGGCCGATGGCGTCGGCCATGGTGTGGGCGACGGATTTCAGGTGGGAGAACAACTCCTCCTGATGCTTTACGAAGCGCGCCAGCCCCTCCATGGTGCCGGCGATATCGGCAACCTCCAGGCTGAGACTATCGATCTTCCGAAGAACATCGGTCGCAAAAGAATCGGCACCCATCGCCGCCGGGGAAACCCCGCCGCCTTGACCCGTCATATTTGTCTCCCTGACGATATTACTGCTTTTTCGGCGCTTCTTTTCCGAGCGCCTTCCTCGATTTAAATTCAATAAACCCTATCGCCCGACCGGGCGTCAATTGGGAATGCGAAACCAAAGGTATTGGTTCTAGCTCACCGCTTCGGGTGGGCTCTCCCCCTGCCCATCTTCACGGGAAGCCTCGGCGCTAGCGCCGCCACGATTCTTCGCCGGATTGGTGAAGCGGAAGCGACCGGCCAGAACACATCCCTTCATGCCGGGGTCGCAGGGGCGATTGGCGATCTTGGTGCATATGCCGTTCTGATCGTGAACACAACCCCAACCGCTCATGGCTCCCATTGCTCCTCGGGTGTTTACCGTATTGGATGAATAGTGAGACGTGGCGGCGCGATTGTCCAGATTTTAGCGAAAGACCCCGCCTTTCGCACAAGCGGCGTTCAGCCGTCGGACTGGTGGATTGTAATAATTCTCTATTAGCCCTGGTGATCAATTGCCAATTTACCAGAATCCTCGCCTGAGCTAGACTAGTCCATAGGACATAGGGCCGAACCATTCGGTCAGATGAAGGGGCGGTGGGCCGCGCATTTTGGTTGTCGAGGGTTGCCGGATGAAGGGACTGGGGAGCTCTCGCCGACACATCGCCATCGTGACGGGATTCCTGATCGCCGCCACCTGGGCCGCGATCGGAGTCTGGGCTGTCTCCGAACGGTCCCGCACCATCTCCGCCAGCGAGGCGCAACTGTCGCAGCTTGCCGTCGCCGTTGAAGAACAGACCTTCCGGCTGTTCAAGGTCACCGAGGTTTCGCTTGTCGCCGCGACCGAATGGCTGACCAATCACGCCACCGAGAGCCCCAACACCACGCCCGGCTTCGTGCGACTGGTCGATCAGCTTCGACGCCTGTCCGACGGGGCAATGGATATCCGCACCATCAGCCGGAACGGCGACCTGCGCCAGATCCCCGACCCGACCGGCCAACCTCTCGGCAATGTGTTGGATCGCGAGAGCATCCGGGCGCAGGCCGACCCCCAGACCCGTGGTTTTTACATCGGTCAGCCCACGGTCAGCCCGGCGAACAACAAGTGGATCATTCCGGTAACCTTTCCGGTCGAATCGACCGCCGCCCCCGATGTTGCGGTCATCGCCGGCGTCCTGGACCTGAGCCGGGTGGTCGCGATTTTCGAGGCGCAGCGGATCAAGCCGCGCGGATCCATCACCATTATCAGGGCCGATGGCGTATCCCTGTTCCGCGCCCCCACCATCGAGGGAATCATCGGTCAGTCGATTGCCGACTCCCCCGATTTCATCGAGCAATTTTCCAGGAAGGATCACGGCTCCTATCGGATCGACGGCGTTTACGACCGGATCAACCGGCTCATCAGCTTCAGGCTGCTGAAGCACTACAACCTGATTATCGCCGTCACGGTCCCCACCGAGGACCTGCTGTCCCATTGGCGCGAGGATTTATTCGCCCTCTCCCTGGCCGGCATCATCGCCAGCGCGCTGTTTTGGACCTTCGCGGTAAAGCTGATCCGGTCCATGACCGTCAGTGAACAGGCCCGGCGCCACCTGTCCGAGCAATCCGCCCGGCTTGAAACCGAACTTGCCGAACGCAGGGAGGCGGAAAGCGCCCTGCGGCAGAGCGAAGCCAAACTTCAGGCCCTGGTCACCCAGGCGCCGCTGGGCATCTGGATGCTGGACCATGACGGCTGCATCATCGAGTGCAACGACACCTTCACCGGATATGCGGGAGCCTCCCGGGCGGACATCATCGGATTCAACATGTTCACCGATGCCCGCGACCAATCCCTGAGCGCCCCGCTCCACCGCGCCATGGCGGGCGAAACCGTCAACTTCGAGACGGAATATACCTCGACCACCGGCGGCAAGACATCGACCTTCCACTATATCTTGAAGCCAATCACCATCGACGGCGACTTTATCTTCCTGATGTGCATCACCGAGGATGTGAATGAGCGCAAGCTCATGGAGCGCGCCATCTCCGACGTCAACCTGCGCTATGACCGGCTGGTGCGAAACATTTCGGTCGGAGTCTATGTTTTTCACGCCATGGCGGATGGGACCGGCCGGTTCGACTATGTCAGTCCCCGCTTCTGCCAGATCCTCGATCTGGATGAGGAGGCGGTGCTGCGCGATCCAACGCCGGCCTTCATGGCGGCGCACCCGGACGACAGGGACGGCCTGATTCAGGCCAGTCAGGCGGCGATCGCCGGCCTGCTGCACTTCGAATGGGAAGGCCGCTTCGTCATCCGGGGGGAAATTCACTGGATCCGCATCGAGTCGGAGCCGACCGAAGGGCCGGCGGGAGAAAGGCTGTGGAACGGCGTGGTCAGCGATATCTCCGAGCGCAAGACCCTGGAAATCGCCCTTCTCCGCTCCAATGCCGAGTTGGAGCAGTTCGCCTATGTGGCCTCCCACGATCTGCGCGAGCCGTTGCGCATGGTCAGCAGCTATATGGGACTGCTGGAGCGGCGCTATGGCGGGCAACTGGACGAGGGCGCCCACGAGTTCATCGCCTTCGCCAGGGATGGGGCCGTGCGGATGGATTGCCTGGTCCGCGATCTGCTCGAATTCTCGCGGGTAGGACGGACGCCGGAACAGCCGTCGCCCGTGAATATGGGCGAGGTCGTGGCGACGGCCCTCACCTCGCTTCAGGTTGCCATCACGGAAAGCGAGGCCCGGATCGTGGTGGCCCCGGACTTGCCGGTCATAACCTGCCGGGCCGCCGAGATCGGTCGGCTATTCCAAAATCTGATCGCCAATGCCCTGAAATACCGCCATGCGGAGCGTACTCCCAAGATCGAAATCTCGGCTGTCAGGGAGCACGATGGCTGGCGGTTCGCAGTGGCCGATAATGGAATCGGCATTCAAGAGGCGTATGCGGACAAGATCTTCGGAATTTTCCAGCGCCTCCACACCCGGGAGAAATATGACGGAACCGGCATCGGCCTAGCCATCTGCAAAAAGATCGTCGAGCACCATGGCGGCCGAATCCGGGTGGAAAGCGTTCTGGGTGAAGGCAGCACGTTCTTCTTCACCCTGCCTGACGTCATGGCCCGGTGAGGCCCGCCGGAATCGCCGGTCTCCGGCGGAAAATCCTCCCGACGCCCTGTCCTAATCACCCCTGAACTGCGATCACCCTCTCCCGCGCTTCTTTTCCAAGGTGGCGCGCACCTGCCCCAGTTCGCGACCCATCTTGCGGATATCGTTCAGCAGAGTTTCCAGCACCAGGATGACCAGATCGGGCGTCTTGCCGATCTGGGCTTTCAGCGCCGACATGGGGATCACCAGACAGGTGGTGTCCTCGGCCGCCATGGCCGAAGCCATGCGCGGCTCGTCATCGATCAACGCCATTTCGCCGAACACGCCGTTGGTCCTGATCTGCCCCAGCAAGACCTTGCGGCCGTCGATGGTCTTATAAATGCCGACCCGGCCGTTTTCGATCACATAGGCGACATCGCCACGGTCGCCTTCAGCGAAGATGACCTGCCCGGCGTTGAATTTCCGGCGCCCGGTCCGCTCCACCGGCTCGGGCTTGGGCAGGTTGATCGACGGCGACGGCTGGCCGGAGGGGGACGAGACCCCCGGCGCCATGACGATGGGCGGCGGCTTTGGCAGCGGTGGGGCGACCCGGCGTTCCGGCACGCCCGGCGGCGGCCGCGACAAGGTCCGGCGATCGGGGCCGACAAAGGAATGGGTGTGAACGAAGGCCTTGGGGTTGACCAGGACGTTGCGGATGCGGCGGTACAGCGACTCGGTGGAGATCGGCTTGACCAGGAACTCGTTGACTCCGGCGTTCCTGGCGTCGACCACCACCTCCTTGGCGGCGTCGCCGGACACCATCAGCACGGCGGTATCGACGGTGGCGACCATGTCGCCGCCACGGAGATAGCGGGTGAAATCGACACCACTCATGGGCGACATGTCCTGATCGACGATGATCAGATGAACCGTCTTTTCCCGCAGGGTCTCAAGCCCCGAGGGGCCGTCCGAGGCCTCCAGGACGGTCCGGATGCCAAAGGATTGCAGCGCCGTCTTGATAAACGATCGCGCATAACGGCTGTCGTCGATGATGAGCGCGGTGACTTGGCTCAGGTCGACATCTATCTGCATGGCGCAATCCTCTCGGCCGCTCCCTCCCCCCCCGACAAAACTAACCATCCCACGGCGTCCTGCCAAGCCTTCCCCGTCGGGGTCGCGAGGTTAAATCAAATCGGGCATCTCCTTGGCCAGGGACTGCCGCTCGGCGGTCAGTCCGCCGCTCAGGGCGAATCCCAGCATCCGGCCATCATCGCCGACGAACAGCGCCTTGCGGTCGCGGCCTTCACCGCTGACCCGCCACGTCCCGCCGGCTCCCGGAGCCGGCGGACAGACCGCCACCGGCAGGGCGGGCGTCTTGACCACCACCGGCAGGGCGGGCAACCTCAGCTCGGTCGGATTGCCGGCCAGGGTCGCGGCCAGCGCCCGGGCCTCGGCCATCAGCGGCAAGACGAAGGGCAACGGCCCGGCCTCGGTCTGGGCGCAGTCCCCCAGGGCGAAGACATGGGGGTCGGAGGTTCGCAGCCACCGGTCCACCACGATACCCTTATCCACCACCAGCCCCGCCGCCGCCGCCAGCGCGGTTCGCGGAACCAGACCGATGGCCGACAGCGCCTTGTCGAATGCAACGACAGCGCCGTTGTCCAAGACCGCCCGTCCCGGCTCCAGCGCGGTGATGGAGCGACCCAGGTGAAAGCTGACTCCGATCCCACCCAAAGCCGTCGCCAGCTCATCGCCCAGTTCCTGGGGCAGCAGACGGCCCAACGGCCACGGGGCGGGATCGACCACGCTGACCCGCTGGCCGGCGGTGGTCAGGTCGTTGGCGAATTCCGACCCAATCAACCCGGCGCCGATCAGCAGAACCCGGCCGCCGGGGATCAGGCCGTCGCGCCAGACGGCGTAATCGTCGAGATCGTTGACGGTGTGAACCGTGACATCCTCCGAGCCAGCCACCCGATAGGCCCGCGGGTCGGCGCCGATAGCGAGAACCAGGCTGGAATAGGCGATCGCTTCGCCGCCATCCAGCGTCAGCCGCCGGGCCGCCCGATCGATGGCGGTGACCCGGCTGCGGGTGATCACCCGCAGCCTCAGTTCCGCCTCGACCTGCCCGGCGGATTTCTGCGCCAGGGCCGCGACGTCCTTGCCCTGGGCAAAAGCCGCCGACAGCATGGGCTTGCTGTAGGCCTCGCCGCCATCGGCCGTGACTACCGTGATGGCGATAGCCGGATCGAGCCTGCGAAGCTCGCGAGCCAGGGAGTATCCCCCCAACCCGCTGCCGATGATGACGACGCCGCTCATGGTTCAGCCCTCCTGGACTTCGAAATCGGACTTCGACACGCCGCAATCGGGGCAGCACCAGTCGTCGGGAATATCCTCGAAGGCGGTTCCAGCGGGGATGCCTTCCCCGGGAAGGCCGAGAGCGGGGTCATAGGTGAATCCGCAGACGACGCAGACATACTTCTTCATGGCTTTGGTCTCCTCTGGAATGACGGTCTCAAGCGCCCTTGTGGGCCTTCAGGGTGTCGCGGTAGTGGTTGGCGTGCCGTTCTTCCACCTTGGCCAGGGCGGCGAAGCGTTTGGCGGCGGTGGCGAGGATTTTGGCGAACTGCACGGCGTGCTCCTTGGACTCGGCGATCTGTCCGTCCATTTCGGCGACGGCGGCGCTGTTGCCCTCCTGCTCGGCCAGATGACGGAACTGGGGATACATTTCGGTGTATTCGTAGGTCTCGCCGTCGATGGCCATCTGCAACATGGACTCCACCGTCAGTTCGGCCTTGGGATAGAGCAGTTCCAGGTGGCCGAAGGCATGGGCGGTTTCCTGCTCGGCAGTCCGCTCGAACGCCTCGGCGACATCGACCGCTCCCAGCTCGCGAGCCCGGCGGGCGAAGTAGAGATACTTGCGGTTGGCCATAGATTCGCCGGCAAAGGCGGCTTCCAAGTTCTTGATGGTCGGAGAAGCGGTATTGTAGGCCATTGGAGTGTCTCCTTGGGTTGATCCGATGCACAAACAGTAGCTGACAAAATTAATCGATTGAAATTGGAATTTAACGTTTCAAAAATCGACAAAATCGATTTATCTGCCGCCAGCCTGAATGCCGATCGCTTGACGGGCATCAATGAGGGGGGCTATGACCCATAGTACCGACAAACCTGCAATGCGTCGTGATCAAGAGAGGCCTCATCCATGGGACAAGGGCATGCCAGCGCCGCCACCAAGACGGTGACGCCGCCGTTCTCGCCGATGCTGCTGCTGGGCGTGGCGCTAAGGCCGGTGCGACCGCAACTGTTACAGCCGGTCTTCGACCACATGCTGGCCATCATCCGCCGCCGCCACCCGGATATCTTGGAGCGCATGGCCGATTACGCCGATAAGCCGGTCTGCATCGATCCCACCGACCTGCCCTTCGTCATCCTGCTGGACCCCAACCCGGAGGACCCACGCCTGACGGTGCGGCGCGAGATCGATCCGGCCGAGGTCGCAGCCACCATCCACGGGCCGCTGGAAATGCTGATTGCCCTGGCCGAGGGCAAGGTCGACGGCGACGCCCTGTTCTTTTCGCGCCGCCTGGTGATCGAGGGCGATACCGAGGTGGTGGTCGCCCTGCGCAACGCCATCGACGGCGCCGGCATCGACCTGATCGAGGATATTTCCCTGCAACTGGGGCCGCTGGGCCGCCCGTTCCGGGGACTGGCCGGCGCAGCCATCGGCTTGATCGGCCGCATGCGCGATGATTTCGAGATGTTGCGCACGTCGCTGATCGCTCCGGCGGTCAAGGACGTCAACGCCCAAAGCGCCCGCATCTCTGCCCTGGAGGGAGAGGTCAAGCAGTTGCGCAAGGCCGCTCGCCGAGGAGGGGCGGCATGATGGCGGCAACGACGCCGGCCGCCCTGACCCGCCCCGAGCTGGTCTGCCCGGCCGGCACCCCGGCGGCGTTGAAAAGCGCGGTGGATGCCGGCGCCGACTGCGTCTATGTGGGCTTTCGCGACGAGACCAACGCCCGCAATTTTCCCGGCCTTAATTTCAGCCGCAAGGAGCTGGGCGAGGGCATCGCCTACGCCCATTCCCGTGGCGCCAAGGTCTTGGTGGCCATCAACACCTTTCCACGCGCCGGCCAGCCCCAGCTATGGCATCAGGCGGTGGACGACGCGGCGCGGCTAAAGGCCGACGCGGCGATCCTGGCCGATATCGGCTTGATCGACTATGCGGCGCGGACCCATCCCGAACTCCGGCTGCACCTGTCGGTGCAGGCGGCGGCGTCCAACCCCGACGCCATCCGCTTTTACGCCGAACGGTTCGGAATCAAGCGGGTGGTGCTGCCCCGTGTGCTGACCGTCCAGGAAATAGCCGCCATCAACGCCCGTATCGCTCCGGTGGAGACCGAGGTCTTCGTCTTCGGCGGCCTGTGCGTCATGGCCGAGGGTCGTTGCGCCCTATCCTCCTACGCCACCGGCCAGTCGCCCAACATGAACGGCGTCTGCTCGCCGGCCGGCGAGGTCCGCTATACCGAGACCCCCCAGGGCATCACCTCGGAACTGGGCGGCTTCACCATCAACAAATTCACTCCCAACGAGCCGGCCGGCTATCCCACCTTGTGCAAGGGCCGGTTCATCGCCGACGACAAGGCCAGCTATCTGTTCGAGGAACCGACCTCGCTCAACACGCTGACCATCCTGCCCGACCTGATCAAAGCCGGCGTCACCGCCTTCAAGATCGAGGGTCGCCAGCGCGGCCGCGCCTATGTGGCCGCCGTGGTCCAGGCCTTCCGCCAGGGCATCGACGCGGTGATGGCGGGCCGTCCGTTGCCCGAAATCGACCTCGACCGCATCACCGAAGGCGGCAAACAAACCACCGGCGCATACGAAAAGGCGTGGCGATGAACAAGGCGAAGCTGAGTCTGGGGCCGGTCCTGTTCAACTGGAAGCCGGAAACCCTGCGCGACTTCTATTTCCGCATGGCCGACGAAGCCGACCTGGACACCGTCCATGTGGGCGAGGTGGTCTGCTCCAAACGCACGCCGTTCCTCGAACCCTTCATCCCCGAAATCATCGAGCGCCTGACCGCCGCCGGCAAGGACGTGGTGCTGTCGTCGCTGGCCCTGATCATGACCGACCGCGAGTTAAACGCGGCGCGCGAGTTGGCCGGGGCCGCCGATATCCTGGTGGAGGCCAACGACATCTCGGTGGCGGCCCTGATGGCCGGGCGGCCATTCGTCGCCGGCCCCCTGCTCAATATCTACAACGAAGGCACCCTGGCCACTCTGGAGGCCATGGGAGCCATGCGCGTCTGCCTGCCGGCGGAACTGTCGGCCGACGCCATCGCCAGCCTGACGGCAGCAGCCAAGGTCGAAATCGAGGTCCAGGCGTTCGGGCGGCTGCCTCTTGCCATCTCCGCCCGCTGCTATGCCGCCCGCGCCCGGAACCTGACCAAGGACGGCTGCCAATATGTCTGCGCCGACGACCCCGACGGCATGGCGGTGGAGACTTTGGACGAAGTGCCGTTTCTGGCGGTCAACGGCACCCAGACCATGTCCTATCACCACATGGACCTGCTGGGCGATGTGACCAACCTTGCTGCGCGCGGCGTCGGGCGGTTCCGTCTCTGGCCGCAGACCTTCGACATGGCGGGAGTGGCCCGGCTGTTCCGGGCCGTGCTCGACCGGAAAATGGCGGCGCCCGAGGCCGAGGCCGCCCTGGCCCGCCTGTGCCCCGGCGCCGAATTCGCCAACGGCTATATCCATGGCCGACCCGGCCATCTGTTTGTCGAGCCGGAATTCATCGAATAGCGATAAATCGCCAGGAGCACTTGTTCACAGCCCTCGGGCTGGGCATACTGACTGAAGTATACCTGATTCGGGGATTGGCGCGCTTGGGGCACGCCGGTGGGGTTTAGTGGGCGGGTAATTATGGCTGCGGAAGCGGACGACAAGGGTAAAGACAAGGTTGCTCTGCCGGAACTCGAAGGCGAGATCACGTTCGAGCACAAATTTTTCAGTTCCTTCGAGGACCTGTATTTCCGCCTGACCGACTCGGGAGAACCGGTGGCGGTGCTGAAACTCGCCACCAATGAAGCGGTTCTGGCGATGGAAGGCATCAAGCGGGAATTCATGCTGAAGGAAGAGAGCCACGATTTCCGCATGCTCGACAAGGTGGCCGAGGGGCTGCAATTCGTCCGCGGCCTGCGGCCCGGCGATTCCCTGCCCAAGGAAGTCACCACCCGCGAAGCTTCGTGGGAGCCTCAGGACCGCCACCGCCGCATCGCCTATCAGCGCCTGACCATGCAGTTGGTGACGTGGCTGACCGGCAACGAACACGTCATCAGCAGCGTCGCGGAGCTGGCCCAGGTCGCCGACGACCCCCAGGTCAAGAAGAACATCCAGCTTGCCTTTACCGAAGCGGCGGAGGAACTGGGCCTGGGGCGCGAGAACCGGGACGAGGTCGTGCGCTATATCGAACAGTTGGCCAAGGAACTGGCCTATATCGAGGCGCTCCGCGACACCTTCGGCGAGGTTCAGAAGATCGACGAGAAGTTGCAAGGGCTGCGCCGCCTTTATGGCGCCGACCGCTCCATGATCGACACCACCGACCAAGTGGCGCGCCTGTCGCAGCGGGCCTTGAAGTTGCTGCAAGACTACTTCGACCAGGTTGACGCCCAGACCGGCGAAATCTTGTCCATGCTAAAGAATATCGAGAACCAGATCGGCTATATCCGGCAAGTCCGCGACGCTCTGCATTGTCGTCTGCTGCCATGGGAGGATTTTATCCAGGTCTGGAAAACGGTGTTCATCGTGCGTTCGGACGAAAATACCAACCGCATCCGAGATATCTATCAGTTCCTGGCTCCGCGCTACATGCAATTCAACGACTGGGTTCTGATCACCCGACGCGGCGCCGTCAAGGCCAAACCGCTCGGCGGTCAGATGCGCTGGTAATCTCCCCGAATCGGCTAAGACTGGCGCTTGACAGGGCGGGGCGGTTTGAACATTATCTCGCTTCCCTTTAGGGGCCGTAGCTCAGTTGGGAGAGCGCCTCGTTCGCAATGAGGAGGTCAGCGGTTCGATCCCGCTCGGCTCCACCAAATTTCCGAAGTAAATCAATAAATTAGGGTAAGTAGGGGGTGCCAATGGCACCCCCGAACCCCACTCACACGCACTCACATGCCTTCCAAAAGGGATGATTCACGAGTACAATCCGTGAATATCACCCCTCGTGAGTCACATTTGACTCACAGACTCACACGCGGCAGCGGGGTCGAAAGGGCGACGGCATGGGAAAATTCGAGCGGGACAGTTTCACGGTGAAAGGCGGATCGATCCGCCTTTACCGCCGCAGCGACAGCAAGTCCGATATCTGGCAAGCATCCGTCCATCGACCCGACCAAAAGGTTGATCGCTTTTCAACAAAAACAGCGGATGCCGATGAGGCTGCACGGATAGCTGAACGGCACTATGATCGCCTACGATTTGCTGAAGAATTTGGCATCCCTCTCGATCAGCGAACATTCCGTCAGATCGGCGAACTCTGGTTCGCCGAAGTGACGGCACGACCAATTAGCGACAGAAACAAGAATAATTATCGCGGCATATTAGACAGATATCTTTTTCCATTTTTTGGCAACAAGATCATATCTCTTATAAAACCTAAAGACATAGCCCAGTACCACAGTTGGCGTAAAGAATACTGGTCTACCGGCCCAGGCAAGGACATCGAGTTCATTACCTACAGCCGTGATGGTCAAACACTAAAAAGACCTGCGATTCACCGCACTCCAAGTCTGGCAACCCTGGCACGTGAGGACGTTGCCTTGCGAGGTGTAATTCAAAAAGCAATATCGCTTGGATATGCAAATAACTATGAGGTTCTGAAATTTAAATCTGCGTCCATAGGAGATAACAGCCGTGGTGCTTTATCCCGCGAGCAGTACCAAAAACTGGTCGCAGCATCATGGGAGCGAAGCATGCTTGTCCCAAATGGCCAGACCCTATACTACCGCCAACTTTTAGCCGTCTATATTCAGTTCATGGTGATGACCGGTCTTCGCCCTGGCGAGGCTCGGCGATTACGGTTTATGGACATAAAAGACGGATACGTTGTCCTTCAAGAAAGCAAAACCAAAGTGCGAAAGGTTGTCGGCGTGGCCGGTTTCAGCGGGATTATTTCCTTCCTTCACGATGTCCATCAAGCCCTATACGGGAGAGATGTTCGTGATGAAGAAGACAATCCCTTTCCAAGGCCAACGGATTATCTGTGGAGGGATTATCAAAAGGATGAGCCGATTCACGATTTCAAAAGAAGCTTCAATGAGCTACTAGCTTATTGCGGAATAACACATGACGAACACCAAAATGGAAAAATAACAATTTATTCGCTCAGGCACACATATGCTCATTTCAGAATTGTTTATGGCGGCGTTAATGATGTCTATTTGCTGGCACAAAACATGGGGACCAGCGTGCAGATGATAGAAAAATATTATGGCCACCTGGAACCGCTACACCGCAAGGACGAATTGAAACGTGTGCATCGGAATTCAGCTTCAGATAAGTTGATGGACAACATAAACGACCTATTTGGCCTGCCTCCATTTGAACTTTGATCGGCATTTTCTCCCGTATATTCCTATTGGTTATTCTCCTCCACCTCACGACACGCCTGCCTGACCAAGGCCAAGTCTCGGGGATCGCTCAGCCAGACGATGACCGCGACGAAGCCCAGATGGTCGAGAACCGTTTGCCAATGAATCTCAGTCAGATCGCCGCCGCCGTTGTCGGTCAGTAACACTTCCCCCTGGCGATCCTCCAGGGCCGCATCCAGGTATGCTCGGCCCTCGTCATCTACGGCCAGCATGATCGATGATGGGTATCGGGAAGACAGTTCCGCCAACCGACGTTGGATTGCGGCAACCAGGGATTTTTCAGTTTCAGACCTCATCATCGGGAAACTCGGCAGCAGCAAAACAGTTATCGCAGATGATCTTGTTTGTGAGCGTTATAAGATAATGGATGCCACCACATCCAGGGCATGTCCTGGCGTAATGATCCGGGTTCATATCTATAATTTCCGGGAATAGAATTACGTTATTTGACTTTTTAAGCATGACGCACCTCGCTTTCATATTTATTTATGCTGCGAGTGCAGTCCTGTGTCCCTGCCATCGGAAATGGTGCAGGAACCATAGATTCCGATGCCTGCACCATTAGCCCGCTCGACCTCAATGAGCGGCGGTTAATGTGGGTCACGACCAAGACCCAACCACGTACCCATCCTTGTCAGTCACCACGTTGGCCTTCACCTTAGAGGACCAGCCACGGCGGTCGTTAGGCTTGGCCGCCCGTTTATGGGCAGCTTTGAGCTTGGATATCTCCCGATGCAGACGGTCAATTTCACTCAATTGCACTTCGGCCACGGCTTCCCAATCGATGGACGAACCGCTCATCTGACCGTTGCCCGTGCTGATCACCAGTTGGCTTGCGTGAATTCCTTTGGCCTTGAGGTCCGTGGCGATCTTGCTCATGGCCGTCAGCCGTTCTGGGTCGGTTGCTGCGGGATCGAGTGCGGTGGCGAGCAGTTTGATGACCTTGTCCATCAGAACTCGACCTCCTCGCAGACGGTGAACCCGTTTGCGATGTTCGGCGAAAATCCCAGCGATCTACCGGGTTTGCTCAGTTTGCATTTGAACTGAATCGCTCCATGACCACTCCGAGCCCAGATTAGGGTGTCGATCCAGGAGGATGCCACCGGGTCAGCGGCAAATGCGTCCATGACGGAACGCACCGCAGCTTGAACGATGTCGGGTGTTGGGCTGCGACCGATAAAGTAGATATCAAGTGCGGTGCCATCTGGACCATCCACGTATATGGCCCACTCATCCATTTGTTGGCTCTTGGTGTTTTTCCCCAGGTAGTACGCACAGCCAAGGTCGGTATCGAGGGCGAAAGTCGGAATTTCGAAGGCGTAAGCCCCGGCAGACTTGCCCCGGAACAGCCAAGCGGATGTCACCCCTTCCGAGTTCGTGGGGAACCCGAATTGGACATCTACGGATTTATCCAAACCCAGGATCATCTCCGCGAACGATGCCGCCTTGCTGTTGTCCACAAATGCGACCTTGCGGGGGCGGTGCGGGTCGTAGTGGTTCGACTTGTTTGTGACCCCAAGATCACGGTTTCGTTTGGCTTGTCCCATAATATGAACTCCACATCATCGTGTATCTGGCACACTTAGAATGTGCTTCCTTTTCGTACTAAGGCCGCGATGTGGCGTGCGTCAATATCTGTATTGCAACTGCCCTTTGCCAACATTCTTATAATATTGTATTGTCAGGGTTGTATTCAGGGTGAAATCCGCAAGATATTTAAATCTGACTGATTTGCGGTTTCGTACGAATTAGAAATCAATTGGCCGGTGATTTTGGAACGATAAGAGAACGCTCTTGTCCTGGCTCTGTTTCCCGCAGCGTATGGAAGTGTGCGGCCCGAATGTCACGGTTTCAAAAATCTTGAATTATTGGTGCAGCGGCTGCGATGGAATGTCCGTTAAACGGACTCCACCATGCTTCAGGTGGCGTTCGATCTGATCGCCAGCCATGCCCCATGACAGCTTCGGTCACCATGGCCGGGTTCATTTCTGATTCCCATAGACTCCCGATTGCCCGCTGGCCCACCGATGGATACTCTGAGCAACCGAAGAGAGTTGAATCGGGCAGAGGCGGTCTTTGATTGCTGCGGCGATGGCAATGTGTTTGCTCACGGCAGCGACCATGAATTGGATGTTGGGGGCTGCGAGGCTTCGCGATTCCTGCCGAAAACCCCAATTTATCGTTTTGATTTTTTGAAATATCGAGGCCGGAAGCAGACATGAAGAACGAAAAAATTACGCTTTCTCAACTCGAAGCCTTCCTGTTCAAGTCGGCGGACATTCTTCGCGGCAAGATGGATGCCAGCGAGTTCAAGGAATTCATTTTTGGGATGCTCTTTCTCAAGCGGCTGTCGGACGAGTTCGACCGCAAACGGTCGCAGTTACGCGACAGCACTTACGCCCATCTGAAGGATCAGCCCGAGCTTCTGGCCGAGGTGTTGAACGACAAGGCGTCATACGGAGATACCTTCTTTGTCCCGCAGCGTGCCCGCTGGCACGAAGGCTGGGTTGACGAGGAAGGCAATGAGGTGCCGCCGCTCAAGCACTTGAAGTACGACATCGGCAATATGCTCAACAAGGCCATCGCGGCTATCGAGGATGAGAATGACGCCCTGGAAGGGGTTCTGAAAAACAACATCGATTTTAATGCGGTCAAAGGCAAAACCAAGATTCAAGATCAGAAGTGGAAAGACCTTCTTGACCACTTTAATCAGCCGAACTTCGTTCTAGTGAATGACAATTTCGAGTTCCCGGATCTACTTGGTGCCGCTTATGAATACCTGATCAAGTTCTTTGCCGACAGTGCGGGAAAAAAGGGCGGCGAATTTTATACGCCTGCGGAAGTGGTGCGGTTGCTGGTCCAACTCACCAAGCCCCAATCGGGCAATACCGTTTATGACCCCACGGCGGGTTCTGGCGGATTTCTGATCCAGGCACACCAGTATGTGGAGGAGCAGGGACAGGATGCCAATGATTTGGCCCTGTATGGACAGGATTCCAACGGAACCGTCTGGTCCATCTGCAACATGAACATGATCCTCCACAACATCTCGCGGTTCACTGTCGAGAATGGGGATACCCTGGAAGACCCGTTGATTCTGGACGAGAAAGGTCGGCTTCGAAAGTTCGACCGGGTGCTCGCCAACCCGCCCTTCTCGCAGAATTACAACCGAGCCAACATGACCTTCACCAACCGCTTCCGGGAATATTGCCCGGAAAGCGGCAAGAAGGCCGATCTGATGTTCGTCCAGCACATGATTGCCAGCCTGAACCCCGAAGGCCACATGGCGACCATCATGCCCCTCGGCGTGCTGTTCCGAGGCGGCAAGGAAAAGCTGATCCGGGAACTGCTGATCGAAGACGACATCATCGAAGCCATTATCAGCCTGCCGCCCGGCCTGTTCTATGGCACCAGCATTCCGGCCTGCGTCCTGGTGGTGAACAAGAGCAAGCCCGACGACCTGCGGGACAAGGTGCTTTTCATCAACGCAGATCGTGAGTTTGCCGAGGGCAAGAATCAGAACAAGCTTCGCCCCGAAGACATCGAGAAAATCGACCATGTCTTCACCCACAAGCTGACCATCGAGCGATACAGCCGTCTGGTGGATAAGAACGTGATCGCACAGCAGCACGATTACAACCTGAACATCCGCCGCTATGTGGACAACACCCCGCCACCCGAACCGGAAGATGTACAGGCCCATCTGATTGGTGGCGTCCCTGAAGCCGAGATCAATGCCCAACACTCCGAATTTGCCAAGTTCGGCATTGATCCGCAGATCGTATTCCAGCCGGAACGCCCTGGCTATCTGGCCTTCCGCCCGGCTATCGCCACCAAGGCCGCCATCAAGGTCACTTTGGAAGCCGACGATGCATTGGCCGCCAAGTTGGCCGCCCATCACTCGACCTTGGAGCAATGGTGGCAGGTGGCCCGGCACGACTTTGCTCAACTGCGTGAAGGCCGGAAATTGCCGGATGTCCGCAACGAGTTGCTGACCACCCTGAAAACTCAAATCCACCCTCTGGGGGTGTTGGACGAGTTCAAGAGTGCGGGGGTCTTCGTCAACTGGTGGCAGACCATCCGCTATGATCTGAAGACGGTCATCTCCACCGGATGGCATCATACCCTGATCCCCGATAGCTACTTGATCGCGGAGTATTTCCAAACGGAAGCCGACGAAATCGAATCACTGGAAGCCTTGATCGGAGAGGCCCAGTCCGAGCTTGCTGAAGCGGTCGAAACCGCCGCCGAATCGGCCAGCTTCGAGCCGGATGAGGCCGAGGAAGGTGAGGAAAAGATCACCGCCGCGACGGTCAAAAAATACCTGAAAGAACTGATCGATGATCTGGCGGATGCCAAATCGGCCTCGGCCACCAAGGAACGCAAGACTTATGAGGACTTGCGAGACGGCATCGCCCGTATCGAGTCCCGTATCAAGGGCCACAAGGCCACGCTGAAGCTGAAACAGGATGAATTGGATCACAAGCTGACGCTGAAACGCATCGGCGGTGATGACGACAAGGCGGAAACCAGGGAACTGATTGTCCAGGCGAAGGCCGCCATGGTTGGGCTGAACCCCAATACGAAGGACGAAAAGAAGAAGCTGAACGCCCTTCAGAAGGACAAGGCCGCTCTGGAACAGCGTCTTGCACGGATCGATAGCTTGCTGGCCGCTATTGGCGGGCAGATCACGGAAGAAGACGCCAAGCGGCTGATTCTGAAAAAGCTGCACGACCATGCGAACAGGGAATTGTTGCGATATCTGAACGCCGAGAAGCGAGTGCTGGTCGCCGCAGTTGAAAATCTGTTGGACAAATATGCAGTTTCAAGCCAGACGCTTGAAGCAGACCGGTCGAAAATGCAGTCGGCCCTGAATGGCACCTTGGCCCGGCTGAGGTACTTCCGATGACAGCCAGTTCACTTACAGAAAAGAAGCTAATTGATTGTTTGGTTGGCTTGGGCCGTGGGCAAAGCCCTGCCTACATCGATGATGAGTCGCCCATTTACGCAATCAACCAGAAATGTGTGAGGGCGGGAACGGTAGATGTTTCCCATGCCAGAGCCCATGATTCTGCGGTTTTTGTCAAAGAATTTGCGGTCCTGCATCAAGATGACCTGTGCATAAACAGCACGGGAACGGGCACAATAGGTCGTGTTGGTCTTTGGTCAAACAATGAAGGCAGGCGATTTTTTGCTGATTCCCATGTGACAATCGCTAGGCCGAATCCATCCGTTGTTAATGCCCGCTATTTGACTGAAGCACTTCAAAGCCCTGCCATTCAAACGAGGATGGAAACATATTGCTTTTCGGGGAGCACGAATCAGATCGAGCTTAACAAAGCAGCTTTATCCGAGATGGTGTTGGAACTGCTTTCCCGCCCCGAGCAGGATGCTGTTGCCGGAGTCATCACCACCCTTGATCACGCTATTAGAAATACTGAAGCCATTATCGCCAAGCAGCAGCGGATTAAGACTGGCCTGATGCAGGATTTGCTGACCAAAGGCATTGATGAGAACGGCAACATTCGCTCTGAAGGCACCCATAAGTTCAAGGACTCGCCGCTGGGACGGATACCTGTTGAGTGGGAAGCAGAGGCACTATCCAGCATTACATCTAAAATAGTAGATGGAGTCCATCACACGCCAATATACAGAGATGATGGCGTGCCATTTGTCACCATTACCGACATGACCGCATCAGATGGAATCATATTTGATCGCGTTCGCTACATATCTGAAAGCGACCACAGGTCGTTTATAAAGCGGGCTGACCCAGCAAGTGGTGATGTTCTGGTGACGAAGGATGGAACTCTTGGCGTCGCCAGGATAGTTCAAGATTCTTATCCAAAATTCAGCATTTTCGTTTCTGTAGCCCAGATAAGGCCAAATATTGATGTTTGTGTTCCTGATCTGATATGGAGTTTTTTTGATAGTGGTGAGTTCTTAGTACAGCTTGGTGCGTTATCTGCTGGAACTGGCTTGGCTCATATTCACCTTGAACATTTTAGAAAATTTCAATTCCGTGTCCCACCCCTAGAAGAGCAGGTCAGGATATTTAGAATTCTCTCCGGCTGTCGAGACTCAATAAGTTCGTCTAAAAGCGATATTGCGAAACTTCGATCCATTAAAAAAGGTTTGATGCACGACCTCCTCACCGGTGAAGTCTCCGTCACCAATCTGCTCCCAGACCCCGCCGCCCACTGACTGGATGACCCTCATGGCCTACCAGGACAAAACGCCTGCCCATATCAAGATTGACGAGCGGAACCATGTCGAAAAGCCGCTACTCGATCAGTTGGCCGGATTGGGTTGGGAGGTGTTGGACTTGGAGATGAAGCAATCCCCCAAGGAGACTTGGCGGGAAAGCTTCAATGAGGTGGTGCTGGGGCCGGTGTTCCGCCAACAGCTTCAGGTGATCAATCCCTGGCTGGAAGCGGATCAGGTCGAAGAGGTGGTGAAGCGTCTGACGGCGAGTTTTCCTGGCGGCAATCTGCTGGAGAACAACCGGCATGTTCTGACGCTCCTGCTGGAAAACACCAGTGTGGCGGAAAATCGCCAGACCGGGGAGAGAAGCCCCACGGTTCGCTTTGTGGATTTCAAGACCCTGACCAACAACCGCTTCATCGCGGTGTGCCAGTTCAAGGTCCGCATTCCGGCCACCGAGCACCATCTTGTGCCGGATATCGTGCTGTTCCTGAATGGATTGCCGGTGGCCGTGGTTGAGTGCAAGTCGCCCAAGGTCAAGGAGCCGATCCCGGAAGCCATCGACCAGCTTCTGCGATACAGCGAGCAACGCGGGGCGAAGGGCGAGGGCAACATCTCGCTGTTCTTCTACAACCAGTTCGTGATCGTCACCTGCCGCAATGAGGCCAAGTTCGGCACCATCACGACCCACAGCGAAAAGCACTTCTATCGGTGGTCAGACCCGTATCCCCGCACCGTCGAAGACCTGGATCACGGCAGCGGTGCCCCCAACGACCAGCAGCGGTTGGTGGCTGGGATGCTCGACCGGAAAAACCTGTTGGACATCATTCGCACCTTCACCATCTTCTCGACCTCGGACAAGGGCGAATTGATCAAGGTGGTGGGCCGCTATCAGCAGTTCCGTGCCGTCAAACTGGCGACCAAGCGGCTGCTGGAGGGCACCACCCCCCGAGCACGCAGTGGCATCATCTGGCACACACAGGGGTCCGGTAAATCGCTGACCATGATGTTCATGGTCCGGGAGATGTATCGCCACTCCAGCCTGTCCAAATGGAAGGTTGTGTTCCTCACCGACCGCACCCAGTTGGAACAGCAATTGGGAGATACCGGCCACAGCATCGGCTTCACCCTCAAGATTGCAGATAGCATCGCCTCCCTGAAGGAATTGCTGCGAAGCGATTCCTCGGACCTTGTCATGGCGATGATCCACAAGTTTCGGGAAGCCGATTTGGCTGAAACCTTCCCCGAGTTGAACAAAAGCCCGCACATCCTGGTGATGACCGACGAGGCACACCGGTCCCAGTATTCGCTACTGGGGGCCAATCTGGACAAAGCCATCCCCAATTCCGCCCGCATTGGCTACACCGGCACACCCATCGACAAGACCGAACGGGTGTTTGGCGATTACATCGACAAATACACCATGCGTCAGGCCATTGAAGACGGCGTTACCCTTGAAATCGTCTACGAGGGCCGCACCCACAACGCGGAAATTGCCGACCAGGGCGGCATGGACACCGCGTTCCAGGATGTGTTCAGCGAGTACAACCTGTCACAGCGTATGGAAATCCTTGGCTTTGGTTCCCGTGATGCCTATCTGGAAGCCAAGCCGACCATCTTCGCCAAGGCGGAAGACATGGTGACGCACTACCTGGAGCATGTCTTTCCCAACGGGTTCAAGGCTCAGGTGGTGGCGACTTCCCGCGAGGCGGCGGTGCGATACAAGGCGGCCATTGATGATGCCCTCCTGGCGGCCATTGGGCGGCTGGAAAAGTCCAATCCGCTGAACATTGATCTGGATCGGCTGAAGGTTTTGAAGACCGATGTGGTGATATCCGGCAACCACAATGATCTACCGCACATAAAGGCGTTCACCGATGGCACCAAGCACGAGCGAACCATAAAAAGCTTCAAGCTCCCCTTCGACGGTAAGGATGAAGGGGTGACAGGTGAGATCGGCATCGTCATCGTCAACAACATGCTGCTGACCGGCTTCGATGCCCCCATCGAGCAGGTGATGTATCTGGACAAGGTGATTATCGCCCACAACCTGCTTCAGGCCATTGCCCGCGTGAACCGCGTGGGTGGGGTCGCCAAGGACAAGGGCTTCATTGTCGATTATGTGGGGATCGGCCACCACCTGAAGCGGGCCATTGATGGCTATGACGAACGGGAACAGAAAGAGGTTCTGGATACTCTGAGCTTCCCCGAGGATGAATTACGGACGCTCCAGGCCGATTTCAAGGTCGTCATGGACCTTCTGGCGAAGTATGGCCTCACCGACCTCACAGATTATGACGCTTTCTTTGATTTGTTCTATGACGAGGATGTGCGATTCGAGTTCATGCTGGCGTTCAAGAAGTTGGCCCGAAGCATGAATATTCTTCTTCCTGCCCGGCAAGCTCTGGAATATCTGCCGACATTCAATGCTCTGGCGGAAATCAATGTTCAGGCCGCCTCACATTTGAATGACGACCGCCTCAGCATGAAGGGTATCCCGCCAAAACTGCGGGCCTTGACCGATGCCTATCTCGAATCGCGAGGCATCGACCAGAAGGTCAAGCCGATCTCCATCTTGGACGAGGACTTCCAAAGCAAGGTCGCCAAGCGGAACCGCACCAAGACAAAGGCCGCAGAGGTTGAGCACGCCATCCGGCATCATCTGGATGTTGAACTGGATGATGATCCCGATCTGCAAGCTTCGCTATCCGAGGCTTTGATGAATGTTCTGGCCGAGTTTAAGAACAACTGGGCAAAGATTTACGAGGAACTTGAAAAGCTTCGGCAACGCATCATCGACGCCGAGAACGAGCCGACCTATGGCCTGCACAAGAAGAAGCAGATGCCGTTCTTCCGCATGTTCAAGACCGAGGTGTTTGGTGAAGCCGTCGTGACCGATGAGCAAATCGGGCAATTGGTGGCTTTGACCCAGGAGATATATCAAGCGGTGGAGCGGGAATTGAAGTTGGCAAGCTTCTGGGAAAGCATCCCCGCCCGTGCCAAGTTGAAATCGGAAATCCAGCAGATACTGCTTTCGCCGACTTTCATGCCCCTTCCAAATGTTGTTAAAAATCGAGCAAGCATCATCTCGCGGGTGATGGAGATCGCAGAAAAGAACAACGACCGCATCCTGTACGCCGTGTGAAATGAAGCTTACTTACAAAGTCGTCTTCTCGCGTCGTAAAACCCTGACGATTACGGTGGAGCGGGATCGCTCTATCGTGGTCAAGGCACCCGATGGGACTTCCCCAGAGAAAATCCGGGAAGTGGTCGAATCACGCAAGCTTTGGCTCTACGAGAAGACCCGGCATCCCCAGAAATACGACTCGCTGCCCCATCCGCCGGGCAAGGAGATGGTGGCGGGTGAATCCCTGCCATATCTGGGGAGGCTGTATCGAATTGAGCTAACGGACAAAGGCTCCGAAATCACCTTTGCCCAAAAGTTTCTGGTGCCCCGAAAACTTGCCAAGGAGCCTCCGGTGTTTCGCCAATGGTTCATTGAGCGGGCAGAGGAAAAGATTTTACCCCGCATAACCCGCCACGCCAGAAATCTGGGGGTTCAAGTGGGGACGGCCAAGATCGGCGATAGCAAATATCGTTGGGGTTCCTGTACGCCGAGTGACAATGTGATTTTCAACTGGCGGCTAATCAAGGCACCAATGTTCGTCATCGACTATGTGATCGTGCATGAGCTTGCACATCTCATGGAGCCGAACCATACACCGCGATTTTGGAATATCGTTAGGGCACAAGTCGCGGACTTCGAGAGGGCAAAAGCTTGGCTTCGGCAAAATGGGGCCGTTCTTGACGCTGGACTTTGATCTTCGTCTTCGAAGGACACAGAATGCTTACCCTTGATGATCTGTCTGAAGTTGGTCGTCTGGTTGCCATTGATGCGGAAACCACGGGCTTTCGGGTGCCGACCGCTGCCGAGATCAAGAAGATGCCCAAAGGGCTGCGGTTGCCCGGCATCATGATCGAAATCGGCTGCATCGAATTGCTGCGTGGTGAGGACGGGTGGAAAACCGGTGAAAGCTGGCACCGCCGCATTCAGCCGGGCGGCCCAATCGGCAAAGCCTCCATTGCGGTTCATGGTATCACCCCCGCCGAATTGAAAGACGCACCCCAATTCAGAGATGTGCTGGACGAGTTCGAGACTTTCATCGGCCAGGATGTTCTGCTCGCCCATAGTGCTGAAAACGAGATCGAGTTTTTGAATTTCGAATACGCCAGGGTGGGCCGATGCGGCTTTGATGAAGTCATTTTCTCGGACAGCGATTTTGTCTGCACCCAAGAGCTATCGCGGCAATTTTTCCCCGGCGTGCCTGGATCGTTGGATGTGCTCTGCGACCGGCTGTGGATCGACCGATCCGATAGATTCGAGCATCATGGTGCCTTGCTCGATGCCATACTGACCGCAGAAGCCTTCATGAAGATGGCTGGTGGCTTCGTCCAGGACGACACCCGCTACGTGAGCTTCGGCGATCAGTAGGTCGGGTTCCATGGATACGACATCCGCCATCATCACCGCCAACAGGGTCACGCCGGTCAGCAACGCTGGCAAGCTCCTGGCGTTGGCTGATGTCTCGATCCTGATGGATGGGGTTGAGATCATTATCCATGGGGTGCAGGTTCGAGCTGATGGTAATGGGACCGAAGTGACCCTCCCAAAATATCGGGCACCTGATGGGGCATGGATGACGGCTATCACCTTGCCGGATGAACTCAAAGGCCCAATGGGTGACGTGGTAATGGCCGCCGCCATCGAGGCCGGAATTCTGGTGGAGAAGAACAGATGAGTTCCCGTTCCATGTACGCCAGGATGTAGGGCAAGCGATTGACCGGCGGCATGACCGGCTTCAAACGGTCGGGACTCAAAGTCAGTCAGTTTCGAACCCGCTCCACCCAGCCTGGGTCTTCGGGATATTTTTCCATTAATTTCAACATCCGGTTGATTGCGAATTCAGCAACATCATCGCAATGCTGGATTATTGCTCCATCGTGTTTGATGTACCTGATGTCGCGAAATGCGACCTGTGCAAAGGTCAGGATGTCACGCGATTCTGATATCGCCACGCCATGGGGGATAAAGCCAGTAGACGGGGCGAACCACATGTCATGATCAGTCAGCCACTGCATGGATATTTCGGCATACCGACTGACTTTGGCCTCTTGGGCAGAGCAGTACTCTCCCCGTTCTCGCAGGTTCTTGCCGTCGGAATCCTTGCCCAGGACGGCCACTTGCTCATGGTGCCAGTAGCCATGGGCATCAATCTCACCGTATGTCAGCAACGGCGGCGGAGGCTGCGTGCTCATGGCGTAATAATTGGGCAGGTTGGGATCGCGTGGATACACGGGTGGGGGAGACGCCATGACCACACCGGCTTTGCCTTTGTCAGTCGTGTAGTAGATGCCTTCTTGTGCAATTGCTGCAAAAGCCGTGGCGAACAGCAAGCATATTGAAAGCATGATGCTTCGCGGACGCATGATACCCTCCAAGCAATCTGATGCATGGGCGTATTTTATTATGGCGGCATAAATACATTTATCAATATACGCGAGGTGTATTATGCGGCTAAATGACTTTACAATTTCTCCGGAAGATGCGGTTTCGGTTTCTCCAAGAAACCTTCCACCAATTTACGACGAAAGCCACATTAGACTCGAAGTAATGGCTGTCCTTGATCTGCTCCGAGGTGCCTTGAATGATGCTCAACGCCTGCTCGATCTGATAGATCGCCGGTCAACACCGCGTCTCTGATCATCAATGGCAGCCAGCATCCTCCCCTCGGCACCAAGAGCCTTGTCCGCAAATCGGACAATTAGGCGGTTGGGCATGGCACCTTGGCGGAGGCTGAGGATCAGGTTCATGGCGTCATTTGGTGGCAAATGCAGGCAGGCCAGCAAGTATGCTGCTGCGGTCGAGCGGGATACCCCTGCCCAACAGTGAACCAGCACCCTGCTGCCACATGGAATGTTCCGCCCGAATTCCAGGATGGCCTGGGCGTGATCGATGCATGGGTACTCTGCCTTGTCCCTGGCCGACAGCATCGTGCCGACCACTCCCCCCATGGCGTGGATATCGAAGAATCTGATGCTCAGAACCCTGATCGATTCCGGGAACACCAGCGGGTCATGATCGTCCTCACCAGGGTCGAGGATCGAGATGACGTGGGTTGGGTTGAGGGCTTCCAACTCGTCGGCCAATTCATCCAACCCACAAATGGCCATGGCGAACGGAAGATTGGTCTTGATGGTCATGATGCCCTCTCCCGTTCTGGCCAAATAAGATCATAACAGGAACATGCGGATTGGGCAAATTGGGGGGATTCCGTCGCCAGCCCCACCAGCCTCCTGGGCGGGATGGCCCATTTCAGGGGTGATTCTGTCAATTTACTTATTTGCGGATCATGCAAATTCAGAAATTGGCCGGGATGGCGTGGCCTTGCTATACGGGTTTGACACCCATTCCACATGGAGCAAGCGAATTATTGCTGTTGATAAATAGATGTACTGATCGAGCCGCCAACAGATCATGACAATCAAACGCCCGGTTAGGTCCGGGTGGTAACCCTCGACAGGAGCTTGGCGGCTCGCACTGTCGAGGGTTTTGTTTTTGGTGATACTATGGAGATCAAGGGAAAGCGAATTTACACAGTTTCAAGTCCTGCAAGTGCAGGCAAGACCGATGCTGCTATTACCTACGCGGTGGATATGGCGTCCATGGGCCACAAGGTCATCATCGCCCAGCCAACAAAAATCTGCATCGATGAGTGGTTTGCCAAGGCTCAGGGCCGGGCCAGATCACGGCGAAAGAAGCCGGTGCCGGTCTATCGGTTCGACGGCAGCACCTGCGAAGATGGGCAGGTGATCGCCACGATCATGGGGCATCTCAAGTGCCCAGGTGATGACGGGCAGGTTCTGTTCATGACCCAGCAGGCTTTGCTGCGGCTGCCATATTTCCACCGACCAGATCATTGGCATGTGATCGTCGATGAGATTCCTGCTCCCGACGTAATGTTTTGTCGGCACCTTCCACACAACCACGAGATCATCACCTCGGCCATATCGTGGCAGGATTTTTCCGCCGATAACGTCAAGGTCGCAGCAACGGACATTGCCAAGCTTCGCCGTCTTGCTGATGGCGATGATGCCGTTGACGCCGAATTCAAAGCCATAGCCCGAGCCATTCTCGATCCGGATTTCGATGTTTTTGCGATCCGGGAAAACATCGAGCGTACCGTGGCCGGTGACACCGAAAACGGCAAATATCCCCTGTACCTTTTTGGGGTTCTGAAGCCATCGGCGTTCACGAAATTCGCTTCGGCGACCATCATGGGGGCACACTTCGAAGAATCGCTGCTCTACCTCCTATGGGCAGTCCAGGGGGTCGTGTTCGAACCACATCGCCGGTTGACCAATGCCCTTCGGTTCCAGCAGCACCAGAACGGCAATCGAGTTTCCATCCACTATCTGGGCGAAGATAGCTGGTCCAAAAAACTGGGCGGCAAGAAGGTCGCTGTCGATGGAACGGAGATCAGCAACACCATTCTCGGCCTGACCAAAGCCGCCGATCTGGTTGGGGATCAACCCTTCATCTATCAGGTGAACAAGGACGTAGAGGATGCCGCCGAAGAATTATTCGCCCAGTTGCCCGCGACCGCGTTGCCGCACAAACCCCATGGAATGAATAAGTTTTCCGATTTGCATAATGTCATGGTGGTGGCTTCGTTCCTGCCAACACCCATGCAATGCCGGTTCCTTTCGAATTTCGGCATTACCCCAGACCAGATCAGGGACGCGATCTGCCATCAAAGTGTCTATCAGGCCGTGATGCGGTGCAGTCTTCGCGATCTCCATTGTGATGTACCAGTTCGGGTCGTGGTCACCGACATCGGTGTAGCCCAGTGGCTGGCCGATCAGTTCCCCGGCTGCACCATGGTCCAAGCTCCAGGTGTTCAGCTTGCCAAAAAGGGCAAGGGGCACCGCATTCGGCTCCATGCGGATAATTCAGCCCGAGTCCGGGCATATCGCAAGAGGCAAGATGAGCAGATGGGGGAAGTGGAACTGGCTAATATCTTGCCAGAAATACAAAATGGTAAGATTTCACCGTTACGATTGGCGAATAATATATATTCACCTATCGTTACATCGAAACATGACCATTTGCCGTTAGCAGATACATCTGCATCTGATTTCATGGATTTGTCGATCCTGGAACGGGAGCTATTCGTTGGAACTTTGTTCAGACACATCCGGGACACCAACACCACCCGACACGTCCTGCTGAAATCCATGGGCGACATGATCGAGTGGCTTCGTCGTTGCCACGAACTGACCTACCAGGACAAGCACAGCAACTTCCTGATCAGCCCGACCCTGTTTAACCCGACCTTGGGCGACAAAAGCAGGGGGAGGGAAAACGCGGTCATCACCTGGGGAATCTGGCTCGATATCGACGACGGGGATATGCCGTACACCGCCTTTGCCAAGATGTTCGCGGGGAAAACCATGGTGGTCTACAACACGGCCTCCTCGACCAATGACACCCGCTACCGGGTGTTCATGCCGACGACCGGCTACATGATGGCTGAGACCTACGACTCCATCTGCAAACAGATCATCAAGGTGGTCCAGTCCAACGGCTATTGCTCACCCCGGCAACGGAAACGGGGATCGGCAAAGCCATGCCATGGCATCGACCCGACCAAGCTGTCGGTGGAGAACATGATGTACCTGCCATGCAAACCCATGGATGGCAGTGATGGGTTCTTCCAGGTCTTCGACGGTGATCCGATCAATCCCACCCTATGGGTGCAGAACAACATCCTGCCAATCGATATGCCGCCGCCGGTCTTGATTACCGTTCCAGATGAATCACCCATGATCGAAGATCACTCCCATGCCACTGCGTTTTTCGACAGATTGGTCGCCGCCATCGGCGATGTCGTACTGGGACGAAACAACGGCTTGTACCGTGCTTCACTGCATGGGTTCGCGATGGCAAGTGCCGGTTTGCTCGATACATGGATGGTGGAAACCCGGCTGGAACAGGCTGCATTCGCGGCGGGATTGGAAAAAAGAGAAATCGGGCCGACCATTCGAAGTGGCCGCTATAATTCCAAAAATCAGGTCGGTCGATATCTGGGGTGGGCTGCACATGGGAATGCAGCAGCTTGATAAATACTCCTGCAACATCAGCAGGAGAAAAGTCGAGATGCGGGAGCTACAGGATATATACGAAGAGTTTCATTGCCTTGGAATTGTGAAATCAGGTCGTGAATTCGGCGAGTGGTTAAATCGTGGTCAAAGCTACTTGAGTTCATCGAAATCACGAAACCGCAGGATATCGACAGAAGCACTTTTATCATTGATATCAAATGTTACCGGCGTGATTGACGCAACAAACGAGGCTGCCGTTGAATGCACGGATGTTGCTCAGGCCACAGAATATATAGAAGGTGTGAAAGCACTTAAGAAACTTGAAAACGAAGCATGGACTGAGATTTGGCGTCGTGTCGAATAATCGGGTTGCAAAATTATTTTTCCAGCCATATTGCAAATATTATTTTGAGTCCGTAACCTATGTGCAGGTGTCAATGCATGGAGGTTATTATGCTTAACCTTAAGCTTTCCGATGCGAAGCGTCCCCTGATCTCTGAGACCAGGAAGAAGTCTGCCCGTGATGTTGTGATCGACGGCATTCAGAACCAGATCGGTCTGCTGTCCGACCAGAACTACAAGGTCGAACGCACCCGCTACAGCAAGGACTCCGAAGGCAACCCGACCCGCAAGCTGGTTGCGGCTCCCCCGAAGCCCTGGTTCTGGAAGTCGGCGGATGGGAACATCATGGTGCAGGTTCGTTACGGCCATGCCGTCGTGGTCGAACTCCAGCCGGGAAAGCCGAGCATTGTTGCCGGTAAGACCGAAAAGGAGGTGATCACCGTACTGACCCAGGTGGTCCAGGCCGTCAAGACCGGAGAACTCGATGCCCAGATCGAGGCGGCGAAGATGAAGGCCAAACGGAACCGTTCGGGTGAATAGGTCAGGGATCGGCGTGAGGGCTGGATGAAAATTCGGCCTTCACGCCATCACCGCCAAGTTCCATCAGGCCACCTTCTTCATCGAATCCCAGTACCGCACAGGGTGGTCAGGGATGACTGGGGCGGAACGTTCATAGACATCGAGAACGGATGCGGGCATGGCATTGAGGTAATCGGTAAAGGGCGTGTGGTTGCCCCAAATCACGATAGCCAAGCCTTCGGGGAAGGGCATCTTCACCGGCACGCCCTTGCCGCCGTCACCCCGCAAAAACTTGAGCTTGCCCGAGACGAAGAAAACACGGGCATGATCGCGAACGTACTTTTGCCAAAATCGGGTGTGGGTACGGGCAGGCATGATGCTGACCACAGTTTCGCACAATGGATGTTCGCGATTGGCGGAAGCCTCGGTGGGGGCATTGGGCATCTGGCTGCACCAGACCGAATCTGCGGCTTTTTCGAGCCACGGTTCAAGGTCATTGAAGGGAGCATTCAGCCAAACAACGCGACCATGCCATTCTTGAACCAACCCATCATCGTCGATGGTGAAGTGTTGTCGTGCCCAAACCGGTGCGTTATCCCCCTTGCATGGCGAACAGGGATCAAGATCGAAAGGCTGATTTTCGTTGGCTGCGTAAAAGGGGGCAAGGATTTCCCCTGGGGTGTACCAGTCGCAGGTCTTCGTCTTGCCGCCGTCATTGACGAAAAGGTTCCGCACCTGCTCTTCGCGAGATATCGCGTTGTCGTTCGTGGGATTGGTCGCCTTGTTCCTGGCCGTTTTGGCCTTCACCACCGGCACCACGTCGTTGTTGGGCTGAATCACCGGGGCGGCCTGCTCGATCTCAACCCCAATTTTCCGAGCATGGATCGCGTAGAGGGGCGTGGTGTAGTTGGCACAGATCAATTCGGCAGCCTCGTGAAACTTGCCCATGTTGCTGGTGTAGGTGCGGCAGATCGGATTCATGTCCGAGAATGCGACACGATTCTCCGGGCTGTCGTCCACGGTGACCAAGCAGGAATGGCCGCTGCTACGAACGTGCCGAGCAAGCTCTTCCAGGTCGAGTTCGCCGCACGTATACATCCGCTTGCTCACCTTGGCATAGGGCGGGTCGAGAAAACACATGACCCCGGTGCCAGGGGCGTCCAGAACCTCGCGGTAGTCCAAATTGGTGATCCGGGCATCCTGGAGCCAAGCTGAAAACTGGGGGATGTAATTGATATGGACCGGCTTGAGGCCGCGACCGTCACGTTCAATGCTCGGGGCAAAACGCGACATGCCGTTGGTGCCAAACATGGACAGGTGGTTGCGAACGTAGAAGCCCGCCGCCGCCTCGGCCCGGTCGTCGCTCTCGACCATCTGGACGGCCAAATCGAACAACTCCTGGCTGGCCGTCCCAAACTGTTCAATCAGCGAATGCAGCACCCGCATCAGGCCAGCAGGGTCGTCACGAACCACGGTCCACTGGTTGGCAATACCGAAATCGCGGTCGTTGAGCCAGATATCCGTGGCACGACCCGTTCGAACCATGCGGAACCCCACGGCGGCAGACCCGGCGAAGGGTTCGCGGTATTCGTCCACATTGAACGGGGCGAGCTTCGCCAGATCGGAAGCCGTCCGGTGTTTTCCCCCAGGGGACTTGATCATGCTCGACATGGATTCAGGAACGGGAACCACGGTGAGATTGGTCGTGTCCAGCTTATTGGAAAAGGGCATAGCCATTATGCAGCCTCCACTTCGGAATGGGGTTGTGCCTGATTGTCATTGTGCGGAACGGTCGTCGGCTGGGGGGGGGCCAAAAGCCGAATTTCGGCACGGTGCTTCCGGCAGTATTCCTTCCAGAGTTCCGGGCAGCCACCGAACTTCTTGTAACTTCCGGACCCGGACTTGATCGCCTTGATCGTCCCCAACTTGATGCAATAGCGTTCGATCAGAACCGAAGGCGGGTCATCGGAGAGGATGATGTCCGCCGCCTCGTCATAAGTACGGCGGGGCTTGTGGGGCTTCGGACCCTGGTTGTTCGGCGGCGGATTGACCATGTACTGGTACAACAGCCAAAGAGCGATCTTCCGCATGGCCTCGGATTCGGGGTGGTCGAAGGGCGTCCGCAGGGTGTAGCGGGCGGCTTCAATCTGGGCTTTCGTAAACATCAAATGGCCTCCTTCATGGGCTGATTGTCATTGCTGCCGGTCTTGGTGACCTGGGCAGCCTTGCGGGTAAGCAGGCGGTCAATTTCGTCCTGGTCGCGTTCGACGACCCGCAGGTCCAAAACGGCAAAGTCGTCCGAAATCATGGCAACCAGGAGAACCCGACCGGGCTGTTGAGCCAGGGCCTCCAGGGTCCGATTGTCCTTGGGGGTGTTGATAGTGGTCACCTGCCCGTCACCGACATGAACCGTGGTGCCAATCTGCGGCAGACCGGCGACGTAGGTCTGGATGGTGCGGACCTTCTTCTCTTCGCGGTTCGGGTCGCGGCTGGTCCGACTCTCATTGCGGAAAGCTTTCACCAGCCCCGACATACCGCCCTGGTCGTGAATCAACCGCTTAATGTATTCGGCGGGGAACTCGTCACAGTGCAGTTCCAGATACCGAAGGGCGGTCGCAATCTGCCCAAGACGGCGGCGGAAGTCCGTCATCTCGGAGACGTTGTGGAACAAGACCTTGACCACGAGCAGGGTGAAATCGTCCACCGCCTTGCCCTTGACGGTCAGGCCATATTGCTGCTTAGCGAAATTGATAAACGCGGCCTCGTCCTTGCGGAGTTCGGGCAGCATCGCAAAAGCGGCGACGACGACGTTGACGAGGGCAATGTGGGTACGATGACCCAGAGAAACGGCGGATTTCACCGCCTTTCGGGAAGGGCGAAGAATGTTTTCATAGTCGGACATGATGGGTTCTCCTCGTGATTAGGCGGCCAACCGCATTGCCAGGGCGGGCGGTTTCGGCGGGTTGTTGCCGTTGGGCTGGGTGTTGTCGTTCGCGGGAACGGGCAGAGGACGAACGGCATGGCCGATGCAGTTCCCGTTCTTCAGCAGCACGACAAAATCGAAGGGCTGAGGGTAGCGGGTGAAATGAATGATATTCGGCATGGCGTTCGTCTCCGTCCTGTGGTCGGCAATGAACTCAGGATGGAATTTCGAACCGGCTTGAAAGCCATCGAGGTCGCACCTTGAACTCACGCCGAACAACTATCAGGATGGAATTTTGAACCGCCGAATTTCGAGGGAACTGGGCATGGCCGGTCGGGTGCCGATTGCGTACTACCACTTGGCCGGACGTGTTCTTACGTTCCTGGAAAAGTATGCCGGTGATCCGTATGTCGGCGAAAACGACTTTGCTGTCTGGATGCTGCTCAATGTCAGCCAGGGCAGCCTCCGGGATGGGCTACTTTTTCGCGACCGGCAAGTGAAGCAGGGGGACGCCTATATTGAGTTTGAGGTTCCAGCCCATATCGCTAGCAAATTCGGCGTCAAACGGAAGGTATCGATACACACCCGTGCCATTGGCTTCGTTGCCATGGCGGTGTTCAAACGTCTGATCGTAATTGCGTCCAGTAAGCGGCTCGGGGGGCGATCCAAGGCTCACTTACTCTATAATTCGATGTTGGCTTATTCGCCGAAATTTGAGGACGCCAAGATTCTTCGCAAGGCGGGCCGGAACGAACGCAAGTCCAAAGGCTCATGCCGTATAACCCGACAAATTGCGAAACGGGCAGCGGGTGAATCCCTTTCGAAAGGAAGTGCATCCCCTTCCATGATTAAGGAATTGGGAAAGCTCTATCTTGAATGCCCCGAGGGGGATGTGCCGTTTCCAGAAGAACTCGGCTGTGGCGACATCATCGACTGCCTTCCATTCCCGCTGGAATTTGCCGATGTTCCGTTCAAGAAGCCAATGATCGGCCCCTTTGCTGACCTGCTGTGTAGTGCTGGCGAACGCTACAAGCTGCTCCGCCGTTGTGGTCTGGACCCAGATCAGTGGTTCGACAGTGAGGAGCCGACAACCAATCAAATGCGGGAAATGATCGATTTCGGAAAGCTCGTGGTTGCCGATGCAAAATTCCATCCTGATTCATCTCTGGAGGAAGTTGCTGGTGCGATCTGGAGGGTGAGGCCCGTGCCGAAAGTTGGATCGTTCGACGACTTTATGGGGAGTGCCTGGGGGCGTCGTTTCATAGAAACCCTCCCGGTGACAAACCGTCTGCCATCAGCAATCCTACTGACCGACGAGATCGAAAAAATCGCTGATCAGATTCAAGCCTATGAAGATGACCTGGGGGATGAAGTCCGGCCAACCCGGACATCGATCAAGCAGCTTTGCACGCTGATAGCCGAACTCGTTGAAAAGCAGTGGCTGAGGAAGACGGAAGGATATTATCTGCATTCTCTGGTCAGTGGGATTCTGACAACCAAGTCAGGACTTGAAGATAAAACACTGAGAAAATTACTGATTGAAGAAAGTGGCGAGCCTGACGGTGAAACCTATTTTCAAAAAGAGATGTGCGTAACCGAATGGTTCAACACGCTTAGAAGGTTATCAATTGTTAAGCTGAACGCCTACCTCGAAAGCGAGACTGGGAAGATGGTGGCAGACACGGAACTCGATTTATTGCAAAACGAGGATTGATGCTATGTCATTTACTGGGGAGCCGCTGACGTGTTTCGATCAACAGACCAGAATCAGACTGGCAAAGATGCTACTCCTTGAGATCGAGAGAGATCAATTAAACGACGCACTCCACCGCGAATTAAGGAACGAGCCAGTTCCAGACATTAAGCTTGCACAAGCCATGACGGTGGCAATACCAGAACGCCATGGCGGCGAAAGCATTGGTGGCTGGCTAACGCGTAGTTTGATTCCGAAAAATGATTGATTTGATTTTTGGACACAATAGCAGCATAGCCATGGAACATTAAGGTATACCCTGCTGCAACTCCGCCACACTCAGGAAATATTGTTCCGTATGGGTTGTTTTTATATTTATGGTACGCTTTAATGTTTGGGTCTATGACCCATATGGAGCAAATCCATGCTTTACGGATATGCCCGCTGCTCTTCCGCAGACCAATCCCTCGACATTCAGATTGATGCCCTGAAGGCTGCCGGTTGCCAGATCATCCGCAGCGAAAAGATCAGCGGCACCAGTCGCGATGGCCGCCGTGAACTGGAAACCCTGCTGGAGTTCCTGCGTGAAGGGGACGTTCTGGTCGTGACCAGGATCGACCGGCTGGCCCGATCCATCGCCGACCTCCAGGACATCATCAAGGTGCTGAAGGAAAGGGGGGCCAGCCTCAAGGCCACGGAGCAGCCGTTCGATACCGGGGACATCTATGGCTCTCTGACCATCAATCTGCTCGGGGTGTTCGCCCAGTTCGAAACCGAACTTCGGCGGGAACGACAGATCGAGGGAATCCAGCGGGCCAAGCAAGATCACCCGGAACGGTACCGTGGTCGCCCTCCGAAAATCGACGCTGGTGAAGTTCGACGCCTCAAGGATGAAGGCTTCGGTGTCGCGGCTATCAGCAAGGAATTGGGCATCGCACGCACATCCGTCTATCGGGCCTTGGATGTGGCCCCCTCTTGAGATTGACGAGGTGCGTCAGAGTTTCTAAAATCAGGCCATCTTCCGTTCTCAATTTTGCTGTGTTAGCGTGAAACAGCGAGGCAGGCCGTTTATAAATGGCCCGCTATTGATTCGTGGGGGGAGTATGCCCAAGCCGGGATATGTCAAAGCCGAGCCGTCTTGGCTTTCTAAGGATGCTGTTGCACAGCTTGCTGAAAGTGTTGCACTGCAAATACCGTACTCTCCGGGGAATGATCTTGAGCCGATTTTAAAGAAAATCGGCGGCAACCTTGTTGTTAAAGATTTCTGGGATTTGGAAGACTCTGACTCTGGCTCCATCGAAGTTCATGGGCCATCGCAGTTCGATATCTTTGTGTCAAATCTCACAAGCGGTTTACGCGATAGATTCACAATTGCCCATGAAATCGGACACTTTGTCCTTCACTACCTTCTCCCTCGCAAGAGAGGAGTTGTGATTGAACGCATGTATGCCACGAGATATGGCTCTGGTCGTGAGGAATGGGAAGCAAACTGGTTTGCTGCATCATTTTTGATGCCTCACAAGGAATTTGAGGCGGGCTTCAACCTATATCGAAGCGTAGATGCTGTCGCAGCGAACTTCGGCGTCTCAAGGAAGGCTGCTGAGGTAAGGGCAAAAGCCCTGCATCTTCTGTCGTGACGACTATGGATGATCTTTCGTCTCTTCCAAGTTTTTTGCAGCCCCGCCTTAGATTGTTCTTTGGCGTCGATCTTGTTGGATCAACGTCCTTCAAGCAAAAGGGTGAGTTCCCTCTTAAGAACCCCAGTGAATCTGACTTTAGGCAGCTTGGGGCTCAATGGTTTTCTGGCATTGCGGGTTTCTATAGAACAGTTGAGCAGCAGTTCAGTGCCGCCTGGGATGATTGCCGAAAGGCATATTCAAAAGTATTGAAATCAGAATTGCTGATAACACCGAAATTATGGAAGACAAATGGTGATGAGCTAATTTACGAGGTTGAAATTACTGAGCCAACCGATGTGGCTTACGTTCTTGCTGCGTGGACATTAGCTTTAAAGAGCTATCGTCCAGCACTAAAGCCAAGCGGCCTCGATCTAAAAGCAACCGCATGGCTTGCTGGTTTTCCGATTGGAAATGCTGAGGTTGTGTTCTGCTCTGACATCAATACTATAAAAAATATAAGTCAGGACGAAGACCCAAAAATCATGCATTTTACTTTGTTGGAGCAATGGTACAAGCCGGATGCAGATCGGTCAGGACTGGTAAAAGACTATGTTGGCCCTGCCGTAGATACTGGTTTCCGCCTTTCTGGTCACTCCTCCCATAGAAAGTTTGTTGTATCTCTTGAAGTTGCACTAATGTTGGCACTGGCTCCGCCACACCAAAAATTCTTCAAAGAATTTGGAATAGACAAAGAGGCTCTTAAATTGGCGTTTGATCAACCTCAAGTCATGAAGGGGGTTATCGGCGGGAAACCTTATCCGGTATTCTGGATTGATATGCTTTGCCAAGACGAGATGACAAAGGCATTTAATGAAATATCACCAGCGAATAAGCCTGACGATGGAAAAATTAAAAATTACTGCCAAAGCTTTATTGACGAACATGGATCATATTTACTTCATCCATTCATTGTGAATTGCAAGAGCCAGCACTTTAGCAATCCTCCGGATAATTACATGGAGACACTTGCTAAGCTTGCCAGCAGGTGGGCGGAGGAAAAGTCAAGATTGAATGTTAGATGGGAATCATTCTTTAATGACAAGTCTCCCCGCGATGATGATGGTGATATTATTGAATCTGTTGATGACAGTATATCTAATAACTTGCTGAATTAGGATTCTTCAGGCGGATTGTATATGATACCTCCCTCTTGATGTCGGTTTGTGGATTTTACGCCTTTACCACCGGCAGGTCATCCCAACTGGTCGTGTAGCTCTGCGTCATGTTGCCGCATCGCATTTGCCAGGGTGCATCCTTCGGTGCCAGCCCGTACCCGACAGCCCCTTTGCCCAACTTGCTGTTGATGCCGTCCACCGCCGCCATCAACGCCGCTGGCCGTACTCCAGAATCTGGTGGTGGTGAAAACAGGTCACGCGGAATGTCCTCGGGTCGAACCAAATCCAGCATGATCACGCCTGCCTTCTTGTAGGCGTATCCATCCCGCCACGCCAATTTCAGCCCTTTCAAGGCCGCCCCAATGATGTGCGGCGTCGATGATGTCGGTGGCGAAAGCCGGATCATGGAGTTCACCGAGAATTGTGGCTGGTCAGGGCGGAAGCGGTCGGTATAGGCGAACACCTGCACAGCACCGGCCACCAGTCCTTTTCCACGAATTTTCTCGGCGGCCCTGCTGGCGAAGGTCAGCACTGCATCGTTGACCTGATCGAAATCTGCTACGGACTCCCCGAATGACCGCGAGCAGCAGGTGGTGTGTTTGTCAGATGGTGCTGTGTCCAGGGTGTGGACCGGCGTTCCTCGGAGTTCCATGACGGTGCGAAGGCCGACCGCACCCATTGTCTTTTTGATCCATCCATCACTGGCCTTGGTCAGGTCATGGGCTGTACGGATACCGTTCACGCCGCAATGGGCTGCATACTGGCGGCCAATTCCCCAAACATCGCCAACCGGCGTTTGCTTCAAAGCAGCCTGAACCCATTCAGGGTGACCAGCCAGATCAAGGACGCCATTGGTTCGCGGTGATTTCTTCGCCAGTCGGTTGGCCAGTTTCGCCAAGGTCTTGGTGGTGCCGATTCCGACAGACACCGGAATTCCGGTCCATCGTCGAACGGTCGCTCGAATTTGCTGGGACCATGCGGTCATGTCATCCACCGGCAGACCGTCCAGATCGAGGAAGCATTCGTCAATGCTGTAGACTTCGGCACCCGGTGAGAATGTCGCTAAAACGGACATCACCCGTTCAGACATGTCGCCGTACAGGGCGTAGTTGGACGACAGCATGATCAAGCCGTGGCTATCGACCAAATGCCGCAATTTGAAGGCAGGTTGGCCCATACCGACACCAATGGCCTTGGCTTCGGCGGATCGTGCCACGGCACAGCCATCGTTGTTCGACATGACGATGACCGGCTTGCCTTCAAGGGCAGGGTTGAACGCCCGCTCGCATGAGACATAAAAATTATTGCAGTCCACCAGGGCGTAGACCGCCATGACCGATCACCGTTTGGTCATGGCCGAGACGGAGAAGGTAACGACACCCCATATCTGGACGCCATCATCAGGATCGACCGGGAAGCTGGGGTAGTCCGGGTTGGCCGAAGCAAGTTCCCAACCTTCATCCGTCTTCCGCAGGGTCTTGACCGTCAAACCGCCATCGAGCGTGGCAACCACAACATCGCCGTCATGGGGCTGAACGGAACGATCTACCACCAGCAGATCGCCGCTGTTGATGCCTGCGTCCGTCATGCTGTCGCCATCCGCCCGACAAAAGAATGTCGCCGCCGGTCGCTTCACCATCAACTCGTGGAGATCGAGCTTGCCTTCCTGGTGGTCATCGGCGGGGGAGGGAAATCCAGCAGCCACCAGGGCGGAGTAAATCGGTGCCGTGGCTTCCGATGGGGCAAAACCACGGGTGGATGCCAGACATGTGCCGGGCGGCAATGGAGCGTTTGGGTTGGATGCGAACATGATGGGAACATTACATCGGATTGGTGAGATTGGGCAACGCTTCCGACGCCGAATTTTCACGGCGGCGACAGCAATTCTCGAAGGTCTGGTAGTCAGGATGATGTCCGATTAAAGGACATGCTCCGTCACAGACGCTGATCGCAATTTTGAAAATATAAGAATGTTATTTTAAAATACAAAGAGCACACAAAGAACGCGGCCAGTAGGCCACAGTTGAACGGCAAAGCAATTTTGAATGCAGATCGTCCATTGGCCGAAACAAATTTGTACGGTAGTGGTGTTTTCAACGCACGATGCCAGTCGTGATTTGAAAACAACCCGGCAAGGAGATCAAAATGCCGAATCAAACTACTGAAATCGCTTGGGCAACAGGAACATGCAACCCGTTCAAGGGTTGCTCCAAGATGTCGCCCGAATGTGCCAACTGCTACATGACGGGATGGGCATATCGCCACCAGTGCATGGGCAGCGAAGGGTACGAAGGAACCGTCAAAGGCGAACGTGGCAAGCGAGTTCCGACCGGTAAAATCGGAATTGTCGAGAAGCAGATCGAAAGCCTCAAGACCATCAAGACCGAGCGGCTGTTCGTCAACTCGATGTCCGACACTTTCCATGAAAACGTCGATGATCTGACTGTCACCCGCGTTTTCGACTCGATGAAGGCCAATGGCAACGGAACCAATTTCCTGATTTGCACCAAGCGTTCCGCTCGCATGGCGGAAATGTCCCAGACCCTGGATATCCCCGGCAACATCTGGATGGGAACCACTTGCGGCTGCCAAAGGTCACTTCACCGGCTTGATGATCTGCGGCGGACCAAGGCGAAGATTCGGTTCGTGTCGGTCGAGCCGTTGCTGGAACCCTTGGATATCACCCCATGGTTGGCAGACGGTACCTTGCAATGGGTGATTGTCGGTGGCGAAAGCGGCAAAGAGTGGCGGAAAATGGAAAAGGAATGGGCGGAAGCCATCCTTCGCCAGTGCCAACAGTTCAACGTCCCCTTCTTCCTGAAGCAGTGGTCGGCATTCAAGCCCAAGACTGATGCCGAATACCCGCCGACCATTGACGGGCGGGTATGGCACCAGTATCCCGCCATCTCCGATGACCTGGAGCCGGTGCCGCCGGTGCCCACCAATGGCGGCGGGAAGCCCGTTAAAGACCCGAAGCGGGTTGCTGCGGCTCATCGTGCTTGGGCAACCATGCGGTCGAGAAAGGCGGGGGCGAAAGCCTCCGCCCCCACCGGCACTCCCCAGGAATGGGCCGCACAATGGTTCGCGGATGCTGATCTCGAATGTGCGGAGAAGCTGGTTGATTTCTTCAATGCAGGCGGGATTGCCGACACAGACGACCTTCGGGCGTGCTTCTCCACGTTCATGGACCACAATATGGTCTCGCCCAGTCGCCTGCACAAAACCACCAAGAAGACCATTTCGGTAGTTGGCGAGCATGTAGATGTGATCGACCCGTTTGGAAAGGTTGTACATGTTCCGGTCGAAGTCGCCAGATGTGGGTGGTTCGGACACGACTACCCCGCATCCCGCAACGTCCACTGGTTCAATGCAAATCGGTGTCGGGGCGTCATCGAGGGGTTGATCGTGAAAATGCGAGACCAGGAGGAAGCTTCCCTTCGATCATATTACTTCGCCCAGTTGCAGGCGATTCGGCGGTACGTTAGGTCTTCCCCGAAGATCGAGAAATCGAAGTGGACCCAGTTCCAGTGGGAGGGGGTGTGGATGACTGACCCACTGGAAATCAAGGCCATCCTTGAGCGTGACGTGAAGGGGCTATTTTCTGTCACAAAGACCTTCGATAGCTACCTTGATATCAAGCCTTCATTTTGGATTGAGCAAAAACGGGAGGCCGTACTGATCAGGATGAGGGGATTTCTCAAGGGGCTGGATGGTCGCCGGATCGAGATCACGCTCAAGGGAGGCAGGTAGATGTCGCAGGGAGGCTTGGTGCCCTTCAAAGGGCATCAAGCCTTAACCGAGAGCAGACTGGGCGGCCCCTCAATGTATTGCAAAACGCACTACGTCGGATCATATTGGTGATGGGGCCATAGGAGCCAGATCATGACCGCCACCGCCCATCGCAAAGATCATCCGCTGTCCATGCGACTGCCCGATACCGACATTGCCTTGATTGATCGGGCGGCGGGGCTACGTGGTCGGTCGCGAACAGATTTTGTGCGTGATGCAGCGGTGCGGGCGGCGGAGGAAGTTCTGCTGGAGTCCGGCCTGATTCGAATGAGCCAAGAGGGCTTCGCCGAGTTCATGGCGGTGCTATCTACACCTGCCAGCCCCGTGGCCCCCATGGTCGAGATTTTGCGACGTACAACACCCTGGGATCAAGGCACCGGCCAGGGTTGACTGCTGCCATGGTGCTGTCCGCCCCCGAGCCTTTAAACGCAAGCCACGACGTGTCGCAGTTTTCATGCGGCAAGCCTGCATTGGACCATTGGCTCAAGACCCGTGCCCTTTCGAATCAGGAGAAGGGATTCACCGCCGTCATGGTCGTTCATGATGCTGGCCGGGTGGTCGGCTATTACGGGTTGGCACCCACGGCGGTGGTCCCGACCGTCATGCCCAGATCGATCAAGACCGGGCAACCGCCAAACCCGGTGCCTTGTCTGTTGCTGGGCCAACTGGCGACCGACCTAGAATGGGCAGGTCAGGGCATCGGCAGCGGGCTTCTGGCCCACGCCCTGACCCGCTGTGTTCAGGCGGCGAGGCTGATTGGCGGGAGGGCATTAATAGTGAACGCCATCGATTCCGATGCCGCATCGTTCTGGCGGCGACGTGGTTTTTTACCGTCCAAGGATGATCAGTTGGTACTATTCCGGTCTATCGCTGACATCGCGGCATCACTGGCGGCAGCGGGGATTAAGGTCGAATAGACTTTCTCACGATCCACGAATGGGTCGAGCATCGCATTAAAAATGCGAGGGTCGCGTCGCCGAAAATGACTCACACAGCACTCACATGGTTGATATATCTAAAATATAACGCTGTATAATCAATGTATTGCTAGATATGCCGGTTCATTCGCAATGAGGAGGTCAGCGGTTCGATCCCGCTCGGCTCCACCAAAATCAAGCCAGCACTTTCAGAGTGCTGGCTTTTTTGATGGGAGCCGGTGGAAAATCACCGGCCTGTTCCAATTCCACGCTACGAAATGAACCATCTAAGCCACCCGGAAAGCCGTACAAATCCTCGGTTTTTCGAGAAAATGACTATCACATAACGGCGTCACATAATGGCTCCCCATCGTCTCTCTGGCGACTGAGCCCCTGCTGGGAATGTCATGTGGAGCCAGACTGGCTCCTGGTCTGGCAGGAGACAGACGCGGAGCTGGTGCTGATCCGAACCGGCACCCACTCATACCAAGGCTCGTTGATTGAGACTCACGTAGGGGATTCCTACGGCGGCTGAAATATGATTCACCATGGAAAACAGCGAGGGGGTTTTGCTTCAACGGTCCGAAATGACCGAATTGGGCCGAAAGTAGTTCGTCTGCTTTCAGGCGCGGAACGGAGAAAGCGGACGGTGCCGTCAGCTAGATGCTTCGGCGGCTGCTTCGATAACCACAGGGAATGCCACAAAGAACGTACTGCCCTTGCCAATCGAAGAGTCGATCCAGATGCGTCCACCATGCTTCTCGACGATCTTCTTGCACACCGCCAGGCCGATGCCCGTGCCCTTGTATTCCCCCCGGCTATGTAGCCGCTGGAACATGCCGAATATGCGCTCGTGGTACTGGGGATCGATACCGATGCCGTTGTCGGCAACCTTGACAACGTAGCCATCGCCGTTCGTCTCGGCAGAGATCTCGACCCGCGGCGGCTCGCCGGGTCTCGCATATTTCAAGGCATTGCCGATCAGGTTCTGGAATAGGTTGACCAGTTCGACGTGAACACCGACAACGGCGGGAAGGCCATTGGCAAGCATAACCTCGCCGCCAGTTTCTTCCAAAGCATTCTTCAAGTTACTGAGTGCTTCCTTGACCGCTTCATCCAAATTAACCGTTGTTCGGCCACCGTCATGCCTACCGATTCTGGAGTATTGCAGGAGATCTATAATTTGTTCCCGCATGCGCAACGCCCCTTCTCGGGCGAAACCGATGAATTCGCGCGCCTCTGCATCCAGGTGGTCGGCATAGCGTAGCGACAGCAGATCGACGTAGGAAACCACCATGCGGAGGGGTTCTTGCAGATCGTGCGAGGCGACATAGGCGAACTGCTCCAGTTCGCGGTTCGAGGCCTCCAGCGCCGCCGTCCGTTGGACCACCAGTTCCTCCAGATGGTCGCGGTATTGCTGCAATTCTCGCTCGACGGCCTTCAAGGTTCGGCCGACCACGATCGCTTCCTGGGGGCCGCGGTCCATGACCACCACCGCTTCGCCGCGCCCCAGGGCGAGGGCGGAAGCGGCCAGGTCGCGAACCGACTGACTGATGTTCCCACCGATCACCCAGCCCGCCGCCACACCGGCGGTCAGCAGCACAAACACCATCGCATAGACCAGGGCGATCCGTTTCAGCGCTTCCGACTGGACCACCGTCCACGGGGTCGAGAGTCCGACCGACCAGCCGGTTTCGGGAGAGCGGCTGAAGGCAATGATCACGTCCAGCCCATCGAGCGTTCGGGCTTCGACGATGCCTTGGTTTTGGACCCGCATCTTGGCCAGCAGCTCCGGAATCCCCTTCCGGCCGATCAACTTGTCGGCCATGTGGGTCCGGGCGGCGATCACGCCTTCGGAGTCGAACACTGCGGCCATCCGCCCCTCGGGCAGGTGCTGCTCGGTCAGCAGCCTGGTCAGGGAGTCGGTCGAGAATCCGCAGCTCAGGACATAAACGACCTTGCCGTTGCGCCGAACCGGTACTTCGATGCTGACGACCGGCAGATTCAGGACGCCGCCGATATACAGGTTGGACACCAGCGGCGCGCCGGTAACGAAGACCTTGCGGAGCAGGTCCGGGTTACCGTGCTTGGAAAGCGGCGCGCCGAAGGGGCGGACCGTGTTCACCAGTTGCTGGCCGCTTTCGTCGCTGAGGACGAAGTTAAAGCCGGGGAAGCGATCGGTAAGAACCGCCGAGGCCACCACATGAAAACGGGCGAAATCGCCGTCCTGCAACGACCTGGAGCCGGCCAGGGCCTGGGCGACATTCAGTCCGATATCGAAATTACGATCGACGGCGGCGACCATGGCCCGGGTCGTCTGCAGCATATCGATCTCAAGCTGCTTCTTCTGGTTATCGTAAAGAATATAGCCGAGCAATCCCAGTGCCAGGACAGCCGGGATGACGGTCGCGAGAACGATGGCGATCAACCTGGAGCGGATGCTGGGCAGCACGTTCACAGCCAGAATTGCCTCAACTCCGAAATCCGGGCGCAGGAAGCATGGCGACCTGCCCCGCTTTCCTTCAATTGGTCCATTATCAACACCAGAATAGTCCAGCCCCGGCCCGACTGGAAGGCGGAATTGGCAAAGCGGACGCTGCCATGGAACGGTGATTCGGCCGCTCGTGACCTACCCCGGTCATTCCGGTGCGTCCCCAAGATCTGACGTTCGCGGCAACGTCATTATTTGGAAGGGGGTGATCGAAAGCCGGAACCTAAAGCGGATCGTGGTGTGGCGGCCGAGGCTCGGTTGGAGCAGGGGGGGAACGCTCAATGGTCAGAGCGATATCGGCCTTGAGCAGGGCCATTGCATCACGCAGATTCAACGCGACTGGCCGCAACAGACGGGGTGGAGCCCTCGTCAGCGAAGCCAGAAGATTGCCGCTTCGCGCGTCGATGATATCGGCGCTCGGTTGGCTTTCCCCATCCCAAGTGAAACTCAAGCGGATGAGGTAATCCGCCCCAGACTGGCCGGGAGGAATAATCTGAGTAAACAGATTTGAGAGGTCGGCAACGGCATGGTTTTGCATGGGGATGAAGAAATCATTGCTAAGACCGCCGCCACTCCGCATATCCGTTACTTCGATCGTTACTGCCGCCTGAATAACCTTTGGCGGTGGCGTCGGAGTGTATGTTGCCCACGACCATTCATAGTCGGCGGGCGAGGCCAGACCTGCCATGGACCATCCGGTCAGCGCCAAGAGGAGGCACAGCAGGCGAGGAAGGGAATGCCTCATCGCTTCACTCCCTTACCCTGGCGAGGGCTTGGGCCGCCACGGCGGCGGCGGCGGCCACAGTGATTCCACTCTTGACGGGGGTTTCGGTCCTGGCCACCTCCATCAGGCGGGGAATATCGCTGGAATCGCCGCCGCTGATATCATGGGCCACCACCACCCAGCGGAAAACCGCCGCGAGTGCGACGTCGCCCCGCGCGGCCGCCAAGTCGCGAAGGAACCGAGCCCGGCTGGACGGATCCTCCAATTCAGCTAACGCCGCAGCCTCACTGGTTTCAGGGAAGGATACGCTTCTGGCGACAATGGTCATGGCTTGGGCCAGCGACCGATTTGCTCCGGCAGGAGCGCGAGGCAGGTTCTTTTCGGCCTCCGCCAGGGCCTCGGCCCCCTTACCGGCATCGCCGGCCCGAACCAAGGCGGTGGAGATTGCGGCCAGCACCAGGGCCTTTGCCGCCGGATTCGACTCGCCGTCGATCCTGTCCGCCAAGGCCATCGCTTCGCCGATATTGCCGCGCCGCGCCATCAGTACGGCAACGCGCGACCGCATATAGGATGCTTCGTTTTGATTAGCGATGGCTTCGGTGGTTATCGCCGCTGCGGCAAAGTCATCACGCTGGGCTTGCGCGACGGCGATCTCCGCCATCGCCCATGATCGAACCGCCTCAGCGCCAGGACGTTCGGCCTCGGCGCGCGCGCCAGAAAAATTTCCGCGTCGAGCTTGGGCGGCGGCCACAGCGGCGATACCCCAGTCCGGCTTGCCGCCGCCGGACGGGGCCTGCCTTTCCAGAGCCTGGGCGGTAGAGATATCGCCCGCTTCGGCATAGGCTCGCATCATGGCGGAAAGAACAGCCGTTTTCTCTTTCGGCGAGCTCAACTCGCCAAGGATGCGCCGGGCGACATCAAGCAATTGTTGGATACGCACATCCAAGGCGGCATCCATCTCGGCGATGCGGCCTTTGACCTTGTTGACATTGGCCGCTCCCGGAGCCGCCGCCAGATAGGCGCGGAACCATGCAATGGCCTCCGCCTCGTGGCCACCCATCCGGTCGTGAACCAGTCCGAGATTGAGCATCACCGCCGCATCACCGGGCATCTCGGCATGAGCGGCGCGGAAATAGCGCAGAGCCAGCGGCCACTGCCCCTGACGGGCCATGGCCACTCCGCGCTCCATTTCGGCCGCGCCATCGGCTAGGGCCATCACCGGGCCGCCCACCAACAGGGCCGTCAGAAGAAGGATGCGGGATACCAGCATGAAATCTCTCATTCTATCTGGGGATTAAGCATATCCATAACGACCGGCGACCTCAAATGATCGTGAGGGTTCTGTGCGGATATAGAATTGATTTTTTGCTATGATGGGTCCGAATTCAGACGGTCTCGGAGGCTTTCATGCCTGCTATTGGCGGTCGCATCTCGGTTATCCTTGTGTTGGGGCTGGTCGGAATCGGTCTCGATTCCCCGGTCGCCTTCGCCCAGGTTCCGTCCATAGGGGCCGCAGGCGTCTGTGAGCCGGGGGGCAATTGGCAGTCCGGTTGCCGGGGGGCCATGCCGACCGCTCCCCGTGCAGGAACCCGGACGGGTGGCGGAAAGGGACGCTCGGCAGGTGGTGGTCAGGCCAGCGCCGCCATAGGCGCCATGCAAGGCGCAATGAGCGTTATGGGGATGGTCATGGACGGCATCGCCCAGATGGAAGCCGCCCAGCAGCAACAGCGCGCGGCGCAGGCCCAGAGGTTCAATCAGCAAGGCATCGCCTTCTACAATCAAAATGACTGGCAAGCCGCGTCCAATACCTTCAGCCAGGCGCTGGCCATGGTTCCCGGTGACGAAAACATCCGCGCCAATCTGCTGGAAGCGAACCGAATGCTGACGGCTCAGGCCCAGGAGGCCGAGCGGCGCAATCAGGCCCAACTGGCTGAATCGCGCCAGAGAATCGGCGCCATGCTGGGCGGCTTGCAGTCCGGCGGGCTTGCCGGGGGCTCGGGTGACGCCGCGCTTGCTCCCGCCGGAACCGCGATCTTTGGAACCGGCGGCGGTGGGGCGCCTCCGCAAATCAAGCGAGAGACCAGACCGGCTTCCGGCTCCAAGGATCTGGATTTTGTCTCCGATAAGGCAAGCCTCTACAGCAAGGGCAACCGCTGGAGCGCCACTCCCGATATGAGGCCGACATCCGCCAAGGCGGGTTCCGATGGCAAGTTGGACTTCATTTCAGCGGAACCCCGCCCATTGAAAGTCTCCCTTGCCCCGCCATCACAGGTATCGGCGCGTAAGGATGCGGATGGCATGGTGCGCGCCGCCATGTTGGCATCCAACGGAGACTGGGAAAAAGCGCGATCAAAATTGGTCGTCGCCGCCAAAAACGCTCCCGGCAACCCGGAAGCCCAGACGGCTCTGCGGCGGTTCGAAGGGCTCTACCGTGAATATCGGCGCGACGTCACTCAGATCGATGGCGCGCCCCCCTCCTCCAGGGAGCCTCGCCAGACGGCAGGCCTCGTCCCTCCTCGGCAGATTCCCGACGGCGAGGGAGATGCTGCCCACGAGGCGAACAGACTAGGCAACGAGGCGTTTTACGATGCCGCCAACGGCGATTTGGGCCGAGCCCGCGAGCATTTGGAACGGGCTGTTCGGCTGACTCCCGAGGATGCGGGTGTGAAAAGCGCGTTGAGCCAATTGGACACCTTGGAGACTGCGGCCCAGGAACGGCGGAGCAGGCAAATCGATGACCCTCAGCTTCAATGGGCGCCGCACGAGTCCCAGGCCCGCGCCAAGGCCGAGGCGGTGAAGGGGCGCTGGGCGTTGGAACATGGCTATTACGACGTGGCTGCAGAAAGCTATCTCAACGCCTATGTCTGGGATCCCTCCCGACGGGATTCCTACCATAACGGCTATGTGGCGTCGCGGGTGGGTGTGGTTCTTCACCAGGGCCATCGGCGCAATCCGGTCGCCGCGACCGGAGACACCATTCTCGATGCACCACCGGGGGGAGACGAGGTCGGTTTGTTCGATAATTTACGGCGTTGATCACCTTCTTTGATGGATGTCGGGCGCATCCGGGCCGGCGGAAGGACACGGAGGTGCGGTAAAGGTCCGGCGCCGCCCTCGAACGGTGAATGATCCGTAAGCGCGTCGACGCTGACCTCAACCGCACCCGAGATAATGAAGTCGCCCTGATCGCCGCGACCGCGGCCGTGCGGCGAGGGCCAAGCAACTGTCTTGTCACGGGGCCGAAAAAGCCACATTCGCCCGAACCGGACGAAATAATGACCGGGAGGCGGGGGCACACACCGCATGCAGCTAGTGATTCCTGACGTCGCGGCGGTGTATTAGGATGACCCCACCAGCAACGAGGTAAAATATGAACAGCGAATTGAAATGCCCGAAGTGCAGTTCCGAGCACGTATATCAGGATGCAAGCCTCTGGATCTGCCCGGAATGCACCCACGAATGGAACCCCGGCGCCTCCGACGCTGAAGCTCCGCAGGACCAAAGCGTGCGGGACAGCAATGGCAACGTGCTGGCCGATGGCGACTCCGTGACCGTGATCAAGGATCTGAAGGTCAAGGGCTCGTCGCTGGTTGTCAAAGGCGGGACCAAGGTGAAGGGCATCCGGTTGGTGGACGGAGCCGATGGCCACAACATCTCCTGCAAAATCGACGGAATCGGCGCGATGAATTTGAAGTCCGAGTTCGTGAAGAAAGCCTAGCGATCAGGAGAGGCGGGGCCTCGTGCGGGAAGGGCATGGTATGGCCCGATTGGACAAAGAGGCCCCGCATCGGCAAGGCTGGCCCAAAACGGGGGCTGCGACAAGCCGATAACTGATGTACTCTATACCTTATGGTTAATATGCCTACCCAATGGACTAAGGTGACGGTGTTCGTCGCCATCCTGCTTGGCGCCGTCGCCGGAGGTGGCGCAGCGGCGGCCGATGGCGTGTTGACACTGTCGACCGGCATGATCGCGCCGTGGAGCAATCCCGAGGGAACCGGATTTCACCAGATTCTGATCCGTGAAGTGTTTGTCCGCGTCGGCGCCCGGGCGGAGGTTGATGTCAATTTGGCCTCATCGCGGGCTTTCCGCCTGGCCGACGACGGAGTGACCGATGGGCTAGCCGGGCGGGTGGCGGGAATGGAAAAGGATTTCCCCAATCTGATCCGGGTGCCCGAGCCGATGTTCTTCAACGACTTCGTCGCCTGCACGGCAGGAGAGCCCCCGCCTCAACGCTGGGACGAGCTTGCGCCCCATGCCGTGGCCCACATCATCGGCTGGCAGATTTTCGAACGCAACCTGCCGACTGTCCGCGATCTCGCCGTGGCCAAGGATGCTGTGCAACTGGTCGGCCTGCTCCGCGCCGAGCGCACCGAGGTGATCCTGCACGAACGCTGGCAGGCGCTGTGGCAGGCTAAGTCCATGAACCAGCCGATCAAATGCGGCCAGACGCCGCTGGCGCGGGTTCCCATGTATATCTACCTCAACCGCAAGCATGAGGGCTTGGTGGACAAGGTCGCCGCCGAGCTGGGGCGGATGAAGGATGACGGCTCGTACCAAGCCTTGGCCGAGCAGGTGTTCGGCGGCCTCGGAACCTCGGTCACCGGCGTGAAGTGATGGACAATGCCGGTCGTTGGCCACGCAACCCGCTGGCCCACCAGCTGATCGTGCGACTGTTCCTCATCGGCCTGATCATCTCCCTGACGGTGTCGGTGGCGGTCGTGGCAGCGGAGTACTATCAGGCCAAGACGCACGCCATCGAACGCTTCGAACAGATCGAGGACGGCCACCTCGTCAGCATTCGGGAGAACGTCTGGCTACAGGACCGCGAACGGCTCGACGTCCTGGTGGCGGGAATCGCCAATCTGCCCTATATCCGCCGTGCCTCGGTCGTTGACGCCAACGATCAGGTGATCGCGACCGCCGGCAAGCCGGAGGGCGAGGATCTGCTTGTCCGGACCTATTCCCTGACGCGAAGCTATCTCGGCCGCGACGTTAATCTTGGCAATCTGATCATCACCGCCAGCCTCGCCGATATCCGCCAGCCGATCATAGAGCGGGCCTGGATGGTTCTGCTGGCCGATTTCGTCATCGCGCTGGCGGTATCAGCAGCCCTATACCGACTGGTCCTGCCGCTGGTGACGCGGCCGCTGGAGCGCATGGCGGCCCATGCCCGCGCCATCGGAAAGGCTGATCTCGGCAATCTTCCCGCCCCCCCTTGGCCGACCGATGCCGTCAATGACGAATTCCTGGACCTCGCCGTCGCATTTGCCGAAATGAGCAAGGCGATCCGACAATCCTACGAGGCTCTGGTCAACAGCGAGACCCGCTATCGCGCCTTGTTCGATAATTCGCCGATTTCCCTATGGGAAGAGGATTTCTCCGCCGTCAAGACCACCATCGATGCGATGCGGCAAAGCATTGGAAGCGATTTCGCCGGATATCTCCACCATCACCCGGAGTTTGCCCGCCAGTGTGCCGGGCTGGTCAAGGTGATTGAAGTCAACGCCGCCACCCTGACCCTGCACGGGGCCACCGACCGCGACACCTTGCTTCGCGGCCTCGGCACGACCTTCACGCCACGATCATTCGAGGCCTTCGAGCGCCAGTTGCTGGCGATCTGGGCAAATGAATGGCAACTGACGGCGGATGCCGAAGTCTGCACCCTCGATGGTCGGATCCGTCATGTGGTGGTTCATTGGCTGGTGCCGCTGGATCATCGGCGGAACCTCGAACGGGTGGTCCTGGCGCTGGAAGATGTCACCGAGCGCGTGCTGGCCGAACGTTCGCTGGAAGCATCCATGAGCCGCCTGATCGAAGCGAACAGCGAGTTGGAACGGTTCGCCTTTGTCGCGGCCCATGATCTCCAGGAACCGGTTCGCGGCATCGTCAGTTTCTCCCAATTGCTGGGAAGAAAGCTCGGAGAATCCGCCGATACCGAAACGCACGAATTCCTCGATTTTCTCGTAGCGGCGGCCGAACGGATGCAGGCGCAGGTCCTTGGGTTGATCGGCTACACTCGGGTCGGCGCCGCCAGCCGGGCCTTTGCCGCCGTGCAACTCGACCAGACCCTGGCCGCGGCCCGCGACGCCCTGGCCCCCGCCATCAACGCCACAGCCGCCGTCATCGAAACGTCTCCATTGCCGACGGTTCAAGGCGATGCCTCGCAACTCACGGAAGTGCTCCGCAACCTGCTCGACAATGCGCTCAAATTCACCCGCCCGGGCGTTCCGGCACGGATCCTGGTGGACGCCAGACGGAGCGGACACGAATGGCTGATCCGCATCGAGGACAACGGGATCGGCCTCGATCCACGCTATGCCGGCGAGATATTCCAGGTGTTCCGGCGCCTGCACGGCCCCGGCGCCTATCCGGGCGCCGGCATCGGCCTGGCCACCTGCCGCCGCATCATCGAACGCCATGGCGGACGCATCTGGGTCGATTTCAGCCGAAGCGAGGGGGCAACGCTGTGCTTTACCCTTCCGGCATCATGAGCGGATCGAAATCACAAGTTGGACTTATACGAACAAACATGGGGCTGCCATTATGATTGATAGCGTTTTCAATCAAGTTGTACGTTTGGACGAAAGTAAGAACTACAACGAGATGCTCAGTTTCGTGAAGACCTCCAGATTGGGGGCAGAACAACGACTTGCGCTCTTCTGGAAGGTATTTTCCGCACAGCGTCTTGCCGCCTGCTATGTGGTCGCCGTGGCCATCATCGAAGCTGGCGCCGATGGGCCAGCGATTCGGATGGTTGAGTTTATCGGCTCGCTCATGTTCAGCAACGGGGTGCGCTGTCCCCCTGCCCTGGAGCAATTGCGCCGACAACTTCCCACCGATTCCAGCGCCCTGGAGGAGCTGCGCCGAACCTTGGAGCCGCTTGTCGCGTTCACGACGCTAAATTTATTCAAGGCGGACCGCCTTGATGCCGTGCTGACCATTCGTGACGCCTGGACGCTCCTGTCGCCGGGCATCGCCTCCGCCTTTGGGGAGAGCCCCCCCCATCAGGAAACGACGACGCGTCTGTTGAGTTTTCCGACGCCCCCCCCGGCAAGGTCGCCCCGGCGCGCGGTCGTGGCCATCCGTAAATACCTTTACACCAACCGGGCGGGGAGCAGGTTGCACGACTTTGGCCCACGATTGGTGACTGCCATGCAGGCATATGGTTGGCTGCCCGATTTTCATCCCATGCAGACGGTCGGTTCCGGCCAGGAGCTGGACGCCGAGTACCGGAAAATCACGGAGTTGTGCCGAAGCAGGAATGCCGAGGTTCTTGTCATCGATGAGTTTATTGCAAATACACATACAACCAACTGCGCGAATGAAATCATCGCACTCAAGAAAGATATGCCAAATCTTAAAGTAATTGTGCTCTACCTTGATACATGGTCGCTTGAGCAGAATGATGTTATTCGCGCGATAGAGATTGTCGATTACGTCTGGAATATGTTTCCGGCCCTGTCCCTCTACCGGAATTCCGGGATGGCTGAAAAAGTGTTCGAGGGGCCTTATCCAATGGGAGGCATGTCCGGCTCCCTGACAACACCGCTGACCGGACATATAAGATTTGTTGGGGGCATTCAGCTCTACAATTGGCACCGGGCGTTCTGGATCGCCGCGGCCCAAAGCGACAGGCTGCGGATCGAGGCACAAATATCCAGTGTCGTTGACGATGGGTTGAGTGCGCTTGACAGCTATCGAGACTACTTCCAACGCCTCGAAAAAACAGGATGTTGCCTTAATTTCTCCATGCGCCTGAATGAATCCCGGATACTCACCGGGCGTGCATTTGAAGCCATTCTTGCCGGAGCATTGCTGGTGCAGGAAGAGACCGCCGACATGCCCTACTATTTCAAGGCAGGCGAGCACTATCTGTCATTCGCGACATATGCCGAACTTCGCGAGATCGCCCGTTTCATCGCCGAGGAACCTGCCGAGGCCGAGGCTATTCGCCGGCGGGGCTTCGACTTCGCGTGCGCGAGATATGCCGATGACAAGGCCATCGGCTATCTGGATGGACTGTTGTTCAACCCTCCCCCCGCCAGATAAGGCTTCGCCACCGGGGCGCGCCGGCTTATCCGTGCGTCAACTGATATTCCACAAGATAAACGGCCGCACCGGCCAGATAGCCGAGCAGGGCCAAGCCGCTGATCTTCTTCACGTACCAGAAAAAGTGGATTTTCTCCAAGCCCATGGCGGCGACGCCTGCCGCCGATCCGATGATAAGGATCGAGCCGCCCGTCCCGGCGCAATAGGCGAGGAACTCCCAAAGAAAGTGATCCTGCGGGTATTGATCCATGCTGTACATGCCCATGGACGCCGCCACCAGGGGCACGTTATCGACGATCGCGCTGACGATGCCGATGATCAAGACGATGACGTCGAGCCGTCCGACGACCTGATCCAGCCAATGGGCCAGGGAGGTCAGGATATGCGTATGCTCCAGCGTGGCGACCGCCAGAAGGATGCCGATGAAGAAGACGATGGAACTCATATCGATCTTGCTCAGGGCATGGGTAAGGGTCAGGTGCTGCTTGAAGACATCATCCTTGTTGCGGTGCAGCAAATCCCCCACCAGCCACAAAATCCCGAGGCCGAACAAGATGCCGAGAAACGGCGGCAGATGCGTTACGGTCTTGAACGCTGGCACCGCCACCAGGATTCCCAGCCCCAGGAAGAACATCAGGTTGCGTTCGAACTCGGTGGTCCGGGCATCGCGATCGCCGTCCACGGCCTCCCTGGACACCACCTCGCGCCCCCGCAGAACGTAGGCGGTTACGCCCAGGGGCAGGACCATGCTGACCATCGCAGGAAGGAAGACCCCTTCGATGATCGCCATCGACGAAATCTGTCCACCGATCCACAACATCGTGGTCGTCACGTCGCCGATCGGCGACCATGCGCCGCCGGAGTTGGCCGCGATGACAATGATGCCGGCGAAGAAAAGGCGGTCCTCATGCTTTGCCAACAGCTTCCGCATCAAGGAAATCATCACGATCGTCGTTGTTAAATTATCAAGAATGGCGCTGAGAAAGAAACCGACAAACCCGACAAGCCACAAAAGCGTCGACAGCCTGGACGTCCGGATACGCCTGGTGATGACGTCGAATCCGTTATGGGCGTCCACAACCTCGACGATGGTCATGGCTCCCATCAGGAAGAAGATAATCTGCGCGGTCGCCATCACCGATTCGCCCAGCTGCGCCCCGACCTGTTGCGGATCGCCGGACGACACCGCATAGACAGTCCACAAGAGTCCCGCCCCCACCAGGGCGGAAGCCGACTTATTGATCCGGATCGAATGTTCCAAAGTGATCGCCGCATAGGCAATCACGAAAATGACGGCGATGGCGGTCAGCATTCCGCAGCCTCCTTATGAAAAGACGCCCGAAATTCCGTCAAGGCAAAGTGGAATGGAAGCGACCCAGAGCTGCGGAATCGGCTGGTAAAGCCGTACCGGGATGATCGCGAACGGACGCAATGAAAGGGCATAGGCGTACAAACTCCCGCGCGGCGGCCCGACCGGCACGAAAACCTGCCCGCACCGTGCGCGGACACCCTGAAGCAAGGCTACACGTCTTCACCAAACTCCACAACCCGCCACAAATCAGCACGGAGCAATGCCTTCACCCGATTGCCTTGGTGGGCCGCATCCAATAAACCGGACGATGACTTAATCAAGCTGCCATGCCGCTCAAACGGATGGAAATGCCTCTAAGTCACAGCTAGCCGAGTTCGAAAATCTGGATTACTCTACCTTATTGCCGGCAACTCAAGGGGGCAGTTGGCTTAACGGCGGCAGAGTGGAATTCCCCGTTTATCATCACTACAGACCTCTCTTTTTTGGCGGCTTTTCTGCTTTGCAGGCCCACTGGCCGGGCTACCGCTTATGCGTGAAAATGCCAATGCCATTCAACAGACAAGGAGTGAGAAATGAAGAGAATCATACGGTGGGTAGGGTTGGGCGCCACTGCGGCCTTGGCGGCCTGCGCGACGCCTGCGGATGTGTCCGACGTCCAAAAGATCCTCGGCTCCCAGGCAAAGTCCGGGACGCCGTTTACGCAGGCCCTGTTCCAGGAATATCAGGCATACACCAGACAGCAAATCCAGGCGGAAGTCGAATGGGTCGATGCCTCCGTGACCGCCCGCAAGGGCGCGCGGACCGGCGCTGGCGAGGCTGTCCTGCCTGACGAACTGAGCTCCCGCAAACTTCCCGCCTCCAGCATTCCCGAGCTGACCTCGGCCCGGGCGCGCCTCATGGGCTATTTCGCCAACGGCGCCACCGAACGCGTTCCGGCCGCCGCAGCCAAGGCTCAGGTGGCCTTTGACTGCTGGCTTGAGCAGGAAGCCCAAAGCAACGTCAACAAAACTTGCCGCACGACCTTCCTTGCTCACGAGCCCATTCTGAAGAAGCCGACCCAGGTGACCGAGGTCGCGGCCGAGACGCGCCGCAGCTTCGTCGTCAACTTCGGCCTCGGGTCCTCCCAGCTCTCGGCCCAGTCGTTGCAGACCTTGAAGGAAGTGGTTGCCGCTCAGGGGCAGCTGCATGCCTCCATGGTATCGGTGGCGGGCTTCACCGACACCCTCGGCGCCGCCGACGCCAACAAGCGGCTGGCACGCCATCGCGCCGACGTGGTGGCCGCGGAACTGACCAAGATGGGCATCAACCCCGCCATGATCGGCGAGAATGCCCTGGGCGAGAGCAACCTTGCCGTCGCCACCGGCGACAACATCGCCGAGGCGCGCAACCGCCGCGTCGAGATCACGCTGGCGGGTCCCACTTGGGCTCACGGCGGCTATGGCGGCTATGCCTATGGCGGCGGTCACGGCTACGGCCATGGCGGCTATTACGGGTCCAACGCCTTTGCCGTGTTCTTCAATTCCGGTTCCAGCCGGCTTGGCCCGGAGGCGATCGAGCGACTGAAGCAGGTGGTCGCCGCTCAGAAGAACATGAAGCCGAAAGCGATAAGGGTTATCGGATTCACGGACCACACCGGCTCGGCCGCGACCAACGCCCGCCTCTCGCGCGAACGCGCTCAGGCGGTGGCCGCCGAGATCGCCAAGCTGGGCGGAACCGCGACCACGGTCGATGCGCGTTCCGGCGATGCTTGGGGTATGGCCCATGACGGGCGCGCGCGCCGCGTCGAGATCCTTTTCGACTACTGATCAGCCAGTGGCGGCCGCCGGAGATCCACTCCGGGCGGCCGCCCCATTGAACAATGAGATGTGGGAGCAAACACGATGAATAAGTCCCGTATCACCGCGATGATCGCCTGCATACTGCCCACCCTGGGCGGTTGCGCAGGCATTCACTACGCCAGTGAGGCAAAGCCGACCAACCTCGTTCCTCCGGCCGAAATGCGCTACGTGGTGCCCGCCGGTTCCTACCAGAACGACCTGACCGCCCTGGTCGGCACATTCGCCATCTACAACAAGGCGGATCAATCGCTACAGGTGCTGGAGCCGGTGGCCAATCCCTATGATCCTCGCACCCGCCCCGTGGTCGAGGCCGTCAAGCAGACCCTCTACAAATCCGTGGTCAACCAGACCATGCAGACCGACGTCCCGCTCATCGCGGCCGCTCTGAAGGATGCGGGCAAGGAAACGCTGGAAGTCACGATCGTCGACGAAGCGCACGCCATGGTCCCGCGCTACTCGGCCGACATCCTGCGATATATCGGAAGCCGTTACCATCCGACCAATCAGCAAGAAGAGATCGTCTACATCGCCGAAGCCTGGCAGCGCCACTTCAACGCCGCGCTGCTGACCGCCAAGGAACACAGCGGCTGGAGCGCGAATTCGGGCGTCGTGGTCTATAACAACAAGACCTACACGAAGACCGAAAACTTCAAGGACGGCCGCTACCTGACGGTCAGCGCGGTTCCTTTCTCGAAGATCGAGGCGGGAAAGCCCGGCCAGGCCATGGAGACGCTCCCCGTTTCCACCGTGGTTTCGATCAAGCCGCAGATCCTCAATCCCTATGCCTATACCTGGCATCGTGATGACTGGCGCCATAATGGCCAGTGGGGCATGCGCGGTTACGGCTACGGCTATAACCAAACCAAGTAATCCGGTTTCTTCCACGGCGTCACCGGGGCGGGTAGGTCACTACCCGCCCCGTTTCATATGGACCCATCCTCGTCGCCATGCCGGATCATCGGCCTGTGCTGAATGCCGGGCGGGCGGCTGCAACATGGCGAGACCGGGGCGCTGACGCTGGCCAGGATGTTTTCCTCGGTAAAGCGAGTCCATCCCCGCCGCAGCCATTGTAAAAGGCCATGAGCTGGCCCGGCCCCCGCCATGGCCAGCGCCGCCTCGACATCGTCGATCCGCAGATGGCGGAGATCATAGACAATCTCCATGCTCCGCCCGTCATCGGTCAGGTCAAGAGCCCTCACCCCCGGCCGGTTCCGCAAGGCCGTGACCACGGATTCCGCAGCCGCCCCACGGAGGCGCAGAGTATGGCTCACCACGAGTGGGGCGCCGGTCATCCGTCCCGTCCTCTCAATAACGCCCGAAAACCGCACCGCCGCCGGGTCCAAAGCTTTGGACCACGTTCTCCTCCTTCGGCCCGTTCATGCCGGGAGAGCCCTGGGGCATCCCCGGCGAGGCGATGCCGGTGACCTTGGGCCGCTCCGTCAACAGCCGGTCGATGGCTTCCACCGGGACATGTCCCTCGATGACGTAGCCGTCGATCCGGGCCGTATGGCAAGACTGCATCGATTCCGGCACGCCAAGCCCCTTCTTGATCGGATCGAGGTCATCGATATCGATGCTTTTGACCTGATAGCCATGGCGTTGCAGATAAGTCGTCCACCCCGTGCAACAGCCGCAACTCGGCGACTTCCACACCGTGATCTGCTTCTCGGCGGCGAATCCGGGGCTTGCCAGCGCGATGATGATCGCAGTCATTAGCGATCGGATGAAAGGCTGCATTCGAATATCCTCCTTCAGTGCCCTTTATGGGCCGAATGGTCCACTGGAGCCCCGACAAGGCCGTTAGCCGCCTGCATGGCGCGGATATAGGCTAGCAGATCGTTTTCCTGACCGGGCCTGAGACCCTCGGGCTTGGGCATGTCGCCGAACTTCCACATATGACTTTTGGCCCCCGCCCTGACCGCCGCGATGATGACGTCGTCGCCGTGGCCGGACCCCGGACCGTAGAGGGGATGCAGCAGCGGCGGGGCGGCGTCGGAACCGCGCAAGGCCACGCCGTGACAGACAGCGCAGACCTGCTCGAAGACCTGCTTGCCGGCCAGGGCCGCTCCGGCCAGCGGCGGCGCCGCCACCGCCTCCTGACCGAACCGGATCGAGACCGGCTTGCCATCCACGGTCAGCGACAAGATGGCGGCGACCTTGTCGGCGGCCTTCAGCGGAACCTCGGCGGACAGGAAGCCGCCATCGGCCTTGAACGCCGCCTCGACCTTCTTGCCGCCGACCAACACCGTCGCCTTGCCGGTGGCGGGCACCGCCTTGTCATCGTGGTCGCGCACCCAGGCGCGGATGCCGCCGTCGCGGATGGCGAACTCGATGCGCCAGCCCTCGGCCACCTCGGTGATCTGGCCGCCATACCAGGCGGTGGCGGTTCCGTGGGCCAGGGCGGGAGTGGCGGTTCCGGCCAGGACAAGGGCCAGGGTGATGGCGGCAAAGGTCTTCATGCTGGTCTTCTCCGTCTGGGATTGGGATTCGCCGGCGGCGCGCTCCACCGGGACGCGGGCGGCCAGCAGGAACACCACCGGAGTGACGATGGTGTCGAGGATAGTCGACGACATCAAGCCGCCAAAGATCACCACCGCCACCGGGTGGAGGATTTCCTTGCCGGGCTCGCCGCCGGCCACGACCAGCGGGATCAGGGCCAAGGCCGCCACCAGCGCCGTCATCAGCACCGGAGTCAGCCGTTCCAGCGAGCCGCGCGTCACCAGAGCGGGGCCAAAGCTTTCACCCTCGTGGCGGGCGAGATGCAGATAGTGCGAGACTTTCATGATGCCGTTTCTGGCCGCGATGCCGGTCAAGGTGATGAAGCCGACCAGACTGGCCACCGACAGGGTCTGATCGGTCAGCCAGATGGCGGCGACGCTGCCCACCAGGGCCATGGGGATATTGCCCATGATCACCAGGGCCAGCTTGACCGACTTGAAGTGGCCGTACAGCACCACGAACACCCCGGCCAGCGACACCAGGGCCAGCAGCGCGATCAGGCGGCCAGCCTCCTGCTGGCTTTTGAACTGGCCTTCATAGGTGACGTAATAGCCCTGGGGCAGAGACATGGCCCCGAGCTGGCTCTGAACATCGGCGATGATCGAGGCCATGTCGCGGCCATGGGTGTTGGCCAGCACCACGATGCGGCGCTGCATGTTGTCGCGGTTGATGATGTTCGGCCCCTTGGTCTCCACCACCTCGGCCAGCAGCGACAGCGGCACCTTGCCGGCGGGGGTATCGACCAGAATCTGGCGGAAGTCGGCGGTATGAGCCCGCCAATCCTCGGCCAGACGCAGCACCACATTGAACGTCCGCTGCCCGTCGCGGACCTGGCTGACCGTCTTGCCGTTAAGGGCGGCTTCCAGCGTCTCGGTCAGCTGATCCAGGGTCAAGCCGTATTTCTTGGCCTCGGCGCGGTCGAGCCGCAATTGCAATTGCGGGATCAGCACCTGCTTTTCCACCTGAAGATCGGTCACGCCGGCCACCTCGCCCATGCGGCGGCGCGCCTCCTCGGCCAGCATCCGCAGGGTGTCGAGGTCGTCGCCGAAAATCTTGACCGCGATCTCGGCCCGGACCCCAGACAGCAGGTGGTCCAGCCGGTGGGAAATCGGCTGTCCGATATTGACGTTGATGCCGGGAATACGGGCCAGCTGTCCCCGCAGATCAGCCAGAATGGCCTCCCTGCCCCGCCGCGATGGCCGCAGATCCACATCGATCTCGGTGTAGTGGACGCCCTCGGCATGCTCATCCAACTCGGCACGGCCGGTGCGCCGCCCAGTGGACAGCACCTCCGGCACCGCCAGCATCAGTGTTTCGGCGATGGTTCCGATGCGGTTGGATTCCGACAGCGAGGTTCCCGGCGGCAAAACGACGTTGACCGTCACCGTCCCCTCGTTGAACGACGGCAGGAAGGCGCGGCCCAGGAAAGGTACCGAGGCGGCGGCGGCGACCACCAGAACCACCGCCGGGATGATGACCTTGCGGGGATTGGCGAAGGACCAGTACAGCAGCCTCAGATCGATCGCCTTCAACGTCTTCACCAGCCAGGAATCGCCATGGGCGATGGCCTTGGCCTGGGGCAACAGGTAATAGCTGAGGGCCGGAGTAACGGTCAGCGACACCAACAGCGAAGCCAGGATCGACACCACATAAGCGATGCCCAGCGGCGTGAACAGCCGCCCCTCGATCCCCGACAGGGCGAACAGCGGGATGAACACCAGCACGACGATGACGGTGGCGTAGACGATGGAGTTGCGGACCTCGGACGAGGCCGAACGGATCACCTCGACCACCGGCAGAGGGATCGCCAGCCGGGCGTTCTCGCGCAGCCGCCGCAAGATGTTCTCCACATCCACCACGGCGTCGTCGACCAGTTCGCCGATGGCCACCGCCAGACCGCCCAGCGTCATGGTATTGATGGACAGCCCCATCTGGTGGAACACCAGGGCGGTGGCGACGATGGACAGCGGAATGGCGGTCAGGCTGATGACGGTGGTCCGCACGCTCATCAGGAAGGCGAACAAGACGATGGTCACCAAAATGGCGCCGTCGCGGAGCGCCTCTTCCACATTGTCCACCGCGCGGGTGATGAAATCGGCCTGCTTGAACAAGATGTGGTCGACCCTGACATCGGGCGGCAGAGCCCGCTTCAACTCGGCCAGCGCCGTTTCCACGTCGCGGGTCAGCGCCACCGTATTGGCGCCCGGCTGCTTTTGCACCGCCAGGATCACCGCCGGCGCAGCGTTGACCGAGGCGTCGCCGCGCTTGATGCCGGCCCCAAAGCGAACATCGGCCACCTGCCCCACCGTCACCGGCGCATTGCCACGCCACGCCACCACGGTATCGCGAAGGTCGTCGAGTTGGACGGTCTGGCCCAGATTGCGGATCAGGAACTCCGAGGTCCGCTGCTCCAGAAAGCCGCCGGTGGTGTTGCGGGCAAATCCGGCCAACGCCTTTTCCAGATCGGCATAGGACAGACCCAGCGCCGACAGCCGCGACGGCGACACCATCACTTGGTACTGCTTGACCTCACCGCCGATGGGAATGATCTGGCTGATTCCCGGAATCGACAGCAACCGCGGCCGGATCAGCCAGTCGGCCAGGGTGCGGACCTCCATGGGCGAGGTCGCGCCGGTCTCCGAGCGCATGCCGATCAGCATGATTTCGCCCATGATCGACGACACCGGCCCCATTACCGGCGTGATGCCGACGGGCAATTGATCCTTGATGGTCGACAGGCGTTCCGACACCAGTTGCCGGTTACGGTAGATTTCGGTCCCCCAGTCGAATTCCACGAAAACGATGGCAAGGCCGATGCCGGAGGTGGACCGCACCCGCGACACTCCCGGCGCGCCGTTCATGGCGGTTTCCACCGGGCGGGTGACAAGGGTCTCGACCTCCTCCGGGGCAAGGCCGGGGGCTTCGGCCATGATGGTAACGGTGGGGCGGTTAAGGTCGGGAAACACGTCCACCGGCAACCGGCTCATGGTCATCCCGCCGTAGATCACCAGGACCAGGGCAAAGGCCAGGACGAACAGCCGGTTGGTCAGGCTGAAAGCGATGATGCGATCGAACATGACGCTACCTCCCGGCCCGCAATTGCTCGATGCCCTGAGTCACCACCCGGTCGCCCGGCTTGACCCCCTCGGAAATCTCGGCCAGCGGCCCGACGATGCGTTCGACCTTCACCGGCCGCGCCTCGAACAGTTCGGGAGCGGTGCGCACGAACACCACCTGACGGCCGCCCATTTCGGCGATGGCGTCGCGCGGCACCGCCGTGCGCAGCCGGGTCGCCCCGGTGGCGAGAAAGACATCCACCGGCATGCCGATGCTGAGATTGACCGCCTGCCCGCCTTCGACCCGGAACACGGCATGGACTCCCTGATCCTGTAGGTCCATGCGCGGCGACACCCCCAGCAGGGTCAGCGGGAAGATCTCGCCGGGCAGCAGCCGCGTCACCGCCTGGGCTCCGGCGACGCGGCGCGCCAGCAGCAGGTCGTGAATGACCGCCTCGACCCGCAACCGGGCCGGATCGACCACCTCGACCAGCGCCTGAGTCGGCCCCACCACCTCGCCCGGCACCACATGGACATCGGTAATCACCCCGTCCACCGGGGCAAGCAACAGCTCGCGCCCCAGGGCGGTGCCGGCGATCTGGGCGCGTTCGCGGCGCAGTTGGTCGAGCTGGATGCGGGTGGTCTCCACCTGCTTGACCGGAACCACTCCCCCCAACGCCTCCTGACGCGCCAGATCGCGCTCGGTGATGGCCAGCTGACTTTCTATCCGCGACAGCGAAGACCGCTTGTCGCCCCGCTCCAGATTGGTCAGGGTCGGCTCCAGCACCGCCAGCACCTGCCCCCGTTTGACCTGTTGGCCGGGAACCGGAATGGGGAAGTTGGGATCGGAGACGATGCGGGCCGGCTGTGACGGCTGGACGCGGGCATAACCGGACGGATCGGGAATCACCCGGCCAACCACCCGGACCGTATCGGCAGCCTCGCGCGGCTCGATGGTTTCCGTGCGGATTCCCAGCAGGAACTGGGTCGGCTTGGACATGGGGATGGGCTGACCGGGCTGAAGCGGCGTCGTGGCGGATGATTGAGCCGGCGCGCCGTGATCCTCGCCGCCATGGGCAAAGGCAGGGGCCGCCGCCGCCAGCATGACCAGCACGGCGGCGGCGGCCTTGCGGCGACGCCCCAGCAACACCATCGTCACCAGGACGGCGCCGATGGCTCCGCCCCCGGCCCAGTGGGTCCAATGGGCGATGAGTGGCGCGGCGGCTGGCGGTCCGGGCAATGGCGGCGGCCGCACGCCCTGGATCAGGAGCAGATCGTCCCTGCCGCCGCCGGAGACGATCAACGTCACATCGGCGCCCTCGGCGGGCGGCATCCAGGCCAGTTCGTAGACTCCCCCGGCATGGGAGGCCTGCGCCACGCCCTGCCAGCCCCCGGCTTCGGCCTCGACCAAGGCCCCGACCGTGGGGGCATTGCTGTCGGCATCGGCGAGGTAAAGCACCGTCTTGCCATCGGCGGGCAGCAGGACCGCCTGAAACGCCGTTCCCTCGGCGGCAAAGCCCGACGATTGGGCCAAAGCCGATTGGGCGGCCAAAAGTAACAGGGCAGCCAGCCCCGCGCGAACGCATGTCATGGTAAGCATCATCGGATCCCTATCCGGTCAAATCACGGCGGCTGTGACGACGGAATCAGGCCCGAGGCGGTTTATGCGGAGGAGAAACCAAGGCGAGCGAAGCCCCGGCGGCCAAGGCCGGCATCAGCGGATCACCCGCCCGGGACACGGGCTCGACCCCCACCGCGACGGTGGGGACGGCGAGAGCGCACAACCCCGGAGTCACGCAATGGCATCCGTGATCGCCGGACGAAGCCGGGGACGGGGATGAAGCCGGAGCCGGAGCCTGATGCTGGCCGGCATGCTCGCACGCCGAGCCGGTATCCGCCGCCTCCATATGGGTCGAATGATGGGATGGGGCGGCGGCCCCGGGAGCGGGGCCGGCACTGGCCAGGGAAGCGATACCGGAAAACGCGAACAGCATGGCAAGGACGACAAGCCGCCCCATCCACCGTCCCGATTTCCGCAATTCCCAAAGCATTTCTGGCCTCTTATCCGTGGCTGGAGCCCAATATAGCCGAAAATCACCACGCACCCTAAAACGATTTTGCCGTTTTCGATCCTTCGGGACGCTTCACCCCTCCGGAGTCAGCAGGGAAACCCCCAGCATGGCGCGGCGCTTCAGCCACAGGCTGGGACGGTAGCGGGGGTCGCCGGTGATCTCCAGCATGGCCTGAAGCACCGCCAGCACCTTGCCGCCCCCCAGCTTGTCGCCCCAGGCCAGCGGCCCGGCGGGATAGCCGAGGCCCAGGGTCACCGCCCGATCGATGTCGTCGGGGGTGGCGATACGCTGCTGGGCGATGTCGCAGCCCACATTGATGATGGCGGCGACGACGCGCTGGGCGATGAAACCGGGGCTGTCATGAATCACGGTGACCGGCTTGCCGTCGGCTCCCAACAGGCCATGGGCGGCATCGCGCCATTTGGCCTCGGTCACCGGGTTGGTCATGACGGTCCGATGGCCGTCGAGCCCGAACAGCGGATCGACCGCCACGGTCCGGCGAGGGTCCAGGTCGTGGCGCAGGGCGGCAGTGGTGCAATCCTCGCCCAGCGGGGCCACCAGACACAGCGCCTGGGCGCTGGGACGGTCGCCGGTCTCCACCGTGGCGCCAAGCTTGGTTGCGAGGGCGGCTACCGCTAGCCCGCCCTCGCTGGGGACGACCCACACCGAACCCGCCCACCCCCCGGGACCTGGCTTCGGCGGCGGCGCCATGGCCCGGTCGCCCTCATAGACATAAAATCCTCGACCGGTTTTGCGCCCCAACAGGCCGGCGGTCAAGCGCTGACGGGTGATGGGTGACGGACGGAATCGAGGTTCCTGATAATATTGGTCGTAGATGCTTTCCATCACCGGGTGGGAAACGTCGAGGGCGGTAAGGTCCAACAGCTCGAACGGCCCCATGCGAAAGCCGGCGGCGTCCTTCAGCACCCGATCGGTGTCGGCGAAGTCGGCAACGCCCTCGCCCACCAGCTTCAGCGCCTCGGTGCCATAGCCGCGCCCGGCGTGATTGACGATAAAACCTGGGGTGTCCTTGGCCTTGACCGGGACATAACCCATGCGCCGCGCCAGCACGGTCAGCGCCTCGCCCACCCAGGGCTCGGTCATGATGCCGTCGATGACCTCGACCACCTTCATCAGGGGGACCGGGTTGAAAAAATGAAACCCCCCGACCCGGCCTGGCAGCCGGCAGGCCGCCGCGATGGAGGTCACCGACAGCGACGAGGTGTTGGACGCGATCAGGCAGTCGTCGGAGACGATGGCCTCCAACTCGCGCAGCAAGGACTGCTTGACCGCGATGTCCTCGACGATGGCTTCGACCACCACATGGGCGGAAGCAAGATCGGCCATGCCGGCCGCGACCTTCAGCCGGCCGATGGCGGCGGCGGCGGCCTCGGGAGTCAGCTTGCCCTTCTCGGCCAGCTTGCCCAGCATCTTGGCGACATGATCGCGGGCCTCGGCGGCGGCTCCAGCGCGGGAATCGACCAAGATGACGGTGCAGCCGCCGGTGGCTGCGATCTGGGCGATGCCGCGCCCCATGGCACCAGTTCCGACCATACCGAAGACGAGGTCGCTGCGATTGGCGTCGAGACTCATAGCTTAGATCCCCTCATAGGCGGGTTTGCGTTTTTCCAGGAAGGCCTTCATGCCCTCCTTCTGATCGCGGGACGCGAACAACAGCTGGAACGCCTTGCGCTCCAGCATCAGCGCCGTCTCCAGCGAGGCGTCCTGACCGGCCAGCATCACTTCCTTGATCTGGGCAATGGCCAGCGGCGGCATACGCGCGATGGTCTTGGCGATGTCGAGCGCGGCGGACAGCACCTCGGCATCGGGCACCACCTTGCTCGCCAGCCCCATCTGACCGGCTTCCGTACCGGTGATGGCTTGGCCGGTCATGGCCAGCAGCATGGCCTTGTACTTGCCGACCGCGCGGGTCAGGCGCTGGGTGCCGCCGGCGCCGGGCATGATGCCGACCTTGACCTCGGGCTGGGAGAAACTGGCGTTCTCGCCCGCCACGATGATGTCGGCGTGCATCACCAGCTCGCAACCGCCGCCCCAGGCATAGCCGTTGACGGCGGCGATGACCGGCTTGGGACACTGGGCGATGGTCCGCCACAGCAGGTGATTATTGCGCAGCATCAGCTCGATGGCGCCGACCTCGGCCATATCCTTGATATCGGCCCCGGCGGCGAACGCCTCCTCGTTGCCGGTCATGACGATGGCCCGAATCCCTGTATCCCCCCCCAGCCGGGCCATATGCTCGGCCAGTTGGCGGCGGACCTCGGCGTTCAGCGCGTTCTTGGCCTCGGGCCGGTTGATGCGCAGGAGAGCCACGGACTCCATGGGAGTTTCCAGCAGGACTTCGGTCATTGACGCCTCTAGTTTCGCTGTGCGAAATTGAATTTCACATTATATTGACGCCAGAGCCTAGGTCGTGATTACGTCGCTTGGCAAACAAATTTTGCGAGGATGCCCCCGGTGACCACAGGCGATGACGGCCAGGAAGAGGGTATCGACCGCCAATTCGTGGTCGCCCTATCACGCGGGCTCGACATCCTGCGTTGCTTTGGCCCCAACGAGACCATGCTGGGAAACCAGGAGATCGCGGCCCGGACCGGCCTGCCCAAGCCGACCATATCGCGGCTGACTCACACGCTGACCAAGCTGGGCTACCTCGTCGCCATCGAGCGCCACTCCAAATACCAGTTGGGCGCGGCCGTGCTGTCGCTGGGCTACAGCGCCCTGGCCGGCATGGATATCCGCGAAGTGGCGCGGCCGCTGATGCAAGATCTGGCCGATTACTCCAACATGGCGGTATCGCTGGGCAGTCATGACGGAGCCAGCATGATCTATATCGAGTCCTGTCGCGGCAAAGGGGCTCTGACCATCCGCCTGTCCGTCGGCTCGCGCATTCCGGTGGCCACCTCGGCCATGGGACGCGCCTATCTGGCCGCCCTGCCCGAGGGCAAGCGCATGGCGATCCTCGACGAGGTCCGCCGCCGCCATCCCGACGAATGGCCCAGAATCCAGGACGGAATGGACCGCGCCATCCTCGATTACGCCAAGCGCGGATTCACCATCTCCATGGGGGAGTGGCAAAGCGACGTCCATGCCGTCGGAACCGTGGTGTCCCAGCCGAGCACCGGCGGGGTCATCGGGCTGAATTGCGGCGGGGCAGCGTTCCTGCTACCGCGCGAACGGCTGGAAGAAGACCTGGGACCGCGTCTGGTCCTGCTCGCGCGCAAGATCGAGGCGGCCCAAGGCCAACACGCGGCCAGGGTGACGTCGTGACGCACCCCGGCGGCCGCCTCAGCGCCGCGATCCTGCTGGGAATGATCGCCTGCGTCCTGATCCATGTCTTGCTGCCGCTGGAGGGCCTGCGCTGGACGTCAAGGCTGCTGCTGCTCGCCTATATCGCGGCGGAGTGGTCCCGCATCGCCACCAACGCCCGCGTCATGGTGGGGCTTGCCGCCCTTCTCACCGCCTGGGCCGCGGCGACCGGAACCGGCGACACGGTGAAGGTGATGGCGGCGTCGCTGGATACCGGCGCCTTCTTCGCCACCTTCTTCGCCAACCAGTTCTTCCTGCGCGAGGCCGCCCGCACCTCCAAGCTGGTCAGCCGCTGTTCCGCCTTCTTCGTCAATCAGAGGCCGGGGCGCCGCTATGCCCTGCTGACCCTGGGCGGCTATCTGTTCGGCATCATCCTCAATATCGGAGTGCTCAGCCTGCTGGGCATCATGATCAAGCAGCGCAACTCGCTGGCCAGCGCCGGCGGCAACGCCCAGATCCGCGACGTGCGCGAGCGCCGTATGGTGCTGGCGCTGCTGCGCGGCTTTTCCATCACGCCGCTGGCCTCGCCGCTGTCGATCTCGCTGGCGGTGCTGCTGACCGCCATGCCCGGCCTGCATTGGAGTTCCATGCTGCCCCTGGGCATGGCCACCGGCCTGGTCATCCTTGGCCTGGGGTGGCTCCAGGACAAGCTGGCCGCGCCGCTCCACCTTGTGCATCTGGTGCCGCCCTACCAGCCGACCCGCGACGCGGCGGCGCTGGCCGGCATCACCGGGCTGGTGCTGCTGGTGTTCTTCACCGCCCTGGGCTTCGAGACGGCGCTGGGGATTCCGTTGAGCCGGGCCATGCTGGTCTCGACCCCGCTGATCGGCCTGGGCTGGCTGGGCTGGCAGTACAGGGATTGGGGAATGCACAAGGGCTCGCGGTTGGTGGCGCGGCGGGTGGTGAGCAAGGCGGCCACGACCTTTCCCAACTACCGCACCGAAATCGCCATCCTGTCCAGCGCCGGATTCATCGGAACATTGTTCTCCGCCCTGGCGCCGCCGGCGGCGCTGGGCAGCGTCATCGCCGCCCCCTTCCTGCCACCGGTCCTGCTGCCGCTATTGGCCATGCTGGCGGTGGTGTTGCCGGCCCTGGCCGGGATCAACCCCATCGTCAGCGTCACCATCCTGGCCTCGGCGCTGCACAGCGCCCCTCACCTTCCCATCGCCGCCGAATCGCTGGCGCTGGGGCTGATCGCCGGCTGGTCCATCTCGATCAATTCCTCGACGCTCACCGCATCGGCCATGCTGCTGGGCGAGATGGTGGGCAAGCCGGCCAAAACCATCGTCCGAGGCTGGAACGGCCGGTTCACCCTGGCCTGCTTCGTGGTGCTGGGGGCATGGCTGACGGCCCTCGGCATCCTGATCCGATAGCCATCCCAGCCGCCTCCCCTTGACCGAGTCCGGCCCCGCCGTTAGGGTTGCGGCAGATTTGTTGCGGCCCCCCTTCAGAACGGCGGATTCCCATGGGCATAAGCGGCGTCGAGAAGCCCAGCTTCCAGAGCCTGATTCTTACCCTCCAGGCCTTCTGGGCCGAACAGGGCTGTCTAATTCTCCAGCCCTATGACATGGAGGTCGGAGCCGGCACCTTCCACCCCGCCACCACGCTGCGCGCGCTGGGGCCGGACAAATGGAAATGCGCCTATGTTCAGCCGTCGCGCCGCCCCAAGGACGGCCGCTACGGCGAGAACCCCAACCGCCTGCAACATTACTACCAGTATCAGGTTCTGCTGAAGCCCAGCCCGGCCAATCCGCAGGAGCTGTACCTGGAAAGCCTCCGCCGCCTGGGGATCGACCCCATGGCCCACGACATCCGCTTTGTCGAGGACGACTGGGAAAGCCCGACCCTGGGCGCCTGGGGCCTGGGCTGGGAAGTGTGGTGCGATGGCATGGAGGTGACGCAGTTCACCTATTTCCAGCAGGTCGGCGGCATCGAATGCGATCCGGTAGCGGTCGAACTGACCTATGGGCTGGAACGCCTCGCCATGTATATCCAGGGGGTGGAGAACGTCTACGACCTGGATTTCAACGGCGACGGCGTCAGCTATGGCGACGTGTTTCTGCAAGCCGAGAAGGAATACTCGGCCCATAATTTCGAATCCGCCAATACCGAGATGCTGCTGCGACACTTCCTCGACGCCGAGAAGGAATGCCAAAATCTGCTGGAGGCCAAGCTGGCCCTGCCCGCCTATGACCAGTGCATCAAGGCCAGCCACCGATTCAACCTGCTGGACGCGCGCGGCGTGATCTCGGTCACCGAGCGCCAAGCCTATATCGGCCGCGTCCGCGCCCTGGCCAAGGCCTGCTGTGAAGGCTGGCTCGCCTCCCGTACCCCGAAGGAGGCCTAGACATGGCCGAATTGCTGCTGGAAATCCTATCCGAGGAAATCCCTGCCCGCATGCAGGCGCGTGCAGCCGACGACCTGCGCAAGATGGTCGCCGACGGTCTGGCCAGAAACGGCATCACCTTCGAGGCGGCGCGCGCCTATGTTACGCCGCGCCGGCTGGTGCTGGTGATCGAGGGCCTGCCGCTGGCCGGTCCCGATGTGTCGGAGGAAAAGCGCGGCCCCCGCGTCGGCTCGCCCGCCCAGGCCATGGACGGATTCCTGAAGTCCACCGGCATGGACGTGGACCAGTTGGAACAGCGCGACACCGGCAAGGGCGTGTTCTACTTCGCGGTGATCAACAAAAAGGGCCGCCCCACCGACGCGGTGCTGAAGGAAGTCGTCGAGGAGACCATGGCCGGTTTCCCCTGGCCGAAATCCATGCGCTGGGGCTCTCATTCCGTCCGCTGGGTCCGCCCGGTCCAGTCGATCCTGTGCCTGTTGGACGGTGCGGTGGTGCCGGTGGGCTTTGGCCCCGTCACCGCCGGCGACCTGACCAGCGGTCATCGCTTCCTGGCTCCCGAGACCGTCCGGGTCAAGGACTTCGCCGATTACCTCAACAAACTGCGCCGCGCCAAGGTCATGCTCGACCCGGTGGAGCGCCGCCACGCCATCCTGTCGGGGGCCGAAGCCCTGGCCGAGGCCGAGGGGCTGACCCTGAAGCCCGATGACGGATTGCTGGCCGAGGTCACCGGTCTGGTGGAATGGCCGGTCCCGCTGATCGGCTCCATCGACGACAGCTTCATGGATGTGCCGGCCGAGGTGCTGATCACCTCCATGCGCTCGCACCAGAAATATTTTTCACTACAAAAGGCCGATGGCTCGCTGGCGCCGCGTTTCGTGGTGATTTCGAACATGGAGGCAATGGACGGCGGCAAGGCGGTCGTCGCCGGCAATCAGCGCGTCCTGCGGGCGCGATTGTCCGACGCCAAGTTCTTCTGGGATTCCGACCGGCGGCACAGCTTGCAAAGCCGCCTGCCCAAGCTGGACGAGCGGCTGTTCTACGCCAAGCTGGGCACCCTGGCCGACAAGGTGATCCGCCTGCAAAATCTGGTGGGCGCCATGCCGTTCCTGTCGCTGGAGCAAAAAACCAGCGCCCTGGTGGCCGCCACCCTGTGCAAGGCGGATCTGTCGTCGGAAATGGTGGGAGAGTTCCCCGAACTCCAGGGGATCATGGGTCGCTACTACGCCCTCAACGACGGCTTGTCCGCCGAGGTGGCCGACGCCATCGCCGAACATTACTCCCCGTTGGGGCCATCGGATTCCTGCCCCGCCGCCTTGGCCTCGGTGGCGGTGTCGCTGGCCGACAAGATCGACTCCCTGGTGGGCTTCTTCGGCATCGATGAAAAGCCGACCGGCTCCAAGGACCCCTTCGCGCTGCGCCGCGCCGCGCTCGGCGTCATCCGCCTGATCGTCGAGAACAAGCTGCGGGTATCCCTGCTGTCCCTGTTCCAGGCGGGGCGGAGCAGCTATGAAAATGCCTTCGAGGCCGAGAGCGCGACGATCGGCGCCGAGTTGCTCGCCTTCTTCGCCGACCGTCTCAAGGTGGCGCTGAAGGAAAAAGGCGTCCGCCACGACCTGATCGACGCCATTTTCAGCCTGGGGGGCGAGGACGATCTGGTCCGTCTGCTGGCGCGGGTCGAGGCGCTGGGGGCCTTCCTGGCGTCGGACGACGGCGCCAATCTGCTGGTCGCCCATCGCCGCGCCGCCAACATCGTGCGCATCGAGGAAAAGAAGGACGGCAAGGCACAGGACGGCGCTCCGGACAAGGCGCTGCTGGCCCTGGCCGAGGAACAGGTCCTGGCCGCCGCCCTGGACACCGTCGGCCCGGCGGTGGACGCCGCCCTGAAGACGGAGGACTTCGCCGCCGCCATGGCCGCGCTGGCCCGGCTGCGCCAACCGCTGGACGCCTTCTTCGACAAGGTGACGGTCAATGCGGAGGACCCGGCCTTGCGCGTCAACCGCCTGCGCCTGCTGACCCGGATCGGGGCCGCCATGGGCCGGCTGGCCGACTTCTCCAAGGTCGAGGGCTGATCGCTCCTCCCCCTAGGCATTCCGCCCGGGACGGAGCATAATGCTAATATACTGTTTTATGTAGCCACCTAATGGACGGGGACTGACCATGGAGAAATGGGTCTACAGCTTCGGCGGCGGCAAGGCCGAAGGCCGTGCGGACATGAAGAATCTACTGGGCGGCAAGGGAGCGAACCTGGCCGAGATGAGCAATCTCGGCATTCCGGTCCCTCCCGGCTTCACCGTCAGCACCGAGGTCTGCACCTATTACTACGCCAATGGTGAGACCTACCCCGCCTCGCTGAAAGCCGAGGTCATGGCCGCCCTGAGCAAGGTCGAGGAAATCATCGGCCTGAAATTCGGCAGCGTCGCCGACCCGCTGCTGGTGTCGGTGCGCTCGGGCGCGCGGGCCTCCATGCCCGGCATGATGGACACCATCCTCAATCTCGGCCTCAACGACCAGTCGGTCGAGGGGCTGGCCAAGCGTTCGGGCGATCCCCGCTTCGCCTATGACAGTTATCGCCGCTTCATCCAGATGTATTCCAATGTGGTGCTGGGCATCGACCACCACAATTTCGAAGACGTTCTGGAAGAGGTGAAGGAAGACGGCAACTACCGGCTCGACACCGACCTGACCGCCGACGACTGGAAGAAGGTGGTCGCCAAGTACAAGGACAAGGTCAAGGAACAGCTGGGCAAGCCCTTTCCGCAGGACGTTCACGAACAGCTGTGGGGCGCCATCGGCGCCGTGTTCGGCTCGTGGATGAACCAGCGCGCCATCACCTATCGCCGCCTGCACGAAATCCCGGAAAGCTGGGGCACCGCCGTCAGCGTTCAGTCCATGGTGTTCGGCAATATGGGCGAGGACTGCTCGACCGGCGTCTGCTTCACCCGCAATCCCAGCACCGGCGACAACGACTTCTACGGCGAATTCCTGGTCAACGCCCAGGGCGAGGACGTGGTTGCCGGCATCCGCACGCCACAGCAGCTGACCCTGGCCGGCAAGAACGCCCAAAGCTCGGACCTTCCCGCCATGGAAGAGTGCATGCCCGAGGTGTTCAAGGAGTTGAACGCCATCCGCCACAAGCTGGAGGCGCACTACAAGGACATGCAGGACATGGAGTTCACGGTTCAGCAGAACCGCCTGTGGATGCTCCAGACCCGCACCGGCAAGCGCACCACCAAGGCGGCGCTGAAGATCGCCGTCGATATGGCGCGCGAGGGGCTGATCAGCCGCAAGGACGCTATAAAACGTATCGATCCGTCCTCGCTGGACCAGCTTTTACACCCGACCCTGGACCCCAAGGCCCCGCGCAAGATCCTGGGGCGCGGTCTGCCCGCCTCGCCCGGCGCCGCCTCGGGCAAGGTGGTGTTCTCGGCCGAGGATGCCGAGGATTGGGTGGTCAACCGCAAGGAAAAGGTCATCCTGGTCCGCGTCGAGACCAGCCCCGAGGATATCGGCGGCATGCATGTCTCTGAAGGCATCCTGACCACGCGCGGCGGCATGACCAGCCACGCGGCCGTGGTGGCGCGCGGCATGGGCACGCCTTGCGTCGCCGGCGCCGGCGAAATCCGGGTCGACTACGCCGCCAAGACCATCAAGGTCGCCGGCCAGGTGGTGACCGAGGGTGAAGTCATCACCCTAGACGGCTCCACCGGTGAAGTGTTCATCGGCGCGGTGCCCACCATCCAGCCGGAAATGACCGGCGATTTCGGCACCTTGATGGAGTGGGTGGACACCATCCGCACCCTGAAGGTCCGCGCCAACGCCGAAACGCCGCTGGACGCCGCCACCGCGCGCAAGTTCGGGGCCGAGGGCATCGGCCTGTGCCGAACCGAGCATATGTTCTTCGACCCCAAGCGCATCATCGCCATGCGCGAGATGATCCTGGCCGAGAAGGAAACCGGCCGCCGCGCCGCCCTGGCCAAGCTGCTGCCGTTCCAGCGTCAGGACTTCATCGACCTGTTCGAGATCATGCAGGGCCTGCCGGTGACCATCCGCCTGCTCGACCCGCCCCTGCACGAATTCCTGCCGCAAAGCGAGGACGATATCGCCGAAGTGGCCAAGGCCGCCGGAGTCGAACCCGCCGTGGTCGTGGCCCGCAACGCCATGCTGCACGAAACCAACCCCATGCTGGGCCATCGCGGCTGTCGTCTCGGCATCACCTATCCCGAGATCTACGAAATGCAGGCCCGCGCCATCTTCGAGGCGGCCGTGCATGTCTCGCGCGAGACCGGGCGCACCGTCGTGCCCGAAATCATGATCCCGCTGGTGGGCGCCAAGAAGGAACTCGACCTGATGAAGGCCGCCATCGACAGGCAGGCGGTCGAGGTCTTCGCCGAGCAGAAGGCCTCGGTGCCCTACATGGTCGGCACCATGATCGAGTTGCCCCGCGCCGCGTTGCTGGCCGGAGAGATCGCCGAAACCGGCGAGTTTTTCTCGTTCGGCACCAACGACCTGACCCAGACCACCTTCGGCATGAGCCGCGATGACTCGGGTCCGTTCATCGAAGTCTACCGCGCCAAGGGCATCTACGAGCACGACCCCTTCGCCAGCCTGGATCAGGCCGGCGTCGGCGAACTGATCAAGATCGCCGCCGAACGCGGCCGCGCCACCCGTCCCGGCCTCAAGCTCGGCATCTGCGGCGAGCATGGCGGCGACCCCGCCTCCATCGCCTTCTGTCAGACCGCCGGGCTGGACTATGTCTCGTGCTCGCCCTATCGCGTGCCTATCGCCCGTCTGGCGGCGGCGCAAGCGGCCCTGGGCGCCAGCGGATCGTCGGGAACCGCCTGATCGGTTCATATCCATCAAGACCCGGTTGAAAATGGCCCTCCCCGGGCCATTTTCTTTTAGACGCCCGGTCATGCGAAAAACGTGACAAGCGCCAGGCCTTGCCACAAACTAAGGTCCAGTGCCGACGGGACGAATGGACGCTCTCAGGGGAACGATTAGATGACACACCAGCAAGACGACGCCTTCAATCTCTGGATTTCCGGCAAGACCTTCATGGTGATCGAGGACGTGACCAGTTCACGCATGCTCGAAGCCGGCCTGTTGCGCAGCCTGGGAGCGCACAAAGTGCTGATCGCCACCGATGGCAACGACGCCGTTACCAAATTGAGCGCAGTCGAACATGCGCCCGACATCATCATCTGTGACTGGATCATGCCCGGCATGGACGGCATCGGCGTGCTTGAGATGGCCAAGGCGCGCTACCCCACCATCAAATTCGTGATGTTGACCGCGAAATCCGACGCCGCCGACATGGAGTTGGCCAAGAGCAAGGGTGTCGACGACTATATCGTCAAGCCATTCTCACGCGATACCCTGATGGCAGCGCTCAAGCGCCTCAGCGCGGACTGATAATTATTTTTATTCTTCCGGTCTGAATCACCGAACGAACATCTGATACAGGGTCAACAGACACTCGAACACGATCAGCAGGACGATATACCACTCGACCTTCATGCTGCTGCGGGTCTGGATGAGGTCCAGCAGGGTCTCGGCGGTGTCGGAGATCACCTCCAGCTTGCGATCCAGCGCCCGGTTGCGGGCGGTCAGGTCGTATTCGCGCTCCAGACGGATGAACAGCCGCTCCAGCTCGGGCTTGATCCACAGCACTTCCGGGCTTTCCAGCAGTTCGACCCGGCCCACCATGCGATGCTCGGCCAGCAGCACCTCGCCGATCTGAATCAACAGATCCTTGGTCTTCAGCTTGCGCAGGCTGCCCCGGCTGAGTGATGCCGCCAGCGGCTCGATGGAATCGAACACCTTGGCGATACGGGTTTCGTAATGCTCCAGAACCAGTTCGCGGGCCAGCACCTCGGCGACCAGTTGCAGCCGCTCGGGGCAGGAATCGGTCAGGTAGATCCGCCCCTCGTTTCCGATGCGATCCTCGCCGTCGGGATCGATCACCACGTCCACCGATTCACGCCCCTGCACCGGCAAGGGATCGGCCACCAGCTTGCCGAGCGAGGCGAGGAAGACCGCCTCCTCCATGGGGGCAAGGCCGAACAGGACCACCACGCCATAGCGGAACAGCACGGCAAAGCCGGCATGGCCGGCGCGGATGATCAGCGGCGCCGTGGCCAGCACCACGCCTTCTTCCAGGCGACGGGTATCAAGACGCTCGCCCAGCAGAAGGACTTGGACGCCAATTTGGGAGATGGAAGGCTCGGACATGGACACGGTGACCGCAAGGCTATGAAGTTGTCATGACGACGCAATCATAACACGTCCCGGCCCCACTGGGATGACCAAGGCCTTCGTCACGCAAAATTCAACGATCTCAACCGGTCTTCATGGCGGTCAGGAACGACCCGACCTCACTGCGCAGAGAGCCGGCCTCGTCCACCAACTCGTCGGCGGCCTTGAACATCCCCGCCGCCATTTCCCCGGTGGCGGAGGCGGCGGTGGACACGTCGGCGATGTTGCGGGTGATTTCGGCATTGCCATCGGCGGCCTGCTGGACGCTGCGCGCGATCTCGCTGGTGGCGGCGCTCTGCTCCTCCACTGCGGCGGCGATGGACCCCACCACCTGGTTCACCCGGTCGATGGTCTGGCCGACCGCCCGAATGGTCTCGACCGCTTCCTGGCTGATGGATTGGATGCCGGCGATCTGCTGGGCGATCTCGTCGGTGGCGCGCGCGGTCTGGTTGGCCAGGGTCTTGACCTCGCTGGCGACCACGGCGAAGCCCTTGCCGGCCTCCCCCGCCCGCGCCGCCTCGATGGTGGCGTTCAACGCCAGCAGATTGGTCTGGCCGGCGATGTCGTTGATCAGGGTGACCACTTCGCCGATCTTGGTCGCGGCGACGGTCAGGCCGTCCATGGTGCCGTTGGCGGTATGGATTCCCCGGACCGCCTCGGCGGTAATGGCCGAGGTCTCGGCGACCTGACGGCTGATTTCCTGAACCGAACATCCCAACTGCTCGGCGGCGGTGGCGACGGTGGCCACATTGGCGGCGGAATGCTCGGCGGCGGAGGCCACGGCGGCGCCTTGCTGGCTGGTCTGCTCGGCCGTGGCCTGCAAGGAGTTGGAGACCTGATGGACGCGCTCGATCGAGCCGACCACGGTGGCAAGGATATGCTCCATGGCGGTGTTGAAGCGACCGATCAACTCGTCACGCCGGGCGATGACCAGGGCCTGCTGGTCCCGCTGGCGGCGCTGTTCGCCTTCCAGCCGGGCCGCCCTTTGCATGCCGTCGCGAAACACCGCCACGGCGCGCGCCATGGCGCCGATCTCGTCACGATTGTCGAGGGAAGGAATCTCGACCTCGGTGCTGCCATCGGCCAGCCGCCCCATGACTCCGGTCAGGGTCGTCACCGGCCCGGCGATCAGCCGCACCATGGCCAGGGTAACGATGGCGCCCAGCGCCAGCGAGCCGATCAGCACGGCGAAATACTGAAGCTCGGTCGAATGAGCCAGGGCGGTGGTGTCGCGATAGTCGGAAGCGGCCTTGGCCGCCGCCTGCTCGGACAGCCCGCTCAGCAGCTTGTGCAGTCCGTCATATTCGATTTCGGTGGCGCCCATCATGCTAAGCGCGGTGATGTGATCGGAAGAGTAGATATCCAGCACATCGCCGGCCGCCAGGGTGTAGTCCTTGATCTGCTTGGCGGCGGCAGGCTCGGCGTTCAGCGCGGCCAGCAAGGCGGCGGCCTTGTCGCCCAGCGTCTTGACGTCCTTGCGGATATCGTCGTCCAGCGCCTTGATCTTGTCCTTGTCCTCGCGGGCGGACTGCCAACCGAGCAGACGATAGACATTAGACTGGATGGAAGCGGCGACGCCGTCCAGCTCGGCGGCGGCCCGGCTATTGGCGAAGGAGACCGAGACCATGCGCTCCATGGCGTCGCCCTGACGATCCATGGCAAGGTGAAAAACAATACCCAACACCATGATGCACGCCACTAAAAGAAGTGGTGCGATAAATATCTTAATGGCTATGCGAGCATTAGCAATACGACCGAGCACGGGCAGTCTCCCTGGACCGACGTCGAATCTTCCCAAACCGCCATGCGGTCCAAGTCGTCGAGGTCACTGCTGTTCCTTCCCTGTGTGGGATGCTTATTGTCCGATCCGCCCCCTCACCCGGCTAAAGTGGTATAAGAGTACCGATTTAGTCAAGCCCTCGTTACGCCCTCGCCCTCGACCAGAGAGGTTCTAACGTATAGGTCGCCGCCGACGGCGCTGGCGGCGACCTGAATACGAGAAGACACGGACACTTCAGCTGAAGTGGATATCGGCTTCGCTGAAGGTCGCTGCGGCCGTCGCGCCGCTATCGCTGGCGATATGCGCCACCACCACCGCATTGGTATTGGCCAGGGCATCGCCGTCATAGTACAGATTCCCGTTATCCGTATTATAGGCGAAGTGCTTTCCCACCGATTCCGTCGCCGCCGACGACACCGAGGCGAAATCGGCCGCGTCCAGGAAGAACCCTCCCCCGCCGGCATTGCCATCGACATGGGTAAAGGCGGCGGTCGCGAACGAGATGACGTCCGTTCCATGGGTGAAGTAGTTCACGCTGTCGCCGATTTCATTGGTGGCATTATAGCGGACCACATCCGCGCCGCTCCCACCACCAGTCGCAAGGGTGATGGCGTCGGTTCCCTGGCCGCCGATAAACGTGACGCCTCCGGTCGTAACCGTGACGCTGTCGTTTCCGGTTCCACCGATGATGCTTTCAACCCCGATGACGGAGCTGACGGCCTGACCTCCGCTGGCCAGGGTGACGGTATCGGTCCCGCTCCCACCGGTGATGCTTTCGACGCTGTTCACCGTCAGCGCATTGGTGCCGTTGAACAAGACAAGCGCGTCGGTGGCGGAGCCGTTGACCGTGACGCCGGAAACCGCGCTGTTGAACGTCAAGACTCCGCCACTCATGTTGACGGTCTCAACATTCGCGATCGCGGCGCTGTTGGTGCCGTTGGCGAAACTCAGGCTATCGGCGCCGCCGCCAAGGTCGACGACGGCGCTCGTTATCGCCCCCCCAAAGGTGAGGCTGTCGCCACCGGTGCCGCCGATGACGCTTTCGACGCCCGTGACGGCGACGGTCTGACCGCCGCTGCCCAGGGTGATGACGTCGACGCCGCTGCCGCCGGAGATATTCTCGACACTGCTCACCGTGGCCGAATTGCCGCCATTGGCCAAGGACAGCGCGTCGGAACCGGTATTGCCGGTCACGATCACGCCGGCGATGGTGGAAAGGAAGGACAGCGTATTGGCGCCGCTCGCCAAAGTCACCGTCTCGATATTCTCGCCCCCCACGACGGAGACGCCCAATGAATTGGTGCCCCCGAACAGATTGACCACATCGGTACCGCCAGTGCCGTGGAAGGTCGAGCCCGTGATGACGGCGGCCATGGAGGTGGTCCCGTTCATCCAGATATCCTCGACGCCGACCGCGGTCAGGGTATGACTGCCGGTGCTGAACGAGAGCTTGTCGGCGGTTCCGCCACCGGTCAGGCCGACATCCGCGGTCGCGTTGCTGATGGTCAGATCGACGCTGCCGGGGGTGCTGTCGGTGATATAGACCGTATTGGTCCCGCTGATCACGCCGGTGAAGGTCGCTATGCCGGACAGCACTAGGCTCTCGACATTGGCGATAGTCGCGCTAGTGTTGATGCTTGGCCCGATGGTCCAGTTCACATAATCGCCGGTGCCCGCGCCGCCGTCGATGCCGGCCAAGGCCACACTGACCTCGGTCAACAGGTTGTTGATGATGAAGGTATCGTTTCCGGACGAGCCGATCAGGCTCTCGAAGCCGGAAAAGGTGTCGCCGTATCCACTATGCACAACGCCGCCGCTGGCGCCGCCGGCACTGGCGGTGACCGTCATGGCCGCACCGGAAAAGGCCGTTCCCGCATAGGTCAGGGTATCGGTTCCGGCGCCGCCGACGATGATGTTATTGCCGATGGTGGGAGTGATCACGTCGTTGCCGGCCCCGCCGAAGATGATCGCGCCGGAGGGGGCGGAACTGCCATCGGTCGCAAAGAGGGTCGAGGCGTTGATCGTGTCGTTTCCACTGGTCCCGGCCAGGATATAGGCCTTGTCACCCGAGGTCATGACGCTGGGGTTACTGAGCGCCTGACCACCGGACAGGGTGACGCTGATATCGCTGTCGGAGGCCTGAATCTGGGTGATCAGCTTGGAGGCCTGAATGGTGCCGAGCGGTGTTCCGCCCGCCAGATCGGTCAGGGTGAAGACGTAATCCGTCGTCCCGCCCTGGGCGACGATCTTGGCGTCGGACAGGGTATTGAAGGTCAGCCGGTTGGTGCCGCCGCTATCATGGAGCACGTCGGCGCCTCCCATGGCGGCGCGCGACACGACGAACTCGGTATTGGCGCTATTGCCGGAAAAACTGTTATCGCCGGTCGTGGCGATGAAAGTTTCGCCGAAGACCGTCTGGCTCCCCTCCGTGATCGGATTGTTTGTATTATACACTGGGCTGTATACCGGGTTGGTGGGGGCGATGACGATCCCGAAGGGGTCGTTGATATCGCCGGTGGGACCGAACACAACGGCGTTCACGGTCGGGTCAAACCCAAAACCAGCACCGGCGATGCCAAAGCCGGTACCCGCGTCACCGTAACCCAGACCGGTTCCCGTGGCGCCGAAGCCAGTCCCAACACCGCCAAGGCCACCCATGCCGGCGGGATCGGTGGGGCCACCGAACATCGGCCCCGGACCGGTCGGCCCGAACATCGCTCCTGGACCAGTGGGGCCGAAAATCGCCCCTGGGCCGGCCACGCCGAAAATCGCCCCGGGACCTCCTGTGGGGCCAAAGGCCGCCCCAGGGCCGGTGGGGCCAAAGCCTGCCCCAGGACCAGTAGGGCCAAAGCCTGCCCCAGGGCCAGTAGGGCTGACAGGCCCGGTGGGGCCGATGATGGGGCCGGCCGGTCCAGTGGGGCCAATGGGGCCGGGGCCGACAGGGCCGACAGGACCAGCGGGGGCCACGGCCCCCTTGGCGGCCTCGGAGGCGTCGGCGCCGGCCTTGGCGGCTTCGGCGCCGGCCTTGGCGGCGTCGGCCCCCTTGGCGGCGGCGGCAGCCTTGGCGGCGTCGGCGGCCTTGGCGGCGTCGGCGGCCTTGGCCTCGGCGGCGACCTTGGCGGCGCCGGAGGCCTTGGCGGCTTCGGCCTTGGCGGCATCGGCGGCCTTGACGGCGGCGACGGCTTCGGCCTTGGCGACATCGGCAGCCTTGACCGCATCGGCGGCCTTGGTCTTGGCGGTATCGGCGGCCTTGGCCTCCGCGGCCGCCTTGGCCTCGACGGCAGCCTTCACGGCGGCGGCCTTGGCCTCGGGAGACGGCGCTTGCTGCTGTTGCTGCTGTTGCTGCTGCGGCTGATCGCTACGCTGCTGAATCGGCGGTTGAATCGGCGGCAAGGCCTGGGTGGCGCTGCCGTAGAGTTGCTGGATCTGCTGCTGTTGCAGCACTACCGGCGCCGGTGGCGCCTGATTGAAGCTGGCCAGTTGAACGGTCTGATTGGGCTGCGACATCACCTGGACGCCGCTGGCGTTCTTGATCGCGATCTGGCCGACGCCGCCACTGGAATCGGCTAGCAGCGAGACGGTGTTGTTGCCGCCCTCGGGGGCGGCGACGCCCGCCACGGTAGTGCCGCGTACGCCGATGGTCAGCACCGGGGTTTTCACCGTCATGGCATCGGGAGCAGTCTTGGCGATTTCACCGCTGACGAAGCTGAACGGGCCGTTGGTCACCGACAGGGTCGAGGTGCCGGTGCTGGTCGCCTGATCGTAAACCATCTGATCCAGCACGACGCGGCCGTTATAACCGACCGAGAAGGTGGAGCCGTCGTTGAACACCAGACCGACGCTGCCCATCCCCCCCGTCGTGACGATATCGCCCTCGAACACCGGAACGCCCCTGGCTCCCATGTCGCTGGAGCCGTCGGCATGGCGGATCTGAACGATACCGTTGGCCTGATCGACCTCGCCGATGGGCGACGCGGCGGGAGCCCCGCCCGCCTGGGCGAACTGGCCCGGCGCCATCGGACCGGCCAGGCGAACCGCCAGATCAGCGGGAATAACCGCCCCAGCCGGAGTCGCCAAAGCAGGCGCCTGGATTACCGCGAAAAAATCGGTTACAACCACTTGGCTTCCATCACGCCCATCTATCACCAAGTTCGGGCCAAAGCGGGAAAAGTCAGCTGAAACGAGGGGAAATCCCGCCGGCATCGTCAAGATGGGAGAACTCGCCGCATCGAATACGGCGGCGCCGACCGGCTGACTTAGAGTTCGGGCAGAGGAAACGGACATGACGCCCTCCTCGGTCTGCCGGGACCGCAGGCCGAAATCAGGTAAGATTCGGTTGAAATAATCAACTTCAAGACTATAACATGATTCCGTGTTAATACGAAAGGGAAGCGCATGAAGCGGAGGATCTCTGTCGGTCTGGTGGCGGCCATGTGCTGCTCTTTTACAAGCATTCCAGCTCAGGCCGACGATCTGCGCCAGTTGATCGAGGATATGCTGACATCCAATGACCGGCTGGCGGCCGCCTCATCCGATGTATCGGGGGCCGAGAACCTGATCGAAGTGGCGCGCGGCGGCTGGTATCCCACGCTGACCCCCACTCTCAATTATGGCTTCGAGAGTCAGAACAAGCCGTCCGGCTCCCAGAACACCGCCGCCTATCGCAACCAGTACACCGCCTCGGTCCGGCAGATGGTGTGGGATTTCGGAGCGGTCAACGCCAATATCGATCGCGCCGACGCCACCCACAAGCAATCCGAATCCGTGCGTGAGGGTGTCCGTCAGGGCCTGATGCTGGAATCGGTCAGCGCCTACACCAATACCGTCCGCGCCATCCGGCAACTGGCCTATGCCCGCGAATCCGAGGCCAATATCCGCCGTCAGACCGGCCTGGAAGAGGCCAAGGTATCGCTGGGCTCGGGCCTGTCATCGGACGTGCTTCAGGCCAAGGCGCAACTGGCGGGGGCCGAGGCCGCCCGGGTCCAGGCGGAATTTTCCCATGCCCAGGCGCTGAACCGCTTCCGTACCATCTTCAACAAGGCCATGGAGAACGCCAAGACCATGACCATGCCGAAGGTTCCGCTCGACCGCCTGCCGGCGACCCAGACCGACGCCCTGGCCGCGGCGCGGTCCAACAGCCCCTCGGTCAAGGCGGCCAGCTATGTGGCCGACGCGGCCCGCAAGCAGAAGGAGGCGACCGAAGCCTCCGCCTTCTACCCCAAGATCGATGTGGTCGGCGAGGCCAACAACAAGCGCAACGTCGGCGGCACCATGGGCGCGCAGCAGGAATTGCTGGCCAAGGTCGAAGTGACCATGCCGTTCAACCTGGGCTTCACCGCCATCAACAGCCTGAAGGCGTCCGAGAACTCCATGGTGTCGGCGGAACGGCGGCTGGCCGATACCCGCGACGTGCTGGAAGAACAGGTGGCTAACGCCTGGGAAAACTACAGTCACCAGAAATCGCGGGCCGAGATGCTGCGCAATCAGGCGGTGCTGGCCAACGAATTCCTCGAACTGGCCCGTAAGGAACGTCAGTTGGGCAATCGCTCGCTGATCGACGTGCTGGCCGGCGAAACCGCCCTGATCAACGCCCAGAGTCAGGCAGCCTCCGCCGAAGCCGACGTGGTCATCGCCGCCTATACGGTGCTTGCGGTTACCGGTAGCATGGAACCGACCGCCATCCGGTAGCCGAACGACAAACGGCGGGGTGGCGCGGCTAAAGGAAACGTCTGGGCCATGTCCGAGCTACTCCGCCGCCTGTTCGCCCATCCGCTGACCCTGACCGAGCTGCTGACGGCGTCGCTGTTCATCAATCTGCTGGGGCTGGCCACCACCTTGTTCGTCATGCTGGTGCTCAACCGCTATGTTCCCCATGGCGTCGACGCCACCCTGACCACCTTGACCGCCGGAGTCCTGCTGGCGGCGGCGCTGGAGTTCGGCTTTCGCGAGGCCCGCATCCGGCTGGCCGCCACCATCACCGGCCCCAGCGAGGCCCTGCGCGGCGACAGCGCCTTCGCCGCCCTGGCCCAGACCCGCGTCGCCGTGCTGGAACGCCTGCCGGCCGGGCTGCTGCAAGAGGTGATGCGCGGCCTCGATCTGGTCGACCGCGTCCTGACTCCCGCCAATCTCTGCGCCGCGCTCGACGTTCCCTTCGCGGTGCTGACTCTGATCGCCCTGGCCTTTCTCAGCCCCGTGCTGTCGGTGCTGGCGGCCGGTTTCATGCTGGTCTCCATCGGCACGGTGGTGTTGGGCGAGCGGCTGCTGCGCGATGTGGTCCGCGGCGCCAGCATCGGCGAGACCGAGGCCCAGGCCACCCTGGGGGCCGCCATCAACAGCGCCGACGCGCTGCGGGCCTTCAACGCGGGGGGGCGCGCCATCGGATTGTGGCGACGCGCCCGCGCCGGAGTCCTGGCGTCACGACGGCGGCTGGGCGAACGCCAGAGTCTGGTTCAATCCATCACCCTGACGGTCGCCGTCCTGCAAAGCATCACCATCGTGACCATCGGGGCCATCCTGGTGGTCAGGGGCGAGATGTCGGTGGGTGGGCTGGTCGGCGCCAATATCATGGCCGGCCGGGCGCTTGGCCCCATCAACCGCATGGCCGGCATGGCCGAGTTGTTCGCCCGCGCCGATCTGGCGCTGCGCCGGGTCCAGGACTTCATGCGACTGCCCCGGGAACACCAGTCGGGCATGGCGCTGAAAGCGGTGGCCGGACGGCTGGAGCTGGTGGATGTGGCCTTCACCCATCCCGGATCCAGCGGACCGCTGGCCGAGCACCTGTCCGTGCGCCTGGAGCCGGGGATGGTGCTGGCGGTCTCTGGCCCCAATGGCAGCGGCAAAACCTCGCTGGCGCGGCTGCTGTTGGGGCTGATCGAGCCGGTGCGTGGCCAGATCCTGGTGGACGGAGTCGAACTGCGCCAATTGTCCATGGAATGGTGGCGCCGGCAGGTGGCCTATCTGCCGCAGGAACCCGAACTGCTGGACGGCACCGTCGAGGAGGTCATCCGCACCGCCAATCCCGACATGAGCGAGGAGGAGTTGAACCGGGTGGTGCGGGCCGCCGGCCTGCGTCCCTGGCTGGACACCTCCATCGACGGCATCGCCACCCCTATCGTCAATGGCGGCCGCAATCTGGCGCTGGGGGTCCGCCGCCGGGTGGCGCTGGCCCGCGCCCTGGCGACCAGAGGCAGCTTCGTGGTGTTCGACGAGCCCACCGAATCCCTCGATGCCGAAGGCCGCCAGGCGGTCTATACCGTCATGAACGAACTGCTCCAAAGCGGCGCCACCATCATCGTCTTCTCCCACGATCCCCTGGTGATCCGGGGGGCGACCTATCTGCTCGACCTGGGCGTCAAGCCGGTTCCGGTGCTCACCGGGCCGATCGCCAGGGAGGGCGGTCATGTCTGAACCGCAGGACATCGAGCCGGCGATCCATGGCGGCACCCATCTGTTCCTGGCCTGCGCCAGCGCCCTGGTGGTGGGATTCCTGATCTGGGCCAATTTCGGCGTGCTGGATGTGGTCAGTCAGGCGGTCGGCGAAGTCGTCCCCTCCAGCCAGCTGAAATCGGTGCAGCACCTGGAAGGCGGCATCGTTTCCGAAATCCAGGTCCACGAGGGCCAAACCGTCAGCCGCGATCAACCCCTGGTGATCTTGCAGTCCACCGCCACCGGCGCCGATGTCAACGAGATGTCGATCCGCCTCGCCACCCTGCGCATCACCACGGCACGGCTGGAAGCCGAGTCCGAGGATCGGGCGGCGATCACCTTTCCCGCCGATCTTCGCCAAACCCATCCCGACTTGGTGATCGCCACCGATACCTTGTTCAAAAGCCGGCGGGGCCGGCTGACCTCGTCGCTGGACGGCCTGCGGGACGCGCTGACCCAGCGCGAGCAGTCGGCCGGCGAGGTCGAGGCCCGGCTGCGCAATGCCCACAACACCCTGCACCACCTGAACGAACAGATCGATATCAGCGCCTCCATGATCAAAGAGGGGTTGTCCAACCGCTATACCCACCTCGCCCTGCTGCGCGACCAGTCGGCGCTCCGCTCGCGCATCGACGAGGACGAAGCGGGGCTGCGCCGCACTCATGCGGCGATCAAGGAGGCCCGGGCCCAGATCGAGACCACCCATCAGGCCTATCACCAGGAAGTGTTCGAGCAGTTGGCCGGCACCCGCCGCGATCTGGAGGAATTATCCCAGCGTTTCAGCAAACTGAACGACAATCTCGACCGCACCGTCATCCGCTCGCCGGTGGATGGCTTGGTCAAGACGCTATACATCGCCACCCAGGGCGGTGTGGTCAAGCCGGGCAGCACCGTGCTGGACATCGTGCCGCTCGGCGACCGTCTGATCGTCGAGGCCAAGCTTCCCACCGTCGATATTGGTTACGTCTCGGTCGGGCAGCCGGCAAAGATCAAACTGACCTCCCAGGACGCGGTCCGCTTTGGCGCCATCGAGGGTACGGTCATCCATATCGGCCCCGACACCACCGTCACCGACAAGGGCGTCAGCTTCTACAAGGTGCGGATCGAGACCTCCAGCGACCATTTCCAGCACAACGCCCAACGCTACCGCCTGTATCCCGGCATGCAGGTGATCGCCAGCATCCGAACCGGCGAGCGTACGGTGATGGCCTATATCCTGGAGCCGTTCATGGGCTATGCCGACGCGGCCCTGCACGAACGATAAGCCGCGGGTGGGATCAATATTCCTTTTTATTGGCCCACATGGACTCGTTGAAACGCACCACCCGGTTACGGCCGCCATCCTTGGCCTGATAGAGCGCCACATCGGCGAACTTCACCGCCTGCCAGAAGGTGTCGCTGTCGGTGGGGAAGTCGGCCAGACCAATGGAGATGGTCTTGCGCAGCGCCACCGCGCCGGCCTGCACCGTCAGGGCCTCCACCGCGGCGCGGATCTTCTCGGCGACCAGATCGGCGTCGGCGGACGGCGTGTCGACCAGGATGATCAAGAACTCCTCGCCGCCGAAGCGGATCACCAGATCGGAGGTGCGAACCGACTGGCGCAGCACCTTGGACAGCGCCTTCAAGACGGTGTCGCCGGCATCGTGGCCATAGGTGTCGTTGACCATCTTGAAGTGATCGAGGTCGAGCATCATCACGGTCAGGCCCGATTTGCGGCGCTGAACATTGGCGACCAGGGTATCGACGTATTCCTCCAGGAAGCGGCGGTTGTTGAGGCCGGTCATGGGATCGCTGAGGCTGGATTCGCGCAAGGTCTCCATCAGCCGCTTGGTTTCCAGCACCGGAGCCGCCTCGCGCAGATAGACGTTCACGAACGGAATCTGGCCGAGCAGACGCTCTTCCCCCTCCGCCGTCGTCACCAGTTGCAGCACATTGCCGACCAAGCCGGACTGGATGATCGGCAGGCAGATATGCCTGCGGCCGGTATCGCCATCCGGTGGCTGGAAGGCATAGCAGATTCCGGGATTGGTGACGCCGTCGACCCGATGGCCGGTGCGCCGGGCGCGGCAGCCCTCGCTCCGGACCAGGATCTGCGGATCGCACCAGCGGCAGGACGTATCCGCCTCGCCATCGACGAAGAGCGGCGTCATCTGGTTCTTGTTGGGGACGATCTCGTATAGCGAGAAGGTCTTGATATCGAACTCCTCCCCCAGCATGCGGGCCATCCGCTGATGGATCTCGGCCTTGGTCTCGTCCTCCTCGATGGCCTGCTTGAAGCGGGCGGCGCGCGACAGCCCATCCACCATGTCGATGGTGGCGTTCAGCAGATTTTCGTCCGGATTAGGGGTGCGGTTGGTCAGGCGGGCGACGCTGTCGCCGATGCGGTTGAGGCCGCTGTCGAGGAAGGCCAGCAAGCGGTTCATATCGGCGGCGATCTGGCCGACCTCGTCCTCGGTCTTTTGCTCCACCTGGCCCTTGAAGTCGCCGCGCAACGCCCGCTGCACCGCGTCCTCCACGTTGAGGGCGGTCGAGGATACCGGCTGGATCACCCGGCGGATCAGCAAGAAGGTGATGGCCGAGAACAGCGCCACGGTGCCCACGATGCCGGCGACGGTCAGCAGCGCCTTGGTCTTCAGGCCCTCGATGGACATGGACATGGTCACCGCGCCCAGCACCGCGCCTTCCGGCACCTGATGACATTGCAGGCAGTTGGGAGAGCCACGGGTCGAGGCGATAAAGGGAATGGTGCCCCGAAAGAAGGTGCCCTTGTCACTTTCCTCGACGCGATATTGGGACTTGCCGTCGCGCAGAACCTGCTGCTCGATCTCGTCACTGGGCGACTCGCGGCCCAGGCCCTTGCCGAACTGCTGCTCCACCAACGGCGAGCGCACCACCTGCGCCGAGGCCAGACCCTGAACCTCCATCAACCGCTGGAGAAAACTTTCCCGTTTGTCGATCACCCCGTTGATCATCGACTCGGTGAGATGCACCCGCACGATCTCGGCGGCGGTGCGAATATGCTCCGACGACGAGGCGATGGAAAAGGAGCGAAAAGCATACAGGTTTATGGCCGACAGCATGAAAACCAAGCTGACAGCCATGGCGACGAAGAACATCGTCACCTTCGAATTCAAGCTCATTATCGTTTACTTCCCCAGCAGCGCGGCGCCGTGACCACGTCCCCCCCCAACTCCGCCAAAGATTCACTGCCATGTTATTATGCATGGAGGATGAACCTTTAGCGAACAATGAGGCTATACTAGCCTCCACTTAAAGCCGAGGCAACCGGCGCACGCGACAGGGGACCTCCCCTCGCCTACTTTTCAGCGGGAGCGGGAACGAGGGCGGCGAACTGATCGAACGCCTCCAGCGCCAGGGCGCCGTACATCAACGATGGGCCGCCCCCCATATAAACCGACATGGCGATGACCTCCATCACCTCCTCGCGGGTGCCGCCCAGTTCCACCACCGCCTTGGCGTGAAAGGCAAGGCAGCCGTCGCAACGCGCCCCGATCCCCAGGGCCAGGGCGACCAGCTCCTTGGTCTTGGCGTCCAGCACGCCGGCGGCGGTGGCGCCGCGCGCCAGGGCGGAAAAGCCCTTCATGGCCTCGGGCGCGCCGCCACGAATCTCGCCGACCAGCTTCGACAGGCCGGCCGCCATCTCGTTCCAATCCTTGACCATGATGTCCTCGTCGCAATTGAAATTAAGGTGAATATGTCAAGCGGGCGGGCGGCGATCCGGGAAGATCCGCCCCACCTCGGCCTGGGAGTCGCACCCTTGACCGGCGGCGATCCAGCGGGCGACCAGACCGCGCAGAAGCCGCGGCGCCTTGCCCAGCAGACCGCAGCGATACGAACGTGTTTCCACGGACCAGGCCAAGGCCGGACACGGCCCCCGACGGCGGCGAAACGCCACGATGGCCAGGGGACAGCACTCGGCCGCGCAACAGACGCCGCAGCCGTTGCAGGGCTCCCCCCATTCCGGCTTGGCGGGGGGCGACGCCCCCGTCACAGGGTGACTTCGTGCTCGAAATAGTCCTTGTTGCGGATATCGGCGCCGGACTTGGTGCGATCGATATAGACCACCTTCCAGCCCGGCTGTTCCTCCTTGATCCGGCGCGCGACATTCATGGCGCGGGTGGAGAACTCGTGAATATCGCCCGCCGTCACGGTCTCGGCATGATCCAGCGAGCGCATCCAGGCCGAAATCTCGGCCTTGAGATCGGCGCCGAGGGCCAGGGCTCCCAGATCGGCCTTGGCGTCATCGCTGTTCCAGACGCCGTCGGCGCCGAAATAGCACATCAGGCGAACCCAGACATTGCGGTCGCCGGAGCGGGCCTGGGCGGGGCCTCCCAGCACGGTCATGGCGCGAAGGCGGCCGTTCTCGGCACGCAGCGCCTCGATCTCGGCCGCGCCCTCGTGCAGAAGGCCGGACAGGCACATGGCGTCGTGGCGGCCACCCGGACCACAGCGGCAGGCGGGGGCGGGAAAAGAATTCAAGCGAGAGAGAATGTCGGTGTCGGCCATGGCCCAATACCCTTTTCCAGAATTACGCGCCTTCGGTTCGCCGAGTAGAATAGCCGCTTCCCACCCCGCCTCTCATGCGCCATCTCCGCCGGGCGGGTATGCGTCATGGGACAGCCAGCGGCAGGTCCAGGCCAGCGCCTCGGCCAGATGAGCGGCGGCGGCGGCGCTGATGGGGCTGCCAAGCTCGAACGCCTCGCCGGTGATGGCCAGCATCTGACAGGGCGGCGGCGGCTTGGCCCGCATGGTTTCATAGACATGCATGACGCCTTGGGGCGACAGGGCGTGGGTGGTGAAGCTGGAATCGCGGGCGGGCTCCAGCGTGGTGACGCGATAAGCCACATCCGGCGTCCCGGCCAAGGCGTCGACGAACAGCACCCGCCGCCGGCCGTCCAGGTCAAGCGCGTGCTCGACCTGAAGCTGAAAATCGGTCAGCAGGTCGACCGGCCCCCATTCGGGATGATCGGCCAGCGCCGCCTCCACACCGTCCAGCAGCAGCGGCCCCAGGGCATCGTCCCCCCGGCTGGGATTGCCCCAGCCGAAGATCAGAGTCGGAGCGATCACGCCCGAATCTGCCTGATTTCGCCGCTCTCGTTCTTGGTGAGCACGTCGATCACGGTTCCGCTGGCATCCACCAGCGAGATTTCCAGCGGCATCTTGCCCACGGCATGGGTGGCGCAGGATAGGCAGGGGTCAAAGCAGCGGATCGCCACCTCGATGTGGTTAAGCAATCCCTCGGTCAGTTCGCGGCCGTTGAGATACTTCTTGGCCACCTCGCGCACCGCCACATTCATGGCGGTGTTGTTGTTGGTGGTCGAGACGATCAAGTTGGCATAGGTGACCACGTCGTCGTCATTGACCCGGTAGTGGTGGAACAAGGTGCCGCGCGGCGCCTCGATCACCCCGATGCCTTCCTGACGGCGGGGGCCGCTGACCATGAGATCGCCACCCAGCACATCCTCGTCCACCAACAGCAACCGGATAGTCTCGGCGGCGCACAGCATCTCGATCATGCGCGCCCAATGAAAGCCCAGCGAGCCGTGAATGGGCTTGCCGGCGCCATAGGCGACGAACTCCTTGCGCTCCTCCTCGGCCAGGGGCGTCGGGATACTGTCGCAGGTCTGGATGCGCGACAGCGGCCCCACCTTGTACCAGCCGTTCTCGTCACCCAGGGCGGTGATATAGGGGAACTTCATATAGCTCCACGACTTGACGCCCTCGGTCAGCAGGCTGTTATAGCCCTGGTAGCTGACCTGATCGAACATGGTCTCGCCATCCTTGTCCTTGGCCCGCAGCGCGCCATGGTAAAAGTCCAGCTCGCCGCCCGGACCGACCAGACTCATCATGGTCGAGGGCACGGCGCCAAAGCCGTCATACAGCGCCGGATTGGCGCGGTGCAGCTGCTTGATGATGCGAACCGCGTCACGGCTCCAGGCCACCATCTGGTCGGTGTCCTTCAGCAGGTAGTCGCGCTCCTCGGGCGTCAGCGCCTTGTTGACGCCGCCCGGTACCGAGCCGGTGCCGTGGACCCGCTTGCCCGAGGTAACCCGGATCACCTCCTGGCCGAATTTGCGCAGCAGCACCCCCATCTTGGCCACATCCGGATTGGCGGCGGCCACACCCACGATGTTGCGCTTGGCCACATCGGAGTCGAAGCCGAACAGCAAATCGGGCGAGGACAGATGGAAGAAGTGCAAGGCGTGCGATTGCAGCATCTGGCCGTAATGCATCAGGCGGCGGATTTTTTCGGCCGTCGGCGTCAGCTGGGCGGCCCCGACGATCATGTCCATGGCCTTGGAGGCGGCAAGATGGTGCGACACCGGGCAGATGCCGCACAACCGCTGCACCAGCACCGGCACTTCCCAATAGGGGCGGCCTTCGATGAACTTCTCGAAGCCCCGGAACTCGACGATATGCAGGCGCACCTGATGCACCTTGTTGTCGTCGTCCAGCAATATGGTGACCTTGCCGTGGCCCTCGACGCGCGAAACCGGCTCGATGACGATCCGACGCAGCGATTCGGGGTTCTTGGCGGTCTCAAGTTCGAACGGGTGGTTCATGACAGGACCTCTTGGGTTCAGTCGAAATGGATCAGGCCGTGGCCCAGGCTTGGCGTGCGGCCGGCCAGGAGGTCGGTGAGGAACTTCCAGATGGCGTCGCCCGACGGGGGACAGCCCGGCAGGAAGTAGTCGATCTTGACCACCTCGTGCAGCGGATGCACCTCGTTCAGCAGCAGCGGAATTTCCGGGTCGTTGGGAATATGGACGCCGCGTCCGGGCTGGGCATAGACCGCCGCCAGGATGTCGCGGATATCCAGGCTGTTGCGCTGGGCCGGCAGTCCGCCATTGATCGAACACGCGCCGATGGCGATCAGGATTTTGCAATTCTTGCGAAACTCGTGCAGCACATGCACGTTTTCGGCATTACAGACCCCACCCTCGATGATGCCAATGTCGCAATCGGTGCTGCAATGCTTGATGTCGGTGAGGGGCGACCGGTCGAACTCGATCAGCTCGATCAGATCCAAGATGCGCTCGTCGATGTCGAGGAACGACATATGACAGCCGAAACAGCCGGCGAGCGAGGTGGTGGCGACCTTCAGTTTGCGCTTGGGCGCGGAGGTGGAAGCGTTCATCAGACCTGCTCCTTCACCGGCGCGTATTGGACGGGATTGTCGCTGATCGGGGCGGTATCGAAGCGGCGCTGCCCATAGGGCACCTCGAAACCATGCCGTTTGTGCAAGATCACCCCCACCGGACAGACATTGGCGGCCTTATCGGTGGCTGCCAGATTGGTGTCGCCCAGCTTGCCGCTTTCGCTGTTGCAGATCAGGTGCTTGGTATTGCCCCGGCCCGACAGCGAGAACACGTTCTTCTTATCGACCTCGGCGCTGGCGCGGACGCACAGCTCGCACAAGATGCAGCGGTTGAAGTCCAACAGCACATCGGGATGGGTGGCGTCCACTTCACGCTTGGAGAAGTACTGCGGGAAGTGCGGGCTCATGACGCCCAGATCGTAGGCCAGCCCCTGGAGCATGCACTTGCCGCTCTTTTCGCAAGACGGGCAGAAGTGGTTGCCTTCGACCAGCAGCATCTGCACCAGGGTCCGGCGCAGGTCCAGCAATTCGGGCGTGTTGCTCTCCACATGCTGCTCGGCCTGGGCCGGAGTGGTGCAGGACGCCGCCGCGCGACCGGGGATCTTGACGGTTTGTCCGTCCTCGGTGGTGATGGTGCGGCTGTCGATACGCACGGTGCACAGCTTGCACGAGCCATGCGGCTTGAACTCCGGATGGTAGCAGAGATGCGGGATGTATTTACCCGCCGTCAGCGCCGCCTGGATGATGGTTTGGCCTTCCTCGAAGGGAATTTCCTCGTCATCGAGAAAAAAACTCTTGGTGTCCTGACCGTTGCTCATGCCTCGTCCCCCGCCTTGGTGCCGATGCCGGATTTCGACTTACGGTGTGCGATATGAAAGTGCGCGCCGGGATCGTCGCGGCCGGTGACTTCACGCATTTTGGACAGGGCCTTGTCCAGATCGAAGGCCGGTTCGAACTCGTGAACGTTCAGCCGCAGTTCGTAGGAGGGGCGGAACTTCTGCAAGGTGTCGGCGACGCAATTGCCGGCGGTCTGCCCCAGGCCGCAATGACTGGCGGTTTTCAGGGTGCGGATGATGCGCCAGATATCGTTGATGTCGTACTCGCCGCCATGGCCCTCGTGAATCTTGTCCATGCCGTTCTTCAGCAAGGTGGTGCCCACCCGGCACGGCGTGCAAAAGCCACAGCTTTCATGGACGAAGAAGTGGGCGAAGTTGCGCGCCACCTCGAACATGTCGCGGCTGTTGTCGAAGATCATGAACGAGCCGCCGGTCGGGATATCCTCGAAGGCGATGCGGCGGCCGAACTCGGCCGGCGCGATGCACAGGCCCGACGCGCCGGCGATCTGGCAGGCCTGGGTGTCGCGGGCGCCGCAATCGGCCAGCACCTGGGCCACCGTCACGCCATAGGGATACTCGTAGACGCCCGGCCGGGCGCAATCGCCGGAAATGGACAAGACCTTGGTGCCGGTCGATTTGGCGGTGCCCAGCGTCTTGTACCAAGCGGCGCCCTTGGCGGCGATCAGGGCGGCGGCCGCTAGGGTCTCCACATTGTTGACCGCCGTCGGCTGGCCGAGGAAGCCGCTGGTCACCGGGAAGGGCGGCCGCTTGCGGGGCACGCCGCGCTTGCCTTCCAGCGATTCGAGAAGGGCGGTTTCCTCGCCGCAGATATAAGCGCCGGCTCCCATATGGATTTCGATGTCGAAGTCGAAGCCGATCTGGCCCAGGACGCTCTTGCCCAGCAGATTGGCGGCGCGGCGGCGCTGGAGAACCTCGTTGAGGGGCTCCATCAGATAGCGGTACTCGCCGCGCAGATAGACCAGCCCCTTTTTCGCGCCGATGACGTAGCCGGCGATGGTCATGCCCTCGAACACCAGATCGGCGCAGGACGACAGCAGCACCCGGTCCTTGAAGGTGCCCGGCTCGCCTTCGTCGGCGTTGCAGACCACGTAATGGGCCGGGCTGGAGCCGGTGCCGGGGGCATTGCGGCAGAACTCCCACTTCTGGCCGGTGGAGAACCCCGCGCCGCCGCGGCCGCGCAAGCCAGAGGCCTTGACCGCCTCCAGCACGTCTTGCGGGCTCTTCAGGGCGCGCAGGGCGTCGCCGGGGGCCAGATCGTGACTGAGCAGGGCGTCCTTGCGGCGGATATTGTCCTCCACCAGGAAGAACTCGGCGGGCCATTCGGCCAGCGGCACCTGACGACGGATCAGATCGACGACCTTATCCACCCGCTCCGGCGTCATGCGGGTGATGGGACGGTAATTGACCAGAATCGCCGGCCCCTGGTCGCACATGCCGGTGCAAGACGTGGTGTCGACGCTGACCAGCCCGTCCTCGGACACGTTGCCCGCCTTCAGCCACAGCTTCTTGCACATGCGGGCCATCAGATCGGCGTTGCCCTGCATGCGGTCGGTGATGTTGTCGCTCCACAGCACGCGATAGCGGCCTAGCGGCTCGGTGTGGAAGAAGTGGTAAAAGCCCGCCACCCCCTCGACCCGCGCCCGCGGCAGTTTGGCGCCGTCGGCAATGGCGGTCAGGATGGAGGGGGACAGCCAGCCCAGGCCTTCCTGGACCTCCCGCAGGATTTGCATCAGGCGGGTGGCGTCGTGGCCATGCCGCGAGAGAACCCCCTCGATGACGCCCTTTTCGTCGGCGCCGCCGCCGCTCGAATTTGCAGTCCGCATGTGAATACTCCCCACCTGCTTCGCGTTCGATGTTGGCCGCCAAGAGACAGCCCCCATTCCAGGCACTTCATCCCCCACGCTCTTCCCCGAGGGTGTAAAAAGCCTACACCCGGCGGGGCCATTCGCCAACCCGCTATCCGGCGCTCCGCCATCAGGCTTTTACATGCCAGCCCCCGCCCCACAGCGTATCCGTAGAATTAGCGTTGTCATTACACGTTGCGTGCACTAAAACGGTGATATCAAGCGGAGAGATACGCTAAATGGCAAATTCACAGCCTCGGCAGTCAGAACGGAAATGCAATGTCCGCCTAGCGAAGGCGTCCGACATTCCACAAGTGATTGCCATTGATGCTGAAAACACGGGTCTTTCCAAAGCCGAGTATTGGGAAGATCTATTCGATCGTTATAATAATCGCTCGGCCGATATGGACGACGATACGCAGCCTAAATCAGTAAAACGGTACCGATTTTTCTTAGTGGCCTGCGACGGTGACACGGTTCTTGGCTTCATCATCGGCGAAGTCCGTGCCTGGGAGTTCGGATCTCCTCCCTGCGGCTGGGTTTTCGCCATCGGCGTCCGCAACGAAATTCGCCAGGGCGGCGTCGGCAACACCTTGTTGGAGGCGCTGAACGAACGCTTTCGCAAGGCGGGGGCGAACAAGGTCCGCACCATGCTGGCGCGCGACCACACCCTGATCATGAGCTTTTTCCGAAGCCAGGGGATGATGGCCGGCCCCTTCATCGAGCTCGAAAAGGACCTCTGATGAAACTGCAAAAAGCCACGCGTTGCGCCCTGTTCGCCATCATGGAGCTGGCGGCGGAGCCCGACCGGCAACTTTCCGCCAACGAGATCGCCGAGAAGTATGGCATCTCCACCAATCATCTGGCCAAGGTCCTGCGCTCGCTGGGCCGGGTCGGGCTGGTCGAGGCGGTGCGCGGCGCTGGCGGCGGCTATCGCTTTTCCGGCAATCGGCGGCGCACCACCCTGCTCGACATCATCCAGTTGTTCGAGACCATCGACCCCATCCGCCACGGCGAGCGCGAGGACGGCGACGACACCACCGAGGGCAAGGCCCTCTGTCAGGTGCTGATGGAGATCGAAGACACCGCCCGCGCCACCTTCGCCTCCATCACCCTCGACACCATGATCAAGCTGGTGGACCGGGGACGGTAAAAGCCCCGCCTACTCGTCCTCCCCGTCCTCATCCTTGCGCGGCGCCGTCGCCTCCTTGACCGGCTCGACCGCCTTTTTCCGGGGATGAGGCCGCCACGACCAGGGGCGGTCGCCCTGCCAGCCGGCGACCGTCTCGACCCGCACCCCGTCCGGGCCGAGCCACAGGGCGTGCGGGCCGCGCCGCCACAGGTCGAAGCGGTCCACCACCACCTTGACGCCACGACAGGCGCCGCGCAGCGGAACGCTGCTGATCACCACATCGGCGACGGCGCAGGCCTTCTCGGGATGGTCCTCGTCCTTGACCAGCGCCACCACCCGCCCATCCATCCGCCAGATGCAGCCCAATGGATCGCAGCGCAGGCGGCCGTCCCGCGACGAGCTTGTCTTCGGCCAGCGCTCGGGCGCCTCGGGTCCGGCCCGGCGGCTCCAGGTATCCTTGAGGATACGGCCACCCTTGCCGTTGAGCAGCAAGCCGCCTTCGGTGGTCCGCACCGCCATGCCGCTGCCGTGTCCGTCCACCAGCAGGTCGGGCAGATCGACCAGGGCCATGGAGGCCAGCCCCGCCGCCATGGGGACCAATCCCCACAACCGCCAGCTCTTACGCCAAAAGCACAGCCAGCAGCCTCCCAGGGTGAACGCCACCATGCCCGACAACGGCAAGACCGGCACGGTGACCGCCGAATTTGGCCAGGACGCCACCCAGACCGCCACCATATTGACGCCCTCGACTCCCCAGCCCATGGGCGCCAGGGCGATCTTCTCCAGCCCCAGGGGCAACAGCAGGAACATCAGCAACGCCCACGGCATCACCCAAAAACCGGTCAGCGGCACCGCGATCATGTTGGCCACCACCGACCACACGGCAAAGCGGTTGAAGTGATAGACTCCATAAACCGCGGTGGCGGTGCCGGCGATCAAGGTACTCATCACCACCCCGAACACGTAAAGACCGGCGGCGGAGACAAAGCCGGGACGGGTCGCCTTCCAGGCTCCCTGGCGCGGCGTCATCTCCTCGTAGGCGGCGATCAGGGCGACCACGGCGGCGAACGACATCTGAAAGCTGGGGCCGATCACCTCCTCCGGCGACCACAGCATGATCACCACCGCCGCCCACACCACCAGCCGCATGGACAGCGCCACCCGGTCCAGCAGCACCGCCAGCAGGATCAGCCCGGTCATGAAGAACGAGCGCAGCGCCGGCACCGGCGAGCCCGCCAGCAAGGTGTAGAACCAGGCGAAGCCGATGGCCAGCAAGGCCGCCCACTTCTTGATGGGGTAGCGCAGCGCCAGCGGCGGACAGAGCGCCAGCAAGGCCCGCAGCCCCACGAAGACCAACCCCGCCGCCATGGTGATGTGCAGGCCCGAGATGGACAGGATATGGGCCAGCCCGGAATCGCGGTAGGCCTGCATCATGGCCGGAGAAATCGGCATCTGGTCGCCGGTGGTCAGCGCCGCCGACACCGCGCCGCGATCGCCCGGCAGCACCGCCAGGATGCGGGCGGTGATGGCGTGGCGCAGATCGTTGACCGCGATGGTCCAGCCGGCGCGCCAGCCCCGGGACTCCCCAGCGTCGAGAATCTCGACCCGCCCCAAGGCGGTGCCGACCGCGCCAAGCTGCCTGAACCAGGCGAACCGGGCGAAATCGAAGGCTCCCGGCATGGCCGGCTGGGGCGGCGGCATCAGCATGGCGCGCACCCGGATGCGCTGACCGGCGGTGACATCGGGGCCGCCGGGCTTGACCTTGACGCGGGCCTTGGCCGGCACCACCACCTCGGCCTTGTCCACCACCACCTTTTCCAAGGTGACCCGCATACCGCCGGCAGGAAGCATCTCGACCTCGGAGACGATCCCCTCCAGCATCAGCGCCCCGGTATTGCGCTCGACCACCGGAGCCGCCATCAAGGCGGAACGGATCTGGGCGGCGGCCAGCCCCACCGCGCCGCAGAGCAGGATCACCAGCAGCACGAACGGCGCCAGCCGACGCCGCACCGCCACGGTCGCCACGGCCAGCGCCAGCACGGCCGACGGCCCCAGCCAAAGCGGCGGCTCGGCCGGCAGCGCGAAATAAAGCCCGATGCCGCAGCCCAGGAACCAAGGCAGCCATAAAGGCCAGCGCTCCCGCTCCGCCATCAGCCGATCGCCGAGGGCGTAAAGAAGTCTGGGCCGTCTCTCGCTTCCCAACCCAAGGGCCAGGGTATTTCCCATCCTATCGGGCGGGTTTTTTGCCATCCACCCTCAACACCGGGCTGTTTCGTGCCGCAGAATATGCTACACAGGGCAGCCCTGTCCCCCACGGTGAAGGATGCCAGTAGCACCGCCATGACCGTCGTTACCCGCTTCGCCCCCTCACCCACCGGCTTCCTCCATATCGGCGGGGGACGCACTGCTCTGTTCAACTGGCTGTTCGCCCGCCATCATGGCGGAAAGTTCCTGCTGCGCATCGAAGATACCGACCGCGCCCGCTCGACGCCCGAGGCCGTGGACGCCATCTTTGACGGCATCCGGTGGCTGGGCCTGGATTGGGATGGCGAGGCGGTGATGCAGTTCGCCCGCGCCGGCCGTCACGCCGAAGTGGCGCGCCAGCTGCTGACCGAGGGCAAGGCCTACCGCTGCTACTGCTCCCCCGACGAGCTGACCGCCATCCGCGAGGAGCAGCGGGCCAGAAGCCTGCCCATGCGCTATCCCGGCATCTGGCGTGACCGCCCCGAGGCGGACGCTCCCGCCGGAGTGCCCTTCGTGGTGCGGCTGAAGGCCCCGGCCGAGGGTGAAACCATCATCGCCGATCTGGTCCAGGGCGATGTGCGCGTCGCCAACGATCAGCTGGACGACATGGTGCTGCTGCGCGCCGACGGCACCCCCACCTACATGCTGTCGGTGGTGGTCGACGATCACGACATGGGCATCAGCCATGTGATCCGCGGCGACGACCACCTGACCAACGCTTTCCGCCAGTATCAGTTATACAAGGCCTGCGGCTGGGAGGTTCCGACCTTCGCCCATATCCCGCTGATCCACGGCCCCGACGGTGCCAAACTGTCCAAGCGCCACGGCGCACTGGGCGTCGACGCCTATCGCGACATGGGCTTTCTGCCCGAGGCCATGCGCAACTACTTGCTGCGCCTGGGCTGGAGCCACGGCGATGACGAGATCATCGCCACCGAGCAGGCCATCGAATGGTTCAATCTGGACTCGGTCGGCCGCTCGGCGTCGCGCTTCGATTTCGTCAAGCTGACCCAGCTCAACGGCCACTACCTGCGTCTGGCCGACGACGGACGTCTGACCGAACTGGTCCGGCCGCTGCTGGAGGCCCGGACCGGCCGCCCGCTGACCGAGGCCGAGGCGGCGCGGGTCCAGGCCGGCATGACCGGCCTGAAGGAACGCGCCAAGACTGTGGTGGAACTGGCCGATTCGGCCCTGTTCTATGTGCTGCTCCGCCCGCTGGCCCTGGACGAAAAGGCGGCCAAGACCATGGCAGACGCCGCCGCCCGGACCGATCTGGCCGAATACGCCGCCCTGATCGCCGCCCAGACGGACTGGAATCGCGCCACGCTGGAGGAAACTGCCCGCGTTTTCACCGAGGCACGCGGACAAAAGCTTGGCAAGATCGCCCAACCCTTGCGGGCCGCCCTTGCGGGATCTTCGGTTTCGCCCCCCATCTTCGAAGTGATGGAAGTGCTGGGGCGGGACGAAACCTTGGGTCGGATCACGGACGCCACCACGCGAGCACAACCCTCTGAATCAACTGCCGCCTGACGGCGGAGCGCCTCAAGACCAAACATCGTAGAACACGGGGATTGCAGATATGACGAAAGAGAATACCAAGGAATCCGTCACTCTGACCAACAACAGCACCGGCAAGACCCTGGAACTGCCGCTGCTGTCGGGCTCGGTCGGCCCCAAGGTCATGGATATCCGCGCGCTCTATGGCGACATGGATATCTTCACCTACGACCCCGGCTATACCTCGACCGGCTCGTGCCGCTCGGCCATCACCTATATCGATGGCGACGCCGGCGTGCTGCTGCATCGCGGCTACCCCATCAACCAGCTGGCCGAGCACGGCGACTACCTGGAAGTGGCCTACGCCATCCTCAAGGGCGAACTGCCGAACTCGGCCCAGAAGGCCAAGTTCGTCAATGACGTGACCCGCCACTCCATGGTTCACGAGCAGATCAACTTCTTCTTCCGCGGCTTCCGTCGCGATTCGCACCCGATGGCGGTGCTGTGCGGCGTGGTCGGCGCCATGGCGGCGTTCTATCACGACTCCATCGACATCAACGATCCGCACCATCGCATGGTCGCCAGCTACCGGCTGATCGCCAAGATGCCGACCGTGGTGGCGTGGACCTACAAATACGCCATGGGCCAGCCGTTCATCTATCCGAAGAACAATCTGGGCTATGCCGAGAACTTCCTGCACATGATGTTCGCGACGCCTTGCGAGGAATACAAGGTCAGCCCGGTCCTGGCCCGCGCCATGGACCGCATCTTGATCCTGCACGCCGATCACGAGCAGAACGCCTCGACCTCGACCGTCCGTCTGGCCGGTTCGTCGGGCGCCAACCCGTTCGCCTGCATCGCCGCCGGCATCGCCTCGCTGTGGGGGCCCGCCCATGGCGGCGCCAACGAGGCCGTGCTGGCCATGCTGCACGAGATCGGCTCGAAGGAGCGTATCCCCGAGTTCATCGCCCGCGCCAAGGACAAGAACGATCCGTTCCGTCTGATGGGCTTTGGCCACCGGGTCTACAAGAACTACGACCCGCGCGCCACGATCCTGCAGAAGACCGGCCCCGACGTGCTGACCGAGCTGGGCGTCCAGGACGAGCCGCTGTTGCAGCTGGCCATCGAGCTGGAGCGTATCGCCCTGTCCGACCCCTACTTCGTCGAGCGCAAGCTGTTCCCGAATGTGGACTTCTATTCGGGCATCATCTTCCGCGCCATGGGCATCCCGACCTCCATGTTCACCAGCCTGTTCGCGCTGGCCCGCACGGTCGGCTGGATCGCCCAGTGGAACGAGATGCTGACCGATCCCGAGCAGAAGATCGGCCGTCCGCGTCAGCTGTATACCGGTTCGCCCCAGCGCGAATACGTCCCGCTCGACAAGCGTGGCTAAGACCGGCGGATATTTTCGCAAACCCGAAGGACGGCGCCTCCTGGCGTCGTCCCGACGGCTTCCGTCCCCCGCCAACGATAATGCCCACCCCGCCGGCCGCCAACGATTGATGATCGTGGCGGCCGGCGTCGCTTTCGCCCTGGCTTTGCTGGCTCTCTATACCCGGATTTCGTGACCGTCACGGGTGATCGGCTCGGCTACCCGCCGATATGAGGACCTCGCCGATCGGTATTCCGACCGGCGAGACGTGGCGTCCGCCACTACTCCTCCTTGATTTCTTTCTTCGGCTTGGGCAGGTCCAGCTTGATATGCAATTCGCGCAGCCGCTCCGGGCCGATCTCGGCCGGGGCCTGCATCAACAGATCCTGAGCCTGCTGGTTCATGGGGAACAGGATGACTTCGCGGATATTGGGCTCGTCGGCCAGCAGCATGACGATGCGGTCGATGCCGGGGGCCGAACCGCCATGGGGCGGCGCGCCGAACTTGAAGGCGTTCAACATGCCGCCGAAATGCTCTTCCACATGGGCGGCGGAATAGCCGGCAATCTCGAACGCCTTATACATGATGTCGGGACGATGGTTGCGGATAGCCCCCGACGACAGTTCGACACCGTTGCAGACGATGTCGTACTGATAGGCGTTGATGGTCAGCGGGTCCTGGTTCAGCAACGCGTCCATGCCGCCCTGGGGCATGGAGAACGGATTGTGCGAGAACTCGATCTGGCCGGTTTCCTCGCTACGCTCGTACATGGGGAAATCGACGGTCCAGCAGAGCTTGAACACGTCCTTTTCCAGTAGGTCCAGCTCGTTGGCGATCTTGGTCCGGACCAACCCAGCGAACTTGGCGGCGACGTCTTCCTTGTCGCAGGCGAAGAACACCGCGTCGCCGTCCTGAAGATTGGCGGCGGCCTTGATCGCGGCCAGCCGCTCGGGCTCCAGATTCTTGGCGATGGGGCCTTTGGGGCCGTCGGCGGCGAACTGGACATAGCCCAGGCCGCCGGCGCCGTTCTCGCGCGCCCATTCATTCATCTTGTCGAACCACGAGCGCGGCTGACCGGCGGCGCCGGGGGCGGGAATGGCGCGAACCACGCCGCCCTTGTCCACCAGCTTGGCGAACAGACCAAAGCCGGAGCCGCGGAACGGCTCGGTCACATCGGCGATGACGATGGGGTTACGCAGATCTGGCTTGTCCGAACCGTATTTCAGCATGGCGTCGGCATAGGCGATGCGCGGAAACGGCGCGGGGGTCACCTTGCGGCCCTTGCCGAATTCCTTGAATACGCCTTCCAGCACCGGTTCGATGGCGGCGAAGACGTCGTCCTGGGTGCAATAGCTCATCTCGAAATCGAGCTGGTAGAACTCGCCCGGCGAGCGGTCGGCGCGGCCGGCCTCGTCGCGGAAGCACGGCGCCACCTGGAAGTACTTGTCAAAGCCGGCGACCATCAGCAGCTGCTTGAACTGTTGCGGCGCCTGGGGCAGGGCATAGAACTTGCCGGGATGAATGCGCGACACCACCAGATAGTCGCGGGCGCCCTCGGGCGACGACGCGGTCAGGATCGGGGTCTGGAACTCGGTGAATCCCTGGTCCTGCATGGCGCGGCGCAGAAAGGAAATCACGTTGGAGCGCAACATCATGTTGGCGTGAACAGTCTCGCGCCGCAGATCGAGGAAGCGGTATTTAAGACGCATGTCCTCGGGATATTCCTGCTCGCCATAAACCTGGATCGGCAGAGGGTCGGCGATGGACTGAATCTCAAGCTCGGCCACCTGAATTTCGATCTCGCCGGATGGCAGGCGGGGATTGATGGTCTCGGGCGAGCGCTTCACCACCTTGCCGGTGACGGTGATGACGCTTTCGGGACGCGCCTTCTCCAGCACCTGAAACACCGGACTGGAGATGTCCAGCACGCACTGGGTGATACCGTAATGATCGCGCAGATCCACGAACAGCAGATTGCCGTGATCGCGCTTACGATGAACCCAGCCCGACAGACGGGACTGGATGCCGGCATCGGCGGCCTTCAACTGGCCACAAGTGTGCGTGCGGTAGACGTGCATGAGGAACCTTCTCGAACCGGGACGGTGAAACCCGGAAGAAGGCATTGCCACCCCACTTTTGTCAAGGAGCCAAACGCGGCGCGAGGCCACAATGGCGCTCCCCATCCCCAGGGTCATGCCAAGGCAGCCGAATCCGGGATCTTTGGCCGCGCCGGACTGTCGGCGGGATACTCCGCCCCCTTGGCTGACGCATCCTTACCAATTTCGCCGCCACCTCCTTGCGCCGCCTTCGTCTTGGGTGTATCTCTGGCCTATGCCCATGATCTCAGACACCGCCTCGCTCGCCGCTTTCTGCCAGCGCCTGAAGTCCGCCTCGTACATCACCGTCGACACCGAATTCATGCGGGAGAAGACGTACTGGCCGATTCTTTGTCTGGTCCAGTTGGGTGGCCCCGACGAGGCCCGCGCCATCGACCCGCTGGCTCCCGGCATCGATCTGGCGCCGCTTTACGAGTTGATGGCCGACACCAATGTGCTGAAGGTGTTCCACGCCGCCCGCCAGGACGTGGAGATTTTCCTGCATCAGGCCGACGCCATCCCGACTCCGCTGTTCGACACCCAGGTCGCCGCCATGGTGTGCGGCTTTGGCGACGCGGTCGGCTACGAGACCCTGGCCTCGCAACTGGCCAAGGCCCGGATCGACAAGACCATGCGCTTCACCGACTGGGCCATGCGCCCGCTGTCGGAAAAGCAGGTTCAGTACGCCTTGGCCGATGTCACCCATCTGCGGGTGGCCTATGAAAAGCTGGTGCGCAAGCTGGAGAAGAACGGCCGGCTGGAATGGCTGACCGAGGAAATGACCCTGCTGACCGAGCCGGGAACCTACCGGGTCGATCCCGAACACGCCTGGAAGCGGCTGAAGCCCCGCTCGACCTCGCCCCGTTTCCTGGCGGTGCTGAAGGAACTGGCGGCATGGCGCGAACGCGAAGCCCAGGACCGCGACCTGCCGCGTCAGCGCGTCCTGCGTGACGAGACCCTGACCGAGATCGCCGCCCACCACCCCACCGACGTCAACGAGTTGGGCCGCACCCGCGGCATCGGCAAGGGACTGGTGGAGGGCAAGATGGGCCTGGGAATCCTGGACGCGGTCAAGCGCGGCATCGAAATCCCCGAAAGCCAGTGCCCGACTCCCCCCGACCGGGTTGAAGTGCCCAAGGGCCTGGGGCCGGTGGTCGATTTGCTGAAGGTGCTGCTGAAGATGAAGTGCGACGAGCACGGCGTCGCCAGCAAGCTGGTCGCCAATTCCGCCGATATCGACGCTATCGCTTCCGACGACAACGCCAATGTTGGCGCCCTGCACGGCTGGCGGCGCGAGCTGTTCGGCGACGACGCCCTGAAGCTGAAGCACGGCCGTCTCGGCCTGGGCTTTTGCACCGATGGCCGCCGGCTGCGCCTGATCCCCACCGAACCGGTGGACCCGATCCCACCCCCGGCCATCATCGACTGACATGGCGACCGCCCCTGGCTTCTCCGATGCCAGACGGGCGGCCCATGCCGCCGCGACGGCGGCCCTGGCCCGTGGTGAGGGGCTTGCCGGCGCGACGCGCGCCGTGGTCGCCGCCACCGACGCCATCTTTGATCAGGCCCGGATCGCGCTTGACCTGGACCCCATGCTAGCCCGCATGGCCTGCGCCGCCGGCTGTTCCTGGTGCTGTCACCAGATCGTCGGCGTCACCATGGCCGAATTGGCCCTGCTGACCGAAACCATCGCCGCCATGCCGCCGGACCGGCAGGCCCGGATCAAGGCCCGCGCCGCCGATGCCATGGCCACGGGACGCGGCATGGATCAGGGTCAGTGGTGGGCGGCGCGCATCCGCTGCCCCTTGCTGGAAGATGACGGACTGTGCGGAGTCCATGCCGAACGGCCACTGCCCTGCCGCGCCTTCAATTCCGCCGATGCCGATCTTTGCCGCCGGTCCTATCTGGGCGAGAAGCTGCGCACCCCGGTGCTGGCCGCCCAACACGGAATCTGGGCCAATGCCCAGGCCGGGCTGATTCAGGCGCTGACCGAGGCCGGCATCGCTGCCGGCCCGGTCGCCCTGGCCGAAGGAATCGAGGCGATGGGGGCTACTTCCCCATCAGGCCCTTGAGCACGCCGCCGGCGTCGCCGGGGACCAGCGCCTTGGCCTTGTCGCCCACGCCGCCCAGCACATTGCCAAAGCCGGTCGAAGCCTTGACGGCGCCGTTGACCAAGGCGTCCATCACCTTCTGAGCCACCTGGGCCGAGCTGGCGCCGCCGGAATCCTTGCCGATATCCTTCATCTCGATCTTGGGCAGGTTGGCGGTGGTGGTGGCGCCGGGAATGCCGCCGGCCGCCAGCTTGACCTGACCGCCGGTAATGGCGAGATGGTCGATGACGACCTTCTTTTCCTCGCTCTTGTCGCGGGGCTTGGCCGGCTCGGCCGGCTTACCGCCGCCCTGTTTAGCGCTGAATGCCTGAACATTCTTCTGAATCAGGTCGAGATTGCTGCCGCCCGAGGCCAGTTCATAGGACACCGCCGGCGCGCCAATCAGCACATCCTTGACCACGATGGGGGACTTGTTGAGCGAGCCGGTATCCAAGGTCACGCTGATTTCGCCCAGCTTGAAGGCGGGGTCGCTGGAAAAGCCCGGCGGGTTGGCGACGCTGAGGCCGGTGATGGACGCCTTGCCCTCGGACAGGGAAATCTTGACCCCGCCCACCGAGACCTTAACCCCGGCGACCTGGGTGCCCACATCCTCGATGATCTTTTTGACGATGGTGTCCAGCGACGAGAACAGATACACCGCGCCGCCGACGATCACCGTCAGGACAACGCCACCGATGATAAGCATTTTACGCATGGAGGAGGCCTCACCCCTGGTTGATGGAACCGTCAGTGTCCGTCAGCCAGGGGTGATTGTCGAGGAAATGTCCGGTCCTACATCCGCATGCCGCCGCGCAGCTTGAACCGCTGAATCTTGCCGGTGGCGGTCTTGGGCAGGGCGTCGACGAACTCGATCCAGCGCGGATACTTGTAGGGCGCCAGCTTGGTCTTGACGTATTTCTGAAGCTCCTCGGCCAGCACCTCGCTGCCGCTTTCACCGGGAGCCAGCACCACGAAGGCCTTGGGCTTGATCAGTCCCTCGGAATCGGCCTCGCCGACCACGGCGGCTTCCAGCACCATTTCGTGGGAGATCAGCGCCGCCTCGACCTCGAACGGCGAGACCCAGATGCCGCCGACCTTCAGCATGTCGTCGCCACGGCCGGCATAGCGATAATAGCCCTCGTCATCCACATAGTACTTGTCGCCGGTATGGGTCCACTCGCCACGGAAGGTCTTCAGCGACTTCTCCCGCTGATTCCAATAGGCCACCGCCGAGGACGGGCCGCACACGATCAATTCGCCCATCTCGCCCTGGGGAACCTCGTGGCCGTCATCGGCGATGATCTTGAGTTCGTAACCCGGAACCGCCTTGCCCGAGGTGCCGTAACGGACTTCGCCGTGACGGTTGGACAGGAAAATATGCAGCATCTCGGTCGAGCCGAGGCCGTCGAGGATGGCGGCGCCGAAACGCTCTTCCCACCGTTTGCCCACATCCTCGGGCAACGCCTCGCCGGCCGAGACGCAAACCCGCAGCGCCTCGGAAGCGGTGGACCGCTTGTACTCCGAACTGGCCAGGATGGAGCCATAGAGAGTCGGCACGCCGTAGAAGATGGTCGGCTGATGGTCCTTCAGGATCTTCATCACCGCCTCTGGGGTGGGGCGGTCCTTCAGCAGCACGGTAGTGGCGCCCACATGCAGCGAGAAGGTCATGCCGTTGCCCAAGCCATAGGCGAAAAACAGCTTGGCCGCCGAGAAGGTGATGTCGTTTTCCTGGATGCCCAGCACCTGCTGGCCATAGTGAACGGCGGTGGCGGGCAGATCGCGCTGGAGGTGAAGCGCGCCCTTGGGGGCGCCGGTCGAGCCCGATGAATACAGCCAGAAGGCCACGTCGTCACGGGTGGTCTCGGCGGGCTTCAGCTTGGGCTCGGCCTGGGCCAGCAGATCGGACAGCAACGGATGGCCAAAGCCGGTCTTGCCCGAGATCACGATCTTTTCCAACAGCGGCAGGTCGGCCAGGATCGGCTCGACCTTGTCGAACAGCTCCTCGCTGATGACCAGAACACGGGCGCGCGAGTCGGACAGCATGTAATTGTAGTCGCCGGTGGTCAGCAGGGTGTTGAGCGGAATCGGCACAATGCCGGCCTTGATCGCGCCCCAGAACACGGTCGGAAAATCGACGGTGTCCAGGGTGATCATGGCGACCCGGTCTTCCATGTGAAGGCCGAGGCTCTTCAGCATATTGCCGGCGCGGTTGACCTTATCCGCCAATTGGCCATAAGTGGTGGCGCCGTCGGCATCGATATAAGCGACCTTGTCGCCCCGTCCCTGCTTGAGGTGACGGTCGATGAACCAGGTGGCGGCATTATAGTCGCGCGGCAGGTCCAGGGCGTGCTCGGACGAGGCCAAGCCGGAGCTGGTGGGGGACGTCATGTCGTTTTCTCCTTCCTCAGTTCTTACGTGCGACTGCCTTGTCATTCACAAACCGATATGCCGTTCGAGTATGCTCGAATCGATTTTCAATGTGTCCGGCCCACCGTCATAAACCACCTCACCCTTGACCAGGATGACGTGGCGATCGGCCAGATCGAGTAGGACGCCGACATTCTTGTCGACGACGATGGTGGCGATGCCGGTATCCTTGACGGCCCGGATCACCCGCCAGATTTCACGACGGATCAAGGGTGCCAGTCCCTCGGTGGCTTCGTCCAGGATCAACAGACGCGGATTGGTCATCAGGGCGCGCCCCACCGACAGCATCTGCTGCTCGCCGCCCGACAGATGAGTCCCCAGATTGTCCAACCGCTCGGCCAGACGGGGAAAGGTGTCCAGCACCCGCTCGAACGTCCAGTCGCGCTTGCCGTCGAGTCCGGGGCGGGCCGCCATCACCAGATGCTCGCGCACCGTCAGGTTATGGAACATGCCGCGCCCTTCGGGGACATAGGCCAGCCCCAGGCGGATGATGGCGGAGGTCTCCATGCCGACCACCTCGCGCCCGCCGATGCGCACGCTGCCGCGTTTGGGTGGAGCGATGCCCAGCAGGCTTTTCAGCAGCGTGGACTTGCCCATGCCGTTGCGGCCCATCAGCGCCACCGTCTCGCCCGGAGCGACGCTGAAATCAACGCCGTGCAGCACATGGCTGGCGCCATAGAAAGTGTGGAGCCCAGTGGCGGTCAGCATCTCAATACGCCTCCGCCCCGTCGCCGAGATAGGCGTCCTGCACCGCCTTGCTGGCCCGGATCTGATCCAGGGGGCCGCTCTCCAGCAGGGTTCCGTTGACCATCACCGACAGCACCTGGGCGATGGCGAACACTGCGTCCATGTCGTGTTCGATCAGGATCAGGGTATAGCGTCGGGCCAGATCCTTCAGCAGGGCGACCATCAGCTCGGATTCCTCCTTGCCCATGCCGGCCAGCGGCTCGTCCAGCACCAGCACATCCGGGGCGGTGGCCAACACCATGGCGATCTCCAGCTGGCGCTGTTCGCCATAGGACATGGCACCGGCGATGCGGCCCGACCGCGCCGCCAACCCCGCCGCCGTCAGCGCCGCCTCGGCCTGCTCGGACACTGCCCGATAGGACCGGGCCGGCTTGAAGAACCGCATGGAGGAGGCAAGCCGCGACTGCGCCGCCAGCCGGCAATTCTCGAAGCAACTGAAGCTGGGGAAGATATTGGTCTTCTGGTACGAACGGCCAATCCCCAGCCGGGTGACCTTGTGGGCCGCCAGCCCGGCGATATTGGCGCCCTTGAACAGCACCTCCCCACCCGAGGGCGGCAGATGGCCGGTCAGCAGATTGACGAAGGTGCTCTTGCCGGCGCCGTTGGGGCCGATGATGGCGTGGGCCTCGCGCTCCTTGAAGCCGATGGACACCGCGTTGACCGCCACCAGACCGCCGAACGCCTTGGTCAGCCCCCTGGTCTCCAGGATGAAGGGGGAGGCGGTCATGGCCCGTCCTCCTTCTCCGTCGTCCATTTGATCAGCAACCCGGCCACTCCCTTGGGCAGCAGCAGCACGATGGCGATAATCATCGCCCCCATGGGCAGCAGCCAGTGATCGGTCAGCGACTCGAACAGATGGTGGGCCAGTTCCAGAATAAAGGCCCCCAACACCGGCCCGAACAGGGTTCCCATGCCGCCCAGGATCACCATCACCAGCACATGGCCCGACTGGTGCCAGCCCAGCATGGCGGGATTGACGTAGCCATACTGGGTCGCCGCCAGAAAGCCCGCCAGACCGGCCAGGGTGCCGGCGATGGTAAAGGCCACCAGCTTGTAAAGCATGGGATTGAAGCCCAAGCCCTGCACCCGGCTCTCATTGACGCCGATGGCGCTCACCACCCGGCCGAACGGAGAGGCCAGCAGCATCCGCAACAGGGCATAGCTTGCGACAAGCGCGCCCAGCACCACGTAGAAGAAGCTCAGTTTGCTGTCCAGATCGATCAGGGTGACGCCAAAAGCCGCCACCGTCGGCTTGACATAGATGGTGGCGCCGTCCGAGCCGCCGGCCAGCTTGGAGTCGTTGAAGAAGAAGTAACCCATCTGGCCAAAGGCCAGGGTCACCATGATGAAGTAGATGCCGCTGGTGCGGATCGACAGGAACCCCACCACCAGCGAAGCCGCCGCCGTCACCGCCAGCGCGGCCGGCAGCGCCACCCACAGACTGGCTGCGTCGTATTGCGGCGACGCCAGCGCCAGCATATAGCCGCCCAGGCCGAAAAAGGCGGCATGTCCCAGACTGACCAGTCCGGCACTCCCCACCAGCAGGTCCAGACTCATGGCGAGAAGGGCCAGGATCATGATCCCGGTCACCTTTTGCAGCAGAAAGGTGAACTTGGCGGCAAACACCAGCTTGCCCCACAACGGAAAGCTGGCCAGGACCAGCAGCAACACCAGCAGCAGAATGGCCAGACGCTTCGGAATATGAGAGGTCATATCGCATGCCCATCGGCTTGCCGGTTCATGCGAACAGCCCCTTGGGCTTCCACAGCAGCACCGCCGCCATGATGCCGTAAACCGTGAAGCTGGCGAAGTCGGGAACGAACACCTTGCCGAAAGTGTCGGCCAGCCCGATCAGGATGGCGCCGAAAAAAGCGCCCTTGACCGAGCCCACGCCGCCGATCACCACCACCACGAAGCACAAGATCAGCACGGAATCGCCCATGCCCGGCGCCACCGAGGAAATCGGGGTCGAGATCGCCCCGGCCAGCCCCGCCAGCGCCGCGCCGACCGCGAAGACCACGCCGAACAGCAGCTTCACATTGATGCCCAACGCCGCCACCATGTCGCGGTTGGATGCGCCGGCCCGCACCCACATGCCAAAGCGGGTCTTGGCGATCACCAGATACATCGCCACCGCCAGCACGGCGCACACCGCCGACAGCAACAGGCGATAGGCGGGATAGGACAGGGTTTCGGTCAGCTTGACCGACCATGCCAGCGCCGTCGGCATGGCGACGCCGTGGACGTCATTGCCCCACAAGATCCGCTGGGCCTCGTTGAAAATCAGGATCAGGCCATAGGTCAGCAGCACCTGATCCAGGTGGTCGCGCCTGTACAGCGTGCGGACCAGCAGCGCCTCGATGACATAGCCCACCAGGGCGGCGATGGGCAGCGACAGCAGCACGGCGGCGATCAGGCTGCCGGTCATCCCTGCCAGCCAATAGGCCAGATAGGCCCCCAGCATATAGAACGCCCCATGGGCCAGATTGATGATGCCCATGATTCCAAAAATCAGGGTCAGCCCGCTGGCCACCAGGAACAGCAACAGGCCGTACTGAATCCCGTTCAACACCTGAATAAGGAAAAACCAGGAATCCATGAAAGCTCCCAACCGGCGCAATAAACGCCGGGCGTCGCCGCCCGGCGTCGATCGCCTTTTACATCGTCAGCCCATCTTGCAGCCGGTGGCGGGATCGGCCAGGGCCTTTTCCGCCACGCCCAGCACGACCTCCTGACCGTTCCTGACCTGCCGCAGATAGAAGTCCTGGATCGGATTATGGGCCTTGGACAGGGTGAAGGTGCCGCGCGGGCTCTTGATCACCGCCTTTTCCATGGCCCCGATCAAGGCGTCCCTGGCCGTGGCGTCGCCCTTCACCGCCGTCATTCCCTGGACCATCAGCTGGGCCGCATCATAGCCCTGGACGGCGTAGACGTCGGCTTCCTTGGCGAAGGCCTTGGCATAGGCGGCGCGGAAGGTCTTGTTCTCGGGAATGTCGAGGGCGTCGGCGTAGTGCAGCGTCGTCAAGATGCCCTCGGCCGCCTCGCCCTGGGCCTTCAACACGCCATCGGTCAAAAAGCCCGGTCCCATCAGCGGGATCGACTTCAGCCCGGCGGCTGCGTAGTCCTTGACGAATTTCAGGGCTCCGGCCCCGGCGAAGAACACGAACACGCCATCGGGCTTCAGCGAGGCGATTTCCGTCAGATTGGCCTGGAACTCGTCCGAGGGGAACGGCACCAGGATCTGCTTGACCACCTTGCCGCCGTTCTTGGTGAAGTTCGCCTCGAACCCGGCCAGGGCTTCCTCGCCGGCAGCGTACTTCCACGACATGGTAACCACGTTCTTCAACCCGCGCTCCATCGCGACCTTGCCCATGGGATAGGCGGCCTGCCAGTTGGTGAACGACGTGCGGAAGATGTTGGGGGCGCAAAGCGGCCCGGTCGCCGCCCCGGCGCCGGCATTGGGGATGATGGTGATAGTGCCGGTCTCGCGCACGATCTTGACCATGCCCAGCGCCACGCCGGAATGGACCGGCCCCACCAGGAAATCCACATTCTCGCCGGTCACCAGCTTATTGGTGTTTTCCGGTCCCTTGGCGGGATTGGCCTCGGAATCCACCGCCACATACTGGATGTCGCGGCCGCCGAGCTTGGCGCCCCGCTCCTCGATCGCCAGCTTGAAGCCGTTGGTGATCGCCTCGCCCAGCGCGGCATAGGTACCGGAATAGGGCAGCAGAAAACCGATCTTGACCTTGGCGGTGTTGCCGATGGCAAAGCGGGTCGGAACAAAGCCCGACGCCCCCACGGCCGCGATCGCCCCGGCCTGAAGAATCGAACGGCGCGAAATACCCTTGGCGAAATCCATGATAGCCCTCCCAGACTTCCGGGCGTAACGCCCGCTGTTGTCTCCCTGCGACTCGCGAGTCTTGGCCGCGAATCGCCCTGCATGTCCAGCCTTGAAATGGGCTGGATCATTCGCGTCGGGGTCTTGTGCCCCTTTTTCTAAATCGGCATCCTATTGCGCAATTATGCGATTTGCAACGGCGCGCCGGCTGTATCGGATTGTCGCTTGTTGATCTCGGCCCCGAACCGGGTGCACCATGCGGCAAAATCCAGGAGATGACCATGACCGCCTATCTGTTCGACATCCCGGTTCCCGCGGTCCCCGTCATCGGCGAAAGCGCCCTTTATCCTGTGCGCCGCGTCTTTTGCGTCGGCCGAAACTACGCCGGCCATGCCCGGGAGATGGGGAGCGACCCCACCCGCGAGGCCCCGTTCTACTTCACCAAGCCGGCCGACGCGCTGGTTCCCGGCGGCGGCGCCATCCCCTACCCGCCCGGCACAGCCAATCTGCATCACGAGGTCGAGCTGGTGGTGGCGCTGTCCGGCCCCGTCTTCCAGGCTACCGCCGAGGAAGCCGCCGGGGCGGTGTTCGGCCACGCGGTCGGCCTCGACTTGACGCGGCGCGACCTCCAGAATCAGGCCAAGGACAAGGGGCGGCCCTGGTGCCTGGGCAAGGCCTTTGAATTCTCCGCCCCGATCAGCCCGATCCGGCGCTGTCCGACCCCCATACAGTCGGGCGAGATCGTGCTGGAGGTCAACGGCGAAGTCCGCCAACGCGGCGATATCTCGGACATGATCTGGGCGATTCCCGACGTCATCGCCCATCTGTCGCGCTTCTACCATCTTGGGCTGGGCGACCTCATATACACCGGAACGCCGGAGGGGGTGGGTCCGATCCTCGCCGGAGACAGGCTGGTCGGGCGTATCGCCGGCGTCGGAGATCTGTCGGTCACCATCACCGGCTGACTCCAAGATCGCGACGCAGAAAACAATTGAAGCATTCGGTCACGAACGATAATGATGTTGTGACATTTTGTGAGAGCAGGATGACCGCTCCCGAATCCGATGAGATGAACTCCCCATGAGCGTCCCGCCCAAGGAAGATATCGAAACTGCCCCCGAGGCCCTGCTTGACGACTCGTACTGTACGAGTATCGAGGATTTTTATTCGCCCGGTTCGCGGGATCTTATCGGTCGATTCCTAACGAACTTTGTCGAATCCCTGGTCATCACGCCGACCGAGCTGGTCTTCTCCGCCAAGTCGCAAAAGCGGCTGAACGACGCTGGCCGCGTCATGATGAACGCGGTCGACAAGATCGCCACGGTCCAGGCCAAGGCCAAGAACGAAAGCGCCGCCAAACGCCTCAAGGAACTGAACACCCTGATCAGCGCCGGCATGAAAAAGATCTGGGACGACGACAAGGAAAAGCCCATCGCCGCCATTACCCCGGAGACCTTTTCCACCTTCGTGGCGGGTCTCAAGGTCACGGGGACGGAGCGCGAATACGTCATCCACCGGACCCTGGTCGAACACCTTTCCCAGCATAAGGTCTGGAAAGACAAGGTCGCGGCCCTGATCAAGCTGCACGAGCAGACCAAGGACAAGCCCGAGAACGCCTATATCGAGTTCATCTTGTCCGAATGCGTCAAGAGCGACGCCGCGCTGGACCAGTTGCTCGGCCTGTTCGAAACCCTGGAGGAACGCTGCGGCGATCTGGCCGACCTGTGGAAGGGCGAGTGGAAGCCCCGCCCGACGGCCCAACCCGCCGTAACCACCATCAACGCCATGATTGTCGAGGGCATCGCCCCCAATATCAAGGCGGCGATCGAATACGCCCTGCTGCGGGCGCTGGCGAGCAAGGAACCGGTCCGGTCGGCCGAGCCCGAGATTGAAATCCAGGCCGTGTTTGATCTGTTCAAGCGCCTGTGGACCGGCGGCACCCTGATCGGCGGCACCAAATGCATGATGTCGCTGGAGCGGCGCCAAGCCCGCCATATCAGCAAGGAAAGCATCACCGACCTGCTGCGCGAGCGCAAGGTGCTGGTCGACCGCTATGCCCTGTTGATGCAGATCGGCGCCGTGGCCATCGGCCAAAGCAACCGCGCCACCCTCCGATCCTTCATGGAACACTATTTCGGTGACAAGGACTTCGTGCCGCGCGTCATCGCCGGCCAGGAATCGCCGGTCCCCAAGCTCCAGACGCTGACCGGCCTCCACCGTTCCATCCGCGGCTCGTGGCTGGGCGAGGGCGACAAGGCGGCCTTCCAGGCCCAGGTGGAAAACGCCCAGGGCCAGTTGCTCAAGACCTCCCGCCTGTTCGAGCAGGTGGATAAAAAGGGCGGCTCGGCGTCGCAGAAAGTGCTGACCCTGCTGGACCTCTGCCGCAAGGGAACCTTCATCGACGGCCCCAACCTGGATGCCGTCCGCAAGGTGATCGAAGGCTATCTCCGCGAACCCAGCTTCCTGCCCGACTACCTCGCCGGCGCCACCGGCGAGGAAAAGGAGCGCAAGATAACGCTGCTGACCAAGACCCTCGCCATGTTCGGCATCGCCGCCTGAGGGCGGGAGCGGAACAGCGAGGCCTCAGGCCCTTGCCAGCTTCTCGTACCAGTCGCGGGGAAACTTCGCCTGGGCGCGGGCTTCGTGGTTGAACGGAGCCTTCAACCCGGCGGGATAACGCTCGGCCATCCAGGCATGAAAGGCGGCCTCGCCGTCCTGGCCGCGCCGCTCGGCCATGACCGAGAACCAGCGGACTCCGGCGGCGACGTGATGGATTTCATCGTTATAGATCACCTCCAGCACCGGCGGCGTCAAGGTGTCGCCATTGCGTGACAGCTTGTCCATGGTGGCGGGCGTGGTGTCGAGGCCGCGCGCCTCCAGGGTCATGGGCACCACCGCCAGACGGGCCATCAGATCGTCGGCGGTCTTTTCCGCCGCCTGCCACAGCCCGTCATGGGCCGGCAGGTCGCCATAGCTGGCCCCCAGGCGGTTGAGCAGGTCTTCCAGCATCTCGAAATGGCGGGCCTCGTCCAGCGCCACCCGGACCCAATCGTTATAAAACGCCCTGGGCAGATCCTCTCGGGTGAAGCGGGCGACGATATCCCAGCCGAGATCGATGGCGTTCAGCTCGATATGAGTCAGGGCATGGATCAGGCTGATCCGCCCCCGGTCGCCGCCATAGGAGCGGCGCGGCATCTCCTTGAACCCCAGCAATTGCGGCTTTTCCGGCCGCGCCGGCCGGTCCGGCGGCAAAGTATCGCCGATCCCGGCGATGCGCCCGCTGGTCCAGTCCTCGGAAAAGGCGCGGGTCAGGCGGCACTTCTCCCACGGGTCGGCGGTGGCGAGGACAATACAGGCGGCCTCGGTAAGAGTGGTCATAACGCCTTCGCCGCAGCAAGAACCGCATCGGCATGGCCGGTGACCTTGACCTTGCGCCATTCGGTCCGCAGCACGCCGTCCCGGTCAATCAGAAAGGTCGAGCGTTCGATCCCCATATATTCGCGGCCGTACATGCTTTTCTTCTTCCACACGCCATAGGCCTCGCAGACCGCGCCATCGGGATCGGAGCCCAGGCGGAACGGCAATTCGTGCTTGGCGCGGAATTTGGCGTGGCTGGCTGCCGAATCCTTGGAAACGCCAAGAATCTCGACCCCGGCGGCGCGATAGGCGTCGATAGCGTCGCGGAAGGCCTTGGCCTCGCTGGTGCAGCCCGAAGTATCGTCCTTGGGATAGAAATACAACACCAGGGCCTTGCCGCGATAATCGGCAAGGCAGACCTTGCCGTCATCGCAATCCATGGTGAAATCGGGAGCGGGTTGTCCGGTCATGCTGGGTCCTCGTTAGGGGTGACGACATCGTCCACCAGTCGGATGAAGACCTCGTGGGCGGCGGCGGCGCAATCGTCCATGCGGTCGGTCAGGGTCTTGAAGTCGGTCAGGCCGGCGGCGCGCACCAGGACATCCTTGAGCCCCCGAGGCGCGGTGGTCTCGTCGAAACCGCCGGCGATGGTCTGGCGCAGCACGGTCTGAACCGCCGACCACAGGCGCAAGGCCTCGATCAGCAGATCCTTGTCCGAACGCTCCAGCACCCCGCAGGCGGTGGCGTTTTCCAGCGCCTGGGCGGTATTCGGGCTAAGAATGCCGGGATGATCGGCGGCATGGGCCAATTGCAGATACTGGGCGATGAACTCGATATCCACCAGCCCGCCGCGCAGATGCTTAACCTCCCAGGTCGAGGCGGGTTTGTGCTCCTTGGCCATACGCCCGCGCATTTCGGACACGTCGAGGACCAGCTTGGCCAGATCGCGCCGCCGCACCAAGGCGCCGCGAATGACCGCCTCGACCGAGCGGCCCAAGGCATCGTCGCCAGCCACAACGCGGGCGCGGGTCAGCGCCATATGCTCCCAGGTCCAGGCGGCTTCCTCGTGATAGCGGCGAAAGGATTCCAGGCTCGACGCGATGGGGCCGGAATTGCCCGAGGGCCGCAGCCGCATATCCACTTCGTACAAGGTTCCCTCGCCGGTCTTGGCGGTCAGGGCGTTGACCATGCGCTGGGTCAGCCGGGCAAACCAGGTGGTGGGCGCCAGCGGGCGCGGACCATCGGATTCCTCGACCTCGGGCGGGGCGTCGTAGACCAGGATCAGATCCAGGTCGGAGGTGGCCGACATCTCGCGGCCGCCGGCCTTTCCCATGGCCAGGATCACCCAGGCGCCGCCGGGAATCCGACCATGGATGCGGGCGAATTCGTCCTCGACGCGCGGTCCCAGCCGGGACAGCACGGCCCCGGCCACGTCGGCCAGGGCGCGGGCGGCCTCGGTGGCCTCGATGACGTTGCGGAGCGTCAGGACGCCCACCTGGAACTTGCGGTCATTGGTCCAGCGTCGCGAGATGTCCAGCACCTGCTGAAAGTCGTCGGCCTCGGACAAGGCCTTTTCCAGGTCTGCCTCCAGCTCGGCCGCCGATGGCGGCGGATCGAAGAAGTGGGCCTGCAACACCGAATCGAGCAAGGTGGTGTGGCGCGCCAGATGCTCGGCCAGCAGCGGCGCGTCGCCCATGATCTCCGCCACCAGCTCCAGCAACGATGGATTGGCGTAAAACAGGGAGAACAGCGGCACCCCGGATGGCAGCCGCCCCAGGAACTCGTCGAACCGCATGAAGGCGTCATCGGGCGCGGCGGTGGTCCCCAGCGCGGTCAGCAATGTCGGCGTCAATTCGGTCAACAGCTCGCGGGCGCGGGTCGAACGGGTGGCGCGCACCCGCCCGTGATGCCAGCCGCGAATGGTGGAACACACCGCGTCGGCATTGCCAAAACCCATTTCGGCGATGGTCTGGACGGTCTCGGGGTCGTTCTCGCCGCCGGTGAACACCAGATTGCCGCCGGCCCCCAGGGCGGGGGCATCCTCGAACAGGCGGGCATAGTGCCCCTCCACCGTCTGAAGATGGCCGGTCAGCTCGGCGGCGAAACCGTCAAAGCCGGCATGACCCATGAACGCCGCGATCTCGGCCAGCTGGTCCGGGTTGATCGGCATGGTCTGGGTCTGCTTGTCATCGACCATCTGCAAGCGATGCTCCAGCTTGCGCAGATAGCGGTAGGCCGCCGACATATCCGCCACCGCCGACCACTCCACATGGCCGGCGGTGGCCAGGGCGTTGAGCGCGATGATCGTACCGGACACCCGCACCTCGGGCTCGCGCCCGCCCCAGATCAATTGCTGGGTCTGGGCGAAAAACTCGATCTCGCGAATGCCGCCGCGCCCCAGCTTGACGTTGTGACCGGCCACGGCGATGGTGCGGCCGCCCTTGTGGGCGTTGATCTGGCGCTTGATGGAATGGATGTCCTGGATAGCGGCGAAATCCAGCGACTTGCGCCAGATGAAGGGACGCAGGAACTTCAGGAAGGCGGCTCCGGTGTCGGGGTCGCCTGCCACCAGCCGCGCCTTGATCATGGCGGCGCGTTCCCAGTTCTGGCCAAAGCCCTCGTAATAGGCCTCGGCCGCCACCAGCGCCACGGCGGGCGGGGTCGAGCCGGGGTCCGGCCGCAGCCGCAGATCGGTGCGAAAGACATAGCCGTCGGCGGTCCGCTCATCGAGGATCCTGACCAGATCCTTGGTCATGGCGATGACGCATTCCTGAATGCTCTTGCGGCCGACATAGGTCATCTTTTCGTGATCGTAGAACACGATCAGGTCGATATCGCTGGAGTAATTCAGCTCGCGCCCGCCCAGCTTGCCCATGCCGAGCACGATCAGGCCGGAACCGGTCTCGGGGTCCTCGGGATGGGCCAGCACAAGCGTGCCGCGCCCGGCCTCGCGCCGCAGCAAGAAGCGGACGGCCAGCCGGATGGCCACCTCCGCCAGCAGCGACAGCGAGCCGGTCACCTGCTCCAGCGTCCAGGCGCCCCCCAGGTCGGCCATGGCAGCCAGCAGCGAACAGCGGCGTTTGGCGACGCGCAAGGCCGTCATCAGGCTGCCAAGATCGGTTTCGTCGCCAAGCCGGAAACGGAGATCCCCGATCAGCCGCTCGAAGGCGATATCGGGTCCACTGTCCAGCATCTCCCGCAGAAAGGCGGGCTCGTTCTCCAGGCAGTGGGTCAGAAACGGACTATTGCCAAAGACGCCGCGCAGCAGCGGCCCCACATCCGGCTGATCGGGCAAGGCCTGCATGAATGCCGCCAGATCGGCGTCATCGGCTTCGGCGGCGGCCTCGCGCCAGCGCGACAGGCCCACGGCGGCGCGATTGGCGTCGGCGACACAGGGAAAGAAAGCGTGATCGAAGGGAAAACTCACCTTGTGCGACCCCTAGCGTTGTGGTTGCTTTCACACTGCTGAATGCAGGATCAAGGGTCAAGGGAACATGAAGGCGATCACGAGTGGTTCACGGCGCCGTTAGAAGCCTCTTCCAGCTGATCGGGGCTGCCCTGGCGGCCCTGTTGATCGCGGTTCCGGTATTCGTCTGGCGTCTGGGCTCCGGGCCGATCACGCTTGAGTTCCTCACACCTTATATCGAGGAGGCTCTGACCGCCAGGGACGGCGCCTTGACGGTGCGCCTCGACACCACCGTGCTGGCGGCGGGTGGCGGCAACCGCATGCTGGAAATTCACGCCCTCAATGTGCGGGCCTATGTCGCCGGCAACGACCAGCCCATCGCCTCGGTTCCCGACATGGCGCTCAGCCTCAGCGGCCGGGCCTTGCTGCGAGGTGTGATCGCGCCCAACTCCATCCGGCTCAATGGCGCGCGGGTGCGGTTGCTGCGCGACGCCGGCGGGATAATTCAGCTGGGAATCGGCGGCAGCGAGGCCGAGGCCGAGCCCCCCGCCGATGCCAGAGCCATCGTGGCGGCGCTGAAGGACGCCATGCTGGGGGCGACCGATCCGACAAAGCCGGGCCGCTCGCTCCAGGTCCTCAGTATCCGCAAGGCCGACATCCTGATCGATGACCGAGCCCTGGGGACCAAGTGGCACGCGCCCGACGCCGAATTGTCCATCCGCCGGGTCGCCGATGGAATTCTCGCCTCGGGCAAGGCCACACTCGACCTCGCCGGCGAAAAAGGCGGACTGACGATCGAGGCGGCCTACCACAAGGCCGATGGTGCGGTGGACGCCGATTTGCGCCTGGAAGGAATTCGGCCGGCGGTGCTGGCCCGGTTCGGCGGGCCAACGGCCCATCTCGGCGTGATCGACATGCCGCTGGCCGGAACCGTGCGGGGCCGCCTGAGCGGGACCGGCCAGATCGAGACGCTGGCCTTCGATCTGGTCGGCGGCACCGGATCGCTGGACCTTCCCGCGCCCTTCGCGACCCGGCACAAGGTAACGTCGGCGGCGCTGCGTGGCGAGCTGACGAAATCCATGACCCGCCTCGACCTGACCGATGTCCGGATCGATCTGGGCGGGCCGACCCTGACCCTGGCGGCGGTGGCCGACGGCCTGGGCGGCGAAACCGTCATCAAGGCCGAGGGCGGCATCCGCGACGTGCCGGTGGATTCCGTGCGCGACCTGTGGCCGGTCGGACTGGCTCCCGACGCCCGCAACTGGGTGATTCCCAACCTGTCCAAGGGCATGGTCCGCGAAGCCAGCATCATCTTGTCGGCGCGCTCGGTCTCCGGACGGTTCGACGACGTGGTGCTCGACCATCTCGGCGGCGAGGTCCGCCCCGAGGGAGTCACCGTCGACTATCTGCATCCCATGCCGCCAGCCAGAAATACCGCCGCGATCTGCACCTTCGACGCCAACGCCTTCCGCATCTCGCTGACGGCGGGCGAAGTCTATGGCCTGAAGCTCAAGGAAGGCGTTATCGTCCTGTCCGGCCTGGACAAGGAGGACCAGTTCGCCGATATCGAACTGGTGATCGCCGGCCCGGCCACGGACGCCCTGCGCCTGATCGACAATCCGCCATTGCGCTATGCCCAGGCGCTGGGCATCGAGCCGACCAAGGTCGGCGGCGACGCGCTATCCAAGGTCCGGCTCAAATTCCCCCTGCTGAAGTCCCTGCGGCTGGACGACATCGGCATCAAGGCCAATGCCACCGTCAAAGGCGTCAAAATCCCCCAGGTCATGATGGGGCTCGACCTCGACGACGGCACGCTGGCGCTGGAAGTGGACGCCAAGGGCCTGGACGCCACCGGCCCGGTGGTGCTGGGCTCCATTCCCGGCCACCTGATCTGGCGCGAGAATTTCTCGACCAGGACCGCGCCGTTCCGCAGCCGCTATCAGCTGAAGGCGGCGGCGGTGAGCGAGGATCAGCGCAAGCTGCTGGGCCTCGACGGCCCCCCCTTCGTCGCCCCCTTCCTGGCCGGCCCCATCGCCGCCGAGGTCACCGCCACCTTTTCCGAGGGCGGCAAGGGCAGCATCGAGGCCAGGCTTGATCTCGCGCCGTCCCACATGCAGCTGCCGGGACTGGGCTGGAACAAGGAAGCTGGAAAGCCCGGCGCCGCCGAGGTCATGGTGCGCCTCGACCGCAAGCTGATCGCCTCGGTGCCAAGCTTTGCCGTGCAGGCCGGCGACCTGGACGCGCGGGGCGCGGTGGCCTTTACCGCCGAGGGCGCGGCGCGACGGATCGACTTCTCCAGGCTGGCCTATGGCCGGACCAACGGTGAGGCCAGCATCACGTTGCGCCCCGACAGGGCCGGGCTGGACATCGCCTTCAAGGGCGCCAGCTTCGACGCAGAACCAACCCTTGGCCGCGACGAAGCCCAGAAACGGGGGGACCCCCGCAACGAAGCCGACAAGCCGCCGCCCATGGCGGTGACGGCCAGCGTCAAAACCATGTGGCTGTCGGACAAGGGAGCCCTGACCAATGCCACCGCCCATCTGCAACGTGACGCCGAGGATTGGCGAAACCTGACCCTGAGGGGAACCCTGCCGGGCAACAAGGTGTTCAACGCCGCGCTGCAACCGGGCGGGCCAAAGCGCCGGACCTTCTCGGTCACCTCCGACGATGCCGGCGCGGTATTTCGGGCGTTCGACGCCTATGCCGGCATGTCGGGCGGCGAGCTGTCGGTGGACGGCTATATCGACGACGCCAAAAAAGAACAGCCCTTCATCGGCACTTTGAAGGTTTCGGATTACTACATCCGCAACGCCCCCGCCCTGGCCCGCCTGCTGACGGTGGTGGCCATGACCGGCATCGTCGACGTCCTCCAGGGCGAGGGCGTCGGCTTCTCCTCCCTGGACGTGCCATTCACCCTGAGCGACGGGCTGCTGAAGGTGCATGACGGCCGCGCCTGGGGCGCGGCGCTGGGCCTGACCGCCAAGGGCCAGATCGACCTCGACCGCTCGCACATGGCGCTGGAGGGCACCGTGGTTCCCGCCTATGTCTTCAACAGCGTCCTGGGCAAGATTCCGGTGCTGGGCTGGCTGATCACCGGCGGCGACAAGGGAGGCGGAGTCATCGCCTTCAATTACAGCATGAAAGGGTCGACATCCGATCCCAGCGTCGGGGTCAACCCGCTTTCCGCGCTGACCCCCGGCTTTCTGCGCAAGCTGTTCAACATTTTCGACGACGGCAGCTCGACCGAGGCCCGCAAGGGTATCCCGGCCAAGCCTTGACGTTGCCCGTCCTTTCCGCCGGGCGGGACCGAACCCATAAGACGTTTCCCATCAGCCCGGCGATATTCGGCCCTTCGGTTACCCTCTGTTACAAGACAGATCCGGCGGCATTGCGCATAATCAGCCCGGCAACATCCAGCGGGAGAGTCGAGGCGTGGGATTCGTGGACCTGAAGCAACCGGGGAATCGGCGATGGATCGGACTCGGCGCCGGCGTGGTCGCCGCCGTGGTCGCCGCCTTCGCCCTGTGGCCGGCGGGTCAGTCAGCCAAGCCCGCCGGGCGGCCGGGCGGCCCGGACAACCGGCCGGTCCCCGTGATCACCGCGACGGCGGGCCGCAAGGACATTCCCATCTATCTCGACGCCCTGGGCACGGTCCAGGCCTACAACACGGTGACGGTCCGTTCGCGCGTCGACGGCGAACTGGTCGAGGTGCTGTTCAAGGAAGGCCAGGACGTGCGGGTCGGCGAGGTGTTGGCCCAGATCGACCCCCGCACCTATCGCGCCCAGTACGAGCAGGCGGTGGCGGCCCGTGACAAGGACTCGGCGCAGTTGGAGGCTGCCAGGCGCGACCTTGCCCGCTATGTCTCGCTGGGCGACCGCGTCACCGGCCAAAGCGTCGACACCCAACGCGCCCTGGTGCGCCAGCTGGAGGCGACGGTCCGGGCCGACGAGGCCGCCATCAGCAATGCCCGCACCATATTGAGCTATACCGTCATCGCCTCGCCCCTGGACGGGCGCGCCGGCATGCGGCTGGTGGATCGCGGCAATATCGTGCGCGCCTCCGATGCGACCGGACTGGTGACCCTCACTCAGATTCAACCCATTTCGGTGATTTTCACCCTCCCGCAGCAGAACCTGCCCGCCATCAGCGACCGCCTGCGCCAGGACGGCAAGCTGGTGGTGCAGACCACCCAGCCGGAGACCGGCCTTCGGATTGATAGCGGCGAACTGGAGTTGGTGGACAACCAGATCGACCAGACCACCGGCACCATCAAGCTGAAGGCGGTGATGCCCAATGCCGAGCGCCAGCTATGGCCAGGTGGCTTCGTCAATGTGCGGCTGTTGCTGTCGGTTCGGACCAATGGCCTGGTCATCCCCGCCCCAGCCCTACAGCGCGGCCCCAAGGGCACCTATGTCTTCGTGGTCAAGCCCGACCGCACCGTCGAGATGCGCCCAGTCAAGGTCGCGACCATCGAGGCCAATCAGGCCCTGCTGGACGATGGCCTGGAAGACGGCGAGACGGTGGTCACCGACGGTGTCGCCAAGCTGGCCACCGGCAGCCGGATTTCGACCGGGGAGGACAAGGGGAGGCCATGAACGTCTCGGAACCCTTCATCCGGCGTCCGGTCGCGACCTGGCTACTGGCCTTCGCGGTGGTGCTGTCGGGCATGCTGGGATTCCGGCTGCTGCCAGTCTCGGCGCTGCCCCAGGTGGACTTCCCCACCATCCAGATCAGCACAAGACTGCCCGGCGCCAACGCCGACACCATGGCCTCGCTGATCACCACGCCGCTGGAGCGCCAGTTGGGCCTGATTCCCGGCATGGCGGTAATGACCTCGACCTCGTCGCAGGGCATCAGCTCCATCACCCTTCAGTTCGATCTGGGCAAGAATATCGACGTGGCGTCCGAGGACGTCCAGGCCGCCATCAACGCCGCGCGGGGCGTGCTGCCCGCCAACCTGCCCTACCCCCCGGTCTATTCCAAGGTCAACCCAGCCGATCCGCCGATCATGACCCTGGCCCTGACCTCGGACTCGCTGCCCATCACCAAGGTCAACGACGTGGCCGACACCCTGCTGGCGCAAAAACTCAGCCAGATCGGCGGCGTCGGCCGGGTGGTGGTCGAAGGCGGCCAGCGCCCCGCCATCCGGGTGCAGATCGACCCGGCGCGGCTGGCGGCCTATGGCCTGTCGCTGGAAGACATCCGCTCCACCCTGGCCAAGGCCAATGTGGACATGCCCAAGGGCAGCTTCGACGGCGTTTCCCAGTCGCTCAGCGTCGGCGCCAACGACCAGATTTCCGATCCCCGGCTTTACGCCTCCCAGGTGATCGCCTGGAAGAATGGCGCGCCGGTCCGTATCCATGACCTGGGGCAGGTGGTCGAGGGAGTCGAGGATTCGCGCGCCGCCGGCTGGTATGACGGCAAGCCGGCGGTGATTCTCAACGTCCAGCGTCAACCGGGCGCCAATATCGTCGCCACCGTCGATCGCTTGAAGGCCAAGCTGCCAGAACTGCGGCGCGCCGTGCCGGTGGGAGTCACCGTCTCGGTCCTGGCCGACCGCACCGAGACCATCCGCGCCTCGGTGGCCGATGTGGAATTCACCCTGATCCTGACCGTGGCGCTGGTGATCGGCGTCATCTGGGTGTTCCTGCGCAGCCTGCGCGCCACCCTGATTCCGGCCATCGCCCTGCCGCTATCCCTGGTGGGGACCTTTGGGGTGATGGCGCTGGCCGGGTTCTCGCTGGACAACCTGTCGCTGATGGCGCTGACCATCTCGGCCGGATTCGTGGTCGACGACGCCATCGTCATGATCGAAAACATCGTGCGCTACATCGAAAAGGGCATGAAGCCGTTCGAAGCCGCCCTGACCGGCTCCAAGGAAATCGGCTTCACCATCGTGTCGCTGACCGTGTCGCTGGTGGCGGTGTTCATTCCGCTGCTGTTCATGACCGGCATCGTCGGCCGGCTGTTCCGCGAATTCGCCCTGACCCTGACCGTGGCGGTGGTGGTTTCGGCGGTGGTGTCGCTGACCCTGACCCCCATGATGTGCGGCCACCTGTTGAAAGGCGGGCACGAGGAAGCCCGGTCCGGCCGGCTGTTCGAAGGGCTGAGGACGCTCTATGCGCGCTCGCTGGACTGGGTGCTGGCCCGCCAGACCGCGACGCTGTGGCTGGCCCTGGCGACCCTGGTGGGAACCATCGCCCTTTACGTGGCGATGCCCAAGGGGTTCCTGCCGAGCCAGGATACCGGTCTGATCGTCGCCACCACCGACGGCCGCCCGGAAATCTCGTTCCGAGCCATGGCCGAGTTGCAGCGCCGAGCCGCCGATCTGGTCCGCGCCGATCCGGATGTGGTGGCGGTGGCCTCGTTCCTGGGCGGCGGCGGGGTCAACGTCACCGCCAATACCGGCCATATGACCATCGTACTAAAGCCGCGCAAGCAGCGTTCGGCCTCGGCGGAGCGGATCATCGCCCGTCTGGCCGAAGCGGTGCGGCCGGTGGCCGGCCTCGACATCCATATGAAGCCGGCCCAGGACATCCAGATCTCGCCGCGACCCAGCCGGACCCAATACCAGTACACCCTGACCGATATCGACGCCGCCGAGCTGGGAATCTGGGCGCCGCGCGTCCTGGACCGGTTGCGGGAATCGCCGCTGCTGACCGATGTGGCGTCCGACGCCCAGGACGGCGGCTTGCAGGCCAACATCGTCATCGACCGGGACAAGGCCTCGCGGCTGGGCATCTTGCCCCAGGCCATCGACGACACCTTGTACGACGCCTTTGGCCAGCGCCAGATCTCGACGATCTATTCCCAGGTCAACCAGTACCACGTCATCTTGGAGGTGACGCCGGACTACCAATTGGGGCCAGAGACCCTGTCGGCGATTCATGTGCGGTCCTCGACCGGGGCGCTGGTGCCGCTAGGGGCCTTCACCAAGGTGACGCGCAGCCATGTGCCGCTGCTGATCAGCCATCAGGGCCAGTTCCCCTCCATCACTCTCAGCTTCAATCTGGCCGCCGGCGTGTCGCTGGGCCAGGCCACCGAGGCCATCGACCTCGCCCAGCGCGAAATGGGGCTGCCCGAGACCGTCACCGGCGACTATTCGGGCGACGCCGCCGAGTTCCGCTCGTCGCTGGCCAACCAGCCCTGGCTGATCCTGGCGGCATTGGTGGTGATCTACATCGTGCTGGGGGTGCTGTATGAAAGCACCATCCACCCCATCACCATCATGTCCACCCTGCCCTCCGCCGGCATCGGGGCGCTGTTGGCGCTGATGGCCACCGGCAACGATCTGTCGCTGGTGGGCCTGATCGGCATCGTCTTGCTGATGGGCATCGTCAAAAAGAACGCCATCATGATGATCGACTTCGCCCTGGAAGCCGAACGGACCCAGGGCAAGTCGCCGCGTGACGCCATCGTCCAGGCGAGCCTTCTGCGCTTTCGCCCGATCATGATGACCACCATGGCCGCCCTGCTGGGCGCTCTGCCGCTGGCCTTCGACTCCGGCACCGGGTCCGAGCTGCGCCGGCCGCTGGGCATCGCCATCGTCGGCGGCCTGCTGCTCAGTCAGCTGATCACGCTTTACACCACGCCGGTGATCTATCTGGCGCTGGAGCGATTGCGGCTGCGCCTCGCCGGCCCCCGGCCGGTTGCCGAAATGGCGGAGTAAGAACGATGAAGGACGGCTTTTCCGCCCTCTTCATCCGGCGGCCCGTGGGCACCTTGCTGCTGGCGCTGGGGCTGTTCCTGACCGGAATCGTCGCCTTTAGAAATTTGCCGGTGGCGCCGCTGCCCAAGGTGGACTTTCCCACCATCTCGGTTCAGGCGCGGCTGCCCGGAGCCGATCCCGCCACCATGGCCGCCACCGTGGCCGCCCCGCTGGAGCGCCGCCTGGGCGAGATTCCCGGCGTCGCGGAAATGACCTCCACCAGCACCCTGGGCTCGACCAACATCACGGTGCAGTTCGACCTGAACCGCGACATCAACGGCGCCGCCCATGACGTGCAAGCCGCCATCAACGCCGCCGGGGCCGAACTGGCCATCGACCTGCCCCAACCGCCGACCTATCGCAAGGTCAATCCCGCCGACGCGCCGATCCTGATCCTGGCGGTGACCTCGGATCAACTGCCCATGCCCCGGCTCTACGACGCCGCCGACGCCGTCATGGCCAGCCGCATCTCGCAGGTGGAGGGCGTCGCCCAGGTGACGGTCAGCGGCGCCGACAAGCCCGCCGTCCGGGTGCGGGTCAATCCCTCCCAGCTGGCCGCCATGGGGGTCGGGCTGGAGGATGTGCGGAGCGCCCTGGCCCAGGCTAATGTGAACATGCCCAAGGGCAATTTCGACGGCGAGCACGAGGCCTTGTCCATCGCCACCAACGACCAGCTGTTCACCGCCGCCGCCTATGCCCCGCTGGTGATCAAGACGGCCAACGGGGCTATCGTGCGATTGACGGCGATCGCCTCGGTGGTGGACGGGGCCGAAAACAGCCGCACCAGCGGCTGGTTCAACCGCGATCGGGCGGTGCTGCTGATCATCAGCAAGCAGCCGGGGGCCAACGTGGTCGAGACGGTGGAGCGCATCAAACAGATCCTGCCCCAGCTGCGGCGCTGGATGCCGCCGGGCTCGACGGTGTCGTTGCTGTCGGACCGCACCGGCAATATCCGGGGCAATCTGGACGATGTGGAGACCACCCTGGCCATCTCCATCGGGCTGGTGATCCTGGTGGTCTATCTGTCGCTGGGGCGGATGACGCCGACCCTGGCGGCCTCCATCACGGTGCCGCTGTCCCTGGCCGCCACCTTCGCGGTGATGTGGCTGGTGGGCTACAGCCTCAACAACATCTCGCTGATGGCCATCACCATCTCGGTCGGCTTCGTGGTCGATGACGCCATCGTGATGATCGAAAACATCTCGCGCCATATCGAAAAGGGCGAAACGCCACTGCAAGCCGCCATCAAGGGCTCGCGCGAGATCGTCTTCACCGTGGTCTCCATCACCCTGTCGCTGGTGGCGGTGTTCATCCCGCTGCTGTTCATGGGCGGCATCCTGGGCCGTCTGTTTCGTGAATTCGCCGTGACCCTGTCGGTCGCCATCATCGCCTCGGCGCTGGTATCGCTGACCGTCACGCCGACCCTGTTCGGCCATCTGATGACGCGGATCAAGGCCCGGCCGCCCTCGCTGGTGGCCCGCATGGGTGAAGCCGGGATGGCGTGGATGGAGCGGACCTACGAATCCGGCCTCGGCTGGGTGCTGGAGCATCAGCGGCTGATGCTGGGCGTGATGTTCGGCACGATCGGCCTGACCGTCTATCTCTATGGCGCGGTGCCCAAGGGATTCTTTCCGCCCCAGGATACCGGCCTCGTCTTCGTCAGCGTCGAGGGGCGGGTCGACATCTCGTTCCGCTCCATCGCCGAGCGGCAGCAAAAGGTGGCCGAGGTGATGCTGTCCGATCCGGCGGTGGCGGGGCTGGGCTCGTTCGTGGGAGCCGGCGGCTTCGGCACCAACCACCAGGGCCGCATGTTCATCAGCCTGAAGCCCCTGGCCGAGCGCAAGATCAGCGTCCAGGACGTCATCAACCGGCTACGCCCCAAACTGGCCCAAGTGGAGGGCGTGACGGTCTACATGTTCCCCGGCCAGGACATCCGGGTCGGGGGCCGCATGGGCAAGGCGCAGTTCCAGTTCGTGCTGTGGGGCGAATCCCTGGATGAACTGCGCCAATGGACCCCAAAGCTGGTGGAGCGCCTGAAGTCCGAGCCGGGTCTGGTGGACGTCTCCAGCGACCAGGACGCCGCCATTCCCCAGATGCAGGTGGTGGTGGACCGCGACGCCGCCGCCCGGCTGGGAGTCTCCATGAACGAGGTCGATCAGGTGTTGCAGAACGCCTTCGCCCAGCGTCAGGTCTCGATCATCTACACCCACCGCAATCAGTACAAGGTGGTGCTGGAGGTCGATCCGCGCTTTCAGGAAGACCCGGCCTCGCTGCATCTGCTGTGGGTCAGGACCGCCGGCGGACGTCAGGTGCCGCTGGACGCGCTGGCCCGGTTCGAATCCACCACCGCGCCGGTCTCGGTGGCGCATCAAGGCCAGTTTCCCGCCGCGACCATCAGCTTCAACCTGACGCCCGGCACCCCGTTGGGGGTGGCGTCCGAGCGGGTGCAGGCGGCGGCGCGGGCCATCGGCCTGCCGGCGGGGCTGCGCTGGGAATTCGCCGGCAACGCCAAGGTGTTCGCCGAATCGCTGGGCGACCAGCCGATCCTGATCGGCGCCGCCCTGCTGACCATCTACATCGTGCTGGGCGTGCTGTACGAGAGCACCTTGCACCCGCTGACCATCCTCTCGACCCTGCCCTCGGCTGGTATCGGGGCGCTGCTGGCGTTGCTGGCCACCGATACCGAGCTGACCCTGATCAGCATCATCGGCGTCTTCCTGCTGATGGGGATCGTCAAGAAGAACGGCATCTTGATGGTGGATTTCGCCATCGAGGCGGAAAAGCGGGGGGTGCCGCCACGGGAAGCCATCCTCGACGCCTGCCGCACCCGCTTTCGCCCCATCACCATGACCACCTTCACCGCCTTGCTGGGAGCGGTGCCACTGGCGCTGGCCTCCGGCCCCGGCGGGGCGCTGCGCCAACCGCTGGGCATCGCCATCGTCGGCGGGCTGTTGCTGTCGCAGCTGTTGACCCTGTACACCACACCCGTGGTCTATCTCGCGCTCGCCCGCCTGTCCCGTCGGTGGCGATCGCGGCGCAAGCGGCCCGTGGAGATATCGCCGTGATGAGACCCATGATTCTTCTTGCCTCCGCCCTGGCGCTGACCGGCTGCTCGATCGGCGACGACTACGTCAGGCCCACCACCAAGGCCCCCGCCGCCTGGAAGAACGCCGCCACTCCGGTGACACGGGCGGAATGGCCGTCGGCCGACTGGTGGCGGCGGTTTGGCTCCATCCGGCTGGACGAGCTGATGCGCCAGGCCCAGGCCGGCAATTTCGATCTGGCCATCGCCATGGCCAAGGTCCGCCAGGCCGACGCCCAGGCGGCGATCATGGGAGCGCCGCTGCTGCCCTCGCTATCAGGCAGCGGCGGCGCCAGCCGGGGGCGCGCCTCCATGGCCAACAGCACCGCGTCCTCCAGCACCAAGGCCCCCAAGGCCGTCTACACCACCTCGACCAACACCTTGTTGAACGCCAGCTATGAAATCGACTTCTGGGGCAAGAACGCTGCCGCGCGGGACGCGGCCGAAGCGGTGGCTCAGGCCAGCCGCTTTGACCAGCAGACCGTTATGCTGACCGTTCAGTCCAGTATCGCCACCAGCTATTTCGACATCCTGGGCTTGCAGGAGCGCCTGCGGGTGGCGCGGCGGAATATCGCCAACTCGGAGAACGTGCTGAACGTGTTCCACGACCGCCTCGCCGCTGGCACCGCCACCTCGCTGGATGTGGCGCAGCAGGAAAGTGTGGTCGCCGCCCAGCGCGCCACCATCGCGCCGCTGGAGCAGCAGATGCGCCAGGACTTCAACGCGCTGGCTATCCTGACCGGTCGGTTACCCGAAGAACTGACCCTGGCGCCCGAGACCCTGGCGGGCCTTTCCATTCCGGCGGTGGCGCCGGGCCTGCCGTCCGAGCTGCTGATCCGCCGCCCCGACGTGCAGGCGGCGGAAGCGAACCTGCGCGGCGCCAACGCCGATATCACGGTGGCCCGCGCCGCCTGGTTTCCCAGCATCAGCCTGACCGGTCAAGGCGGCTTCCAAAGCCTCGACCTCGCCAAGATGATGGACCATACCAGCCTGCTGTGGTCGCTGGCCTCGTCGGCGACCCAGCCCATCTTCGACGGCGGCAAGATCGCCGGAACGGTGGAGCAGAAACGGGCGCGCTGGGACGAACTGTCCCAGACTTACCGCAAGGCGGTGGCCTCGGCCTTCTCCGATGTGGAAAACGCCCTGATCGCGGTAGAGAAGACCACGGAAGAGGTCGAAGCCCAGCGGGTGGCGGAAGCCACCGCCCGCCGCGCCTTCGAGATCGCCCAATCGCTGATGGCCGGCGGCACCGTCGACATCACCACCGTGCTGAACACTCAAAAGACCCTGTTCACCGCCCAGGACGCCCAGGCCCAGGCCCAACTCCTCCAACTCCAGGCGCTGGTCGGCCTCTACAAGGCCATGGGCGGCGGCTGGTCGGGAGGGTGAGTTTCCCTACTTCATGATCCCGGAGACCTGGATCACGGCAGGGCCGGCGATCACCATGAACAGCACCGGCAGGAAGAACACGATCATCGGCACCGTCAACTTGGCGGATAGCGACGCCGCCTTTTTTTCGGCGGTGGCCATGCGGGATTCGCGATTCTCCTGGGCCAGCACCTTGAGAGCCTGACTGACCGGGGTGCCGTATTTCTCCGATTGCAGCAAGGTGGTGGACAGGGACTTGACCTGGGGCAGGCCGGTGCGGTCGGCCAGATTCTCCCAGGCGTGGCGGCGATCGCCGAGAAAGGCCAGCTCCGCCGAGGTCAGGGCGAATTCTTCCGCCAGAATCGGCGCGTTCTCTCCCATTTCCTCCACCACCCGACCCAACGCCGATTCCACCGACAGGCCGGCATCGACGCAGATCACCATCAGGTCCAGGGCGTCGGGGAAGGCCCGCGCCACCGCGAATTGACGTTTCTGGATGGCGTTGGTCAGCATGATCTGCGGCAGATAGCCCCCCACCACCATGGCCCCGATCAAGATCAGCGCCCGGTTCATCACCGGCAGATCACCGAACACGGTGGTGGCGTAGACCAGCCCCACCGCCAGCAGAACCACCGGCAAGGCCACCCGTGAAAAGATGAAGGTCAGCGGCGCCGCCTGACCACGCCACCCCGCCTGGGCCAGCTTGGCCTTGAGATCCTTGGCCTCCAGCAGATCCTGGAGTTTGAGACGATCGACCACGGCGCGCATCAAGGCCAGACGACGCTGAGGCTGGACCTTGCGACGGCCGCCTTGCAAGGCGGCGCGCTGCGCCGCCGACAGCTCTTGCCGCCGGGCCGCCACCGCCCGCAAACGGCTGGCCAACCGGTCGCGCGCCATCAGCGGCAGCGACAACGCCACGACCGAGGCGAAGGCGGCAATGCAAGCGACGATTACGATCAGGGTCGGCAACATTTCCCGGCGTCCCCCTTTCACATATCAAAGTTGATCATTTTGCGCATGACCAGCAGCCCGGTGATTTCGGTCATGCCGCCGACGACCAGCAAGATATTGCCGAGATCGGTGGTGAACAACACCCCGATATAGCCGGGCGCCAGCGCCGCCAGCGCCCCGATGACCACGAAGGGCAGCGAGCCGATGATATAGGCCGATGCCCTGGCCTCGCTGGCGAAGGCCTGCACCTTGTCGCGCATGCGTTTTCTCGCCCGCAGCACCTCGGACAGCTTGGCCAGGGTATCGGCCAGATTGCCGCCGGTCTGCTGCTGGATGGCGATGACGATGGAAAAGTAGCGCAGTTCGGCGGTGGGCATGCGCTCGACCGCGCGGGCCAACACCTCCTGAAGATTAAGCCCCAGCTTCTGCCCCTCGGTGATCAGGCGAAACTCGGCGCCGATGGGATCGTTCATCTCGCGGCCGATGATGTTGATGCACTCGCCCAGCGGCAAGCCCGAGCGGATGCCGCGCACCACCACGTCGATGGCGTCGGAGAACTGGCTGGTAAACAGGCCGATCCGCCGTTTGGCCTTGATCCCGATCACCAGTTTCGGCACCCCGATTCCAACCACGACCGCGATCAGAAGCGCCGACAGGGTGCCCAGCGCCATCAGCTTGGCGGCCCCGAAAATCACCATGGTCAAGGCCGCGCAGGCGGCCAGGTATTGCCAGACCTCCACATGCACGCCGGCCATCATCAGCTGCTCGCGCAGGAGATAGCCGCGCTGGCGGGTCCGGGTTCCCTCCACCTGCTTCAACCGCGCCTGTACCGATTTACGCTTGGGCAAGCGCCCCTGACGCCGCGTGGCGCCGCCACCGCCAAGAGCCGCCAGCCGGCGCTTGATCCTGGCGCGGGGGCCGTGAATCAGGGAGATCATGATCCAGCCCAGCACCGCCAAGGCCAGCAGCAGCGCCACCACCACGATGGCGACCCCGGCAGGCAGGCGGGACAGAGCGTCAAACATGGGCTTCGCTCAGGGCCTCGGCCAGATCGCGGTCCAGGCCGTAATAGCGGGCGCGATCCCAAAAGGCCGGACGCAGGCCGGTGGGCCGGTGACGGCCGATGACGCGGCCACGGGCGTCCTCGCCCTCGAACTCGAACACGAACAGATCCTGAAGGGTGATGACATCGCCCTCCATGCCGATCACCTCGGTGATATGGGTGATCTTGCGGGTGCCGTCGCGCAGACGCGATGCCTGGACGATTACATTGACCGCCGAGGCGATCTGTTCGCGCACCGCCTTGGCCGGCAAATTATAGCCGCCCATGGCCACCATGTTCTCGACGCGCGACAAGGCGTCACGCGGCGTATTGGCGTGGATGGTCCCCATGGAGCCGTCATGGCCGGTATTCATGGCTTGCAGCAGATCGAAGGCCTCGGGGCCGCGCACCTCGCCGACGATGATCCGCTCGGGCCGCATGCGCAGGCAGTTCTTGACCAGATCGCGCATGGTCACCGCGCCGACGCCTTCCAGATTGGGCGGTCTGGTTTCCAGCCGGACCACATGGGGCTGCTGCAATTGCAGCTCGGCGGCGTCCTCGCAGGTGACGATACGCTCGGTCAGGTCGATATAGCGGGTCAGGCAGTTAAGCAGCGTCGTCTTGCCCGAACCGGTTCCCCCCGAGACCAGAATGTTGCAGCGAACCGCCGAGGCGATCTGCAACACCTTGGACGCCTGGGGAGTCAGGGAGCCGAACTCCACCAGCTTGTCCAGGGTCAGTTTCTCGCGCTTGAACTTCCGGATGGTCAGGGTCGGGCCGTCGATGGCCAGCGGCGGCACGATGACGTTGACGCGCGAGCCATCGGCCAGACGGGCATCGCAGATGGGACTGGATTCATCGACCCGCCGCCCCACCGCCGAGACGATGCGCTGACAGATATTCATCAGCTGGGCATTGTCGCGGAACTTGATGTCGGTCAGCTCGATCTTGCCTTCGGACTCGATATAGACCTTGTCGGCGCCGTTGACCATGATGTCGGCGATGTCGTCGCGCGCCAGCAGCGGCTCCAGCGGCCCCAGGCCCAGCACGTCGTTGCAGATGTCGGAAATCACCGCCATCTGCTCGGCGGCCGACAGCACCATGTTGCGCATGCTGATGATCTCGGCGACGATGTCCGAGATTTCCTCCCGCACCTGGGCGGGTTCGAGATTACCCAGCTCGGTGGGGTCCACCGAATCGATCAGATCGTTGAAAATGGCGATCTTGAGGTCGGACAGCCGCTGATCCAGATCGGACGAACGGACCCCGACCGGAGCCGAAGCCGCGACCGGAGCCGCCCGCTCACGCGGGGCGGCCGCAGGCGGGGCGGCTTCCATGGTCGAGGAGGGCGGGGCTGCGCGGCGGCCGAACATGGGCTATTTCCCAAACCAGGCGAGCAGGCCCCCGCTCCGCTTCGGCGTCACCTTGCGGGAGGACGGCGCCTTGCCGGCCAAAGACTGGACCAGCTGATTCAGCGTCTGATTGACCTTGTGCGTCTTCGCCGCCTCCCCGACCATCTGGCCGTTATTGGCCGCCTCGCCGAACACCTGCGGCTCGGACGGGATCGCCAGCGACGGCGTCACCTTAATGGTCTCCTCGAAATCCTTGGGGGTCAGTTGGGTCTTGCGCGATGGATCGACCTTGTTGAGTACCAGCCGGGGCGGCGCGATGCTGCCGCGCCGGGGAGCCAGCACGTCGATCAGCGACTTGGCATCCCGCAGGCTGGCGAAATCGGGCGTGGCGGTGACGACCACCTCGTCGGCCACCGACAGCAGATGCTCGGTCCAGTCGGCCCAGACATGGGGGATGTCCAACACCACCACGCTGGCCATGCGCGCCGCCAGATCAAGCATATGGTCAAGGCTGTCCAGGGAAATACTGGCATGAATGCGGCAATCGCCGGGCGAGGCCAGGATCTGGAGATGATCGTCGTAATCGACCATGCACCGCTCCATCAGCACCTCGTCCAGCCGCTCGGGATGGGCCAGGGCGTCCACCACAGTCTGCTTGGCGTCGATGTTGAAGGCCAGCACCGAGGTTCCGAAGGCGAGGTCGAGGTCGATATAGACCACCGCTTCGTGCAGATAGCGCCCCAGCCCCCAGGCCAGATTTTGCGCCAGGGTCGACGAGCCGACGCCGCCGCGCGCGCCCCAACAGGCGATGACCCGGCCCTTGGGCGCGCTTTGGGGATCGGCGAACAGACCGGACAGAGCGTCGAGGATCTGACCGGCGGAGACCGGCCGCACCAGGTATTCGCTGACCCCGCCGGCGATCAGGGACCGATAAAGAGCGATATCGTTGACCGAGCCGATCACCACCACCCGCGTCCCCGCCTCGCAGACATCGGCCAATTGTTCCAACTGCTCGGCAAGGGCCGCGGGATCGCCCTCCTCGACCACCACCACCTGGGGCGTCGCGATTCCGGCGTAATGCGCCACCGCCGCCGGCAGACCGCCGGCTTCCACCGTCAGCCGCGACTTGCCCAACTGGCGGTCGATCTGAACCTGCCTGAGAACCGCTGCGGTTTCCGGCGTCGCCGCGAAGGCGTCAATGGTCAGGCGTTGGATCACGTCACACCGTCTCCCTTACTTGCCCGCCGAACCGACCGCGCTGGTGCTGCCCTGCTTGATCGCCTCGGCGGCCGAACCGGTCGCCTCGCCACGCCCATACTTGCCCAACACGTCGCCCGAACGATTGGCGTCGCGGCCGGACGATTCCCGCGCCCGGATCAGGTCGGCGGGATTTTGCACCATCAGCCCGCGATTGCGTTGGACCGAGCACCCCCAGTTGCTGTTGGGGGCATTGGTCTGATCCGGCGTGATGCCGCGCTCGAAACTGCCGCATTCCGGCACCACGGCCACCCAGATCGGAACCCGGATCTCGGCTGCTCCCACGCCGGGGCCGCTGTCGCCGCCCGCCACCGTCCTGACCAGGACATCGGCGACGCCGCCGGCCTTCAACACTCCGGCCAGGGTCTGGGCGAAGTCCTGCTCCACCGCCTCCTCGCCCGGCTTGGCGCCGATCGTGATCTGGACCGGCCCGGCGCCCCGACGCAGCGATTCGCCGGCCAGCCGCACCAGCCGGTCCCGGTCAAAGGCAGTCATGGCCCCGCCATCGCCGGGACGGTCGAACACGGCGACCGCCGTCCGCTGCTCGGCGGTCAGCGGGTGGGAAATGCGCGGGTCATGCTCGGACATGTCGGCGGCACAGGCCGTCAATGCCAGGACGATCAGGGCGGCGGAGGCGCGGCGCGGAACGCGGTGGCTCATGGCTTGCTCCTCATTGCACGATAAAGCCGTAGGGGCCTTGAAGCTGGGACGGAGACACCGGCGGTGCGGCTCCCCGCGTGGTGTAGGTGTCCTGCAACCGGCCCAACAGGTAACGCTTGATATCCGAAGCCGGCGCGAAGCCGTCCGAGGGCAGCGCGAAAGCATCGGGCTTGTCCACCGACTGCACCACATAGGCCGACAGGATCACCACCAGTTCGGTCTCGTTGCGCTGAAAGGCCGAGGACCGGAACAGCGCCCCCAGCACAGGGATATCCATCAGGCCCGGCAGACCGGACACATTGCCGGTCAGGTCGTTCTGCAACAGCCCGGCGATCATGATCGAGCCACCCGATGGCAGCTCCACCGTCGATCCGGCCCGGCGGATCTTGAAGGCCGGCACCGAAATGGTGGCGCTGACGGCGGTCTTGTTGGCGGTATCAATGGAGCTGACCTCGGTGGACATCTTCAGGCTGAGGCGACCGGGGTCCAGAACGGTCGGCGTGAAATTCAACAACACGCCATAGGGCTTGAACTCGACGCTGATCGAGCCGTTGGAATCGGCCACCGGAATGGGAATCTCGCCGCCGGCCAGCATGGTGGCGGTCTCGCCCGAGACGGCGGTAAGATTGGGCTCGACCAGGGTCCGGATCAGCCCCTGATTCTCCAGCATGCTCAGATTGGTGGTCAGGGTGCCGATGCCGGTCACCGTGGCCGCACCGAAATAAGACGAGGTGATCTGGCCGATCGAACTGGTGGTCGAACCGGTCAGACCCTGATTTCCCACCCCAAGGGACCGGGTGGTGGCGACGCCGACCCCCAATTCCTTGACCACGGTCCGCTGCATCTCCACCACCTTGACGTGGAGCAGCACCTGCTGGTCATTGGAAACCCGCAGCAGGTTGACCAGATTGCCGTCGGCCGCCACAAAGCGCCGCGCCAGCGCCCTGGCGGTGCCGGCGGAGGCATCGGTCTTGACGCTGCCCGACAGATAAAGGCTGTCATTGACTGCCGAAACCGAGATATCCCGCTCGGCCGGCAAAACCTGATTGAGAGCCTCCTTGACCGCCAGGGTGTCGAGGGAGACATCGACCTCCAGCCGCCGCAGGGTTCTGCCGCCACGGTCCAGCAGGAAGACATTGGTTTGGCCGGCGGCGCGGCCGGTCAGATAAATCTGGGTCGGCGAGCGCACCATCACATCGGCGATGTCGGAATTGCCGACGATCACATCGCGAATCCCGGACGGCAGCAAGATATCCGTCGACTTGTTGACAGCCAGCCGGATGGTCTCCATCGCCGCCGGCATCGGACCGCGCAGATTGACCGGACCGGTGCGGCTGGTACCCGCCCCGGCCCCACCCAGGGTGACGATCTTGGCGCGCGGCGCGGCCGACGGAGGCGGCGGTTCGGGAGTATCCTGGGCCAGAACCGGCGGCGCCAGCAACAGCGCCAGCGCCAGCGCCAGCGCGAGGATACGAAACAGACGGGGCATCATCGGGCGAACCCTTCGGAAGTGATGGTTCCGGCGCGGTTGATCTTGACGGTGGCACCCCCGCCAGAGGACGAAGCCTTGACCGGCTCGGCCTTTTTGATTTTCCCCTCGACCAGTGCCTGCAACGCCTTGCTGGTCTCGGTATCGGCCGTGAAGCCCTGCTCTGGGGGCTCGTCGGGCGATGGCTTGGCGGCGTTGCCGTCCGGCAGGCCGCGCAAGACCAGTTGCAGCGTTCCGATCAGGCCGGCGGTGGTCAGGATCTCGCCCTGCTTGGGCGTGACCTCGACCGTGGCGGTCTTGCCCTGAATAGCGGCCCCGTCGCGGCCCCGGACGATCTGCTGATCAATGGCCAGCACCCGGATATCGGCCAGCACGGTCTCGGCGGCAAAGCGCAGGATGGAGCCGCTGGCGGCACTCTGCCGGTCCGCGTTGTCCACCGCCCGCTGCATATCGGTGGCCAGGATGATGTCCACCCGGTCCCCCGGCGTGACAAAGCCGGAAACGGCGCTGGGATTGGTGATGGGAATGGAAACCGCCCGCATGCCGGGCGCCAGGACGCCGGCCAGGACACCGGCGCTATCCTGGCGAAAGGTGGCGGCGGCGGTGAAGGGCTCGCCCTCGGTCAGCATCCGGCGAGCCACCTGTCCGACCAACTGCGCCTTGGGATCCTCCCCGCCCGTGCCGCGAACCACCAGACGCGGCGTGATCAGGCTGTTCGGCCAGGACTCATAGCGCAGATCGTCGGATACGATGACCGAGCCGGCCGCCACTTCGCGGGCGGTCACCAACACTTCGGTCACCGCCAGCGACTCCGACGCGGATGAGGTTGCCGCCTGCCGATCCAGCCAAGCCTTGGCCAGAATCCCGGTCAGGCCGGCGGCAAGAGCCGCCACCACCAGGACAATGGCTATTGGTCGCATGATGCTAAGCCCAAGTTATCCCCTTCTCGGAAGAACGCCTTCCGCCCAAAGACAATCGGCCAAATCCGCCCCCGGCGCAACCGCCTGGATCAACCGATAACATCAGGAAGCAATGCGAGAAACCACCAGTCGATCCCGGCCGCGGCAATGGCGACGCCGTAGGGAACGTGGCCGGACTCGGCCAATCGCTCCCCCCAGGCCCGCACCGCCCCCGAACGTCCCAGGGGAATCCTCCGCGCCAGCAGGGCCACCACAGCCAGGGCGCCCCCCACCAGGGCCATCACAACAAGAAAGCGTGGCAAGCCGGCAAAACCGGTCCACACCACCGCCGCCGGCAACAGCTTGGCGTCGCCACCGCCCCATACGCCACGGGCGAACAACACGACTCCGACCACCAACAGCGCCAATCCGGCCCCGAAATGCAGCAGCCAGTCCTGCCAGCCGAACCCGGCCGCCATGGCCGCCGGCACGAATGCCGCCAGCAGGATGAGCGGCGAGCGGTTGGCGATGCGAAAAGCCCGAAGATCGGAAACCGCCGCATCCAGCAGTCCGACCAGAAAGACCAGACCGGCCCCGGCGACGATCACCTGACTCGACATTCCGCCCCCATGATCCGCCACATAAAAAGACGCCTCCATTTGGATGGAGGCGCCCCAGTGAGGGTCTTCGCGTCTTTATGTCAAGAACCGGCCCTAGCCGCCCAGCTTGGTCGCGACTGTGCTGAACTTCGAGGTCAGGTTGGTGCCGACCGTGGTCATGGCGGTGATGGCGACGACGGCGATCAGGGCGGCGATCAGGCCGTATTCGATGGCGGTGGCGCCCTTCTCGTTGCGGACGAACTGGCGGATCATGCAGCGGGCATAGGTCAACATGGCTGAAACTCCTGTGAGGGACCGCCGCGATGCGGGGTCATGTCCTTGATTATCCCGTGAGATCCTTGGCCTCGATTTCCCGCCCGGCATCTCATGAGAAGCACTTTACCCGGTATGCACCCCATACTCTGTGACTATGTCCACAGAAATCAAAAAAAATCTCCTCGCCGAACATCTTGGAACACCTCTAACCCCATGGAAACAAAGCGCCCTCACTCTCGTGGGGCGCTTTGAAACGTCGCAAGGCCGAGGCGAATTTCTAACCGCCCAGCTTGGTCGCGACCGTGCTGAACTTCGAGGTCAGGTTGGTGCCAACCGTGGTCATGGCGGTGATGGCGACGACGGCGATCAGGGCGGCGATCAGGCCGTATTCGATGGCGGTGGCGCCCTTTTCGTTGCGGACGAACTGGCGGATCATGCAGCGGGCATAGGTCAACATGGCTGGAACTCCTTTAAGGGACCACCGCGAAGCGGCTTCAGGCCCGTATCTGTAACTTGAGATCCCCGGCTTTAACTTCCCGCCCGGCGTCTCATGACACGAACATTATCCAATGCCGCCCCCATACTCTGTGACGATGTCCACAAATCTCGAAATTTCCGATTCCCTGAAATAAAACAAAGCGCCCCCACTCTCATGGGGGCGCTCTGGGTCGACCAATGGGGCCTTGCGACTATTTCGCCAGCTCGGTGGCGACGCTGCTGAATTTTGCGGTCAGATTGGTGCCGAGCGTGGTCATGGCGGTAACCGCGACAACGGCGATCAAGGCGGCGATCAGACCGTATTCAATGGCGGTGGCGCCCTTCTCGTTGCAGACGAACTGGCGGATCATGCAGCGGGCATAGGTCAACATGGCAGGAACTCCTTAGGGGACGGTTTTACGTCCGTATTGTCTCTCGGGTTGCCTGTCTCCAAGCATCCCGCCCGGCATCTCATGAAATGCACCGTACCAAACTCCCTCCCCATACTCTGTGGATATGGCCACAGAGATGCGAACTTCCGGCGCGCCGCGGGATCGGCTCAGGCCGCCCCCAGAACCTTGGTCATCATCTGTAACCGGGGCAGGTCGCAGATGATCAGCCCCATGGTTTTACGCCGGACGATGCCGTCGCGGGCAAGCTCGCCGATGGCCTGGGCCACCTGTTCGCGGCTGGTCCCGGCCCAGGCCGCGATTTCCTTGTGATTGGGCAGATCGGGAATATGCCATCCCTCCGGCCTGCCGGGGTCCGGTTCGGCCAGCCGCAGCAACTCGCCCCAAACCCGCTGGTTCTCGGACTGGGTCGAAAGCTGGGACACCCGGCTGTCAAGATTGCGGACGATGCGGGTCAAGCGTTCAAGCACCCGCAGGGCGATCTGGGGATGATCGTGCATCTGCTCTAAAAAAGAACGGCCGTCGAGCGACGCCAGCAACGAGTCCCGAGTGGCGATCACCCGCGCCGAACGCTTCATTCCATCGATGGCCGCCAGTTCGCCAAAGTAATTCCCGGCCAGCACATCGGCCAACGCCACCTCGCGGTCGTCGCTGGCCGCGTTGAGAATACGGACCGCCCCTTCGATGATGAAATAGACGTCCAGCGTATCGCTTTCCTTATCAAACACCTGCTCGCCCGCGGCATAGCGCCGCCAAGTGCAGCACGCCTCGATCTGGCGCAGGGCGGATTCCGGCAAATCGGCAAATAAGGAGACGCTCGATAGCGCGCCGTCGACAACATCCATAGCACCCTCGGTAACTGCGGCCATCCCGTGGAAGTATCGGCCAGCCACCCCGTCTTTTCAATCCAGTGTTTCCTGGACAACCGGATGGGGGGGGTAATGCCCGGCCTCCGCCCGGCAGGAGTTGCCTGAAACCGGGTCCGAAGGGCAGTTTCTGCTGGGGCCAAAGGGTCGCGGCACGATAATTCACCATAAATTTCAATGAGGTGGAACCTGGTCCGATGCTTGCTAGGAGATCACCCAAGAGATGACCGGCATCCGCCGCGGAATCAGATCGCGGTCCTTGCCTCTCGGGAGTGTCCCCCATGACCACCACGGCCCTATCCGCCCTTCCTTCGTCCCTCGCCTCCTTGCTGAGCAGCTACAGCACCAAGGCCCATGGCGATGCCGCCGGAACGGCGACACCGGCGGCGGTGCCTGCCGGCGGAGGATTGGGCGCCGACCCCGCCTATACCCTGACGCTGGGCCAGCAGGCCAGTTCCAGCGCCCTGGTCGGCTATACGAGGCTCGCCACATTGGGCGGCCAATTCGAAAACACCATGGCCCAACTGGAAGAACCGGCAGGATCGACAAACCAGGGCTCTGGCAGCGTCATCGTCGATGTCCGCCAACTGGCCGCGCCGCAGACCCTCCTCAGCGGCGCATTCGGCGACAGCGACCATGTCTCGCTGGGAGCCGGCGCGTTGAGCATCGAAACCGGGACAATCTCGGCCGATGGCCACTTCATCGCCAAGGATGACGGCATATCGATTCCGATCAAGACCGGCACCCTCGACGATATCGTGGCCTCGATCAACGCCGCCGATTCCGGCGTGCTCGCCTCGGTGGTCGAGGAAGGCGGCGGCTATGCCCTGCTGTTGACCGGAAGCGCCACCGGAGCCGATCGGGCCTTCCGACTCCACGGCTTGCCGGAACTGGCCTTCGACCCCGCCGCCCCCAACGCCTCGCCGTTAACGGTCGGCCAGACGGCGCAAGACGCCGTCTACACCATCGACGGCACAGATTTCGACTTCAGCTCCAACAGCAAGGTTCCGGTGGCCTACGGCATAACCACCGACTTCACCGCCATCGGCGTCGTCAAGGTCGCCAAGCCGCCCCAGCCCGAAGCGATCGAGTCGCTGGTCACCGCCTTCAACACCATTCAGCAATCCATCGCCAAGATGGCCGGGAAGGATGGCGATCTGGCCAAGGATATTCACCTCGCGGCAGGCATGTTCAAATCATTGGGAGACGCCGCCACCGGCACATTCGAGACAGGCGGAGCGCTCTCCTCATTGGCCCAGATCGGCGTCACGGTTCAGCCCGACGGCACCCTGAACGTCGACCAGACCGCCCTGTCCGAAGCGGTCGCCGACAGCCCGAGCGACCTGCAATCCCTGATTTTCGCCGTCTCGAAGGCCCTGGACGACGCCATGACGCCCTATCTGGGAAGCAGGGGCTCCATCACCTCGCTGTCCAACATCCTGAGCGCACAGATCAGGCAAGGCTCCAGCCTGCTGGACTATCTGAACGGCGACGCCTCAAGCGCGGGTTCGGGCTCGCACAAGAACCTGCTGGACTACCTCAACGAGGACTCCGCCGACTCGTTCGGGGGCTCGGCCTCCAGCGGCGCGCAGCTGGCCGCCAATGGGTGATCCCCGGCGGCCGGCCTTCCCCCCGCTCCGGGCGGGATGAAGATTACTCGACGGCGACGACCTCGGCCAGAACGTCCCGGTCGCGCTCAAGCAGGGCGGTAAGATCCAGCAACACCACCATGCGGCCCTCGACGCTGACGATGCCGGACAGGTAATTGGCGCCGCCGCCGTGTTCCGAATCGGGCATCGGCTGGATTTCGGTCGCCGCCACCGTGACGATATCGACCACCGCATCGGCCAGCAGCCCGACCATCACATCCCCGATGGCGACCACGATGATGACATGGGTCGGCGTCACTTCGGTCAGGCCGTGATGAAAGCGGACCCGGAGATCGATGATGGGGACAATGGCGCCGCGCAGATCGATGACGCCGCGCATATGGGCGGGGGTCTCGGGCAGCGGCGTGGTCGGGGTCCATCCCTTGATTTCGCGGATGGCCATGATGTCGACGCCATATTCTTCGTCGCCGACAGTGAAGGAAATGAATTGCCGTGTCGAATGATCAGCCATTGTCTTGCTTCGACCGTAAACCGTGGCGGGAGCCCAGGGTATTCCCTCCACCGCCATATGACAAGACAGGTGAAAAAACGGGGGTGGATGCGGTTGCCAGCACCACCCCCGCCAGGTTGCGACCTCAGGGAGACTGGAGGGCCGCAGTAAACTCAGGGAGAACCTTGAACAGATCGGCCACCAGGCCGTAATCGGCCACCTGGAAGATGGGGGCCTCTTCGTCCTTGTTGATGGCGACGATGACCTTGGAGTCCTTCATGCCGGCGAGGTGCTGGATGGCGCCCGAGATGCCGACCGCGATA
>JAUSFB010000082.1 GCA_030651575.1 Phaeospirillum sp.
CTAGCCCGCATTATTCATGAATGCCGACGGTGGTGGCCAGCCCGGCCCTGCGGGCGCGTGGACGGGAGTTCGGGGCCCTGGACGCGACATCGGGGTGGCCATGGTGAGCGTGTGAGCGTGGATGCCGGAGCGGCACGGTCACAGGGAACGTGCGGCGAGGGTGCCGCAGCGACACGTCCGCCGCCGTCACGCCGCTCGGCACGATGGCGGCCGTCAGGAGGTGGCGCCGACGGCGCGCGCGAGCTGCTGCCAAGGACGGAGCCAGGGGAACGCGGCGGGGAGATGCAGGACGATGCGACGCACCGAGCGCTCGACCCACACCGCGACCTTGAGCAGCCGATCGCGCAGCGTCGTCACTTGCGCACCGGCGCAGGCGGTGCCCTGCGCCCGGCGCTGCAACTCCTGAAACAGGACATACGCCGCCGCGGTGAGGAGCACGCGGAACTGGTTGGCGGCGAAGCGCGAGCAACTGGTCCGATCGAGTTCGAGGCCGTGATGCAACTCCTTGAGCCGGTTCTCCATGTCGCCCCGCGCGCAGTAGATCGCGTACACGTGGGCGGGGGTATGCGGGAGATTGGTCACGACGAACCGGGGGTTGTTCTTGGGATCGCGGCCGGGATGCCGGACGACCTCGGCCTTCATGATCACCCGGCGCTTGTGCGACCACTTCTTGGCCGCGTAGCGCGTCTCGCCGAACAGGTGCTCCGTTTCGCCGCTGGCACGGGACAGGACCCGGGCGCGACCCATCAAGCGCCGGACCCGCTTCTCCAGGCGCGCATTGCCGGCCAGCCCGATGACGTACTCGACCCGCTCGGCCTCCAGGAAGTCCACGAGCGGATTGCCGGCAAAGCCCCCGTCCAGGCGCACGCGCAGGCGCGCCCTGGGGAAGGCCGTGCGCAGCTTGGCGAACAGGCGACGCAACAGGCCGATCACCCCGCGCGCGGTCGGCCCCGTGCCCGGCCGCAGCACGGCGGCCACCAGGTATTGGATCCGCTCGGCGTTGAACGTCAGCGTGCCGATCAGCGGCAGGTAGCACCAGGTGTCGTAGTGCCCGTTGAAGAAGGCCAACTCCTGCTGCCCGTGGGTGGGGTCGTCGGTGGGATCCAGGTCGATCGTGATCCGCCGCACGGGCCGGCGCGTGAGTCGCCGCTGGTGGCTGGCGATGACCGTGTCGGCCAGGGCCTCGCCCAGGGCGTACAGCGCGACGCGCCGCACGCTGTTCTCGAACCGCGACAGGGTCGGCTGCGAGCCGAGCGCCGCGCCCGTGAGGGGATCGCGGTCCACCAGCAGCTTGTGGATCGGATCGTCGGCCAGCCGGGCCGCATCGTTGCAGTCGGCGTAGCCACAGGCCACCCCGAACACGCGCTGCCGCAACAGCTCGATGACCTGATGCCGGACCTTGCCCGGCTGCCGCGCATCGGTGAGGGCGTCGGCCAGCCGCGCCGTCAGGCCGAGCTGGGTATCGATCGCCTTGAGCAGGACGGCCCCGCCATCCGAACTGGCGTGGGCCATGTCGAAGGCGGCGATCACCGGCTTGGAATTCTCCTGGAATCGGAAGGTCGTCTGCGCTATACAGTCTGTAGCCATCGAGTCTCCTCTCATTTGTGCGTCGAAGCGTCCAGTCACCGCTTCTATAGCACGCTCGCGAGACTCGGTGGCTCTTTTGTCTCATCTTTCGTGAATAATCCAGGCTAGG
>JAUSFB010000002.1 GCA_030651575.1 Phaeospirillum sp.
GCTACTAGGCATGGGCGTTGACACTCGCGGGATGCCCGTCGCTCACGTTCGGCTCTATGCCGATGGCAGTGACGACGCGATCGTACTCGACCGCGGCACCTGCCGGTATGACCTGGTGGGGGCAGGTGGCAGGGGCGGTCAGGTCAGCGGCACCATCAGCGTTGACGCCAACAAAGTGCCGAAGCTGCGCTTCATTCCGGACGTGGGCCTGACCTGCCGGGAGTACTACACCCCCCGCGACACGCTCCTGGCGAACTACACCCCCACGGGGGGATCCTGGGAGCAACGGAAGCCCGCGACAGGATCGCCCCGGCCCTACTTCCTGACGCAGTACTCAGCAGCGGCTGACGTGGTGTGGGAAGCCGAGAGCACCTTCACCTTCCCTGCGGACCCGTCGTTTGCAGTGGTCTTCGACCTGGCGGACACTCCGGGGGACCACGACGCCACGACGTACCCGCCCTACGTGCGGATCGAATTCGGCAACGCCGCGTGGGCGCTGGAGTACTCGAAGGTTTACGGCGCCCGGCTGCTCCAGATGGTCAGCGGTGCGTGGGTCGCCATCGCAGACCTGTCGGAGCTTTCCGGCCTGGGGAATGCCGACGGTGGCGAGCTGCTCATCCTCCTGCGCGTCCTGCGGGGCAGGATCCACGTCTCGCACGACCGGGGCCGGAGCTACGCTTCCTGGGGGAACCCCGACGGCACGGCCATCAGCATCCCCGCACACAAGATCACGCTCCGCGGCCAGGGCGGGCAGGTGGTCTTCGGGCTGCACCAGCTCCAGTATGTGACGGGCGTTTTCACGAGCCCGACGCGCAACACGCTGACCTCCCGTGCCATCACGGCGACCCCGACCATCAGCGGGAAGGTGTACGAGCCCTCGGGCACGTCTACCGGCTTTGCGGACGCCAGTAGTCCGCTCGTGGGTACGGCCGGGTACACGGCCACGCTGACGCCCAGCACGGCCACCGGGCCGCCAGGCTGGAGTATGCACCGCACGCCGGAAGTGTACGCGGTCTTCTTCTCATACCCCGTGGTGACGCTGCCCGCCCTGGGGTACTACACCACGCCCTGGGACGGCGAGATCCTGCAGGTGGAGGTGGATAAGCCGTACGAGCTCGATGGCGCGACGGCGACGGTCACCATCCAGAAGGACGCCGCGACGCAGTTCGATTGGCCTTACGGGCGCTTCCCGAAAGCACAGCTCCGGTTGGGCGAGCTGGCGGAGAACGGCACCGGGGTGACCTGGTATACCAGCTTCACCGGCTACATCGCGGAGCCGCGCGTCGAACAGCAGGGGTACGGGCAGGCGAAACTCACGCTGAAGCTGGAGAACGCCAGCCTGCGGCTGCGGGACGCGCAGTGGACCGACTTCGACTCCGTTCCTCTCGGCGGCCAGACGCTGAACGCGGCGCTTGACGACATCCTGTACAGCGAGGCCATCCCGCAGTACTTCTATTACCGCGACTGGTACTTCAACGGGGACGTTTTCCTGCTGCCCGCCGGGCTCGCGGAAGACCCGTTCGAGTGGCCGCAGCGCGGGGAATCGAAGTGGGAAACGGCGCAGAGATTGGCGGGTTACGCGGGCCTGGAGCTGGCGGTCCGGGACGATGGCACGCTCACGACCGTGGTCAGAAACAGCTTCTTCGCCTCCATCGTCCACACGTTCGAGGCGACGGCGACGGGCGAGCTGAACTACGGGCTCCAGGCCATGAGCGTCAGCAGGAACGACCGGGAAAGCGCCACGCTGATACTCGTGCAGGGGAATGACGTGACGGGCGCGGTGATGTACGCGTATGCCATCGACAGCGTGGCGGAGCTCGTGCCGGCAAACGGCCGGTTCTGCGCGTTCCGGCGGATTGTGCAAGAGGAAGTGCAGGGCACGACCACGCTCGGGATGCTGCTCTCGCGGGCGCAG
>JAUSFB010000007.1 GCA_030651575.1 Phaeospirillum sp.
GCTGGGCGAGGGCTATGACACGGTGCTGGGCGAGCGCGGCTCGTCGCTGTCGGGCGGGCAGCGCCAGCGAGTGGCCATCGCCCGCGCCCTGGTGACCAATCCCCGCATCCTGATCTTCGACGAGGCCACCTCGGCGCTGGACTATGAGTCGGAAAAGGCGATCCAGGATAATATGCGGACCATCTGCGCCGGGCGCACCGTCTTCATCATCGCCCACCGCCTGTCGACGGTCAGGGACGCCAACCGCATCGTGGTGGTCGATAAGGGCGAGGTGGTGGAAGACGGCAGCCATACCGACCTGCTGCAGATTCCCGACGGCCGCTACGCCCGCCTGTGGCACGCCCAGACCGGCAGCGCCCCGCCGAATGTGGTGCCCCCACCGCCTCCGCCACCCTGGGGCCAACGGATGACGGAGACGATGTCGTCCTCGCCGATGACGCGGATTGCGAAGATTTCGGCAGGGACCACCTGGCCGCCGATGCGGATCTCGGGGCCATCGGCCCAGCGGTCGGGATCAATGCCGCAGTCGAGCAGCAGGCCGCCGACCGTCATTCCGGCATCAATGACATGCACACTGCGGCTGGCCACCGGCTCGAACGGGTTGGCGACAATGACGCAGGTGGCGGTCATGTCGGTTTTCCGATGAACCGGTAGAAGCCCTCGATGGCCCAGCCGTTGAGACGCAGCGCATCAGGGCGCTGGAACACCACGCCCGACACCGCCGAGCAATGCAGCACCCCGCCGCCATCCACATCGAGCCAGATGCCGACATGGATGGGATGGCGCGACTGGCGCAACAGAACGCAATCGCCTTCCGTCGGCTGATCGACCTTGGTCCAACGCCGCCGCTCCGGGTGATCGCGGAAGGTACGGCCCATGACCAGGATGTCTTCGGGGTTGGCGATCTCGGCCAGGGTGCGGCCGAAATGGCGGCTCTGCACCATGCGGACGAATTCCCAGCAATTGAACAGGTCCGGCCCGCTGCCATGGACGGACCACGGCAGGCCAATGAATGCTGTGGCCCAGTGCATTTCGAATGCTCCTAACGCGCCAGACCGGGAAACCGCTGGGCGGTATAGGTGATGGACGGGAAGGACTTATTCCCCGCATCCAACATGCGGGCACGGCCGGTGACACGGAGCGTGTCGGCCTCGACATCGGCCAGGGTCAGGGTGATCGGCGGGTCCATATGCGGCCCCTCCAGGTCGGTGGAGAGGAAGGGCCGGTAGATGAGGTCGATCTTGTCCTGGCCGATGGCGGCGGCCTCCAGGGCATCGACGATCTCCTGGCCGACATTGTCGAGCGTCACGGCGATCTCCGGCACCGGAGCGGTATCCACCGGCGGCAGATCGAGATCGAAGGCCAGCGCCACGAAGCCAACCATTTGGCCGGCATCACGCGGCGCCCCGGTTTCCAGCCGGGCGGTCAACTCGGCGTGGTCGCGCACCACCCGGATCGGCTCGGTGAAGGTCGGATGCCAGATCTCCAGGGTGTGCAGAATCACCGTGTCGGCGGGCGCGGCGGCATAGGCCTCGCGCAGGGCCTGGGACAGGGCGGGATCAGGCATCGCGGCTCCCATCCGTTTCGATAAAGCTGGCGCAGCGGGGATGGTCAAACGGGCAGATGGTGCGCTCGGCCAGCAAGTGGCCGAAGCCACGCACCACCTCGCGCAGATCATCGACGGCATTACGCAGGGATTCGGTCTGGCGCGACTGCTCCTCCACCATATGGGTGAAAGCCTCCAGCGGCACCCCGGCCTCGACCGGAGCATGCGCCTCGGTCCCGGCGACCGAGCCGGTCACGGTGATCTTGCGATGCCAGATATGGGCGACGGCGACGATCAGCACGATGAGGACGACGCAGCCCGACATCACCATCTGGACCTCGGGCTGGGCACCCCCCAGGGTGTGGACGTATTGTGAGGCGACGCCGACCAGGGAATCGGTGATGGTGTTCTGCTCATTGGCCATGTCATTTCGCTCCGGTCGGCGCGGTCAGGCCGAGGGCCGCCTTCTTGGTCTTGGCGGCGGCCACGCATTCGGCGATGAAGTCGGTCACCGTCTTGTTGCCGCTGCGGATCGCCCCCAGCTCGTCGTCGATGCTGTAGCGGGCGCGGATGGCGGCGACGCATTCGGCATTGATCTCGCGCACCGCCATCAGCCGCTTGACGATATCGGGATCGAGCGGCTTGTCGTGGACCACATAATCGGCATCCTCGGCCTGGGCGGGCGGGATATCGAATCCCGCCGGCACCGACAGGTAATGGCGGCCGTCGACCTCGCCGAGATGGATCGGGAAGCTGTTGCTCTCGGTCGGCATCACCAGCCGGGCCGAGGCGTTGAAGGACACGATGGTGGTCATGGCCGGAGACTCCTCAGAAATCCACATCCGAGAGGCGTCCCTCCCAGCGGTTGTTGTTGCATTGGGTGCCCAGGCTGTAGCCGGTATTGTCCCCGGCGCCCCAGAGGCGGCCATCGGCCGACAGCACCCACAGTCGCCCCGACGATGAGTAGCCGCCGGTGGTGTAGTCGATGACGCCCATCTGCTCGGTGGGCCGGGGGCCGAGGACCCTGGTGAAGGTGGCGCGCTGGCTGGTGTCGCCGACCGCAAGCTGGCCGCTGCCGTTGTAGCCGGCACTCCACAGCTTGGTGGTGGAATCCATCAGCACGGCGAAGACATACTGGCTGCTGGCGCATTGGCCACCGCCGGCCTTCAGGCGGACGGCCTTGCCGTCCCAGGGCTGGCCCGAGCCGATCTGCACCAGCGAGGAGCGGTTGGTGGTGTCGCCGGTGCCCAACTGGCCATAGCCGTTATAGCCGCAGGCCCACAGATGGCCGACGGTGTCGATCACCCACAGGCTGTCGTAATAGCCGCCATAGAGTTCGATATCGGCGGGAGTGAAGGTGGCGATGGGGATCTTGGTGAAGCCGTACCGGGTGGTGGTGTCACCCATCCCCAGGGCGCCCTGGCCGTTCCAGCCGCAGACATAGATGGAGCCATCGGTACACAGTACGGCGGTATCGGTGACATAGGGCCCGGCATAGCCGTTGGTGCAGCACACCTTCTTGGCATTGGTGATGTTGGGCACCTGCATGGGCGTGCTGCGGTTGGTGGCGTCTCCCAGGCCGAGCTGGCCATAGGCGTTATAGCCCCAGGCCCACAGCTTGTTGCCGGTATCGATGGCGAACACCGAGGCCATGTCCATGCCGCCGACGAAGACCTTGGCGATGCCGCTGATGGTGCCGCAGCGGGCCGGCAGCGAGGAGTTGGAGGTGGTGCCGTTGCCCAACTGACCATAGGCGTTGTAGCCGACACCGTAGACGGTGCCGGTGGTGGTCAGGAACCACGCCGATCCGTTGCTGGCGCTGACGCCGCCCTCGCGGGCGACGATGATGGCGGCGATCTGGACGCCCTGCTGGACGAACCAGTTGATCTGGGTGGCGATGGCGCGGTTGGTGGTGTCGCCCTGGCCAAGCTGGCCGTAGCTGTTGTAGCCCCAGGCAAAAACCCGCCCGGCGCTGTCCAGGGCATAATTGGTCATGTAGCAGGTGGCGACCTGGACGATGGGAAAGGTGGGGGGATTGTTGGGATCGAAGGAGACCGGCTGGGGATTGATGACGTTGGAATTGCTCATGTCGCCGACGCAGTAATTGGACGACTGGCCCCACATCTTGACCGAGCCGTCGCTCATGATCACCGGCAGTCCGGCATAGGAGCAGGAGGTTCCATTGGGATTGTAGGCCAGCGCCGCCGCCACCGTGCCGGGACGGGCCTGGGGCGCCATCCAGATCGGCATGCCGTTATTGACGCCCAGGGTCTGGCCTTGGGTGCCGATGCCCAACCGGGTGAGATTGGCGCCATCGAAGGTGATCATGTCGCCCTTGGCGGTGTAGACCGTCGAGGTGCCCTTGGCCATCAGCACCCAGGAGGCCGGATAGGTCACCGGGTCCTGGCCGGGGGCGGTATTGGCGACGCAGCGATAGGTGCTGCCCAGATAGGTCACCACGTCGCGCTTCACATAGGCCAGGCCAGGGCTATAGAGGCCCTGATCGGCAAAGCCGAGGCGGCCGAGATTGATGTCCATGGATGAAACTCCGTTAGGCGGTGAGATGGATCTCGGTCTTGTCGTCCATGCTCACCGACATGACCGTGTTGCCGATGCGCCATTCCTCGAACGGCAGACCCAGGGCGCTGGCGGCGATGCTGATGGCGGCCGGGCCGGTTTCCACGTCGCAGTGGAGGAAGTCGTGAGCATCGTCGTAATAGAAGCCGATGAACTGGTTCTGGGCTGAAGCCGCGCGGGCTGAGACAGCGGCGGCGTTGGCGTCGGTGGCGGCGGCAGCGGCGCTCCGGGCCGAGGCATCGGCGAGGGTGGCCGAGGTGCCGGCGGCTCCGGCAGCGCCCGCCGCATTGCCGGCCGCCGCCGTGGTGGAGGTAACGGCATCGCTGACCTGGACGATAATGCCGGCGGCGGCAAAGGCCGCTTCGAGATCGGCGATCGCTCCCGCCAGGGTGCGCACCGGGCCGCCATCGGTGATGACGGTGCTGCCGGCGCCGAAGGCCGGGCCATGGATGATGGCGTGCAGGACCTGGCTATCCGCCGTCACCTTACCGACGGTGGCTTCAAGATCGGACTGAATGCTCATGATCGGGGCCTCAGATCGGACAGGACGGATTGGACGGCGGAATGGAGACCGTCGGCGGCACGCCGCAGACCGCTGATATCGGTGCCGGGCAGGACGAAGTGGATGACGTCGTGGGCCCGCGCCACGGCTGCCATCAGGGCGGCGGGGTCTTCCTCGAACACCAGTTGAAGCACGTCACCCGACATCACCGGCCGCTGGCGGACCTCCAGCACGGCGGTGGTGATCCAGGTCACACCGCCGTCCCGCCCACCCCGCCGGGGCTGGGCCTTGTAGGGACTGCTACCGCCGAGGAAACGCGCCTCGTGCGCAACCATGCCGATGCCGCCCAGCAGGCTGATGGCGAACCATCCGGCGGCATCTTCAGCCATCCAGTGGAACCATGCCTCAAACAGGGCGAATTCGTTGGCGGAGAAGCGCCAGCGCACCGGGATGCGGGTGGGCACCGCGGTGAACCGCCGCCGCTGCCGCGCCGCTCCGGCCTCCATGTCGGTTCGACTCACCGCATCCTGCGGCTCGATGCCGTAGCCCTCGAACGTGGGCAATGGCAGCCGGGACGGCCAGGAGATGGAGGTGGTCATCGGCGCACCCGGTTCATGGCATTTTTTGGCAAACTATGCCATGATGTCGCCGACAGGAGGTGCCCATGGCGACGATGAATGTTTCCCTGCCCGACCCCATGCGGGAATGGGTGGAAGCTCAGATCAAGGGCGGCGAATACGCCAATGCCAGCGACTATATCCGCGACCTGATCCGACACGATCAGCGGCGGACCCAAGCGCTGGAGGCCGCCATCGACGAGGGACTGAAGAGCGGACGCAGCCCGCGCAAGGCGGACGACATCATGGCCGAGGCCAAGGCTCGCCTGCGGCATGGGTGATTACGTCCTTTCCAATGCCGCCGACGCTGATTTGGCTGAAATATACGTCTATTCCCACCGGAGCTTCGGCGAAGCCCAGGCGGATGCCTATTACGGTGATCTGTCCGGCTGCCTGCGAATGCTGGCCGACAATCCCCGCCTGGGGCGACCTGCGGGGACTCGGCATCAAGAACTGCTGCGCCACGCCCATGCCGGGCATGTGATCTACTATCTGATCGAAAACCCCGGCATTTTCGTCGTCCGGGTGCTGCACCATTCCATGGACAGCGAACGCCACATCGAGTCCTGACGGCTACCGATACGCCCCCGCCGCCGGGTTCAGGCCATAGCGATGCTCCAGCACCGGGGCCATGCCTTCGCCGCGGCCGATGCGGCGGTTCATGCGGCCCTCGATCTCCTCGACGATGATGTCGAGCTGGATACGGCCATCCGGTCCCTGGGATTGCTCCGCGCGAGCCTGGGTGCCGGACGCGTTGTTGTTGACGGTCACCACCACGCCCACCGCGGGTTGCGACAGCGCGGCGCTCAGGATGCGGTCGGCATTGTCCATCTGCCGGGGCGTAAACACCCCTTCGCCCACCTTGGCGACGATGGGACGCTCGCCGGCCACCAGCCCGCCGCCGTGGAATTTCGGCGCATTGGCGAAGACCGACGCGCTGTACGAGCGGGTCATCATCGGGACACTCCATGTTCCGCTGCGCGGATGGGCTGCCGCCCTGGCTTGGGGCAAAGCCCCAAACCCTCTTCATTTTTGAAAATCAAAGGTGGTCTGGAGCATCGCTCCAGCCGGGTTTGGGCGGGAGCCCAACCGCGAAGCGGACCTGCATCAATACGCCGTCACGTCGTTGACCAGCGTCACCCGCAGCAGGTAGCCGGCCACCGGATCGCGGGCGGCACGCCAGTCGTAGCTGGCCTGGATGCCGCCGGGCCCCTTCACCTCCTGCTTTTTCTTGGGGCAGAAGACGCGGGGCAGATCGAAGGTCAGGGCGAAGGCGGTGCCGGGGATGGTGAAGCCGTATGCGAGTTCCACCGGGCTCTCGGCGGCGATGGCGGCGGTGAGCGTGGTATCGGTGGAGAAACGGACGTCGATGGAGCCCTCGGCGGTGGCTTCGGTCTCGTCGATGCCATCGATCAGGCCATCGGAGCGGATGGTCTCGACCCGCTCCAGGTTGTTGGCGAAGGTGAGCTTGCCGCCCATCACGTTGGCGAGCTGGGTGCCGCCGACCTTGATGGTGCCGCTGCCCTGGCTGAACCGCTTCAGCGCCAGGGTAGCCGGAGTAACGTCGATGGATTGGACCGCTTCGGTTTCGCCCTGGGCGACCAGCGAGATGGTGGCGTTGGCGGCGCCGGTCCGCGCCATGGTGAAGGCGAGCTTATCCAGCTTGGCGCCGCCGTGGCGGAAGAATTTCGGCGTCGCCAGCTTGGCATGCCCGATCTCGATGGCGAGGCTGGGCAGATCGCCGCCGGAGGTGAAGGCATGGCTGAAACTGCCGTCATGGTGGTCGGTGGTGACCGGTGCCCCGAACAGTCCCTTGAGCCAGAAGCCCAGCCCGCGCAGATCCAGCGGCACCCCGATATCGCCCTCGTCCTTGACCGCATCGTAGAACGGGTCCTGGGCATCGCGGCCCTGGCCCAGCAGCGGGTCGTAACCCAGGGGCCGCTCGGCGCCGAGGGTGGAGTCCTTGAAGGACAGCCTTGTGTAACCGTTGGCCGGCGGGGTGCCGTAGGCGGCCTCGAATGCGGCCAGCAGCACGCAATCGGCACCGTAGGCGCGCGATTTGGCCATGATGTTCCCCTCGACAGGAAGGAGTGGAGTGACAATGTCTACGGCTAAGCCGCATAGGCTGTTGCCGAACCATACGGCTTAGCCGTATACTTCAAGCCATGGAGTACGAGTTCGATCCGGCCAAGGACGCCAAGAACGTTGCCGAGCGCGGCCTTTCCCTGGCCCTGGCGCCCTATGTGTTCGAAGGGCTGCTCCATGTCGTCGTCGACGACCGCATGGATTACGGCGAGCGACGGCAGGTGGCCTATGGCTTGATCCGGGGCCGGTTGTTCGTGTGCGTCTTCACTGATCGCGGCGAAATTCGCCGGATCATCTCGCTTCGCAAAGCCAACTCAAGGGAGGTCGAAGCCTATGCGCCGAAAGATCACGCCTGAAATGAGCAAGGCCGCCCTGAATGCGGTTAATTGGGCAGCCATGGACGCGGTGACCGATTCCGATATCGAACGCCAGATCGCCGCCGATGCCGACGTGGCTCCCGAGATTTTGCCGGTGGACGTCAAGGCGATCCGCAGCGCCACCGGTCTGTCGCAGGGTGTGTTCGCCGCCCGCTACCGTATTCCCGTGGGCACGCTACGGGATTGGGAACAGGGACGCAAGCAACCCGACACCACGGCGCGGGCCTACCTTCATGTCATCGCCAGCAACCCCGAAATGGTGGTCAAGGCGCTTCAAACCTGACGTCAACCCAGCGGATCGGCGCTGGCGTAGTGGATGGTGACCGGCACCACCGCGCCCTTGAGGCCGGCGGCACCGTCGATGGCGAGGCCGTGGGTCTTGGCCGCGCCCCAGTCCAGCCAGTCGGCGAGGCCACCGAGACTACGGTCCCCGGCCAGGGCCTGGCCGACCGCCATCAGCAGGCCGTCGAGAGCGGCGTTGGCCTCGCTGGGGCCGCCGCTGACGATCACCTCGATCTCGGCCTGGTGCTGCCACAAATAGGCCGGCGGCGACAGCAGCACCTCCGGGTCGCCGGGATCACCGTCGCGCAGGATGATCAGCCCGCCCGCCGACACCGTCTCGGGCAGCGGTGCTTCGCGCTTCACCCTGGCATCGGGGACGGTTTCCAGCCGCGCCAGCAGGGCGCACAGGATCTGCTCGCGGATGGATGCTATCATCCTCTCCAATTCCTGATCACCAGCCCCGGCACCGCGTCGGCCCATTTCTCGGCAGCGGCGGCGACATCGAGGCGTTTGCGCAGGGTAACCTGCGGCACCAGGATGAATATCACCACCGAGGCCAGCCCATTGCCGCTGCGAAGGGCGCTGGCGCTGCCCTTGGCGAAGCCGCCCCGTTTGCCGTTCCGCGCCCGCATGGCGTCGGCCACCAGCAGCGATACCCCCGAGCGGCGGTAGACGAAGCGCAACCGGCTGCCATGCATCTGTTCCCACAAACCTGGATCGATCCGCTTGCCGCCGGCTCCGGTCCCGGCCGCCGGGGTGGGAATCGCCAGCCAAAAGCCCTTGGTCGAGCGGATCACCGTACCGTCCTCGAAGGCGGCAACGATGTCGGGGGCTTTGCTGAAGACGAAGCCGGCGGCGCGCAGGCTGGTGCGGCCTTTGGGATAGACCTCGGAGCGCCAAGTATTGGCGAGGCGCGGCCCCAGCCCGGCGGCGGCAATCTGCTGGCGCAATTCCGCCTTGAGGCCCTCGGCGGCATCGCGCATGCCGTCGGTGATGGCGGCTTCCGCCAGGGTCAGCTCATCGGCCAGGATGCGCCGTAGATCACCGTCAATGCGGGCGGAGAGCTTCATCCCGGCCTCGTATCGATGCTCCACACCAGCCGCTCGGCATCGCGGGTCGGCGTGCCCTGGACGATGAAGCTCTCGTCGCCCAAGGGAGGCGATCTGGTCGATGGCGGCCTCGGCCTCGTCGCTCGCCAGACGAATGAGCTCACGCTCGGTATAAACGTCCTGGAGGGTCGTGGTGCCGTTCAGGGCGTCCCGCTCACGGGCTCGTTCGACCTTCCAGTCGAGATTGGCGATGCGCCGCGCCGCTTCGGCCTTGACCCGTCGAACCAGGGCAACTCTGGCCGCCTGGAGTTCCTCGGCCTGCCGCTCGGCGACGTGATCGGCATCGCGCTTGCGGACCTCGTCATCGGTGGCGCCGTCGTAGCGGTCGACGACCTTGCCGTCGACGAGTTGGAACCGGTGCCCCAGGGTCGAGTCCACCGGCAGATCGTGATCGCCCTCGGGCCCGATGACGCCCCAGTCATTGCCGTGGGGGAAGCTGATTTTGCCGGCCATGATCAAACGCCTCCGATGATCGGAACGATGTAGGGACAGCAGCATTTCCGGTTCGGCGCCGTTGCCGTCGAACAAGGTGATCAGCCCGCCCGCCGGGATCCTGGCCGCCAACGGCTCGTTGCGGCGAACGCTTGCGCCGGGGATCCCTGCCAGCAGGGCAGCCAGTGCCTTCAGGGCTGTCTCGCGGGGAGAATCAGCCATCGTTCTTCCCCAGCGCCGAGACCAGTGTGGTGACCAGCCGCCGCTCGGCAGCCCCCTTGGCCCGGTTGATGTCGAGGCGTTTGCGCAAGGTCAAGGATCGCGGACGGCAAATGCCGGACGCCATCAAGGGGAACGATGACGGTCAGGCGTTCTTCGGCATCCTGGAAGATGTCCTGGTGAAGGGGGATGGTCAGCCGGTCGACAAGAACGAGACTGCCGCCATCGCGCTCGCCATCATCGACATCATCAAGGCCCATCACATCGTTGACGTCTGGTCCAACGACATCGCCCAGAACAACATGCGCAACGCCATCGACGACTATTTCTTCGATGTGCTCAGGGATGAAAAGGGCATCGATTTGCCGGTCGAGGTGATGGACGACCTTGAGCACAAGATCATGGACCTCGCACGCGCGCGGTTCCCAGGATGACCACGGAGCGGCATTCCATCCAGTACGGGGAGCACGCCATCGAGTTCGTTGTTGTCCGCCGCGACAGGAAGACCCTTGAGATCGCGGTGGAACCCGATGCCACGGTGGTGATCGCCGCGCCGCTGGATGCCACCGTGGCCGATATCGAGGCCAAGGTGCGCAAACGCGCAGCCTGGATCAGGCGTCAGCAGCGGTATTTCATCCAATACCTGCCCCGGACGCCGGAGCGCCAATACGTGGCGGGTGAGACCCATCTTTATCTTGGCCGGCAGTACCGGCTGAAGGTGGTGCCGCATATACAGGCGAAGGTGACGCTGGTTCGCGGCTTCATCGTGGTGCAGACCCATCACCCGGAGAAGACGGAGGTCACCCGTGAGCTGGTCGAAAATTGGTATCGCGAACGCGCCCATGCGAAATTCGCCGAGCGGCTGGAGGTGAACCTTCTTCGTTTTCCCGACCCGGATTGCTTTCGCCCCAAGGGACTTATCGTCCGCCAACTCCAGCAGCGGTGGGGGTCGATGTCACCCGCCGGCCGGCTGCTGCTCAACCGCCGGCTCATCGAGGCACCGACCGACACGATCGACTATGTCGTCACCCATGAACTCTGCCACATGTCCGAGCCTCACCACGGCCCCGCGTTCTTCGAGCTCTTGGACCGCGTGCTGCCCGATTGGCCGAAGAGAAAGGAGCGGCTGGAGCAGAAAATGGCATGAATGGATGCCTGCTTTTGGTTCGCCGCAAGCCCCCTTCCGCAGTCCACCTTGTCTTGAGGAAAGGTCAATAGCTTCATGCACTGCAACCCATTGATTTTACGGGCATCTGCAAACCCGTACCGTTTGGCGGCAGTCAACAGCTGCTGGAGAAAAGCGGCTGGAGAGAAGAGAAAACAGCCCGGAAATTCGCGGCCGCAAGGCAAGGCGGTCAACAGCTACCGGCCGTAAACGGCGCAGAACCTGGGGATTTCGCCCCAGGCACTCGGCAACAGAGAATCTATTCTTTGAAGTAATTGGCGGAGGGGAAGAGGCTGGCGGAGAACCTTCTCCACCAGCCTCTGTCTTCCTCAATGCCAGTTTGCTGCAATTACCGTGTCCAATTGTTGATGCTGCTGCGTGGTAAGCGCTGCCTGCCCGATGGGCGGCGGCGTCAGCGATGCCATGGCACTGACTAGATTCTGCACTGCCGAATCGGCCAGGACATGGCCGTCTGCGGTCTGTAGCGTAGAGACATGGTTGGCATTGCTGGCGAACCATCCGGCCACGGTGACGCTATCGCTGGTGCCGATGATCGAAACCTTCAGATCATTGGCCGCCTGTTGGAACCAGAGTTGATCCGTGGCAATGCCGCTGCCGAACAGCAGCTTGTCGCCATCGGCGGCCTGACCGGCATTGTTGATTATATCCTGGCCGCCGCCAGCACCAAACAGATAGGTATCGACCCCTACACCGCCAATTAGGGTATCGTTGCCGATACCACCATCTAGGGTGTCGTTGCCGCCAAAGCCAGCCAGCCTTTCACTGAGGGCGCTGCCGGTAATGATGTCGTTGCCGCTGCCGCCATCCCAGGTGTTGACCCCGTACACCTGGGTGTAGACGCCGAGGCCACTGCCATCCTGGTTGGCCGACTGCCAGCTCACCGCAAATCCGCCATTGTTCAGTGCCTGGATCTGGGGTTTGCTCTGGTCTCCGGCGGTGAAGGTGTTGACCAGGAATTCGCCGCCCACCGCTTGGCCAGCGGAAGAGTAGCGCTGACCATAGACGCCCCAGCCGCTACCGTCCTGGAGATTGGACTGCCAGCTGATTACGAAACCGCCATCGGACAGGGCTGTGACCGCCTGGGTGGTCTGGTCATTAGCCGTAGCAGTGTTGGCGCGGAACTCGCTCCCCACCACTTGGCCGGTGGCGGAATAGCGCTGGCCGTAAACACCCCAGCTAGAGGAGGTGTCCTGGGTATAGGACTTCCAGGTCACCACGAATCCACCATCGGATAAGCTCGTCACCAGTGGGATGCGTTGATCATTGGCTGTGCGAGTATTGACCCGGAACTCGCTTCCCACCGCCTGAGCGTCGGAGGAGTAGCGTTGTCCATAGACCCCATAACCACTGCCATCTTGGCTGAGCGACGACCACACCACCACGAAACTGCCATCGGTCAGTACCGTGACTTGATGCTCCCACTGAGAATTGGCGGTATAGGTATTGACCCTGAGTTCCCCCCCAACCATCTGACCGGAGGCTGAAACGCGTTGGCCGTAAAGCCCATTGGAGGCTCCATCCTGGCCATAGGACATCCATACCGCCACGAAGCCACCATCGGACATGGCCACCAACTTCGCATCCTCTTGGAGGCTCGTCGTGTAGGTGTTGAGGCGGAACTCGGCTCCTAATGCCGTCCCATCGGCAGAATAGATCCTGGCATGGACGCCCGTACTGCTCCCATCTTCGCCGTTGGAGGTGCGAGTGATCACGAAGCCACCGCCTACCAGCTTAGTTGCCGAAACCAGAGTCCCGTTTGTCGAGGGGGCGACAACGAACTCGGCGCCCGCCGGCAAACCGGTGGCTAGGTAACGCCGCCCAATGGTCGATGTTCCGACCGAAGAAACCCAAGCCACGATGAAGCCGCCATCGTCCAAGGCGGTTACTCCCGGTTGGGAAGAAAGAGATGCCTGATAGGTGGAATTGACGCGGAATTCACTGCCAATTAACGCGCCGTCAGCGCCGTAGCGCTGACCGCAGAGGGCGTTGGTACTTCCACCACCCTGGCCAGTGGAAAGCCACAGTACCACGAAGGTGCCGTCTTTCAACACGACCATGGACTGCTTGGTCTGATCCGAGGTTGTATAGGTGTTGGCACGCATTTCAGCACTATCAGCCACCCATCGTGCGTTTACCCGCAAAGAAACCGTACCGGTATCGGTCTGGCCGGCCATGTCGGTTGCACGATAGATGAAGCTGTCGCTGCCGGTGTAGCCCGCCGTGGGCGTGTAGACGTAACTGCCATCGGCACCGAAGGTGACGGTTCCATGAGTGGGAGCGCCAAGGGCAACGATACTCAAGGCCCCACCCGTGGTATTTGTGGCAGGCAGCGTGCTTGACAGTGGAGTGTCCCTGCTGGTGGAGCCTTCCACGTGTTGGACATGCAGCACGTCCAGGTTCACTGTCTTGCTATCGTTACCACCATGGCCGTCGCTTACCGTGTAGGTGAAACTGGCGGGACCATAATAGTTTGCGGACGGAGTGAAGGTTACCGTGCCGTCTGCGTTGAGCACCACCATGCCGTGGCTGGCCTCACCGACCGAGGCCAAGCTCACGGTATCGCCGTCCACGTCGGTGGCTCCGGCCAGCAGGCTGGCCATCGAGAACGTCTCACTGCTATTCTCGTTGATGGTGACGCTCTTGGCCTGGGCCACCGGCGCATCGTTGACCGCCGCCACCGCCACACTCACCGTCCTGGTGCTGGTGCCGCCCTGGCCGTCGGAGATGGTGTAGTCGAAGCTGGCGCTGCCGTTGAAATCGGCATCCGGCGTGAACACCGCATCGCCATTGACGTCAATGGAGGCGGTGCCGCCCACAGCGTTGCCGACGCCGGACAGGCTCAGGGTATCGCCGTCCACATCAGTGGCTCCCGCCAGCAGGCTGGCGGCACTGATGGTCAGCGCCGTGTCCTCATCGGTCGAGACACTCTTGGCCTGGGCTACCGGCACATTATTGCGGCCATCGATATAAACGTCACCATCGGCGAAGCGTAACGTTTCGAT
>JAUSFB010000012.1 GCA_030651575.1 Phaeospirillum sp.
ACCCGCGCCTGCGCCGGAACCCGCCCCCGCCCCGGAACCCGCGCCTGCGCCGGAACCCGCCCCCGCCCCGGAACCCGCACCTGCGCCGGAGCCTGATACTACTCCGACATCTGAGCTTCCCCCGGAACCCGCGCCTGCGCCGGAACCCGCGCCTGCGCCGGAACCCGCACCTGCTCCGGAACCCGCACCTGCGCCGGAACCCGCGCCTGCGCCGGAACCCGCGCCCGCCCCGGAGCCCGAGCCTGCGCCGGAACCCGAGCCCGCCCCGGAACCCGCGCCTGCGCCGGAACCCGAGCCTGCGCCGGAACCCGCGCCTGCGCCGGAACCCGAGCCTGCGCCGGAACCCGAGCCTGCGCCGGAACCCGCGCCCGCCCCGGAACCCGCGCCCGCCCCGGAACCCGCGCCCGCTCCGGAACCCGAGCCTGCTCCGGAACCCGCGCCTGTGCCGGAACCCGCGCCTGCGCCGGAGCCCGCGCCGGAACCCGACGACAAAGATCACTTCGATAACGGTGTCGGCAACGGTTCCGATAACGGTACTCCCGGTCATTCGACGTCCAATGACGAGAATATCAGTGGAACCGGCGACCCTGAGCATCAGGGCGGCAAGGACCACAAGTCCGAGTCCCACGACGACAAGGGCGGCAAGGACCACAAGTCCGAGTCTCACGACGACAAGGATCACTTCGATAACGGTGTCGGCAACGGTTCCGATAACGGTACTCCCGGTCATTCGACGTCCAATGACGAGAATGTCAGTGGAACCGGCGACCCTGAGCATCAGGGCGGTAAGGACCACAACTCCGAGTCCCATGACGACAAGGGCGGGCATCATGCCGAAGCCTCGGTCGTGGAGACGCCGGTTCTCAGCAGCAGCGCGCATGTCCATACGGTGACCGACCCCGGTGCCACGGTCGGGGCCGCCATTGGGGCCGACAGCGCCCATACCACCACGCAAACCGTTACGACCGGCGGCAATGGAACCGATTTCGGCAATGACAGCGGCACCTTGGTCATCCATGCCACTGCCGATAAGGGCGGGGACAAGAGCGGCTTCGATATCTTGTATGACGGCCAAGTGATCGGCCATGCCGGAGCTGGCACCACGACCCTCAGTGGTCTGGATGTTCACGACGGTGGCAAGCTGAGCTTCCAGGGCGCCAAGGGCACCAATGTCACCGTTGATCAGATTACTCTGAACGGCGAGAACATCGATGCCGGCCAGGGGGCCAAGAGTGGCGGCGTGCAGGTTGACAGCAGTCACCATAACTTCGACCTTCACAATGGCTCGGTGTCTTTCACCGTCAACGACGCCAATGCCGGCGCGGTGACCACCACCAGCGAGACCACTCACACCCAGTCCTTGCATGTGGATGTCACCGGAGAGGAATCCCAACTCGGCGGCATCCATGTGACCGGCCTGCATGCCGGCGATACGGTCAGTGACTCGGGCCATCTCTGGGTCGCCGGCAGCGACGGTTCGGTGACCATCTCCGAGGCGCAGTTGGATGGAATGGTGTCGGAGGGATCGATCCATCACGACTTCACCGTGACCAGCTCTCACGGCGCGGTCGATACGGTCGGCGTGTCCGGTCTCGACCATGATGGCGGGGCCTACGAAGTGCCAAGCCATCTGGTCGCCGACCTCAATATCGCGGCGACCGACCAGGACGCGTCCGCCAGTCTGACCTACAACATCGACGGGGTGCCCGCCGGTTGCTCGTTGATCAGCGACAGCGGCACGCACGAGGCCGGGACGGATGGTTCGTTCTCATTGTCGAGCGACGACATGCACAATCTGCAACTCGTCATGCCCGCCGATGGCAGCGTTTCCGACTTCGACCTGACCGTCAGCGCCACGGCCCAGGACGGAACCTCGGTCGCGAGCGCCTCTCAGAGCCTGCATGTGGGCGTTAGCGAGGCCCTCGACGGTGGCGATGCCGACAGCATCGGTGTCAGCGGCGCCGAGGACCACGGGATCATCAGCGCTTCCGGCCATGACGTGATGGGCGGCGGCAATGATGGAGATACCTTCCTGTTTGACTTCGGCGGTGGTCACGATACGGTTGGCGGTGGACAAGGCGGCAACTGGACCGACGTGGCCGATGCCGCCGACAACGACCATGGCTCGGCGGCGCACGCCTCCGGCGACTCGCAGAACTGGACCGATGTCTCCGAGCATCACGGTGCGGCCCAGCCCGAATCCGGTCATGACAAGGGTCACGACGCCCCCGTCCAGCACCATGGCGGCGGTGAAGAGGCTCATGCCCAGTTCGAAAGCATCGACCATGGCAAGATGTAGGAGATTCAGCTGATTTCGGTCCAGGCCGTCTTTCAGACACAGATGCGCACAGATAAACACAGGTGAATTGAGAACATTTCCATCTGTGTCCCGCACAGCGGGAATCTGTGTGTATCTGTGGCCCATTTCCCGTCCGGTCCGCTTGGATGTCGATTGAGCCTATGCCTTCAACCCGGCGAATGCGGCCAGTGCCCGCTTGCGGGCCTGATCGTGATCGACCAGCGGGAGCGGATAGGTCTTGCCGAGCGTCACTCCCGCTTGACGGAGAACCTGGGCGGGGGCTCGCCATGGCTGGTGGAGCCAGCGGTCGGGCAGGCCGGCCAGTTCCGGGCACCATTCTCGGACATAGGCCCCGTCGGCGTCGAATTTCTCGCCTTGCAGCACCGGATTGAACACCCGGAAGAAGGGGGAGGCGTCGGCGCCGCAGCCCGCCACCCACTGCCAGCTTGCCGCGTTACTGGCCAGATCGGCGTCCACCAGGGTGTCTCGGAACCACGCTTCGCCCACTCGCCACGACACCAGCAGATCCTTGACCAGGAACGACGCCGTCACCATGCGAATGCGGTTATGCATCCAGCCGGTGGCCCAAAGCTGGCGCATGCCGGCATCGACGATGGGATAGCCGGTGCCGCCATGCCGCCATGCCGCCACGCCGTCCGGATCGTCCCGCCAGACCAATCGCTCGAATTCCGGCCGCAGCGGACGCTGGGGAAGGTCGGGGAATTGGCGCAGCAACTGGGCGGAGAATTCCCGCCAGCCCAACTCGGCCAGAAAGCGGTCGCGGCCTTCCCCCGGTTCTCCGGCGGCCCGCGCGGCATGAAACAGCTGCCGGGGCGATATCTCGCCAAAGTGAAGATGCGGCGACAGGCGCGAGGTCCCGTCCTGGCCCGGCCGGTTGCGGCCAACGGCGTAGAAGGGAAGATTCCTGCCGAGAAACTCGCTTGAGCGGGCCTGGGCGGATGCTTCGCCCGGTCGCCATGATCGGCGCAGCCCGTCGGCCCAATCCGGCGTATGCGGCGTCAACCGCCAGGACTCCAGGTCGTCGCCGGCAATGGCGCCGGACCAGGGCCGCAGCGCGATGGGCGGCGGCAGGGGCGGCGGCGGCGGTGGGGCGGCGAGGCAAGCCTTCCAGAACGGCGTGAAGACCTTGAACGGCTGACCCGACTGGCTGACGATAGTGTCGGGCTTGAACAGCAAGGCGGCGTCGAACGACCGGGTGGCGACGCCAAGCCCGGCCAAGGCGGCGGCGCATGCCGCATCCTGGCGCTCGGCCCAGGGCTCGGTCCGACGGTTCCACAGCACGGCGTCCGCCTCGACCTCGCGCGCCAGTCGGGGCAAGACCGTCTCGGCGAGGCCGTGCAGCAGGTGGAGCGGCGCCCCCAGCGACTGGTCCAGTGCCTTCAGGCTATGATGCAGCCACCAGCGCGAGGCCCCACCCTCGGCCCATGGCCCGTCCGTCTCGGCCTGATGGATATAGACCGGGATGACTGGACGGCCCGTCGCCACGGCCGCGGTAAGGGCGGGGTTGTCGCCCAGGCGCAGATCGCGGCGGAACCAGACGATGGTCGGAGCGGGGTTCGGCGGCATGACGGGAAACCTTTCGGGGGAATTGTACCGGGAAAGCCCGTCTGGCGCATAGGCCGCAGTCTGGACCGCCCCCAATTGGATGTTTGTTGCTGTTATCGGCATATTTTTACTTGTAATACGCTGCTCTTGACTTCTCGGGGGCCAGCAAACCCAGTGACCACGTCATTTGTTGAAGGGTTGTGTGGTAAATCACGGAGAAAGTGTTGGAAGGTGCGGATTGATTCTTGTCCTTGGCCTGCGCTGGGGTCAAGATCGGGATACAAGGCATCCGTTGCCCGGGCGCGCTGGATCAAGGAAATGGCTGAATGCTTCGTGTGAAAGGTTGGATGAGGGCTCTCGCCGGGGTGGCGATGGTGGTCACCGGCTTGGCGGTTGGACCGGCCGACGCGGCGGATCGGCCGACGCTGGAGGCGGTGCGGGCCAATCACGACATGCGTTGCGGCGTGTTTCCCGACGATCCCGGACGCAGCGCCATCAACGCCACGGGGCGATGGGACGGTTTTTATGTGGATTTCTGCCGGGCGGTGGCGGCCGCCGTGCTGGGAAACCCGGATTTCGTCCAGTATGTGGAGGTCGGGTCCAAGACGCGCTTCTCGTCCCTGATGGACAAGAAGGTCGATGTCGTCATGTACAGCTCGACCTGGACCATGGGGCGCGAGAATGATTTTCGCATCGCCTTTCCGGCGGTCTACCTGTTCGACGGGCAGGGCTTTTTGGTGCGGCGCCAGTCGGGCATCAAGGGCCTGGCCGACCTTCGGGGTAAGTCCATCTGCGTCACAGAGAACACCACCACCCAGAAAACCATTGAGGACATCAACCGCAGCCGGAACTTGGGCGCCAAGATCGTCTATTCCAATGGCGACAATTTCTTTCGCGGCGCCTGTGACGCCTATACCGCCGACCGGATGAATTTGGCCACCAACCGCGCCAACCGCTCGGACGACGCCACTCAGTACATTATTCTGCCGGACGTGGTCTCGCGCGAGCCCATCGGCCCCATGGTGCGCAATGATGACGTTCAATGGACGCGGATCATCCGGTCGGTGGTGCACGCCCTGATCGTGGCCGAGGAGTTGGGGCTGACCCGCGACAATGTGGACGCGGCCCTGGCGGCGGGGCGAGGCGGCGAGACCGACCTTCTGTTGGGAGGCTCGGGCAATTTCGGCGAGCAGATGGGGCTGACCCGCGACTGGGCCTTTCGCGCCATCAAGGCGGTGGGCAATTACGGCGAGGTCTATGATCGCCATTTCGGGCCGAAAACCGCCATCGGCGTCGAGCGGGGATTGAACCGGCTGTGGTCCGACGGCGGCGTGCTCTACGCGCCGTTGTTCAAGTGACCGCCGCCGCATGAGCAACGCGCCGCCGCAGCCCAGGACGATCAGACATCAAGGCGTGGGATTTCGCCTGGTGGTCGCCCTGCTGTCGGTATTCGGCCTGTTCATGGTGTCCACCGCGGTGGTGGTCTATGCCCTTCACGAACAGTATTGGGGCTTCAAGGGGCTGGCGGAGAAGCATTTCGACCGCGCCATGACCGTGGCCGAGCTGTCCCGCGATGCCGAGATGCTGGCCACCGAAGTGTTCGAGGGCATGTTGGGCATCGCCCGCAGCAATACCGAGGAGCAGGCCTCCACCTCGGCGCTGGTGCGGATTTTCACCGATGTGCGCGACAAGCTGAAAGGCCCTGACGGCGATCAGGCCAGGGCGCTGGGTGAAATCGACAAGTTGCAGCAGCCCTATTTCGACAGCCTGCAAACCCTGCGCGCCTTGCTGGTGGAAGAACGGGCGCTGAAGAGCGAGCGGCTCAACGCTCTGAAGGATCTGAACGCGGTCGCCGACGAGGCCGAGCACCTGCTGATCGGAGCCTCGCGCGGCGGCGAGTTCGCGGTTCACGCCTGGGCCATTCTCGGCGGCGCGGCTTCGGTGCTGACCTCCGAGCAGGTGGGGCAGATCGCGGCCATCCGCGCCCGCGCCGAGGAGCATGTCAAAGGCATGAGGGCTGCGGCGGGGACGGACCCCGCCAGGACCGGCTTTGCCGATCGGTTGGAGGTGGTGGCCCGTCAGATCTTCGAAATGCGCGAACCGACCCTGCAAAGCCAGCGCGCCTCCCTGGCCACTGCGCGCCAGACCCGGGTGCTGTCGCAGAAACTGACCAGTAGCACCGTCAACTATTACCTCGATCTCAAGCATCAGGCCCAAGACGCCATCGCGCGCCACGAGATGATCGCCCGGTATACCATCGGCCTGGCCGCCGCGCTGCTGGGCCTCGCCATTATCCTGACCGTGATCGTCGTCTCTTATATCGGGCGTTCGATCGTGCGCCGGCTGAATGCGTTGAGCCAATCCATGACGGCGCATGTGAACGGCGCGCCGGTGGTCATCCCCACCGATGGGAGTGACGAGATTTCGGATATGGCGCACGCCTTCGAGGTGTTCGTCACCGCCCGCCGCTCCGCCGAGAACGGGCTGGAGGCAGCCCGCAGGGAAGCCGAACAGGCCAACCGGGCCAAAAGCGAGTTCCTCGCCAATATGAGCCACGAGATCCGCACCCCCCTGAACGGGGTGATCGGATTCGGTCATCTGCTGCGCCAGACCGAACTCAACCGCACGCAGGAAGACTATGTGGCCAAGATCCAGAACTCGGCGCAACACCTGCTGCGGGTGATCGACGACATCCTCGACTTCTCCAAGATCGAGGCCGGCCGGTTGGAGTTGGAGCATGTCGCCTTCGACCTCAGCGAGGTGCTGGACACGGTCTCGGACATCTTGCTGGCCGGCGCGGTCAAGAAGGGGGTCGAGTTTCTCATCGTCGCGCCGCGCGACCTGCCGCATGAACTGGTGGGCGACCCGCTGCGGCTGGTGCAGATCCTGGTCAATATCGTCGGCAACGCCATCAAGTTCACCGAGTTCGGAACCGTCCGGCTGGCCATTTCGGTGGTTGAGCTTGATGCCGAGCGTGCCCGCCTGCGCTTTGACGTCAGCGATACGGGAATCGGCATGACCGACGCCCAGGTCGGCAATCTGTTCGGGGAGTTCCAGCAGGCCGACCGGTCGATCACCCGGCGTTTCGGCGGCACCGGCCTGGGCTTGGCCATCAGCAGGCGGCTTGCCGACCTGATGGGGGGGCGGATCAAGGTCCGCAGCGACGAGGGCAAGGGCAGCACCTTTTCCTTCACCTTCGACTTCCAGCGTCAGCAGGACGCGATTGCGCGCGATTGCATCATTCCCGAGGATGTCGCCGATCTGCGGATTCTGGTCGCCGACGGCAACGACGTCACCCGTGGCGACCTTACGCAGCGGCTGGCCGGATTCGGATTCGGCCATGCCGAGGCGGCGACCGGACAGGCGGCCGTGGACGAGTGGGGCCGGGCCGCCCGCGAGGGCCAGCCCTATAGCTTGATGATTCTCGACGACACCATCCAGGGGCCGGATTGTTCACGGGTGATGGCGGGGGTGATGGAAGAAGACGCCACGGGGCGTCCTCCACCGGTGATCATCGTCACCGGGTTTGCCCAGCCGCGCATCGACGGGGCCGCCATCGCGGCGGTGCTGCGGAAGCCGCTGCGCACCTCGGATCTGTTCAACGCCATCCTCAGCGTCTTTGGCAAGACGGTTCCAACCTCGAAATACCGCCGCTGGGCCGAGTTCCAGACGCCGCAGGAATGGGTGATGCTGCGGGGCAAGCGGGTGCTGCTGGTCGAAGATCAGCCGTTCAACCGCGAAATCGCCACGGCCTTGTTGCAAAAGCAGGGCATCGAGGTCGAGATCGCCGTCAATGGGCGCGAAGCGGTGGAGCGGGTGCTGGCCGTGGACCCGGGTTATTTCGACCTTGTCCTGATGGATGTGCAGATGCCGGAGATGGATGGCAAGCAGGCCACCCGCCTGATCCGCGAGACCTTCTCCGCCGAGCAGTTGCCCATCATCGCCATGACCGCCCATGTGCTGGGCGAGGAGCGCGAGGCCTGTCTTCAGTCCGGCATGAACGACCATATCGCCAAGCCGGTCGACGTCAAGAAACTGTGGTCGGTGCTGTTCAAATGGGCCGGCCTGGGCGGCTGCGACGTGGTGGAGCCGCCGTCCAGGCCGGCGGAACCGTCGGCGGGCATCCTTCCGGCCACCCTGCCGGGCTTCGATATCGTCCCGGCGGTGCGCAGACTGGGCGATAACGCCGTCCTGCTCCGCGATCTGATGCTGGAATTCGCCAAATGCGCCCCCCAGGTGGGAGAGCAACTGCGCGACGCGCTGACCCGCCAGGATCGGGAGCAGGCCGAACGGGTCGCCCATAGCCTTAAAAGCATGGCGGCCTCGGTTGCCGCCGCCGATCTGTCCGCCGCCGCCGCCGCCCTGGAAGCCGCCCTGCACGCGAATGACGCCACCGAGGAGCTTGTCGGGCGGCTGGACGCGGCCTTTGCCACCGCCTTGCAATCCATCTCCACCTTGCCCGGAGCCGCGCCGGTGGTGGACGCCGCCCTGCGCCCACAGTGGGATGGTGCCGCATGGGTGGTCCGGCGCAACGAGATGAACGCCATCGCCGGGCTGTTGGAGCGTCAGGATTTCGACGGCGAACGGATGTTCAGGGAACTGGTGGCCACTTGTTTTTCGGACGGAGCGGCCCCGGCGGAACTGGCGGCCATCGGCGCCTTGATCGACGACCTGAACTTCAAGCAGGCCGCGCGGCAGTTGAGGGGCCTGTTGGACACTATGCCAGGTGGCGGATCATGAGCGAGCGGCAGAGCATCCTTATCGTCGATGACGACGCCACCGGGCTGCGGGTGTTGCGGCAGGCCTTTGTCGATCAGTACCGCGTGTTGTTCGCCACCACCGGCGGGGACGCGCTGCTCATCGCCCAGCGCGAATTGCCCGACCTGATCATTCTCGATATCGTGATGCCCGACATCGACGGCCATTCCGTCTTGCGTCAGCTCAAGGCCAACGAGCAGACTACCGATATCCCGGTGATCTTCCTGACCGGACGGACCCGTGAGGCCGACGAGAAGATCGGGCTGGAACTGGGGGCGGTCGATTACTGGACCAAGCCGGTCAAGATCGATATCGCCCGAATTCGCGCCCATAACCACCTGGAACTCAAACGGCATCGCGACCTGCTGGCCAGATTGGCCCTGACCGACAGCCTGTGCGATATCCCCAACCGGCGCAGCTTCGATCTGAGCCTCGACCGCGAATGGCGCCGGGGCCTTCGGTTCGTGCGGCCGCTGTCGATGGTCCTGATCGATGTGGACAAGTTCAAGTCGTTCAACGATCAGTACGGCCATCCGGCCGGCGATGGTTGCCTGCGACGTGTCGCCGGGATCATCGAGGATTGCCTGGAGCGTCCCGGCGATCTGGTGGCCCGCTATGGCGGCGAGGAGTTCGCCTGCATCCTGCCCGAGACCGAGCGCGACGGGGCCTCGCAAATCGCCGAGCAATTGCGCCAAGCGGTGCTGGAAGCCCGGATTCCTCACGCCCGCTCGCTGGCCGATGGCTTCGTCAGCATCAGCTGTGGTGTCGCAACCATGATTCCAAGCCATGGGCTGCGGCCGGAGGTTCTGGTCGATGTGGCCGACAAGGCCCTTTACATGGCCAAACGGGATGGCCGCAACCGGGTCGTCACGGCTCCTTGATGCTTTGATCGGCGCAGCGGGAATATGTGGCCCATTTCCTGTCCTGTCCGCTTGAATGTCGATTGACCCTAGGAGTCCGCGACCGGGGATTTTGGCGTCACCGTCGCCAGGATCGAGCCTGTCAGAATGACCGGGGTGTCATCGTCATAGGGCGGGGTCAGCACGAAATCGATCGCGACGCCCGGTTCGAAAATCAGGCAATGGGTTGATCCGCCATACTGGAAGTAGCCCAGTTCGTCGCCTTTTCCGATGGTCTGGCCGACCTGGACGGTGGCGATGCATGACGAAATCTCCGCCATGCCGACGAAGATGCAGGCCACCATGCCCAGGCCCGGCACTCCGCTATCGACCACGATGACCATCCGGGTCGCCACATGGGCGATGTAGCCCTGGGAATTGTTGGGGCCGGCCGGGTCATAGCCTTCCGACGGCACGTCCGAGTAATAGGTGCCGGGGACAAGATAGGCCTCGACGACCCGCCCGCCGACCGGGGCGTGCCAGCGGTGGTAGTCATAGGCGCTGAGGAAGGCCTGATAGACCGTTCCACCCGCATAGCGTTCGGCGAGGTCGGCCCGTGCGGCGGTGAAGATGTCGCGGAGCGAGTAGGGCTGAGTCTTGAGCCAGAAGTCGTCTTGCAACCTTACCCCCCGCTGGAGGGCGAATGGCCGCGACTCGCAGGCCGCCACCACTACCTTGGGGTCGCCGGGGCCGGCCACCGGGCGGACGCCCGGCCTGAACCGGCGGATGAAAAAGTCGTTCCACGAACGGTAGCCCCAATGGGGCTGGGCGGGATCGCACTGGAACAGCGCCATATCCACATACTTGCTGGCCTCGGCGCTGAACCATCCCCTGGGCCGATCCGTCGTCAGAACGTCGCGGGACCGGGGGCTGTCGAGGAAGGTGCTCCAATGCTCCAGCACCGCCCTGATCTTCGCGTTGACCTCGGGGAACTGAAAGAAGGCGAAGCCGGACGGAACGCACATGGGCAGATCCAGCAACGCGTTGATCGGGCACCCGACCAGTTCCGTCGTGTCGAATGGCGGCGCGTAATCCATCAGGGCGTTGATCATCCGCATCAGCTCGCCGATGGTTGAATAGTGCAGGGCCGGCGCATTGAGGGTGGCCTTTTCCAACTCCTGCTCCAGCGCGGAGGCTTGGGCGATGGCCTGGTTCAGATGCATGCGCAGGATGGGGGTGTTTTCGATCAGGTCGGAGAGAGCCTGAACCGCCGGCGTCAGCGGTTGGACTCCCTTGGCCCTGGCATGGGCGGCGAGGGCGGCGCGGAAGGCCGACAGCGCCTGCTCGTCCTTTGGCAGCCAGCCGCCGTGGCGAACCTTGTTGGGGGGCGGCTGCGTGGTGATGTCAGTCATGGTCTGCCCTTTTCCATCGCGGGACGCGCTCCTTTGAGGTGGTGCGCTTCCAGGGGATCGCCAAGATAATACACTGGTTCGGAGCCTTGAAGTCAGGCTGAAGGAGATTGACAATCAGTCCCAAGTTGGCCATAATTGGGGCATAACAAAGCAGGAGGCATACAGATCTTGGAATGACGTCGCCAGAGTATCCGATGACCGAGCACCCCATGTGGAGTGGTCCGTCGAGGGTAGGAGGGTGTTGCAATAGATATGACGCCACCGGGTCGAGTATGAGGTGCTGATAGTTTGGCACCGTTGATTGAGACATCACTGTCGTACGACTTATCGGCCATTGCGCCGAGTGCATAGGGCCTGTAGGTCCAAAACCAAAAGCCCCGCGCCGAGCATTGTGTCTCTCGCGGGGCTTCGGTTTTTCTGGGGCGGGGCTTGGCTATTTATGGCGATGATCCGCCGCAAGGGCCAAGTGGCGCCGCCGCCTGCCCGGAGCGGGATGGGGCCGGGGCATCGTCTGTGCCAAACACAAGCGTTCCCGCCCTTGCGGGCAGGTCGGCCGGGCCAATGCCTCCGAGTCCGGGAATCGCCCGGAGATTCAGCCGAGGGCAGTCCCGACGCCGACGCGCTGGGCCAAGTTGGAACTGCCCTTTGTCGGATCGTTGCGGACCGTTACAGGCCGACCGGCTTGACGCCGCCGCCCGAGGGAGTCGTGCGAGCGTCACCCGTTGCCGGGCTGACCGGCGGGGCGGCGACCGAAGCGACCGGGGCCGGCGGGATCGTGGCGTCGACCGAGGCGGCTTTTCCAGAGTCGGGCGTGACGGTCGGCTCCGACGAACTGGGGGCGCCTCCCTGGACGCGCTGATATTCCGCGACAACCTTCTTGGACGGGTACTGATCCAGTTCCTCGCCGGTCGAGCCGTCACGAACCACCAGCAACGCAAGGCCGGTGTCGTTGTCGACTTTGATGACGGGGCTGGTAAAGGCCGCAGCCTCCGCCGGAGAGGCGGCCCGAGCCTTCTCGGGCTCGTGCGGCGGCGGCGCCGGGGGTTGGGTCGGATGCGCTTCCGCGGCAGCGGTGCGAGGGGTCACATTGGATGCAATCGAGGTGGACATTCTGCCCTCCTAATCTAGGTGTTTCCATGTGCGCTGGGACATGCACTTCGGCCGCCCATCTAGTAGATAACCAACTGGCACAGGGTATAACCTACGCACAACACGGCTAAAATTGCAATGAAATTCGGAAATCGCTCCGTCATGGATCGGGCCTGGGCCTCCCCGGCCAGCTATTCAAATGGTGAAAGCAAGACGGCTTACTTTCGCCGCGGCCGCCAACGGTCCGCGGCGACGGGGGCGTCGAGCCGCAGCGGCTGGGCCAGCAATTCGGCGCGCAGGACGCTGCCATCCACCGCCAGCGGCAGCGCGTCCATGAATTCAAGCCGATGGGGCACCTCACGCGCGCCGCGCCGCAGGGTGATCCAGCGCCGCAGGTCATCGGCCAGCTCGGCCCCGGCGGGGCCTCGGGGGACGACGAAGGCGCGCAGCTCCCCCTCGGGACGCTCGATCACGCCCGCCGCCGCCACGTCGGGATGGGCGGTCAGGGTGGCCTCCACATCCTCCAGCCTGACCCGCGTTCCGTCGATGATCGCCACCGTTTCTTTCTGCGTCAGGGGCTCGGGCCAGATGTAGTTGTCCAGATCGCGATGGCCCAGCCGGCCGGTCAGAAGCCAGCCGTTGACGCGCCGGGCCGGCCCCGTGACCTGATCGCCCCAATAGCCGAGGAAGCTGCCCGGCGCATTGGGCGATACCGCCAGGATGCCCCGCTCGCCGGCCTTCAGGGGCCGTCCGCGCTCATCGACCGCCTCGACGGTCAGGCCGGGAGCCGCCCGGCCGGGAGATGGCGGGCGCAATTCCATCAGCCCCGCCAGATTGGCGGCGATGGCGCCGGTCTCCAGCACTCCCCAGGCTTCGTTGGCATGGATGCCGAACGCCCGGATCACCCGTTCGTGCAGATCTGCGCTCAGTGGTTCCGGCCCGCTGGCCAGGGCGCGCGGCATGGCGTGGGGACGCTGGGACGCAGCATCGGTCAGTAGTGCCAGATCGGTCGGGGGCAGGTAGGCGGCGCGGATTCCGTGCCGCCCCATCATGTCCAGCGCTTCGCCGGGATCAAAGACGCCGGTGCGGGCCAGGATGGGCACGCCATGATGCCAAGCCGGCAGGACGGCGCGGAACAGCGCCTCGCCGGTCATCCAGTCGGCGGGGGTCCAGGTAACGTCGCCGAACTGGGGGAAAAAGCCCATGGACATCTCCACCGCTGGCAGACCGCCGGCCATGGCGCGATGGGGCAGGACCGCGCCGGGGGGCTTGCCGCCGCCATCGGGGGGGTAGAACACGAAGGCGGGATGGCTGGAGGGGGTGACCAGCGGCGCGAAACTGTCCGAAGCCTGCTCCAGCGCCGCCCACATCTCGATGCAACCGGGGCCGCCGCCGTTGGGCGTCAGCACCATCTGGATGGCCGGCAGCAGGTGGCGCACCTCGTCGAGGGCGGGCAGGGCGGCGGGATCGACCACCGCCACCCGGGCGCCGCTGTCGGCCAGCCGCCAGGCCAGCGGCTCGGCCCCCAGATCCATGGGAATGGGCACCGCCGCCGCTCCCATGCGGGGAATCGCCAGCACGGCGATGGCGGCTTCGATTCCGGCCGGCAGCACCAGGGCGATTCGGTCGCCGGGAGTCACGCCCTGGGCGCTCAACACATTGGCCAGCCGGTTGGACAGCAGCCGCAGCACATGGAAAGTGTAGCGGTCGATCCGGCCATCGGCGGCCTCGACGATCAGGGCGGTGCGATGGCCGTCGGCCCCGGCCATGGTCTGGCGGTCGCAGACGTCGAAGGCGAGGTTGTAGCGGTCGGGAATGCGCCAGCGGAAGGTTCGGCAGGCCTCCTCGTAGCTGCGGGGATTATTCGGCATGGGGGCTCACTGTCCCAGCGGCATCAGGTCTTCGAACCACAGATAGGTGTCGACGTCGTCGAACATCACGCCGTCGAAGCCCAGGTCCATCACGCCGGTCAGGTACTTGCCCAGCACGCCCTTCCATTCGCCGCTGCCGGTGTCGGTGATGAAGACGCCGGGGGCCTCGTCATGGGCGAACAGGAAAGCGGGATTGCCCACGTCCCAGTCCTTTTGCCAATACCAGCGCCAGTCGAAGGCCCGGCCGATGGGCATCACCGCCAGCACCAGCCGGCGCGGCCCCAGCTTCTTGAATTTCAGCGTGGCGATGTCGGATTTGACCAGCAGATCGGCGCCACGATGGGCCACGTCCACCACCACAACGTCGTAATTGGTGTTGGCGATGGCCTCGACGAACTTGCCCTTGGTGCCAAAGCGGTCCGAACGCAGGATCGGCAGCCAGTTGCGGGCATTGGCGATGGTCAGGACCTCGACGGCGTTCTCGAAGGCGGGGTGGGCGCGCGGCGCGTCGTCCAGTTTGTCATTGCCTGTTTTGGCGAAGGTGGGGGCCTTGTCGCGCAGACCGGCGCGAAAGGCGGCTTCGGCTTCGGCCGGCGTGGCGCAGAAATCCACCGCCATCAGGTTGCGCCCCTCGGCCCGCATGGCGGCCAGGGCGTAAATCTGGCGGCGCTGGGTTTCGGCCCGCATCTGGACGGCCCGGATTTCGGCGGCCTTGCGCAGTTCCTCGGCCGGGTCGTTGCTGAACGGCCCCATCTCGATCGGTGTCGGCGGGCGGTGGATACCTTGGCGGCGCTCGCGATCCAGCTGGGCGTCCAGCTCGGTGCGGGCCTTGATCATCTCGGCCAGCGGCTTGTCGAATTTGTTGGGGCCGCAATACATGCCGTCGATCACGATGCCGTCCAGGGTTTTGACCAACTGACGGTAGGTGGCGCGCAGCGGCAGCCGCTTGATGAAGTTGGTGCCGTCGGGGTCGCGGATATCCTCCCACTCGACCTCTATCTCGCCCTTGACCAGCAGTTCGTGACCGCCGCGCATCAATACCTGGAAGTTGGGATTGCGCTTTTTGGCGTAGAGCGACAGTTCCTGGATCACTTCGCGGGTCTGGTCGCGGAAGTTGGGAATCCGCTCGATGGGCGGCGGCATGAAGTCGCGCGGCTTGTCCAGCGCCAGGGCGGGGGCGGCTAGCGCCATGCCGAGGAGAACTCCCAACACCGTTTTCATTTCAGGAGGTCTCCCACATGCCGGGCGATGGCCAGACAGGATGTCAGGCCCGGACTCTCGATGCCGTACAGCGCCACCGCGCCGGCCGTGCCGGTCTCGGCCGGGCCGTGGATGACGAAGTCGCGGGCCGGCTGGTCGGGGGCCTGGATCTTGGGCCGGATGCCGGCATAGGCGGGCTCCAGCGCCCCGTCCTTCAGCCCCGGCCAATAGCGGCGGATGGCGGCGTAAAACGAGTCGCCCCGCCTTGGATCGACCGTGTAATCCTCGGCCCCGACCCATTGCACATCGGGGCCGAAGCGTCCGCGTCCGCCCAGGTCGAGGGTGAAGTGAACTCCCAGACCGGCGGCCACCGGCACCGGATAGACCAGCCGGGAGAAGGGTGACTTACCGGTCAGTCCAAAATAATTGCCCTTGCACAGATAGGCGGTCGGCGCCCCGGCGAGGCCCAGCCCGGCGGCCAGTCCGGGGGTGGAGAGGCCGGCGCTGACCACCACCGAACGGGCCAGCAGGGTCATGGGTTCGGCCCCGCCCACCTGAATTGCCGTGCCGGTCTCGGTGGGATGGCCGCCGATCACCGGCGATTTGAGGGCCAGCGACGCCCCCCGGCTTTCGGCCTCGGCCAGCAGCGCCAGCATCAGGGCATGGGTGTCGATGATGCCGGTGGCGGGCGACCACAGCGCCTTGACGCAATTCAGCTCGGACTCCTGGGCGCGGGCCTCGGCGGCAGAGATGGCGCGCAGCCCCTCGACGCCGTTGGCCCGTCCCTTGGCCAGGATGGAGTCGAGGGTGGCGGCCTCGGCCTCGTCGGTGGCGACGATCAGCTTGCCGACCATCTTGACGGTGACGCCGCGCGAGGCGGCGAAGTCGCGCAGCATGGCGTTGCCGGCGACGCAAAACCGGGCCTTCAGGCTGTTCGTGGGGTAGTACATGCCGGCGTGGAGGACTTCGCTGTTGCGCGATGAGATGCCGCAGCCCATGGCGGCCCCGGCCTCCAGCACGACGACTTCGCGCCCCGCCACGGCCAGATGACGGGCGATGGCCAGTCCCACTACGCCGGCGCCGATCACCACGCAATCGACCCGTTCCGCCGCCGCTTCCGTCAACACGTTGTTCCGCCCCGAAGATTCAGCCTCAACATGTCGCGGAGCATAGCACCAGCCGCCGCCGCGCTCCAGATGCGTTGCACCCGACCGGAATGACGGCTACAGTCCGCTCGACGAATAGCAACACAAGGCGAACATCGGTGACTGTCGAGACCGCCCCCTCCGTCTGCCCCCATGACTGCCCCAGCGCCTGCGGCTTGGTGGTGGAGCGGCCCGCACCCGATCGGATCGGCCGGGTTCACGGCGCCGCCATGCCCTATGTGGAGGGCGTCATCTGCGCCAAGGTCGCCCGCTATGCCGAGCGGGTGCACCATCCCGACCGGGTGCTGCATCCGCTGCGCCGGGCCGGGGCCAAGGGCGAGGGGCGGTTCGTCCGGATTTCGTGGGACGAGGCGCTGGACGAGATCGCCGAACGGTTCAAGGCGGCCTCCGCCCGGTTGGGGCCAGAGACGGTGTGGCCGTACTTCTACGCCGGCACCATGGGGCATGTGCAGCAGTCGGGCATCAACCGCCTGCGCCGGGTCATGGGGTGGTCCGGTCAGTTGAAGACCATCTGTTCGTCCGCCGCCAGCGCCGGGTGGGGGGCGGGGGTGGGCTCGAAATGGGGCGTGCCCCCCGGCGAGATGGCGCAAAGCGGCCTGATCGTGGTGTGGGGGGCCAACCCTGCCGCCACTCAGGTTCAGCTGATGGGGCTGATCAAGCAGGCCAGGACCGCCAACGGGGCCAAGCTGGTGGTGGTCGATCCCTATCGCACCGCCACCGCCGCCAAGGCGGACCAGCACCTGATGTTGCGGCCCGGTACCGATGGCGCGCTGGCTTGCGCGGTGATGCATGCGCTGTTCCGGGACGGGTTGGCCGACCGCGACTATCTGGCGCGCTACACCGACTGTCCCGAGCGGCTGGAACGTCATCTGCAAAGCCGCACGCCGGAATGGGCCGCCGCCATCACCGGATTGACGGTGGCGGAGATCGAGGCTTTTGCCGCGCTTTACGGCGGCGTGAAGAACAGCTATCTGCGGGTCGGCTACGGCTTTGCCCGCTCACGCAATGGCGCCGCCAATATTCACGCGGTCAGCTGCCTGCCGGCGATCACGGGCGCGTGGCGGCACAAGGGCGGCGGCGCGGTTCAAAGCACCGGCGGGGTGTTCGACCTCGGCCGGACTCTGCTGGACGGGCTGGACGTGCCGCAGGCCAAGACCCGCGTGCTGGATATGAGCCGGATCGGCCCGGTGCTGACCGGCGACGACCTGGGCGACGGGCCGCCGGTGACCGCCATGCTGGTGCAAAACTCCAACCCGGCGACGGTGGCCCCCGATAGCGGGCTGGTGCGCCGGGGGCTGATGCGCGACGACCTGTTCCTGGCGGTGCACGAGCAGGTGATGACCGCGACCGCCCGCTTCGCCGATATCGTGCTGCCAGCCACCACCAGCATGGAACACGCCGACCTTTACACCTCTTATGGCCACACCTTTTTGCAGATGGCCAAGCCGGTGATCGCGCCGCTGGGCGAGGCCCGCTCCAATCACCGGGTCATCGCCGAGCTCGCCCGTCGCCTGGGGGCCGTGCATCCCGGCTTCGAGATGGACGAGGCCGAGATGATCGAGCAGGTGCTGGCGGCCTCCGACCTGCCCACCGCCGATGAATTGCACGCCATGGGTTGGCTGAACTGCGCCAAGGTGTTCGATGACGCCCACTTCCTGTCGGGCTTTGGCCATCCCGATGGCCGGTTCCGCTTCGCGCCCGATTGGGGGGACGCGGCCATGCCGGAATTGCCCGACCATTTCGCGGTGACCGACGAGACCGATGCCGGGCATCCCTTCCGCCTGATCACGCCGCCGTCGCGGCACTTTCTCAATACCACATTCACCGAGACGCCGACCTCGCGAGCCGGGGCGGTGCGGCCCACCGCCCTGGTCCATGCCGAGGATTGCGCCCGGCTGGGACTGGTCGATGGCGGGTTGGTCCGGATCGGCAACGCCAAGGGCTCGGTGGTGGCGCATCTCCAGGTCACCTCCGGCATCGCCAGGGGTGTGGTGGCGGTGGAAAGCATCTGGCCGGACGAGTGTTTTGTCGAAGGCCGGGGCATCAACCACTTGACCAGCGCCGACGCGGCCAAGCCGGCCGGTGGCGCGGTGTTCCACGATACCAAGGTCTGGTTGGAGCCGGCGAGCTGAGGGGGGATCACCCGGACAACCTTGCGGCCAAGGGCCGGCGCGGCCCGTGCCGCGAAAGCCAAGCGAACGGAGTTCGCGCCCGGCGACTGAGGGACAGAACATGCGGCCAAGGGCCGGCGCGGCCCGTGCCGCGAAAGCCAAGCGAACGGAGTTCGCGCCCGGCGACTGAGGGACAGAAAAGGAACATCCATGACCAAGCGCGCACATGTGGTCGTCGTCGGCAACGAGAAGGGGGGGACCGGCAAATCGACGGTGTCCATGCACCTGATCATCTGCATGTTGGAGCAGGGATTGTCGGTGGGCAGTATCGATATCGATGCCCGTCAGGCCACGCTGACCCGCTATCTGCGCAATCGCGAGACCCGCAAGGATCTGGCCGAACTGGGGCTGCAATTGCCCGAGCATGTGGCGGTGCCGCCCACCCATGATCGCGAGGGCGACGAGGCCCGGTTGCAGGAGACGTTCCAGGCCATGGTCGCCAGGCATGACGTGGTGGTGATCGACACGCCCGGTAGCGATCACTACCTGTCGCGGCTGGGTCATTCCTTCGCCGATACCCTGGTGACGCCGCTCAACGACAGCCTGATCGATCTGGATGTGCTAGCCCTGGTGGAGCCCGGCACCATGAAGATCCAACGCCCCAGCCATTATTCCGAGATGGTGTGGGAGACCAAGAAGGCCCGCGCGCTGCGGGGCGAGAAGGCGGTGGTGGACTGGATCGTGCTGCGCAACCGGCTGTCCAATCTGGACGCCCGCAACAAGCGCGATATGGAAATGCTGCTGGCTGATCTGGCCAAGCGGGTCGGTTTTCGCGTCATTCCCGGTTTGGGCGAGCGGGTGATCTACCGCTCCATGTTCCTGGAGGGGCTGACCTTGCTGGATCTGCGGCAAAAGATCCTGGGCTTCGAGTTCAGCATGAGCCATGTCGCCGCCCGCCAGGAATTGCGGACCCTGGTGGAGGGCATCGGGTTGAACCGGCTGAAGGCGCAGTAACCTCTCGTTGCTTCCCGGGCGCAGGCATGGCAAAACATGCCGCGACCGGTGCCGAGGGCGCGCCCCGTTGACCGGACGAAACAATGCTCGAAGGGAGTTTCCTATGTCGCGTCGCGTGCGTAAGGCCGTGTTCCCCGTGGGTGGCATGGGCACCCGTTTCCTGCCCGCCACCAAGGCGATGCCCAAGGAAATGCTGCCGGTGGTCGACAAGCCGTTGATCCAGTACGCGGTCGAAGAGGCCGCCGCCGCCGGGATCGAGCACTTCATCTTCGTGACCGGACGCGGCAAGAACGCCCTGGAAGATCACTTCGACCACAATCCCGAGCTGGAGCGCATCTTGAAGGAGCGCGGCAAGTTCGATCTGGTCGAGGCCGTCACCAGTTGGATGCCCAAATCGGGCCAGATTTCCTATACCCGCCAGAGCGAGCCGCTGGGCCTGGGCCATGCCGTATGGTGCGCCCGCGATCTGGTGGCCGACGAGCCTTTCGCCGTGCTGCTGCCCGACGATCTGATCCTGGCCAAGACCGCCTGTCTGAAGCAGATGGCTGCGGTCCACACCGAGGTGGGGGGCCATGTGGTCGCCGTCTCCGACGTGCCGCGCGAGCACACCAAGCGTTACGGCATTCTGGATGTCGAATTTGACAATGGCCGCCTTGCCAAGGCCAAGGGACTGGTGGAAAAGCCCGATCCGGAAGTGGCGCCCTCGACGCTGTCGATCATCGGCCGTTATATCCTGCACCCGGCGGTGTTCGAGGTGCTGGACAAGAAGGAAAAGGGTGCCGGCGGTGAAATTCAGCTGACCGACGCCATCAGCCAGACCATCGGGATGGTTCCGTTCCACGGTTTGCGCTATGACGGCCAGCGGTTCGACTGCGGCGACAAGATCGGCTGGATGGAAGCCAATTTGGCCTTCGCCCTGGCCCGCGACGACACCGCCGAGGCGGCGCGCGAGTTGATCCAGCGTTTCGCCGCCGCCCTTTGATTCTGCTAACGACCAAGGATTAGAGCGCCATGCGCATCGCCATGATCGGTACCGGCTATGTCGGGCTGGTGTCGGGGACCTGCTTCTCGGAATTCGGCATCCATGTCACTTGCGTCGACAAGGACGCCCGCAAGATCGAGCTGTTGGGCGAGAACGTCATGCCCATCTACGAGCCGGGCCTTGACGAGATGGTCGCCGCCAATGTGGACTCGGGACGCCTGTCCTTCACCACCGAGTTGGCTCCCGCCGTCAAGAGCGCCGACGCGGTGTTCATCGCCGTCGGCACTCCGTCGCGCCGGGGTGACGGCCATGCCGACCTGTCCTATGTCTATGCCGCCGCCGAGGAAATCGCCGACGCCATGGACGGTTATACCGTGGTGGTGACCAAGTCCACCGTGCCGGTGGGCACCGGCGACGAGGTCGAACGCATCATCCGCGCCCGGCGTCCCGATGCTGATTTCGACGTGGTGTCCAACCCGGAATTCCTGCGGGAAGGCTCGGCCATCAACGATTTCATGCGGCCCGACCGGGTGGTGATCGGCACCGAGTCCGAGCGCGCCCGCAAGGTGATGAAGCAGCTCTATCGGGTTTTGTTCCTGATCGAGACGCCCATCGTGTTCACTTCGCGCCGCACCTCCGAGCTGATCAAGTATGCCGGCAACACCTTCCTGGCCACCAAGATCACCTTCATCAACGAGATCGCCGATCTGTGCGAGAAGGTGGGGGCCGACGTCCATGACGTGGCCAAGGGCATCGGCCTGGACGGGCGCATCGGCAAGAAGTTCCTGCATCCCGGCCCCGGCTATGGCGGCTCGTGCTTTCCCAAGGACACGCTGGCGCTGGTCCGCACCGCTCGCGATTACAACGCGCCGCTGCGCATCATCGAAACGGTGGTCGCGGTCAATGACGAGCGCAAGAAGCAGATGGCGGCCCGCGTCGTCGCTGCCTGCGGCGGTTCGGCCCAGGGCAAGACCGTGGCGGTTCTGGGGCTGACCTTCAAGCCCAATACCGACGACATGCGCGACTCGCCTTCCATCGACATCGTCACCGCCCTGGTCGAGGCCGGCGCCACCGTCAAGGCCTTTGATCCCGAGGGCATGGATGAGGCCCGCAAGCTGCTGCCGCGCGCGGTGCAGTATTGCGACAACGCCTATGCCACCATGCCCGGCGCCGACTGTCTGGTGATCATCACCGAGTGGAACGAGTTCCGCGCCCTGGACCTGGAGAAGGTCAAGTCGCTGCTCAAGGCTCCGACCCTGATCGACTTGCGCAATGTCTACGCGCCGGACGAGATGAAGGAATTGGGCTTTGCCTATGCCAGCATCGGCCGGCCCTGACGTCACCCTTATCTTATCTTACGGCAAGGGCCGGGCCGGAAGGTCCGGCTCTTTTGCTTTGGGCGATGAATAGCGTGTAGTCTGGCCGGCATCGGTCTGGCTGGAGAGTGGCCTGCATGTTTGAGTTCTTATGGTCCTCGGATTTTCTGCCCCATGGGTTGTGCCTGTCCTGGCGGCGCGATCTTGTCGCCCTGATGCTGGTCTCGGAACTGGTGATCGCCGGGTGTTACATCTCGGTGGCGGCGTCTCTGGCGGTGTTCGCCCAGCGACGGCCCGATTTCCCCTATCCCGGCATCATGACCCTGTTCGCGGTGGTGTTCTCCCTGTGCGGCGTATCGCATGTCTTCGAGGCGGCGGCGCTGTGGCTGCCGTGGTATGGGGTGCAGGCCCTGTTCAATGCGGCGGTGGCGCTGTTGGCGATTCCGGCCGCCTGGAAGATGTGGGCGCTGATCCCGCAGGCCCTGGCCCTGCCCAGCCCGCACCACCTGCAACAGGCCAACGCCGAACTGGCGCGGGAAGTCACCGGACGCCGCAAGACCGAGGCCAGCCTGCGCGAGGCCATGGAGGTGGCAGAATCCGCCAGCCGCACCCGCAGCGCCTTTCTCGCCACCATGAGCCACGAACTGCGCACGCCGCTGAACGCGGTGATCGGCTTTGCCGATGCGCTGCGCCATCAATTCTTTGGCGGGCTGAATGACAAGCAGCGCGACTATGTGGATTCGATCCATGACAGTGGTCAGCACCTGCTTTGCCTGATCAACGACGTTCTCGATATTTCCAAGATCGATGCCGGCAAGCTGGAACTGAGCGATGACCGGGTGGACCTGGCCGAGATCGTGGGCAGTTGCATCACCGTGGTCGGCGGCCATGCCAGGGAGGCCGGGGTGGCGTTGACGGTGGCGTGCTCGCCGGCGGTGCCGAATATCAGGGGCGACGCCCTGCGCCTGAAGCAGATCGTGCTCAACCTGCTGTCGAACGCCATCAAGTTCACCCCGCGCGGCGGTCGGGTGATGGTGGGGCTCGACCTCGAAGCCAAGGGAGGGGTGACGCTGGAGGTCCGCGATACCGGCATCGGCATGCGGCCGGAGGACGTGCCGAAGGCCTTCGAGATGTTCATCCAGATCGACAACCCCATGGTGCGGCGGTTCGGCGGGACCGGTATCGGCTTGCCGCTTACCCGGTCGCTGGTCGAGCTGCATGGCGGTCGGGTCGAACTGGAATCGACCCCCGATCGCGGCACGCGGGTGACGGTCCACCTGCCGGCGGACCGCCTGCTACAGGGCCTCGACGTCCCTCCGACGCGCCATTGACACCCGCTCTCGCATCGGCCATCAACGACAGAGCGAAATTGCAGGCTGGGAGATCGCCGCCATGACCGCCGTCACGACCGTCGCCACCACTCCGTTCGCCGGCCAGAAGCCCGGCACCTCCGGCCTGCGCAAGAAGGTTGCGGTCTTCGCCCAGCCTCATTATCTGGAAAACTTCGTCCAGGCGGTGTTCGACAGCATCGGCGCGGTGGCCGGCAAGACATTGGTGGTGGGCGGCGACGGCCGCTATCATAACCGCACCGCCATTCAGGTTATCCTGAAGATGGCGGCGGCCAACGGTTTCGCGCGGGTGATGGTGGGCCGGGGCGGCATCTTGTCGACTCCGGCGGCGTCTTGCGTCATCCGCAAATACCAGACCTTCGGCGGCATCATCTTGTCCGCCAGCCACAATCCCGGCGGCCCGACCGAGGATTTCGGCATCAAATACAACATCCCGGCCGGCGGCCCCGCCCCCGAGGCCATCACCGAGGCGATCTTTGCTCGCTCGCAGGTGATCGACCGCTATCGCATTCTCGAAGCCGGCAACCTGGACCTGGACCGCCTCGGCACCGCCCGGTTGGGTGAAATGACGGTCGAGGTGTTCGACCCCGTGGCCGACTATGCCGCCCTGATGGAAAGCCTGTTCGACTTCGCCGCCATCCGCGCCGCCTTTCAGGCCGGGTTCCGCATGAAGTTCGACGCCATGCACGCCGTCACCGGCCCCTATGCGGTGGAGATCCTCGAACGTCGCCTGGGCGCCACTCCCGGCACGGTGATGAATGGAGTGCCGCTGGAGGATTTCGGCGGCGGCCATCCCGATCCCAATCTGGTCCACGCCCATGATCTGGTCGAGGCGCTGACCGGGGAAGGCGCTCCCGATTTCGGAGCCGCCTCGGACGGCGACGGTGACCGCAACATGGTGCTGGGGCGCGACTTCTACGTCACGCCTTCGGATTCGCTGGCGGTGCTGGCCGCCAACGCCACCCTGTGCCCTGGCTATGCCAAGGGCCTGAAGGGTATCGCCCGGTCCATGCCCACCAGCGCCGCCCCCGACCGGGTGGCGGCCAAGCTGGGAATTCCCGCCTGGGAGACGCCCACCGGCTGGAAGTTCTTCGGAACCCTGCTGGACGCCGGCAAGGCCACCTTGTGCGGCGAGGAAAGCTTTGGCACCGGCTCGGACCATGTGCGCGAGAAGGACGGCCTCTGGGCGGTGCTGATGTGGCTGAACGTTCTGGCCGGGCGCAAGCAGAGCGTTGCCGACATCGTGACCGCCCATTGGCGCGAGTTCGGGCGCAACGTCTATTCCCGCCACGATTACGAGGGCATCGACAGCGCCGCCGCCGATGGGCTGATGGAGCATCTGCGCGGGCTTGACCTCAAGGGCAAGTCCCTGGACGGCTATACCGTCGCCTTCAACGACGACTTCGCCTATACCGACCCGGTGGATGGCTCGGTCAGCGTCAGGCAGGGCATCCGGGTGGTGTTCGAGGACGGTTCGCGCATTGTCTTCCGCCTGTCCGGCACCGGCACCGAGGGCGCCACGTTGCGCGTCTATATCGAGCGCTACGAGCCCGACCCGGCCAAGCATGGCCTTGACCCCCAGGCGGCGTTGGCCGACCTGATCAAGATTGCCCGCGATCTGGCCGGGATCGAGGCCCGAACCGGGCGCGCCGAACCGACGGTGATCACATGATGACCCATATTTTTCACCCCACCATCTTACGCGAATACGACATTCGCGGCATTGTCGGCGAAACCCTGTTTGCCGCCGATGCAAAGGCCATCGGTCAGGCTTTCGGCACCCGGGTGCGCCGCAATGGCGGCCGGGTGGTGTGTCTGGGCTGGGACGGGCGGCTGTCGTCGCCGGAAATGGCCGAGGCGCTGGCCGAGGGCTTGCGTTCGGTCGGCTGTCAGGTGCGCCGCATCGGGCGCGGCCCCACCCCCATGCTGTATTACGCCGCCAAGGCGCGCGAGGCCGATGGCGGCATCATGGTCACCGGATCGCACAATCCGGCCAACCACAACGGCTTCAAGATGGTGTTGGCGGGCAAGCCGTTCTTTGGCGTCGATATCCAGGACCTGGGCGATATCGCCGCCGCCGGCGATTTCACGACCGGCGAGGGTTCGGTGGTCGATGACGTGGTGTTCGAGGAATATGTCAGCCGTCTGGCCGAGGATTGGGACGGCGCCCGCGACCTGAAGGTGGTGTGGGACTGCGGCAACGGCGCCACCGGCGAGGTGCTGGCGGCCCTGGTCAAGCGGCTGCCCGGCAGCCATACCGTGCTGTATGGCGAGATCGACGGACGCTTTCCCAACCACCATCCCGATCCCACCGAGCCGCACAATCTGGTGGCGCTGCAAGACCGGGTGCTGGCCGAAGGTGCGGCTTTGGGCATCGCCTTCGACGGTGACGGCGACCGCTTGGGCGTGGTGGACGGCGAGGGCCGCATCCTGTGGGGCGATCAGATTCTGGTGATCCTGGCCGAGGACCTGCTGAAGGCGCGGCCCGGAGCCACCATCATCGCCGACGTCAAGGCTTCCAAGGTCTTCTTCGACGAGGTGGCGCGCATGGGCGGCCATGCGGTGATGGGGCGCACCGGCCATTCGCTGATCAAGACCCAGATGGCCGAGATCGGAGCCCCGCTGGCCGGCGAGATGAGCGGCCATATCTTCTTCGCCGACCGCTATTACGGCTTTGATGACGCGCTCTACGCCGCGGTGCGGCTGTTGGGCATCGTGGCCCGGTGGGAGCGGGAAACCCTGGCCCATCGCCGCGACCGCTTGCCCCACATGGTCAATACCCCGGAGATGCGCTTCGAGTGCCCCGACGAGCGCAAATTCGCCGTGGTCGCCGAGGTCCGCGACCGCCTGCTGGCGGCGGGCGCGAAATTCTCGGCCATCGACGGGGTTCGGGTCGATACCGAGGACGGCTGGTGGCTGCTGCGCGCCTCCAACACCCAGGCGGTGCTGGTCGCCCGCTGCGAGGCGGAATCGGCCGAAGGGCTCAAGGCGCTTCGCGCCACCCTGGCGGCGCAGCTGGCGCAGAGCGGCGTGACGCAAGGCTGAGGGACGCCACCCCTGACGCGCCACCCGGCGCGGAGTTGCGGCCAAGGGCCGGCGCGGCTCATGCCGCGTAGCCAAGGGCGCGGATGCGCCCGCCCGGCGCCTGAGGGACATCAAAACAAGACTTGGACGTTGAAATTCTCGGCCATGGGTCTCATTCTGGAGTCAATTCAGGGTAAGGCTGGGCATCGTCTCCCTGTTAGAACACGAAGCAGTTCAAAACAACTCCGAAGGGGGACTATCAATGTCCGTTGAAGCTATTCTCAAGAGCAAGGGCAGTAACGTTTTCACCGTCCGGCCCGAACACTCGGTGGCCGACGCCGCCGCGCTGCTGACCACCAAGAAGGTGGGTGTGGCGGTGGTGTGCGACGCCAAGGGCAAACTGGTCGGCGTGCTGTCGGAACGCGACATCGTCAAGGGCCTGTCCCAGTACGGCAAGGCCGCGCTGGAGATGCCGGTCCGCAATATCATGTCCAGTCCGGTGGTCACCTGCGCCCCCGGCGATTCGGTCAAGGCGGTGATGGAGGTGATGACCGAGCGCCGCATCCGCCATCTGCCGGTACTGGAGAAGGACGATCTGCTGGGTATCGTTTCCATCGGCGACGCGGTCAACTTCCGCCTGAACGAGGCTCAGTTGGAGATGAACGTGTTGCGCGATTTCGCCGCGACCCGCTGACTCCTTGTTAAAACCTCCCCCGGAGCCTGGGAAGGCTCCGGGGGAGGTTTCGTTTGTGCATACCCCCCATGCGAGAACGTTTTGTTGCAGTGCAATATATCGTGTTGCGTTGCGGCGAGATTCGGGTAGATTGGCGTCATGTTGCAGCGCACAACGGTGCGTCTCACCAATCTTCGAAAGGGTTTCGCCATGAGCATTAAGATTGAAGGTCTCGAAAAGTTTGTCGCCCTCGGCAAGGAAAATGCCGACGCCCTCGCCAAGAGCGGCGCCGCCACCGTGAAGGCTTTCGAGGAGATCACCAAGGCCCAGCAGGCCGTGGTCGCCAAGAATGTCGAGCAGGCCGATGCCGCCGTCAAGGCGATCCTGGCCGTCAAGAGCCCGGCCGAACTGGCCGATTTGCAGGGCAAGCTGGCCCGCGAGTCCATCGAGGCCGCCATCGCCGACAGCCGCAAGCTGGTCGAGCTGGCCACCGCCGCTTTCACCACCGCCTTCGAGCCCCTGAACGCCCGCTTCGCCGCGTTCCAGGCTCTGACCAAGACCGCCGCCTAACCGAAGTTCGAGGGGCGCTCTTTCGCCGCTCTCGATCTTTCCGCCGTCGCATTGGGTGTCCGGGACTCTCCCCCCCATCCCGCTGTTTCGGATATTCGCGACGACGGACTGAACCCCGGCCATCCTCCCATGGCCGGGGTTCGCTTTTGTGCCTTCTCTTGCTCTCTGGCCTGTCGCCTACTACTTTGGGCCGAGGAGGAGAGTGATATGAGCTTTAAGGGCACCGATACCTACGTGGCCACCGAGGATCTGCTGGTGGCGGTCAATGCGGCGTTGCGGCTGGAACGGCCGCTGCTGATCAAGGGAGAGCCCGGTACCGGTAAGACCGTGCTGGCAGCCGAGGTGGCCCGCTCCCTGGGACGCAACCTGATCCAGTGGCACGTCAAGTCCACCACCAAGGCCCAGCAGGGCCTGTACGAATACGATGCGGTGGCGCGTCTGCGCGATTCGCAGCTGGGCGACCAGCGCGTCCACGATATCTCCAACTACATCGTCAAGGGCAAGCTGTGGGAGGCGTTCGAGGCTCAGACGCCGCCGGTGCTGCTGATCGACGAGGTCGACAAGGCCGATATCGAGTTCCCCAACGATCTGCTGCTGGAACTCGACCGCATGGAGTTCCATGTCTACGAGACCAAGCAGGTGGTCCGGGCCGAACGCCGCCCCCTGGTCATCATCACGTCCAATAACGAGAAGGAGCTGCCGGACGCCTTTTTGCGTCGCTGCTTCTTCCACTACATCCGTTTCCCCGACCGCGACACCATGGAACGCATCGTCGCGGTCCATTTCCCGGTCATCAAGCCGGCCCTGCTGCACGAGGCGCTGACCGCCTTCTTTGAAATCCGCGAGGTCGCGGGGCTGAAGAAGAAGCCGTCCACCTCCGAGTTGCTGGACTGGATCAAGCTGATCCTGGCCGAGGATCTCAGCCCGGAGGATCTGCGGACCAAGGACTCGCGGACCCTGATTCCAAAGCTGCATGGCGCCTTGTTGAAGAACGAGCAGGACGTCCATCTGTTCGAGCGGCTGGCCTTCATGAGCCGGCGGGAGGGGCGCTGATGTCGATTATCCAGTGGACCGAGGCCATGAGCGTCGGCGTCGAGGCCCTCGACAATGACCACAAGCACCTGATCCACCTGATCAACGGCCTGCATTATTCCGATACCGGCTTCTTTGAGGTGTTCAACGAGCTGCTGGACTACACCTGCACTCATTTCGAGCGCGAGGAAAACCATCTGGAAGCCATCGGCTATCCCGGACTCGACGGGCATCGCACCCAGCATGACGTCTTCACCAATCAGGTCGGGGCCATGCTGAAGCGGTATCGCGAGGAAGGCCTGTCCGAGACCGATCAAAGCGTCAGCGACTTCCTGTGGTCCTGGCTGAAAAGCCATATCCTGATCGAGGATATGAAATACGCCGCCTGGACCAAGGCTCGGCACACGCTGTAGGGCTTTTTCATGTTTCTCACCCTGTTTCTCGAATTGCGCGACGCCAAGGTGCCGGTCACCTTGAAGGAATACCTGACCCTGCTGGAGGCCCTGGCGGCGGGAGTGGCCGAGCTGTCGGTGGATACCTTCTATTATCTGTCCCGCTCCTGTCTGGTGAAGGACGAACGCAACCTCGACAAGTTCGACCGGGTGTTCGCCCGCGTGTTCAAGGGCGTGCTGGGCGAGGGCGACGCCCTGGCCGAGGCCATCAAGGCAGCCATCCCCGAGGAGTGGCTGCGCAAGCTGGCGGAAAAGCACCTGTCGCCCGAGGAAATGGCCGAGATTCAGTCCCAGGGCGGCTTTGAGAAGCTGATGGAGACCCTGAAGAAGCGGCTGGAGGAGCAGAACGAGCGCCACCAGGGCGGTTCGAAATGGATCGGCACCGCCGGAACCTCGCCCTTCGGCGCCTACGGCTACAACCCGGAAGGCGTCCGCATCGGCCAGAAGGAATCCCGCCATCGCCGCGCCGTCAAGGTGTGGGACGAGCGCGCCTTTCAGAACCTGGATGACGGCCTCGAACTGGGCACCCGCAACTTTCGCATGGCGCTGCGCCGGCTGCGGCGCTTCGCCCGCGAGGGGGCCGCGACCGAATTGGACCTGCCCGGCACCATCCGCTCCACCGCCCGCTCCGGCGGTATGCTCGAACTCCAGATGGTCCCCGAGCGCCACAACAAGGTCAAGGTGCTGCTGCTGCTCGATATCGGCGGCTCCATGGATGAGCATGTGCGGACCTGTGAGGAACTGTTCTCGGCGGTGCGTTCCGAGTTCAAGCACCTGGAACACTTTTACTTCCACAACTGCCCCTATTCCGGCCTGTGGAAGGACAATCGCCGCCGCCACCAGGACGTCACCCCCACCTGGGACGTCATCAACACCTATCCGTCCGACTGGAAGCTGATCATCGTCAGCGACGCCGCCATGAGCCCCTACGAGATCACGACCCCCGGCGGCGCGGTCGAGGAGTGGAACGAGGAGGCCGGCCATGTCTGGCTGAGGCGCCTGACCGATCACTGGCGCAGCGCCGCATGGCTGAACCCGGCGCCCGAGGGGCGCTGGCAGTGGACCCACTCCACCGGCATCCTGGCCAAGGCCATGGGCGGGCGCATGTTCCCGCTGACCCTGGAAGGCCTCGACGGCGCCATGCGCGAGCTTAATCGCGGCAGCGCCTCGAAGTAGCGGCTGTGGCGAGGATTGACGGGGCCGTCAGGGGCGCGGTCCCGGCGGCGCGCCGGGCGGGCGGGGCGGTTCCCACCGCGCCAGTCTGGTGCGGCCTTCGTCCGAGATGCGGCTGGCGGTCTCCATGAGGGTGGCGGCCAGGGCGTCGTCCATCATCAGGCTGGCGTTACGATTTTCGTCGAACACCGCCCGCAGGGCGTCGAGGTCGAGGCGGGGGCTGGCCAGCGCGGCGCGGACTCGTGCCGGGATCGAGTGGCGCAGTTGGTGGCTGCGCTCGAACGCGGCGGCGTGGGTGGTGAAGACTTCCAGCAGGATGGCGCCATCGGCCGGCGGCAGGGTTTCGGCGATGTGGGCTGCCACCATGGCCGGTGGGGCCGGGCCGGGCCGGTGATGGGGGGGGTGCATGACGACGATCGTCGCCAGGAAGACGTTCAGCGCCAGGGATAGCGGAAGAACCCAGCGGCGGAAGGCGGATTTCACGTCCATCAGAATCCCAAGGCGGTGATCGAGGTGTAGCTGAACAGGTCGGCGAACTGAAGCGCCGCATCGGTCATCTGAAGATGGCGGCCGACCATGACGCCAAGCAATGCCGCCGCCATCATGGGCATGGCGAAACGAGGCGCGGGGATCACGCGGGACAGCCAGTCCCTGATCCGCTCGACGATGTTCGGCCGCGCCGCCACCAGATGGCCGCGCTGGTCCAGTCGGGCGAACACCGCGCCGATCACGCGGTCGATCCGGTCTTGCGGGATTTCCATGGACCGGCGGTCCGGGCTGTCCCAACTCATGTCAAATCTCCGATTCCGCCGATGCCTTGGCGCTGCAGCATGGCCCTGAGCGAACGTTTGCCCCGCACCAGCAGCGCTTCGAGGGCCGAAACCGAAAGGTCGAGGATCTCGGCGGCCTGGGGGGCGCTCAGGTCGCTGAAATAGTATAGCGTCAGCGCGTTGCGCTGTCTGGTGGGCATCTGGGCCATGGCCATGGACAGAACGCTGTCGCGCTGGGCTGCCATGGCAAGGTCCAGGCCGGCGGGGTGAGGATCCGGCGGATCGCCGGCATCCTCCAGCGGGTGGAATGGAGCCCGGCGACCCCTGTCCAGGCAGGCGTTCAGCACCACCCGGTAGAGCCATGTGGCAAATCTCGCCTCGCCATCCGGCTGCCATCTCACCGCCATTACCCAGACTTTCAAAAACGCATCCTGCACGATTTCATCCGCATCGTCGGGATTACGGGTGACCCGCGTGGCCAGAGCCAGCATTGGCCGCGCATGGCGCTCCATCAACCGGGCGAAGGCCTTGCGATCGCCACGGGCGACGGCGCGCAGCAGATCGTCGTCGTCCGCGCGCCCGTCGCCCGACATTTTCTGACGGCCTTGGGCCAAACGCTCTGCCTTGGTCGGTCCTAGCATCCGTAGCTTTCACGTTCGATGCCGCGTGATCCATGTGGAAAAATCGGTCTGGCCCGGACATCCCGTCGGGTTGGAGGATGGAGTTTCCCTATCCGGGGCGGAGCGAAAATTTTTGCGCGATCTCAAGGGGGTGATCACGGCGCGGACCGATGCTGGATCAGTTCGGAGCGGCCAGCCATCCGAGCTTCCGAGGCACCGTCCGCCCGGATGTTCCGGTGGGCGATGCCTCGGGGGAGGCTCCATTACGCCTTGGTGTCGACTAGGCCGCTGGCCAGCAGGGCCTTGAGGTAGGCGGCGGTCGTGCTGGTGTCCGAGGTGGGTGAGGACTTTAGCAGATCCAGCAGCACGTCGCTCGACGATTTGGTGGCGTCGCTGGAGGAAGAGCTATCGGCCGAGGTTGTGGTTTCCGTGGTGCCGTCAGAATAGGTGATGACCGTGGTTTTCATCGCTCCTTGGGTCGTGCTGGTGCGGCTGACCTCGCGCTTTGACGAAGAATCGCTCGAATCGCCGCCGCTGCCGCCGCCACCGCCGGAGCCGCCACCGGGAGGCGGTCCCCCTTTGCCTTCGGGCGGCGCCTCCGCAGCCTGCTGGTCGAATTGGTCCAGCGTCTTGCGAACCAGATCGGCTTCTTCCGTGGTCAGTTTGCCGGCGGCGACGTCGGCGGTCAGTTGCTGTTCGATGGAGGCCCGCGCCGAGGTGCGGTCGGGCCGGCCTGTAGACGATGACTTCGCCTGTTCCATGACGGAGTCGATCTCGTTGGCGACCAGGGTCGCCTTGTTGGTGGACAGCCCGCTGCTTTCCAGATTGCCGAGGAGGCGGTCCTTTGGAGAATGCTGGGTAGCGCCGAGTTGGGTGATGGACATGGGAATCTCCTTCTGAGACGGGTATTCCCAGGGTTACACGCCCGACCCGGCGTTTCCCTGCGCCGATTTCCGGGATCAGCCGCGCAGGGCCTGAAGCTCGCCGATGGTGACGCGCAACCGGTTGGACAGGCTGCGGGCCAGGGTCTCGGTAATGGCCAGCGCCACGGCGCTGTGCCGTGCCGCCAGGGCGTTGAAATGCTCGCGCGACAACACATAGACATCCACATCCGTCAGGGCATGGGCGTCGGCGGCATGTTGGCTGGCGTCGAGGAAGCCGACGCCGCCGATGATCTCGCCGGGACCGGTGGTGGCGAGGTGGTAGTTTTCCTTCTTGCCGACCGGCAGGGTGATCTTGACCAGACCTTGGCGGATCAGGAACAGCTCATCTCCGGCGCTTCCGGACTTGAACACCTTTTTTCCCGCCCGGATCGAGCGGGGCTTCAGCGCCGCTTCCAGGGCGGCATAGGCGTCGTCCGAGCATCCGGCGAAGACCGGCAGGTCGCGCAGTCCCAGCGCCGCCGTATCGCTGCCGTCGGCTGTTTCCTGCAACACCTGGGCCTCCACCCATTCCAGCGCCTCGTCCAGCTGGCGGAAGGCGAAGGCCTTGTTGGTCGGCCGGACCACGCCGGTATCCTTCAGGAACCGCTTCATCTTCAGGCCGCTGGGGAGGCCCTTGGGGATGTCGCAAAAAACCAGGAAGGCGTTGTTCTCCTCCAGCCGGTCCTTGATCTGCTCCAGCACATGGGTGGCGGTGACGTCCAGCGACTGCACCCGGCGCATGCTGAGGATGACGTATTTGCGCTGGGCGGTCTCCGGCTCCAGCGCCGCGTGAAGCTGGCTGGCGGTGCCAAAGAACAGGCTGCCCTGCAACTCGAACACCACCATGCCGCCGCCCTCGCGCTGGAGGCGTTCCTGATCCTGGGCCGAGCGGGTACGGCGCGAAAAGATGTCGTGTCCCTCGACCCGGCTATGGATGACCGAGCTGCGGGTCTGCTCGCGGATGAACAGCAAGATGGCCAGCGCCACCCCAACCCCGGAGGCGGCGATCAGGTTGCCAAAGATAGCGACCAAAATCACCGACAGAATTACCAGGAAGTCGAACCGGGTGGAGGGGTGAAAGAAAAAGGCCAGGCTGTGGCGGTCGATCATGCGAAAACCGATGACGATCAGGATGGCGGCCAGTCCGGAGATGGGCACCCAGGCGATCAGTGGCGACAGCATGAAATAGGCGGCCAGCGAGAAGACGCCGCTCATGGTGCCGGACATGCGCCCGGTGCCGCCGCTGGAGATATTGATCAGGGACGCCCCCATGGTCCCGGCGCCGGGGATGCCGCCGACCAGCGACGAGCCGATATTGCCCAGCCCCTGGCCCACCAGTTCCCGATTGGAATTATGGTGGGAGTTGGTCATGGCGTCGATCACCAGACAGGTCTTCAGCGTGTCGATGGATAGCAACACCGCCAGGGTCAGGGCCGGAACCAGTACCTTCATCACCACCGCCGGTCCCAGCTCACCCAGGGCGCTCCAGTGATGGGCGATACTGTCGGCTAGGCTGCCGCCGCCGCTGGACAGGGCGCCGATCAGCAACGGATTGTCCTCGGTCCGCATTAGGGCGGGGTCGAACGCTCCCAGCGTCAGATAGGTGGCGACGCCGGCCAGCAGGGCGACGATGGCGGCGGGGATGGCGCGGGTGATGCGCGGAGTGGCCAGCATGGCGATGATCACCACCGCTCCGACCACCATGCCCTGCCACACCCAACCGGATGGGGTCCGAAGCGCGTCGAGCAGGCTGGCGCCGCGTGGCGAGCCCAGCAGCTTGGGCACCTGACTGCCGATGATGATCAGGCCGACGCCGCTGAGATAGCCGCTGACCACCGGAAAGGGGATGAAACGGATCAGCCGCCCGATGCCGGCCAGCCCGAATCCGATCTGAATCAAGCCCGCCAGCAGGCCGATCAGACTGAGCATCAGCAAGATCGTCCCCGCCGCGATACCCTGCTGGACGAAGCCGACCGCCAGGGCGGACAGCACCGCCGCGGCCGGGGCGCAAGGCGCGGTGATCAGGCGGCTACTGCCGCCGAGCAGGGGGGAAATCAGCCCCAGGGCCGTTGCACCCAGAATCCCGGCCATGGCGCCCTGCGCCGCCAGGGAGCCGCCCAGGGGGGCAAAGATGGTGGCGCCGAACGCCAGGGCCGAGGGCAGGGCGACCAGCATGGCGGCCAGCCCTCCCCAGGCGTTACCGATCATGTCCTTGCGCTGGCCGTCGATTGTGGTCGCAGGTGCCCCCGGCATGCTCGCCTTTCGGTGTCATGTCCCGATGATCGGCTGCGATCAACGGGATAGGGGATGAGTCTACGCCAACTCCCGATGTCATAAAACCGTCATGATCGCCAGGGCCGCCGGTCCGTCTCCGTCTCTTAATTTTCCCTCGAACTCGATAATTTTCTGATCGACGGCGAGTGAGTCTCCGGCTTTGGCGTGGAGTTTTGCGATGGTTCCGTCGCGTTCGGCCTTGAGGATATTTTCCATTTTCATGGCTTCGATGACGGCCAGGGCTTCGCCGGCCTTGA
>JAUSFB010000015.1 GCA_030651575.1 Phaeospirillum sp.
ACTGACGAGGATACTCCTGATGCACCAGCCCTGCCCGCTCTGCCTGCTGATCGGCGCCCTCGCCACCGTGGCCGCGATGTGCGCCGCCTCCGTCCTCTGGTGCCGCGCCGTCGCACGTGACGCACGGGCGGAAGACGACGAGTGGCGGGCGTGGAGCGGGTGAGCTGATGGCGACGATCCGAGACGAGCTCCGGCCCCTGGACAGCCTGAAGCCGCACAGCCGCAACTACAACCGGCACGCCGAGAAGATGGTGGGATCGCTGGCCGACGCCATGCGCGTGGTAGCGTTCACCGCGCCGATCATCTGTCGCGAGGACGGGACGATCCTCGGCGGTCACGCGCGGCGCCTGGCGCTGCTCAAGCTGCGAGCGGAAAGCTACCCGGAACCGGCAGGCGTCTCTCCTGGCTGGCAGGTGCCCTGCCGCGTGGTGCAGTGCAGCCAGGCGGAAGAGCTCAAGGTTCTTACCACCGATAATCCAGACCCCGCCCAGATCGATTACGATACCGGGGCGCTGGCCGCCCTGCTCACCGACCTCCAGCAGCATGACAGCCTGGCGGGCACGTGGTACGATACCGAGCGGCTCGACGCGCTGTTGGGTGAGCTGGTGGGGGGGGGAGTACTTGACGGCGATAAAGAGGCCCCGGAAGAGTTCCAGGAGTACGACGAAACCATCCCGGTTGAACACGTCTGTCCCCGCTGCGGCTACCAGTTCTCCGGTGGCAAAGCCGCCGTACCGGGTGCCGATGATGGGGGAGATTGAAGCGACCCCCTGGAACGGGCTAAACGTCGTTTCTACGTTTTCGGGGTGCGGGGGCTCGTGTCTCGGGTATCGGATGGCAGGGTATCGGGTGCTCTGGGCTTCGGAGTTCATCCCGGCCGCCCAGGAAACCTATCGCGCCAACCATCCGGGCTCCATTCTGGACACGCGCGACATCAGGAAGGTCCGCCCCCAGGAGATACTCGCTGCTATTGGGATGAAGGCCGGGGAAGTGGACCTGCTCGACGGGTCGCCTCCCTGCGCGTCCTTCTCGACGGCGGGGAAGCGTGAAGCCGGGTGGGGAGAGGTCAAGTCCTATTCTGATGTCGAGCAGCGGACTGACGACCTGTTCTTTGAGTACGCGCGGATACTGAAGGGTATTCAGCCGCGGGTCTTCGTCGCCGAGAATGTTTCCGGCCTGGTGAAGGGAACCGCCAAAGGATACTTCCTGCAGATCCTCGCGGCGCTCAAAGGCTGTGGGTACCGGGTAGAGGCGAGATTACTGGACGCCCAGTGGCTGGGGGTGCCCCAGATGCGGCAGCG
>JAUSFB010000016.1 GCA_030651575.1 Phaeospirillum sp.
CTCCGAGATGAACTCGTGGGCGCCGGAGGTCTTGGCGGCGGCGATCACCCGGTCGAGCGGAATCGAGGGATCGGAGAGCGCGATATTGTCCTTGATGCTGCGGTTGAACAGCCAGTTCTCCTGCAGCACCACCCCGATCTGACGCCGCAGCCAGGCCGGGTCCACGGCGGCGAGGTCGAAGCCGTCGATCTGCACCCGGCCGGATTCCGGCAGATACAGCCGCTGGATCAGCCGGGTCAGGGTGCTCTTGCCCGACCCCGAGGGGCCGACGACGCCGACCACCTGACCGGGGATAATGGTGAGGCAGATGCCTTTCAGCACCGGCGGCCGGTCGGGGCGATAACGGAACACCACGTCCGTGAAGGCGACCTCGCCCTTGATGGCGGGCAACGCGCCCTTGCCGCTGGTGGATTTGCCCTCCGGCACCGCGTTGAGGATATCGCCCAGGCGGTCGACGCTGATCCGCACCTGCTGGAAGTCCTGCCACAGCTGGGCGAGGCGCAGGATCGGCTGACTCACCCGCCCGGCCAGCATGTTGAAGGCCACCAGTTGGCCGATGGTGAGATCGCCCTCCATCACCAGCTTGGCCCCGAACCACAGGGTCAGGGCGGTGGTGACCTTTTGGATGGTCTGGACACCCTGGCTCGCCGCCGAGCCGAAATTGGCCGCCAGGAACGAGGTCTGCACATAGGCCGCCAACTGCTCGTCCCATTTGCGCTGCATCTGGGGCTCGACCGCCAGCGCCTTGACCGTCTCCATCCCGCTGCAAGCCTCCACCAGCAGGGCCTGATTCTCGGCGCCGCGCTTGAACTTTTCCTCGGTCAGGCTTTTCAACACCGGCGAGGCCAGCAGCGACAGCACCACATAGAACGGCAGCGATCCCACAACGATCCAGGCCAGAATGGGGGCGTACCAGAACATCACCGCGAAGAACACCACGGTGAAGCCTAGATCGATCACCAGGGTCAGGGCGGAGCCGGTGAGGAAGCTGCGGATATTCTCCAATTCCCGCACGCGGGCCACCGTATCGCCCACCCGCCGGGCGCCGTGATAGGCGATGGGCAGGCTCATCAGATGGCGGAACAGGCGGGAGCCCAGCTCCACATCGATGCGGTTGGTGGTGTGGCTGAACACATAGGTGCGGAGATAGCCCAGCACCACCTCGAACAGGCTGACGGCGATCAGGGCGAACACCAGCACGTCCAGCGAGGTGACGGCGCGGTGGACCAGCACCTTGTCGGTCACCACCTGGAAGAACAGCGGGCTGATCAGCCCGAACAGCTGGAGGAAGAACGAGGCCAGCAGCACCTCGCCGAATAGCCGGCGATACTTGACCACCGCCGGGATGAACCAGGTCAAGTCGAATCGGGTTCCCATGGCCGCCAGTTGCGCCCGGGTGGCCAGCAGCACCAGCCGCCCGTCCCAGCGGGAGTTGAGGTCCTCGGCACCGACCTGCTCGGCCCGGCCGATCAGCGGGTCATGGATGATGGCCTGACCGCCCTCGTCCTTGGCCAGGACGAACCAGCCGCCATCATGCCGCCGGGCGATG
>JAUSFB010000017.1 GCA_030651575.1 Phaeospirillum sp.
CGAACTCGATAATTTTCTGATCGACGGCGAGTGAGTCTCCGGCTTTGGCGTGGAGTTTTGCGATGGTTCCGTCGCGTTCGGCCTTGAGGATATTTTCCATTTTCATGGCTTCGATGACGGCCAGGGCTTCGCCGGCCTTGACCGGCTGGCCTTCCTCGACCAGCAGCTTGACCAGCAGTCCCGGCATAGGCGACAGCAGGTATTTGCTCATATCCGGCGGGGCCTTGTAGGGCATCAGCTTGTGCATTTCGGCGGTGGGGCGGGTCAGCACCCAGACATCGGCCTGCACCCCGGAATGGGACAGCCGGAACGACACGCCGGTGCGGTCCACCTGGACGCAGATCGGGCGGCCGTCCACATTGGCGCGGATCAGCGGGTCGCCGATCCGCCAGTCGGTCTTGACCTCGATCGCCTCGGTGCCGATCACCACGGCGTAGCCGCCGGAGGCCGGGCGGACCTCGACGTCGTGATAGACGCCGCCCAGCACCACCGTCCATTCCTCCGGCGCCTTCATCTCGTGGCCGGGGAACTGGCCCGAGATCAGGATATTGCGCTCGACGATGCGCCGCTTCATGGCTGCCGCCACCGCGATCAGGGTGGTGGGGTCGTCGGAGGGCAGGTCGTCGGAGGTGAAGCCGTCGGGGTATTCCTCGGCGATGAAATTGGTGGTGATGTTGCCTTTGACAAAGCGATCCTTGGCGAACAGCGAGGCCAGGAACGGGATGTTATGGGTGACGCCCCGGATGTGGTACTCGTCCAGCGCTTGGCGCATATGGGCGATGGCGGCGTCGCGGGTCGGGCCGTAGGTGATCAGCTTGGCGATCATGGGGTCGTAGAACATGCTGATTTCGCCGCCCTCATAGACGCCGGTATCGACCCGCACATGGGCGCTTTCCGGCGGCGGGGCATAGCGGGTCAGGCGGCCGGTGCTGGGCAGGAAGCCGCGGAAGGGGTCCTCGGCATAGACGCGGGCCTCCATGGACCAGCCGGTCAGCTTGATGTCGTCTTGGGCCATGGGCAGCTTTTCGCCGGCCGCCACCCGGATCATCCACTCCACCAGGTCGAGGCCGGTGATCTTTTCGGTCACCGGATGCTCCACCTGGAGGCGGGTGTTCATCTCCAGGAAGTAGAACTCGCCGGTGGCGCCGCCGACGATGAACTCCACCGTGCCGGCCGACTTGTAGTCGACGATCCGCGCCAGGGCGCAGGCCTGCTCGCCCATGGCCTTGCGGGTCTCGGGCGTCAGGAAGGGGCTCGGCGCCTCCTCGATCACCTTCTGGTGGCGGCGCTGGATCGAGCATTCGCGCTCGCCCAGATAGAGGATCGTACCCTGGCCGTCGGCCAGCACCTGAATCTCGATATGGCGCGGCTGCTCGATGAACTTTTCGATGAACACCCGGTCGTCACCAAAGCTGGTCTTGGCCTCGTTGGTGGCGCTGGTGAAGCCCTCATGGGCCTCGGCGTCGTTCCAGGCCAGCCGCATGCCCTTGCCACCGCCGCCGGCGCTGGCCTTCAGCATCACCGGATAGCCGATCGTCTGGGCGATCCGGACCGCCTCGTCGGCGTCCTTGATCACGTCGAGGAAGCCGGGAACCGTGTTGACCCCGGCTTCCCGCGCCAATTTCTTGGACTCGATCTTGTCGCCCATGGCGAAGATGGCGTGGGCGTCGGGGCCGATGAAGGCGATGCCGGCCTCGGCCAGCGCCTCCTGAAAGGCGCGCTTTTCCGACAGGAAGCCATAGCCCGGATGCACCGCCTCGGCCCCGGTCCGCTTGCAGGCGTCGATGATCTTCTCGATCACCAGATAGGACTGGGCCGACGCCGCCGGGCCGATATGCACCGCCTCGTCGGCCATGGCGACGTGCAGGGCGTCCTTGTCGGCCTCGGAATACACCGCGACCGTCTTGATCCCCATCTTGCGCGCCGTCTTGATGACCCGGCAGGCGATCTCGCCGCGATTGGCGATCAGAATCTTCTTGAACATCAGTCTATCCCCTCATTGGAGAGCCGCGCCTGTCCGTGGCCGGCCGATCCCTACAGCGGAATGTTGCCGTGCTTGCGCCACGGGTTCTTGACGTCCTTGTCCTTCAGCATGGCCAGGCTGCGGCAGATGCGCTTCCTGGTGTTGCGCGGCATGATGACGTCGTCGATAAAGCCGCGATGGCCGGCGATGAAGGGATTGGCGAATTTCTGGCGGTATTCCTCGGTCCGCGCCGCGATCTTGTCGGCGTCGCCGATATCGCCGCGAAAGATGATCTCCACCGCGCCCTTCGGCCCCATCACCGCGATCTCGGCGGTCGGCCAGGCGAAGTTGACGTCGCCGCGCAGATGCTTCGAGCTCATCACGTCATAGGCGCCACCATAGGCCTTGCGGGTGATGACGGTGATCTTGGGCACGGTGCATTCGGCATAGGCATAGAGCAGCTTGGCGCCGTGCTTGATGATGCCGCCGAATTCCTGCGCCGTGCCGGGCAGGAAGCCGGGAACGTCGACGAAAGTCACGATCGGAATGTTGAAGGCGTCGCAAAAGCGCACGAACCGCGCGCCCTTGATGCTGGACGCGATGTCCAGGCAGCCGGCCAGCACCATGGGCTGGTTGGCGACGATGCCCACCGTGCGGCCTTCCATGCGGGCGAAGCCGACGATGATGTTGCCGGCGTAATTGGGCTGGATCTCGAAGAAGTCGGCCTCGTCGACCACCTTGGCGATCAGCTCCTTCATGTCGTAGGGCTTGTTGGCGTTGTCGGGGATCAAGGTGTCCAGGCTGGCCTCGATCCGCTCGGGATTGTCCGAGGTCGGCCGGTGCGGCGGCTTCTCGCGGTTGCTCGCCGGCAGGAAGTCCATGAAACGGCGCAACTGCAACAGCGCGTGCACGTCATTTTCGAACGCCAGATCGGCGACGCCCGACTTGGCGGTGTGCGACACCGCGCCGCCCAGCTCTTCCGCCGTCACCGTCTCGTGGGTCACCGTCTTGACCACGTCCGGGCCGGTCACGAACATGTACGAGCTGTCCTTGACCATGAAGATGAAGTCGGTCATGGCCGGCGAATACACCGCGCCGCCGGCGCAAGGCCCCATGATCAGCGAAATCTGCGGCACCACTCCCGACGCCATCACATTGCGCTGGAACACCTCGGCATAGCCCGCCAGCGAGGCGACGCCCTCCTGGATGCGCGCCCCGCCCGAATCGTTCAGCCCGATCACCGGCGCCCCAACCTGCACCGCCTTGTCCATGATCTTGCAGATCTTCTCGGCATGCGCCTCGGACAGCGAGCCGCCGAACACCGTGAAATCCTGCGAAAACACAAAAACAAGACGCCCGTTGATGGTCCCATAGCCCGTCACCACCCCATCGCCCGGCGTCGTCTGCTCCGCCATGCCGAAATCGTGGCAGCGATGCTCGACGAACATGTCCCATTCCTCGAACGAATCCGGGTCCAGCAAAAGCTCCAGCCGCTCCCGCGCCGTCAGCTTGCCCTTGGCGTGCTGCGCCGCAATCCGGCCAACACCCCCGCCAAGCCGGGCGCGCTCCCGCTTCTCCTCAAGCTGACGAATGATCTCATGCATCTGGGTAACCCTCCGGCGGGA
>JAUSFB010000024.1 GCA_030651575.1 Phaeospirillum sp.
CAGCAGACCCTCGTAAACTTGGGTGCGCACTGCCATCCACCAGTCGACCGACGATTGGAATTCGCACAGGATGTACAGGAACACATCCTCGCCGCCGCTCGTGGGCATCCGCCAGATCACGTCGCCTTCACGCCGCTTGCCATCGCGGTCATGGAACTTGGCGTTGATCCGCTCCATGCGGGCGAAATCCAGCCCGACCGCCATGGCCTCGGGCACGAACTCACGCACGAGCTGTTCCGCCATCAGCGGATGGGAGAACAGGCGATGGTAGAGGGCGTCGGGACCAGACATGCCCAACCGTCTATCACGCCGATGCCAAACTGTCACCGGCCGCTGGCAGATCGGCGGCGCGCCATGTGGACCCGGAGGCGCGTTCATACAGCGGCACCGCGCCAGCCAGCAGGGTGTAGTCGGGTCGGAAACCTTCGACGACCTTGTTGAACGGGACGGCACAGCAGCCGGGCGTCAGGCAGTCGCGCTTGCTCTTCGGACATTGCGCGAATGAACACAGTCGCCCCAGATAACGGTCGCTGCCCGGTTCGAACAAGAAGGTGTCCACCTGATGGTTGGCGACGAGGATTCCGGTTCTGGAGTCACAGGCCAGCCGCAGGGCGAGATCGCGGGCGCGGCGCATATCGCCGAGACGGTCCCGGCTGTCCAGCCAGACCGCAAGATCGAGGTCGCCGCATTCGTGCCACAACTCGATGCCGTGCCGGCGGAACGGCTGGAAGCGTGGCACCTCTTTGCGCAGAGGCTTGGCCACCGAGCCGATGAGGGCGATGGCCTGCACCTCGGGGAAGGCGCGCCATGCCGCCACCACCACATCCGCCGCGGCGCGGAACTCGCTCTGGCGCGCCAGCAGACGGGTGATTTCCCGGTCGATTTCGGCCCGCCGGATGGTCATTTCCCCAGCAGCTTCATGAAGTTGCGCTTGGCCTTGAACCGCACTTTCAAATCCAGCACATGGGCCGCTTGCTCGTCCGCCCCGCGCAAGCCGCCCATCCGGGCCACCAGTTTGCAGGCTTCCTCGTAATTGGGATTGCCGCCCGCCTCGACCAGCTGGTGGATGCGGGCGGCGTAGACGGCCATTCGCCGCAGGGCATCGACATCGAAGCGGGTCATAGCGGTTGGAGCAAGCCTTCCGTTTCCATCAGCGCCAGCGCCTCAGGCACAGTGATTCCGGCCTGGAAGCACAAGCCACTGGCCGGTATGGCGGTGCCACATCAGGTCGAAGCGCTCGCCGCTGACATGGTCGAGGCGGGCGAAAGCGGCATCGAATTCCTCGCCGGCATTGTCGGCGAAGCCGGAGCGGTAGCGCTGGATGAAGCTGTACTTGTCGCCGCGCCACTTGCCGGTGATATGGACGGGGTAGTTGAATTCAGTCGGACGGATCTCGGGCAGGAAGCGGGGCTTCAGCACCTCGGCGATGAAACGTTCGCAGGTGGCTGCGATGGCCGCCTTGTCGTCCTTGCTCAGCCCCTTGACCCAAACGCCCCGCTGCATCGCCGCCGTGCCCCCCCCCCATTCGCCAACTCCACATCATGGCAAAGGGAACGGCGTGGCGCTACAGGCGAACAAGAATCCTGAAAGGCCTAGGCCTCACGCTTCTTCTTTCTCCCTTTTCCGAATTTGGGCTAACCTCAGACCTTGCTTGAAGGGGGCATTCCTGTGGTGGCCGTCGATACAGCCCAAGACCGAGATGTCGTCCGGTCCGTCATCGAGGGCAAGCCTCAGGCGTGGGAGCGGTTGGTGCGTCGCATCGCCGATACGGCCTGGACAGCCTGCCGATTGCTCTGTGGGCGCGACGACGACGCCCGTGCAGCCTTTTCGGATGTCATGGAGGCCCTTCGTGCCGATGGCTTCCGGCGATTACGGCCCTATAACGGCTCCAGTCGGATCGAGACCTTCGTCGCCCTGGTGACCAGGGATGTTCTGTCCGAGCGGCTGTTGCGGCTGTTCCAAGTCCATTCTGCGTCCGATGGCTGGACCGCGTTCGAGCGGTTCTTCGGCACCGACATCAATCGCATCATCACCCGCCGTCTTCCCGGAGCAGATCGGGCCGATATCCGCCAGGATGCCTACCAGGACATCTGCGTGGCACTGATCGCCGATGATTACCGCCGACTGAAGGCATATCGTGGCATCGGCAGCTTTACCGGCTTCGTCCTGCACATGGTGGACCGGTTGCTGATCGACTTCATCCGCAGCACCATGCCGCTCCGTCAGCAGAGGGCCGAGGCCACAGCCATCACGACTGCGGCACCGGAGTGGGAGAGCATCCCCTCGGATCAGCCATCGCCGGAAGATGCCCTGTTGGAGCAGGAAGGGGACCGCCTGTTGTCCCTGGCCTCCGAGGTCTTGCGGGAAACCACCCAATCCCTGTCCGACGCCGAACGTCTATACCTGCACATCGCATTGGGCAGCGGAGAACCGATCCCGGCCCGAGAGGTGGCGCGTCAGATGCAGAGGCCGGTGGAGGAGATCTACAAGTTGAAGCAGCGGGTCATGGCCCGGCTGCGGGAAGCCCTGGATAAGCATCCGGCGGTCAAAATGTGGAAGGCGTCCGTCTAATGGTTCAGCGAGGAGACATCAGACCGTGACCCCCGGCCCCCTTCATGCGCTGTTCGAGCGGCTTTTCGGCGAGGCCGACAATGCTGCAAGAGGCAGTGTCCATGCACATCAAGCCGCTCACCTTGCGGCGAGCCTGGATCGTGGCGAATCAGACGCGCTGGAAGTCCCCGAACTGGCGGCCTATCTGGATGGCGGATTGGATGAGGCGAGCCAGCAGAACATCCATGCTCGCCTGTCCCAATCCCCCTCGGCCCTCCATGAGGCCGCCAGCGCCGATGCGTTTCTGGGTGCCGTGAAGGCAAGTCAGTTGAGGGCTCCAGTGGACCTTGTGGCGTCCATCCTTACCAACGGCCAGCCCACTGGTATTTCGGCGTCGTCACCACCTCGGTCATTCCCAATCTGGAAATGGTCGGGCGTGGCGTTGGGCATGGTGGTTGCCGTGCTGGCCGTAATGGTCATCGTCAGTCGCACGGCTCCCCCGACCGACATCACCCAGCCGGTAACCGCCAAATCTGCTCCAACACCTGTTGCGCCTGCGGACACCCCCAAACTTGCCCAGCCTCAGCCCCGCCAAGGGGAAAACAAGCCCCCGGTGGTGGCCGGTGAGAAGGTTGCTCCAACCTATCTGGCGCCGACCGCCTTGGAAGAGACTATGCCTCCATCGTCACGAACGAAGAGCATGCCGTTTGCCCCAGAAGGGGCCGACATCATGCCTGGGCAGAAGCCCTCCAACCGCTGAGAAATTTTCCGGGAAAACCTGCGGCATCTTCGTCTAACGGCTTATGAGGTCATATCAGCCGTTGAGGCCACCCGGTGAAGCATAGCGTCCTTTTCGCAATGATCCTGAGCCTGTTGGCATCTCCTGCCACAGCCGCCGAGATCATCGGCGTATGCTTCACTCCCGGCGAAGCCTGCACCGACCTGATCGTGGATCAGATCGCCAGTGCCCGGCGTCAAGTGCTGGTCCAGGCATATTCGTTCACCAGCCCTGAGATCGTGGCGGCCCTGGCCGATGCCAAGCGGCGTGGCGTTGATGTTCAAGCGATCTTGGACAGAAGCAATATCTGCAAAGACGAAGGTGAATGCGAGAAGAAAGGGGCTTTGGCGGCCAAAGCCCTGAAAGAGGCTGGGGTCCCCGTATTCATCGACCGCGCCCACGCCATCGCCCACAATAAGGTCATGGTCATCGACCAGAGCCGAGTTATTACCGGGTCATTTAACTTCAGCCAAGCTGCCCAGGACCGGAATGCGGAGAATGTGTTGGTAATCAGCGACAATGCATTGGCCCATCGGTACGGAGCGAATTGGCGGGAGCACGGAGCGCATTCAATGGCGCTATCCCCACAGCAGAGTCTTGCCAACAATCAAGGCATACTGGTGAACAGGCCGGGCCAATAGGCTTTCATCGCCCTGCGTCATTCTGAGCCATTTTGGCGCGATTCTTGAAAAACTCACTTTCACGCTCGCCGGGGACGGTGGCCTGTCTCCATGACTTGACGATCCGCGTCAGCATCTGAGGAACCATGAACAGCGCCGAAATGGCGCAGAACACCCAATACACGATACTTTCAGACTGCGTTTGTCCAAAAGGAGAGTGCTCGGCGAGAATCCATTGTCCGAGCCAAAGGCCCGCTGAAAACAGCGCCATGGACGACAAGCAAAGCCCGATCCCGATCAGGTTATCGCGACGGGTGGTCTTCCCTTGGATGAAGCCGATGAGGCATATGCCGAAATTGATGAAAGACAGCCAGGACTGGAGGAACAATTGAGTTGAGAGCATTCCCCAGAGCGGAGAAATTACGATGAGTCCGATCAGATATACCATTTCCATCTGCCTCTAAATGAAGGGGCGACGGCGCGCCCTCTCTTGATGTGTGCGCAGTCTCGTCCTCACCATGACGAGACCACCCGGCTGCCATCGCCGATCAACTGAGGCGTCTGGGTGCGGCCCAGCTTGGCGGCCTCGGCCGGAATTTTCTCGGACAGATAGGCTTCCAGCTTGGCGGCGGTGATGGTGCGGTCGGAACCGGCGGCGTCGCCCTCCAGCCCCTTCATCAGGAAGTAGCTGAACAGGCCATGCTTCGCCTGGGCCAGCGAACTGGATAGCTGGTCGTTCCCGGCAGCGGCCAGGATGGTGACATTGGGCGGCACCGCCTGTTCCTTGGCCGCCACCAGGATTGGACGAGCGGAGGAGATCAGGGTTTCCTTGCCCCGCGTCCCACCGGAATAGCAGGTGTCGAGGAACAAGGTTGCCGACTTCGGCCCGCTATCGACGATCATGTCGATCAACTCCTTGCGGCGCAGGGCCGAGCGGTCCAGGAGGGCACGATTGCCATCTTGGGGCAGCAGGTACAAATCCTTGCCGTCGTCGGAGGCGAGACCGTGACCGGAGAAGAACACGAACACCTCGGTCTGCCCCTTGACCACCTGCGGCTTCAGCCACGTCAGAATGGCCGCCTCCACGTCCACCCTCTGGGCATCGGCACCAGTCAGCAGTTTGACCCGCGACGCAGGCACGCCCAGGGCATTGGTGGCGTAGTCGTAGAACCGGCGGGCGTCGTTCTCGGCGAATTCGGCGGGCGGCACGCTCTTGTACTGCTCGATCCCGATAATCAGGGCGATGGCGTTGGGTCGGGGCTTGCCGTGGAGGCGACCGGGATCAAGAGGGGGGAACTCCGTTTTTATTGTGGCGACAACGCTACGCGATACCTTGATGGTTGCCTCGGCATTTTGGCCCCATTCGTTGGTGGCGATCAGACGGATATCGCTCTCGCCTATCGGCACCGCACGGCGAAAGCTGAACGAGCCATCGGGTTTGAACGGTGCTGCCCGACCTTCAACCGTCAGTGAGGATAAAGTTCCACCGCTGACCCGACCGGAAATCTCCACCGACTCGGTTAATGTTTGAAGCGTCGACGAGGTGGAAATGACGGGCAACGTCTGGGGGGCGGCAGGAACGGTCTTCTGGCTTTTCTGCGTAGGCAGTGGGGAGGGGGTAGAGGGAGTGCTCTCCTTAACTGCCGAAACCGGCTTCCAATTACGTACCCACTGTTGGGCCTTGGCGATCTGCGCCTGCGTCAACAGAGCCGCAGTTTGGTCGCGACGTTTGGTAGCTTTTTCAAGTTCTTCTATTTCACTCGCGGAAAAACGCGAAGCAGCAAGGCTGATCCACCGATAGGCCCATGTGAAATCCTGTGGCACACCAAGACCTGCACCGTATGAAGCCGCTAATCTTGCCTGAGCATGTGCGTCCCCCTGGTCGGCGGCTTTGCGATACCATTTTACCGCTTCGGCATAATCCTGCGGCACGCCCCGACCGTTCTTGTACATGACCCCAAGATTGTACTGCGCCCCGGCATTGCCCTGGTCGGCGGCCTTGCGATACCATTTTACCGCTTCGGCGTAATCCTGCGGCACGCCCTGACCGCTCTGGTACATGATCCCAAGGTTGTACTGCGCCTCGGCATTGCCCTGGTCGGCGGCCTTGCGATAGCATCTTACCGCTTCGGCGTAATCCTGCGGGACACCCTGGCCATTGTAGGACATGCCCCCAAGGTTGAACTGCGCCGTGGCGTACCCCTGGTCGGCGGCTTTGCGATACCATTTTACCGCTTCGGCATAATCCTGCGGCACGCCCCGACCGTTCTCGTACATGACCCCAAGGTTGTGCTGCGCGTGGGCAAGGCCGCTCTCCGCCGCCTTGCGGAACAGGCGTGCAGCCTTCTCCTCGTCCTTCGGGACCTCCTTGCCGATGGCATAGTTGAGCCCGTTCGAGAACTGCTCCTCGGGCGTCAGGAAGTCCTCAAGGGTCGGCGGCTGGCCTGCCGCCGCCAAAGTGGGAACACCAATCGCAACCATAACCGCCAGAGCGATCGCCTTCGCGGAACTGCTCACGATGCAGGCGCCTTTCTTCTTCACCATGTCGAGATCACCCTGTTGCCGTCGCTGAGGTCGGCGAAATTGGCCGCGAGCCGCCCGCGTGAGATAGGCTAAGCGCCGCGATCATACGCGGCAACGGTAGATACCATAAGACGGACGCGGCTGACTTTTTGACCAAATATACTTAGAGACGCACCGCCTAGGCGGACGTGTTGGGGGATCTGGAGGGCGAGCTGCCACGTTCGGCCATCGGCTGCCATAACCGAAGCGCCGTATTATAGTCCGCTCGCTGAAGCGCGATGAGTCCATCCTCAAACGGCCCGGCAAGCGCCTTGGCGACAAGGCCCAGGGACAAAACCAGGGCCAAAAAACCGATTTTCAGTGTGCCCCGTGATTTCTCCACCCTCATCTCATCCCCCCCTGTCGCCAGTATCTCCACGGCATGCGACAATGTCATTCTCTCATTCCGATAGTAGCGCCTGTGACTCCGTCTCGAACAATGGCACCGATTCCCGTTGCGAACCGAAATGACCGGGACCATATTTCCAGGGAGTTTCAGGAGGATAGTCATGGCGACCGGCAAATCCATATCGGCCATGGTGGTCAGCGACAACGGCATTCTGGGCGGGATTCCGGTGGTGGCGGGGACGCGCAGTCTCGTCCTCACCATGACGAGACCACCCGGCTGCCATCGCCGATCAATTGCGGCGTCTGGGTCCGCCCCAGCTTTGCCGCCTCGGACGGTATTTTCTCGGCCAGATAGGCTTCCAGCTTGGCGGCAGTGATGGTTCGGTCGGAACCGGCGGCGTCACCCTCCAGCCCCTTCATCAGGAAGTAGCTGAACAGGCCGTGCTTGGCGGCAACCAGGGAACTGGACAACTGGTCGTTCCCGGCAGCGGCCAGGATGGTGACATTGGGCGGCACCGCCTGTTCCTTGGCCGCCACCAGGATTGGACGAGCGGAGGAGATCAGGGTTTCCTTGCCCCGCGTCCCGCCGGAATAGCAGGTGTCGAGGAACAGGGTGGCAGCCTTGGCTCCACTATCCACGATCATGTCGATCAGTTCCTTGCGGCGCAGGGCGGAGCGATCCAGCAAGGCGCGGTTGCCATCATGGGGCAGCAGGTACAAATCCTTGCCGTCATCGGAGGCGAGGCCGTGACCGGAGAAGAACACGAACACCTCGGTCTGGCCCTTGACCACCTGCGGCTTCAGCCAAGTCAGAATGGCCGCTTCCACATCCACCCTCTGAGCATCGGCACCGGTCAATAGTTTGACCCGCGACGCCGGAACCCCCAGGGCATTGACGGCGTAGTCGTAGAAGCTACGGGCGTCGTTCTCGGCGAACTCGGCGGGCGGAACGCTCTTGTACTGCTCGATTCCGATGATCAGGGCAATGGCGTTGGGACGGGGCTTGCCGTGAAGATGACTTGAAGAAAGTGGGGCCAGTACGGTGTCTGCGGGGGCGGCTACACGAGTAACTTTGATCCGAGTTTCACTGGTCTGTCCCCATTCATCGGTAGCCACCACCCTGATCTCGCTGTCACCCAGCGGAATGCCTCGACGAGTGGAAAACGTTCCATCTGGTTGGACGGCGATATCGGTGCCATCAACAAGCAGGCCGGTGATATGGCCTTTGCTGGAGACCCTGCCGACCAGATCGATAGCCTGAGCCGTTGTGGAGGGAACTGATCGAATGGAGAAGGTCGGCGGCTCGTTGGGCCGACTTAACGGCGCCGGTGCTAGGGGAGATGTTAACGGTGGGGAGGCAACACTTATTGTTCCACTCGGGCATCGTCCTAACGTCGCAACGAACCGGTAACCATTATCGTACTGGCAAACAGGGCCTGAGGGGGATACCGGCGCTGTCGGGTCTGTGGGCTTCCCCTCTGCCGAGGGTCCCGTAGCGACCGTCGATGGCTCCTGGGCCGACGGGTTAAGTTTGCATTCGATGGCGACCGTACTCCGCTTGATTCGTGCCCCCCCCTCGATAGCTGATAGATTTGATACGGTCGGGGCTGTCTCGTAGGCGATTCCGTGGTTACCAAGGAACTTGCGGGCCAACTCAGCTTTGATGGCGAAGCCGATGTTCGGTGGCAGGTCTTCGGTTTGTCTATCGATCCGCGCGGCGTTCAGCTTTGCCCAGACTACGCCGATGACGTTGCCGCTGTTGTCCACCAGAGGCCCTCCGCCATTACCGTTCTGGATCGGAGCGGTGATCTGGTAGTGGCGGGTGTCACCATGGATGCCTGCCATGGCGCTGATGACGCCAGAGATGGCCTTGGCTTCACGCGATTGTGGTGACGACAGTGGGTATCCCACCGCCGCCACGGTGTCGCCGGAACGCATGGGCTTATCCTCGCGGAAGCGAGCAATTTCCGCACCCCGAAGGTTCGCTTTGAGCAGGGCAAGGTTGTTGACAGAATCCGTCGCTACCAGTTTCGCAACCACAGGCGGCCCCTTCAATGGCTGGACGGTGATGCTGCGGCATTGTTGGATCATAGAATCTGTGGTCAGCACATCGCCGTCATGTGAGATGACGAAACCAGACTTTATTACAGAGGATGTCCGAGGCTCTTCCTTTAAGGATTTTGAGGCAACCGCCGCTTTGGCACCGGATGTTGTCTCTTTGGTGGCTTGGGTCGTTCGCGGCGAAAGCGTCGCTCGACCATCTTGTGGCATCGGCTTGTTGGGCTTCCACTCGCGCGTCCATTGCTGCGCCTTCGTGATTTGGGCCGCTGTTAAGCGAGCCGCCACTTGGTCGCGGTTCGTCACTGCGTCATAAGGATCGCGGGAGGCAGCGAGGCTAAACCACCCGTAGGCGGCAACGGCATCCTGAAGAACACCGTGGCCCTTGTTATACATGACTCCGAGGTGATTTTGCGCCGAGACATGGCCCTGGTCGGCGGCCTTACGGATCCACTTCCCCCCTGCGGTGTAATCCTGGGGCACGCCGTTGCCATTAGCGTAGTGGAGTCCGAGTTCGAACTGTGCATTTGCCAATCCCTGATCTGCAGCCTTTTGATACCACTTCACCGCTTCTGCATAATTCACACGCACGCCCCAGCCGTTGTTATACTTGGTGCCGAGGTTGAATTGCGCCGAGGCATAGCCCTGGTCGGCGGCCTTGCGGGTCCACTTCACCGCTTCCGCATCATTGTGGGATATTATGTTCTCGTCGTTACGAAATATATCGTTCCTGTTACGTTGGAATTCCTTGAAGTCATCGTCCAGGTCGGCAGCCGTGTGAAGCCACTTCACCGCTTCCGCATCATTGTGGGGCATGCCCTGGCTGGGGCCGTACATATTTCCGAGGGCGCTCCGGTAGTTGTCATACATAGTGCCGAGGTTGAATTGTGCCGAGGCATAGCCCTGGTCGGCGGCCTTGCTAAACCACTTCACCGCTTCTCGATCATCCTGATGTACGCCCTTGCCTTTCTCATACAGGACTCCAAGGTAGTTCTGCGCGGGGGCGAATCCCTGGTCGGCGGCCATGCGATACCATAACACTGCACCCTGAAAATCTTTTGCCGCGAAGAGTGCTCGGCCATATTGGAGCCATAGTCTCAGGTCGGCAGGCCAGCGTGCGATAGCTTCCTTGCAGGCCGGAATCGCCTGCTCCACAACCAAAATACTGGTGGCTATCCCTGGAGCAAGCGCCTCTGTATCGAAGGGCGAAGCAGCCAAACGATCGCACGCTGTAATCTCTCGGCCCGCGGCTTCCGCCAAAGGGGCCGCGACGCCCAAGGACAGAGTTAAAACTCCTGCGAAATTGATCAGCAGCCCTCTCATGGTGTGCCTCGTCGGTTCAGTTGGTCTTCCTGGCATCCTGGATGTCCTTCTTCAACTCCTGGAACGCCTTCGACGCCCGGACCTTGCCCTGAAGCAGGCTGTTCTTGTTGACCTGATCGACCAGGATGCGGTTGGCGCTGCCCAGGGGATATTGCAGCAGCACATAGGCGCGGTACTGCTGCCCGGCGGGGACGAACTTCTTCTCGGTGATGGCGTAGCCGGACAGGTTGACCTCGGTGATCAGGTTGCTGGTCACCCGCTCGCTTTCCGCCATGACCTGGGTGTTTTCGCCCGCCCCGGATTCCGACAGGAATTCCTTCATCTTGGACGACAGCTTGCTGTTGATGCGGTCGGCCAGGGACCGTTTGGCCCCAAGCACCGCCTTGTCCTCGGCGAACTGAAGATCGGTGGAGGTGGCGGTGCCCGGAGCATAAATGGAGAACTCGTCATTGGGCGGGCTGGCGTACCAGGACGGCAGGTCGTCCACCGACGCCTTGACCGTCTCCATGCGGGCCTCCTGCTTCTTCTGTGCCTGATCGGCGGTCCAGGCGGGGGTGCCGGGCTGGGGACCGGCGCAGGCGGCAAGGGTCAATGCGCCCAGAACGGCACAAAGGGCGGAGCGGTTCATGTCTTCCTCCTGGTCAGATCGGAAAGGGCATCCTCGATGGTCCTGATCTTGGCCTGGACCGGGATGCCGGATTTGGCGATGTCTTTGAGATCGGTCAGGGCGCGTTCGGCCTTGGCGGTATCGCCTGTCTTGAGATAGGCCAATCCCGCGCCATAGAAGGCATCCGCCGCCTCGGTCAGATTCCCCCCGTTGAAATGGATGACGGCGCTGTTGTACCAAGCGAAGCCATTGGCCGAATCGGCGGAGATCGCCATGCCATAGGCGGCCAGCGCCCGGTCGTTCGCCCCTTTGGCTGCATTGACCGCCCCCAGGGCATTGAGGGTGCGGGCATTGCCGTGATCCAGCGCCACCGCTTTCAGGATGGCGGATTCGGCTTGGGTGTAATCCTGATCAAGCATCAGCACCCGGCCCTTCAGGAACCAAGCTCCGGCCCGGTTCGGGTCGGTGGCCAGGGCACGGTCGGCGGCGGCCAGGGCACCGGCATGATCACCTTCGGCCAACAGCTTCTCCGCCACCGCCAGATCGTCGGCAGGAGCGGCTTGCTGGACTGGCTTCGGCGGCTCGTTCACCGGGTCGTCCAGCGCCACCACCCGGTTGTCGGGAATGGTGGAAACCAGACGGCGGGCGAGGTCGTCGGTCACCCGCAAAATCTGTTCGTCGCGGATGTTGCTGGCGGCGTCAAGCAGCCCCATGGCGATTCCAACCGGATCGAGGGGGATCGAGCCGCCATGACTGGCAGCGGTGTGATGCCCCTCCCACAACACCACACCATCGGCGGCGCGAACCATCTTCAGATCGATCCCAACAGCAACGCGGGAATACAGGGCGAGGAAGGTGGTGCCGTATTCGGTGACTTCACCTTCCAGCATGGTGCCGCACTTGATCTGCTCGGCCAGCGCCTTGCGGTCGCCCTTGACCTGGTTCAGCACATGGTCGATGCGCTCCAACCGAACCCCGCGTTTGGATTGGGTGGCGAGGTGGGCATAGAGCGATAGCCGAACCTTGGCGGCATCCTCGGGGGTTGCCATGGGCTGGGACGGCGTTTTGATGGTCAGTGGCAGGATGGCGACGCAATCGGGCGGAGCAGCCTTGTAGGCGTCATTGATCTGGAATGTGACCTCATTCATGCCCAGCCAGCCGGTCTCGCCCTCACCCGTGTTGATGTAGGTGGGGCTGGCGCAGCCGGTGACGGCGGCCAGGGCGAGAATGACCGGCAGGGTGCGGGCGGCGTTCATTCGCCACCTCGCACGATATTGTAGAGCCGACGCACGATGCGGCGGTCTCCCTGGGGGATTTCCGCCACCACGCGGTTGAAGTCGTCCAGGGAATAACTGTCGCGCAATGCCATGGGCTTCCTGGTGGCAACCACCATCAGGTATTCATCGACCATCTTGCGGTGGGCCGACTGACCGGATGGAAAGCTCACCTTCAGGTCGTAGCGTTTTCCCCCGGCCTCGGTGGGGATGATGATCTGTTTGGCGATGCGCTCGACGGCGTCGAATTGATTGGGGAAAATACGTCCCACCTGGGTATCGCCCTTCTCATAGGGCAGCCATTGGAAAATCTGCACCGCCATGGGTTGGGATGGCTTCAGGGTGACGGTCAGCTTTTCACCATCCCGATAGACCGCGTTGTTGAGGGCCACGCCGACATCAAAATTGGGATCGGGCTTGCCCTCGGCCACGAACACGTCGGCCTCGAACGACACCACGCATTTGCGGAAGGTTTCGACCTCGACCATGGTTTCGACCTTGCGGTCGCGGATGGAGCGGATGTCGCCGCCGACCATGGTCCAGACCGTCGAGTTACGGGCACATTCGGCCTCGTCGCCCTGCTCGGTGCAGCGCATGGCCTCTTCCGAAGACAAGGTTTCGCCGGTTACCTGACGCACGGCATCGGCACGGGCGCGGGTTTCCGCCTGCTGGCACGCTTCGGCCTCGGTCATCACGGGCGGGAAGATGTAGCTTCCGGTCGCCCGCACCCATTCGGCGGAGGCCGATTGGGGCAGCAGAGCAATCAAGGCGGCGATGAAGGCTGTCGTTTTCATCTCATTTCTGCCCGACGATCAGAACGGCACGAGGAAGCATCTGCTGGTACAGGTCTTCCAGGCTCATTTCCGGGGCAGCGGTTTCTGCGGCGGCGACCTTGCCCAGGAAGGCCAGGATGCGGCCACCCTTGATGCCGATATTCATGTCTTCCATCTGGGTGCCGGTCTTCTGGTAGATGGCGGCGTTGTCGGTCTTGCCGACGGCGACGCCCAGCAGGTGGCCGCGCTTGTCGAACACCGGGCCGCCGGAATTACCCTTGTTGATCTTGGTGGTCATCTGGAAGGTGTTGGGGTCATTGCCCAGCCCGGCGGCCTTGGCGACGATGCCTTCGGTCAGGGCCGGTTGCTCGTCTCCTAGGATGCCGATCAGGGGATAGCCCATGACGATGGCGGCGCGTCCGGCGGTGGGCTGCACGATTTCCGAGATCGGGGTGACGGCCCCTTCCGGGAATGCCTTGTCGATCTCCAGTAGGGCCAAATCATCATCCTGCGACACCTTGGCGACGCGGGCCTTGCGGACATAACCGGTGCCGTTGCGCACATAGAGGGTGGTGGTGCCCTCGACCACATGCCGGTTGGTGATGATCTGACGCCCGCCCTCCAGCACGACGCCGCTGCCGGTCATGATCGGGCTACCGGGGGCGATGGGGAATGGCTCTGGTTGGGCCAGGGCCACCGCCTGGGTGACCCTACGGGGTGGCGGTGCCGGAGCGGCTTCGACCGGTGAGCGAGGTTGAGCCTTGGGGGGCGGTGCTTCTTTGGGCGGAATTGGCTTTTGAAGTTCAGGCTGGATCGGCTTCGCTGGCTCCTCGACCATCGTTTCCTGGGTCTTCAGTTTTCCCTGGGGATCGACCGCCTTGATCCATGCCGCCATAGCCTCGGAACGACCGGTCTGTCCACGATCCAGATAGAGTTGCCGGGCGGTGTCCCGTGCCTGAACGGCTTCCGCTTTGCGCCCGGTTGCCCACTTCATCTGCCCGAGGGCGTCGTAAGCCCCAGCGGAAGTTGGGACTTGGCGCACGAACCGCTCCAGTTCGGCGATACCGGCGGAGGGGCCATCCTGCTGGGCCAGGAAACGGGCGAGGACGATGGCGACATCCTCGGTGTTTTCACGGTCCCGTTGGAGTTGGCGCAATCGGTTGGTAGCTTCGGCAGCCTTGCCAATGCGCTGATCAGCGCGGGCCAACACCAGATGGGCAGCGATCAGATCGGGATCGCTTTTCAACGCCAGGGCGGCATTGCGCCGGGCCTTGGCAAGATCGCCCAACGCGAGATCGGCTTCGGCCAATCCCAGATAGGCTTCGGCTTCACCGTCGAGGGATGCGAAGGATGCCTCCTCGAAGAATCCCAGAGCCTTGGCTGGCTTGCCGATGGCGAGGTAGATGCGTCCGAACAGCAGGTTGATCTGGGCGGTGGCGGTGCTGTCTGGGGTGTCGAGTTGCTTGAGGACGGCAACCGCTTGCTCGAACTGTTCGGCGTCGATCAGGCTCCGAGCCAGTTCCATGGAGGGGATGGGTTTGGTCTCGGGTGCGGCGAAGGCAATTCCGCTCAGGGCAAGAATGCCAACTGCCAGCCCAATCGTCGTCCGCGTGACGAACATCCCCATTCCCCCGTCTGGATCGATCCACCGCACGAAATGATAGCATGGGTGGTTCGCTAATCCATAAGACGGAGGTGGTGGGGTTTTTGCCGAAATTTTTTGGAAGAGCCGCGAATTGCGTCAGAGGAATCGGTCACGTCCATCCTCCCCTGAACAGCCCATCAATCCTTCGAGCTGATCACGACGGACCATGGCCCGGTCTCATAGCCGTCCCGCGGCCTTCAGCACCACCGCCAGCACGGCATCCGAATGTCGCATCAGCGCCACCAGGTGAACGCCACCCGGAACCGCCTTACCCGCCAGCCATTTTTTGACGGCCCGGTCACTGACGCCGGTCCAGCGTGCCACCGTCTTGGCGACGGAGCGGCTGCCCAGTTCGGCGCGTAGCGCGTCAGCAATGGCTGTTGCAAGGTCTTGGTTCTCGGCTTTGTCAAGCCCCATGAAGGGAACTTTAGTTCCCTTTTCCAGCAGGGACATGGAGGTCGCTCCGCCCATAGAATGAAGCGGAAAGCATGGTCATGCGGGCGGCCAATAAAAATCAGGGGGCATCCGTGGCGGCAAGAAAAAGCAAGAACAAGGGCAAATCCGAAAGCCGGGATGGCCCCTTGCGAGCCGCCCAGTATCTGCGCATGTCCACCGAGCACCAGCAGTATTCCACCGAGAACCAGGCTGATGCCATCGCCCATTACGCCGAACGCCACGGACTGGAGATTGTCCGTACCTACGCCGACGAAGGAATAAGCGGGCTGCAACTGGATCGGCGCGAGGCGTTGCAAAGGCTGATCGCCGATGCGACCCAGGGCCGCGCCGATTTCGAGATGCTGCTGGTCTACGACGTCAGCCGCTTTGGTCGCTTCCAGGACACCGACGAGAGCGCCTACTACGAATACCTGTGCAAGAAGGCTGGCGTTCGGGTTGAGTACTGCGCCGAGCAGTTCGTCAACGACGGCAGCATGCCGTCCTCCTTGCTGAAAATGATCCGCCGTAGCCAGGCGGGGGACTACAGCCGCGACCTGTCGGTCAAGGTGTTCGTGGGGCAATGCAGGTTGATCCGGATGGGCTATCGCCAGGGCGGGCCTGCCGGGTACGGATTGCGCCGCATGCGGGTCGACCAGACCGGAGCCGAACTCGGCGTTCTGGAAAGGGGACAGCACAAATGCCTGCAAACAGACCGGGTGATCCTCAAGCCCGGCCCCGAGAGCGAAATCGAGACCGTGCGGCGCATCTACCGCTTGTTCGTGAAGGAGGGCCGCCGCGAGGGCGAGATCGCCGCCCTGCTGAACGCCGAGGGCACCATGACCGATCTCGGGCGGTCTTGGTGTGCTTCGACGGTGCATCAGGTGCTGACCAACGAAAAGTATATCGGCAACAATGTCTTCAACCGCCGCTCCTTCAAGCTGAAGGCTCAGCGGGTTAGAAACCCGCCGGAAGAGTGGATCCGGGCCGAAGGCGTCTTCACTCCCATCGTCGATATCCAGGACTACCGGGCGGCCCAGGCGATCATCGTCGAGCGGTCACGGCGGTTTTCCGACGAAGAGATCCTGGACCACCTGAAGGCGCTACATACGCGGCATGGGTTGTTGTCAGCCATCGTCATCGATGAAGCACGGGACGGGCCATCCAGTGGCGCGATTCGCCATCGGTTCGGCAGCCTGCTCAGGGCTTATGCCCTGGTCGGCTATGACCCCGGCCGCGATTACGCCTATATCGAGGACAATCGCCACCTGCGCCGGATGTTTCCCACCGTGGTGGAGGACACACTGCGCCGTATCCGCGACCTGGGCGGCTCGGTGCGCCGCGAGTTGGAAAGCGGCCTGGTGGTGATCAATGACGAATTCACCGTCTCATTGGTCATTTCCCGTTGCGAGACCACCAAGGCAGGGGCTCATCGCTGGACCATCCGCCTGGAGACCAGCCTGCTGTCCGATATCACGGTGGCGGTACGGATGGCGCCCGGCAACCGCGACATCCTGGACTATTATCTATTGCCCGCCATCGACATGGCCGTGAATAAATTGCGTCTGGCCGAGGACAACGGCGTCGGTCTTGATGCCTACCGTTTCACCGCACTGGAACGCCTGTTCGATCTCGTCCGCCGTGTCGCCCTGCGCGAGGTGGCATGATGGACGGCGAAACGGAGACCGAAACCATCCATGTGATTCCGGTGGAGCGTATCCGCATCGCCAATCCCCGCAGCCGGAATCGCGAGATGTTCGCCGCCATGATCGACAGCATCGCCTCGGTCGGCCTCAAGCGACCGATCACGGTCAGGGAATGCGGCCGGGATCAGGATGGGCCAAGATACGATCTGATTTGCGGCCAGGGCCGCCTGGAAGCAGTCGTGGCGCTGGGGGAGAGGACCATTCCCGCCCTGATCGAGAATACCACCGAGGCCGATGCCTATCTGCGCGGCCTGATCGAGAACATGGCGCGGCGCAAGCACACCAACCGCGACCTGCTGACCGCCATCCGCATCCTGGAGGATCGCGGCTACAGTTCGCCCGAGATCGGAGCCAAGACCGGTCTTGATTCATCCTATATCTCGGAAATCCTGATTCTGCTGCGCGAAGGCGAGGAGCGGTTGATCGCCGCGGTGGAACGGGGCTGGATGCCCATCTATCTGGCCAGCCAGATCGCCCACAGCGACGATTCCGCCATGCAGCACAGTCTGATGGATGCCTACCAGGACGGAACCCTGAAAGGCCCTCAGCTTCTCAAGGTCCGGCGCCTGATCGAGCGCCGCAAGCTGATAGGGAAGGCCTATGGCCACAAATGGCCGGGCAAGGATCAGCCCCCATCGCCCAGGCGGCTTGCCCAGGTCTACCAGGAAGAGGTCCACCGCCAGCAGATGCTGATCCGCAAGGCCGATATCGGTGAGCAACGGCTGATCCTGCTGACCTCGGCGCTGCGGCGCCTGCTTGCCGACGAACATTTCCGCACTCTGCTGCGGGCGGAAGGGCTGCTCGACCTGCCGAAGCCACTGGCGGATCGCCTGAAGGGAGAAACACTATGACCGGTATCCGGCTCGGTTTCGAGGCGAAAACCATCACCTTGCCGCTGGACCGCATCCTGCCGACCAAGGTGGTGGGGAAGGAAGTTCTCAAGACCCCGAAATTCCGCACTATCCTGGCTTCGATCCGCCAAGTGGGGCTGGTCGAGCCCCTGGCCGTCCATCCCGAGAAGGTGAAGGAGCGGTCCGGCCCCTACATCCTGTTGGACGGCCATCTCCGTCTGGCAGCCCTGCGGGAGATCGGAGCGACCGAGGCACGCTGCCTGGTCTCCACCGATGATGAGGGTTTCACCTATAACCGGCGGATCGCCCGGATGACGGCGATCCAGGAACACCGGATGCTGTTGCAGGCCATCGAGAAAGGAGTGCCGCCCAAGGCCATCGCCGAAGGACTGGCTGTGGACATCAAGCGGATTCAGGAGCGGTGGCACATGCTGGACGGCATCGCCCCCGAGGTCGCTGACATGCTGAAGGACCGCATGGTGGTTCCGGCGATCTTTCCGATCCTGCGGCGGATGAAGCCGCTGCGCCAGATCGATGCGGTGGAGATGATGATCTCGGCCAACCGCTTCACCCTCTCCTATGCCAAGGTGCTGCTGGCCGCGACCCGGCCCGAGCACCTGACCGATCCGGCAAGGCCCAAGAAGCTGGAGGGCATGTCGGCGACCGACATCGCCCGCATGGAACACGAGATGGAACGCCTGCGGCGGGACTACCGCTCGGTCGAGGACAGTCTGGGCGACATCATGCTGAGCCTGGTGGTGACCAAGGGATACGTGGCCAAGCTGTTCCGCAATGAGGCGGTGGCCGATTATATCGACCGCCACCATGCCGAACTGGCCATGGAGATGCGCGGCATCCTGGAGGCGGTGGGAAGCGACGCCAGAACCCTGGGGCGGTAGAGGTCTCGATACGGGGACCCGGACCCGATAAGCGCGGGGACCACCGGAGACGCCGTCGTGCCGGACGGATCGAGGGTGGCGGTGGGGATGGCGGCGGTCCCGTCCGGAGCCCATCAACGGCCTGCCACATACGTGGGCCACAAATGCAAAATGCGGCCGACCAGGGTTTTCCCCGGTCGGCCGCATGGTGCGAAATCCAATCTGATCTATTTGCCGATAGGCGGGGCCTGCGCCAGCAGGGTGCGGGTCTGCTCCGAATCGGCCGATCCGCCGAACTCGAAGTCGAAGGCCGTGGCGAACTTACCCGCCAGCAGCGTCACCACCGAGATGATGCAGCCGCCGACGGCGGTATTGCCGTCGACGTGGCCGAAGACCATGAAGCCGATACCGCCGACAATGCCGAGGCCGGCGGTGATCAACAGAACGTTGGCGCGGGTGTTGCTGCGCCCGGCCTTGATGAACTCGGCATCGCGGGCACGGGCGTTCTGGCGGTCGGCCAGGGTGGCGGTCAGCGTGGTAATGGCCCCGGTCATCTGCTGCATGCGTTCGGCATGGGCGAATGCCTGAGCCTGGGAGCGAAGCTGAAACACCAGATTGGGGTCGGCCAGCACCTCGCGGGCCTTATCTGGATCGTCGGTGCCGGTGATGGCGCGGACGGTGTCGGCCAGTTTGCCGACCGCCTTCTCGGCATCGTCGCCGAACAGGCTGGCGATTTCCGGCGCCACGTCCAGCGCCACCTTGGCCAGCCCGGCGATGGGATTGGCGGCGATGGCGGCGGCATCGCCGAGGAGATCAAGCAGGTTCATGGTCAGGCGCTCCCCTTCAGGCCCAGATGGACGCCCGCCAGGATCACCTCTCTGGGGTAGGGCTGCTGGCCGTTTTCATGGCGGATGATGGCTTCGACCAGTCCGGCCATGGTGTCGGCCTTGGTCAGGTCGATGGCCTGATCGGGCGCTACGCCTAGGCGGGCAGCGACATGGGTGATGTAGGAGCCGGTGTCGTTCTCACAGCCCGGCGCCCAACGGGTGATGATCCCCGTCACGGTGTTGAGGCCGTAGCGGCGTTGATAGCCGAGCAGGATGCGGGCCAACGCCCGAATACCGGCCTCGGGGCTGACGAATTCCTCGAATACCGGATCGTCGTCGGTGGCGCGCTCGCCTTGCCACTGCGTCTTATCGCCGGGGGCTTCCTTGATATTGCCGGGATTGTTGAGGCGAATGCCGCGAGGAATGGTGCAGGACTGGGTCATGATCATTCTCCAATACAAAAAGCCGCCCAGAGGCGGCTGTGGGGGCGGGAAATGAAAGACGGCTAATTGACGTGGACGCGGGCATCCTCGGCGACGGCGGTGATCTCCACCTGCTCGGCGCGGGGACGGATGGCAAGAATGCGGGCGGTTTGCGCCCAGGCTTGGCCGGGACCGAAGCTGCAATACGTCCGCTCCTCGGAGCCGCCGGTATAGGGAGTGATGGTCAGCGGCTCGGCGAGACGTACCAGGGTGGGCGCATCGGCCACCGGCTCGACCCGGAATGGCCCGGCGAGGCTGCCGTCGCGGCGGCGTAGCGCCAGGTAATGGCTGGCGCCCTCGGTCCAGGTCAGCGGTTCGGACAGCATCAGCACCGCCCCAATCCAAGGCGGCTTGGTAGATTCGGCCCGCCAGTCGACCACCTCGCCGCCCTGGCCCCAGCGGGGCATGTCGTGGGTAATGGCGACCAGATCGCCGTAGGTCGGGATCATGCCCTCCAGCTCGGTGCGGAAGGTGACCATGCGGCGGCGATAGCGGTTGTTGGCGGCGATGTAGAGCCCTTCCCTTTGGGCATGGTCCTTGGCGGTGCAGCCGAACAGG
>JAUSFB010000025.1 GCA_030651575.1 Phaeospirillum sp.
TGGCGGCAAGGTCGACATGGCGGCGCGTTCGGGCTGCTGGACCTCGTGCCACTCCGACGCCCGCGACATGCCGACCGCTCCGGCGGCGGCTGCGTTGGGCGCGGCCAAGGGCATCGACACCAAGGCCGGCTATGTCAGCAAGTATGTTCCGGAAAGCCGGACCCAGTTCGATACCGCCAAGCGCGACAACTGGGACAAGGTCAAGCCGCAGGCCGAGCTGGACGCCATGCTGGCGGCCGGAACCTTCCTCGACCTGACCCGCTATAAGTCCAGCGGCGTTTCCGAGCAGGGTTACATCCTGGCCGAGCGGGTGATGAAGCCCGGCAACGACGTGGCCTATACCGGCAAGAAGGAAGGCGACAAGTGGGTCGTCACCATGATCCGCCGCCTGAAGGCGACCCAGCCCGGCGAAGTGTCGCTGGTGCCGGGGCAGTCCTACAGCGTCGGCTTCGCCGTCCATGACGACTACACCGCCGGCCGCTTCCACCATGTTTCGGTGGATATGAAGCTGGGTCTCGACGCCGAAGGCGAGATCAAAGCCGTCAAGATGTAGTTCCAACCTGAAAAGGGCTTGCGCCATGAGGACTTCATTTCGCGTATCACTGCTGGCAACCCTCATGGCGGGAGCCGTTGCGACCGGTGGGGCGGCCTTGGCCGCCCCCAAGATCAAGGACATCAACTGGGGCGCGGTGCCGGAGACCAAGACGGTGCTGTTCTACCCCGGTCAGACCTCCATGGAATGGATACTGACCGGTACCGATCATGGCGGTATGCGGGCCTTCAAGAAGGGCGACCGCTGCTTCGAGTGCCATTCCGAGGAAGCCGCCGACATGGGCGCCAAGATGGTCTCCGGCAAGAAGGCCGAGGCGACGCCCCTGCCGGGCAAGCGGGCCTTCGTGCCGATGACCGTCAAGGCGGCCTACGATTCCGACAACCTTTATATGCGGTTCGAGTTCCCGGCCGGCCCGCATGTGGACGTCCCCTTCGCCAAGGGTGGCAAGATGGACCCCGAGAACGAGATCAAGCTGGCCATGATGATCGATGGCGGCAAGGTCGACATGGCGGCGCGTTCGGGCTGCTGGACCTCGTGCCACTCCGACGCCCGCGACATGCCGACCGCTCCGGCGGCGGCTGCG
>JAUSFB010000038.1 GCA_030651575.1 Phaeospirillum sp.
GCGAGTGGGGTTACGTTGTGTTTGCCGCCGGACTGATTCTGGTCTCGGACGACAATCGCAAGTTCTACTGCAAGTAGCTTTGCCCGCGGGGCGCGGCGCTCACCATCCCGGGCAAGTTCCGCATCATCGACTGGTTGCGGCGGCACCGCGAGTGCGGGCGTCCGTGTCAGGTGTGCGCTGTCGAGTGCGAGGTGCAGGCGATCCGCAAGAACGGCGAGATCAACGCCAACGAATGCCACTATTGTCTCGACTGCCAGGTGACGTATTGGAACAACCAAAAATGCCCGCCGGAAGTCGAGCGGCGCAAGCGCCGCGAGAGAAGCGGCCGTGCTCGTGAATTGGTGCGTGGCATGGAGCAGATTGTCGGGTCCTCCGGGCTGTTTGACCAAGATCAAGCGGGCTGCGAAGCTTGTCCGCGTCGAGAGCCGAAATGAACCGCTTCGAGCGGTATTTCATCGACGGCCATGCCAGCCGAATTTCTTCGGATTGTTGTAATATGTCTAACAACACTAATCCCATGGTTTCTCTTGACCCATGTCAAGGAGCGAGCCCGGGCTCACTTTTACAGTGTCGCCCCACATGGTTTTAATTCGATGGTTTTTTTAATCTGACCCGGGAGGAGCCCGACATGAAATACAAGCACGCAGCACTTGCCGCCGGTCTGTTAGCAGCGACCGCGCTATCCTTTACCGGTGCCGTAGGGGCGGAGGAAAAACCTTCCGGCCATCCGGGAACGCCGGAGGCGGAAATGCGCTACAAGGGCGCACCGGTGCCGATCAAACCCGAGGAGGCCGTGACCGTGGTGTCGCCGAAAGCGCCGCCGTTGACGGAGACTGAATTCACCCGCGCCAAGCAGATTTACTTCGAGCGTTGCGCCGGTTGCCACGGCGTGCTGCGCAAGGGCGCCACCGGCAAGCCGCTGACGCCGGATATCACCCTCAAGAAGGGCACCGATTATCTCAAGGTGTTCATCAATTACGGTTCGCCCGCGGGCATGCCGAACTGGGGCACCTCCGGCGATCTCACCGAGCAGGACGTCGACGTCATGGCGCGCTTCCTGCAACACGAGCCGCCGACGCCGCCCGAATTCGGCATGAAGCAAATGAAGGAGACCTGGAAGGTCCTGGTGGCGCCCGACAAGCGCCCGAAGAAGAAAATGAACCAGATCAACCTCAATAATCTCTTCTCGGTGACGCTGCGTGACAGCGGCGAAGTCGCGCTCATCGACGGCGACACCAAGAAGATCGTCAATATCGTGAAGACCGGCTACGCGGTGCACATCTCGCGCGTGTCGGCCTCGGGCCGCTACCTGTACGTGATCGGCCGCGATGCCAAGATCAACCTCATCGACCTGTGGATGGAGAAACCGGACAACGTCGCCGAGATCAAGGTTGGTCTCGAAGCGCGCTCGGTCGAGACCTCGAAGTTCAAAGGCTATGAGGACAAGTACGCGATCGCCGGTTCCTACTGGCCGCCGCAGTACACGATCATGAAGGGCGATACGCTCGAGCCGCTCAAGATCGTCGCGACGCGCGGCATGACCGTGGACACGCAGGAGTATCATCCGGAGCCGCGCGTGGCCTCGATCGTCGCTTCGATGATCAAGCCGGAATGGGTGATCAACCTCAAGGAAACCGGCCTGATCAAGCTGGTCGACTACTCCGACATCAAGAACCTCAAGGAAACCACGATCGAATCCGCGAAGTTCCTGCATGACGGCGGTTGGGACTCCACCAAGCGTTACTTCCTGGTTGCCGCCAACGCCTCCAACAAGGTGGCCGTGGTTGACACCAAGGACGGCAAGCTGGCCGCCCTGGTCGACACCAAGTCCAAGCCCCATCCGGGTCGCGGCGCCAACTTCAACCACCCGAAGTTCGGCCCCGTCTGGGCTACCTCGCATCTGGGCGCCGACGTGATCACCCTGATCGGCACCGACCCCGCCAAGCATAAGGACCAGGCTTGGAAGGTCGTCGCCGAACTGAAGAACCACGGCTCAGGCTCGCTGTTCGTCAAGACCCATCCGAAGTCGAAGAACCTGTGGGCCGACGCCCCGCTGTTCCCTGAAAAGGACATGGCGGAATCGGTCACCGTGTACAGCATCGACGCTCTCGACAAGGGTCCGGAAGTGATCAACGTGGCCAAGATGGCCGACCTGCCGGAAACCAAGGCGGTCAAGCGCGTTGTTCAGGCCGAGTACAACGAGAAGGGCGACGAAGTCTGGTTCTCGATCTGGGCCGGCAAGACCGATCCGTCCGCCATCGTGGTGATCGACGACAAGACTCGCAAGATGAAGGCGGTGATCAAGGATCCCAAGCTGATCACCCCCACCGGCAAGTTCAACGTCTACAACACGCAGCACGACATCTACTAAGAAACGACCCGACACTACCCGTCCCCGGGAACCATATGGTTCCCGGGGATTTTTTTGTTTGATCGGCAGACTGGCCGGCAAGCGAGCACCATTAAAAAAGCCGCACCGCGATGAGCGGTGCGGCTGACTACGTTCCGATGAGCGGGTCACCGGAACGTGATGTCATTCCATGACGATACGAGGGCTCTTGCGGCCGCTATTGCCCTGGATGGCCTGGACCTTGTCCCAGATCTTGGCCGCGATATCCCGATAGACCTTGGCATGGGGGCCGTTGGGCTTGGACACCACGATGGGTTCGCCGGCGTCGGAGGTCTGACGGATGGCGATGTCCAGCGGCACCTCGCCCAGGAATTCGGTGGACAGCCGCGCCGCCTCAGCCTTGGCGCCGCCATGACCGAAGATATGGGCTTCGTCGCCGCATTTCGGGCAGATGTAATAGCTCATATTCTCGATGATGCCCAATACCGGCACATCGACCTTACGGAACATGTTGAGGCCCTTGGTGGCGTCCAGCAGGGCGATGTCCTGGGGGGTAGAGACGATCACCGCGCCGGTCAGCGGCAAACGCTGGGTGATGGTCAGCTGGGTGTCGCCGGTGCCGGGAGGCATATCGATCACCATGACGTCAAGCTCGCCCCACTGGACGTCGCGCAGCAACTGCTCCAGGGCGCCCATGACCATGGGGCCGCGCCAGATGATCGGCGAGTCCTCGGGCACCAGAAAGCCCATGGACATGCACTTAACGCCGTAATTCTCCATGGGCATCATGGTCTTGCCGTCATTGCTGACTGGGTCGCCGGTGATGCCCAGCATGCGCGGCATAGACGGGCCGAAGATGTCGGCGTCGAACAGGCCGGTCTTCAGGCCCATCTGCGACAGCGCCATGGCCAGATTGGTGGCGGTAGTGGACTTGCCGACGCCACCCTTGCCCGACGCCACCGCGATGATCGCCTTGACATGGGGGAGCAGCGGCGCGTCGGCCTGTCCGGCGCCATGGGCATGGCCGTGACCGCCCTTGGGGCCGCCCTGGACGTTGCGTTCGGCGGTCAGCACCGCCGAGACCGACACCACGCCGGCCAAATCATGGACCGCCTTCTCGGCGGCCTTGCGCAGCGGCTCCAGATTCGGCCCACGCGAGGGCTCGACCTCGATGGCGAAGGCGACGTGGCCGTTCTTGACGGCGATGCCCGACACCATGCCCAGGCTGACGATGTCGGCCTTCTTGTCGGGATCTTGGATGTGCTTCAGCGCCTCGATGATCTGCTGCTCGGTGACCTCGGCCATGGACGTCCTCTTTCTGATGAAAAGGCTTACGGAATTAAGGGTTTTTGCGGCGCTGAACGCCTACAAGCAGTACCTCATATAGGCTGGCGGCCCCGGTTTGCAAAGACGGAAAGGCGCGGGGAACATTGAAATCGGGTAATCCTTGCCTCCCCGCGTTGCGCAAGGGGGAATCCTGCCCTATGTTCCGGAGAGCGGAGATATGCTCCGGCCTTGGACGGACTACGATAGGGGACAATTCATGCCTTGGAATCCTCGTGGCGGCGGCGGTGGCGGCCCTTGGGGCGGCGGCGGCGGTGGCAACGGCCCGTGGGGTCGGCCCGGCGGCGGCTCCGGCGGCGGCAATGGCGGCGGCGGCATGCCGGGAGGCCCCGAGGTCGAGGACTTCATCCGACGCGGCCAGGAAACCCTGCGCCGCATCATGCCCGGCAACGGAATCGGCGGCGGTCAGGGCTTGGCGGCTCTGGCGGTGTTGGTGGTGGCGGCCTGGGCCTTTACCGGCATCTACAAGGTCAGCCCGGACGAGCAGGGCGTGGTCATGCGCTTTGGCAAGTGGGTCGACACTACCGAGCCCGGCCTGCATTACCGTCTGCCCTACCCGATCGAGACGGTGCTGCTGCCCAAGGTCACCAAGATCAACCAGTTGCAGCTGGGCTATCGCTCGGTCGGCGAAACCCGGGGCGAGCGCGGCTCGTCGTCGCGCAACGTCCCCGAGGAAAGCCGCATGCTGACCGGCGACGAGAATATCGTCGAGGCCGATGCCGCCGTGTTCTGGCGCATCAAGGACGCCGGCAAGTTCCTGTTCAACATCCGCGACCCCGAGGCCACCGTCAAGGTCGCGGCGGAAAGCTCGCTGCGCGAGGTGGTGGGCCGCAATCCCATCCAGGCCGCGCTGGCGGACAAGCGCGAACAGATCGCCATCCAAGCCCAGGAAGAGCTGCAAAAGCTGCTCGACACCTACGGCGCAGGCATCCAGGTGCAGCAAGTCCAGTTGCAAAAGGTCGATCCGCCGGCGGCGGTGATCGACGCCTTCAACGACGTGCAGCGCGCCCGCGCCGATCAGGAGCGCGCCCGCAACGAGGCCGAGGCCTACCGCAACGACATCATTCCCCGCGCCCGCGGCGAGGTCGAACGCATCTCGCAGGAAGCCCAGGCCTATCGCGAGCAGGTGGTCGATCTGGCCCAGGGTGACGCCCAGCGCTTCCTGGCCCTCTACGGCACCTACAAGCAGGCCGAGGACGTCACCGCCCGCCGGCTCTATATCGAGTCCATGGAAGAAATCCTCAAAGGCGCCACCAAGATCATCATCGACCCATCGGCCAAGGGAAATCAGGGTGTGGTGCCTTATCTGCCGCTGCCCGAAATCAGAAAGAACGCGGGAGGCGCGAAATGAACCGCGGTCTACTGATATCGGCCGCCCTGGCCGTGGTGGTCCTGGTGATGGCCAGTTCGTCGCTGTTCATCGTCAATCAGGCCGAACAGGCCCTGGTTCTGCGCTTCGGCGCCCACCGCGCCACCATCAAGGAGCCCGGCCTGCATGTGAAGCTGCCGTTCGTCGAGGATGTGGTCCGCTATGACCTGCGCCTGCTGGGCCTTGATCCGCCCGACGAGCAGATCATCCTGGGCGACCAAAAGCGTATCGTGGTCGATACCTTCACCCGCTACCGCATCGCCGATCCGCTGAAGTTCTATCAGGCGGTTCGCACCGAAACCCTGGCGCGGGCCCAGTTGGCCCAGATCGTTTCCTCGGCCATGCGCCGGGTAATGGGTCAGGTGATGCTGCCCTCCATCTTGTCGGAGGAGCGCGCCAAGATCATGGGAGCGATTCAGCAAGACGTCGCCGAGCGGGCCTTGCGCGAGTTGGGCATTCAGGTGGTGGACGTGCGGTTGCGCCGCGCCGACCTGCCCGAGGAGACCAGCCAGTCCATCTACGACCGCATGAAATCCGAGCGCGAACGCCAAGCCAAGGAAGCCCGGGCTCAGGGTTACGAGTGGAGCCAGCAAATCCGAGCCCGCGCCGACCGCGAGCGTACGGTGATCCTGGCCGAGGCCCAGCGTCAGGCCCAGATCGAGCGCGGCGAGGGCGATGCCGAGGCGAATCGCATCTTCGCCGACGCGTTCGGCCGCGACCCGCAATTCTTTGCCCTGTACCGTTCCTTACAGGCTTACCGCAACGCCCTGGGAGACGGCAACACCACCTTGGTGCTGTCGCCGGACAACGATTTCCTGAAGGTGTTCGGTCACGGCCCGCGCGGGCGCTAACGGGACCGCAAAGGCCCAGGTCATGGCAAGATGGGTTTTTCGGACCGTATCGGCTGCCGGAAAACCCATCGGAAGGAGGATTTGATCCGGTGTTCATCTCCAAGATAAAGACCCAGACTGCCGGTCCGCGCATTCTGTTCGCCGGGCTGGCGCTGTGCGCCGTCCTGTTCGCATCGGACGCCAAGGCCACCACGCCGCCGGGCAGCTTCGCCGATCTGGCGGAGCGGTTGCTGCCCAGCGTGGTCAACATCTCCACCACCCAGACCATCAAGAATCCCCAGGGTGGGCTGGAAATGCCGCAATTCCCGCCAGGCTCGCCGCTGGAGGAGTTCTTCAAGGAGTTCCTCGAACGTCAGCAAGGCGGCGGCGGCGGGCGTCCCGACGCGCCGGCCCGCAAGGCCACCTCGCTGGGCTCGGGCTTTATCATCGACCCCGCCGGCTATATCGTGACCAACAACCACGTCATCGCCGACGCCGACGAAATCAGCATCAAGCTGCATGACGATTCGGTGTTCTCCGCCACGGTGGTGGGCCGCGACCCCAAGGTCGACCTCGCCCTGCTCAAGATCGATCCCGGCAAAAAACCCCTGGTCGCGGTCGCCTTCGGCAATTCCGACGAGGCGCGGGTGGGCGACTGGGTGCTGGCCATCGGCAATCCCTTTGGTTTCGGCGGCACCGTCACCGCCGGCATCGTCTCGGCACGCGCCCGCGACATTAACGCCGGTCCCTACGACGACTTCATCCAAACCGACGCCCCCATCAACCGGGGCAATTCCGGCGGCCCCATGTTCAACATGAAGGGCGACGTCATCGGCATCAACTCGGCCATCATCTCGCCATCGGGCGGCTCCATCGGCATCGGCTTCGCCATTCCGGCTTCGCTGGCCATGCCCGTGCTGGACGATCTGCGCAAGCATGGCAAGGTGCGGCGCGGCTGGCTGGGGGTTCGCATCCAGTCGCTGGACGCCGACATGGCCGAAAATATCGGCCTCGCCGACCAGCACGGCGCCCTGGTGGCCAAGGTCGATCCCGCCGGCCCCGGCATGAAGGCCGGCATGAAGGACGGCGACGTTGTGCTGAAGTTCGACGGCAAGGACATCAACGAGATGCGCCGCCTGCCGCGTTACGTGGCCGGCACTCCCATCGGCAAGAAGGTCGATGTGCTGATCTGGCGCGACGGCAAGAAGCTGACCATCCCGGTGACGGTGGGCGAACTGCCCGAGGACCCGGCCGAACAACTGGCCAAGGGCGGCAAGACCGAACAGCCCAAGACGGCTCCGGGCAAGGACGGCGTCCTGGTCATTCCGGGCTCTGGGATGGCCGTGTCGCAGCTGACTCCGCAAATACGCGAGCGTTTCGGCATCGACGACGAGTCCAAGGGTGTGGTGGTGATCGAGGTCAAGACCGACTCGCCCGCCGCCGAAAAGGGCCTGCGCCCCGGCGACCTCATCATCGAGGCCGATCACAAGCCGGTCCGCGCCCCCCAGGACCTCGCCAAGCAGATCGACGACGCCCGCAAGGCTGGGGCCAAGTCACTGCTGCTGCGGGTCGAAAATCCCCAGCAACTGCGCTACGTGGCGCTGTCGCTGGCCGAGGGCAAGGCCAAGAAGTAGGACGTCTTCCGGGGGTGCGGGCAGGACGCCCACGCTCCCGGAAACGCCGGCGCCCTTGCCCGCGCCATGGGATCCCGCCTGTTCAGGCGTGCCCGGCTTCCGCCGAGAGCAGACCCACATCGATGCCAAGCTTGTGGATGGCCTGTTCGTATTTGTGCTCGATATCGCGGCTGAACAGCAGGTCGGAATCGGCCGGGACATTGAGCCAAGCGTTCTCGCGAATCTCGGAATCCAGCTGGCCCGAGCCCCAACCGGCATAGCCCAGGGCCAGCAGGCTGCGGCTGGGGCCATTCCCCTCGGCGATGGCGCGCAGCACATCGACGGTAGCGGTCAGGGCGACGCCACGGGCCACCATCATGGTGTTCTCGTGAATGTAGTCGTCGGAATGGAGCACGAAGCCGCGCCCGCTTTCCACCGGCCCGCCGAAATGGACGCGGATCTCGTCGCATTCCGGTGTCGGCGGAATGTCCAACTGCTCCAGCAACTGGGGAAAGGTGATGCCGCCGAACAGGCGGTTGACCACGATCCCCATGGCGCCATCGGCGCTGTGGGCGCACAGATAGACCACCGAACGGGCAAAACGCTCGTCTGACATCTGCGGCATGGCGATGAGGATTTGGCCGGCTAAATAGCCTGAGGTCTTTTGCATGGGCATTCTTCTGAGATAGGCCGGTCCGCCAAGGAATGCAAGCCCAAGTCTCAGCGCAAACCGCGCGGCACCAGATGCTGCTTTCCCGGCCCGATCAGGTCCGAGCGACCCATGCGGATCAGGGCTTCGCGGATGATGGCGGCATTCTCGGGATCATGATAACGCAGGAAGGCCTTGTGCAGGCGACGTTGCTTCAGGCCCTTGGCGGTAAAGACCTGCCCACTCTCGCGCCGGACCGGCCGCAGGGGGTCGTGACCGCTGTAATACATGGCGGTGGCCAACGACATGGGGGTCGGCAGGAAGGTCTGGACCTGATCCAGCTTGAAGCCGTTCTTCTTCAGCCACAGCGCCAGATTCAACATGTCCTCGTCGCTGGTGCCGGGATGGGCGCCGATGAAATAGGGGATGATGAAAAGCTTCTTGCCGGCTTTTTTGACCGAGGCCTCGAACATGGCCCGAAAGCGGTCGAAGGACTTGATCCCCGGCTTCATCATCTTGGAAAGCGGCCCCTCCTCGGTGTGTTCCGGCGCGATCTTGAGATAGCCGCCCACATGGTGGCGGACCAGCTCGTCCACATAGGCCGGACTAAGCACCGCCAGATCATAGCGCACCCCGGAACCGATATTGACCCGCGCTACCCCCTGTACCGCGCGGGCGGCGCGGTACAGGCCGATCAGCGGGTCGTGGTCGGTGCCCAGCATGGTGCAGACATCCGGGTAGACGCAAGACAGCCGGCGGCAGACAGCCTGAGTCTGGGGATCGCGGCAGCCCAGCCGCCACATATTGGCGGTGGGGCCGCCCAGATCGGAGATGGTGCCGGTAAAGCCGGGAGTCTTGTCGCGGATTTCGCCGATCTCGCGCAAGATGGAGACTTGGGAACGGTTCTGGATGATGCGGCCCTCATGCTCGGTGATGGAGCAAAACGAGCACCCCCCGAAACAGCCGCGCACGATGTTGATGGAAAAACGGATCATCTCCCAGGCGGGAATCCTGGCGGCGCCGTAGGACGGATGCGGCGCGCGGGCATAGGGCAGGTCATAGACCCCGTCCAACTCGGCGGTGGTAAGGGGAATCGGCGGCGGCGCCACCCACAGTTCCTTGTCGCCGTGACGCTGGACCAGGGCGCGGGCGTTGAGGGGATTGCTCTCCTGATGCAGCACCCGCGAGGCCTGGGCGTAGAGGACCGGGTCGTCCCTGACCTGCTCGTAGGAGGGCAGCCGCACCACCACCTTGTCGCCGGTCGCCGAACGCGCCGCCTGACCGATCCCAGAGCCGTCGGCGACGGTCCAGCCCTCTGGTACCGCATCGCGCACCGAAACGGTGCCGCGAATATGGGTCATGGCCTTGGGAGCCTCGCCGGCATCGATGCGGTGGGCGACCTCGACCAGGGCGCGCTCGGCATTGCCGAACAGCAGCAGGTCGGCCTTGGCGTCCATCAGCACCGAGCGGCGCAGCTTTTCCGACCAGATATCAAAATGGGCGATACGGCGCAGCGAGGCCTCGATGCCGCCCAGGATGACCGGCACGTCCTTGAAGGCCTCGCGGCAACGCTGGGCATAGACGATGACGGCGCGGTCCGGCCGCTTGCCGCCCTCGCCGCCGGGGGTATAGCTGTCGTCGTGGCGCAGCCTTCGGTCCGAGGTATAGCGGTTGACCATGGAATCCATGTTGCCCGCCGTGACCCCGAAGAACAGCCGTGGCCTGCCCAGCGCGCGGAACGGCTCGGGGCCGCTCCAATCGGGCTGGGCGATGACGCCGACGCGAAAGCCCTGAGCCTCCAGCAGACGGCCGACGATGGCCATGCCGAAACTGGGATGATCCACATAGGCGTCGCCGGTCACCAGGACGATATCGCATTGATCCCAGCCCAACCGATCCATTTCCGCCTTCGACATGGGCAGAAAGGGGGCGGGATTCATGCGATATTTCGCATACGAAAAAATGTCGCGTGGCGGTTCCATCGTGCCTACATAACACTAATTCCGACGGATTTCCGCAATGGCCGTGAGCATGGGCCTATGCCATAGTCCTATACGACGACCGTCATCAATAGGCGGCGTCGCGGGTCTGGGAGGACAGGGCTTTGAAATCACTTCTGTCGCTGAGCGCGTTGATCGACGGCGTCAACGAACGGGTTGGCCGCACGGTTCAATGGTTGATCCTGCTGATGGTGATCATCAGTTCCGGCAACGCCGTCGTCCGTTATATCTTCAGCACCAGTTCCAACGCCTGGCTTGAGGTGCAGTGGTACCTGTTCTCGACGGTGTTCCTGTTATGCGCGGGCTATACCTTGCTGCGCAACGAACATATCCGCATCGACGTGGTGTGCGGGCGGCTGTCGCGATCCAAGCAGATCTGGATCGACATCCTGGGCACGGTATTTTTCCTGTTCCCCATGGTCATCACGATCATGTGGCTGTCCTGGCCGATGTTCATGAAGTCCTTCCTGCAAGGCGAGATGTCGGGCGATGCAGGCGGCCTGCTGCGCTGGCCGATCAAGCTGGCAATTCCGGTCGGCTTCCTGCTGCTGCTGATCCAGGGCGTGTCAGAGCTGATCAAAAAGATCGCCATCCTGACCGGCCATATCCCCGATCCCGGCGAACACGGGCACCATCACCACACCGCAGCGGACGGAGAAGCCGCATGACCGCGTTTCTCATCGCCAATATGGCGCCATTGATGTTCGCGGCCCTGGTCGGCTTCCTGCTGCTGGGCTATCCCGTCGCCTTCGCCCTGGCCGCCAACGGCATCGTGTTCGGACTGGTCGGCATCGAGTTGGGGCTGCTAAACTCCCAACTGTTCCAGGCCCTGCCGGAGCGCGTCTTCGGCATCATGCGCAACGACACCTTGCTGGCCATTCCGTTTTTCACCTTCATGGGCCTGATCCTGGAACGCAGCGGCATGGCCGAGGATCTGCTTGATTCCATCGGCCAACTGTTCGGCCCCATTCGCGGGGGCCTCGCCTATGCGGTGATCTTCGTCGGCGCACTGCTGGCGGCGACCACCGGCGTGGTGGCGGCCTCGGTGATCTCCATGGGGCTGATCTCGCTGCCGATCATGCTGCGCTACGGCTATGACCGGCGGGTGGCGGCGGGCGTCATCGCCGCGTCGGGCACCCTGGCCCAGATCATCCCGCCGTCGCTGGTGCTGATCATCATGGCCGATCAGTTGGGCAAGTCGGTGGGCGATATGTATGCCGGCGCCTTCATTCCCGGCTTCGTGCTGACCGCCCTTTATGCCGGCTATATCTTTCTGGTTTCCATGATCTACCCCAACGCGGCCCCGGCCTTGCCGCCCGAAGCCCGAAGCCTGCGGGGAATGGGGCTGCTCATCCGCTCCATCACCTGCCTTCTGCCGCCTTTGGTGCTGATCTTCCTGGTGCTGGGCACCATCTTCCTGGGCATCGCCACCCCCACCGAAGGCGGCGCCATGGGAGCCGCCGGCGCGCTGATCCTGGCCCTAGCCCGCAACAAGCTAAACTGGTCGCTGCTGAAGCAGGCCATGGACACCACCGCCAAGCTGTCCACCTTCGTGGTGTTCATCCTGGTGGGCTCGACCGTGTTCGGCCTGGTGTTTCGCGGCGTCAACGGCGATCTGTGGGTCGAACACCTGCTGACCGGCCTGCCGGGCGGCAAGCTGGGCTTTCTGATCGTCGTCAACGTGCTGATGTTCGTGTTGGCCTTCTTCCTCGACTTCTTCGAGCTGGCCTTCATCCTGGTGCCCCTGCTGGGGCCGGTGGCGGAGAAGCTGGGCATCGACCTGATCTGGTTCGGCGTCCTGCTGGGCGTCAACATGCAGACCTCGTTCATGCATCCGCCATTCGGCTTTGCCCTGTTCTATCTGCGCAGCGTGGCGCCGAAGACGGACTATATCGACAAGGTCACCAACAAGCTGACGGCCAAGATCACCACCGGCCAGATCTATTGGGGCGCGGTGCCGTTCGTGGTGATCCAGATGATCATGGTCGGGCTGGTGATCGCCTTCCCCGCCCTGGTGACGGGCGGACTGGCCAAGGATCGGATCATCGACACCAGCAAGATCCAGATCGAAGTCCCGCAGGAGGATTACGGCGGGGGCGGCGGTATGTACGACCAGAAATAGGGGGCATTCTTCAAGGCGCTCCGAACCAAAAAAGCCCCCCGCCATGACGGGGGGCTTTCTCGTTCCCGACCCGGCTACTTCTTGGGAATGCCGTGCAGCATGAAGCTGTCAAAGCCGGCCTCGGCGACCCGGAACCAGGAATGCTGATCGCCGATGAACGCGCTCCAATGGTCGAACACCTTCTTGAAGGCGGGGTTCTTGGCCGATTCCTCGGCATAGGTCTCCTGGGCCGCCTTGTAGCAGGCGACCATGATGTCCTTGGAGAACGGCCGCAGCTGGGTGCCGCTGCCGATCAGGCGCTTCAGGGCCGGCGGGTTGAGGACGTCGTATTTGGTGACCATGTCCATATTGGCCTCGGCGCAGGCCATTTCGAACACCGTCTGATAATGCTTGGGTAGCTTGGCCCATTCGTTGAGATTGACCAGCACCGACACGTTGGGGCCGCCTTCCCACCAACCGGGGTAGTAGTAGTAGGGGGCGACCTTGTTGAAGCCCAGCTTCTCGTCGTCATAGGGGCCAACCCATTCGGCGGCGTCGATGGTGCCCTTTTCCAGGGCGGGATAGACGTCGCCGCCGGCCAGCTGCTGCGGTACCACGCCCAGCTTGGTCAAGACCTTGCCAGCATAGCCGCCGATACGGAATTTAAGGCCCTTCAAGTCCTCGACCGTCTTGATTTCCTTGCGGAACCAGCCGCCCATCTGGGTGCCGGTATTGCCCGCCGGGAAGTTCATGACGTTGTAGGTCTTGAAGAACTCGCGCATCAGCTGGAGGCCGCCGCCGTGATACAGCCACGAATTCTGCTGCCGGCAGTTGGTGCCGAACGGCATGGAGGCGTCAAAGCCAAAGGTCGCGTCCTTGCCCACATAGTAGTAGCTGACGGTGTGGCCGCACTCGACGGTGCCGTTCTGGACGGCGTCGAGGACTTGCAGGCCGGGGACGATTTCGCCACCGGCGAAGACGCGGATCTGGAACTTGCCGTCGGTGGCCTCGGACACCCGCTTGGCGACGAACTCGCCGCCGCCATAGATGGTATCAAGGCTCTTGGGGAAGCTGGAAGCCAACCGCCACTTGACCTCGGGCATGGTCTGAGCGATGGCCGGCGCGGCGATGGTGCTGGCGGCGGCGCCCACGGCGGCGGTCGTCAGGAATTTCCGTCTCTGCATTGACGTCTCCTCGGTGTTTTTTTCGCCGGAAAACCCGGCATTGACGCTCGATATCCTACAGCATGGGTATTCCTACGCAATCCACAAGGCCCCGTCCGCCAGGGAAGAGATATCGACCCCGGCGCGTCAAGAATCTTGCTCTCACGCCGTCATCGGGGCACAGTCCCGGCGGCTTGCCTCTCCCCCAGCTTCAGGACCCGCAATGTTGCGACAATTGGCCGTTTTTATCGTGGATTGGTGTTGGCGACACGCGGTGACGGTGGTGATCGCCGCGGTGGCGGCCTCGATCCTGATGGGGGCCTACGCCGCCAATCATCTGGCGCTGGATACCGATGAAAGCAAGCTGATCTCGGCCGACCTGCCGTTCCGCCAGGCCGAGCGCACCATCGACGGCGCGTTTCCCCAAGGCGTCGACCGGCTGGTGGTGGTGCTGGACGGCCCCACGCCCGAACTGGCCGAGGAGGCGATCGAGCGGTTGAAGGCGGCCCTGACCGGCGGCAAGACGCTGATCCATGCGGCGGACCGGCCATCGGAAGAAATGTTCTTTCGCCGCAACGGCCTGCTGTTCCTGTCGCCGGACGAACTGACCGAGTTGTCGGACAAGCTGATCCAGGCCCAGCCCATGCTGGGCGCGGTGGCGCGCGATCCCAGCCTGCGCGGCCTGCTGTCGTCGGTCGAGCTGATCTTGCAGGGCGTCGCCCATGGTCAGGCCAAGCCCCAGGATATCGAACCGCTGATCGCCCAATTGGACGCCGCCGCCGCCCTGATCGCCGAGGGCAAGACAGCGCCGCCCGCCGACTGGCAATCCATGATGGCCGGCGGCCCCGCCCGCGATACCCCCAGGCGCTTCCTGATGGTCCAGGCCAAGCTGGATTACGGCGAGCTGGAGGCCGGCGCCGGCGCCGGCAACCTGATCCGCGAGACCGCCCGGCAGTTGGGCTTCACCCCCGCCCAAGGCTATCAGGTGCGCCTGACCGGCCCGGTGGCGCTGGCCGACGCCAATTTCGCCACGGTGGCGGAAGGGGTCGAGATTTCGGCGCCGCTATCGCTGATCGCGGTGCTGATCCTGCTGTTCTGGGGGGTCCGGTCGGCCCGCGTCGTGGCCGCGATCATGCTCAGCCTGACCGTCGGACTGGTGGCGACCGCCGCTTTCGCCGCCGCCACCGTCGGCAGCCTCAATCCCATCTCGGTGGCCTTCGCGGTGCTGTTCGTCGGCATCGCGGTGGATTTCGGCATCCAGTTCGTCACCGCCTACCGCGCCGAGCGTTTCGCCTCTGGCGACCCGGCCGTCGCCGTGCTGGCGGCCGCCGGAGCCATGGCGTCGCCGCTGTCGCTGGCGGCCATCGCCACCGCCGTGGGCTTCCTGTCCTTCCTGCCCACCGCCTATACCGGCGTATCCCAGTTGGGGCTGATCGCCGGCGGCGGCATGTTGATCGCCCTGGTGGTGGACTTCACCGTTCTGCCGGCGCTACTGGCCTTGCTGAAGCCGCCGCCGGAGGAAGCGCCGGTCGGCCTCAAGCTCGCCGCCATTGATGGCTGGCTGCAACGCCACGCCAAGCCCATCGTCTGGGGGGCCGGCCTGCTGACCGCGATCGGAGCGGCGCTGCTACCGGTGCTGCCGCTGGATTTCGATCCGCTGCACCTGCAAGACCCCAAGGCCGAGGCGGTGTCCACCTTCCTCGATCTGGCCAAGGATCCCGAGGCCGGAGTTTATTCCATCGAGACCCTGGCCCCCTCGGTGGACAAGCTGGGCGAACTGGTCGCCAAATTCGAGGCCCTGCCGCTGGTCCGCCGCGTCATGACCATCGAGACCTTCGTTCCCGATCAGCAGGACGACAAGCTGCTGATCATCAACGACGTCGCCTCGGTGCTGGGGCCGACCCTGTCCCCGGCCAAGATCCTGCCGCCGCCCTCGCCCGAGGACCTGGTCGCCGCCATCGCCAGGGTGGCCGAGCAGTTGGCCGTCGTCGCCCCGGATCACAAACCGTCACAGCTGTTGTCCGGACATCTGCGCCGGATCGCCGCCGCCGGCCCCCAATCGGCCGAGGCGCTGCAACGCGCCACCGCCTCGGGACTGGCCACCCTGGTGTCGGGCCTGCGCCGCAGCCTCGACGTGGGACCGGTGACCCTCCAGGGCCTGCCGCCCCAGCTGCTGGCCGACTGGATCGCGCCCGACGGCCGGACCCGCGTCCAGGTGCTGCCCAAGGAGGATATGCAAGATCAGGCGGCGCGGGCTCGCTTCGCCGAAGCGGCCGCCACCGTCACGCCACTGGTCGCCGGCGCCCCCATCGCCATGGAACAGTCAGGCCGCGTGGTCATCGGAGCCTTCGCCTTCGCCGGAATAGGGGCCTTGGCCGCCATCGCCCTACTGTTGGGAGCGATGCTGCGGCGGGCTCTCGATTCGGCGCTGGTGGTGGCGCCGCTGGTGGTGGGAGCCATGGTCACGGTGATCGCCGCCAAGCTGCTGGGCATTGCGCTCAACTTCGCCAATGTGATCGCCTTGCCGCTGCTGCTGGGCATCGGAGTCGCCTTCAACATTTACTTCGTGGTCAACTGGCGCGGCGGCGTCACCGACCATCTGCAATCACCCACCACCCGTGCCGTCCTGTTCAGCGCCCTGACCACCGGTTCGGCCTTCGGCAGTCTGGCGGTATCGCCCCATCTGGGAACCGCTTCCATGGGGCTGCTGCTGTTCTTGTCGTTGGGGCTGTCGGTGGCGGCGACCTTTGTGGTATTGCCAGCCATCTTTCATCTGATCGGGAAGCCCAAACCTTGAGCAAGCGCCTCATCGTCACCGCCGACGATTTCGGCCGTTCGACTCCGGTCAACGACGCGGTGATCGACGCCCATGCCAACGGCATCCTGACCGCCGCCAGCCTGATGGTGACGGAGGCGGCGCTGGACGATGCGGTGGCGCGGGCCAAGGCGCTGCCGTCGCTGGGAGTCGGGCTGCATATGACCCTGGTGGACGGCATCCCGGCGCTGCCACCCTCGGAAATCCCAGATCTGGTCGATGCCCGGGGACACTTCACCCTGGATCTGGTCCGCCTCGGCGCCCGGATCTATCTCGGCAAGCGGGTTCAAAATCAGGTCATCGCCGAGATGCGGGCTCAGTTCGAGCGGTTCAAGGCCACCGGCCTGCCGCTGGCCCATGTGGACAGCCACCACCACTATCACCTCCACCCGACGGTGTTCGAACTGATGCTGGATCTGGCGGTGGAATACGGCGCGCCCGGCATCCGCATCCCGTGGGAGCCGCCCATGCTGTCATGGCGGGCGCGGCGGGACCGCATGGGGCTGCGGCTGTTCAACGGCGTCTTTCACTGGCGGCGGGCCGAGCGCATGCGCAAGATGGCGCAGCGGGCCGGGCTGGTCGTCAACGACATCGCCTTCGGCCTCAATGATTCTGGCGCCATGAACGCGGAGCGCGTAGGATCATTCCTGGATGTTCTACCCGATGGATTGACCGAGATCTACAGCCATCCCGCCACTCGCCACTGGGAGAACCGCCCCATGCCGCCGCATTACCGGGTGGCCGACGAATATCTGGCCCTGACCGACGCCGCCAATCGCGCCAAGGTAAGGGCGTTGGGTATTCAGCTGACCACCTTCGCCGCCGAGGCGGGCCGGAGATGAAGGCCGCCCTCCTCCGTCTCGGCCTGATCGGGCTGATTCTCGGCGTCGCGTGGTGGCTGCGCGACGGGTTTGGCGACGTCAAGGGAGCGTTGGACAATGTGGGCTGGTTCGGCGTGGTGATCATGGCCTTGTGCCATATCCCGCCCATGGCCCTGTGCGGAGTGGCCTGGAGTTCGCTTCAGGCGGGGGCCCCGGCCCGCACCTATGTGGTGTGGCGCTGGATCAAGGACGGGGTCGGCGAACTGGCCGGCTTCCTACCGCTGTCGGGCGAGATGGCCGCCATCCGCATGATGACCCGCTCCGGTTTCCGGATCGCCGACGCCAGCGCCATCGTGGTGGTGGACGTCACCGCCGAGGCCATCGCCCAATTCTTCTTCAGCCTGCTGGGCGTCGCCATGTGGCTGCGCCTCTATCCCGAAGCCGAGGTGACGCGCTGGGCCTTGATCGCCCTGGCGATCAGCATTCCCGGACTGGCCGCCTTCGTGGCGTTGCAGCGCTCGGTGGTGGTCCGCTTCCTCGAAACCCTGCCGTCCCGGCTGATGCCCCATGCCTGGGACGCGCCCGACGCCGATGCCGGCGTCCATGCCGCGATCCAGGCGGTCTACGCCAACAAGGCCCGCTTCGCCCGTTCGGTGTCGTGGCACATCCTGGCCTGGGGGGCCGGAGCGATCGAAGCCTATGTGGCGCTGCATCTGCTTGGCTTCCCGTTGGGGATCGCCGAGATTTTGGCCATGGAAAGCATCATCTACGCCATCCGCTCGGTGGCCTTCGTGGTGCCGGCGGCGATCGGTCTTCAGGAAGGCGGCTATATGATCGTCGGAGCGGTTCTCGGCCTGCCGACCGAGGTGGCGCTGGCGGTGTCGCTGCTGAAGCGCGGCCGCGAGCTGCTGATGGGCCTGCCCGCCCTGCTGGCCTGGCACTTCATCGAAGGCGCGCCCCGGCCAAAGCCGGCGGAGACTCCGATCGAGTAAGATATTTCACCCGGTCGCGGGCTTGATTGCTCCAAGAAGCCTTTCCGAGTCCCTTGACGCCACCTTGAAAAAGGTGTTTGACCAGAAGCTGCCGCCCTCCCTCCAACGGGTGGGGGCGACGCCACCCCCTCCCTTGCCCAAAGGTCGCCAGCCATGACCGGTTTCGCCTTCCACGAGATCTTCCCGCTGTCCCACGACGACACCCCCTATCGCAAGATCACCAGCGACGGGATCGGAACCGCCAGCCTTGACGGTCAGACGATCGTGACGGTGGCGCCCGAGGCGATCACCCGCTTGACCGTCGAGGCGATCAGGGACACCTCGCATCTGCTGCGCCCCGGCCATCTGGCCCAGCTGCGCAAGATCCTGGACGACTCCGAGGCCTCGGCCAACGACCGCTTCGTCGCCTACGACCTGCTGAAAAACGCCTGCATCGCCTCCGGCGGCGTGCTGCCCATGTGCCAGGACACCGGCACCGCCATCGTCATGGGCAAGAAGGGCCAGCGGATCTGGACCGGCGGCAATGACGAGGCCGCCATTTCCGAGGGCGTCCAGCGGGCCTATACCGACCTCAATCTGCGCTACTCCCAGACCGCGCCGATCACCATGTATGACGAGGTCAACACCGGCACCAATCTGCCGGCCCAGATCGACCTGTTCGCCACCGAGGGCGACGCCTACAAGTTCATGTTCATGGCCAAGGGCGGCGGGTCGGCCAACAAAACCTTCCTCTATCAGCAGACCAAGGCGCTGCTGAACCCCACCGCCCTGCTGGCCTTCCTCGACGCCCAGATCCGCACCCTGGGAACCTCCGCCTGCCCGCCCTACCACCTGGCCATCGTCATCGGCGGATTGTCGGCCGAGATGTGCCTGAAGACGGTGAAGCTGGCCAGCGCCCGCTACCTCGACTCGCTGCCCACCGAGGGCAATATCTACGGCCAGGCCTTCCGCGATACGGAGCTGGAGCAGATCGTCTTGAAGATGACCCAGGATATGGGCATCGGCGCCCAGTTCGGCGGCAAGTATTTCTGCCACGACGTCCGCGTCATCCGCCTGCCCCGCCACGGCGCATCCTGCCCGGTGGCCATCGGCGTATCGTGCTCGGCCGACCGCCAGATCCTGGGCAAGATCACCAGGGACGGCGTCTATGTGGAAGCGATGGAAAAGGACCCGGCCAAGTACCTGCCCGACGTCGACCCGTCCAAGCTGGCCGGCGAGGTGGTCAAGATCGACCTCAACCGCCCCATGGCCGATATCCGCAAGACCCTGTCGCAGTACCCGGTCAAGACCCGCGTCTCGCTCTCCGGCCCCATGATCGTGGCGCGCGACATCGCCCATGCCAAGCTGAAGGAGCGCCTGGACAAGGGCGAGGGCCTGCCCGACTACTTCAAGCAGATGGGCGTCTACTACGCCGGTCCGGCCAAGACCCCGTCCAACTACGCCTCGGGCTCGTTCGGCCCGACCACGGCGGGACGCATGGACTCCTATGTGGAGCAGTTCCAGGCCGCCGGCGGCTCCATGCTGATGATCGCCAAGGGCAATCGCTCCAAGGCCGTGACCGACGCCTGCAAGAAGCACGGCGGCTTCTACCTGGGCTCGGTCGGCGGCGCCGCCGCCCGTCTGGCTCAGGACTGCATCAAGAAGGTCGAGGTCATCGAATACCCCGAACTGGGCATGGAAGCCATCTGGCGGATCGAAGTCGAAGACTTCCCCGCCTTCATCGTGGTCGACGACAAGGGCAACGACTTCTTCGCCGAGTTCGCGCACTGAGGTGAAATCGTCACCCCCGAGCTTGTCCCGGGGGTGACGCCGCCACACGGGCAGGTTGCATACATCGTCCCCGATGGGATTCGCGTCCAGCCGCCCTAGCATTCCACCCCTGCCGCACCCACTCTATACCAGAGTGACTCCTATTCGCAGCGTTGGTCCATGCCCCAAAGCCCTCCTGTCCAGCCGGCCAAACGCCCGGTACCGCGTTCCCTGTTACGCGGGCTGTTGCGGCGTTGTCCCAACTGTGGAATCGGATCTCCCATGGAGGGCTATCTGCGGGTCCGTGCATCTTGTCCCCATTGCGCCGAGCCGCTGGGCCATATCCGCGCCGATGACGGGCCGGCCTATTTCACCATGCTGATTTCCGGCCATGTGGTGGTGCCGCTGGTGCTGATGGCTGAACAGCGCTGGCACCCGCCGATGGTGCCGCTGATGGTTGTGTCGGTGGCGGGGATGAGCCTGCTGATCTGGCGGCTACTGCCCCGCGTCAAGGGGGCGATGCTGGGGCTGATCTGGGCCTTGCGCCTCAAAGGCGACGAGATCCAAGGCGACATCAACCGCCACGGATGATCGCTTTTAGATCAAGAACAGGTTATCGAGCGCCTTGAACAGGTCGTCAGCGAAGCTGGGGCCTTTGAACAGTACCGGCACCCGCTTGGGCAACAGCTTCAAGGCATCGTCATCCTTATCCAGGCTGGTGATCACCGCCAGGGGGATGTTGCGGGTCGAAGCCATGGCCGACAGGGCCATGGCCAGGTCGATGCCTTCCAGCGACGGCATCACCGCCGAGATGATGACCAGATCGGGCTTGGTCTGGACCACCATGCCGAAAGCCTGGAGCGAATCCGGCACCATGGAGACCCGATAGCCGCACTGCTGCAATTCACGCTCGACAAAGCGGGTCTGCGCGCCGGGCGGCATCACCAGCAACACTTCCACATTGCGGATTTCGATATCGCCGAGATCAAAGCCCAGCTTGACCGGCAGAGCCCGCACCAGACTGGCGGGATCGGCCTCCGCCGCGTTATTGCCCGCGCCCAACCGGATCATCAGATCGAAATAGCCCTGAAGGTCATCCCAGATGCGCGGCGGCGCCACCGTCGGCGTATTGGCCAGATACTCGTCCAGGCGATGGGCGACGGTGGCAAGCTGGTGCATGGCGAAGTTGGATGCCTGGCCCCGGAACAAGACGGCGGCGCGGCGGCAGTCATTGACCACCTGCGACAAGTCCCGGTGGCCGTTGCGGGCGGCGTCGAACGCCACCTCCAGGGATTGCAGGGTTTCGGTCAGCTCGGCCAGGAACTCCTGCCGCAACTGCTCGACAACCTCCTGAACTCCCTTGTTATGGTGCCCGTTTGCGGAATCAGACATGTGCCCAGACTCTCTTCCAGAGTACGTATTCCCCCGAACACCCAGGGGCAGTCTAATCGACGGCGGCAGTTATCACCATGGTTTTAGCTCCGGCCAGAGATGTTCCACTCCTGCTTTGGGTTATTGCGTCGGGGCGGGAGTTAAGCAAGACTGGCGTAGGGATAATTCAGGAGATCTGGCCGCGACATGACGAACAAAAGCCGCGGCACGGCAATCACCAAGGTGGAACGTCCAGTGCCCCCAGATCAGCTCATCGAGCGCATCGTTCAAAAATCGCTGCTAAGCTGCTCACCCGGCACATCGATCCTCGATGCGGCCCGCAGCATGGCCGAGGGCCGTTGCAGCTCCATCGTCGTTATCGATAACGGCAGGCCCGTCGGCATCTGGACCGAACATGACGCGCTGGCGGTGGATCTCACCGACCCCACGGCCTTTGCCCAGCCGATCGCCACGGTGATGAGTCATCCGATCAAGACCATTGCCGCCGGCACCACCGTCGGCGACGCCGGAATGCGCTTCAAGCTGGAGGGCGTGCGACACTTCGTGGTGGTCGACGAGGCCGGCGAGGCCACCGGAATCGTCAGCCAAAGCGACGTCATCCTGCGTCACGGCGTCGAGCACTTCCTGGTGTTGCGCAATGTCCGCTCGGCCATCAACCGGCCCATGGTCACCATCGCCGCCGACGCGTCGCTGAAGGATGCCGTGGCGCAACTCCATTCCGCCCGCGCCGATGCCGCCGTGGTGCTGGGCGACGACGCCACCGACCCCGGCATCATCACCGAACGCGACATCATCCGCCTGATCGCCTCGCACAAGGCGATCCCCGCGACGGTGGGCCAGATCGCCAGCCGCCCCCTGGTCACCGTCCGCGAGGATGACAGCCTGCTGGGGGCGCGCAACCTTCTGGAAGAAAAGGGCATCCGCCACATCGCCGTCACCGACAAGGCCGACGTGCTGATCGGGCTGCTGTCGTTCTCCGACATCCTGGCCACGCTGCAATACGAATACGTCCACCGCCTGGACGAGGCCCTGCGCGAACGCGACGCGGCCCTGCTGCGATCGCGCAAGGATCTCAGTCTGGCGCGCAAGGTGATCGAGGCGTCGCTGGACGGCATCATGATCATCGACGCCAACAATCGGATCGAGTTCGCGAACCCCGCCTTCACCCATATGACCGGCTACACGCCGGAAGAGATCATCGGCCAGAACCCCAGCATCTTGAAGTCCGGCCGCCACGACGACGCGTTCTACCAGCACATGTACGAGATACTGGCCAAGCAGGACTACTGGCAGGGCGAGATCTGGAACCGCCGCAAGAACGGCGAAATCTTCCCCGAATGGCTGACCATCAACGTCATCCGCGACGAGGACGGCGACGTCTCGCAATACGCCGCCATCTTCAGCGACATCACCGAGCGCAAGAAGACCGAGGAGCGGATCAAGAATCTGGCCTATTTCGACGTCCTGACCGCCCTGCCCAACCGGCGGCTATTCACCGACCGGCTTCAGATCGCCATCGCCAACGCCCATCGCCACGGCCATCTGATGGCGATCATGTTCCTCGACCTTGACCTGTTCAAACGCATCAACGATTCGCTGGGCCACGGCATCGGCGATCAGGTGCTGATCGAAACCGCCGCCCGCCTGGGTCACTGCCTGCGCGAGGGCGACACGGTGGCCCGGCTGGGCGGTGACGAGTTCACCATCCTGCTGCCCGAGATCGAGCATGTCGAGGACGCCGCCAAGCTGGCCGAACGCCTGATCGCCCACGTCAAGCAACCCTTCCTCATCGACGAGCACGAGCTGTACGTCACCACCTCCATCGGCATCGCCGTCTACCCCGACGATGGCGAATCGGTGGAAACCTTGATCAAGAACGCCGATACCGCCATGTATCGGGCCAAGGATCTGGGCCGCAACAGCTATCAGCTTTATACCCCGGCCATGAACGCCCGCTCGTTCGAGCGCCTGACCATGGAAGCCAGCCTGCGCCACGCGGTGACGCGGGGCGAGTTCAGGCTGGCCTATCAGGTCAAGGTCGACATGACCACCGGCCGCATGTCCGGCGTCGAGGCGCTGGTGCGCTGGCACCACCCGGAGATGGGTCTGGTCTCGCCCGCCGACTTCATCCCGCTGGCCGAGGATATGGGCGTCATCTCCGATATCGGCGAATGGGTGCTGCGCGAGGCCTGCAAGCAGTGCAAGCACTGGCACGACCTGGGCCTGCCGCCGGTCCGCATCGCCGTCAACGTCTCGGCGATCCAGTTCCGCGAGACCAAGGTGCCCGAAGTGGTCGCCCGCGCGCTGCGCGATACCGGCCTGTCGCCCCACTTCCTTGAACTGGAGCTGACCGAATCCGTGCTGATGCAGCGGGTCGACGAGGTGGTGGTCGTCCTCAAGGAGCTGCGCGCCATGGGCATCCGCATCTCCATCGACGACTTCGGAACCGGATATTCCAGCCTCAGCTATCTCAAGCGCATGCCCATCGACGCGCTGAAGGTCGACCGCTCATTCGTCAACGACATCTTCGGCGACGACGATCAGGCCACCGACGAAGGCGCCGAGATCGTCTCGACCATCATCAACCTCGCCCACAACCTGAAGCTTAAAGCCATCGCCGAGGGGGTGGAAACCGCCGCCCAGGCCGCCTTCCTCCACTCCAAGGGCTGCGACGAGGTCCAGGGCTTCCTGATCAGCCGTCCGGTCTCGGGCGAGGATCTGATCAGCCTGTTCGACCGCAATCTGCTGCCGGAGGCGCAGACTTAGAAACTTGCCCTCTACCCAACCGGAACCGCCCGCTCCGACGGTAGTTGCGACGCCGCCACCGCGACCACCGCCGCCGAGACAGCCAGCAGCACGAACAGCGCCTCGAACCCGCCGAACGCGCCGCGCATCACCGAGACCAGCGGCACCCCCAGCCCCGATACCCCGAAGGACAGGACGAATTTGAGGCCAAAGGCGGTACCGCGCCACTTGGCCGGAGTATAGCGCGACAGCAGCAGATTTTCGGCCGGAATGGCCGCCATGTTGAAGGTGACCGCCAGCACCGCGACCACCACCAGCCCCAGCCCCGAAGCGTAGCCCACCCCCAGCAACAGCGGCACCTGCACCGCCGCCACCACCAGATAGATCCGCTTGGGCGACAGCCGGTCCGCAAGGTGGCCAGCCAGGATCTGAGTCAGACCGGCCAGCAGATAAACCACGGTGACGCCGCCCGCCGCCACCCAGATGCCGGCGTCGCCCAGCCGCTCGGCGAACAGCTTGGGCAAGGCGGGCTGCGTCGCCTGATAGACCAACCCGGCGCACAACATGGTCACCGACAGCACCAGACCGGCACGGACGGTATCGCCTCTGCTGGCGACCGGCTCGGGCCTGCGGTCGCCTTTGGTCTCGACCACCACGCCCTTGGCCAGCATCACCAGGAATAGCAGACCGGTGGCGATCACCGCCACGCCCGGCACGATGAAGGCGGCGCGCCAGCCCGAACTCGCGATCAGGACGCCGGCGACCAGTCCGGCCAGGGCCGGACCGATGCCGCCGAAGACGCCGTTGAGGCCGATGGCCTTGCCCTTATCCTCGGCGTTGCGGATCAGCCAAGCGATGCCCACCGGATGATAGATCGAGCCGAACAGGCCCATCAGCCCCAGCGCCGCAGCCAGCATCCACGGCCCCTGGGCAAGGCCGACACCCACGGCCGCGGCTCCCAGGCCCAGGAAGTAGACCGCCATCATCCCCACCGTGCTCCAGCGGTCGCCCAGCCATCCGGCCAGCGGCGCCATCAGGCCGTAGAGCAACTTGCCGGCAACGATCAACGCCAGCACCTCCTCGTAGGACAGCCCCATCTCGGCCGGCAGCACCAACGCCGAAATAAAGAAGATCGGCTCGAAAATATGCGCATAGGCGTGACCGGCGCAGGAAAAGGCCAGCGAGGCGCGGGCGGAACGGTGGGAAATGGCGGACGGGGACATTTTTGAAAAACCGGCTGTCGATTGGTCGGACCACTCTGCCATCAAGGGCGCCGGAAATGCAATCCAAGCCGAGCCGGAGCAATGCCGTCCCGGCAAGCACTCTTGCATCCCACCGGGCTTTGAACGACATTGGAGCGTGGTTTTGGCTCCCCTTAAATCCGGCTTGGCGGTTACTCAATGAGCATGACGTCCGTACTCATCGTCGCCTTCGCAGCGGGCGTCGTTCTTATCGTCGGCGGCGGGCTCGTGATGTATATGGCGGGTCTGGTCAAGAGCGCCTACGAATTGAAGGTCCAGATCAACGCCGATATCGACGAACGACTCGGCAAGATGACCGAGGATCTCGACAAGAAAAGCCGCTGGATCAAGCGCGACCTGCTGGAGGAAATCGAAAAGATCAAGGCCGCGCTGGAGAGCGACAACGCCCGCAAGTTCCAGGAACTGGGAGAACCGGTGCTCAAGCGTATCGAGGAATTGGACCAGATCATCCGCAAGGAACGGGGTGAGTGGATCAAGGCGATCGAGAGCGACCGCGAGAACCTGACCAAGCTGGATGCCAAGATCGGCGGGCTGCGCCGCGATATAAAACGGCTGGAACTGAAAGCGGGCATTACCCCCCAGGCCGAAGGCAACGCCGCATCCGCCCTGGACGCCGCCAGCGCCGCCCTGGCGGCCAAGGGCGACGCCGTACCGCCGACCGACGCCACCGCACCGGAGGAGCCCGCCGCCGCCGCAAACCCGACGCCCACCGACACCAAGACCATGAGCGGCTTCCTTCCCGATCTCGGCGCGCGAAAGACCTGAGCCTTGCCCATCCTGATCGGTTCACAGCTTAAACGTCGCCTGGCTCTGCGGCTTTGCCTCGGCGGCATCCTCATCGCCACGACTCTGGGCGGGGGAGTGTTCTGGTACGAAATTGAACGGATCGAGCATGGCTTCGTCGCCGAGGCGGTCGAGCAGGCCCGGACCCTCTCGCCCAACCTGCCATCCCGGCTGGACGCCACCACCGCTCCACAGGTGCAGGCGGCCCTGGAAGCCTTCCTGCGCGGCAATGAACGCGGGGCCTCCGATCATTTCGCCGGGGCAGAAATCTACGCCCGCGATCATTCCACGCTGGCCGAAGCCATTTTGCCCCGGGCCGGAGCCGCCGCCCAGGCCATCGACCGCACCGGCCACGTCTTCCCCGACCCCGGTGAAAGCTGGTACTTCAAGCATGTCGTGGCCGGAGAAATCTATCTTCAGGTCATGACCGGCCTTGCCGCCGGCGCCGACGGCCCGTCGGCGGGCTATTTCGAGGGCCTGTATCACGTCTCTCCGGCGCACATCGCCGATGCCAGGAATGCCGGGCTGCGAACCACCATCTTGGTGATCTTGTCGGTTCTGGCCACCTCGGGCCTGCTTTACCCCATCATCCTCCAGCTCAACAGCCGCATGGTGGCCGGATCACGCGCCCTGCTCGCCGCCAATATCGGCGCCATCGAGATGCTGGGAAACGCCATCGCCAAACGCGACAGCGACACCAACAGCCATAATTACCGGGTCACCATCTACGCCCTGCGCCTCGCCGAGGCGATCAAGCTGGACCCCGGAAAGATCCGCAGCCTGATCAAGGGCGCCTTCCTGCACGATGTGGGAAAGCTGGCCATTCCGGATTCGATTCTGCTCAAACCGGGCAAGCTGGACGACGTCGAGTTCGAAATCATGAAGACCCACGTCTCCCACGGCCTCGACGTGGTCAAGCGATTCGAATGGCTGCGAGATGCCGCCGACGTCGTCACCAGCCACCACGAGAAGTTCGACGGCAGCGGCTATACCGCCGGGCTGGCGGGTGATCAGATCCCCCTCAACGCTCGGATCTTCGCCATCGCCGACGTCTTTGACGCCCTGACCTCCCGACGCCCCTACAAGGAACCGCTGCCGGTGGAACAAGCCACCGCCATCATGCTGGCCGGGCGCGGCAGCCATTTCGACCCCAGCCTGCTGGATACGTTCTTCACCATGGCGGGCGATCTCTTCGCCGAGTTCGGCAGCAGCGAGGATCTGGCGCTGGACGAGACCCTGCGTCGCCTCTCGACCCCCTATTTCCTGTCGCTGCTGGCGGATTAACGAAAGTAATCGTCCGCCGCGATGGCGAAGTTCAGACCCTCGGCGTCGCGCAGATGGAAGGTGGTAATTCCAACCAGATTCCCGGCGGCATCGAATAGTCCGCCTCCCGACGATCCCGCCGAGATCGGGGCCGAGGTCTGGACGTAACGCAGCCCCTTGATAGTGCGCAGCCCCGACACCAGCCCCTGGCCCAGGGTGGCCTCCAACCCCTTGGGGGCTCCGATGGAATAGACCGTCTCGCCGACCTTGAGATCCTCCCACGGCCGCACGCCGGGCACCGCCGACAGGCGACCGGGCGACACCGTCAACTGACAGCGGTCGGTCAGGCCGTCGCCGCCCGAAGCGGAGGCGCGGAGCATCTGCCCCCCCTGACGCAACCAGATCACCGGCATTTCGTCGATCACATGGCAATTGGTGATCAAAGTGCGCTCGTCCATGGCCACCGCCGACCCGAACCGAACCCGGTTGGCCTTCATATCCTCGTCATTGCGCGCCGCGACCACCACGAAGACCGAACGGCCGACGGTGGCGAAGACCTCTTCCGCCCCGACCTTGGTCCGCCCAGGCGAACGGCGCAGCGATGCCGGCAATTGCTGCCACGGCGGCAATTTGTGAACCCCGGCCATGCTTGCGCCGTGACCGGCGGGTGGCACGCCCAGGGCGGCGGGAATCTCCACCGGCCCCTGCCGGTCGGGCAGGCGTCCCGGCCGCCACGCCGCCGCCGAGGCCTCGACCTTGGCCCTGAGATCGGCGGGCACCATCCGCGACAACTCCCCTTTCAGAAAATAGGCCTCGTTGCCGCAGTCGCCGTAATGAAACCGGCTTTCGAATAGCGGATGGCCTTCGGCCAGACTGGGATCGCGACTGTTTCCGGCGGCGACATAGGCCCAAAACAGCGCCTGAGACCGATTTTTTTCCAACCAGCCGCCCCGGTCATGGCCGTGGGACAGGCGGAGCTGCGCCAGACAATTTCCCTCGCCGGCCAGGACGGTATACAGCTCGGCGGCGGCGGATCCGTCTTCTCCCTCCAGCAGCAGGGCGCGCACCAGCCTGGCCCAGGCCGCGCCCTGGGTGACCGCCCGATCAAGATAGGCGCGGGCCTTGAAGGTGTCCTTCAAAGCGCCGCGACCATACCAATTGGCGTCGAACAGCCGACGCAGCGCCACGACATTGCCGACGGCGGCGGCCTGCTCCCACCAGGAGATGGCGGCGGCGGGATCGTAGAGTCGCTGGCTGGCGTCGGCCAGGGCATCGCCCAGCGCCAATGCGGCATGAACGTCGCCGGCATTAGCGGCGGCGGAACATTGGCTGAGTTCGGAAGGACCATTCGGCTTGGCCGGGCACGCGGCATAGGCCGGCCCCTCCACCCATGCGGCGACCATGGTCGCCAAGATCCACACCCACCGCGAGCTCATGGCTTCTCCCTGATGCTCAGACCCTTACGATGCGGAAAGTAAGGAACTCGTCGGCAGGAGTTTAGCGCGGAGTCGGGCTCGGGTCTTTACCCGATTTTTGACATTCATCAATGAAATGTGAATATTTTATACGGATTTCCCTGTCAGACCAGCTTGGGAAGCGCCACCAGGAAGGTGCTTCCCGCCCCTTTTTCCGACTCCACCCAAATCCGGCCGCCGTTGTTCTCGCAGATCTTGCGGCAGACCGCGAGACCGATGCCGTTGCCTTCATACTGCTCCTGAGACACCAGCCGCTGAAAGACGACGAACAGGCGTTGATGGTCCTCGGGGGCGATCCCGATGCCGTTATCCGAGACGGCGATGATCCATTCGCGCGCCATGTCGACGCATTCCAGCGTCACGCTGGGGCGCCGGTCCGGGGCTCGGAACTTGATGGCGTTGCCGATCAGATTCTGGAACAGGCGGACCAGCTCCGACTCGAAGCCAAAGACCTGCGGCAGCCCCGATGGAATCACCACCTCGGCCCCGGATTCGGCGATGGCCGCCCCCAGATTGTCCACGGCCTGACCGAGAATACCGGCCAGCGACACCACCTCTCCGGCCTGACCATGGCAACCGAGCCTGGAATATTCCAGCAGATCGATGATCATGCGGTCCATCCGCTTGGCGCCATCGACGGCAAAACCGATGAACTGCCGCTCGTCCTCGTCCAGCCGCTCCTTCAGCCGACGTTCCAGCAGCATCAGGTAGCTGCTGACCATCCGCAGCGGCTGGCGCAGATCGTGGGAGGCCACATAGGCGAACCGCTCCAATTCGGCGTTGGAACGCTTGATATCCAGTTCCAGCGCCTTGCGTTCGGTCACATCCTCGGCCGCCCATACGACGCCCAGCTCGGGCGCCTTCTCGTCGACCATATGCGCCACGGCCCGCACCCAGACATCCGAGCCGTCGCCGCGTTTCATCAGCAATTCGCTTTCGAACACCTGGCCTTGCTCGATCATTGGATAGGCACGATGGCCGATCTCCTCGTACTGCTCGGAATCGGCATAAAGCACGGTGGTGGGCTGGCCGATCAGGCCGTCGGCGTCGCGGCCAAAGACCCGGCCAAACGCTTCATTGGCCTCGATAATCCGCCGGTCCTGATCGACGATGGCGATGCCGATGGGGGTATTGCCCAGAACCGCCCGCTGCCGGGCCAGCAGTTCCTGCATTTCCCGCTCGGCCCGCCGACGCTCGACGATATCGTGGAATACCACCACGGCGCCGACAATCGAATTCCCGGCCATCTGCGGCGAGACCACGTATTCGACCGGAGTCCGAATACCATCGGCCATTTGAAAGAACTCGTCGGTCACCCGCCGGGTCCGGCCGTCCCTCATGGTCGCGCGGATGAAACACATGCCGTCGTGACAGGGGCTGCCATCGGCAAGGCGGTGTCCCACCGCCTCGGCCGTCTTGCGCCCCAGCAACGCCTGAACCGAGGAAAAGCCGAACACCCGGGCGACGGTCTGATTGGCGAAACTGATCCGCCCGTCGCCGTCGATTCCAAAAATCCCCTCGCCCGCCGTTTCCAGCACCAGACCCAGACGGGTGGTGGTCGCCCGCAATTCGGTCTCGACCCTCCGGCGCTCGATCAGGCTGTCATGCAGCGCAACCATCGCTTCCTGCATCTGGCCGATTTCATCGGAGCGTTCCTGCCGCCGCGGCTCGAAGGCGGCATCGCCGGCGGCCAGGGCCGCCAAACGGCATTGAACCCGATACAGCGGCGTCAGCAACCGGCCGATAGTGACCAGCACAGTTCCAACTCCCAAGCTGATGGCAAGGGCGCCCGACGCCAGATTGTAGACCATCGCCATCCGCGTCTGCTCAAGATTGGCCTGGGCATAGACGAGGGTCTCCGCAGTCGCGGCCGACATCAGGGCGGCGATGGAATCGAGGGCGGGAACCGAGGCGCCGGTAAACGCCTTGATCGATAGCGGCAAAGGTTGGCCTCCCGTTAACGCGGCGATGGCCTGATCCTCCAGCGGCCGGAACTTGCCGAAAAACTCCCGGCCCACCGTCTCCAGCGCCGCTGTCAGCGCAATGCTGTCGGTCAGCGCGACCTCGCGGCGCAACGCGGACCAACTGGCGGCGCCCTGCCCCCGCAATTGCATGATCTCGACCAGAGTGGCGCGACTCATGGCGTTGCCGGCCACCATAGTGGCGGCGATCCGAGACGACTCCACCCCCAGGGCGTCGCGCAGTTCGAAGGCCATCCCCTTAACCCGGCTGAGAATGCGGAATTCCGGCGTGAAACGGTCGCGCCGCAGGGCAACGGCGGAGGCCAACCCGGCTATGTCCTTCAACAGACCGGACGTGGTGGAAAACCACCGATCGGCCAGGGTCGGATCCCGGGCGGCCAACGGATGGGAGACGGCGGCGTCGATCTCGGCCCGCAGCCCGATCAGCCGGGCATAGCCGCTGCGAACCGCCCCGCCCTGCTGTTCGAGGCCGGCGGGAATCCGGCGCAGGGCCTCGTCCATATTACTGGCGGCGGCATTCCGCCGCTGGTCGAGAAAGACCCGGTTGTCGCCACTGATTGGATCGGGACCACGGAGAACAACATTCGTCCGTCCCCGCTCGAACGCCAGATTCTGCGCCGATTGAAGCAGGCGATCGACCATGTCGTTGGTCTCGATCACCTTGAGGGCGTTGACATAGCCATCCCAGGCCGCCATGCACTGACGAACGGCCTGGGCCGAAACGATCGCGACCAGGGCGACCACCAGAGCGGTCACCACCCGCCGGATCGAATAAGACCGACCGCCACCCGCAGGAGAACCATGGCCCGCCATTACGCCTCCACTTCCCTGGCAATGCCGCCGGCTGAACCTGCGGCACATACTTTAGGACATGCTACTCCCTCTGAATCCATTGGAACAGAGGCCAACCGCGCCGTTCGGCATAACAGCCACCCCAAAATCGGGCATCAGGATCAACTCCGTCGGGGGATATGCTGAACGGCGGCTGAACTGGTCGGGGGGCTCTGTAATGCGTGACCGGATTTACCTGCTTGCCGTCATGGCGATCGCCCTGGGGAGTGGCCCGGCCGCCGCCCAGGATGCCTCGCTGCCGGCGGTGACCATATTCGATTCCATCTGCCTGCAATGTCACGAGGGCGAGTGCAGCGGCCGGCTGGCCCTGCGTACCGAAAACAACCCCGCCGCCGTGAGCGGCCATGTCAAAGGCTATGCTGGCGCGCAATCCGATGGCGTCGTCGCCGAGTTAAAGGCCCTGCTGGGTCGGGTCAAGACCGAATGCGCCCTGCCGCCGCCGCCGGTGGCGCTTCCCGCCGACGGACAGTGGACGCCGGCCCTGCTGGAGTCCCTGACGGTGGCGGATCGCCTGCGGATGTTCGTCCCGCTCGGTCCCTTAAGCAAGCAAGCCCAGCGGCTGACGATCCAGGCGGATCAGGCCGACCGCGTCCGTATCCAGATCATCGCCCAGACCTTCGACATCGTCGTGGACGAGGACATGGCGATCGGCCCCGAACGCCGCGACCGGCCATGGGCAGTGGACGAAGCCGGACTTCACTTCCTGCGGATCATCTCCAAGTCACCGCTTGGGCGGCTGTCCATCCGCAACGACGCCGTGCGGTAAAGGCCCCGCCTACCGCCTACCCCCTTACCGAATGCAGGAACTGTTCGGCCTCATCGTTGAGCTCCTTGACCACGGAGGTCAGGGTCTTGGCGCTCCAGATCACCCGGATGGTGCCGGCGCAAGCCATGGCCGAGGCCTTGGACAAGTGGGTGACGCTGCGCGATACCTCCCCGGCCTGGCGCGCGACCTCGTCGATATTGCTGGCGATGTCGCGGGTGGTGGCTTCTTGCTCCTGCACCGCGCTGGCGATGGCGCCAGAGATGTTGTCGATGGTGCGCATGGTCTCAACCACGCCCTCGATGCTGGTGGTCATTTCCCGGGTCGAGTTCTGCACGGCGGCGACCTGGAGCGAAATCTCCTCGGTCGCCTTGGCGGTCTGATTGGCCAGATGCTTGACCTCGTTGGCGACCACGGCGAAGCCCTTGCCGGCCTCGCCGGCCCGCGCCGCCTCGATGGTTGCGTTCAGCGCCAACAGATTGGTCTGAGCCGCGATATCGTTGATCAGGCTGACCACGTTGCCGATGGCCTGAACCGCCGAGGACAGCTCGACCATCTGCCCGGCGGTGGTGTTGACGTCGTCCACCGCCTTTTGGGCGATCTGGCTGGAATGGCTGACCTGTTGGGCGATCTCGTTGACCGACAGGGCCAGCTGGCGCGTCGCCTCGGACACGGCGGCGGCGCGTTCGGTGGTGATTTCGGCCGCCTCGCCGACCTCCAGCGACCGTCCACCACTCTTTTCCGAACGGTTCGCCATGGAATTGGCGGTGTTGTGGATTCCCGAGGTGGAGGCCCCCACCTGGGCGACCTTGGCCTTGACCGTCGCTTCGAAGTGATCGGCCATCTCGCGCATGGCCCGAGCCCGTTCGGCGGCGGAGCGCAGACGCCCCTCCTCCTGGCTGGCGCGCAGCCCCTCGGCTTCGAGCATGTGTTCCTTGAACACCTGGACGGTGCGGGCCATGTCGCCGACCTCGTCCTTCCGATCGACCGCCTCGATCATGACCGAGGTGTCGCCGTCGGCCAAACGCCCCATCAGCGTGGTCATACGGCCGATGGGCCGCGTGATCACACGGGTCAGGATCGAGCGGACCCCGAACACGGAAAGGACGGTGGCGGCGATCCCAAAGCCGATCAGCCCGATCAGAACCTTGTGCAGCTCGGCCTTTTCCTGGGCGGAAGACAGCGAGCTGGACAGCACGGCGATGACCTCGCCATCCCCCATCCCCATGCCGCCGTGGCAGGCATGACAGACCTCGTCCTTGGCGCCGTCGGTGACGCCCAGCACGATGGGCATGGCGTAGCGGTAGGAGCCATCGACCATGCGGCCCACTGGCTTGCCGGTCGCCATGGCCTCGCGATCGACCTCGTCCTGGGCCGGCTTGGCGGCGCGTTCCGGCTCGACCTCCTTCATATGGGCGGCGACCTTCGGCCCCCAGGCGCTCCAGACCTTGCCGGCGTAATGAACGTTGCGGCTGTCGAACCACTTGTTGAAGACCTTGATGCCGATATTGTCGGCATCCTCCGGGCGGGTCGCCATGACGTTGACGATCAGGGCGTGCAGCGACGTCATCTCGTTGACGCTCAGTTCATGAAGCTTGCGCTCCATGGCCTGCTCCTCGAAACGGGCGATGAATACCACGATCAGGGACGCCATCAAGATGACGCCCACCCCGACGACGATCATGAACCGCTGCCGCAATCGCAAACTCTGCCAGACGCCATTGGACATCAAAATTCCCCCTCCCGGACTCGGACCCTAACGCTGAATATCGAAGGTCTTGTGCGCCTCGGTCAATTCGAGCATGCGATAGACATTGTCGCGCGGATGGGAGAGCGTGATATCCGATCCCGCTTCCGCCATGTCCTCGCGGGCAATATAGAGCAAGCCCAATCCCACCGAGTCGATATGACTCAGCCCTGACATCTCGAAGAATATCTTTTTTCCCTTATATGTACAAAGCTGGGTCAAAAGTCCCTGAAAGTCCTCGTTCGCGGCAAAGTTCAACTGGCCTTCCAGCGACACATGGACGTTAACCCCATCCTCTTTGACTCGAAACTGCATGGTGCAACTCTCCTCGTATTGGTCATCGGCCCCATCCGAATCCACACTCGAACCAAAGCCTAGCTCAGCGGGCGAACGTCATCACCAATGTTCGTCCCTCATCCTCCCCCAGGACCGACGCGCAAATCTTCCGGATCAATCCCAGGCCGCGTCCACTTTTCGCATCGGACTGGACGTCGCGGGACAGCTTGCCGGCCAGATCAAAGCCATGGCCCTGGTCAGAAACCGTGATGGTCAGAAAATCCGCCCCCCGCGCCATGACATTGACTTCCACCCGCCGGCGCGACAGCACTGGATCGGCCAATCGCTCGTGCAAGACGTGCCGGAAGTGTTCAAACCCCTTGGATGTGGCCCGCAGGTGGTTGGGAATGCCAAGATTGCCGTGAATGACGGCATTACCGATCGCCTCGCCCATGCAGATATCGATCTGATCGGCGACCTTGCCGGCCGGAAGATTCATGCTGTGGCGGATGCCTTCGCTCAACAGTTCCATGGTGTTCAGCGCATAGGCTTGTCCGGTCAGCAGCGACAGGCACAGCCCCCCGGCCCGCACCGTCTCGAAGCAGCGCAGCCCCACCCCCAGCACCCCCTCGTCGCCCAGTTCGACAAAGCCGCTAAACGGTGGCGTCATCCCCCGGCGCACTAAGCCGGCACTGGACGCCCCCGCCAGGATGCAGCCATCGGCTCCATCACAGCGCCCATCCGGTAACAGGGCGACACGAAGCCCCAGGGCGGCGCACTGCCCAGCCAGATCCTCCGAGATGACGCCGTCACCGACCAGCATCGTCACCGTCGCCATGGGCTGATGGGGCACGCTGATATTCATCATAGCGACGGCCCCAGCCGCCGGATGCAGACGGCGGTCAGATCATCTTCCAACGGCATCCGCACCCGGCTGTACAGCCCCTCGATCAGGTGATCGACCGCCAGCCTGCCATCCTGGGCCAGCAGCTCCCGCACCAGTTCGGCCAGTCCGGACTCGCCGAACAGCTCGTCATCGGGTTGGGGGGCGTCGGTGATGGCGTCGGAATACATCAGCAGGCTGGTGCCCGGCGGGAACGGCATCCGGTGGTCGGTATAGTCCGGGGTCCTGCTGAGGCCAAGCGGAATACCGCGCGTTTCGAGAAAATGGAACCCGCCATCCGTCAGCAGCAAGGGGGCCGGCGCGCCCGCCGAAGCCCATTCGACCTCCCCCCGCTCGCAATCCACCGTGCAAAAGAACATGGTGGCGAACTGGCCGCGTCCCAACAGCCCGCGCAACGCCGAACCCAGAACCCGCAGCGTCTCGGCCGGTCCCCGCCGAGGATCCCAGTGATCGCTGATCAGGGCGTGCAGACGGAACACATTGAGGGCGGCGCCGATGCCGTGGCCGGTGAAATCAAAACTGTAGAAGCTCATGCGGCCGCCGCCGCAATCAAGACATCCCCAAAGATCGCCGCCGATGCCCGATGACGGCTCGAAGAACGACTCCACCTCCAGCCCCAGTTCGGCCAGCCGGTGATCGACGCGTTCCGGCCGGGGCAGCAGGTCGAACTGCATGGCCCGAGCCGCCGCGACCTCCTCGATCAGGTGGCGCTGCTGCTCGGCGATGCGCTCGATCAGCTCCTGGCGCTCGATCTGGCCGGCCATGCGGGTGATAGCGTAACGGATGGCGCGGCCCACGGTTTTTTCAGGGTCATCGCTCTTGATCAGGTAGTCCTGCGCCCCGGCCTCCAGGGCATAGCTGGCGAAGCGCGGATCGTCCATTCCGGTCATGATCACGATGGGGGTCTTCGACGCCACTTCTTGCATCCGCGACACGGTCGTGATCCCCGACGAATCGGGTAAGCTGAGATCCAGCAGCACCACATCGGTCTCTACGCCGCTCCGCACATGCTCGATAGCGGCGGCCAGGGTCACCACATGGGTCACCTGGAAAACCGGGGACGACGACATCCGCAGCGCGAACTCCACCAGCTTGGCATCTCCCGGCTCATCCTCCACCAACAAAACCCGCAGGGTCTCCTTGTTGGGACGCCCCACCATCAACTGCGGCAGGAACGAAGCCTGCTGCATGATCTGATCCGTCCGCCACCCACCGGATCGGCTGGGCAACTTGATCAGGCGCCCCCCGGCTTGCTCGCTCGGACGTTCGTCTAAGTTCGTCATCGCACACCCCCCACCGCACCCCGGTGCCTCATGCTTTAGCATTAGACGCCCTACCTTAACGCATAGGAGTGACCATTTTTCGCTCCGAACATCAACGCATTGTAAATGCGCGGCGAACGGGAAAATACGGTATCCCGCCCCTCCTCAGTTCTCGACCCCACCGGGGATGTCGAGCTGGCCGCCATCGGTCAGGTGAAGGTCGCGCTCGTTGACCAGGCAGGCCTTCTCGGCGACCCGGCGGCCGCCCAACGGCTCAACCACCGCCTGGACCATGCAGGACTGACTACAGGCCTCGGCGCAGACCAGCAGCATATTCTGCCACTGTTCGGTCGCGCCAAGATCCACATAGCCCTTCATGGCCTTGACCTCCGCCTCCGTGTACAGGCCGCCCAGGGCCTTGCCATAGTCGGCCCGTATCCGGTCGGGCGAGATGTCCGAACAGCCACAATTGGCCACCAGTCCCATGAAGCGGCCCATGCGGGAAAAGTACGCCGGCTGATCCGGCGGCGGCAGGATGCAGCCGGCCAGCAGCGGCAGCAGGACAAAGGCGGCAACGACTCTCATGAAAGCCTCACATGCGAAGGGCGGCCCCGACGCCGCCACGATAGTCCCAAACGCATATTTCCGCCATCTGGGTGGCCTATGTAAATATGGATGTCTGAGGCACCATCAAGAAACGTGAATTCACGGATCAAGCCGATTATACTTCCAGATCGTCCTCAGGTTGCCACGGTGTCCACCACGATACCTTCGGAACGGGGAAGGACGAAATACCGGATGCGCGGCAATAATAATGATAGAGGGACAATGACGGAGAGAAATCTTGAGTCAGGCCTATCGGTCGAGGGGCGGATGACGGCGCGGGTCCAGGTCTTCGTCTTCATCGGCTTGGCGCTCGTCCTTGCCGTGACGACGTCGGGGCTGACCCCCGCGCCGGTTTGGGCCATGCCGGTGGTCGCCACATTGACGGTTCTGCTCGCGCTTCATTTGGCCCGCTCGGTCCTGTCCGACAGCGCCTCTCTCCGGGGACTGCGGGACGAAGCCGCCCGCCTGCGCGATGAATGCGTCGAGCTGAAGGAGAGCGAGGCTCGCTATCGCGGCTATTCCGAGGCCATCGCCGACTGGTTCTGGGAAACCGATTCCGAACACCGCTTCTGCTGGTTCTCCGAAGAGTTCCAGGCGGTGCTGGGCGTACCGCCGAGCCGCCTGCTGGGCAAGCGCAGCTGGGACGTGGTCAGCGAACGCATGGAGATCGATTCCAAGCAGTGGCAGGCCCATATCACCGACCTGACCGCCCAACGGCCGTTCCGCGACTTCAAGTACTGGCTGGAGGACGATCACGGCCGGGCGCGCTGGATCAAGGTCCACGGCATTCCGCGCTTTACCCCGGACGGCTCGTTCCTGGGCTACCGCGGCACCGGCACCGACATCACCGCGGCGGTGGAAAACGCCCACCGCATGCACATGCTGAACCGGGCGGTGGAACAAAGCCCGGTCTCCATCGTCATCACCGACCTCAGCGCCAACATTCAGTACGTCAACGGCAAATTCCTCGAAGTCACCGGCTATACCGCCGAGGAAGCGCTGGGTCGCAATCCCCGCATCCTGAAGTCCGAACACACCCCCCCCGAGACCTATAAGGCCATGTGGGTGGCGCTGACCGCCGGAGACACCTGGGACGGAGAGCTGATCAACCACCGCAAGAACGGCGAACTCTACTGGGAATTCGCCTCGATCCAGCCGATCCAGAATATCGAGGGAACCGTCACCAACTATCTGGCGATCAAGACCGACATCACCCTGCAAAAACACAACGAAGCCCGACTGGCCAAACTGGTGGAGGATCTGCACCGCTCGAACGAGGAACTGGAGCAGTTCGCCTATGTGGCGTCCCACGATCTGCGCCAACCACTGCGCATGATCAGCGGCTATCTCGGCATGCTGCAAAAGACCCTGGCCGACAGCCTCAACGACGATTCCCGCGCCTTCTTTGGCTTCGCCATCGACGGTGCCAAGCGGCTGGACCGCATGATCGTCGATCTGCTGGAATATTCGCGGATCGGCCGCCAGGCTTCTCCCCAGGACACGGTCGACCTGAACGAAATTCTCGGCGACAGCCTGTGCCATCTGGAAGTCGCCATCGCCGAGACCGGCGCCGTCGTGACCCTGGCCAAGAATATGCCCACCCTCGCCGGCGATCGTTCCGAACTTGTCCGGCTGTTCCAGAACCTCGTCGGCAACGCCATCAAATACTGCGCCCCCGACCGCAAGCCCGTGGTTGAAATCTCCTGGTGCGACCGGGGACCGGACTGGGTGGTGACGGTCAGGGACAACGGTATCGGCATCGGCAAGGACGACCTTCAGCGGGTCTTCGGCATCTTCCAGCGGCTGGTCGCCCGCGACCAGTACGAAGGCACCGGAATCGGGCTGGCGGTCTGCAAGAAAATCGCCGAACACCACGGTGGCCGGATCTGGGGGGAATCAGAACCGGGCGAAGGCAGCGCCTTCCTGGTGGCCTTCCCCAAGGCCGGGGTCAGCCGGCCGGTCTGATCGTCAGCGCAAGCCGAACATGCGGTTCAGGGTCCGGTGGCCGGCCAACTGATGCAACAGGCCAAGCAGGGGATGGACGATCAGATAGGCCCACATCAGCGGCGCCATGGCCTCGTGAACCTCCTTGACCGTGCGCAACGACGGCGACAATCCGCCGTTCGGGGCGGCTCCGACCGCCAGGGCGGTTCCGGTGGCCGCCATGAACAGCGCGATCAGCAATCCGCCGCCTTGAACCGCCGCCGGCAGCGGTCGGGTCTGCGAACCATCGGGCAACCGCCCCCGGACTCCCTCCCCGACCGTCTCCGCGATGTCGGCGCGCAGCTCCGACAGCCGCCCCCGCGAGAACCAGGGGAACAGCATCAACGCCTCGCCGCGCATCACGCCGCGCCCGACCACCCACAGCCAGTAGAGGCTGGTCACGCCCAGCAGGCCGATGCCGATCAACTCGTGAACGCCGTACCACTCATTGGGCAAGCGCCCGGGTTTCGGGTGAATCATCACCAGACTGGTCACCATCTGCGAAGTGACGCCAACTGCGACAAGCAGATGCAAGATGCGGGTCAGCGGGTCATATTTCATGGCGCGCTCCTAATGGCTCGGGGATTGCCAGCCGGGATGGGCGAAGAATCGGCCATAGGACGAAATGGCGTCGATCACCATGACGACCCCGTCCTGCGCCTTGCGCTCCGTCTTCATGTGCTCGACGCCGTCCATGATCCGGGCCAACACCAGATGAAGCTGGGCGTCGGCCTCGGGCGGCAGCTTGCAATTGGCGGTCACGTATTCAATCCGGGCGGAAATCCCGTTGGCCAACCGGGAAAACTCGGCCGCGTCGAACCGGCCGTCATGGATCCGTGGCGCGGCATCGGCCATGAGGTCGCGGATTTCGGACATGCCGTGGCGAAGGGCGCCGTCGGTCGGCCATTGCCGGCCGTGGTCAAGCGTCGGCTCCGATTGGGCCGCGCCATGGGAGGCGTGGCCATGGTCGGCGGCAAAAGCGCCGCCGATGGCCGAAACTCCCAGGCCGGCGGCGATCAGTAGTGCGAGAACAGTGTGATTCATGAGGGTACGTGCTCCTTTCAAACGTCAAGATAGTCATGCCCACCTGAACCGGATCTGACTCGTTCGTTCATCCTGGGTTCAGGTTGGCTTTATCAATCGTCGTCGTACAAACCCCGGTCGGCGCCCATATGGCAGGCGGGGCAGTTGGACTTGGTCACCACCTTGGGGTCCTGCCAGACCTTGTCGGCAAAGCGGTGCTTGCGCTCGAAATCCGGGTTGGCGGTGATCCGCTGCGGCGTGGCGCCGGGATTGACCCATTGCATGTATTTACGGGCGCGCCCCTTGGTCACCACATCGCCGGCATTGGCGGTCATGTAGTCGCGGATGATTTTGGCCTTGTCGGCAGGCAGGCTGGCGTCCTCGTCGAAGTGCTTGTCCAGTTCGTTCATCATGCGGTCCCAGGACCGGGCCGGCAGAAAGGCGGGCTGGAACGCCATGTGACAGGCGCCGCATTCTTTTTGCACGACGGCGTCCGTGACCGGTGGAACCCAGTCGTTGCCGCCGGCCAAAGCCGGAGTGGCCACCAGCAGCGCCGCCGCGAGGGAGAAGATAATCCGCATGATCATTGCCCCGCCATGAAGGTGATGTAGTCGCCTTTTTCGATCGGGGAGCACTCGCGCCCGATCACGCTTTTACAATCCCGGCCGAACTGCTTTTCCACCTCGGCCATATCGGTGAAGCGTTTAGGCGTGACCGACACCGCCACCGGCTCGATGGGGCGGCCGGTCTTGGCGTTCTGGCCGGCCGTCTTGGGATTGTCGGTATGGCAGGCGGTGCAAGACGGGGTGCGGGCGTCGCCCCCGGTCCATTTGGCGCGGAACAGGCTTTCTCCGCGCTGGGCCGAAAATCCGGTGAAGGCGGGATCAACCTTGCGAGCCTGACCGGCGTAATCGGCCAAAATGGTGTCGCGGCGGGCGTCTGCGGCCATGGCAGCGGCCGGCAGGGCAATCATAAGGCCGACCATGAGAAGGGGACGGATCATTGGATGTTCTCCTTGGAAAATCGGATGCCGGACAATTCCTGCCCGATACGGTTCAGCAGCCGCTTGCCGCCGTAGATAAAGGCGACGAAGGCCACATGGCCGCCGATCACCCAAAGGGAGGTCTGGGCGATGACTTCATGCGGGTCTTCCAGCCACGGAAGACCATCGGCAAGCGCGCCGGAGATCGCGGCGAGGCCGACCCCGGCCAGCAGAGCCGCCGCCAGCCAGCCGAACAGCGGATGGCGCCCCTTTCTGGCCCAGTCCAGGGTGGGACGCGGCAGGCGCAGCGGGCTGGCGGTTGGGGCGAACGCCCCCACCAGCAACCGGACGACGATGGCCGCCAGCACTGCATAGCCGGCGAACAGATGCATGGCGTAGGTGTCCTCGTCCGCCGTCACATAGGCGACGAGGAAGGCCCCGGCCACCCAGGCGTGCCAGAGCTTCAGCAAGGTATGATGGAGCTTGGTCGACATGATCGTTCTCGCTCAGTCGTGATGGCCGGTGACGGTCGGCAGGGCGAGTCCGGCCCCCCGCGTCTGGGCATAGACGGCGGCGGCCGATCCGATCAGGATGGCGGCGACCAGGCAGTGGATCAGCATTTTTCCGAGCATCGCATCCTCCTTGGGTCTCGATGTCGGCCAGAGTACTCAAACCAGCCTGAACCAAGACTGACCGGCCCGTTCATGCTGGGTTCAGACTTCGGGGCCTAGGATTCAAGCCATGACATACGCTCCGCTCATCCTGGCCGCCCTGATCGCCTTCACGGCTGGACCGGCCCTTGCCAGCGACGGCCACGGCCGCAGTCACGATCACGACCGCGCCCGCCGCGCCGTCGAGGAGGGCCGCATCCTGCCGCTGAAAGAAATTCTGAACCGGGCCGAAACGGCTTATCCTGGACAACTGATCGAAGCGGAACTGGAGGATGATGACGGCCCCCTGGTCTACGAGATCAAGATGCTGACCAAGGATGGTCGCCTGATGAAGCTGCTCTACGACGCCCAGACCGGCGAATTGATCAAGGCCAAAAGCCGGGACAACCGGCGATGAGAGTGTTGGTGATCGAGGACGAGCCGACCCTGGCCTTCCGCCTGCAACAGGTGCTGGAGGCGGCAGGTTTTGTCGTAGACGTCGCCTATGACGGCGAGGAGGGCTGCCATCTGGGCGATACCGAGCCCTATGACGCCGTCGTCCTCGACCTCGGCCTGCCCAGGATCGATGGCGTCACCGTGCTGCAACGCTGGCGCGAAGCGGGCCGCGCCATGCCGGTGATGATCTTGACGGCGCGCGGCCGCTGGTCCGAAAAAATGGCGGGATTCAACGCCGGCGCCGACGACTACATGACCAAGCCGTTCGAGATGGAGGAAGTGGTCTATCGCCTGCGCGCCCTGATCCGGCGGGCGGCGGGCCATTCCCAGCCGGAACTGGTCTGCGGCGCGGTGCGGCTCGACACCAATAGCGGCCGGGTCACGCTGGACGGCGTTCCGATCCAGATGACCGCACAGGAATTCCGCATCCTGTCTTATTTCATGCACCATCCGGGGCGGATCGTCAGCCGCACCGAGCTGATGGAGCATGTCTACGACCGCCACTTCGACAGCGATTCCAACGTGCTTGAGGTCCTGCTGGGACGGATCCGCAAAAAAGTCGGGGCCGAACTGATTCAGACCGTGCGCGGCCAGGGCTATCGCATGGTGGAGCAGCGGGGGCAATGACCGCCTCCCTCTCCGCCCGTCTGGTGGCTGGGGCGCTGATCTGGCTGGTGGTCATGCTGGCGATGGGCGGCGGCGTCCTGACCCTGGCCTTCCGCAATACCGTCGAGCAGGAGTTCAGCCATCGCCTGGACGCCATGCTGCGGGCGATGATCGCCGCCACCGAGATCGGCCCCGATGGAGCCGTCATTACCATGCGGCCCCTGGGCGATCCGCGCTTCGACCAGATCTTTTCCGGCTGGTACTGGCAGGTGACGGAGCCGTCTGGGCGTCAGCTCCGCTCGCGCTCCCTGTGGGACAGCGTCCTGGACTCCGCCGATGGCGGCACGGAATTGCGCACCCGCCACATGGACGGCCCCCAGGGCGAACCCCTGCTGGTGGCCGAGCGCGACCTGCGCTTTCCCGAAGCCAGCGGCCCGGTCCACCTGCTGATCGCCGGCGACCTGCGCGAGGTGCGCGAGGGAGTGCGGCGCTTCGACCTGCTGCTGGGATCGGCCCTGGGGCTGCTGGGCGGCGGATTGGTCATCGCCATCCTGATTCAGGTCCGGTTCGGCCTGCGCCCGCTGCGGGCCATGGCGCATGATCTGAATGCGGTCCGCCAGGGCGAGCGCGACCGGCTGCCAGAGGGCTACCCACGCGAGGTCGCCCCCCTGGCCGAAGCCATGAACGGCGTGCTCGATAAGGACGCCGAGCTGATCGAGCGGGCGCGGACCCATGTGGGCAATCTGGCCCACGGCCTGAAAACACCGCTGGCCATCGTCGCCGCCGAAATGGCCGACCACCCGGACAAGACGGTGGTGGCCGAACAGGTGGAAGCCATGCGCCGGCTGATCGAACACCACCTGGGCCGCGCCTCGGCGGTGGCCGGAGCCGGACGGGTGCTGGGCGGCAAGGTGGCGGTGCGCGAGGTCGCCCAGGCCATCGCCGGCGTATTGGCCCGCGTCTTCGCCGATCGGGACCTTGCCTTCGACATCGACCTTCCCGCCACGGCCGCTTTCCGGGGACAGCGCGAGGATCTGGAAGAGATCCTGGGCAATCTGATGGAGAACGCCTGCAAATGGGCGGTCGGCCGGATCAGGGTGTCGGGCGGCGGCGGCCCGGCCGGGCTGACCCTGTCGGTGGAGGATGACGGGCCGGGGATGCCGCCCGAACTGACCGCCGAGGCGTCCCAGCGGGGGCGCCGTCTCGATGAGATGGCCCCGGGCTGGGGCCTGGGCCTGTCCATCGTGTCCGATCTGGTGCAGGTCAATGGCGGCGCGATGGACTTTTCCCGCTCCGATCTCGGCGGCCTTGCCGTCACCATCCGGATGCCGCCCCGCTGACAGGAGTCTCGGAGGACCGGGATTTGGCGTTGTGGTTGTTGATAAAGCACCGCACTGACTATAAGCCAGTACAAATCAATGTGTTGATCGTCGATTTCCATGGATATTTTATGTAACAATTGCACTTCTGGGTATCTGACACTGCTGGTCGACGTGTTCAGTCGATGCATCTTGGGTTGCTGCTTGACCCTTGAAAAGCCAAAAGTTCTGTCGGTTGCGATCTGTCTTGCCCACGCAATCTGCCCCAAGAACGAATGGATGAAAGCGCTTGGCTTGGCCGATTTTTCCTGGCCACCGTATGGGCGGCCCAAGAAGATTCTAACCGACAGTGGCAAGGACTTTCGGAGCGATGCATTCGTGCAAGACTGTGAGGATTTCGGCATCGCATTGGGCCGGCGAAACCGCGGTCGGGCTGCGGGAACTGGGAACCGCCAGGACCGGGGCCTACTTCTCCACCGCCCCGTTCGTGGCGGCCTTCGCCGGACGCGCCTATGGTGGGATCTATATCCTGACTTCGCTGGTTTGGCTGTGGCTGGTGGAGGGCCATCGCCCCGACCGTCCTGATTTCGGGGCGTCATGACGCCAGAGCGTCGATGATGCGGCATTCGGCGACGGTTCCGGCACAACAGCGCGCCATCTCGCGCAGCGCATCCCGCAGTCGCCCCAATTCCTCGATCTTGCGCTCGACCTCGGCCAGATGCGCCGCAGTCATGCGGTCGGCATCCTCGCACGGTTGCTCGGGATGCTCGGCCAGACGCAACAGCGCCCGGATCGCCTCGATACTGAAGCCGAGATCGCGTCCCTTGCGGATGAAGGACAGCCGCCGCAGATGCTCCTCGCCATATTGGCGATAGCCCGCCGATGTCCGATCCGGTTCGGGCAACAGAGCGATGCGCTCGTAATAGCGGATGGTCTCGATATTGACGCCGGTCGCCTTGCCGAGCGCCCCGATGCTGATCATCTTCATCATGGCGCTTGACCCTGTAGCCGCTACAGACCCCATCATATCCTGGAATGAGTCCGGGAGGTAGGTATGGGCGCAAGCTGCTGCCAGGGTGGATGTCAGACCCCGTCGGACGGGGCAGGGCCGCGTTTCCGTCGGGCATTGTGGGCCGCGCTGGTGATCAATGCCGGGATGTTCGTGGTCGAGATCGTCGCGGGCATGGCGGCGGGATCGTCTGCGCTACAGGCGGATTCCCTGGACTTCCTCGGGGATGCCGCCAATTACGGCGTCAGCCTGTTCGTGCTGGGGATGAGTCTGCGCCACCGGGCACGGGCATCGGTGCTGAAGGGGGCGACCATGGGGGCGTTCGGCCTGTGGGTGGTCGTCAACACCACCCTCCATCTGGTCAACGGCACCGTCCCGGAAGCGGAGATGATGGGCATTGTCGGCGTTGTCGCCCTGATCGCCAATGGAGCGGTAGCGGTCATGCTGTATGCCTTCCGCGAGGGCGACAGCAACATGCGCTCGGTGTGGATCTGCTCGCGCAACGACGCCATCGGCAATATCGCCGTCCTGGCCGCCGCCAGCGGTGTCTTCGCCACCGGCTCGGGCTGGCCCGATTTCGCCGTGGCGGGGATCATGGCCGCCCTGGCTCTGAGCGGGGCGTTCCAGGTTCTGCGCCACGCTTTTGCCGAGTTGCGCTACTCCCCCATCGTGCAAGGATAGGCCTTGCGGATATAGACGATGAAGGCCTGCGGCGCGCTCAGCCGGAATACGTCATCTACCCCCCTCCGGTTAAGATCTTCGGCCCATTCGATGAAGCCGCTGACCAAGTCCTGATCCTTCACCATGGGAGGTAAGCAGACCAGCCTCTCTTGGTACATGGGGGCCATGACCCGGATGGTCTCGATAATGGCTGCCGTTGCCGCGAGGCATTTGGTTCCGCTGCTGACGACGTCGATATCTTCCTGGGACAGGGGGCGCTTGCCCAGTTCTCCGTTGAGCGCCATGAGTTTCTTGACGTCTCCGCATAACCCCAGCAGTCGCGATAGAGGCAGTTTGCGGGTATTAGCCAAATGCTCTCGTGTCGGGGCTGATGATTCTCGCATCGACCCGGCCTGTTCCCGCGCGGAAACAGACCAGGGCAGCAGCACGGCACAAACGGCAAGCACGGCAAGTCGAGCAAACACGGGAGGCCTTCTCACAGCATGTCCGCCGAGCGGCGGCGCAGCGTGTCGTGCTGGCGCAACTCCCGCCGGATCGCCCCAAAGCGCAGGTAGAGGGCGGGCACCACCACCATGTTCAGAGCGGTGGAGGACACCAAACCGCACAGGATGACCA
>JAUSFB010000039.1 GCA_030651575.1 Phaeospirillum sp.
GAGCGCCTTCGCCGACGCCTTTGACGACCTGTTCGCCGATCCGAACCTGGCCGTCACCGTGACCTATCAGGGCAGCCCCGTGCGGGCCCTGGTGCGGCGGCCCGACCGCGATGTCGAATTCTCGGACATCACCGTCCACACAGGGACGGCGGTGTTCGAGATCCGGCGGCGGGACGTTCCCGAACCCCAGGCGGGGGACGTTCTCCTCCATGATGGCGACAGCTTCGTCGTCCAGGGCGAACCCCGACTGGATGCCGAGCGGCTGGTTTGGACAATCGACGTGAGACCGGCATGAAGCTGGCGGCAGCCCTTTCCGGCGATCTGCGCAAGATCATGGCCGAGGAGATCAAGGACGCCGAAGACGCGGTCACCGCCGGGATGCGTCAGGCGGCCGATGGGTTGAAGGCCGACCTCCGCCGTCAGGTCACCGAGGCGGGCATGGGCCAGCGCCTCGCCAACACCTGGCGGGCCGAGCTTTATCCCAAAGGCAGTAAAAGCATCAAGGCAGCAGGGTTTGTCTTCACCAGGGCGCCGACTATCATCCGGGCCTTCGACCAGGGTGCGGTGATCAAATCCAAACACGGCTTCTGGTTGGCGATCCCCACACCCGCCGCCGGAACCGGTGCCCGAGGCAAGCGCATGACGCCCGGCCTATGGGAACAGATGCACGGCAGCCGGTTGCGCTTCATCTACCGCCGAGGTGCGCCCTCGCTGCTGGTGGCCGAAAACATGCGGGCCCGCACCGGCAAACGGGGCGGTTTCGCCAAGGGCAGCGCCTCGGCTCTCCGCTCCGGGCGCGGGCTGGCCACGGTGGTGATGTTCATCCTGGTGCCGCAGGTTTCCTTGCGAAAGCGACTGGATGTGAACGCCGTCGCCGAGCGGTGGGCTTCGGCGCTACCGGAGTTGATCGTCAGGAATTGGCGGAATTAGGGTCCGTAACCGGCGGCATCCCGGCCACGCTATAGCTGGTGCGTTTGCTGCCGCCCGGATTGCGGACCAGAATGCCCCGTTCCAGCAGGTCATTGATGTCGCGTTGGGCGGTGTCGACCGAGCATTTGCCGATGGCGGCCCATTTCTTGGCGGAAAGGTTGCCCTCGAATCCATCCATGAAGCGATTGAGGACAGCCTTTTGCCGGGCCGACATCGGCTCGGAGGTGAAGTGCCGCCAGAATTCGGCTTTGCCCAGCACACCCTGGGCCGCCACTTCGGCAGCATCGATCGCCCGGCCATAGCATTGGACGAACCAGGACAGCCACGCGGTGATGTCGAGGCTGCCGCGCTGGGTCCGTTCCAGGATTTCGTAGTAATGGCTGCGTTCCCGCTGGATCTGGGCCGACATGCTGTAGAAGCGCTGGCCAGTGCCCTCCATCTGGGCCAGGGCGAGATCGGCGATGGTGCGGGCAATGCGGCCATTGCCGTCGTCAAACGGGTGGATTGTCACGAACCACAGATGGGCGATGCCACTGCGCAGCAGGCCATCCATTGGCGGGGTTTGATTGAACCATGCCAGAAACTGCGCGATTTCGCTCCCGACCCGATTGGCCGGTGGGGCTTCATAATGGACCTTGGGGCGTTCAATCGGGCCGGACACCACCTGCATGGGGCCGGCACTGTCGGTGCGCCAGTCGCCAATGGTGATCTTGTGCAGCCCGGACCACCCGGTCGGGAAGAGCGCGGCATGCCACCCGAAGAGGCGTTGCTGTACCAGGGGGATCGCATGGTTGCGCAGGGCATCGAGCATCATCTCGACAATGCCGTCGATTTTGCGATCCGGGGGCAGCACGCCGCCGTCCGGCAGCCCTAAACGCCGGGCTACCGAGGAGCGGACGCTGGCCATATCCAGCCTCTCACCCTCGATCTCGGAGGTCTTGATCACGTCTTCGGTGGTGGCCCGGAGTTCCGCCTCGCACTGAAGATCGAAGCCAAGACGCTGCATCTGGCCAAGCAGATGCCCCTGCTTGTGGCGGGCATCCGCCAGGGGCATCAGCAACGCTTGGGCATCCCAGCGAAATTGGGGCCAGTCGTCTTCTCTCCAGATGTACACGGCATTTCTCCGCAGAAGTTACGGAGAATATGGCGTCATTCGCCGCAGGCAGCAACGCAATTCACCGCACATGTTGCGGATAACTTTGAGCCATTCGCCGCATGAGTCGTTATTCGAGGTCGGAAAAGCATGCCCAGCGTCCGCGAACAGATCCTTGCCGCCCTGCTGGCTCGGCTGGAGACGGTCCCCGGCGCCACGGCCAAGCGGGAAGCACCGTTGCCCGAGACGGTGCCTGTCGGTGGTCTGATCATCTTGCGTGACGGTGACCCCGGCGACCCGGAGGTGATGTTGTCGCCCGTCTCTTACCTGTGGGAACACCAGACCGAGATCGAGGTGATCGTCCAGCGCGGTCAGGGCGACGACAGTGCCGCACTGGATGCTTTGCTGATGACCGTGGGAGGCGCCCTGGCCGCCGACCGTTCCCTCGGTGGTCTGGCGGAATGGTTGGATTGGGGCGCCCCCAAGACTTCCGGTCTCGCCATCGACGGTCCCGCCGCCCTGCGGGGAGCGACGGTGCCGATCACCATCCATTACGGCTCCAGCGACCCGCTGGGCTGAGCCACACTTTAATATATGGGAGTTTCCCATGGCAAAGACCCGGGCCTACGGCGCCGATTGCATCCTGCTGGCCGCCTTCGAGACGGTTTACGGTACGCTTCCGGCCGACGGCTACCCGCGCCTATAGCTTCACCTATACGCCCGACGGGCAGATCGCCGCCATCACGGAGGTTTGACGATGGATATCCTGACGTTCAACGCGCTGAAACAGCACCAGCGCCGTATTGACAGCGATCTGCTCGATCCCTGGAAGCGCCCGGCCTTCGCCGTGGTCACCATGAGCAGTTCGGCGCCCTGGGGCACGGTGGTCTACAACCACTATCTCCAGGAGCTTTGCCGCCAGCATTACAATGACAGCGGCTACATGCAGGGCAGCACCAGCAGCCTGGGCACCGAATTCTTTAACAACTGGTATTCCTACGGCCAGACCAACTCGAACATCTCTTCGACCGACACCTCCTACGGTGACGGCACGGCGCGGTGCGGGCATCTCGGCCATATCGCCCTCGGCGTCGGCCCCGACGGGTCGATGATCGGTCGCCCCAGCCCCTATGCCGGCACGGCGCTGAGGAATGTCGGAATCTGGGTCAACAACAAGACCAACCGCAACCTCGCCCTGTTCATGGAGAACCAGTATGCGGGCGTGGCGCCACGCGCCATTGCACCCGGCCGTCTGACCGGCACCGAGGGCTGGCATCTGGCCTGGACCAACACCAAGTTCTACGCCCAGAACAATTTCGGGACCTACAACAAGTACGGGATGATCGGCTACAACGAGAAGACCGGCACGCTGGTCATCAACGAGAACAAAAATGGCGGAACCTCCATGAGGTTGCACGTCTATTCGAACGTCGCGCCGTTCGACATTTCCGCCAGCAATCGCCGCGCCTGGTTCGACAGCCTCGACGAGGCCAACCATACCTTCCACGACTGGGCCGCCAATTCGGCGGGGTATGCCGAGAGCCTCTATCGCGGCATCGTCATTCCCTGCGACGACGGCAAGATCATCATCGTGCGGATGGAACCCAGCAATTACTGCATGCTGGACCGGTTCACGCCGAACGGCGCTGGGGGCTACACCAAGGAAGCCACCCACACCCTGAGCACGACCACCACCTACGGCATGGAATCCGCCGACCGCAACGGCATCCGCTTCCAGATCTCCAACGACGGCAAATACGTCATCTGCTACCAGCCCTATTACTACTATGGGGCCGGGGCCGAGGTGTTCCTGATCCGGGTGTCGGACGGGAAG
>JAUSFB010000040.1 GCA_030651575.1 Phaeospirillum sp.
CGAACTGGAGCGCAAGAAGATCGCGGCCATGTACGCCATGTTCGTGATCTCTCCGGCCCCGGCCGACGTGATCGACATGGTGCCCGCCGACGATGGTTCCGGCGACCGCATCGTCGAGGTCCAGCCCGGCCAGGTGGTGCCGCTGGAGCCGGGCGAGCAGATCCAGACTTCGGCCCCCGCCGATGTCGGCGGTTCCTATGAGCCGTTCGAGTACCGGACGCTGCTGCAGATCTCGGCCGCCACCGGCATCCCCTACGCCTACCTCAGCAACGACATGCTGAAGGCCAATTACTCCAACTCGCGCATGGCGCTGCTGGAGTTCCGCCGCCGGGTCGAGGCCTGGCAGCACTCGGTGATGGTCCACCAGATGTGCCGGGTCGTGTGGCAGCGGTGGATGGATGTCGCCGTCCTGTCCGGGGCGCTCGACATTCCCGGCTATGAGCGCAACCGCGCCAGCTTCATCGCCTGCTCCTGGCTGCCGCCGAAATGGGACTGGGTCGATCCGCTGGCCGAGGCTGTGCGCAGCAGTGATCGCACCAAAGTCCGCGACGTCACCATCGACAATGACGTGGCCAAATTCGCCCGCAGCCACAAGCTGGCCGAGGATGATCCCAAGGTCGATAAGTACCGGGCGGCCCGCTCGCGCCAATATGCCGAAGCGGTCAAGGACGAGGCCCGCCAGACCACTCTGGCCTACGACGCCACCTTGCGGTTCAAGGACGAACTGGCCAAGCTCAACGAGCAGCGGGCCAGCGGCACCTTGTCGGAAGAGGCTTACACCCGCCGATATAAGGAACTGGAGCAGGACAAACTGGCCGCCAGCCGCGATTGGCAAGACGGCGCCATCCGGGCGGTGCGGGCCTATGCCGACGAAGCGGCCAATGCTGCCGCCTCCGCCGAACGCGCCATGTCGGGCGCCTTGCGGGCCAGCGAGGATGCCTTCGTCAAATGGGCCATGACCGGCAAGCTGGCCGGGCAGGACCTGTTCAACAGCCTGGCCGAGGAAGCCCTGCGCGCCGCTTGGCGTATGTCGGTGGTGGCGCCGCTGTTCGGTGGGGCCGGCGGCGGCATCTTCGGCGGCATGATCGCGGGCATCGGCAGCTTCTTTTCCGGGACCGCATCGACAGGGAGCGGCGGTGGCTCGGTGCCGGTGCCCAGCACGGGTAATTTCGCCATCGCCCATACCGGCGGCCTGATCGGTCTCGACCGGCTGGAAACCCGGTCCTACAGCCCCTCGGTCTTCGCCAATGCGCCGAAATACCATACCGGCGGTCTGGTGGCGGGAGAGCGTCCTATCGTCGCCCGCGTCGGCGAGGGCGTCTTCACGCCGAAGCAGATGGACAATGCTGACCGCATTTTGAATGCCGCCTTGTCGCAGCCGACGGCGGTGGGCGTGGTGGTGACGGTCAACAATCATGCGTCGGGCACTCAGGCCCGTGCCGAGCAATCCCACGGGGCCGATGGCCGCATCCAACTCGACATCATCGTCGAGGAGATCGAGGGCCGCATGAACCGCCGCATCGGTCGGGGCGAGGGCATGGCCCCGGTGCTGGAGCATCGCTATGGACTGAACCCGGCGGCAGGGACCTATCGATGACCACGCTCGTCTCCTGGCCCGCCCGGCTGCCGCTGCCGACCTATGACGGTTATGCCCTGGAACCGGAATCGGCCGTCACCCGCACCGACATGGAATCCGGCCCCGCCCGGCAGCGGCGGCGGTTCACGCAAACGCCCACCCGTATCCCGGTACGCTGGCGCATGTCGGCGGTGGATTTCGCCACCTTCGAGGCATGGTTTCGCCTGAAGCTGGACGATGGCGCCGACTGGTTCGCCATCTCCCTGCTGGGCGGAATCGGCATCGCCGCCCACGAGGCCCGCTTCGTCGGCCAGGGCAACGCCCCCTACAAAGCGGTGCCCAGCAGGGGTGGAGCTTGGATCGTCACCTCGGCGCTGGAAATCCGTGAGCGCCCCATGCTCGACGAGGGGGCGCTGGACATCCTGTTGGCCGAGGATGTGGTCGCTCTCTTCGCCAACATCCAGACCTTGCATTCCACCCTGCATGTCGGCTTGCCCGTCAGCATTCGCTGGTGATTGCCCATGACCCTGCAAACCGATCTCGCCACAGCCGTCACCAAGGTGACTGCGGACAGCGCCCTGCTGCACAAGGTGGTGCATGGTCCCGCTAGCGGGACCGAGTCCCAGGTCGTCACCGAGGGCGGGGCTGTCAAGACGGTGGCCAAGGCCATCGCCGATATCGACACCCGGCTTCAGTCCGGTCTGGAAACCCTGGACCAGAAGGTTGCGGCGGCGGCAGCCAGCGCGGCGCTTGCCGTCCACAGCGCCGATACGGCGGAGACGAGCGAGGCCGCCGTTGCGGCAAACGCCCAGGCCTCCAACCTGTCGGAAACGAATGCCGCCGCCAGCGCGTCATCCGCCATGGACAGTGCCGCTGCGGCCAATGCCAGCGCGGTTGCGGCACTGGCATCCCGGCAAGCGGCGGAGAATGCCGCGACCCTGGCGGAACAGTCCCGAACGGCCTCGGTGGCGGCGAAGGCCGTCGCCTCCCAGGCGGCAATCGATGCGACCGCCTCGGCAGCGGCGGCCAACACTTCTTCCGTCGTGGCCGGCACCAGCGAAGCCGCCGCCCAGGCGAGCGCGGAGGCGGCGGCCCTGTCGGAACAGCAGACGGCGGCCTCCTCGGCCTTGGCGGTCCATGCCGAGGCCAGCGCCACCGCGTCGGCGGCCCAGGCCCGTGCATCGGAAACCGCCTCTGCCAATTCCGCCACGGTAGCAGCCCAGGCCGAAACCGATGGCGCCTTCTGGGCCGGACAGGCCGAGAACTTCGCCGCGGCTGCCGAAGCGGCGGCCACCATCGTCGCCGATGCCACCGGCCTGGATCTGCAAACCCTGATTGTTTCCGCCCGCAGGGGCTCGGATTACCGGACGCTCGGCATCCAGTTGTTTTGAAGGGAAGGCCCATGACCACCCTTGCCCATTACCTGACGCTCAAGACGGCCCAGGACAATGCCTTCGCCACCATCTCGGCCAAGCTCGACGATCCCAACCTGCGGATGGACGATTTCGCCCTGATGGTAAAGGCCATCGAACTGATCGAGACCGTCCAGGACACCGATGCCTACGACGCCCTGCTGCGCAAGGTGGTCGCCAAGGCTGCCGGGTTTTACGCCCCGAACTTAAGCGGCGAGGACATCCTCATGCTCACCCGGGCTTCCCGGTTAGGCGACATCCCCCATGGCGGGGAAGAGCGATGGCAACTGCTCAATCGCGACGACCGGAACATGGATGTCAACGGCTCGGTGATGGTCGGCGAGCGCACCCTGGAATCGTTCGGCGACCGTGTCCTCGAAACCTTCTACGCGGAGACCTGATCCCATGCCCCTGACCATCCCCCCGATCCCCAATGCCGCTCCCTTCGCGTCGTTCTCCGACAATGTCGGCATTTTCGGCAATTCCAAGGCCCGTGACATCCCGACCCGGCTCAATGCCATCGCCCAGGCGTTGAAGGATCACATCAACACGCTGTGGCTGGCCACGGCCACCGGCTTCATCAACGGCACGGTGATCGCCGGTCTGAACGCCGCCATTGCCAAGGTCGAGACCTTCTCCAACGGCATCGAAACCCGCATCAACGATCAGATGGCCGAGTTTCAGACCAATCTCGCCAACTACCTCGGCACCAATGCCGGGTATTCGGTCAATGCCGCCAATGCGGCCCTGTTCACCGGGTCCATCGTCGCGGGCGATGTCCAGTACGACATCGCGGGCCGCGCGATCTCCATCCGCCAGGGGCCGCGCCTGATCAGCGGCATCACCTACACCGACGATGGTGCCGTGGCGGGCTATGCCGAGGAACTGACCCTCGGCGGCATCACCTATTCCCGCGCCTACGGCTTCACCTATACGCCCGACGGCCAGCTCGCCGCCGTCACGGAGGCTTGACGATGGACATCCTGACCTTCAATGCGCTGAAACAGCACCAGCGCTACCTTGATCGCGATCTGCTCGATCCCTGGAAGCGCCCGGCCTTCGCCGTGGTTACCATGAGCAGCTCGGCGCCCTGGGGTGCCGTGGTCTACAACCACTATCTCCAGGAGCTTTGCCGCCAGCACTACAATGACAGCGGCTACATGCAGGGCAGCACCAGCAGCTTAGGGACCGAGTTCTTCAACAACTGGTATACCTACGGCCGCACGGATTCCAATATCTCCTCGACCGACAGCAATTACGGCGACGGCACCGCCCGATGTGGCCATCTCGGCCATATCGCCCTTGGCGTCGGCCCCGACGGCTCGATGATCGGTCGCCCCAGCCCTTATGCCGGCACGGCGCTCCGCAACGTCGGCGTCTGGGTCAACAACAAGACCAACAAGAACCTCGCCCTGTTCATGGAGAACCAGTACGCAGGCGTGGCGCCGCGCGCCATCGCGCCTGGTCGCCTGACCGGCACCGAAGGTTGGCATCTGGCCTGGACCAACACCAAGTTCTACGCCCAGAACAATTTCGGCACGTACAACAAGTACGGGATGATCGGCTACAACGAGAAAACCGGCACGCTGGTCATCAACGAGAACAAGAACGGCGGCACCTCCATGCGGCTGCACGTCTATTCAAACGTCCCACCGTTCGACATTTCCGCCAGCAACCGCCGCGCCTGGTTCAACAATCTCGATGAGACCAAGCACATCTTCTACGACTGGACGGCAAATTCGGCGGGGTATGCCGAGAGCCTCTATCGCGGCATCGTCATTCCCTGCGACGACGGCAAGATCATCATCGTGCGGATGGAGCCCAACAATTACTGCATGCTGGACCGCTTCACGCCCAACGGCGCCGGGAGCTACACCAAGGAAGCCACCCACACGCTGAGCACCACCACGACCTACGGCATGGAATCCGCCGACCGCAACGGCATCCGCTTCCAGATCTCCAACGACGGCAAATACGTCATCTGCTACCAGCCCTATTACTACTATGGGGCCGGGGCCGAGGTGTTCCTGATCCGGGTGTCGGACGGGAAG
>JAUSFB010000044.1 GCA_030651575.1 Phaeospirillum sp.
CTCCAGCCGCTCCCGCGCCGTCAGCTTGCCCTTGGCGTGCTGCGCCGCAATCCGGCCAACACCCCCGCCAAGCCGGGCGCGCTCCCGCTTCTCCTCAAGCTGACGAATGATCTCATGCATCTGGGTAACCCTCCGGCGGGACGAGTAACAATTGGACCTGTCATATTCGCATTAGCGGCGATGAAGCAACAACAAGCCCCAGGAAAAGGGCGGTGATGCGAACGCCTTCGCAATGCTGCATTGCGAATCTGCGAAGGTTGCGAAGGGTCTGGAGCCCGGGTATAACCGTAACGTCATGAGCAAGAAGCTGTTTCTCGGATACAAACTGCGACGACTGCGCGAGCAAAAGAAGCTCTCGCAGGCCGCCTTGGCCGTCTTGCTGGAGGTCTCTCCCAGCTACCTCAATCAGATCGAAAACAACCAGCGGCCGCTAACCGTTCCGGTGCTGCTGCGCATCGCCAAGGTGTTGGACGTGGATCTGGCGACTCTGGTCGAGGACGAGGAGTCCCGTCTGGTCGCCGACCTGCGCGAGGCTATGAATGATCCGGTGTTCGGCAGCGGCACCATCGGCCTGTCCGAGCTGCGCAACGCCGCCTCGGCCTCGCCCGAGCTGGCCAAGCGGGTCTTGACCCTGTACCAGACCTTCCGCCATCTGGACGAGCGGCTGCACTCCCTGACCGAGAATCTGTCCGCCGCCACCGGCGAGGAGCGGGCCGGGCACGCCCACTTTCCCTACGAGGAGGTGCGCGACTTTTTTTATTACTGCAACAACTACTTCGGCAGCCTGGACGAAGCCGCCGAGGCGTTGGTGGCGCGCGAGGGCTTTCGCCTGGGCCAGATGCACAACGATCTGGTTTCCTACCTGGAAAGTCGCCACGGCATTCGGGTCCACATCAATGCCGATGACGAAGCCGCCGGCATGCGAACCTTCGACCCGGGGCGCGGCTCGCTGGCGCTGTCGGCGCTGCTGTCGGGGCCGAGCCGGACCTTTCAGCTGGCCCACCAGGTGGCGTTGCTAGCCTATCACGAGCTGATCGAAGACGTCGTGATCGGCGCCAAGCTGTCGTCGGACGATGCCCGGTCCATCTGCCGGGTCGGGCTGGCCAATTACTTCGCCGGCGCCTTGGTGATGCCCTATCTGGCCTTCGCCGAGCAGGCGCGGACGCTGCGTCACGATATCGAGCAACTGCAAAGCCGCTTCGGCACCAGCTTCGAGCAGGTCAGCCACCGGCTGTCGACCCTGCAACGCCCCGGCGCGCGCGGGGTGCCGTTCTACTTCGTGCGGGTGGACATGGCCGGCAACATCACCAAGCGCCACTCCGCCACCCGTTTCCATTTCACCCGGTTCGGCGGGGCCTGCCCGCTATGGAACATCCACGAGGCCTTCGCCCAGCCCGGCAAGATTCTGGTGCAACTGGCCCGGATGCCCGACGGCATTTCCTATATCTGTCTGGCGCGGACCGTCGCTAAACGCGGCGGCTCCTATCTGCGGTCGGACCGCCAGTTCGCGGTCGGCCTGGGCTGCGAGGTCGCCTATGCCAGCGAGGTGGTCTATTCCGCCGGCCTTGACCTCGTGCGCGAGCAGGCCCCCGTCCCCATCGGGGTCAACTGCCGTATCTGCGAGCGCGACAACTGCCGCCAACGCGCCTTTCCCCCCATCGGCAGCCATATCAGCGTCGATGAGAACAATCGCAGCTTTGTGCCGTATCTGTTTTCCTGAAAAGCGGGGCGAACCTGGATGCTCTAAACGCCGGCGGAGTGGCCAACGGGCGCAAGCCGCGCCGTCGCGATGACGGCATGGGTCGACTCGCCGTAAACGTCGCCGGACTGCGCCAGGGCGGAATCGATCTGCCGCTGCAAGGACCGCATGGAAACCGGCTTGAGCAGATAGCCGGCGGCCCCGAACCGGTGAGCCTGGGTCACATGCCTTTCCGTGGCGTCGGCGGTGAGGAAGATGACCGGGGCGATGCGGGCCAGATACTTCTTTTCGGCCATCATGGTTTGCAGGAAGACAATGCCGTCGACCGGCTTCATGTCAGGGTCGCACACCACCACATGCGGCCACAGGGTGGCATAGGCCTCCAGCCCGGAAGCGCCGTCGCCGGCCTCGGCGATCTTGCGGATTCCCATGGTTCGGAGCAATCGAACGGTTGTTCCCCTCGAATGGGGCTTGTCGTCGATTACCAGCACCCTGACGTCGCTGTAAAGCATGGCCTGACATCCTGAGCTCTTCTCAGCAATGAAGCCACAACAACAAAGCAGCAGCAACTAGACGAAAGGGATACGATCCTAGGTTTTATTATTTATTTCATAAAATTGTTTATAATCCGCCACCAGGAATTACCCCCCGAACACCTTCTTCAGCAGCTCGGTGGAGCGCTTGGCTGGATCGCTGCGGATGCCGGCCTCTTCCTGCCCAAGATAGGTGAAGATGCCGCCCAGGGCCTTTTCCAGCACATGGTCGGTCAGCATGGACGGACCCGCCTGGAGGGCGTCGCCGATCATGGGAAGGTTCCGCGCTGCGCCGGCCATGCTGGTATAGGACTGCACCGCCCCGGACTGGGACACCGTCTGATCGACCACCGGCCGCATGGCGGTCTTGAGGTCGGGAGTCATAGTCCGTTTGAAATACTGGGTGGCGGCGTCGGATGGCCCGTTGAGGATGGCGCGCGCATCGTCCAGGGTCATCTTTTGCACAGCGTCCTGGAAAATCCGCTTCGCCTTGGGGGTGGCGGCCTCGGCGGCGCGGTTAAGCTTCAACTCCAGGTCGTCGACCAGGGCGGACTGGCCGGCCAGGGCAAGCCCCTTCTTCACGGTCTGCAATTTCTCGGGCAGCGGAATGTGGATGGCGGGGTCGGCGTTAAAGCCGTCAGCGCGCCCCAACTGGCCGGTAACCTTGTCCGCCGCCAGCCGCAGCGCCTCCTTGAGGCCAGAGCCGATATCGCCCACCGACAGCGACGAGCCCAGCGCCCCGCCGCCCCCCCGAGGCGACATCCGGCTTTCAACCTGATCCTTCAGCATGCCCTTGCCCAGGTCCATCAGGCCGCCCTGAGCCAGGACCGGACCAGCCGACAGCAGCGTCGCGACGAGGGCGACGGTCGAAATCGAGTGTCTCATTGTCTTAGGCCTCAAGCAGTTGCAAGATATTGCCGTCGGAACCGAAACAGGCCGCCGTCAGGGTACCACTCTGGCCCGCCCCGGAATCCAATGTGGCGATATGGGGGCCGATCTTGACGCCGCCATGGCGGCGGTCAGAGCCGCGCACCACCAGCTTGAAGCCGGAATAGGGCTCGGCAAGGCCGGCGAAATCGTTGGAGCCCCACCAGAACGCATCCACCTGGGCCGAAAGCGGCCGGGTCGGGTCAAGGCCGGCATGGGTGAACAGCAAGGCGTTGTCGTCGGTGAAGGCGGCGTGCTTCAACACGCTCATCAAGGTGATGTGTCCATCGAAATTGCGCATGTTCTGGCGTAACTGGCTGGTCCAGCGGGTCAGCGCCAGGATGCCGTCGCGCACGCAGGTCATGCCCTCGTCCAGATTGCCGCCATAGGCGGCGATGGTCGGGCCGATGCCGTGATCGACCATCCAGCGCAGCACCTCGGCCGGATTGGGGGCGAATTGCAGTTGCAGCAGCTTTTGCCACATCTCTTCCTGAGCGCCGCGCAGATAGACTACATCATCGACCTCGACCCCCGGCCGGGCGATGAAAGCGCGGCGGAAGACCAGCAACTCGTCGATGGTTTCCAGCACCGCCGAGCCATAGCCGAGATAATCGCCGAGATAGACTACTTGGTCTCCCGGCTTGCACTCGGCCGCCATACGGGCATGCAAGGTCCTCAGCCGCTGCCACTCGCCCCGGATGGCGGCAACCGCCCAGACACGGCCGCCACCCCGCAAGGTGGCGAAAATATTGGGATCGGACACGCTGACTGACGGTCGTTCCGCTTCCGCGATCATTGCACTGCTCGGTTTTCCCGCCGGGCGGACATGGTCGCAGCCACGGACATCAACGTCAACGATGGGATGTCCGCGGACAATGCGCCTGCGGACAGGATGATCGCAAGCCCGGTGATCAGGCCGCTTCGAGCAGGCCCTGCAACTTCACGGTGGCCGTTTGCGTATCGATGCTCTCGACCGCCGCCAGTTCCGAGGCCAACCGTTCCAGCGCCGCTTCGTAGATCTGGCGCTCGCTATAGGACTGGTCGGGCTGGTTGGCGTTGCGGTGCAGGTCGCGGACCACCTCGGCGATGGAAACGGGGTCGCCGGAATTGATCTTGGCCTCGTATTCCTGGGCGCGGCGGCTCCACATGGTCCGCTTGACCTTGGCGCGGCCCTTCAGGGTCGAGAGCGCCGTATCCATCACCGAGCGGGGGCTGAGTTTGCGCAAGCCGGATTTCTGCGCCTTGGTGACCGGAACGCGAAGCGTCATGCGGTCACGATCAAAGGTAATGACGAACAGCTGCAACTTCATGCCGCTGATTTCCTGGGTCTCGATGGCGACAACCTGACCGACACCGTGAGTGGGATAGACCACAAAATCGCCCTCGGAGAACGAAACGATCGTCATCTTTTCAAATTCCCTAGAATAAGAGTACCTGCGGTGTTGACGGCGTCGCCTTCTGATTCTAGAAGAAACGCAACACTCCAACCAGCCACGTCGGGGACGGGCAGGCTGCGATACTACGGCTTGTCTTGGTGAGCGAACCCTCGCCCCAATGGCTCTCGCCGATACGCACGCCGCCGACATAGCTCGACGGACTTGCCCTTATAGCACAACCAACTCTGTGAAGAACAGGAAAAACCCCGGCCCGCGCGCATCGCCCCGAGGCGTGGCGGCGGGCCGGGAATTCGGATCAGTGTCCGGGCTTGGGCGAGAGCAGGGCCTTCTTGTTCGGCTTGTTCTTCCAGGCGTCGGCGTCGGCCGGCGCGTCGCCCTTGCGGGTGATGTTCGGCCACTGGCCGGCATATTCGCGGTTGGCGTCGGCCCATTCGGCGGCCTTGGGATCGGAATCGGGGAAGATGGCTTCCGCCGGGCATTCCGGCTCACAGACGCCGCAATCGATGCATTCGTCGGGATTGATCACCAGGAAATTCTCACCCTCGTAGAAGCAGTCCACCGGACACACTTCAACGCAATCCTGGTATTTGCACTTGATGCAGTTCTCTGTGACGACGTAGGCCATGCCGCTCTCCAATATCCCTAAATTCACGGAAAGGGCCGCCGGCCGACCCTTCTGACAAACCCCCGGCTCACCTGCGGGAATTTGGCGAAAGCGATACCACAGCGGCCCTCACCGCTCAACCCCATGACCCGAATGGGTATACGTCCCCCGGCCGGTGTCACGGCACCGGGGTGCGGAGCTTTACCGGCGCCCGTCGGCCGCGCCGCGCCAACAGATTCAGAACCTCGATGGCCAGCGAGAACCCCATGGCGAAGTAGAGGTAGCCCTTGGGGACATGATGGCCCATGCCATCGGCCACCAGCGTCATCCCCACCAGAAGGAGGAAGGACAGGGCCAGCATCTTGATGGTTGGATGGCGGAGAATCAGGGCCGACAGCGGATTGGCCGCCACCACCATCACCGCCGAGGCCAAGACCACGGCGGCGACCATGACCCTCAGATCGCTGGCCATGCCGACGGCGGTGATTACCGAGTCCAACGAAAAGACGATGTCGAGCACCGCGATCTGAGCGACGACGGCGATCATCCCCGCCTTGGCGGCGGCGGGAGTGGGGGAGGCGGAACCGGTATTTTCAGTATCCTCGCCGCCGTCGCCTTCCAGGCTGCCGTGAATCTCGTGGGTGGCCTTGGCGACCAGGAACACCCCGCCGCCGATCATGATGATGTCGCGCCAGCTGACCGGGTGGTCCCAGACCACGAAGACCGGATCGACCAGACTGGCGATCCACGAGATCGAGCCCAACAGGCCGATGCGGGTCACCAATGCGAAGATCAGCCCCATGCGCCGCCCCAGCGCCTGGAGAGGCTCGGGCAGTCGGCTGGAGACGATGGCGATGTAGACCAGGTTGTCCACGCCAAGCACGATCTCAAGCAAGGACAAGGTGGCCAGACTGAGCCAGATATCCGGATTGGAAAGCCATTCCATGATCGATCGTCCTTGGGTTGGGTTGATGGCTGGGCGAATGTAAGGCAAATTTTCCAAGATTCCAGCATCCATCCATTTAGAGGGCGTCTAATTGGCTGAAATCCGCCTTTTCCCTCGGTGACGTCGGCTGGTATCGGTTGCTTCGACGGCTGCCAGCCGATACCATCGATGCCGAACGGATCGCGGCATCCCTGCGGGCTCCGGGAGGGAATGGGTGACCAGCAGGAATAATTCCATCGAGACCGAAGCTTCGCGCCCAGGTCACGTAGCACCGGTCGTCAACGACGACGGGAAGGGAGGGTGCGTCCCCTCATGCGCTCCGGAGGATGTGGTTCACCGCCTGATGGAGGCCGAAGCGCGGCTCGCCAGTCTGGCCGCCAATCTTCCCGGCTTTCTCTTTCAGCGGGTCATGAGCCCGGACGGCGGCATCCGCTACCCCTGGATCAGCGACAGCGCCGAGCCCCTGCTCGGCTTCGCCGTCGCCTCCATTGGCGTCAATTCCAAGGGTTGCCTCCTGGTCGCCCACTGGGCCGACCGCGATCCCCATCTGGCGGAAATCCACCGTTCGGCCGCCGCGCTTGATACTTGCCATGACGAGTTTCGCGCCATCACCGCCACCGGCGAGGTGCGTTGGCTGCGCGGCGCGTCGCGGCCGCGCCGGATGGCCGATGGCGCCGTGATATGGGATGGCGTGGTCGTCGACATCACCGAGGAACGCCGTGCCGAGCTTCGCCTCGACATGCTGATGGATCATGCCGACGACTCGATTTTGGTTCTGGATTCCCAGGGCCATATGGACACCGTCAACGCCGCCGCCGAGCGGCTGTTCGGCTATGCCGCCGCCGATATGATCGGCCAGCCCTTCTCCATGCTGCTCCCGCCCGAGCTGCGGCATCCCGACGCCCTCGACGCTCCGGAGGCCGCCGCCGCCAGCATCGTCGGCGGAGGTCCGCGCGAACTGACCGGATTGCGCCGGGATGGCGGCACCTTCCCGCTGGAACTGTCCACCAGCGAAGTTCGGCTGGAGGGGCAGCGGCTGTTCGTCGGCATCGGCCGCGACATCACCAGACGCCGCCAGACCGAAGCGGCGCTGCGCGAGACCGAGCATCGGCTGCACGCCATCGCGGCCAATATGCCGGGCATGGTTTTTCAGCGCGTCTTGCATCCCGACGGCTCCATGGAATTCACCTATGTCAGCGAAGGCTGCCGCAGCGTGCTGGGAATCGGGCCGGAGGAGTTGATGGCCGATCCCAACCGCTTCCTCGCCATGCTGCCGGCCGAAGAGCGCCAGGGCTTCCTGACCGGGCTCGGCCGTTCGGCCCGCACCATGGAACCGTTCGACGAGGAAATGTCGGTGGCCGGCTCCGATTTCCGCCGCCGGTGGCTGCGGGGCCAGTCCCGCCCGACCCGCCGCGACGGTGGCGACGTGGTGTGGGATGGCGTCATGCTCGACGTCACCGACCGCAAGATGGCTGAACAGCGCCTGTCCTTCCTGGCCTATCACGACCCGCTGACCCGCCTGCCCAACCGCCCCGCCTTTCTCGAAGGGTTCGCCGCCGCCGCCGAGAAGGCTCGCCAGCAGGGAGAGTTGCTGGCGGTGATCAGCATGGGCATCGATCGCTTCGGCATCATCAACGCCACCATGGGCCACGCCATCGGCGATCAGGTGCTGATGGCCGCCGCCGACCTGATCCGGGCCGCCATCGGCCCCAACGACATCATTGCGCGGGCCTCGGGCGACCGTTTCTTGCTGCTGCTGACCGGCTCGGCGATCAAGCGCGAGCTTCAGGACGCCCTGGACCGCCTGCATCAAAGCGCCCAGGCCACCGTCAACGTCGCCGGGCAGGATTTCGACATTTCCGCCACCCTGGGCGTCACCTTGTTCCCGCGCGACGGCGAGGATGCCGAGACGCTGATCAAAAACGCCGACGCTGCCTTGCAGCGCGCCAAGGATCAGGGGCCATCGACCCTCCAGATGTTCACCAAGGAGATGAGCACGCGGGCCGCCAAGACGTTGTCGATGCAAAACCGCCTGCGCCGCGCGCTGGACCATGGCGAACTCAGCGCCCACTATCAGCCGCAGGTCGATCTGCACGACGGCCGCATCATCGGAATGGAGGCGCTGGTCCGCTGGCAGAGTCCGGAACTGGGCATGGTTTCGCCCGCCGACTTCATCCCGGTGGCCGAGGAATCCGGCCTGATCGACGCCATCTGCGAATTCATGCTGGAGCTCTGCACCCGTCAGGTCAAGGACTGGCAGGTCGAGGGGTTGCCGGCGATTCCGGTGGCGGTGAACGTTTCCGGCCGCCAGTTCCAATATGCCCGCCGTCTGCTGTCGGCCTGTGAACGGGTGCTGTCGACCACCGGCCTCGACAGCCGCTGGCTGGAACTGGAGTTGACCGAAAGTTCGGCCATGCGCGACGCCGACAACGCCATCGCCGTGGTGCAGCAGCTCAACGAGATGGGAATCGGCTGCGCCATCGATGATTTCGGCACCGGCTATTCGTCATTGTCGGTTCTCAAGCGCTTTCCCATCCAGAAGCTCAAGATCGACCGCTCATTCGTGATGGACATCACCACCGACCCCAACGACGCCGCCATCGTCGCCGCTATCGTCGCCATGGCCAAGGCCCTGAAGCTGAAGGTGGTGGCCGAGGGCGTCGAGACTCAGGAGCATCTGGACTATCTCGGCGAATTGGGCGCCGACCAGATCCAGGGCTATTTCTTCAGCCGCCCCCTGCCGGCCGATGGCATGCGGCGGTTGCTGGCGGAAGGACGTCGCATGACGCTTTCTCCTGGGTCGCCCTTGCATCGAACCGAGGCCGTCTAGCGCCGATCAGAAACCCCTGTATTTTCAATGCGATCTTCCCATATTCCTGATGTTTTTGCTGAACGGCCAACATTAGCAGTTGACCCGTTCGCGGCATTGGGCATAGTCGTGTTCCGTAGTCCCGGGACCGCGTCCCTTACCAAAGATTATCGCGCGAAGCACCCCATGAAAGATCACGACGAAGCCGCCGTTGCCGGCACTGCCTCGGTCAAGCATTCCTATACCATTCCCTGCGCCAGCGGCTTTCGCGACGCGGTGGAAAGGCTGGCGGCCCGCCGCAAGGTCAATGTGGGCGATATCGCGCGCTCTGTGCTGCTGGTGATACCGGCCGAGACCATCGCCGCCTTCCCCGACCCCGGCGAGCCGGCGACCGACGACCGTGAAACGGTCATTTTGAAGTCCGGCCCGGCCCAGGGGCGACCCTGGCGGCGCAAGCCTCGGCTTCAAGTCCGCATGGCCCCCGGCTATGCCGTCGATATCATCCGCAAGGCGCTGGGTATGGCGCTATCCGTGGAGCAGGGCGCCCTGCGGGTCCGGCTGGAAGACCCCACCGCCCCGCCGCCGCCAAAGCCCGAACCGCCAAAGCCGCCGCCTGCCGAGGCCTTTCCCAAGGTCGAACGGCGGCACGGCGCGCGCGAGCAAAGTCAGAAACTGGCGGCGGTCAGCGAGGAAATCGACCGCCTCAAGACCATCATCAACGTTCTGGCCTTCGAACCGCTCCCCGAAGGCGTCCAGACCCGGGCCGAGGCTCTGTACATCCTGGGCTTCGCGCCGGGCGACGCCCCAGACGCCCGGACGCTGCGCGCCAAGTTCCGTATGCTCGCCACCATTCATCATCCCGACAGCCACCACGGCGACCACCACCGCATGAGCCAGCTGAATCAGGCCATGGAAGTGCTGCGCGGCTATAATTGATGCCGACGAGCCAGTGAATCATTCATCGGCTCGTCGGTGCTTATTCCAGCGGCCGTAATGTCTAACCTCCGGTCAGTCATTACGGCGCCCTCAAACGCCGGGCGGCGCGGCCGCAGTCGCGGCCGTCCAACGGTCGAAAGTTTCGACCGTTGGTCTTATTCCCCTGTCGCGATCCGGTCGACCAGCTGCTTGACCGTGGGGATGAACCCGTTGGCGTAGAAGGGGTCCTGGCCAAAGCGATAGGCGTTGTGACCGGCGAACATCAACTCGTGCTCCACATCGCCGCCATGGCCGATGTTTTGCAGGGTCTTTTGAATGCAAAAGCTGCGCGGATCGGCCTTCTTGCCGGTGGTGCCGGCCTCGTTCTGCGCCCAGTTGGAGAACATGCACTGCGACAGGCACCCCATGCAGGCGACCTGATCGACCCGGATTTCCTCGGCCCGATCGGGGGTGACGAAGATCAGGGTCGAGTCCGGGGTGCGCAGCGCGTCGGTAAAGCCCTCGGCCATCCAGCCCAGAGCCCGGTCGCGGTCGTGCGGCGTTACCCAGACGATGCGCTTGCGGGCGCCGATGGGCAGTTCGGCCTCGTGATCGCCGACGCATTCGCTGGAATACGGGATCTGGTGATCCAGCCGCTGGCACAGTTCGCTGATGAAGCCGTTCTTGACCGCCGACGAATAGAACCCGGTCGGGCTGAAATGGTGCAGCAGCACGTCGTTGGGTTTCAGGGTCAGCAGGCGATGCTTCCAGGCGTCGGAGATGGGGCTTTCCTGGGTCAGCAGCGGGCGGGTGCCGTACTGGAAGGCGATGGGGCCAAGCTCGGGATTGCCGATCCAGTCTTCCCACTCCTTCAGCCACCAGACGCCGCCCGCCATGAAGATAGGGGTCTGGCCAAGGCCGCACTCGGCCATCACCGCGCGCAGCTCCTTGACCCGACCATAGGGCGGTTCGGGCTTTTTGGGGTCTTCGCTGTTGGACAGGCCGTTGTGACCGCCGGCCAGCCAGGGGTCTTCATAGACCACGCCGCCCAGCAGTGCGCCGTATTTGTTGTAGGCGCGCTTCCACAGGGCGCGGAAGGCCCGCGCCGATGAAACGATTGGGTAGTAATAGACGCCATAGCGCGCGGCGATCTCGGCGACCTTGTAGGGCATGCCGGCGCCGCAGGTGACGCCGTGGATCAGGCCCTTGGCCCCATCCAGCACGCCTTCCAGAATGGCCTCGGCCCCGCCCATCTCCCACAGCACGTTCATGTGGATGCGGCCATGGCCGCCCGAGATTTCGTGGGCGATACGGGCCTGGGCGATGCCGCCCCGGATGCCGTAGGCGATCAGCTCGTGATGCTTCTCGGTCCGTGTCTTGCCGTAATAGACCATATCGATCCGGTTGCCGTTCTCGTCGTAGAGATCGGCATTGACGCCGGAAAAGGTCGCGACGCCACCCGCCGCCGCCCAGGCGCCGGAGCTTTCACCATTGGAGACGTTGATCCCCTTGCCGCCCTCGACGATGGGCAGGACTTCGCGACCGGAAATGAGAATGGGATCGAGCGGTTTCAAGGCGACGATCACTCCTTAGGCAGACGACAGTCGCGCCCGCGACCGTCCGAGAGGGGACATATATAGTGCCACGGCGGGGCCGTCACCAGTGACATTGCGAAATCATGACGAATGAGGATAATCGCTGAAGATGGAACAAACGCCCATCTTCAACAACTCGCCGGCCCTGACGCCGTCATTGACTGTATAGGCCAGTACCGAATACCCGGCTTGCGCGACGACGGCGACCAGCGCCGGGTCCAGGTGGCGGTGGTCCGCGTGAATCGTCGAGCAGCCGAACCCGGCCACCCTGTCCCGCCAATCCTCCGGCACGGCCTTCACCAACAGGCCGCGCGGCCAGGATGGCGTCAGGTCCCGCGCCACGGTCAGACAGACGCCGACGAAACTCGACACCAGCGGCGCCCGGCCCGAGACCGGCCACAGGGTGGCGGCGCGCTCCAGCGCCAGACGAGCCGTTTCGACCTCGCGCCCGTGATCGGGCTTGATCTCCATGTTCACGCCCAGCCCCAACTCCCGACACAGTAGCAGCACCTCGTCCAGCGTGGCAATCCGCTCTCCGCCGAATTGGGGCGCGAACCACGATCCGGCGTCAAGCCGCTTCAATTCGGCCAGATCGCGAAGCGCCACCGCGCCGACCCCATTGGTGGTCCGCTCCAGCGTGTCGTCGTGGAACGCCACTGGCTGAAGATCGGCGGTCAGCCGGACATCGAACTCCACCATCTCCAGCCCCCGGGCGGCGGCGGCGTGAAACGAGGCCAGGGTATTCTCCGGCGCCAGACCGGCGGCGCCGCGATGCCCGATGACCGAAGGAAGATCAATCACGGCGCGCTTAACCTGGCCCTTGCCCGCTCCAGCACCCGGTCCAGGGTGATGGAGCTCATGCACTTGGCGTCGTCGCAGGGCGACTTACGGTGATTGAGGGCCGACACGCAGGGCGAACACGCCAGCCCGGCGGTAATGAACTCGGCATTCGGGTTGAGCGCCCCGTACAGCGCCGGGGTCTCCGGCCCGAACAGCACCATGGTCTTGAGGCCGGTGGGCGCGGAGAAGTGGGCCGGGCCGCTGTCATTGGTCACCATCAGCGCCGCCAGGGTATAAAGCGGGATCAGATCGTCCATGCGGGTGAAGCCGGCCAGATTGACGACCCGGTCGTCGCCGCAGGCGTCGCACAGGCCCTGCGCCTCGGCCTTTTCCGCCGCGACGCCGGTGATCAGCACCGCCACGTCCGGATCGGCCAGCAATCGGCGGGCCAGCTCGGTGTAATTCTCCTTCGCCCATCGCCGTAGCGGCATCAGCTCGCTGCTGTTGGGATTGAGCAGCACCCAGCGCCGGTACCGCTCCAGCACCGGAAACGCCGCCACCAGACGGGCGCGGAACGCCGCCAGTTCGTCCGGCGTCGGCACCATCGGATCCAGTCGGATCTCGTCATCGGAAAAGGCGATCTTGGCGTGTGGCACCGTACCCGGCGGCTCGACCAGGGCATGCACCTGCGACAGAAAGCACTTGGCCACATGCTGGTGCGGATTGTAGGGCACCCGGTGCGTCAAAAGCTCGCCCCGGTACAACCCCTCGCCGTGGAAGTTGTAAAAGCCCACCCGGTTGGGCGCGCCGCTGAAAAAGCACAGTAGGGCGGCAAAGCGCGAGAACATCTCCATGTCGATGGTGGCGAACAGGTCCAGCCGGTGCATGGCGGCGATGGCCCGGAACGTGTCCACCAACAGCGTGCCCAGGCCGTCGGCCCGGATGGTCAGCACGTTCTCGCGCTTGATGGTGCCCATGATGTCCAGGCTGGCGCGGTTCTTGGCGAAGATCAGGAAATGCAGGCGGGCGTCGGGGAACAGGCTTTGTGCGCGCTTGAACGCCGAATCGGCGATGACGGCGCTGCCCATCTCCGACAGCTCGATGAACAAGATATTGCGGCCGGCCGTCGTCGGCCGGGGGCGGAACAGCCGCCACAGGCGGGCGATCGCACTCACCAGGGCGCAGAGCGGAACCCCCGCCCAGAAATCAATCTGCCGCATGCGGTCGACGTTCAATTCGGCCCCCCTCCCTTGAGGTTGTCCTGATCTTCGAAGGCCCCCCGCCGATAGGCCTCGCCCAGCCAGATTTCATAGCGGTCGATTACCCGACCGCCCCAGGACCGGTCAATCCCCCGCAACAGCGTCATTTTGTCGAAATACTGCGACGCGTCCTTGACGGCGTAGGTGCCGGTGCGGATCACGAAAATCGCGTCCCGGCCGACCAGCCCCGCCACGTCCGAGGCATCATACGAGGGAATTCGCGGAACGCCAGCCGATCCGGCAAGGAATGCTTTGGGATGCCCCCGAAGGTAATAGGTCATCAAGCCGCTGACCTCGTGCTTCTGGACATAGACGAAAGCGCCGGGATGACGCGTCGCCTCGTCCTCCACCGCATGGGCCAGCACGTCCCAGCCTCCCAGCCGGCTGAGCGGGTCGACCCGCGCCGACAGCGGCAGCAGGGCGGTCGCCATGTGGAAATACACGGCCAGCACCATCCCGCCGCCCAGCGCCGGCGCGGCCCGGAATAGCGTCCGGAGCCATGGCCGCGACAGCCGGCCTTCCAGCGCCATCCAACCGCCCGCCGCCGCCATGGAGCCGCCCAGATAGGCCGGGCCGGCCCAATGGGGCTGCACCAGCCCCCCCAGGCTGTGCTGGCCGAAGAACAGCAGCACCGGGGCCGAGCAGGCTCCCATCAGGAACCACTCCGGGCGGTCCCGACGCCAGCCGGCCCACAGCGACCACCCCATCCCCCACAGGCAAAAGCCCAGGATCAGCGGCGTCACCACCCCCACCTGGGTGGCGGCGAAGGTGGTCATGCTTTTCAGCGGATTGGATACGGGCGTGTCGAAGGAATGAGCCAGCTGCTTGCGAAACGAAACCCAGTCGTTCAGCAGATTCCACACCAGCACCGGCGAGGTGCAGGCCATGGCCAGCGCGATGGCCAGATAGAAATGTGGCCGCCGCAGCCAGACCCGCCCCGAAGCGAACAGCACAAAGACCGCCAGCACGCCGGGGGCGATCAGGACCATGGTGTATTTGCTGACGAAGCCCAGGCCCAGGGCGGCGCCGAGGACATAGATCCAGACCGGCCGGCCGGTTCGGAGCAGGCGGATCAGCGCCCACAGCGCGGTGGACCAGAACAGCAGCAACGGCGCGTCCGGCGTCGCCGTCACCGCCGAGGCCCCGAACAAGATGGTGGCGTTGACCCACACCGCAGCCCACAATCCGGCCCTGGTGTCCTCGAACGCCAGTCTGGCGGTATCGAATACCAGCCAGCTGACCACCGCCGCCGACAGGATCGACGGCAGGCGGATGGCCAGTTCCGAACTGCCGAAGGCCCAGGTGGACGTGGCGATCCACCATGCCAGCATGCCCGGATGATCGAAATAGGATAGTTGCAGCCGGCGCGACCACAGCCAGTAATAAGCCTCGTCCCCCGACAGCAGGCTATGACCGGCGACCGTGGCGCGCAACAAGGCAGCGGCCACGATCAACGCCGCCAGCACGATGGGAGGATCGAGCTTTGCCATCTTGGACCAGGGCGTCGGGTTCGACACGAAAGCCAACATCTGTCTCCGGTGTGCCCGGCGAAACCAAGCGACCGCGCCTTTAGCACGAAGACGACACTGTTGTCGATAATCAGCCGCCCGGCTATACCAGACTCTTCATTGTGGAGAATCGATCATGACCGGATTTCGCCGCGCCGCCTCGCTTTCCGTGGTTTTCACCGCCTGCGCCCTGCTGACCGCCTGCGGCGGCGAGCCGTCCGACACCGATATGAAGGCGGCGGTCGAACAGACCTTTGGCGGCATCAACAAGGAGCTGGACGGCGTCGGCAAGCTGATCGGCAAGGACCTCGCCACCAAGGTCAAGGCGTTCAAGAAGGTGGCGTGCGCCAAGCCCGAGGGCAAGCCGGGCTATGCCTGCGACTTCGAGATGACCCTGACCGGCCCCCTGGGCGAAAAGACCGAAAAGGCCTCCGGCCGCTTCGTCAAGGACGACAAGGGCTGGACCGTGATGGAGAAGTAGACGGGTCGCAAGCGTCCTCGGCCAGGATGACCCGGAGTTCCGGCACGCAGGAGCCGCAATTGGTGCCGGCCTTCAACAGGGCTCCGATCTCGGCGACGCTGGCCAGCCGATGGTCGCGGATGGCGGTGCGGATCGCCGCCAGACCGACCCCGAAGCAGGCGCAGACCGTCTTGTCGCGGCCCCGGTCGCCGCCGGGGGGCGCGCCGGCCACCAGGGTGGCGCGCTCGTCGCCGGCGATGACGGCGCGGCCGAAGGCGGCGGCCACCCAGTCGGGCGAGAAGTCCGTGGCCCAGCGGAAGATGAACAGCACTCCCTCCAACCGGCCATCCACCAGACGGGCGGCGCGGAAATGCCCCCGCGTCGGGTCGAGGAACTCGATCCATTCACCGCCTTCGCCCAGCCAGTCCCGCGCGATCACCGGCCAGTCCTGACCGTTCTCGCCGGCTAGCCGCCAGACCGAATGGGACTGGCCCGCCGCCCGCGACCAATAGATGTCGCGCGGCAGCTCCACCGGCTGGCGACTTAGCATGACGCCGTGCCAGCCGGCGACGAAGGGTTCCACCATCACCGGTGCATGCTTCATCTCGGGCTGGCCCGAGATCGGGTCGACGGCAGCGTCGATCAGGGTGCCGACCACCGCCTCCGAGGCGACCCGGTCGGTCCAATGGATGGGGGCGAACACCTCGCCGAGGCGCTGCCCGCCGCTGACCGCGACCCGCAGCAGCGTCGAGGCGCGCCGGCCGCTGACCCGTGCCAGGCCGTTATCGGTCAGGCCGAAGCGGATGGCGTCGGCGGGATGAACCGACAGGGTCGGCTCCGGCGCATGGGCCGCCAGCAGCGGAGAGCGGCCGGTGCGGGTCATGGTGTGCCACTGATCGCGCGACCGCCCGGTATTGAGCGCCAGCGGAAATGCCAGATCGGTCAGGGCGACCGGCGGGCGCGGCTCGACCGCGATCTGACGGGCCTTACCGTCGGGGTGATAGAAACGGCCGTCGCCGAACAGCCGGGCCGTCCCGGTTCCACCCTCTGGCACCGGCCATTGAATCGGTGCCAGGGTCTCGTAATCCACATCCACCAGCCCACCCAGGTCCAGGTCGCGCGCGCCGCCGTTCTCGAAGGCGGTGAGGCGGCAATGCTCGGCGAAGATCCCGCCCGGCCCGCCATGGGCGAAGGCGTCGCCAAAGCCCAGCCGCGTCGCCACCTGGGAGATGATCCACCAATCGGCCCTGGCTTCGCCGGGGGGCGGCAGGAACGGCCGTTGGCGCGAGATGCGGCGTTCGGAGTTGGTGACGGTGCCGTCCTTCTCGCCCCAGGCCAGGGCCGGCAGCCGCATATGCGCCAGCCGCGTGGTGTCGGTGTCGGCCTCGCAATCGGACACCACCACGAAGGGGCAGGCCGCCATGGCGGCGCGCACCAGATCGGCCTCGGGCAGGCTGACCGCCGGATTGGTCGCCATCACCCACAGCGCCTTGATTTTGCCATCGGCGACGGCGCGGAACAGATCCACCGCCTTCAAGCCCGGCTTGGCCGCCATGTTCGGCGATCCCCAGAACCGCCCGACCCGGTCGATGGCGGCGGCGTCGAAGCCCATATGGGCCGCCAGCATATTGGCCAGCCCGCCAACCTCGCGGCCGCCCATGGCGTTGGGCTGGCCGGTCAGCGAGAACGGCCCCATGCCCGGCCGACCGATGCGTCCGGTCTCCAGATGGCAGTTGATGATGGCGTCGACCTTGTCGGTGCCCGACGAGGACTGGTTGATCCCCTGCGACCACAGGGTCACCACCTTTTCGGTCTCGGCGAACCACGAGAAGAAGGTCACCACCTGCTCCAGCGGCAGGCCGCATTCGACCTCGGCCTCCTCGCCCTTGAGATAGGCCAGCAACCCGTTGAACAGCACCGAATCCGCGCCGGGGCGGATCGCCAGATGCAGATCGGCGCATTCGGCGGTGGCAGTGCGGCGCGGATCGATCACCACGATGCGCAATTGGGGACGGCGGGTCTTTTCCGCCAGTAGCCGCTGAAACACCACCGGGTGACACCAGGCGGCGTTGGAGCCGACCAGCACCACCAGATCGGCCAGCTCGATATCCTGATAGCAGCCGGGCACGGTGTCCGAGCCGAAGGCGCGCATATGGCCGGCCACGGTGGACGACATGCACAGGCGTGAGTTGGTGTCGATATTGGCCGAGCCGATGAAGCCCTTCATCAGCTTGTTGGCGACGTAATAGTCCTCGGTCAGCAACTGGCCCGAGACATAGAACGCCACCGAATCCGGGCCATGCTCGGCGATGGCCGAAGCGAAGCGATCGGCCACGGTGTCCAGCGCCAGCTCCCAATCGACCCGCTCGCCCGCGATTTCGGGGTACAGCAGACGCCCGTCCAGACCGATGGTCTCGGCCAGGGCGGCCCCCTTGACGCAAAGCCGCCCGAAATTGGCCGGATGATCGGGATCACCCTTCACCACCCAGCCGGTTTTGCCCGGTTCGGCGATGACGCCGCAACCGACGCCGCAATATGGGCAGGTGGAGCGGATGATCTCAGCCATGGGCCACCTTCAGCCCGGCCTTGAGTTCCAGCCAGATCTCGCCCTCGACCAGCTTGACCGGCACCGGGCGGGTGCAGCCCTCGTCGGGGGCGGTGGCCTCGCCGGTCGCCAGATCGATGGTCCAGCTGTGCAGCGGGCAAACCACCACCTTGCCGGACACGATGCCTTCCGACAGCGGCCCGCCCTTGTGGGGGCATCTGTTGAAGATGGCGAAGACCTCGTCCCCGCTGGTGCGAAATACCGCCACCTGACCTTGGGCGGTCTCGACGGTGCGGGCGCCCAGGCGGGGAATATCGGACAGGGTTCCGACCTTGATCCAGTCCAGCATGATCATTCCACCTCGGCCAGGGATTGAAACTCGTAGGCTTCGACGCCCAGGACCCGCTCGGCCCAGGGGTCGATCTGCGCGTATTTCTGCGAATAAACGAAGCGGGAGAAAGCGGCGCGGCGTCCGGCCTCATCCCCGACCACCCGCTTCTTGATGTAGTCCATGCCGACCCGCTCGACCCATGGCGCGGTGCGCTCCAGATAGCGGGCCTCCTCGCGATAAATCTGGAGGAAAGCTCCGGCATATTCCAGCACCTCATCCTCGCTGGCGACCCGGCACAGGGGATCGGTGCCGCGCAGCTCGATGCCGCCATTGCCGCCGACCACGAGGTCATAGCCGGCCTCGACGCAGATCACGCCCAGATCCTTGATGGTGGCCTCGGCGCAGTTGCGCGGGCAGCCCGACACCGCCAGCTTGAACTTGTGCGGCGTCCAGGTGCCCCACATCAGCTTTTCCAGCTTGATGCCAAGCCCGGTGGAGTCCTGGGTGCCAAAGCGGCACCACTCCGAGCCGACGCAGGTCTTGACCGTGCGCAGGCCCTTGGCATAGGCGTGGCCCGAGACCATGCCGGCCTTGTTGAGGTCGGCCCAGACGGCGGGCAGCTGGTCCTTTCTGACCCCCAGCAGGTCGATGCGCTGACCGCCGGTGACCTTGACGGTGGGAATTTGGAACTTGTCGGCGACGTCGGCGATGGCGCGCAGTTCGGCCGGCGTGGTGACGCCGCCCCACATGCGCGGCACCACCGAATAGGTGCCGTCCTTTTGGATATTGGCGTGGACCCGCTCGTTGATGAAGCGGCTTTGGCTGTCGTCCACATACTCGGCCGGCCAGGCGCAGAGCAGGTAGTAATTCAACGCCGGCCGGCACTTGGCGCAGCCGTCGGGCGTCCGCCAGGCCAGCGCCTTGCGCACCGCGGTCATGGATTTCAGCTCCTGGGCGACGATGACGCGGCGCACCTCGTCATGGGGCAGATCGGTGCAGCCGCACATGCCGGCGGCCTTGGCCTCCACCGCTTCGCCGGTCACATGGGACAAGATGGCCTGGACCACCGCCGAGCACTGGCCGCAGGACGAACCGGCCTTGGTATGGGCCTTGACCTCGTCCAGCGAGGTCAGTCCCTTCTCGCAGATGGCCTTGACGATGGTGCCCTTGGAAACGCCGTTGCAGCCGCAGACCTGGGTGTCGTCGGACATGGCCGCCACATCGACGCCCTTGCCCTTGGCGGACACGTCGGCATAGGCTTGGCCGAAGATCATGCGGTCGCGCATGGCGGCGACGTCGGCCTTTTCCCGCAGCATCTGGAAATACCAGGCGCCGTCGGCCACGTCGCCATACATCACCGCGCCCACCACCTTGTCGGCGCGCAGCACCAGTTTCTTATAGATGCCCTTGGCGGAGTCGCGGTAGATCAGTTCCTCGTCGCCCTCGTCCACCGCCGTCAACTGACCGACCGAGAACACGTCGATGCCGGTGATCTTCAACCGGGTCGATAGCGGCGGCGTCTGGTAATTGGCGTCGTCGCGCCCGGCAAGGCGCGAGGCGCAGACCTTGGCCTGCTCCCAGATGGGGGCCACCAGCCCGAACACCTGCCCGCGATGCTCGACGCATTCGCCGACCGCATAGATGGCGGGATCGGAACAGCACATGTCGTCGCCGACCTCGATGCCGCGATTGATGTCGAGCCCGGCGCCCTTGGCCAGATCGATATTGGGGCGGATGCCGATGGCCACCACCACCAGATCGGCCGGCACCTCGCGGCCATCGGTCAGCTTCAGCCCCTCGGCCCGGTCCAGGCCCATGATCTCCTCGGTCTGGGCGCCGGTGAAGAAGTGCAGGCCGCGCTCGGTCAGATCCTTTTGCAGCAGGTGACCGGCCTCGACGTCCAGCTGGCGTTCCATCAGGGTCGGCATCAGGTGAACCAGTGCCACCGGCATGCCGCGCCGGCGCAGGCCCCAGGCGGCCTCCAGGCCCAGCAAGCCGCCGCCGATCACCACGGCGCGCTGCTTTTGTTCGGCCGCCGCCAGCATCTTCTCCACATCGGCGATATCGCGAAAGGCGACCACGCCGGGTAGTTCCAGCCCCGGCAGCGGCGGCATCAGCGGCTTGGAGCCGGTGGCCAGCAGCAGGCGGTCATAGGGCACGACCAGACCGGACAGCGAGGTCACCGTCTTGGCCGCCCGATCGATGGCGACCACCGGATCGCCGGTGTGCAAGGCGATGCCGTTCTCGGCGTACCAGACGCGGGGGTTGATGATGATGTCATCCACCTCCTTCTCGCCCGCCAGCACCGAGGACAGCATGATGCGGTTGTAGTTGGGGTGGGGCTCGGCGCCGAACACGGTGATGTCGAAGCGGGCCGGCGCGATGGCCAGCAACTCCTCGACGGTGCGCATGCCGGCCATGCCGTTGCCGATGACGACCAGTTTCTGGCGGAGAGCTGCGTTCATGTCAGGACACCTTCTTGGCATGGGCGCCGGTTTCGTACTCGTCGAGGAAGTCGAGCACTTCGGCGCGGTATTCGTAATAACGGGGATGATCCAGCAGGGCGCGGCGGGTGCGCGGCCGCGGAATGTCCACATGCAGCACCTTGCCGATACGGGCATTGGGACCGTTGGTCATCATCACCACCCGGTCGGCCATCAAGATGGCCTCGTCCACATCGTGGGTGACGCAGATGGCGGTGACCTGGGTCCTGGCCCAGACCTCCATCAGCACCTCCTGCAACTCCCAACGGGTCAGCGAGTCCAGCATGCCGAACGGCTCGTCCAGCAGCAGAAGCTTGGGCGACAGGGCGAAGGCCCGCGCGATGCCGACCCGCTGGCGCATGCCGTTGGACATCTCGGACGCCTTCTTGCCCATGTCGTCGCCCAGGCCGACCCGCTCCAGATAGTAGGAGACGATGTCCAGCCGCTCGGCCGGGCTGGCATGGGGATAGACCCGATCCACCCCCAGGGCCACGTTCTGAAGCGCGGTCAGCCAGGGAAACAGCGAGGGGGCCTGGAACACCACGGCGCGGTCGGGGCCGGCATCGGTGACTTCGCGCCCGTCGAGGATGACGCCGCCCTCGGACACTTCGGTCAGCCCGGCCGTCATGGTCAGTACGGTGGACTTGCCGCAGCCGGAATGGCCGATCAGGGAAATGAACTCGCCCCGGTGCATCTTGAGGTCGAAGCCGTCGACCACCGTCAACGGACCCTTGGGAGTGGGGAAGATCTTCTTGACCTGGGAGAACTCCACATAACGGTCGGGATTATTGACCCGGCCGGCCTCGCGATAGGCCTTGGGCGGGCCGTTCAGGGTGACGGGAGCCACATCCGGCAGGTGGCGGGCCTCGCCGCCCTCCACATTCCGCTCGACCCCCACCGCCATCAGGTATTCGGTGATCCCGGCGCGCAGGCGCTTGAAATCGGGATCGTGGTTGACGGCGGAGCGGTCGCGCGGCCGGGGCAAGTTGACCTTGAAGGCCGGCCCCAGCGTCGCCCCTGGTCCGGGATTGAGCGGGATGATGCGATCGGCCAGCAGCAAGGCCTCGTCTACATCGTTGGTGATGAGAACGACGGTCTTCTTCTCCTGGCCCCAGATGGCTTCGATCTCGTCTTGCAACTTGGCCCTGGTCAGGGCGTCCAGCGCCGAGAGCGGCTCGTCCAGCAGCAAGATGTCGGGGCTCATGGCCAGGGCGCGCGCCACCGCGACCCGCTGGCGCATGCCGCCGGACAGCTCGGCCGGGCGGCGGTCGATGGCGTGGGACAGGCCGACCATGCCGATATATTTGGCGACCTTTGCGGCCCGCTCGGCCTTGGGCGCACCGGCCATGGTGGCGTCCACCGCCAGGGCGACATTGCCCTCCACCGTCAGCCACGGCATCAGCGAGTAGCTTTGAAACACCACGCCGCGATCGGCGCCGGGACCTTCGACCGTCTTGCCGCGCAGGCTGACCTGCCCGCTATCGGGCTTGGTCAGCCCCGCCATCAGCGAGACCAGGGTGGTCTTGCCCGACCCGGAGAAGCCGAGGATGGCGATGAACTCCCCCTCTTCGATGGCGAGGTTGATATCGCGCAGGACCTCGGTCCGGCCATAGGCCTTGCTGACGCCCTTGAGTTCGAGGATCGGCATGATCAAAGCCCTTTCTCAGCGGGTGGCTTCGTGGGAGAACATGGCCTGCAACGCCATCATCACCCGGTCGAGCAGGAAGCCGATCAGGCCGATGGTGATGACGGCGACCATGATCTTGGCCAGCGACTGCGACGAGCCGTTCTGGAACTCGTCCCACACGAACTTGCCGAGGCCGGGGTTCTGGGCCAGCATTTCGGCGGCGATCAGCACCATCCAGCCCACGCCCAGCGACAGCCGCATCCCGGTGAAGATGAAGGGCAGCGACGACGGCAGCACCAGCTTGCGGATGGTGGTGGTCATGGGCAGGTTCAGCACCCGGCCCACATTCATCAGATCCTTGTCGATGGAAGCGACGCCGATGGCGGTGTTGATCAGGGTCGTCCACAGCGAGCACAAGGTCACCGTGATGGCCGAGTTGACGAAGGCCTTCTCGAACATGGGGTCGGGCGAGACATAGGTGGCCGATACCACCATGGTGACGATGGGCAGCCAGGCCAGCGGCGACACCGGCTTGAAGATCTGGATCAAGGGGTTCAGCGCCGAGTTGATCACCTTGGACAGGCCGCACATGACGCCCAGCGGCACCGCGATCAGGGTCGCCAGCACAAAACCCATGAACACGGTTTCCAGGCTGGTGGCGATCTGGTCGAAATAGGTGGGCTTGCCGGTGAACTTGCGGATCTTGACCTCGCCGCCATCGGCCTTGGCCTCGGCGTTGCGCTTGGCCTGGCGCTCGTTGAACGCCGCCTCCTTGGCGCGCTCGGCGCGATGATCGGCGATCAGATTGTCGACCTGGGCCCAGACCTCCACCGGTCCGGGAACCGCCCCCAGCGACGTGTGGACCTTGGGGGCCAGGATGCCCCAGGCGACGAGGAACAGACAGATGGCCGCCATCGGGATGCCCAGCTGACGCCAGAGTTCGGCCAATTGCTGGCGGGGGTTGCTGCCCGCCGCCAGCTTGCCCAGCGGCACCACCCAGCCGAAGCCGGCGACGGTCAGGATGGCCCCGGCCCGGTTCAGCGCGTAGCCGAGAGAGATGGCGGGCTTCTTGGGGGCCTTGGCCGAAGCGCCGGCGATCTGGGTGATGCTGCTCATGATCTGTCCTCGCTTGGTCACGCGTTAGTTTCCGACGACCTTGTTGCTCTCGACCTTCTGGCCGCCCTTGAGGCCGATGGAGAGGCTTTTCAGGTAGTCGTTGGGCTTCTTGCCGTCATAGCTGACGCCATCGATGAAATCGGCGGTGGGGGCGTGGAAGCCGTCGCTGTCCCAGGGAAAGTCGGCCTTGGCCACCTTGCCTTCATCCAGCAGCGCCTTGGCCGCCTTCAGGTAGATGTCGGGGCGATAGACGCTCTTGGCGGTTTCCAGGTACCACGAGTCGGTCTTGGCCTCGGCGATCTGGCCCCAGCGGCGCATCTGCGACAGGTACCAGATGGCGTCCGAGTAAAAGGGGTAGGTGGCGAAGTAGCGGTAGAACACGTTGAAATCCGCCACCGGCCGCTTGTCGCCTTTCTCGTATTCGAAGGTTCCGGTCATGGAATTGGCGATCACCTTGGCGTCGGCGCCGACATATTCGGGTTTGGCCAGGATCTTCACTGCCTCGTCGCGATTGGCGTTGTTGTTCTCGTCCAGCCATTTGCCGGCGCGGATCAGCGCCTTGACCATGGCGATATGGGTGTTGGGGTTCTTCTCGGCCCAGGCGTTGGTGACGCCCAGCACCTTTTCTGGGTTGTTCTTCCAGATTTCGTAATCGGTGATCACCGGCACGCCGATGCCCTTGATCACCGCCTGCTGATTCCACGGCTCGCCGACCGAGTAGCCGGAGATGGTGCCGGCTTCCAGCGTGCTGGGCATCTGGGGCGGCGGCGTCACCGACAGCAAGGCGTCGGCGCCGATCTGGCCCGAAACATTCTCTGGCGAGTAGAAGCCGGGGTTGACGCCGCCCGCCGCCAGCCAGTAGCGCAGCTCGTAGTTATGGGTCGAGACCGGAAAGACCATGCCCATGTTGAAGGACTTGCCCTGGGCCTTGAACGCCTCGATCACCTTCTTCAAGGCGTCGGCCTTGATGGGGTGGAGCACCTTGCCATCCGGTCCCTTGGGCAGGTGGGGCTTCATCAGGCCCCAGACCTCGTTGGACACAGTGATGCCGTTGCCGTTGAGATCCATGGAAAAGGCAGTGACGACATGGGCCTTGGTGCCATACCCGATGGTGGCGCCCAACGGCTGACCGGCCAGCATGTGGGCGCCGTCCAGTTCGCCGGAAATGACCCGGTCCAGCAGAACCTTCCAGTTGGCTTGGGGCTCCAGGGTGACGAACAGGCCCTCGTCTTCGAAAAAGCCCTTTTCCTTGGCGATAGCGAGCGGGGCCATGTCGGTCAGCTTGATGAAGCCCAGCTTCAGCTCGTCCTTCTCCAGCTTTTCCTTGGCCTCGACCGGCCAGGACGCCACGGCGGCGACCGAGACCGCGACCAGCAGGCCAAGCGCCCCCCGACGGCGGAGGCCGGACCAGGAACCACTCATGCCCTCACTCTTGTTGTTCTTCGTCATCATCTTTCCCTCACGCCGTTGCAGTGCGGTATGAAGCAACTGGCATGCCAATCGGCTTGGCCAAGGATTTCCAGGGGGAGTCGCTCATATGGTGCAGATAGTCAGCCTATATAATGTGCGCTTAATTATTGATGCCTAGTTTATGTGCATTTAATGCTGCCGCCGTGACAGCGAAGCCCGATTGAACTAGCCTTGTCACCGGACTTGACCGGGAAGGATGCTGCCGCCATGAACCGATATCTGCGGGTGCTTGTGGGGATTCTGGCCGTGTTGGTTGTCAACCCCGCCTGGGCCGAGGGTAAGAAGAGTGGAGTCGGCGAAAGCGGCGGCGGCGGCATCGCCCCCATCGGCAGCACTGGCGTCGGCCCGCGCGAGATTTTCATTCCGCCCGAACAGGCCAGTCAGAGCCTCGGCACCGTTCTGGTGGCCGCCACCATGATGGCCGGGGCCGGAGCCGGTAAATGCCGGATGAACTTCGTCGTCACCAATATGTCCACCACCACCATCACCATGGGAGCGGTGGGCACCGCCACCAACGACAAGGGGGACGTGACCGACAACTGGGTGATCTCCATCGGCTCGCTGGCGCCCAACGCCCAGGCCGCACGGCTGTTCTCCTGCGCCCTGGGCGCCGTCAAGCTCACCCTGACCCCCCTCGGAGAATTCAGTTGGCCGCCGCTGAAATGTGCAAAACCGGACAAGGAACCAGAGGCCTGTCCGCTGGGAATGCAGATCAGGTCCAGCCTTCCCATCGCCGAAAAGAAATAACGGGATGCGATGCTTTACCCGCATGCGCGGCGCAGGTATTACACTGTGGAGAGATGGCCCCCGCCGGCCGCATTGCCTGAATTGTGAGCAAAGATGATTCTGGAACGCCGCGTCATCATTTTCCCGCGGGCGGATTTTCTTGACGCCATGCGACGCTACGGCGAGCGGATCGGAAAGAATCTGCCGGATACCGCCCCGGACATGCTCGGGTTCGACCCATCCCAGGACATCGCGCTGACCATCCGCTTTCCCGCCCTCTATGCCGGCAGTTCGCCCAAGGACTTCGTCTTCAGCCGGGACGATGTGGGCCAGGCACTGACCATCTACTGCCGCGAACATCGGGTGCCGTTGCCCAAGGGCGCCAACAAACAGATCGAGAAGTTCAAGGATGGCGCCGCCCTCAGCATGCTGATCGGTGGCGGCGGGCTCCACGTCATGATCATCGACGATCAGGAGGTCATGCGCACCATCATCAAAAAGCTGCTGACCAAGGCCAATCCCTCGCAGGTCTCCGAGGCCGGCGACGGGGTCAAGGCCCTGGACATGCTGCGCTCGGGCGAAGTCGACCCCGACGTCATTATCTGCGACCTGCACATGGAAAATATGGACGGCATCGAGTTCCTGCGCACCCTGCGGGCCGAGAAGGGCAACATCAACAGCCGGAAACCGGTCCTTATCCTTACCGGCGACAAGTCGGAGCGGGCGCACGAGATCACCCGCCAGGTGGGGGCCTCCAAGGTTCTGACCAAACCAATCTCCGCCGACGACCTGATCAAGCAGATCAATCTGGTGCGCGGCCACTTCGAGGTCAGCCGCTGACCTGTCCATGAATAGAGGAGAATGCCCGTGAGACTCCTCCGCTTCTGCCGCCAGCCGCTTCGCGGTCTGGTCATTCTGATCGAGCAGTTCCCCACCTTCCTGCGCCTGTCCTGGATCTGCGTGGCCGCCAGCCTGCTGGGGGGCGCGGTGTCCGACCGCTATGTCTGGCTGGGTGGCGTCACCGATCTGCTGGCGCGCGGCGTGTTTGCGGTGGCGTGGCTGCGGCTGGTCGGCTTGGGAGAGATTCCGCGCCGCCCGGCCTATTTCCGCCTGGGCCGCCGCGAAATCCTGACCGCGCTGGGATGGATGACCGCCGAGGTTTTCGTGATCTTCCCCGCACAGGCCCTCGCCGCCGCCCTGGCCCTGGCCACCGGAATGCCGTTCCCCGATCTGATGATGCCCATGCTGGCCATGGCCCATGCCCTGCTGGGAGCTGCCTATCTGCTGCCGACCGAAGCGGCGCTGGAAATCGGCGGCGACGCCCGGTGGCGGCTGCCCGAAATGATCATGAAAGGCGGCGTCGCCGCCAGTCTGGCGGTATTTATGGCCTGGCTGCCGATCAACCTTCTGCTGGAAGTGGCAAAGGCACTGCCGGCGGTAAGCCTGCTGGAAGACATCAGCCTACTCCAGGCGGTCACCGTCCTGATCCGCTATCTCGGCGTCGCCCTGATGGCGGGAACCCTGGCCCTGACCTGGAACGCCCTGGTTGCGGAAGGCGATGAGGAAGGCCGCCTCTAGAGTCCAGCCCTGACATCGGCGATGCCGTCGCGGGCCAGTTGATCGGCGCGCTCGTTCTCCGGGTGGCCGTTATGGCCCTTGACCCAGTGCCACGCGATCCGATGCCGCGCCGTCGCTTCGTCCAGCGCCCGCCACAGATCCTCGTTCTTGACCGGCTTCTTGTCGGCGGTCTTCCAACCGCGTGCCTTCCAGCCGCGCAGCCACTCGGTCACTCCCTTCATGACGTACTGGCTGTCGGTGTAAAGATCGACGGCGCAGGGCCGGGTCAGGCTGTTCAGGGCCTCCAGCGCCGCCATCATCTCCATGCGGTTGTTGGTGGTGAGCTTTTCGCCGCCCCTCAGCTCCTTCTCCACCCCCTTGAAGCGCAAGATCGCCCCCCAGCCGCCAGGGCCGGGATTGCCGCTGCATGCGCCATCGGTAAAAATCTCGACCGCTTCCGCCTTCGGCTCGTTCATGTTTTTTGTCCCTCAGGCGCTGGGCGGGCGCTCATTCTATTCCGTATCCGCCGGGGCCGCCGATTCCCTGGTGGAACAGCAGCTTGCGATAATATTCCATGGGGTCCTTGCGCTTGACGAAGGCCCCTTCCGGGGTGTTCAGCCAATCATAGCTGCGAGTCAGCAAGAACCGGGTGGCGGCGCCCCGCGCCAGCAAGGGCAGCGCGTCCAGTTCGTCGGCCGAAAGCGGCCGGACCCGGCGATAGCCGTTCAGCATCAGCCGCGCCTTGGTGGCGTTAAAGGCCCCATCCGCTTCGAAGCACCAGGCATTGAGACAGATGGCGATGTCGTAGGCGAGAAAGTCGGTGCAGGCGAAATAGAAGTCGATGATGCCCGACATCTTCTCACCCAGGAAAAAGACGTTGTCGGGAAACAGGTCGGCATGAATCAGGCCCACCGGCAGGGCCTTGGGCCAATGGGCCTCCAGGTGATCCAGCTCGGCGGCCAGCAGGTCGGCAAGATCGTCCTTGATTTCATGGGCGCGGGGGCGAACCGCCTCGAACAGGCCGCGCCAGCCCTCCACCGACAGGCTGTTGCGGCGGGTCAGGGCGAAGTCGGCCCCCTTCAGATGCATCTCGGCCATGGCCGGCCCCAGTTCGGCGCAATGGGTCAGGGTCAGCCGCCGGTGCCACATGCCCTTGAGAAAGCTGACGATGGCGGCGGGACGGCCGCACAGAGTCCGCAAAGTCTGGCCGTCACGGCCGTGAATCGGCGTCGGGCAGGCCAGTCCGCGCGCCGCCAGATGCTCCATCAGGCCGATGAAGAACGGCAGCTCCTCGGGGTTCACCCGCTTCTCGTAGAGAGTCAGGATATAGGAATCGCGATCGGTCTGGAGCAGGTAGTTGGTGTTCTCCACGCCTTCGGCGATGCCCTTGCAAGACACCACCGCGCCGATATCGTATTCAGCGACGAACTCTTCCAGCTCGTCGTCGGAAACCTCGGTGTAGACCGCCATACCCCTATAACCCTATTCCACCTGGGACCGGCGGAAGGTACGACAGTTCACCGTCGGGCGGCAACCTCCGTCCCACGCCTCCGATTGCCGGCGAAACCGCCCGCGTTATTCCGCCAAGGTCTGCGGCAGCTTGAAGGTTACGGTCTCGGTGGTGACGCGGACCTCTTCGATGGTGACGTCGAAGCGCTCGCGCGCCGCCGCCACCACTTCCTCCACCAGAATCTCCGGGGCGGAAGCGCCGGCGGTGATCCCCAGCCGGGAGACGCCGTCCAGCAGACTCCAATCCACCTCGGCGGCCCGCTGCACCAGTACCGACTTGGCGCAGCCGGCCCGCGCCGCCACTTCCACCAGACGCGAGGAATTTGACGAGTTGGGCGAGCCGATCACCATCAGCGCCTCGCAATGGGGCGCAATGGTCTTGACCGCCGCCTGACGGTTGGTGGTGGCATAGCAGATGTCTTCCCGCTTGGGGCCGGCCATCTCGGGGAAGCGGCGCTGCAACACCTCGATCACCGCGGCGGCGTCATCGACCGACAAGGTGGTCTGGGTGATGTAGGCCAGCATGGACGGGTCCAGCGGCTGGACCGTCTCGGCCTCGGCCGGAGTCCCGACCAGCATGACGGTGCCTTCCGGTACCTGGCCGATGGTGCCGATGACCTCTGGGTGGCCGGCATGGCCGATCATGATGATCTGGCGTCCCATTTCGTAATGCTGCTCCGCCTCGCGGTGGACCTTGGTCACCAGCGGGCAGGTGGCGTCCAGCGAGATGAGCGCCCGGCGATCCGCCTCGGCCGGCACCGTCTTGGGCACCCCATGGGCGGAGAACACCACCGCCGCCTGATCGGGAACCTCGTCCAGCTCCTCGACGAAGACCGCGCCCTTGCGGGCCAGGGATTCGACGACATAGCGGTTATGCACGATCTCGTGACGCACATAGACGGGAGCGCCGTATTTCTCCAACGCCTTCTCGACGACATGGATGGCGCGATCGACGCCGGCGCAAAAGCCGCGCGGGCTCGCCAGCACCAGGGTGAGGGGCTTTTTCGGGGTTGAAACGGGTGTGCTCACGTTCATTACCTCATATCGGCATGGCTGTCGGCTTGTGCCCGACCTCGGCCTTCTCTAAAGTCGGACGCCACGTTTAGCAGATCATGTACCGTCGAAGGAAGATTTGGCATGAGCGATTTCGCCGACCCGCCGACCCGGCACATGCGCCCCACTCCAAGCTCCAGGACATCCATGACACCTCGTTGCCTCCGTTTGTTCGCGCTTGCCCTGGCGGCTCCCCTGGCCCTGTCCGGCTGCACTTCCTTCTCCGAGGCCTTCAGCAAGACCAAGCCGCCGCCTTGCCCGCCCATCTATATCCTGTCGGATACGGCCACGATCACCAAGTTCCGCCCCGGCGGCGGGCGCGACCTGACCGATGTGGAGTTGGAGGCGGAGATCACTGGATACAAGGGCAGCTGCTCGTATAACGAAAAAGGCGCGGCGGTCGAAATCCAGGTCGGCATGAACGTCAAGCGCGGCCCGGCCAACACCACCCGCGCCGGCGAGTTGAGCTATTTCATCGCCATTCCCAAATTCTACCCGGCTCCCGCCGCCAAGGCGGTGTTCACCGTCCCGATCAACTTCCCGGAGGGAATGGATCAGGCCCGCGTCAATGACGAGGACGTGGTGATGCACATCCCGGTCAAGGACAAGGACGTCGTCAACAACTACGAAATCTATATCGGCTTCCAGACCTCCCCCGACGAGTTGGAAATGAACCGCCGCACCAAACGCTAGCGTCGCTGTCGTTGACTCCGGCGGCGCGCTGACTAAGATGGCCGGCGCAGACGAACCCCGTGGGAGAGATCGCCCTTGCTTTTCCCTGGAAAGCAAAGGCGGCGCCGAAGGAGCAACCGCCCCTGGAAACTCTCAGGCAAATGGACCGCGGGGGAATTAGCCTCTGGAAAGCGCGCCGGCAAGGGTACTAAACCGCCCTTTCGGCCCACCGACGATGTAAGCTGCCGACGCCCTCCCATCGGGTCCGGCGGTGAATCTTTCAGGTTCCCAGACAGAGGGGGGCAAACCGGGCGACGCCACAGCTGCGCCCGTGCCCTTCAACCGCGGCGGGTCTTTGGCCCGCAGGGAGGAACCCGGTGAGCGATTCCGATACCCCGTTGCTGACCACGCCCCTGGACAGCCTGCACCGCCAGCTGGGGGGCAAGATGGTCCCCTTCGCCGGCTACGCCATGCCGGTGCAATACCCCGCCGGCGTCATGGCCGAACATCTGCACACCCGCGGCGACGCCTCGCTGTTCGACGTCTCCCATATGGGGCAGGTCGAGATCACCGGCCCCGATTGCGCCCGCTGGCTGGAGACCCTGGTCCCCGGCGACATCCAGGGCCTGGGGCTGGGCAAAACCCGCTATACCGTCTTCACCAACGACCAGGGCGGCATCCTCGACGACCTGATGGTCAGCAAGATGGCCGACGACCGCCTGTTCCTGGTGATCAACGCCGCCTGCAAGCATGCCGACTTCACCCATATGAAGGCGGCGATCGGCGACAAGGTCGCGCTGCGCATGATCGAGGACCGGGCGCTGGTGGCGCTGCAAGGCCCCAAGGCGGCCGAGGCCATGGCCAGACTGGCCCCCGACTCCGCCGCCATGACCTTCATGACCATCCGCGAGATCGTCATTGCTGGCATCGCCTGCCTCGCCACCCGCTCGGGCTATACCGGCGAGGATGGCTGGGAAATTTCGGTACCGGCGGCTCGGGCCGAGGAACTGGTGCGCGCTTTGCTGGCCCTGCCCGGCGTCGCGCCGGCCGGCCTGGGCGCCCGCGACAGTCTGCGCCTGGAAGCCGGTCTGTGCCTTTACGGCTCGGACATCGACGCAGCCACCACCCCGGTGGAGGCCAATCTGTCATGGATCTTGGGTAAGCGCCGCCGCGCCGAGGGCGGTTTTCCCGGCGCCGCCATCATCCAACAGCAGTTGGCCGAGGGACCGGCGCGGCTGCGCGTCGGTATTCAGCCGCTGGGCCGCGCCCCCGCCCGCGCCCATACCGAAATCACCGACGAGGCCGGCAACCGGCTGGGTGAAATCTGCTCTGGCGGCTTCGGCCCCTCGGCCGACCGCCCCGTCGCCATGGGCTATGTCCCCAGGGCGTTCGCCGTGATCGGCGCCAAGATCAAGCTGGTGGTTCGCGGCAAGGCGCTGGACGCCGAAGTCGTGGCGCTGCCATTCGTTCCGCATCGTTATATCAAAGCTTAAGGGGAGTCCCGATCATGGGCGACAAGCGTTTCACCAAGGACCACGAGTGGATTTCCGTCGAGGGTGACATGGGCACCGTCGGCATCAGCGACTATGCCCAGCATGCCCTGGGCGACGTGGTGTTCGTCGAGGTTCCCGATGCCGGCCGCGCCATCGCCAAGGGGGCCGAGGCCGCCGTGGTGGAATCGGTCAAGGCGGCGTCCGAGGTCTATTCCCCGGTCTCCGGCACGGTGGTCAAGGGCAACCAGGCCATCGTCGATCAGCCCGGTCTGGTCAACGAGGCGGCCGAGGCCGGCGCATGGTTCTTCACCGTCAAGCTGTCCGACCCGTCCGAACTGACCGACTTGATGGATCGCGCTGCCTATGACGCCTATCTGAAGACGCTGGAATAGGACTCCGACCCATGCGCTACCTGCCGCTGACCGACTCCGACCGCCGCGCCATGCTGGCGGCGATCGGGGCCACGGATGTGGACGAGCTGTTCCGCGACGTCCCCGCCGCCGCCCGCCTCGCCGAGGCACTGCCCCTGCCTCGCCATCAGGGCGAGATGGAGGTGGAGCGCGCCTTCACCCGCATGGCCGGCAAGAATCTGTCGGCCGGCTGCGCGCCGTTCTTCATCGGCGCCGGCATCTATCGTCACCATGTGCCGGCGGCGGTGGACCAGTTGCTGCTGCGCGGCGAGTTCCTGACCGCCTACACCCCCTACCAGCCCGAGGTCAGCCAGGGCACCTTGCAGGCGCTGTTCGAATTCCAGACCCAGGTCGCCATGATCACCGGCATGGATGTGGCCAACGCCTCCATGTATGACGGCGCCACCGCCGCCGCCGAGGCGGCGGTGATGGCGTGCCGCGTCACCAAGCGCGCCAGAGTGATTCTGTCGGGCTCGTTGCACCCCCACTATGCCGAGACCACCGAAACCTCGCTGCGCTACACCGAGATGACGGCCGAGCGGCTGCCGCCCGACCCGCTGGGCTTCGAGGACCTGCTGGGTCGGGTCGATTCCCGGACTGCCTGCGTCGTGGTTCAAAATCCCGGTTTCTTCGGCGGCGTCAGGGATCTGCGCCTGCTGGCCGCGACCTGTCACGAGGCCGGCGCTCTGCTGGTGGTGATGGTTGCCGAGCCCACCAGCCTGGGCCTGTTCGAATCGCCCGGCGCCATGGGGGCCGATATCGTGGTCTGCGAAGGTCAGTCCCTTGGCGTGGGAATGAATTTCGGCGGCCCCGGTCTCGGCCTGTTCGCCACCCGTGACAAATATGTCCGCCAGATGCCCGGCCGCCTCGTCGGCCAGACGGTGGATGTGGACGGCAAGCGCGGCTGGGTGCTGACGCTCTCGACCCGCGAGCAGCATATCCGCCGCGAGAAGGCCACCAGCAATATCTGCACCAATTCCGGCCTGTGCGCCCTGGCCTTTTCCATGCATCTGACCATGCTGGGCGGCAGCGGACTGGCCCGCCTCGCCGAACTGAACCACGCCATGGCGGTGAAACTGGAGCAAAAGCTGGCGGCGGTGAAGGGCCTCAAGGTCCTGGCCCAAAGCTATTACAACGAATTCGCCGTCCATCTGGGCGACGGGGCCGATGCCGCCCTGCTGGTGGACAAGCTGGCCGATCAGGGCATCCTGGCCGGCGTGCCAGCGTCGCGCTTTTACCCCACTTGGCCGGAACTGGCCCCGGTGCTGATCCTGGCCGCGACCGAGACCAACACCGAAGACGACATGGACCGCCTGGTGGCGGGCTTGAAGGAGGCTCTGTCATGAGCGAGACCACCACGTTCAGCGGCAATCGCGGCCTCCAGATCGAGGAAAAGCTGATCTTCGAGATGGGCAATGAGGGCTGCTCCGGCGTTGATCTGCCCGAGCCCGGCCCGGTCGATCTCGACCGCATGGGCGGCTTGGCCAAACGCGGCTCTTCCGGCCTGCCCGACCTGTCCGAGCCTCAGGTGGTGCGTCACTACACCCGCCTGTCGCAAAAGAATTACGGCATCGACACCGGCTTTTACCCGCTGGGCTCGTGCACCATGAAGCACAACCCCCGCCTGTCGGAGAAGGTTGCCCGCCTGCCCGGTCTGGCCGACCTGCATCCGTTGCAGCCGCAGAAGACCGTCCAGGGCGCGCTGGAGGTCATGGACTCCCTGGCCCATTGGCTGAAGGAGTTGACCGGCATGCCGGCGGTGGCCATGAGCCCGGCCGCCGGAGCCCATGGCGAGTGGTGCGGCCTGATGGCCATCCGCACCGCCCACGAGGAAAAGGGCGAGGGCCATCGCCGCCGCGTCCTGGTCCCCGAAAGTGCCCATGGCACGAATCCGGCCTCGGCCGCCATGTGCGGCTTTACCGTCGATCCGATTCCGGCCAAGGAGAACGGCCGGGTCGATCTCGACGCCCTGAAGGCCAAGCTCGGCCCCGACGTCGCCGGCCTGATGCTGACCAACCCCAACACTTGCGGCCTGTTCGAGTCCGAGATTATCGAAATCGCGGCGGCCATCCACGGCGCGGGCGGTTATTTCTACTGTGACGGGGCCAACTTCAACGCCATCGTCGGGCGGGTGAAGATCGCCGATCTCGGCATCGACTGCATGCATATCAACCTGCACAAGACCTTCGCCACCCCCCATGGCGGCGGTGGTCCCGGCGCTGGCCCGACGGTTCTGTCGGCGGCCCTGGCCCCCTTCGCTCCCGTGCCCTATGTGGTCCATGGCAAGGGCGGTTTCGAATTGGTCGAGGATGCGCGCGAGGGCGCCAAGCCGTTTGGCCGGGTCAAGGGCTTTCACGGCCAGTTCGGCGTCTTCGTGCGCGCCCTGGCCTATATCGCCTCCATGGGCGCCGATGGATTGCGTCAGGCCTCGTCCGACGCGGTGCTCAACGCCAACTACCTCCAGGCCCGCCTGGGCGACATGCTGACGCCGTCCTTCGACGGCCCCTGCATGCACGAGGCGCTGTTCGACGATCGCTTCCTGAAAGATACCGGCGTCACCACGCTCGACTTCGCCAAGGCGCTGATCGACGAGGGCTATCACCCCATGACCATGTACTTCCCGCTGGTGGTGCATGGCGCGCTGCTGATGGAACCGACCGAGACAGAGTCCAAGGAGGCCATCGACCAGTTCATCGATGTGGTCCGCAGCCTCGCGCTCAGGGCCAAGGCCGGGGCCGCCGACGAGTTCAAGGCGTCGCCCAGATTCACCCCGCGTCGCCGCCTGGACGAAACCCTGGCGGCCCGCACCCCCGTATTGCGCTGGAAGGCGTAGGACGAAAGCAAGTCCCAGCAGGGCTCCGCCGGGAACACGTCCCCGGCGGAGCCCGCGAAACACAGGCGGCGTGACTACTCCGCCGCCGCCGGCTTGTCGATCTTGTAGATCTCGGCCCCGTCCTTGACGAACTTCTCGCTCATCTCGGCCATGCCGGCCTCGGCGTTCGCGAAATCGCGGACCTCCTGGCTGATCTTCATGGAACAGAATTTCGGCCCGCACATGGAGCAGAAATGGGCCAGCTTGGCCCCTTCGGCCGGCAGGTGCTGGTCGTGGAAGGCCAGGGCCTTTTCCGGGTCCAGTGACAGGTTGAACTGATCGCGCCAGCGGAATTCGAACCGGGCCTTCGACAGGGCGTTGTCGCGGGTCTGGGCTCCCGGATGGCCCTTGGCCAGATCGGCGGCATGGGCGGCCAGCTTGTAGGTGACGACGCCTTCGCGCACGTCTTGCTTGTCCGGCAGGCCGAGATGCTCCTTCGGCGTCACGTAGCACAGCATGGCGGTTCCGAACCAGCCGATCATCGCCGCGCCGATGGCGCTGGTAATGTGGTCGTAGCCCGGCGCGATATCGGTGACCAGCGGCCCGAGGGTATAGAAGGGGGCTTCGCCGCACAGCTCGATCTGCTTTTCGACGTTCTTCTTGATCTTGTGCATGGGCACGTGACCGGGGCCTTCGATGATGACCTGACAGTCATGAGCCCAGGCGCGGTGGGTCAGCTCGCCCAGGGTCTCCAACTCGGCGAACTGGGCGGCGTCGTTGGCGTCGGCGATGGAGCCGGGACGCAATCCGTCGCCCAGGCTGAATCCCACGTCATAGGCCTTCAGCAGCTCGCAGATATCCTCGAAATGGGTATAGAGGAAATTTTCCTTGTGATGCGCCAGGCACCACTTGGCCATGATCGAGCCGCCGCGCGACACGATGCCGGTGGTGCGCTTGGCGGTCAGCGGGATATAGGCCAGCCGCACGCCGGCATGGATGGTGAAGTAATCGACGCCCTGCTCGGCCTGTTCGATCAGGGTGTCGCGGAAAATCTCCCAGGTCAGGTCCTCGGCCTTGCCGTCGACCTTCTCCAGCGCCTGATAGATCGGCACGGTGCCGATGGGAACCGGCGAGTTGCGGATGATCCATTCGCGGGTGGCGTGGATGTGCCGCCCGGTGGACAGGTCCATCACGGTGTCGGCGCCCCAGCGGATCGCCCACACCATCTTTTCGACCTCTTCCTCCACCGAGGAGGCGACCGCCGAGTTGCCGATATTGGCGTTGATCTTGGTGAGGAAGTTGCGGCCGATGATCATCGGCTCGGCTTCGGGGTGGTTGATATTGGCCGGCAGCACCGCGCGGCCACGGGCGATTTCCGCCCGTACGAATTCCGGAGTCACCTCATCGGGGATATCGGCGCCGAAATCCTCGCCGTCGCGCGCCGCCGAAGCCGCCTTCAGCTCGGCCCGCTTCATGTTCTCGCGGATGGCGACGTATTCCATCTCCGGCGTGACGATTCCGGCCCGCGCATAGGCCAGCTGGGTCGGCGCCTTGCCTGATTTGGCCCGCAAGGGCCGCCGGCCGGAGCGGTCGAACACCGGCACCGCGATGGACTCGCCCGGCTTCAGCCCGTCGTCTTCCGGGCGATGGGCGCGGCCCTCGTAATGCTCCACGTCGCCGCGTTCGAGAATCCACTGCGCCCGGATCGCCGGTACGCCCTTGTTGATGTCGACCGTCAGCGCCGGATCGGTGAAGGGGCCGGAACAGTCATAGACCCGGACGGGGGGCTCGCCCGAGGATGCTTCCAGCACGATCTCGCGCATGGCGACCCGGATGTCGGGCCGCGAGCCCTCCACATAGATCTTGCGCGAACCCGGCATCGGGCCGGTGGTCACCTTGGGGGCGGCATCAGGGGTGGTATCGGGCATGGTCGTCTCTTTCCAACATGGTCGACATGCGGGAGTCCCGACGACAGAGGCGGAAGCGAAAGTTCCGATCCCTTCGCCGGAATAACCCGGATCAGGTTCCAAGGGTCGCCGGCATCGCCGGCCTCTCAGCCCCAGGTTATCGGGGCTCCCCTTCGGAGAGGGAAACAGTGGGACGCCTCGGCCCCCAAAGTCAAGCTTTGCAAGACCTTACTTTACGAATGTAAGGCGGTTACTCCCGGCTGTTATGAGGCCAGCAGCCGATCTTATGGCTGGCGGCGGCGCGGCAATAGGCCCCTACATCCTCGGCCTTGCCCTGGGCGATCAGGCGATACCACTGCTTGCCGTCCTTGAGCCGGAGCGGGGAAATCTCGAAATCGAGGCCGGGCCGCTTCAGCCGTCGCAGATCCGCCTCGGCCCCCTGGCGGGTCCGGTAGGAGCCCACCTGAATCCGTACCGGAGGCTGCGGAGGTTCGATGAACGGCGCAGCCGCCGCGACCTGAACCGGAGCCGGGGCGGAAGCGGAAACCACGCTCGCCTTGGGCTCGGGTTTGGGCTCGGGTCCGGCGGCCAGACGGTCCAGCTCCCGCTGCGCCGGAGCGATACCGCCCGCCGCCGCCTGGGTCAGCCAGCGCAGGCCGGCCGGCCGGTCGATGGCGAAGTTCGGGCCGCCATTCAGATAGACCATGCCCAGATTATACTGGGCCGAGGCCACCCCGGCATCGGCGGCGACCTGATACCACGCCACCGCGATGGCGGTATCCTGCTCGACCCCCAATCCCTGGCGGTAGAGATGGCCGAGATTGCGCGCGGCCTCGGCATCGCCGAAATGGGCGGCACGCTCCCAACGAACGGCGGCTTCCTTGTGAAAGCCCTCGTGGAAGGCGGCCAGACCATCATAAAACAGGCCGTCGCGGATGGTCTGCATGGGATCGGGCGCCGGAGCGCAGCCGCCCAGGATCAGCACTCCCAGCAGCAGGGCCTTGACATGCCCCCGCGCAGGGATCACCCGCCGCATCCGTGTAAGCATTGAAATCTTCCCCTAACGCGCTTTGTGCGGCCGCTCACAGATCAAGATCGCCACAAGGCGTAAAGTCAGCAACTGACAATCATGGCGGCACAAACGTTTGAACGGAAACGGTAAATGAATATCGACCTTACAGATTGGGCGGCCCTGCTGGAAGCCCTTGACGGCGTCAGGGGATATCCGCCCGTCCCGCCGCCCCTGCCGTTGACGATGTCGCCGCTGGTGCCCCCCTTGGCCGCCCCCCTCATCCCCCGCCGTTGCGGCCCGAGCCGCCGGCCGTCCCGTCAGGCCTTGCCGCCCCAGGCGATGCCGCGATCCCAATAGGGTTCGGGACCAAAGCTCTCGGCCAGATAATCTACGAAGGCCCGAACCTTGGGCGACAGATGGCGGCCATGGGGATAGACCGCGTTCAGCGATACATCCAGCGGAACAAACCCCTCTAGCAGTGGAACCAATCGGCCGGCGCGAATATCGTCGCCCAGAAAAAAGCTGGGCAGTAAGACGACGCCGAGGCCGGCCAGGGCCATCACCCGCAAGACATCGCCGTTATCGGCGTGAAAGCGTCCGTGGACCCCCACCTGAAGCGGCCGGCCGTCGGGAGAGACGAAGCGCCACTCCGCCGCCACCATCCCGCTATGGGTCAGGCAATCATGCCCCTCCAGGTCCGAGGGAACCAGGGGCATGCTCCGCCGCTCCAGATAGGCCGGCGCCGCCGCCGCCAGCCGGCGGATCGGCGCCAGCCGGCGGGCGATCAGCGATGAATCCGCTAATCGCCCGATTCGCACCGCCACGTCCCAGCCCTCCTCCACCAGATCCACGTGGCGGTCGGTCATGTTCATTTCCAGCTCGATCTCGGGATATCGTTCGAGAAAGCCGGGCAGGGCCGCCGACAGGTGGCCGATGCCGAACGACAGCGGCGCGCTGACCCGCAGGCGGCCGCGCGGCATGGCCTGAAGCTGGCTGACCAGCAGATTGGCTTCGTCGAGATCGGCCAGAATCCGTTGACAGCGGTCGAGATAGGCGCGGCCCGCCTCGGTTGGCGACAGCGACCGGGTGGTGCGGTGAAGCAGCCGGACCCCCAGTTCCGCCTCCAGGGACGAGACCTGCCGGCTGACCATGGACTTGGACAGGCCCAGCCGCCGGGCGGCCTCGGAAAAGCTGCCGGTCTCCGCCACCCGGACAAAGGCTTGCAGGTAGTCGAATCGCGTCAGCATTGATGCGTATCCCGCAACAGTTACAGGCGTATGCCAGACTTTGTTGAATTCTGCTCTAAATGCGGCGTTCGATCCACCCGTATCCGCGCCTCCCCGGCCCATGCTAGAGTCGCGAACCAAGCCCATCTGGAGTGTCGCCATGTCCTATCTGCAATGGACGGAAAACCTGAGCGTCGGCGTCCCGCGCATGGACGAGCACCACAAAAGGCTGGTGAATCTGATCAATCTGCTGTTCGAGGCCATGAGCGGCGACGCCACCAGCGCCGTCGATACGGTGTTGAACGATCTGCTGGATTACACCCGCTATCACTTCGCCGAGGAGGAAAAGTTGCTGGCCGTCTGCGGCTACCCCGAGTTGGAGGAGCATCAGGCGATCCATCGCGCCATGGTCAAGGAGGTGCTGGAGATGCGTCAACGCTATCTGGGCAACCCCGCCAGCGTGCCGGCCTCGGAAGCCCTCGATTTCCTGTCCAAGTGGCTGATGCGCCACATCATCGGCAAAGATCTGCGCTATAGCTCCCACGTCGGGGATCACCCCCTCGACGACTCCTCGCCGGGCTCGTAAAGCTTGCGGATGATGAACAGCGGCCGCCCCTTGACCTCGTCGAACACCCGGCCGAGATAGTCGCCGATGATCCCCAGGGTCAGCAATTGCATGCCGCCCAGGAACAGCACCGAAACCAGAATGGATTCATAGCCGGGCACATCGACGCCCCAGACCAGGGTCCGGATGATGCGGATCACGATATAGATGAAGGCCAGACTCGAAATCACCGCCCCGATCGCGCCCCAGACTTTCAGCGGAAAGTTGGAGAACGAGGTCAGTCCGTCGAAGGCGAATCGCAACAGCTTCAACGAGTTGAACTTGGACACGCCCGCCGCCCGCTCGGCCTGATGATAGATGATTTCGGTATGGCGATAGCCGATCCAGGCGAAGATGCCCTTCATGAAGCGCGACCGCTCCGGCATCTTGTTGATGGTCTCGACCACCTTGCGGTCCATCAGGCGGAAATCGCCGACCTCGCGCGGCAACCGGACGTCGGACAGGTGATCGAACACCCAGTAAAAACCCTTGGCGAACAGGCGTTCCGACAGGCTCTGGCCGGCGCGGGCGTCACGCCGGGCGAACACGACTTCCCAGCCGTCGCGCCATTGCGCCAGCATGTCGGCGATGGCCTCGGGCGGGTGCTGGAGGTCGGCGTCCATGGGCACCACCGCTTGGCCCCGGCTGTGGAACAGACCGGCCGACAGCGCCTTTTCCTTGCCGAAATTGCGCGACAGGTCGACAATCCGCAAGGCGGGTTCGGTCTTTTGAACCTCCAGCAACTGCTCCAGCGTGTCGTCGCCGGAGCCGTCATTGACGCAGACCACCTCGAACGATACGCCCAGTCCCCGCAGCACCGGCCCCAGCCGGGCGAACAGGAGCGGCACGTTCTCGCCCTCGTTATAGCAAGGAATAACCACCGACAGGATTGGCGCGGATGAATCCGAAGTCATGAGGACACTCTTTCGACGAGGCTGAACCACGAGCATGGCACCACCGGCGTCCGGCGGCAATGTGACTATGCGCAGGGGACGCTTGTCGGATCGCGCGCTCCATGGCAGCTTTCACTATGTTTACGTTCATTAAGGGACGAGAACCGATGCTCAGAACCCTGCTTCTTGCCGCCGTTATGGCGCTGGGGCTATTGCTGCCCGACACCGCCGCCGCTCATGCCGTGCTGGTGGACTCCCTGCCGGCCCCCAAGGCGAAGGTCGTCGGGTCCAAGGTCGAGTTCAACCTGCACTACAACAGCCGGGTTGACGCCAAGCGGTCGCGGCTGACCCTGAAGGGTCCGGCCGGCGCCAGGGCGCTGGAGGTGCGTCAAGGCAAGACCGAGGCCGATCTGGCCGCCGACATCGTCACCCTGGCCCCCGGCGGCTACGTCTTGCACTGGGACGTGCTGTCGGTGGATGGCCATGTCAGCCGCGGTCAGGTTCCCTTTACCGCCACGGAACGCTGATCATGCTGGCGGCGCTGCCCCCCGACATCATCGCCTTTCTGGCCGTCATCTTGCGCGGCATGCAGCTTTCGGCGCAATCCATCGTGCTGGGCGGTCTGCTGTTCCTGCTGGGCTTCACCCGCCCGTTGGCCGGGCGGCTGGCCGGCATCGGCCCCGAGATGGAAGCCGCCGGGCTACGCTGGACCGCCCGGGCCGCTTTTGCCCTGACCACCGTGGTGCTGGTCGCCATCGTCGCCAACCTGTCCCAACTGGTCGCCGGGCTGGACATCGCCCCATCCGAAGCGGTGGGAGCCGACTTCGTCGGCTGGAATCTGGTCATGGCCGCCGCCGCCCTGGTGGCGGGGCTGGTCGCCCGCTCGGCCCGTCAGGGCGCGCCGCTGCTGGTCCTGACCGCCGCTTCGCTGGTGATTCTACTGGCCTCGGTCCTGTCCAGCCACGCCTATGCCCGTCTGGACGACCGGCCGTTCTTCATGCTGGCCGACGCCTTGCACCAGGCCGGGGCCTCATTGTGGATCGGCGGCATTCCCTTCATGCTGCTGGCCCTGGCGCGGGCGGACGCATCCGAAACCCGTCTCATGATCGGGATGCGCTTTTCCCACCTGTTCACCGGCGCGGTCGGCCTGCTGCTGGTGGGTGCGGCCATGCTGGCCTGGGGCTATATCGCCACTCCGGCCGGCCTGATCGGCACCGCCTACGGGATCATGACCGGGGCCAAGATCACCCTGTTGGCGGTATTGCTGCTGCTGGCCTCCATGAACCGCCGCTCGGTCCGGGCCGAGGCCGAGGACCGGGGGCAGTTCCGCCTGCGCCGCTTCGCCGAGGTCGAAATCGGCATCGGCGTCACAGTGCTGATGATCGCCGCCTCCATGGCGTCGCAGCCGCCGGCGGTGGACCAGACCGAGTTTCAGGCCACGGTTTCGGAAATCTACGAGCGCCTGGCCCCGGCGCGGCCGCCGCGCCTGGTCAGTCCGCCGGCCGAGGCGCTCAGTATCGCCACCGACGCCAATATCGGCCAGGTCAAGACCGCCGACATGGAACTGGCCGACAAGATGTGGTCCGAGTTCAACCACAACTGGTCGGGCGTCTTCGTCCTGACCATGGGGCTGCTGGCCTTGGCCAATGGCAGCGGCAAGGCGCGTTGGGCGCGGCACTGGCCGCTGATGTTCCTGGTGATCGGCACCGCCATCATGGTCCGCTCCGACCCCGAAAGCTGGCCCATCGGCCCCAAGGGCTTCTTCGAGACCCTCGGCGATCCCGAGGTGTTTCAGCACCGGGTGGTGGGGCTGTTGCTGTTTCCGTTTGGCCTGTTCGAATGGGCCGTCCGCACCGGTCGGCTGAAGACCGAACGCTCGGCGCTGATCTTTCCCGTCCTGTGCGCCGTGGGCGCGGCCTTGCTGCTGGTCCACAACCACACCCTGTCCGACGTCAAGGAACGCTTTCTGATCGAGTTCAGCCACATCCCCATGGGCATCTTCGGGGTCTTGGCCGGCTGGATGCGCTGGCTGGAAATCCGCGGCGAAGGCCGGGTGAAGCGGGTCGCCGCCGTGGTCTGGCCGATCTGCTTTTCCATGGTCGGATTGTTGCTGCTGATTTATCGGGAGATCTGACACCCATGCGCAACCGCACCAGAATCCTTCTGCTGGGACTGGTGACGGTGGTGCTGACCGTCGTGGCGACGGTCACGGCCCGCGACTGGTACCGCCAGCCGGCCGTCATCACCATCGCGGTCGGGCCGGAGACCAGCCCGGAGAACCGCTTCGCCGTCAAACTGGCCGAGGTCCTGCAACAGAACCACGCCTCGATCCGCCTGAAGGTCGAGACGCAGGAGAGTCGCAGTCAGGCCCTGAGCCGCTTTGCCCATCACGAGGCCGATCTGGCCATCGTGCGCACCGACGACCGCAAGATCCCGGCGAATGCGCGGGCGCTGGCGGTGCTGGAGCACGAGGCGCTGCTGTTGTTCGGGGTCAAACGGGCCAAATTCGGCACCTTGGCCGACATCCAGGGCAAGCGGGTCGTGGTGGTCGGCCGCGACGGCCGCAACGAGGCCTTCGTGCGGCGTCTGCTGGAGCAGTACAAGTTCGATCCGCACAAAACCGATATCCGCACCGTCCCGCCGGAGACTTCGCTGGACAAGATGCTGTCCGCCAGCGCCGATCTGGCGATCCTGGTCTATCCGTTGTCGCGGTTGGGCTCGGGTCGCGACTTCAGGGGGCTGGCCCACCATGAACGGGGCGTCTCGGTCCACGCCATCAACGACGCCAGGGCGTTGGAGCGCAAGGTTCCCGGCGTCTACACCGAGACCATCGAAGCCGGTCTGCTATCAGGCTCTCCCCGTATGCCCGAGGAAGACATCGAGACGGTGGCGCTGCAAAAAATCCTGGTGGCGCGGCGCGGCATGCCCGAACAGCACGCGGTCGAGCTGATGCGCGCCCTGTTCGAATATGGCCGCCAGCTTGCCATCGACGGCAGCTTCGCCACCCGGATCGAACCGCCGGATCCCGAAAAAGGCGCCCAGATCGCCATTCACGAGGGTGCCAATCAATACATCGCCAGCGAGGTCAAAACTTTCTTCGACCGCTATTCCGACCTGATCTATATCGGCATATCCATGGCCAGCGTGCTGGCCTCTATGGCGGTGGCGCTCTACAGCACCGTGTTCCGCCACTCGCCCCATCAGGCCAATGAACGGATCGGCGACCTGATCCGGCTGCGCGACCGCATCCGCTCCGCCACCCTGCCCGAAGAGTTGACGGCTGCCGAGGCGGAGTTGGAGGCCGTCTTGAACGAAACCCTGCTCGGCCTTGCCGACGGCGCCTTGTCGCCGCGCGGCCTGGAAGCGTTCCGGCTGGCCTATGACCTTGCCCGCGACGACCTGATCGCGGCGCATGGCCGGATCGGGGGATAATACCGTCCCGCCATCTTCTCCCTTGCATCCGGCCTCCCCATATTGGAACCATGTCGAATCGAGCGGATGGTTGAAGGACTGCCGATCATGGATCGCCCCCTGACCGACCTTGCCGGCGAGCGGCTGGTTCGCAAGGCGCCGAACCAGATTCTGGCGCTGGACTCTGCGGATCGCGACTATATCCGCGCCGGTCTGACGGCGGTGGAGGCGGCCTTTGCCGTGGCGGCGCGGCCCGATATTCCCATCGAACTGATGCCGGGGCGGACCTTGATGCGGCTGCTGGTCGATCTGCGCGCCCAGCTGACGCCGGCGACGCCCGAACAAAGCGAGGCCTGGGGACGGCTGTCCGGGGCCATCTTGCTGCTGGATACCGCCTGTGCCTTCGCCACCGAACACGCCTTGGCCATGCGCCGCCGGGCCGAAGCCGAGGACCCGGAGCAAGAAGAATAAGCCGTCCTTGCGATTATGACGTGACAGCACCGCCGACCCGCATATCATGTCGGGCGATTCCCTCGATTCAGGGCTTTTTCGGTGCAGCAGCAGCCTCCCACTAAACAAACCGTCGGGGTACTGCACGGCCTGTCGTTCAAACAGGCGGTGGCCACCTTGATCATCGCCCTGGGCCTGGGCGTGGTGGCTGGGGCCTGGGATCTGATCTCCGACTACCGCGACATGCGCCGGGAGGTTCAAGAAACCACCGCCGCCAATCTGGCGTTGGTGCGCGGGTTGGCGGTGGAATCTGCCTATCTGCTGAGTGCCGATCTGGCCGGGGAAGTGGCCGGCGGGTTGATGCTCAACCCCCTGGTCGCCGAGGTCCGGCTATCCGACAATTTCGGCGACGTCCTGGGCCAGATCAAGCGCCCGGCCACCGCGACCGCCCTGCCGGACATGACCGAGCGGCTGTTCGGCGACATCGTTACCTATTCCCTGACGCTGCAATCCTTCCAGCGGCAAAGCCGGGTGGATGTGGGTCGGCTGGAACTGAAACTCGATCCCGGCCGCCTGATGAACAGCTACCTCGCCCATGTCACCGCCAACGCCGCCGCCGGAGCCGCCCGGACCGTCCTGCTGTGCCTGCTGGTGGTGGCGGTGTTCTACGGCCTGATCACCAAGCCGCTGCTGAAGATCACTTCGGCCATCGCCACCGTCGACCCCGACCGGCCCGGCGCCGTCCTGATCGAGTTGCCCCGCCGCCACGAAGGCGACGAATTGGGGTTGCTGGTCTCCACCGTCAACGCGCTGCTGGCCCAATCCCAGGCCGGCCTGATCGGCCGCGACGCCGCCGAGGCCGAATTGGCGGCGCTGGCCCGCGATCTGGAACAGCGGGTCCTGGAGCGGACCGCCGAACTGGAGCGCGAGAAGGCGGTGGTCGAACGCGCCAACTCCGAATTGGAAAAAGCCAACCGCTTCATCTCCGACGGCATCCGCTACGCCAGCCGCATCCAGACCGCCCTGCTGCCCGACGCCACGGCGTTGGAGGGTGCGGTCGATGGAATCACCATCGGCTGGCGGCCGTTCGACATCGTCGGCGGCGACTACTACTGGACCGGCAAGTTCGGCGACAAGACGGTGATCGCGGTGATGGACTGCACCGGCCACGGTGTCCCCGGCGCTTTCATGACCGCGGTGGTGTCGTCGATCCTGGCGCGCATCCTCCATCATCACGGCCATGACGACCCGGCGCTGATCCTGTCCCTACTCAATGTCTTGGTAAAGTCGGCCCTGCGCCAGGACCGGGCCGACGCCCCGGCCAATGACGGCCTCGACGCCGCCATCTGCGTCTTGGACCATCATCGGGGCGTGGTCAGCTTCGCCGGCGCCAATCTGCCGCTGATGATCTGGTCGGATGGCCAGATGCAGGTCATCAAGGGTGACCGCCGCAGCCTGGGCTACCGCGACTCCGCCCCCGACGCTATCTTTACCGGCCACGAGATTCCCATCACTCCCGGCGCGATCTTCTATCTCTACACCGATGGGGTGATCGACCATATGGGCGGCCCCTCCAAGCGGGCGCCGGGCCGCAAGCGGCTGTTCGGCCGTAACCGCCTGCAAGAAACCCTGGCCGGCCTCGCCCATCTGCCGCTGGAGCGGCAAAAGGAAAAGTTGTTCGCCGCCCTGGACGACTGGCGCGACGGCCAACCCTGGCGCGACGACATGACCTTCATCGCCTTTCGGCCGAAAAAGGCCGAAGCATGAGCGTCCGGACCCTCATTCTCCTTCTGGCCGTCCTCGTCCTGGGTTTCCCCGCCGGGGCCGAGCCGGTCCACGGCATCGCCATGCATGGCGCCCTCAAATACCCGGCGGGGTTCAAGCAGTTCGACTATGTCGATCCCAACGCCCCCAAGGGCGGCGAAATCCGGTTGGCCGAGATCGGCGGCTGGGATTCGCTCAACCCCTATATCGTCAAGGGCGAGCCGCCGGGTGGGGCCGATTTGCCGTTCGAGACCCTGATGACCGGCTCGGCCGACGAAGCCTTTTCCGAATACGGCCTGATCGCCGAATCGCTGGAGACGCCGGCCGACCGCTCGTGGGTGATCTATACCTTGCGTCCCCAGGCCTGCTGGCACGATGGCAAGCCCATCACCGCTGACGACGTGATTTTTTCGTTCGAGACCCTGAAGGCCAAGGGCCATCCCCGCTTTCGTTTCTATTACGCCGCCGTGGACAAGGTGGAACGCCTGGGCGAGCGCCGGGTCCGCTTCAGCTTCAAGCCGGGCGACAATCGCGAACTGCCGCTGATCGTCGGCCAATTGCCGGTGCTGCCCAAGCATTACTGGCAGGGCCGCGACTTTGCCGCCACCACCCTGGAGCCGCCGCTGGGCAGCGGCCCCTACCGCGTCGCCGCTTCCGAGACCGGCCGCTATATCGTCTATGAGCGGGTCAAGGACTATTGGGGGGCCAATCTGCCGGTGCGTAAGGGCCAGTTCAACTTCGACCGCATCCGCTATGACACCTACCGTGACACCACCGTGGCGCTGGAGGCGTTCAAGGCCGGCGAATACGACTGGCGGCTGGAGAACGAGGCCCGCAAATGGGCGACCGCCTACGAGGACTGGCAAGGCCTGAAGGACGGCAAGGGCCGCAAGGAAGCCCTGCCCAACCAGCGTCCGGCCGGTATGCAGGCCTTCGCCTTCAACCTGCGCCGCGACCTGTTCCAAGATGCGCGGGTGCGCCAGGCCCTGTCCCACGCCTTCGACTTCGAATGGACCAACAAGACCCTGTTCTATGGCCAGTACAAACGAACCGTCAGCTACTTCGCCAACTCGGAACTGGCCGCCGCCGGCCTGCCGGGACCGCTGGAGCTGAAGGCGCTGGAGCCCTTGCGGAGTACAGTGCCGTCCGAGGTCTTCACCGCTCCCTACACGCCGCCCGCCACCGAGGGCGACGGCAATATCCGCCCCAATCTGCGCAAGGCCATGGCCCTGTTGGAGCAAGCCGGCTGGCGGGTGGAAGACGGCAAGCTGGTCAAGGCCGGCCGGCCGTTCGTCTTTGAAATCCTGCTGGTCCAGCCCACCTGGGAGCGTATCGCCCTGCCATTCGCCCGCAATCTGGCGCGGCTGGGGGTCGAGGCCAATGTGCGGACCGTCGATTCCGCCCAGTACAAGAACCGCCTGGATCATTATGATTTCGACATGGTGGTCCATGTTTGGGGCCAGTCCCAGTCGCCCGGCAACGAGCAGGCCAGCTTCTGGGGCAGCGAATCGGCCGACCAACCCGGCGGCCAGAATTTAGCCGGCATCCGCAACCCCGCCATCGACGCCCTGGTCGATCAGGTCATCGCCGCCCCCGACCGCGAAATCCTGGTGGCCAATACCAGGGCGCTGGACCGGGTGCTGTTGTGGAACCACTACGTCATCCCCCACTGGCATCTCGGCCTCGACCGGCTGGTGTGGTGGGACAAGTTCGGCCGTCCAGCCATCTCGCCCGCCAACGGGGTGCAGCTGTTCAGCTGGTGGACTCGTCCAAACGCAGCAGCTGAACAACAAACCAATGCGCGCTGAATACGCCTTTTGTGATTGCTTTTGCGTTTTGCGAAAAGTAGAGTGGTCTACTATATCCGCTACGCCCGTAGGCGGGCATGTTAATCGAGACCCCCTTGCGGCAACGCTTGGGGGTCTTTCACTGTGACGTGCGCATCCGTACTGATCGACGGGGGACATCTAAGGGTTCAGGCGACCCAGGCCGGGCAAGCATACAGCCCGGATTTCATCGAGAAGGTCGCCCATTCCTGCGTAAGGTCCGACGAGTCCCTCTTGCGGGTGCTGTATTACGATTGCGCTCCAGATGTTGGGTACGGTGCGTCTCGGCGTGCTGAAATTCAGGGGCTTCAAGCCGCGAAAAATTCCGCTTGTGACTGCGCCGCTGACTTCAAGCCCATTTTCGAGCAAAAGGGCGTCGATATGCGTACCGGATTGGATATTGTAAATTTCGCGGCAAAAAATTCCGTGGATCGGATCATTCTCATTACCGCCGATACCGATTGCCTTCCGGCCATGAAACATGCCCGTACTGCCGGCCTTCAGATTGTTCTGGTCTCGCTTCCCAATGGCCGGCCCGCACAAGAATTACTCTGGCACAGTGACTTCAGGCGCCCAATTTCCTGGCTCCCCACATGATCGCCTACACGCTCCGCCGCCTGATGCTGATTCCGCTGACCCTGTTCGGCATCATGCTGGTGAATTTCATGGTGGTGCAGTTCGCCCCGGGCGGGCCGGTCGAGCTGATGATCGCCAAGGTCCAGGGCGTCAATGTGGAGGCCGCCGCCCGCGTCTCCGGTTCCAGCGGCGGCGAAAGTGCCGCGCCCCGGACAGCGCGCGGCCAGAGCGGCCAAGGCAACCAGGGGGCCTATCGCGGCGCCCAGGGCCTCGACCCCGCCTTCATCAAGGAGATCGAAAAGCAGTTCGGCTTCGACAAGCCGGCCCATGAGCGTTTTTTCCTGATGCTGGGCCAGTATGTGCGCTTCGACTTCGGCAAAAGCTTTTACCGCGACGTCTCGGTGATGGGGCTGGTGATCGAGAAGATGCCGGTCTCGGTGTCGCTGGGGCTGTGGAGCACCCTGATCATCTACCTTGTCTCGATTCCGCTGGGCATCGCCAAGGCACGGCGCGACGGCTCGCGCTTCGATATCGCCACCTCCTGGGCGGTGATCATCGGCTATGCCGTGCCCGGCTTCCTGTTCGCCATCTTGCTGGTGGTGCTGTTCGCCGGCGGCAAGTATCTGGCCTGGTTTCCCCTGCGCGGCCTGTCGACGCCGGGCATGGAAGGCCAGCCGCTGCTGGCCCGCGCCATCGACTACGCCTGGCATCTGGCCCTGCCGGTGACGGCGCTGGTGGTGGGCGGCTTTGCCTCGCTGACCATGCTGACCAAGAACTCGTTCCTGGAGGAGATCAACAAGCAGTACGTGGTGACCGCCAGGGCCAAGGGCCTGACCGAGCATCGGGTGCTGTACGGCCATGTTTTTCGCAACGCCATGCTGCTGATCGTCGCCGGCTTTCCCCGCGCCCTGGTGGGAATCCTGTTTACCGGCTCGGTGCTGGTGGAGATCATCTTCTCGCTGGACGGCATCGGCCTCCTGGGCTTCGAGGCGGTCAGCAACCGTGACTATCCGGTGATGTTCGGCACGCTCTACGCCTTCAGCTTGCTGGGGCTGGTGCTGAATCTGGTCAGCGACCTGACCTATCACTGGGTCGATCCCCGGATCGACTTCGGCAAGCGGGAGGGATGACGCCATGCGCCTGACGCCCCTCGACCGCCGCCGCCTCGACGCCTTTTGCCGCAATCGGCGCGGCTTTTGGTCGCTATGGATCTTCCTGGCCCTGTTCGGCCTCACCCTGATAGCCGAACTGATCGCCAATGACCGCCCCATCCTGGTCAGCTATGACGGGGCGCTGTACGCGCCGGTGGTCAAGGACTATCCCGAGGTGACCTTCGGCGGCGACTTCCAGACCTATGCCGACTACCGCGACCCCTACATCATCGCCAGGATCGCCGAACATGGCTGGGCGCTGTGGCCGCCGCTCCGCTTTGATTACCGCGCCATCAATTACGACAGCGCCAAACCGCACCCGGCCCCGCCATCCGCCGCCAACCCGCTCGGAACCGACGATCAGGGCCGCGACGTGTTGGCTCGGCTGATTTACGGCCTGCGGCTGTCGATCCTGTTCGGGCTGGCCCTGACCGTGGTCAGCACGGTGGTCGGTGTCGCCGCCGGAGCGGTGCAGGGCTATTTCGGTGGCCGCATCGACCTGCTGTTCCAACGCTTCCTGGAGATCTGGGGCGGGCTGCCCGAGCTGCTGATCCTGATCATCATCGCCTCCATCATCAAGCCGGGCTTCTGGAGCCTGCTGCTGGTGCTGGTGATGTTCTCCTGGACCAATCTGGTCGGCGTGGTCCGCGCCGAGTTCCTGCGGGCGCGCAATTTCGATTATGTACGCGCCGCCCGCACCCTGGGCATGTCGGACGGCCGGATCATGGTCCGCCACGTCCTGCCCAACGCCATGGTGGCGACCCTGACCTTCATGCCGTTCATCCTCAACTCCTCCATCGTGTCGCTGACCGCGCTGGACTTCCTCGGCCTGGGGCTGCCGCCGGGCTCGGCCTCGTTGGGCGACCTGCTGCGCCAGGGTAAGGAGAACCTCCAGGCTCCCTGGCTGGGCCTGACCGGCTTCATCACCGTCGCCGCCCTGCTGTCGCTGCTGATCTTCGTCGGCGAAGCGGTGCGCGACGCCTTCGATCCCCGAAAGACCACGTCATGACCGAGATAAATCCCATCCTGAAAATCGAGGATCTGGCGGTCACGTTCGGAGCCGGCCCCAATGCGGTCGTCGCGGTCAGGGGCGTTTCCTTCGCCCTGGCCAAGGGCGAAACCCTGGCGCTGGTGGGCGAGTCCGGCTCGGGCAAGTCGGTCACCGCCCTGTCGATCCTGCAATTGCTGCCCTATCCCCGCGCCCATCATCCCAAAGGCAGCATCCGTTTGGACGACGTCGAACTGGTGGGAGCGCCGGAGCGCACCCTGCGGGCGGTGCGCGGCGGCCGGGTCGCCATGGTGTTCCAGGAGCCCATGACCTCGCTGAACCCGCTGCACTCCATTGAAAAGCAGGTGGGCGAGGTGATCGAGATCCACGAAGGCCTGCGCGGCGCCCCCTTGCGCGCCCGCGTCCTGGAATTACTGGCCATGGTCGGAATCCCCGAGGCGGCCAAACGCCTGGACGCCCTGCCGCACGAGCTGTCGGGCGGCCAGCGTCAGCGGGTGATGATCGCCATGGCGCTGGCCAATCAGCCCGATGTCCTGATCGCCGACGAGCCCACCACCGCCCTCGACGTCACCATTCAGGCCCAGATCCTGAAGCTGTTGAAGGAGCTTCAGGCCCGGCTCGGCATGGCCATGCTGTTCATCACCCACGACCTGGGGGTCGTGCGCAAGATGGCCGACCGGGTCTGCGTCATGAACCAGGGCGAAATCGTCGAGGCCGGAGCCGTGGCCGAGGTGTTCGACTCGCCCCGCCACCCCTATACTAAACGCCTGCTGGCCGCCGAGCCCAAGGGCAAGCCGGTCCAGGGCGCCGCCGATGCCCCGGAGGTGATGGCCACGGATAACTTGAAGGTGTGGTTTCCCATCAAGGGCGGCCTGCTGCGCAAGACCATCGGCCATATCAAGGCGGTGGACGGCGTCTCGCTGGCGGTGCGCCGGGGCCACACCCTCGGCGTGGTCGGAGAATCCGGATCGGGCAAGACCACCTTGGGGCTGGCCCTGCTGCGCCTGCTGGGCAGCGACGGCGCCATCCGCTTCGACGGCGCCGAAATCCAGAGTCTGAGCGCCGGTCAGTTGCGCCCCCTGCGGCGCGAAATGCAGATGGTGTTCCAAGACCCCTACGGCTCGCTGTCGCCCCGCCTGTCGGTGGGCCAGATCGTCGGTGAGGGATTAGAGGTCCACGACCTCGCCACTGACCCGGCCGAGCGCGAGGCCCGCATCACCCAGGCGCTGGAAGAGGTCGGCCTGGACCCCGCCAGCCGCGACCGCTACCCCCACGAGTTTTCCGGCGGCCAGCGCCAGCGCATCGCCATCGCCCGCGCCCTGGTGCTGAAGCCGAAATTCATCGTGCTGGACGAGCCCACCAGCGCCCTCGACGTCTCGGTCCAGGCCCAGATCGTCGATCTGCTGCGCGACATCCAGGCCCGCCACGCCATCGCCTATCTGTTCATCAGCCACGACCTGCGGGTGGTGCGCGCCCTGGCCGACGACCTGATGGTGATGAAGGACGGAAAAGTGGTGGAAGCCGGCCGCGCCGACGCCTTGTTCCAGGCCCCCCAGACCGCCTATACCCGGGCGCTGATGGCGGCGGCGTTCGATCTGGAAGTAGCATGAGCCAACGCCATCTTCATCTTGATGCCCTGGCCATGAGTCTGATGGTGGGGCTGTGCGTCCTGTGGGGGCTCAATCAGGTGGCGATCAAGGTCGCCAATGCCGGCATCTCGCCGGTGTTGCAAGCGGGGTTGCGCTCGGCTGGGGCGGCGGCGCTGCTGTGGGGGTGGTCATCCTGGCGCGGCGTTCGACTGTTCGAGCGGGACGGCTCGCTGTGGCCGGGCCTGATCTCGGGGCTGATGTTCGCCGGCGAATTCGCCCTGATCTTCTGGGGGCTGGAATACACCCCCGCTTCCCGCGCCGCGGTGTTCCTCTATACCGCGCCGTTCGTGGTGGCGTTGGGCATGCACCTGCTGGTGCCCAGCGAGCGCCTGAACCGATGGCAATCGGCGGGATTGCTGGCGGCCTTCGCCGGCATCGTCCTGGCCTTTGGGGAAACCTTGTCGCTACCCACCGGCCGCGAGATACTGGGCGATTCCATGATGCTGGCGGCGGCGGCGCTATGGGGCGGAACCACCGTCTTGATGCGGACCAGCCGACTGGCCGCCATCACGGCCAGCAAAACCTTGTTCTATCAGTTGACGGTCTCGGCGGTGGCGCTGCCGCTGGTTTCGGTCGCGCTGGGAGAAAAGGGCTTTACCGATCCCACCGCCCTGACCTGGGCCTCGCTGGCCCTGCAAACCGCGGTGGTGGCCTTTGCCTCCTACCTGATCTGGTTCTGGCTGATCACCCGCTATCCCGCCACCAAACTATCGGCGTTCTCGTTCCTGACGCCGCTGTTCGGGATGCTGTTCGGCGCATGGCTGTTGGACGAGCGCATCACCCCCTCCCTCGCCGCCGCCATGACCCTGGTGGCGGTGGGAATCTGGCTGGTGAACCGCAGGAAGGGGTAGGGAGCCTTTTGCGGATCGGCGCATCCGCGGAATGGCGCGGACGCTCGTCACGCCCCCTCGGGAACAGCCCCGATGTTGTCGATCAGTCGCGTTTTGCCCAGCCGGGCGGCGACCAGGATACGGACCGGTCGGTCGAGGCGATCCGCCGGGGCCAGCGACGCAGCGTCGCGGACCTCCATATAATCGACCGAGGCGAAGCCGGCCTTCAGCAGGCCGTCCGCCGCCTTGGGGCAAAGATCGGCGGCCAAGGCCCCCGCCCGCAGGCCGTCGGCGACGCCTTGCAGCGCCCGATGCAGCCAGGGGGCGATGGCGCGTTCCTCCGCCGTCATATAGGCGTTGCGCGACGACATGGCCAGGCCGTCGGCCTCGCGCAGGGTGGGCACGCCGAGGATGACGGCGGGAATGTCGAGATCGCGGGCGAAGCGGCGGATCACCGCCAGCTGCTGGTAATCCTTCTCGCCGAACACCGCCAGATCGGGCAGCGCCTGCAACAGCAGCTTGGTCACCACGGTGGCGACGCCGGCGAAGTGACCGGGCCGCACCGTCCCGCACAACCCCTCGGATACGCCGCCCACGGCGATGGTGGTGGCAAAGCCGTCCGGATACATCTCGGCGACGGTGGGGGCGAACAGCAGATGGCAGCCGGCCCCGTCCAGCAGTTCGGCATCACGCTCCTCCTGGCGGGGATAGCGCGAGAAATCCTCGTTGGGGCCGAACTGGCTCGGATTGACGAAGACCGAGGTCACCACCCGGTCGGCGCGCTCCAACGCAGCGCTTACCAGCGACAGATGCCCCTGGTGCAAGGCGCCCATGGTGGGAACCAACGCCACGGTCAGTCCCTGATCGCGCCAATACCTGACCCGCGCGCGCAGCTCCGCCACCGATCGAACGATATCGATGCTCATTTCTTGGCAATTCCAAAGCAGTGCTCCGGACCGGGAAAGCTGCGCGCCTTGACCTCGGCGGCATAGGTTTCCACCGCCTGGGTGATGATGGGGCGCAGATCGGTATAGCGTTTGACGAATTTCGGGGTGAAATCGTCGAACAGCCCCAATACATCCTCGGTCACCAGCACCTGACCGTCGCAGGCGACCGAAGCCCCGATGCCGATGGTGGGAATGGCGATCTCGGCCGACAGGGCGCGGGAGACCGGCTCCACCGTGCCCTCGACCACCACGGCGAAGGCGCCGGCCTCGGTAATGGCGCGGGCGTCGGCGCGAATGGCTTCGGCCTCGGCATCCAGGCGGCCCTGGGCGCGAAAGCCGCCGGCGGCGTGAACCGCCTGGGGCTTCAGGCCGATATGAGCCATCACCGGCACGCCGCGCTCGGTCAGGAAGAGAATGGTGTCGGCCAGTTCGCGCCCGCCCTCCAGCTTGATGGCGGCGCAGCCGGTCTCGCACATGACGCGGGCGCAGTTGCGGAAGGCCTGTTCCCGGCTTTCCTGATAGCTGCCGAACGGCATGTCGACCACGACGCAGGCATGGGTCGAGGCCTTCACCACGGCGCGGCCGTGATTGATCATCATGTCCAGGGTCACGCCCAGGGTGGTGTCCATGCCATAGACCACCATCCCCAGCGAATCGCCCACCAGCAAGATGTCGCAATGGGGGTCGAGCAAGCGGGTCATGGGCGCGGTATAGGCGGTCAGCACCACCAGGGGCTCACCGCCCTTGCGGGCGCGGATATCGCGGGTGGTCACCCGCTTGATCTTGACTTCAACGCTCATTCTTCATGTCCCTCATGCGCCTTCCGCCATTTCCTTCAGCACGTCCCAGTCGTTCAGAACGCACTGCCCCGAAGCCGGCAGACCGATGATATTGTCGCGCTTCAACTGTGTGAAGGTCCGGCTGACGGTCTCGACGGTCAGACCCAGGTAATCGGCGATGTCGGCGCGGCTCATGGGCAGCGCCACCGGGCTGCCGGGCTGGCCGATCCGGATCGAACGCTGCGCCAGCTTGACCAGGAAGGTCGCCACCTTTTCCCGCGCCGTCTTGCGCCCCAGCAGCAGCATCTGTTCCTGGGCCGCCACCAGATCCTTGACCGCCATGTCGAACATGCGGCGTTCCAGCCGGGGGATCTCTCCCATCAGCGAGTCCAGCTTGCGATGCGTGAACCGGCATACCTGGGTGGGGGTGATGGTCTCGGCGGTGTAGCAATAGCCGTCATTGGTCCCCAGCCCGAAGATATCGCCGGAGAACAAGAAGCCGATGACCTGGCGCCGCCCGTCCGGCAGCAGCTTGTACAGCTTCACCGCGCCGTTGGAGATGGAATAGACGTGATCGACCAGATCGCCTTCGCGAAAGACGGTGTAGGAGGCGGGCAGCGTCGAGTGACACCGCACCGAGGCCAATCGCTTGACCTCGTCATGGGACAGGTCGGCGCAAAAGGCGATCTCGCGCACGATGTCGCAGTTGCGGCAGGTCGACGATTTGAGGTCGGCGACGTGTTCGATCTTATGGCCGTCAAAGTCGAGGGGAGGCATCTGCAAACTTCCCATCGCGCATCAAACCTTGCGCTTCGGCTGATCGTCGTCATCGAACAAAATGCGATAGGCCGCCCCATCCAGGTCATCGAACTGACCTGACTTCATGGCCCACAGGAACCCGAGTAACCCCAGAAAGCCCAAACCCAGGGCCACGGGGATCAGCATCAACAGATTATCCACTAACCTCTCCGGCGGGATAGACGCAGGGCGTTGGCAATTACTACCAGTGACGAGGTGGACATAGCAATCGCGGCGACGAGGGGGGTCACCATTCCGGCCACCGCCAGGGGAACCGTGAACACGTTATAGCCCAGCGCCAGCGCAAAATTCTGTTTTACTAATACACGGGATTTGCGGGCCACTTCCAGCGTTTCCACCACCGGAGACAGGCGACCGCCCTGAAACACCACGTCGGCGGCGGTCTGGCTGACATCCACCGCCGAGGACGGCGACATGGAGACATGCGCCGCCGCCAGCGCCGGAGCGTCGTTGAGCCCATCTCCGATCATCAGGACCTTGCGCCCCGATCGCGCCAGCGCGGCGAGGCGCTCGCATTTCTCGGCCGGGGCGCAACCCGCCCGCCACTCGGCGATCCCCAGCTCCGCCGCGATCTTGGCCGCGGTGGCCGCCCGGTCGCCGGACAGCAGCTCGACCGCCATCCCCATGGCCAGGAGGTCGGCCACCACCTGTCTGGCGTCGGGTCGGGGCGCATCGGTGAAGGCAAAGCGGATGGCCGCCATGCCCGGCCGCGCCAGCCACAGTTCCGGCCCCTCGACCGCACCGTCATCGGCCACGCCGACGAATTTACGGCTGCCCAGGCGTAGGCCGGAGGCAAGCTCCAGCCCGTGGCCGGGAATCTCGGCGACGCCATCGGCCAGCCGGGCTTGCGGAGCCGCTGCCGCCAGGGCGCGGGCGAGGGGATGCTTGGACGCCAGGGCCATGCCGGCCGCCTGGACCAGATCGGCATCGGTCCAGCCGCCGTCTTGCATCAGCTGCGGCTTGCCCAGCGTCAGGGTGCCGGTCTTGTCGAACACCACCGTATCCACATCGGCGAACCGCTCCAGCGCCGTCGCCGACTTGACCAGGATGCCTTGACGCAGCAGCCGTCCCGAGCCGATCACCTGGACCACCGGCACTGCCAGCGCCAGGGCGCAGGGACAGGTGATGATCAGGACCGCCACCGCATACAGCAAAGCCATCTGCCAGGGAGCCGCCCCCAGCACGATCCAGGCGGTGAAGGTCAGTAACGCCGCCAGATGCACCACCGGCGCGTACCAGCGCGAAACCCGGTCCGCCAGGGCGACATAGCGGGCGCGCCCCTGCTCGGCCACCTCCATCATGCGCACGATCTCGGCCAGCAGGGTCTGCTCGCCCACCGCGCTCACCACCAGGCGCAGCGGCCCCGACAGGTTGATGGTCCCCGCGAAGACCTGGGCGCCGGGCGCGACCTGAACCGGCACGCTCTCGCCGGTCAGCAGGCTGGTATCCACGTCGGACACCCCCTCATTGATCGTACCGTCGACGCCGATCCTCTCGCCCGCCGCCACCAGCACCCTGGCCCCCGCCGCCACCTTGTGGGGCGGCACCAGCCGGAGGACGCCATCGTCTTCCATTACCGTCACGGCGGTGGCGTCCAGCGCCAGCAGATGCTCCACCGCCGTCCGCGCCCGTCCGCGCGCCCGCGAATCCAGGTAGCGCCCGATCAGCAGGAAGAACAGCAAGGTGATGGCCGAGTCGAAATAGGCGTATTCGCCGCTGTGGATGGTTTCCCACAGGCTCATCAGGCAGGCCAGGGTGACGCCGATGGAAATCGGCACGTCCATATTGGTCCGCCCGGCCCGCAACGCCGACACCGCCGACCGGGCAAAGGGCCGGATGCACCACGCCACCGCCGGCAGGGCCACCAGGGCCGACACCCAATGCATCAGATCGCGGGTCGCCGGCCCCATATAGGAGAAGTGACCGGCCCAGACCGACACCGACAGCAGCATGACGTTGCCGGCGGCGAAACCGGCCACCGCCATGGCGCGGAGCAGTTCCTTTTCCTGACGTTGGGTCTCGGCCCCCAGGCGCTCGGGATCGTAGGGCACCAGCCGGTATCCCACCGCCATCACCGGCGCCAGCAGCGCGGCGGCCTCGACCTCGGCCACCCGCCAGCGCACCACCAGACGGCGGGTGGTCATGTTGACCCGCGCCCAGGTCACGCCCGGTTGCCGGTTGAGCAGTGATTCGATCAGCCAGACGCAGGCGCCGCAATGCAGACCCTCAACCATCAGATGAAGGCTGGCCTCGCCCTTGTCGTCGGCCATGACATGGGCGCTGAAGTCGTGGAGTTGACCGGATTCGTCGGCGGGGCGCAACGGCCGGGCGGCGGGGTCGACGCTGCGGCGGCTGTAATACCGCTCCAGCCCCAGATCCTGGACCAGCGCATAGGCCCCCTCGCACCCCCGACAGCAAAAGCCGCCGGTCAGGTCGGCCGGAACGGGGCCGCCGCAATGGAGACAGGGGGAAGGGGTCACGGGACGATGATGCGGCGGGCCAAGGTATGGGCCGCGTCACCGCCACGCGCGGATACGGTCATGTCCCAGACCCCGGACAGCGGCAGTTCCTGGGCGGTGGCGTAGGTGCCCGGCGCCACGCGGGCCAGGGTAACCTCGCGGTCATGGCCCTTGGCGGTGGGGCGGACCAGTGAGGCGCGCACGGTCAGGTCTTCCAGCGGCTTGCCGTCGCGATCTTGGTAACTGATCGTGATATGCGCACCGTGATTGGCCTGGGGATCCACATTGGAGCCGACCGTCCAGCCCAGTTCGTCCTGCTTGCGGGCGGCCTCCAGGGTCTGGTTGTAGGCCAGCCCCTTCTCATAGGCGCGATCGGTCGCCAATCCCGAAAAAGTGGAATTGGCGAAATAGGCCATGGTGAAATTCACCAGCAGAACCACGACGAAACCGGCCACGAAGATATAGGGATACCACCAACCGGGTCTGCGTTCGGCAACCATGTGACCTCACTTATCGGGAGCGGCAAACAGGGACTCAACACGGGTGATCCCGCCTTCTGACGTCTCGCGCAGGGTGAAGACCAGCGGGGTCCGCTTGCCCTGAAGGCTGGCCAGCGGCGCGTTGACGAAGACGTTATAGGCGCCGATGGCATCGGGCGAGACCTTCAGCGTAGCGGCGGCGACATTGCTTTCGCCGCCCACCACCGACACCCGCGCGCCGTCGATGCCGCCGACCTCCAGGATAAAGGTGCGATCCTCACGGACCATATTGAGCACCTTCAGCACATAGCCGTTGCGGATGGCGCCGTCCGACATCTGGACATAGAGCGGCGAGCGTTCGTGGATGACGTTCAACTCGGTGGTCTTGCGCGACGCCAGGGAGAATACGATTAATCCGCCGACCAACGACATGATGACGGCGTAGATGATAGTACGTGAACGCACCAGCCGCAGCTTGCCCTGGCGTCCCTCCGCCCGGGCCGCCTGATTGGCGATGGAGTCCCAGGTGATGAGGCCGCGCGGCAGCTTGTAGCGATCCATCATGGAATTGCAGGCGTCGATGCAAAGGGCGCAACCGATGCAGCCCATCTGAATCCCGTCGCGGATATCGATGCCGGTGGGGCAGGCGGTGACGCACATCTTGCAGTCGATGCAGTGGCCGCGATTCTCGAACCCCTCGCCCTTGCGCGCCGGCTTTCGGGGCTCGCCCCGCCATTCCTCATAGCCGACGATCAGCGAATGCTCGTCGAACATGGCTGACTGAAAGCGCGAATAGGGGCACATATACAAGCAGACCTGCTCGCGGGCATAGCCGGCCAGCAGGAAGCAGCAGCCGCCCACCACCGCGATGGCGCTGTAGACCCCCACATCCTCGTTGCCGGTCAGGATATCGACCAGCATGGAGGGCGCATTGCCGAAGAACAGGGTGAAACCGATACCGCATGAAGCGGAAATGGCCAACCAGACCAGATTGATCACCGCCTTCTTGCCGAATTTGGCGGCAGACCAGGGCGCACGGTCCAGCGCCATGCGCTTGGAGCGGTCGCCCACCACCAGCCGCTCGACCAGCATGAACAGGTCGGTATAGACCGTCTGGAAGCAGAAGAAACCGCACCACACCCGCCCGGCCAGCGAGCTCATGAAGAACAGCGCGATGGCGGCGATGAACAGCAGGCCGGTGATGTAGTAGACCTCCTGCGGCCAGATCTCCAGGAAGAAGAAATAGCCGCGCCGGCCCGTCATATCGGCCAGAATGGCCTGATTCGGAGCCCCTGGCCCCCGGTCCCAGCGCAGGAATGGCCCCAGGTGATACACCGCCAGCAACAGGGCCATCGCGGCCCATTTCCAGGTCCGGAAGGTTCCCTTGACCGTCCGCGGATGGATCATCACGGTTTCGGCATAAAGCGACCCGCCGTCACTGGCGCCGGGGGCGGCATTCTTCAAGGTCGGGTCAATCTTGGGAGAGGCCATGGGACGGGGCTGCTTTGCTGACGGTCCGACAATCGACGGCTTGGCCGGAACCAAACCGGTCGGGGGGATCACATTGACATATCGGCGGGATCATCGCCCGCACATGAGAATGGTGATAATCCAATTTTTTCGAATTTAGAATTCTTCATTTCGGTGGGAATAGGGGGGCGGCGAAAACGCCGGAGGGGTGCGCCTCCTTCGCAAGAAGCGCACCCCTCCGGTCCCCCCCCTTCGCAGTCCTTACTTACCGCCGCCCAGATTATGGACGTAAACGGCAAGCATCTTGATCGTGCTCGGGTCCAGACGGTCAACCCAGGCCGGCATGGCGCCATGCTTCGGCTTGGTGACCTGGGCCACGACCAGGTCCTTGACGGAGTCCTTGCCCCCCTTGAACAACCAGATCTGGTTGTTCAGGGCCGGAGCACCCAACGCGGCCTGACCGGCGCCGTCCTCGGCATGGCAAACGGCGCAGTTTTCGGCATAGACGGTCTCGCCCGCCGAACCCTTGGCCGGAGCCTTGGACGCCAGCGTCACGACGTAGTCGGCCACCGCCGCGATCTGCTCATTCTTGAGCAGGCCATCGGCGCCGAACTTCGGCATCTCGCTGGCGCGGGTATCCTTGTGCGCGCTACGCACACCGTACTGGATGGTCTGCTCGATGTCGGCCAAGGCGCCGCCCCACAGCCATTCGTCATCGGCCAAGGTCGGATAAGCCCCGACGACGCCGACGCCGCCCGAACCGTGACAAGGCGCGCAATTCTCGTTGAACGCGATCTTGCCGCCGGCCATGGCATAACGCAGCAGGTCCTTGTCCTTCTCGATGGCGGCCGTGTCGGACGCTTCGATCTTGGACAGCCAGGCCGACCGGCCCTTTTTCTGGAGTTCCAGATCATTGGCCAGCTCACCGCGGGACGAATAGCCCAACGTGCCCTTGAGATAGCCGTTCTGGGTCGGCCACGACGGATACAGAACCCAGTAGCCAATCGCCCAGATGACACTCGCCCAGAAAACGTAAACCCACCACTTCGGCAAAGGAGTATTCAGCTCCTTGATGCCATCCCACTCGTGTCCGGTCGTATTTTGTCCGGACACCGAGTCCTTTTCAATGGTCGCCATATTTAGCGCTCCTCATTGTCATCTCTCAAAGGGATGTTTCCGTACTCTTCCAGCCGTTGCTTGTTCTTTGGCCGGTAAGCATAGAAAACAATCCCGATGAAGATCATGATCACCCACAAAACCCAAAAGGGCCGGAGTACATTGTCGACGAAACCGACTAGCAAACTCCGTACTCCTAGCGGCGGATCAGCTTGTCATCCACGGTCTTGAAGTCGACCATCGTGCCGAGCACCTGCAGATACGCCACCAGGGCATCCATTTCCGTAACCACCTTGGGATTGGCGGTCGACAGACCGATGCTGGCCTTGCCAAGACTGGCCTTGGGGTAGCTGGCGAGCACGGCCGGGCTGGAGCCCACATCCGAGAACACCTGCTCCTCGACGTCCTTCTTGGCACTGGCGATCTGGGCGTCGGTGTAGGGCACGCCGACCATGCGATTCACCGTGAGGTGAGTGGCGATGTCGGCATAGTCCAACGGACGCGTCAGATGCTTGTAGCCCGGCATGATGGATCCGGGGACCACATCACGCGGGTTGATCAGATGACGAACCTGCCAATCGTCGGTGTACTTGCCACCGACGCGGGCCAGATCCGGACCAGTCCGCTTCGAGCCCCACTGGAAGGGGTGATCGTACTTGGACTCGGCCGCGAGGCTGTAATGGCCATAGCGTTCGACCTCGTCCTTGAACGGACGGATCATCTGGCTGTGGCAGTTATAGCAACCCTCGCGGATATAGATGTTACGGCCCGCCAGCTCCAGGGGAGTGTAGGGACGGACACCGTCCACCTTCTCGATGGTCGATTCGATCGAGAACAGCGGGATGACTTCGACCAGACCACCGACGACGATCGTGAGAAGGATGCCGACGGCCATGAAGAAGATGTTGGTCTCGATTTTGGCGTGATGCTTGAACATGGGTCGGTCTCCTCAGCGCGCGCCGCTAGTGGCGGAAGCGTAGGCCTCGTCGGCGACGTCACCCTTGATGGTCTTGTAGATGTTGTAGACCATCACAAGCGAGCCGACCACGAAGAGCAGGCCGCCCAAGGCACGGATGACATAGTACGGATGCATCGCTTCCACGGTCTCGATGAACGAGTACTGCAAGAAGCCGAGGCTGTCATATGCACGCCACATCAAGCCCTGCATGATGCCCGAGATCCACATCGCGGTGATGTAGAGCACGATGCCGATGGTGGCGACCCAGAAGTGAACGCCGACCAGCTTCAACGAGTATACTTCCTTGCGGCCCCACAGCTTGGGGATCAGGTCGTACAAAGCGCCGAACGAAACGAAGGCGACCCAGCCGAGAGCGCCCGAGTGCACATGGCCGATGCCCCAATCGGTGTAGTGCGACAGCGAGTTCACCGCCTTGATCGACATCATCGGACCTTCGAAGGTCGACATGCCGTAGAACGCCACCGACGACACCAGGAAACGCATGACCGGATCGGTCCGCAGCTTGTCCCAAGCGCCCGACAGCGTCATCAGACCGTTGATCATGCCCCCCCAGGACGGCATCCACAGCATGATCGAGAAGGTCATGCCCAGAGTCTGCGCCCAATCCGGCAGGGCGGTGTAGTGCAGGTGATGCGGGCCAGCCCAGATGTACAGGAAGATCAGCGCCCAGAAGTGCACGATCGACAGACGGTAGGAGTAGACCGGACGCTCGGCCCGCTTCGGCACGAAGTAATACATGATGCCGAGGAAGCCGGCGGTCAGGAAGAAGCCCACCGCATTATGGCCGTACCACCACTGGGTCATGGCGTTCTGCACGCCGCCAAAGATGTTGTAGCTCTTGGTGAGCGACACCGGAATGGCGAGGTTGTTGCCGAGGTGCAGCATGGCGATGGTCAGGATCATCGCGAAGAAGAACCAGTTGGCCACGTAGATGTGGGGTTCCTTGCGCTTCATGATCGTACCGGCGAAGACGATCAGGTACAGAACCCAGACCACCGTCAGAAACAGGTCGATGGCCCATTCCGGTTCGGCGTATTCCTGGCCCTGGGAATAACCCAGGACGTAGGACAGCGCCGCCATGACGATGAACAGCTGATAGCCCCAGAACACGACAGTGCTGAGACCCTCGCCGCCGAACAGGCTGGCGCGGCTGGTGCGCTGCACGATGTACAGCGAGGTTGCGAGAAGAACGTTACCGCCGAACGCAAAGATCACCGCGGAGGTGTGAACCGGACGCAAGCGCCCGAACGACGTCCATTCGAGATCTAGGTTCAGAACGGGAAAGGCCAACTGCAGGGCGATGAAATCGCCCGCCAGGAAGCCCACGACACCCCAGAAAACTGCTGCGATCGCAAACTTTTTGATCGCGTCTTCGCAATAGGGCGTGGCTTCGGTATTGATGCTCATGCCGAACTCCTGTTTCGACCGGAAAAGGGTCTACCCGGAGCGTCCGGACCGGTAACCATGGCGACACCATGCCCCCGGAGCCGCTGGTCGGCCGGACGGTTCTATGCTCCAAGCGTGCGCACTATGACGAGAGTGGGACGCCCCGCCATTGATATAAATCAAAGACACCGTAAATTTCCTGCGTTTCCGACCTTTGCAGGATAAGGCCGGAGGGATTAGAGTGCCGCCATGACCGATCATATCACCGACTCTGCCGCCACCCGCCCCTGTCTCCGCCTCGCCAAGGGGCGCTCGAAGCGTCTGCGCGCCGGCCATCCTTGGGTGTTCTCCAATGAAATCGAGATGACCCCGGAGGCCAAGGCGTTGCCGCCGGGCAGTCTGGTGTCGCTGATCGATGCCGGCGACGAGCGCCTTGGCGTCGCCACCTTCAACCCCCATTCGCTGATCGCGGCCAGGGTGCTGTCGCGCCGGGCCGCCGATTCCATCGACCGCGATTTCCTGGCCGAGCGCCTGCGCGCCGCCCAATCCCTGCGCGACACCTTGTTCGACGGCCCGTTCTACCGCCTGATTCACTCCGAGGCCGATGGCCTGCCCGGCCTGATCGTCGACCGTTATGGCGACGTCCTGGCGGTACAGACCAACACCGCCGGCATGGAGCGACTGCTTCCCGAACTGCTGGCCGCCTTCGATCTGGTGCTTCAGCCCAAGGCGGTCGTGCTGATCAACGACAGCCCGGTCCGCAAGCTGGAAGGGCTCGACCTCGAACACCGCGTCGCCGCCGGCGAGCTTGCGGGGCCGGTGGAGTTGGTGGAAAACGGCTGCCGCTTCGTCGCCGACCTCACCGACGGCCAGAAGACCGGCTGGTTCTTCGACCAACGCGACAACCGCGCCTTCGTCGCCCGGCTGGCCAAGGGCCGCCGGGTTCTCGACCTTTACACCTATGCCGGCGGCTTCGCCATCCAGGCGGCCAAGGCTGGCGCCGCCGAGACCGTGGCGGTCGACCGCTCGGAACTGTCGCTGGCCCTGGCCGATCGGGCGGCGACCCTGAACGGCGTCACAGTGCAGACGGTACGGGCCGAGGTCTTCGCCGAAATGGAGCGCCTCAAGGCCGCCGGAGAGATGTTCGGCGTCGTGGTGGCCGACCCGCCCGCCTTCGTTAAATCCAAGAAGGATCTTGGCGCCGGCGCCAAGGGCTACCGCAAGATGGCCCGCCTTGCCGCAGCGCTGGTCGAGCCAGGCGGCTTTTTATTTTGCGCCTCCTGCTCGCACCACATGCCGGCCGAACAGTTCGCCGAGGAAATCAGCCACGGCGTCCATGTCGCCGGCCGCACCGGCCGCATCATCCGCACCAGCGGCGCCGCCTCCGACCACCCGCTGCACCCGCTGCTGCCGGAAAGCGCCTATCTCAAGGCGATGATCATACAGCTGGATTGAGGAGCCCCCGAATCCTCAGAGCGATGCTCGCCGCGCCAGTAGAAACAGGCGACGGAACGGCAGCAGGGTCTTGCCGTCGGGGCGCGGCGGATAGGCGACGGCGATCCGGCGGCGGTATTCGGCCAGAAATCCGTCTCGCCAGTCGTCGTGCCCCTCCAAGGCCGCCAACAGAGGCCGAAGCGCCGTGCCCATGGTCCAGGCCACCACCGGATCGTCGCCCTCCAGCACATGGAGGTATTCGGTCTCCCAAATATCGAGCGAGGCCGCCAACGGGGCCAGCAGATCATAATAGAAGGATGGCTCGAACACCGGAATCCGCGTCGCCGACGGCATCAACAGCCGGCGCCACGGCCCCGCCTCGGCGGCTTCGGCCATCAGGCGGTGGGAGGCGGCTGCGTGATTGCGCGGCATCTGCACCGCCAGCGTGCCCCCCGGCGCGACCATGGCCAGCAGACGGGGAAATAGCGCGCCATGCCCGTCCAGCCAATGCAGCGCCGCATTGGAGAACAGCACGTCCACCGGAGCCTCGGGCCGCCAGTCGCCCATATCGCCCAGGGCGTATTCGGCCCCGCCTCCGCCCCGTGCCACGGCCAGCATCTCGGGCGAGGAATCGATTCCGATGACTCTGGCCTGGGGCCACCGTGCCGCCAACAGGCGGGTGACATTACCGGTGCCGCAGCCGAGATCGACGACCCGGCCGGGCGTCCCGGTCTCGATCCGGGCCAACAGATCCTGGGCCGGCCGCAGGCGCGGCTGGGCGAAAGCGGTATAGACGGCGGGGTCCCAGGCCATATTGCCTCCTCAGGTCCAGGGAACGGGCAGCGGCACTTTAGCAGAATCCTAGAATCTGCGACTCGGTATTCACAAGTCGTCGAATTGTGCTAAAGCTTCCCGCCTCCGGTTCTGACGATATGTGGAATTCAATGGCAAAACGGTGGTTGCCGTGGGCGCTCAAGGGAGTGTTTTCGGTCGGTCTGATCTGGTTCGTCCTCAGCAAGGTTGACCTGGCCTCGGCCTGGGGCCAAGCCAAGACGCTCGACCCCACGATGTTGGCCGTCGCCTTGGGCCTGGGCGTGTTTCAGGTCCTGCTGGGCGCGGTGCGCTGGTGGTTCGTGCTGAAGGCGCTGAAGGCGCTGTTTTCGCCGCTCCAGGCCGTCGTCGTCTATTATATCGGCGTCTGTTTCTCCATCATCTTGCCGGTGGCCGGCGATGCGCTTCGCATGTGGAAGGCCCATCGCTCCGGCCTGACCCTGGGCGCCAGCGTCAATTCGGTGATGCTGGAACGGGTCATCACCATCCTGGCCCTGGTCCTGCTGGTGGCGGGAACCCAGCCGCTGCTGCTGGCCCGCGCCCCGAACATTCCCGGTTCCTGGGTGTTTCCGGCCCTGTCGGTGCTGGGCGTGGCCGGAATCGTGGTCCTGTCGCTGCTCGACCGCCTGCCGCATACGCTGCATCGCTGGCGGGTGGTCCGGGGACTGGCCCATCTGGCCGGCGATACCCGCAGGCTGTTCTCCCAGCCCGGCTGGAGCGCCGCCACCCTGACCATCGCCATCATCGGCCATATCAATCTGTCGCTGGTCGCCTATGCCCTGGCGGTCGGGCTCGGCCTCAATGTCGATGCGCTCGACTGCGTGGTGCTGGTGCCGCCGGTGATCCTGATCATGACTCTCCCCATTTCCATCGCCGGGCTGGGGCTGCGGGAAACCGCCATGGTGGCGGCGTTCGGCTATGTGGGAGTCGAGGCTCATTCCGCCCTGGCGCTGTCGGTGCTGTTCGCCCTGGTCAACATCGCCACGGCGCTGCCGGGCGGGGTCATCTGGCTGCTGTCGGCCGAGCATCCGAAACCGGAAGAGATCGCCGAGGTCGAGCACGCCGCCGAAGAAGCCTGATTTCAGCGCCCGACCTGATTTCAGCGCATTGACTCTGTGACCTCGTCGGCTTATACACAGCCGCTCATTTTCAAGTCCTGTTCGTATCGGAGTACCACCCGTGAAGCGTACCTATCAGCCGAGCAAGCTCGTCCGCGCCCGCCGCCACGGTTTTCGCGCTCGCATGGCCACCGTTGGTGGTCGCCGCATCATCGCCAACCGTCGCCGCCAGGGCCGCAAGAAGCTGTCCGCCTAAGAATCGTCCAAGGCCATGACGGCGCGGCTCGATCGGCTGAAGAAGCGGCCTGATTTTCTGCGCGTCGCGGCTTTGAGGCGGAAATGGGCGGCGCCCGGCCTGATTCTACAGGCGGCGCCCGGCACCGGACCGGAAACGCAAGCCGACTCGCTTCGAGTCGGCTTCACCGTTTCCAAGAAGGTGGGCAATGCCGTCTGTCGCAATCGGGCCAGACGACGCCTGAAGGCGGCGGTGGACGAGATCTTTCCGGATCAGGCCGCGCCTGGGCTGGACTATGTGGTGATCGGCCGTCGCGAGACTTTGGAACGGCCATATTCTCTTCTCTTGCAGGATTTGGTGGCGGCGCTAAAACGTGTCGGCGGACTGCGGGCCTCGCCCGTCGCTCCGGCCAAGGAAGCGTGAGGAGCGGCATGAACCCCATCGGCATGGCCATGCGCGGAACGATCCGCATCTACCAGCTGGTCATTTCGCCGGTTCTGCCATCGAGCTGCCGTTTCATGCCGTCGTGTTCGTCCTACGCCATGGAGGCGATCCAACGGCACGGCCCGCTGGCCGGTTCGTGGCTGGCCACCCGACGGATCTGCCGCTGCCACCCCTGGAATGACGGTGGTTACGACCCAGTCCCCGAACCAAGCACCGAGTGTGGCGCCAAGGCCGCGCCGTCCCGAACGCCGGATAGGATGTCATGAACGATCAGCGCAACCTCTTCCTCGCCATCGCCATTTCGGTCGCGATCATGATTGGCTGGCAATACTTCGTGCCGCCCAAGCCGACCACTCCCACGACCCAGCAGGCGACGACCGAGATCACGCCGACGCCGGCGCCGGCCGTGGCGCCGCAGGTTCCGGGATCGCCCGCCGCCATCGCCGCCGTCGCCGAATCCCGCGCCGCCGCGCTGGACAAAAGCCGCCGCGTCGCCATCACCACCCCGTCGGTGCATGGCTCCATCGCCCTGTTGGGCGCGCGGATCGACGACCTGACCCTGGTCAAGTATCGCAGCTCCCCCGATGGCCAGAGCCCGGAAATCAACCTGCTGTCGCCGGCCGGCTCGCCCGAACCCTATTGGGCCGAATTCGGCTGGGTTCCCGCCGATTCCTCGGTCAAGGTTCCCGGCCCCGACACCTTGTGGGCGCAGCAGTCCACCGGCCAGCTGACCCCCGACAACAAGCTGGTGCTGATCTGGGATAACGGCGAGGGGTTGCGCTTCGTGCGGACCTACGCCATCGATGCCGACTATATGTTCAGCATCGGCCAGCGGGTCGAGAACTATGGCGCCAAGCCGGTCTCGCTGCATCCCTATGCCCTGCTGGCGCGCACCGGCACCCCCGCGGTGGCCGGCATGTATATCTTGCATGAAGGCCCGCTGGGCGTATTCGACGGCACCTTGAAGGAAGTCAAATACGACGACCTCAAGAAGGACGGCGCCTCGCGCTACAAGACCTCCGGCGGCTGGGCCGGCATCACCGACAAATACTGGCTGGCCGCCCTGGTGCCGCCGGCCAAGACCGAGGTCACCGGCCGTTTTGTCCATCAGCGCCTCGACAACGCCGAGCGCTATCAGGTCGACTATCTGGCGCCGCCCCGGACCATCGAGCCGGGCAAGTCCGAGGAGACCGGCTTTCACCTGTTCGCCGGCGCCAAGCAGGTCAGCCTGCTGGACGGCTATTCGGAGACGCTGGGCATCGACCGCTTCGATCTGGCCATCGACTTCGGCTGGTTCTACTTCCTGACCAAGCCGTTCTTCTACCTGCTCCAGATGCTGCACACCGCGCTGGGCAATATGGGCCTTGCCATCCTGGCGCTGACCGTGGTTCTGAAGCTGGCCATGTTCCCGTTGGCCAACAAGTCCTACGTGGCCATGAGCAAGATGAAGAAGCTCCAGCCCCAGATCAAGGTGTTGCAGGATCGCTTTGGCGACGACAAGATGCGGCTCCAGCAAGAGATGATGGCGCTGTACAAGTCGCAGAAGGTCAATCCGGTTTCGGGCTGCCTGCCCATCATGGTTCAGATCCCGGTGTTCTTCGCCCTGTACAAGGTGCTGTTCGTCACCATCGAGATGCGGCACGCGCCGTTCTATGGTTGGATCCATGACCTGTCGGCCCAGGACCCCACCAACATCTTCACCCTGTTCGGGATGATCCCCTGGTCGCCGCCCAGCATGTTCCAGTTGGGAATCTGGCCGATCATCATGGGCGTCACCATGTATCTGCAACAAAAGCTCAATCCGCAGCCGACCGATCCGGTCCAGGCCAAGATGATGCAGTTCCTGCCGCTGATCTTCACCTTTCTGCTGGCTAACTTCGCCTCGGGTCTGGTGATCTACTGGGCCTGGAGCAACTCGCTGTCGATCCTGCAACAATGGGTCATCATGCGCCGGACGGAGGCGGAGTCCTGACCGACGCCACGCCAGACGAGATCGAGCAGGCCGGCCTCGTCGAGGCCGGCCGTCTGCTGTTCGCGCGCGAATGCACCTTCATGCTGGGTGTGGCGGCCCTGACCGGGCTGCCCGACGCCAGCCTGCCGGAAGTCGCCTTTGCCGGCCGCTCCAATGTGGGCAAGTCCAGCCTGATCAACGCCCTGACCGGCCGCAACACCCTGGCGCGGACCTCCAACACCCCCGGCCGCACCCAGGAGCTGAATTTCTTCAATCTGGGCGAGCGTCTGATCCTGGTGGACATGCCGGGTTACGGCTTTGCCAGCGCCCCCAAGGGGCTGGTGGACAAGTGGACCCGGCTGGTCAACGGCTTCCTGAAGGGCCGCACCGTGCTGCGCCGCGCCATCGTTTTGGTGGATTCGCGCCACGGCCTCAAGGACAGCGACCGCGACATGATGAAAATGTTGGACAAGGCCGCCGTGGTTTATCAGATCGTCCTGACCAAGGTCGACAAGATCAAGGCGTCCGAGCTGGAAGACGTCAGCGCCCGCACCCTGGACGAGATCAAGGGTCATGTGGCCGCTTTCCCCTCCCTGATCGCCACATCCTCCGAGACCGGGCTGGGCATCGCCCAACTGCGCGCCGAACTGACCACTCTCGCCAAAGGAGTGTCCCCATGAGCACCCCCGATTCTTCCGACATCATGCATGACCGCAAGGCCTGGCTGGACCGCGCCAAGACCCTGTCCGAGGCCCTGCCGTTCATGCGGCAGTTCTCCGACGAATCGCTGGTGATCAAGTTCGGCGGTCACGCCATGGAATCCGACGATCTGGCGCGGCTGTTCGCCCGCGACGTCGTCTTGCTCAAGCAGGTGGGGATCAACCCGGTGGTCGTGCATGGCGGCGGCCCGCAGATCGACGCCATGCTGAAGCGCCTGGATATCCAGACGCCGCGCGTGGACGGACTGCGCTATACCGACGAGGCCACCGTCGAGGTGGTCGAAATGATTCTGTCCGGCAAGATCAACAAGCAGATCGTCTCGGCCATCAATGAAGCCGGCGGCTTTGCCGTGGGCCTGTCGGGCAAGGACGGTCACCTGATCCGCGCCCGCAAGATGCGCCGTACCGTCAAGGACCCCGATTCCAATATCGAGCGGCTGCTTGACCTTGGTTTTGTCGGCGAGCCGGCAGAAATCACCCCGCATATCCTCGATTTCTTTCGCGAATCCGACATCATCCCGGTGATCGCCCCGGTGGGCATGGGACCGGCCGGCGAGACCTACAACATCAACGCCGACACCGCCGCCGGCGCCATAGCCGCCGCCGTCAATGCGCGCCGCCTGCTGATGTTGACCGACGTGGCCGGCGTGCTGGACAAGTCCGGAAATCTGATCCCGGAAATGACCGCGGCCCAGGTCAAGGCCTATATCGCCGATGGCACCATCTCGGGCGGGATGATTCCCAAGGTGGAGACCTGCCTGGAAGCGGTCGGGCAGGGGGTCGACGCCGCCGTCATCCTCGACGGCCGCGTCCCGCACGCCATCTTGCTGGAACTGTTCACCCCCCACGGCGTCGGCACCCTGATCAAGGCCGGCTGAGCAAGCGGCGGCCCGCCCCGTATGCAAGGCCCGGTCGAAGACTGGAAGCCCCATAATGATCGGCATGATTGATCGCCTTTAGCGACGGCGACGGATCTTCACGGGCTTTCCCATGCAAGCTCCCCGAAAATCCGCATCTGGCGGCGATCGCTTTTCCCCATTGGAACCATCAGGAATCGGCGGCCTTTCCTATCTTCGGGGGAGAGGAGATTCCCCATGCCCGACTTCCGGCATATTCATCGGTTAAATTCCCCAATCCATTCCTTTGTCATAGTTGGTGGCAGCAAGTAGAATTGGGTGTAGATTGTGACTCGCAAGCAGTGACATGGAAACCTTAGGCCAGACCACACGCCTCCAAAAGGTTGTTTAAGGGGGACCTCTGAGGCCCAGGCTTATGAACTGCATGGTCGTTAGTTAGTTTTTCCATTTTTCCGGGCGGCCTTCCCTCTTGCCTTTGTTAAACCAGTCGGTCAAGTATTGGTCGCTAATTAAAACAGAGGAAGCCATGCCCCGCAAAAAGGCAAATAGAGGGCGTACCCCAGCAGGCGCCCCAAACCCTGTTGACGTTCACGTCGGGGCCCGCATGCGGCTGCGGCGCACTTTGCTGGGCCTCAGCCAGGAAAAATTGGGCGAGATGATCGGCCTGACCTTCCAACAGGTTCAGAAATACGAGCGCGGCGCCAACCGGGTCAGCTGCTCGCGGCTTTTCGATCTGGCGCGATCCCTGGAAGTGCCGATTTCCTATTTCTTTGATGACATGGCTCTGGAGGTCAGCAATCTCAGCCCCGTGCAGATGGGGCGCGAACCGCCGACGCAAGAGCCGGTCGCGGCGGAAGTCGATCCCCGCCTGCGTCGCGAGACCTTGGAACTGGTCCGCAACTACTACTCCATCACCGACCCGGATGTGCGGCGGCGCATTTACGACCTCGCCAAGGCACTCACCAACCGGGCCGACGAAGCCTAGCGCCCGAGATCGGCTTTCCAGCCGAGCGGGCCAGGAACGCGGATCAAGTCAGCCTCCGGGGGGTGGGTGGATCGGCAGGGGATAGACGCTGCGTGGCGGCAAACGGTGGATCACGACCGCCATCACGACCAGGATGACGGTTCCCAGCAGCACCGGCATCAGCAAGAAACCCCATCCGGGATGGCTCATCATCACCACCAGCGGATCCGCTGCCGCAGGCGGGTGGGTCAGCCGCAGCAAAGCCAGCATCACCATCACTACGGCTACCGAGCCCGCCATGGCCGCCCAGCCTCCCGGTAGGAAGTGGTCGAACAACAGCCCGACCAGAGTGGCGAGGATATGACCTCCCACCAGATTGGCCGGCTGGGACATGGGCGATTCGGGAAACCCGAACACCATCACGGCCGATGCCCCCAGCGGCGCCGCCAGCATGGGCGCCCCGCTGAAATCATCGATCAGCGCGATTATCCCCAGCGAGATCACCGTCCCGATTCCGGCCTTGAGCCAGCACGGCACACAGGGCGGCGTCTGATGACGAAAGACGAAGCGGCGCGGCATTGGGGACTCGCATGAATTAATGATGGATATTTTCTATACCTTTAGGAGCCGGCCCGACAAGTCCTCGCTGAAGTCATGATTGAGGGACCGCTGTCGAAGCGGCCGCCTGATCGTCCCATCGCCAGCGGTGATCCAACCCGGTCCAGGACGGGCAGCCGATCTGGGTGAGGGTCCGCCGCAGATCGGCGGTCAACAGCTCAACCGCCCGCGCCGCGCCCGCCGCGCCGCCCGCCGCGACGCCGTAATAAAAGCCGCGTCCGCAAAAGACGAAATCCGCCCCCATCACCCGAGCCCGGACAATGTCCTCGCCCGAGCGGATGCCGCTATCCATCACCACCACCACATCCGGCCCGACCGCCGCGCGGATGGCCGCCAAGGCGTCGACGGCGGCGGGAGCGGCGTCCAGTTGGCGGCCGCCATGATTGGAGACCCAGATCCCGTCGGCGCCCGCCTCCAGCGCCGCCTCGGCGTCCTCGGGGGCCAACAGGCCCTTGACCAGCAGGGCGCCCTGCCACATCTGGCGCAGTTCCTTCAGATCGTCCCAGGACAGGGTGTCCTTGATCTGGCTGGTTATGAAGGCGCTGAGAGTCTGACCGCTCACCGCGGCATTGTAGGGCGCCAGATTGGGAAATCCCGGCGACCCCGCCCTTAGCGTCGCCAAGGCCCAGGCCGGATGGGCCGCCACCGAGGCCATGAAACGCAGGCCGGGCCGGAAAGGCAGGACAAAGCGGTTGCGCACATCGCGGCGGCGGTCACCGGCCAGCGGCACATCCACCGTCACCGCCATCACCCGGATGCCGGCCTCCCAGGCGCGGCGCAGCAGGTCGCGGTTGATGTCCGGCCGGTGCGAATAGTAGAGCTGGAACCAGGTATTGCCCGGCGCCGCCTCGGCCATGGCCTCGATGGTGGTGGACGACACCGTGCTGACCACCAGCGGCAGGTCATGAGCCTGGGCCTGACGCGCCAGAATGAGGTCGGCCCCCGGCCAAAGCAGGTTGCCCATGCCGACCGGGGCGATACCGAACGGCTGGGCATGGGTCCGGCCGAACAGGGTCGCGGTGGTCTCGGGCTTGCCCCCAGTACAAAAGCGCGGCTTTAGCGTCACCGCCTCCAGCCGCTCGCGGTTGCGGCGCAAGCCCCCTTCCTCGCCGGAACCGCCGTCGAGGAAGCCGAAGGCGAAGGCCGGCAACCGACGCCGCGCCCGCCTGGCCAGATCCGCGATACAACTCATGGTCTTCATGCGGCCTCCGAACGGGACAATACCAATCAGATGCAGTAATCGTCAGCCGGAGGACGCGGCAGGCGGACGATGAACTCGCCACCCAGCACCGCCGCCATGCGGTGCAGATCGGCCAGGACGTCCAGCACCACCGTCTCGCCGCCGCCGCCCAGCAGAACGCCGCAGCCCCAGCCGTCGCGATGGAGTTCGAGGCCGGTTCGGCCGATCTGGTCGATGGGGTCTTGGGGCGATTCCACCGGATAGCTCACCATGTAGGGAATCCCCAACGTGTCGAGCAGGATGGCGGCGTCGATGGCGTAGCCGGGACCGCGCGGATCGTCCGGCGGCGGGTCGATGAAGACGAAATGGGGCCGGTTGGCCATGGCGATGCGATTGCGCAGGAACTGGAACCAGTCATGGCTCCAGAACCGGGTCCAGCCGACCTCGCGATTATCCTTGGCGGCGGCGATGACCTCGGGCGCGATGTCGTTGACATCGGCCTCGAACGCCAGCCGGGGCAGTCCTCCGATCACCCTGCCGGCCAGCACCCAGGAGCCCGGATGCCCCGGCGTCGCGGTCATGGCGGCGTGGAAGCACGGGGTGGTGAAGTCGCGTCCATGCGCCAAAACCGCCGCCAGCATGGCCGGTGGTTCGATCCGGCCGCTGCCGCCATGGGTATCGGCATAGGAGAACAGCAGTTCGGAGTCACTGGCGGAGGTCGCGGCCGGGGCTCGGTCCAGCAGCGCCCGCGCCGTCCGCGCCACCGCTGCCGCCAGGATGAATTGAGTCCAAAGGATGCCGCGACCGTCCATGACCTACCCGATCATTGCTTGCTGCAACGCAGTAAAGCACGGATGGAGCCGGGCGGACAGGGGGGGAAGGGCTATTGGCTCGCCCACAGAATCCGAGCCATCCAGCCCACCTCCTCGGTGGCCAGGGAGCGGCCGGAATGGGCCGGATTGATCGAGATGAGATCGATGCGTTTGGCGGTCAGGCGCACCAGTTGCTTGACCATCACTTCGCCATCGGTGGTGCGCACGACCACCCGATCACCCCGCCGCACGCTGGCGGTGGGCGACACGATCACCACGTCGCCGTCGCGGAACAGCGGCTCCATGGAATCGCCGCTGACCTCTAGGGCGTAGGCGTGTTCGTCCCCGATTTCCGGGAACGGAATCTCGTCCCAGCCGCCGCCGACCGGATAACCGGCGTCGTCGAAAAATCCCCGGTCCCCCGCCTGGGCGAACCCGATCAACGGGATGGTGGCGCCGGAGCGGCTCGACGCGTCGCCTTCGATATAGCTGACGAACTCGGTCATGCTGGTGCCGGTGGCCTCCAGCACCTTGGCGACGCTTTCGGTCGACGGCCAGCGCGCCTTGCCCTCGCGGGTGATGCGCTTGCTTTTATTGAAGGTGGTGGGATCAAGGCCTGCTTTGCGCGCAAGCGCCGACGCCGTCAACCCGTGTCCTCGGGCTAGCGCATCAATGGCAGCCCAGATGTCAGCGTGTTTAAGCATGGGAAGATGGTCTCGCAATTTGCTTTCTTTCGCAGCAGGAAGATATGCCTTTTATCTTGACTCCAAGGCGTGAGTTCGGCAGATATGTACTGCATTCGTTCCTATAGCAGGAGAACAGATATGGGCCGTTCCAGAGCCGTGTCGCAGCGCCTTTGTCTGCGCGATACAGAATCATTTACCACTGCGGAGGAGGCGTGGTTCTGGTATGCCCGCTGCCAGATCGCCCGCGATGACGGCGTTCGCTTCACCGCCGGCCTCGGCGCGGTGGCGCGCCCCTGCGAGCCCGACGACATCGCCCGCGAGGTTCAGCGGCTGTATCGGGCAAGGGTCCTGCTATCCTGTCATCTCGGCGTCCTGGTCCGGTTTGGGCGCCGCCTGGCCCCACCCGACATCCACGACGACGGCACCGCCGCCGAAGCCATGCTCTGGGAGGAATCCCTGGACCGGCTGACCACTCCGCTCCGTCAAAAAGGAATCGTCGCATGAGTCAGATCCGCCCTCAATGGGATTGCGCCCTGGTTGCATTTTCCGGCCATGCCGACCAAATGTGGCTTCGGCTGTTGCGTCCCGGATTTAGGCATTGCTTCCTTGTCCTCGGGTCGCGCGGCGGCTGGCTCTGCCTCAACCCGCTGGCCCATCGCATGGACATCATGGTCCTTCCGGTCGAAGCCGGCTTCGACGTCTCCGAATGGTACAGAACGCAGGGGTTGACGGTGATCGAAGCCCGACTGTCGACGCCCCCCGAACGCGCCGCGCCCTGGCGGCCCCTGACCTGTGTCGAGGTGGTGAAGCGGGTATTAGGTATTTCAGCCTGGAATATCGTTACACCCTGGCAATTATACCGATATATCAAGAATAGCGGTATTAAATCCTTGACGTCGCCCATTGAGCCCCGTTAAGGTCCTCCAATCAACGCCACAGTTACGCCCGTTCCTTCACCACGCCAATACCGGCGGGATTCCGCCTGCGTCGCGACGGGAACAAAACACGATCAAATGTTTTTATAAGGAGACCATCATGGGTGGATTTTTCTCTCCCGACCCGCCGCCGGCTCCGGCCCCCATCGCGCCCATCGTCACCGCCGACCCCGCCATCGCCGAGACCCAGGCCCGCCAGGACGCCATCGACCGCAACCGTCGGGGCCTTCACGGAACCATCGCCACCTCGGAACGGGGCGTTCTCCAGCCCAGCGCCGCCCCCCAGAAAAACCTGTTGGGAGAATGACCATGACCGCACCGAACAGGCAGCCCCGGCGGGGGGCCGGGCCATCCCCGCGCGACGAGGACGAGGCCGCCCGTGGCGAGCGGTTGCTTGGCCCGGAGGAGGACGACCCCTCGGTCTTGCTGAGACGCTACCGCAAGGCCAAGGAGCGCCGCGCCGTGTGGGAATCCCATTGGCAGGAATGCTATGACTATGCCCTGCCGCTGCGTGACGCCATCATGCACGCCTCCACCCCCGGCGAGAAAAAGGCCGACCGCCTGTTCGACGGCACCGCCCCCGACGCGGTGGATCAACTGGCCGCCAGCCTGCTGTCCGAACTGACGCCGCCCTGGGCTCAGTGGTTCGGCCTGACCGCCAGCGAAAGCCTGCCCGCCGCCGAACGCGATCAGGCCGCCCCGGCGCTGGACCGTATCGGAGCGGTGCTGCAATCGCATTTCGACCGCTCGAACTTCGCGGTGGAGATGCATCAGTGCTATCTGGACGTAGTGACCGGCGGCACCGCCTCGCTGCTGTTCGAGGAAGCCGCGCCGGGCGAGTCCTCGGCCTTTCGCTTCAGCGCCGTCCCCCTGGGCCAAGTGGTGCTGGAGGAAGGCCCCGAGGGCAAGCTGGACGTCAGCTTCCGTCGCAGTGAACTGACCTGGGCCGCCCTGCGGTCACGCTTTCCCGCCGCGATCCTGCCCGCTGAAATGGACCGCGCCGCCGCCGAGGACCCTGACCTGCGGGTGGGGGTGATCGAGGCGGTGGTGCCGATCCGTCACGGATATTGCTATGGCGCCGTGCTGGAAGCCGATGGCGACGACACCGTTCTCGCCACCGGCCGGTTCGAGATGACCCCGTTCATCAACTTCCGCTGGCTCAAGGCCCCCGGCGAGGTCTATGGCCGTTCGCCGGTGATGAAGGCGTTGCCCGACATCAAGACCGCGAACAAGGTGGTGGAACTGGTGCTGAAAAATGCCACCATCGCCGTCACCGGCATTTGGCAGGCCGACGACGACGGCGTGCTCAACCCCGCCAACATCAAGTTGATCCCCGGCACCATCATCCCCAAGGCGGTGGGTTCGGCCGGCCTGCAACCGCTGACCGCGCCCGGCCGGTTCGACACCTCGCAGCTGGTGCTCGAAGATTTGCGCAACCGTATCCGTCACGCCCTGCTGGTCGATCGGCTGGGGCAGGTGGAAGCCCCGCGCATGACCGCCACCGAAGTGCTGGAACGCTCGACCCAGATGGCCCGCGTCCTGGGCGCCACCTTTGGACGGCTGCAAACCGAACTGCTGACTCCGTTGGTGATGCGCGCCGTCCACATCTTGCGCCGTCGGGGCGAAATCCCCGATCTGGTGGTGGATGGCCGTTCGGTCGATCTGCAATACCGCTCGCCCCTGGCCCAGGGACAAGCCCAGCGCGACGCCAGGAACATGCTGACCTGGCTGTCGGCCCTGAACCAGATCGGCCCGGCGGCACTGGAGGCGATCGATCCCGCCGCCGCCGCCCGCTGGCTGGGCCGCAGTTTCAACGTCCCGGCCGAGCTGATGCGCCCGGCCGAACCGGCCCCCGTCGCGGAGACCGACCATGCCCCGCGCTGACATCGGCTGGACCTGGTTTGATCCTCCGGCCCCGCCCTCCGCCGAACAGTCCGGGCTTTGCCTGGCGCAGGCGGCGGCGCGGGTGTTCGCCTCCGGCGACGGCGAAGCGCTGCTGCGGCATCTGCGGGAGATGACGCTGGAACGCTGCCTTGGTCCCGATTCCGGCGACGCCGCGTTGCGTCACCTCGAAGGCCAGCGCCACCTCGTACTCCATCTCCACGCCCTGGCCATCCGCGGTCGCGCCGGAGGCTGAACCATCCTCCCACCACCACCACAAGGAGACGACCCATGCATTATGAAGATTCCCTGGCGCCCGATCTGGAGCAGCCCACTCCCGCCGCGACCCGGCCCGCCAATGTGCCGGCCAAGTTCTGGGACGCGGCAAAGCGCCAGATCCGTACCGACGCCCTGCTGCGCGCCTATCTCGACCTGGAGCGACGCAGCTCGGCCCTGATCAAACCGCCCGGCATCCCCGACCGCGCCGAACTGTACCAGATCACCCATAAACACCCCGATCTGGCCAGCAGCCCCGACGTCAACCATCGCCTGCACAAGGCCGGCTTCACCCAGCAGCAGGCCCAGCTGGTCTACGACCTGGCCCATGACTGCCTCCTGCCCCTGCTGGCCGATATGACCGGCAAGAACGGCGAGGCAGCCGATCTCAGTCATCTGCAACAGCATTTCGGCGGGGAAACCCGCTGGCGGCAGATCGCCCCCCAACTGGCGGCATGGGGCAAGAAGAACCTGCCGGTCGAGGCCTATGACGTCCTGGTCGCCTCGCCGGAAGGGGTCAAGACCCTCCATCGTCTGATGGGATCGGGCGAGCCCAGCCTGGGCCGCGTGCCGACCGCCAAGGATGAAGGCTCGTCCGAGGAGCAGTTGAAGAAGATGCTCCAGGATCCACGCTACTGGAAGACCCGCGATCCGGCCTTTATCGCCAAGGTCACCAGCGGCTTTCGTCGCCTCTATGGCGAGGAGTGAGTATTTTTCCCCTCAGTCGCCGGGTGTGAGTTCCGAACCGATGACGACATTGATTCGTCGGCATTGATCATTGATCCATCGTTCCCCTCTCCTTTTCGGAGGAGAGGGGGGGGCTTCGCTCCGGTGATCCAGACCTGGGTCTGGGGGAAGGGGAACTCGATACCGGCGGCGTCGAAGCGTTGCTTGATGCGGCGGTTGAACTCTCGCCCCAGGGCATGGCGATCGCCCGGCGTCGTCTTGACCCGCGCCCGCATGATCACCGAGGAGGCGTCGAACCGCTCGACCCCCAGCACCTCTATCGGCTCGGCCATGAAAGCGCCCCATTTGGGATCGGCTTGCAGCTCCGCCCCCAACTCGGCCAGCATGACGGCCACCGCGTCGGTATCCTGCGAATAGGCGATGCCGATGTCGAATACCGCGTAATTGAACCCCTTGGTCGCGTTGATCACCGTGGTCACCGCCCCGAACGGAACCGTATGCAGGCTGCCATTGGCGTCGCGCAGACGGATGGCGCGGATGGAAATGCCCTCCACCGTGCCGGCATGCTCGCCCAGCTTGACCGTATCGCCCACCGCCACGGTGTCCTCGAACAAGATGAAGGCCCCGGTGATGATGTCTTGGACCAGCTTTTGCGACCCGAAGCCGATGGCGATGCCCAGCACGCCGGCACCGGCCAGCAGCGGCGCAATATTGACCCCCAGCTCCGACAGCACGATCAGCCCCACCATCAGCGCCAGCAGCACGAACACCGCGTTGCGGGCCAGCGGCAACAAGGTCCGGGCGCGGCCCGAGCGTTGCAGCGGGTTGCCCTCGGCGTCGGTGGCGGACAGATAACGCTCGACGGCGCCGTTCAGCAGGTGCCACCCCACCAAAGCGCCGACCAGCACCACCGCCACATTGACCAGCGACGACGCCACCCGCCGGCCAAGATTGGAGTCCAGCAGCGCCAACGGATCGAAGCCCCAGAGCTGGGCCAGGACCAGGATGCTCGCCAGCCCGATCAAGCTCCGCGACAGCCGGTGCAGCAACGGCAGATAGCGGTTGGCCCGGCTGTCCGGGCCGCCATGGGACAGGCCCCGGTCCACCAGCCGATGCAGCACCTTGGCCAGGACCACCGCCGCCGCCACGATGGCCAGCGTCGCCAATCCCACCCGCAGATCGCCGGCCCGATCGGACAGGCGGGCCAGCAGGCCGGACTCCGCCGCCGGGGCGGCCGGCCCCTGGGCCGCCGCCAGCATTTTCAACCGCCCGATCAACTGCTGACGCGCCGCGGGATCTTCGAGAACGCTCACCAGCCGGCTTGCCTCGTCGGCCGGAATCGGCGCGGGCTCGGCGGCCAGGGCCGGCAAGGCCAGCAGCATGGCGAAAATCAGGGTGGCGAGCCCCCTGACCAGCAGGCTATAGGTGGGGATGCGAATCATGGCGCTCATGAATACTGGACCTGACATGTCGGACGACGACGTCACCATCTACCACAACCCTCGTTGCGGCAAGTCGCGCGATACCCTGAAGCTGATCGAGGGCCGGGGCGTTGTCCCCACCGTGGTGGACTACCTCAAAACCCCGCCCAGCGTCGCCGAACTGACCCGTATCCTGGCGCTTTTGGGCAAGCGGCCGGCCGAAATCACCCGCGCCAAGGAAGCCGCCGAGGCCGGAATCGACCCGGCCCAGCTGGACGACGCCGCCCTGATCCGGGCGCTGGTCGCCCATCCCATCGCCATCGAGCGCCCCATCGTGGTCAAGGGCGACAAGGCCGCCCTGGGCCGTCCCCCCGAAAGCGTCCTGATGATCCTTTGAGGGAATACCCCCCGGACTCCTTGACTTCTGGACCGGTGGTGCTAGCCTTTAACCCATGCAAGGAGCGGCCTTCCCGCCCGCGAACGACATTGGCAAAAAGACTCTTCGTCAAAACATACGGCTGCCAGATGAATGTCTACGACTCCGCCCGAATGGCGGATGTCTTGGCGCCGCTGGGCTACGCCTCGGCCGATAGCCCCGAGGGTGCCGATATGGTCATCCTTAATACCTGTCATATCCGCGAAAAGGCGGCCGAGAAGGTGTTCTCGGAGTTGGGCCGCCTGAAACGTCACCAGGCCGCCAAGGCCTTGACCGGCGGCCGCATGATTCTGGCGGTGGCGGGCTGCGTCGCCCAGGCCGAGGGCGAGGAGATCCTGCGCCGCGCGCCCTTCGTCGATATCGTGTTGGGACCGCAGACCTATCACCGCCTGCCCGAGATGGTGGCCCAGGCGGCGCGGGCTGGCGGCGCGGTGCTCGATACCGAGTTTCCCGTCGAGCCCAAGTTCGATTTCCTGCCCGACGCCCGCGCCGAGGGCTCCAGCGCCTTCCTGTCGGTGCAGGAGGGCTGTGACAAGTTTTGCACCTTTTGCGTCGTACCCTACACCCGTGGCGCCGAATACTCCCGCCCCGGAAGCGCCGTGCTGGCCGAGGCCCGCACCCTGGCGGCGCAAGGCGTGCGCGAACTCACCCTGCTGGGCCAGAACGTCAATGGCTGGCATGGCGACGAGGGCTGGGGCCTGGGCCGGCTGATCCGCGCGGTCGCCGAGGTCGATGGCGTCGAGCGCATCCGCTACACCACATCCCACCCCCGCGACATGGATGACGACCTGATCGCTGCCCATGCCGAGGTTCCCCAGTTGATGCCGTTCCTGCACCTGCCGGTGCAGTCGGGGTCCGACCGCATCCTGAGCGCGATGAATCGCGGCCATGACCGCGCCGCCTATCTCCGGCTGGTCGAGCGCCTGAAGCGGGCGCAACCCGATCTGGCGCTGGCCTCGGACTTCATCACCGGCTTTCCCGGCGAGACCGACGCCGACTTCACCGATACCCTGGCGCTGGTGCGCGAGGTCGGCTTCGTCCAGACCTATTCCTTCAAATACAGCCCGCGCCCCGGCACCCCCGCCGCCCTGATGCCCAATCAGGTCCCCGAAGACGTCAAGGACGCCCGGTTGGCCGAGTTGCAGTCCCTGTTGCTCGACCAGACCACCGCCTTCAATCATGCCTGCGTCGGCCGCGAGATGCGGGTGCTGCTGGACCGCCCCGGCCGCCATGCCGGCCAGCTGGTCGGCCGTTCGCCCTATATGCAGCCGGTCCATGTGAAAGCCGCCGCCCATCTGCTCGGCACCGTGGCCGCCCTGCGCATCGTCTCCGTCCACCCCAACAGCCTGGAAGCGGTCCCCCTGGAAACAACCCTCCCATGACCACCAGCCCCGCCCCGGTGATCCGCGAGTTCGAGGACAACGCCCTGGCTCAGACGCTGTTCGGCCCCCACAACGCCCATCTGGAGCGGATCGAAAGCCGCCTGGGCGTGGCGCTGGACCCGCGCGGCAACACCGTCTCCATCTCCGGCACCCCCGAACTGGTGACCGAAGCGGCGGCGGTGCTGGACGGGCTCTACGAGCTGGCGCGGCGTCAGGGCCATGTGGAGACCGCCGATGTGGACAGCGCCATGCGCATGGCCAATCAGCAGCCCGACATCGCCGGCGATCTGGTCATCCGCACCCGCAAGCGCCATATCGCGCCGCGCACCCCCACCCAGGCCGACTACATCCGGGCGCTGGACCAGAATCACCTGACCTTCGGGCTGGGACCGGCCGGTACCGGCAAGACCTATCTGGCCGTCGCCAAGGCGGTGTCCATGATGGTGGCGGGTGAGGTCGACCGGATCATCTTATCGCGCCCGGCGGTGGAGGCGGGTGAGCGGCTGGGCTTCCTGCCCGGCGACCTCAAGGAAAAGGTCGATCCCTATCTGCGGCCGCTCTATGACGCGCTGCATGACATGCTGCCGGGCGATCAGGTGGCCAAGAAGATGCTGGCCGGCGATATCGAGGTCGCGCCGCTGGCCTTCATGCGCGGCCGCACCCTGGCCAACTCGTTCATCATCCTGGACGAGGCCCAGAACACCACCACCATGCAGATGAAGATGTTCCTGACCCGCATGGGCGAGAATTCCCGCATGGCGGTCACCGGCGATCCCAGCCAGACCGACCTGCCGCCGGGCGTCCGCTCGGGCCTGTCGGACGCCGTCGACATCCTGGACGGCGTCGAGGGCGTCCGCTTTATCCGCTTCACCGACAAGGACGTGGTCCGCCACGATCTGGTCACCCGCATCGTTCGGGCCTATGACCGGGTCGAGCGCGCCCGCAAGGAAAATAAGGACAAGGCGACACCTTGATCACCATCGATATCGCGGTTCGCATCGACTGCCCGGCCTGGGCGGAGGCCCTGCCCGACGCCGAAACCCGCTGCGGCCGGCTGGCCGCCATCGCGCTGGGCGCCGTCGATCTGCCCGACGGGCCGGTGGAACTGTCCATCGTGCTGGCTGATGACGAGACCGTGCGCGGCCTCAATCGCGATTGGCGCGGCAAGGACGCCCCCACCAACGTGCTGTCCTTCGCCTCGCTGGACGACGAGGACGCGCCGCTGGTTCCTGGCGCTCCCCTGCTGCTGGGCGACGTCATCCTGGCCTGGGAGACCGTCGTCGCTGAGGCCAGGGAGCAGAACAAGCCGCTGGAGGACCATTTCGGCCATCTGGTGGTGCATGGCGTGCTGCACCTGCTGGGCTTCGACCACGACGACGACCAGGACGCCGCCGAGATGGAGACTCTGGAAACCACCTTGCTGGCGGCGCTGGGCATTCCCGACCCCTACCACGACGACGAGGAAGAACAAGGGCCATGAACGACCCTGGCAGTATCCCGCCCCGCGACAGCGGGGCAAACGGGAAGAAGTCCCAAGGCGGCCAAGACGAATCACTGCTGCGGGCGCTGCGCGGCTGGATCAAGGCGAGACGCCGCCCCAAGGGGGGAGGCGAAACCGTCCGCGAGGCGCTGGAAGAGCTGATCGAAGACAGCGACAGCGCCGAAGTCCCCATCGATGACCATGAACGCCTGCTGCTGGGCAATATCTTGCACCTGCGCGGCGTCACCGCCAACGATGTCAGCGTGCCGCGCGCCGACATCGTCGCGGTGGAGTCCAAGGTGCCGCTGGACGATCTGATCAAGCTGTTCATCGAATGCGGCCATTCCCGCCTGCCGGTCTATCGCCGCACGCTGGACGACGTCATCGGCATGGTCCACATCAAGGATTTGCTGGAGGTTCTGGGGCTGGGAAAGCCGTTCAATCTGCCCCGCATGGTACGCCGGGTCCAGTTCGTGGCTCCCAGCATGCGGGTCACCGATCTGCTGCTGGAAATGCGCCTGAAGCGCGCTCATCTTGCCATGGTGGTCGATGAATATGGCGGCATCGATGGGCTGGTGACCATCGAGGATCTGGTCGAACAGATCGTCGGCGAGATCGAGGACGAGCACGATCAGGCCGAGGAACCCGACATGGTCGATCTGCCCGACGGCGCCATCGAGGCCGACGCCCGCACCGCCATCGCCGAGTTCGAGGACAAGATCGGCAATGTCTTGACCGAGGAAGAGCGGGAAGAGGTGGAAACCCTGGGCGGTCTGGTGTTTTTCGTGGCCGGGCGGGTTCCCTCGCGCGGCGAACTGATCACCCATTCCGCCGGCTTGGAATTCGAGGTCCTGGACGCCGACCCCCGCCGGGTCAAGCGCGTCCGGGTCCGCCGCACCCTGCCGCCGTCCGAGAACAAGCCGGAGTAAGCATGCCCGCCATCACGATCCTTGCCCTGCGCCTGAAGGCCCTGACCGGATGGCGCCGGCGGTTGACCCTGATGCTGATGGGGGCCGTCGCCGCCCTGGCGCTGCCGCCGGTGGGATTCCTGCCGGCGCTGCTGGTCGCCTTTCCCGCCCTGGTCTGGATGTTCGACGCGTCGGAAAGCCGCCGCGCCGCCTTTGGGGCGGGCTGGTGGTGGTCCATGGGCTGGTTCTCGGCCGGCTATTACTGGATCTCCAACGCCCTGCTGACCGATGTCGCCAAGTTTGGCTGGATGATTCCCTTCGCCATTTTCGGACTGTCGGGACTGGTGGCCGCCTTCGTCGGCGCCGCCACCCTGGCGGTGCGCCTGGCCCGAGCGCCGGGGCCGGGGCGGATCTTCCTGCTGGCGGCGGCCTGGACCTTTGCCGAGTGGCTGCGCTCGTGGGTGCTGACCGGCTTTCCGTGGAACCCCCTGGGCTCGGTATGGGACGGCGTCCTGCCGGTGCTGCAATTCGGCGCCGTCGGCGGCGTCTGGAGCCTTAGTCTGCTGACCGCCGTGGTCGCCCTGGCGCCCGCCCTGCTGGCCGATCCGTTATCCCGGCGGGGCAAGGTGCTGGTCCTGGCGCTGGTGGTGGGACTGCCGCTGGCCGGTTGGATCGGCGGCAGCATCCGGCTGGCCGGTGCCCCCGACCTTACCGACCCCGACGCCCTGGTGCCGGGCCTGCGGATACGGCTGGTTCAAGCCAACCTGCCCCAAGGCAACAAGTGGCGCGACGACCTGCGCGAAGCCAATCTGCGCGAGCATGTGGCGCTGTCGCGGTCCCCCGGTTTCGAGGCGGTGACGACGGTGATCTGGCCGGAGACCGCCGCCTCGTATTTCCTCGACCTCGACACCTTGCACCGCGAGATCGTCGCCTCGGCGGCTCCTCTGGGCGGCTTGGTGCTGACCGGCGCACCGCGCATCACTCCCCGCGGGGTCGAGCCGCTCCAGATCTGGAACAGCCTGTTCGCGATCACCGCCAATGCCGAGGTTGTTGGCGTCTACGACAAGGCCCATCTGGTGCCCTTTGGCGAATACGTTCCGTTCCGGGGGCTGTTGCCCATCGCCAAGATCACCCATGGCGGCACCGATTTTTCCGCCGGGCCGGGGCCGCGCACCCTGGACCTGCCGGGATTGCCGCCGGTCAGCCCCCTGATCTGCTACGAAGCCATCTTCCCCAACGCGGTGATCCAGCCGGATCATGAACGTCCCCAATGGCTGCTGGCCGTCACCAATGACGGCTGGTTTGGCCAGTCGGCCGGACCCCATCAGCATCTGGCGGCGGCCCGCATGCGGGCTATCGAGGAAGGACTGCCGCTGGCGCGCGCCGCCAACACCGGCATTTCGGCCATGATCGACCCCTTCGGTCGCGAATTGGCCCGCATCCCCCTCGGCGACAAGGGGTTTGCCGACGCGCCACTTCCCAAGGCAATTACCCCTCCCCCCTTCGGGCGGTTCGGCAATGTGCCCGCCCTGCTGCTGTTGCTGGCGTGTCTGGGCGTCGGGTTGGGCTTGCGGGGCTTGAAATAGCTGCACCAAATCAATACTTCAGATATAGGCTAATGGTCTCGCTGTCGCGCCCGCGCCGCGTGTTGACTTGCATACAATTGCCCCGCTATGTTGAGCGCAACCAGCAGTTCATGGGCCACCCTCAATCCCGACCGTTAGGATGTCATCATGGCCAAAACTGAACCTCCCATGGAGCCCAGCCCCCCCCGCCGCCCGTCCAATCGCGGCCGCATGCCCTCGGGCCAGCCCAACCCGGTCGATGTCCATGTGGGAACCCGGGTACGGTTGCGACGGACCTTGATGGGAATGAGTCAGGAGCGGCTGGGCGAGGCCATTGGCCTTACCTTCCAGCAGGTGCAGAAATACGAGCGTGGCGCCAATCGGATCGGGGCCTCGCGGCTGTTCGACCTGTCGCGCGTGCTGGATGTGCCGGTCTCGTTCTTTTACGATGACATGTCTGAACTGGTTCGCGATCAGAGCCCGCTGGCCGTCGCGCGCGGTGCCGCCGGCCTGTCGGAGGACCCGAGCGGGTTCGAGGCGGACCCGCTGACCCGGCGCGAGACGCTGGAATTGGTAAGGGCCTATTACGCCATCTCCGACCCCCAGGTGCGCAAGCGGGTCTATGAACTGGCCAAGGCCCTCGCCGCCGCCGACGAAATCAAGAAATAACCATATATCCCAAGTGCTTTCCGGGGCACGGGCGATATGTCTTGACGACTCGCCCCACTGCCTGTCAGAAGAACCCCCCGGAGAGGGGGAACCCGCTCCCGTGGAGATTTTGACCGCTTGCCGCCACGCTAAACCGGCTAAGTGGGTGCATCACGATAGCCCGTCCGAGCATCTGATGCCCCTGGTCCCGCGCAGTTTGGATCTAGGAGGGCTTGCCCGTGTCCAAGAAGAATTTTCTTTTCACCAGTGAATCCGTTTCCGAAGGCCACCCCGACAAGGTGAGCGATCGCATTTCCGACGCCATCGTCGATGCCTTCCTTGCCGCCGACCCCCATGCCCGCGTCGCCGTGGAAACCCTGTGCACCACCAATCTGGTGGTCATGGCCGGCGAAGTGCGTGGCCCCGGCTCCATCACCAAGCAGCTGATGGAAGAGACCGCCCGCCACGCCATCAAGGATATCGGTTACGAGCAGGACGGCTTCCACTGGAAGAACGCCAAGGTCGAAGTGCATGTTCACTCGCAGTCCGCCGACATCGCCGTCGGCGTTGACGCCGCGGGCGAGAAGGACGAAGGCGCCGGCGACCAGGGCATCATGTTCGGCTATGCCGTCAACGAGACCGAGACGCTGATGCCGGCCCCGATCCATCTGGCCCACTCCATGCTGAAGTCGCTGGCCGAGGCCCGCCACTCCGGCGCCGCCCCGCTGCTCGGCCCCGACGCCAAGAGTCAGGTCACCCTGGAATACCGCGACGGCAAGCCGGTGCGCGCCACCTCGGTGGTGATCTCCACCCAGCATGACGCCAGCCTGTCCCAGGCCGATGTGCGCGAGATCGTGCGCCCGCATGTGGTCAACTGCCTGCCCGCCGGCTGGATGTGCGACGAGGCCCAGTTCTACGTCAATCCCACCGGCCGTTTCGTCATCGGCGGTCCCGACGGCGATTGCGGTCTGACCGGCCGCAAGATCATCGTCGACACCTACGGCGGCGCGGCTCCCCATGGCGGCGGCGCTTTCTCCGGCAAGGATCCGACCAAGGTCGATCGCTCGGCCGCCTATGCCGCCCGCTACCTCGCCAAGAACGTGGTCGCCTCCGGTCTGGCCGAAAAGTGCGTGATCCAACTCAGCTACGCTATCGGCGTGTCCAAGCCGCTGTCGGTCTATGTGGACACCTCCGGCACCTGCACGGTGGACGAGGACAAGCTGTCCGACGTGCTCCAGCAGCTGATGGACCTCAGCCCGCGCGGCATCCGGACCCATCTGGGCCTCAACAAGCCCATCTACGCCCGCACCGCCGCCTATGGCCATTTCGGCCGGACCCCGGAAGCGGATGGCGGTTTCTCGTGGGAAAAGATCGATCTGGTGGAGCAGCTCAAGCGGGCTTTCTAAGTTCGCGATGAGCAAGATCCGCGACAATTGGGAAGGGGCCGCGTCCGCGCGGCCCCGTTTCCATGGCCGACGCAGTGGCAAGGCCCTGCGCCGCAACGCCCTCGACCTGATCGACACCCTGCTGCCCCGGCTGGCCATCGCCGTGCCGGAGCCGGGGGCCTGCCTGAATCCGCTGGCGCTGTTTCCCCATGCGGCCCGCGAGGTCTGGCTTGAGGTTGGATTCGGCGGGGGCGAGCATATCGCCAGCCTCGCCGAGGCCCATCCCGACATCGGCCTGATCGGTGGCGAGGTCTTTCGCAACGGCATCGCCAGCCTGCTCGGCCATATTCAGGCCCGCGCCCTCGGCAATATCCGCATCTTCCCCGAAGACGTCCGCCTGCTGCTGCCGGCACTGCCGGACGCCTCGTTGTCGCGGGTCTTCGTCCTGTTTCCCGATCCCTGGCCAAAGACCCGCCACGCCGAGCGTCGTTTCATCTGCCCCGACAACCTCGACGCCATCGCCCGCATCTTGCGCGACGACGGCGAATTGCGGGTGGCCAGCGACGACCCGATTTATGTGGAGTGGGCCGCCCGACACCTGGACTCCCACCCCGCCTTCACCAAGGTTCTGGCCACTGTCCAGCGCGATACCCTGCCCGAGGACTGGCCCGCCACCCGCTATGAACAGAAATGTCTGGCCGGGCGCGCTCCGACCTTCTTTCTCTACCGGCGGCGGTCAAGATAGGGTTGCCTTAACTCCGGGTGTAACAAAACCGCCATCTATGGTATTGAGGCTTCGTCCGCTCGCGGGCGTCCGCGCAACTGCCAGGGATTTCCCCATGTTTTTCCGCCTGTTCCGCTCCTTGATGCCCAAGGAGGAGAGGTTCGTCGAACTCTTCATCGAGCATGCCGCGAAGATTCACGCCGCCGCGCTGGAACTGGAAAAGATGATGGGAGACGGCGCCGACATGGCGCTGCATTTCAAGCAGATCTGCATCTATGAGGGCGAGGCCGACGCCATCACCCGCCAGACCCTTCAAGCCCTGCACCGCAGCTTCATCACGCCGTTCGACCGCGACCAGATTCACGGGTTGATCACCTCCATGGACGACGCCGTCGATGGAATCGAGGAGGTGGCCCAGCGGGTCGATCTCTATGGCGTCACGGAATTCACCCCCAATATGTGCGCCCTGGCCTCCGGCATCGTCGAATGCGCCCGCCTGCTGGGGCAAGCGATCCCGCTGATGGCCGAAATCAACCGCAATTCTGACACCATCAACAAGCTATGCGACGATATCGGCCATCAGGAAAGCGCCGCCGACAAGCGCCAGCATGAAGGTCTGCGCACCTTGTTCGCCACCGAAACGGACCCCGTCAAGCTGATCACCCGCAAGGAGATCTATCAGCGGCTGGAAAAGGTATCCGATCGATTCGACGACGTCGCCAACGTCATCGAGACCATCGTCATCGAGCAGGTCTGATCCATGGACGGCTCCGTCGCCCTTCCGATCATCGTAACCCTGGTGATCGTGGCGCTGATCTTCGACTTTCTGAATGGCCTGCACGACGCCGCCAACTCCATCGCCACGGTGGTGTCGACCCGCGTCCTGCCGCCCAAATACGCCGTCCTTTGGGCCGCGTTCTTCAACACCATCGCCATTTTGTTCTTTTCCACCAGCGTGGCCAAGACGATCGGAACCGGCATCGTCGCGCCGGCCCTGATCGACACCCATGTCATCTTCGGCGCCCTGATGGGGGCCATCTCCTGGAATATCATCACCTGGGTCGTCGGAATTCCGTCATCCAGCTCTCACGCCCTGATCGGCGGCATCGCCGGCGCCGGCATCACCAAGGGTGGCTTCGCCGCCCTGGTTCCCGTCGGCTTCATCAAGACCGGCGCCGCCATCGTGCTGTCGCCACTGATCGGCCTGTTGCTGGCCATGCTGCTGATCTTGTCGGTGTCATGGATCTGCCGACGGACCTCGCCCTTTGCCATCGACCGCCGCTTCCGGGTGCTGCAATTCTTCTCGGCGGCCATGTATTCCCTGGGCCATGGCGGCAACGACGCCCAAAAGACCATGGGCATCATCGCCGTGCTGCTGTTCAGCCAAGGACTGCTGGGGCCGACCTTTCATGTGCCGCTATGGGTGGCGATCACCTGCCAGCTGGCCATGGGCCTGGGCACCTTGTTCGGCGGCTGGCGCATCGTCAAGACCATGGGGTCCAAGATCACCGACCTGAAGCCGGTGCAGGGCTTTTGCGCCGAAACCGGCGGCGCCATCACTCTGTTCGCCGCCACCTGGGCCGGAATCCCGGTCTCGACCACCCACACCATCACCGGCGCCATCGTCGGAGTCGGCGCCGCCCGCAAGCTGTCGGCGGTCCGCTGGAACGTCGCCGCCAATATCGTCATCGCCTGGGTGATCACCATCCCGGCGGCGGGCACGATCGGCGGTTTGTCCTACTGGCTTTCGACCAAGCTCTGGGAATAAAGGTCCGCCGTTACGACAGGTCGGCGCCGATGAAGGAAGAAACGTCCTTCTTGGTGCGTTCCTCGGCCACGGTCTTGCCGGTCACCCGGTAATAGGCCAGTTCGGCGATATTGGTGGCGTGGTCGCCGATCCGTTCCAGGTTTTTGGCGATGAACATCAGGTGGCTGCACGGTGTGATGGTTCGCGGATCTTCCATCATGTAGGTGAGAATCTCGCGAAACAGCGCGGAATAGACGTCATCCAGCTCCTGATCGCGTTCGCGCAGCGACAGCGCCCGCTCGGCATCGTGGCTGAGATAGGAGTCCAGCACGTCCTTGACCAGCTCCAGCGCCAGCCGCCCTAGGCGGATCAGCGAACGCATGGGCGCCACCGGCGGCAGCTGGTTAAGGACCAGCGAGCGCTTGGCGGCATTGGCGGCCAGATCGGCGATGCGCTCGATCTCGCCGGAGACCTTCAACGCCGCCACCACGGTCCGCAGATCGTCGGCCACCGGCGCGCGCAGCGCCAACACCTTGACGGTCTGCTCGTTGATGAAGCTTTCGCCGGCATCGACCCTGGAATCGTCGTGCATGACCCGGGCGGCAAGGTCGCTGTCCCGGTTTTCCAGGGCCTCGATGGCGGCGGCCAGCTGGGTCTCGGCCAAGCCGCCCATGCGGGCCAGACCTTCCTCCAGCCGACGAAGCTCGGCATCGAACGACTTGACGATATGCGGCATGACAAAGTCTCCCTCAGCCGAACCGGCCGGTGATGTACCCCTGGGTCAGCTCATTGCGGGGGGCGGTGAAGACCTGTTCGGTCGCCCCTACCTCGATGATCTGGCCCAGATGAAAAAATGCGGTGAACTGCGACACCCGCGCCGCCTGCTGCATGGAATGGGTGACGATGACGATGGTGAAATTCTCGCGCAATTCGTCGATCAGTTCCTCGATCTTGGCGGTGGCGATGGGGTCCAGCGCCGAACACGGTTCGTCCATCAAGATCACCTCGGGCTCGATCGCGATGGCGCGCGCGATGCACAGGCGTTGCTGCTGGCCGCCCGAGATGCCCGTGCCCTTTTCGTGCAGGCGGTCCTTGACCTCGGCCCACAGGCCGGCCCGCTCCAACCCCGAGCGGACGACCCGGTCCATCTCCTCGCCCTCGGCCGCCAGCCCGTGCAGGCGCGGCCCGAAGGCGACATTGTCGTAGATGGATTTGGGAAAGGGGTTGGGGCGTTGAAACACCATGCCGACCCGCGCCCGCAGCAGCACCGGATCGATGCCGTCGGGACCATAGACCGGCTTGCCGTCCAAGGTCACCTCGCCGCTGACCCTGGCGCCCTCGACGGTGTCGTTCATGCGGTTGAGGCAGCGCAGGAAGGTCGATTTTCCACACCCCGACGGACCGATCAACGCCGTCACATCCCCGGCGGGAATGTCGAGATCGACCTCCTTCAGGGCCAGCTTGCCACCATAGTGGACGGCGAGGCGGCGAGTGGTCATCTTGGCGTCAGGCATTCCCATGTCCTTCAGGGTCCATGGCCCCGGTTATAGCGGTGGCCCGGCTGGACGCAATTTAAATAACATGAAGGATTCGTGTCAGCCCCGCCATGGTGATCATGCGTCTGCCTCCCCATATGGGCACCAGCAACCAAACCCGACAGGATAAACCATGACCGAAGAACTCGACCTCCGCCACCGCGAGAAGATGGCCAAGAAAAAGGCATCCCGCGACAAGATGATGGCCAAAAAGAACGGGGCGAAGGGGCTGATGATCGTCCATACCGGCGCCGGCAAGGGCAAGTCCACCGCCGCCTTCGGCATGGCGATCCGTTGTGTCGGCCACGGGATGCCGGTGGGCATCGTCCAGTTTATCAAGGGGGCCTGGGACACGGCCGAGCGCCGGATCATGGAAGGCTTCGGCGATCTGGTGACCTTCCGCGCCATGGGCGAGGGCTTCACCTGGGAGACCCAGGACCGCGCCCGCGACGTCGAGGCCGCTCGCAAGGCCTGGGACGTCGCCAGCGCCATGCTGGCCGATCCGTCCCTGTCCATGGTGGTCCTGGACGAACTGAACGTTGCGCTCCGCTATGAATATCTTTCGGCAGAAACGGTTCTGGCCGCCATCGCCACCCGTCCCGAGGGCCAGCATGTGGTGGTCACCGGCCGCAACGCCCTGCCCGCCATCATCGAGGCTGCCGATCTGGTCACCGAGATGACCATGCTGAAGCATCCCTTCCGCGACGGCATCAAGGCCCAGAAGGGCGTGGAGTTTTAGAGTATCGAGCGTTTAGTCTGAAACATATCCGGCCTCCCTGAGGTCGTTCCAGCATCGTGATGTCGCCTCGCGCCTCCACCCAGCCGATCAAACGATCGGCAAAAGCCGCCAGTTTGCCGCCGCCCGGCGGACGACCTTGCCGCGCTCACCCCAAAACGCCGGGTCGCCGCCCCTGCTGCCCAAAGACCGGGCAGCAGGGGCGGCGTGCATAAGAATAGGTCTGGCGGGACCGGGCGAGCCCCCCCTATAATCGCCAGTTCCGGCTCACTTTACCCGCGTGTTTCCCAAAATGACCAAGATCAGCCACCAACGCGCCATCATCGACCGCCAGTCCATCATCGGCCGGCTGGCCGAACTGGCCGCCGAGGATCTGCCCAAGAACAAGCGCCGCTCGCGGGTGCTGGAGCTGTTCAAGCAGGTGCTGGCCCAGGGCCGCGCCGAGGTTCGCCGCCGCTTCGACGACGGCGGCGATGGTTCCCGGACGGTGCGGGAAAACTGTTTCCTGATCGACCAACTGGTGCGGCTGGTCCATGACTTCGCCGCCGATCACGAGTTCCCCCAGGGCGTCCGCACCTCGGGCGAGGCCATGAGCCTGGTGGCGGTGGGCGGCTATGGCCGAGGCGAGCTGTCGCCCCATTCCGACATCGATCTGCTGTTTCTGCTGCCCTATAAGCGGGTGCCCTACCACGAGCAGGTGGTGGAATACATTTTATACATGCTGTGGGATCTGGGGCTGAAGGTCGGACACTCCACCCGCTCGGCCGAGGACTGCATCCGCAACGCCAAGGCCGACCTGACCATCCGCACCGCCCTGCTGGAGATGCGCTGGTTGTGGGGGGATCAGGCCCTGTTCGCCGACCTGTGGAATCGCTACCTCAACGAGGTGATGGCCAATACCGCCGTTGAATTCGTGGAATCCAAGCTGGCCGAACGCGATTCCCGCCACTCCCAGATGGGCGACTCCCGCTATGTGCTGGAGCCCAACGTCAAGGAAGGCAAGGGCGGCCTGCGCGATCTCCACACCCTTTATTGGATCGCTAAATATATGTACCGGGTCAACGACATCGCCGAACTGGCCGAAGCCGGGATCATCTCGCGCCCGGCGGCCCGGCGATTCGTCAAGGCCCAGGCTTTCCTGTGGACGGTGCGCTGTCATCTGCACTACCTCACCGACCGTCCGGAAGACCGTCTGACCTTTGACGTGCAGCCGGAAATGGCGGTCCGCATGCACTATGCCGAACGCTCGTGCTCTCGCGGGGTCGAGCGGTTCATGAAGCACTACTTCCTGATCGCCAAGGATGTCGGCGACCTGACCCGCCTGTTTTGCGCCCTGGCCGAGGAACAGCACAAGCGCAAGCCGCGCCGGCTGCAACTGGGCCGCCTGTTCTCGCGCCGGACCGTCGTTGCTGGCTTCGTGCTGGAAGGCGGACGCCTGGACGTCGTCAAGGACGACCAGTTCGAGGTCGAGCCCGTGGCCATGATTCGCTTGTTCCACACTGCTCTGGAGCAAGATGTCGATATCCATCCCCGAGCCCTGGACCGGGTTCATCGCAGCCTGAAGCGCATCGACGCCGCCATGCGCAACGACCCTGCCGCCAACCACCTGTTCATCGAGATGCTGACCTCGCGCAAGAGCCCCGAAGTGGCGCTGCGGCACATGAACGAGTCCGGCGTGCTGGGACGCTTCATCCCCGATTTCGGGCGGGTGGTGGCGCAGATGCAGTACGACATGTACCACGTCTTCACCGTGGACGAGCACACCGTCCAGGCCCTGGGAATCTTGCACTCCATCGAAGCGGGCGAGTTGCAGGCGGAGGCCCCGACCTGTAGCGAAATCATCCACCAGATCGGCTCTCGCCGCGCACTTTACGTCGCCACTTTCCTGCATGACATCGCCAAGGGCCGCAGCGGCGACCATTCCGTGCTGGGCGCCGAGGTCGCCATCAAACTCGGTCCCCGGCTGGGCCTGACCGACGAGGAAACCGAAACTAGCGCTTGGCTGATTCGCGAGCATCTGTCCATGAGCCGGATCGCCTTCAAACGCGATATCGACGACCCCAAGACCATCTCGGACTTCGTCGCCCTGGTCCAGTCGCCCGAGCGCCTGAAGCTGATGCTGTGCCTGACCGTGGCCGATATCCGCGCCGTCGGCCCCACCGTATGGAACGCCTGGAAGGCCGGACTGCTGCGCGAACTGTACCAGCGGGCCAATGACGTCATGACCGGCGGCTTTTCCGCCGTCGCCCACGCCACCCGCGTCAAGGCGGCCCAGGCCGCGCTGCGCGCCGAGCTGTTGCGGCTGGCCTGGACGCCCGAGGATGTGGAGACCCATCTGGCTCGCGGCTATCCCAGCTATTGGACCACCTGCGACACCACCACCCAGTTGCGCCATGCCCGTCTGGTCCGCGAGGCCGAGGCGGTGCGGGCTCCGCTGACCGTCGAGCCTCGCGTCGACACCCAGCGCGCCGTCACCGAGGTCACCGTCTATACCGGCGATCATCCCGGCCTGTTCTCGCAGATCGCCGGGGCCATGGCCATGTCGGGGGCCAATATCGTCGACGCCAAGATCATCACCCTGGCCAACGGCATGGCGCTCGACACCTTTTGCATCCAGGATTCCGAGGGCGGCGCCTTCGACAGTCCGGCCAAGCTGGCCAAGCTATCGGCCGGGATCGAACAGGTCCTGTCCGGCCGGCTGCGGCTTGACCGCGAACTGGCGACCCGCAAGGGCAAGCTGCCCTCGCGCGCCCATGTCTTCAAGGTGCCGCCACGGGCGCTGGTGGACAATACACCGTCGCGCTCGCACACCGTTATCGAGGTCAATGGCCGCGACCGTCCCGGCCTGCTCTACGACATCACCAATGCCATGACCAATCTGGGCCTCCAGATCTCGTCGGCCCATATCTCGACCTATGGCGAGCGGGTGGTGGACGTGTTCTACGTCAAGGATGTGTTCGGCCATAAGATCGAGCATGGCCGCAAACTGGAACAGATCCGCACCACCCTGCTGAAGGCGCTGGAAGCCCCCGCCGACGCCGCCAAGGCGGCAGAGTAAACCAGCCGCCTTTCCCCGCCCGCCGGGATTACTTTGCGCGGCCGGCCAGCAGGCGGGTGACGCCGTGGGCCACGACGTGGTGGCAGTGATGCGCCAGACCCTTGCGGGAGCCGTACTCGGCCAGGGTGACGGGGCAGTGGAATTCGACCTCGACGGTGATCTGTCCCAGGCCCAGCGCCCCCACCAGATGATCGGCCAGGGTCATGTCGCCATACCAGGCGAAGAACGGGCGCAACGCCCGGCTCATGGGCAGGCCGTCCAGTCGGGTATAGGCGATGGAGACCGGCTGCACCAGCACGGCGCGGGGCTCGCCATCACTGGCCACATCGCCCTCGGCCACCGATAGCAGGGCGCTTTTGAACGGCAGCACCCGGTTGCCGTCATTGCTGGTCCCCTCGGCGAATAGGACCAGCGAATCGCCGGACTCGAGCCGCTCGCGCACATGATTGCGCTCGCGCGCCGTGGCTCCCGGCCGCCGATCCACAAACACCGTCCGCGAGATTCGTGCCAGGAATCCGAAACCGAGCCAGCCGGAGACTTCGGACTTGGCGACGAAATAGGCCCGCACCAGACCTCCCAGCACGATGATATCCAGATAGCTGGCATGGTTGGGCAGAAACAGCACCGGCCCCTCGCCCTCCACCGGCGTGCCGGTGACCACAACGGTATAGCCGATCAGCCGGGTGACGACCCGCCAATAAAACATGGTGTAGCCAAGGCACCGGCTCGGCGCGACCAGCCGCAACGCCAGATAGGGCAGCAACAGAGCCAAGGTCCATACCGTGAAGGCGAAAAACCGCAGGACGGCAACAGTGGGGGAAACCATGAAATACTTAATCCTCGCCCGATGGGTCGCGAACATTGCGGTCGTAATGCGCCCTGTACTTGGCGGTGATCAGATCGGTTTTGACCATGACGCAGATATCTGTGGTATTGAACTGATGGTCGATGACCGCGCCATCACCGACAAATCCCCCCAGCCGGAGATAGCCCTTGATCAACGGCGGCAGTTCGGCCAGCGCCCGGCGCGGGTTATGGCTGTCGGCGGGCGCCAGCGCCATGTCCACGTAGAGATGGGGCAGGGCTCGCGGCCTGAGGGATTCCGGCGCGAGATGGTGGTGATAGAGATAGCTGAGATGGCCCGCCAATTGTCGGGGGTCGGTGCCGGGCAGGCTGGCGCAGCCGAACATCAGATCGATGCCGTGATCGAAGACATAGGCGGCGATGCCGTCCCACAGCTTCTTCATGGTGGCGCCGTTGCGATGGGCGGCATCGACGCAAGACCGCCCCAACTCCATGAAATTGCCGCCATTGGCCAGGATGTTGGCGATGTCGTATTCGCCCTCGGTGTAAAAGCGCCCAAAGGATTCGCCCACCTGGCGGCGGATCAGGCGATAGGTGCCGACCACTCCGGCGCCTCCCTTGCCCTTGGCGCGGTCGATCACCAGCAGGTGGTCGCTGACCCGGTCGAAGTCGTCGAAATCGCTGTGGCGCTCCCGCATGGCCGAGGTCGGCTTGGCCCCCATTTCCTCGTAGAAGACGCGGTACCGCAAGGCCTGGGCGGCGACGACTTCCTCATCGCTCTCGGCAAGTCTGACTTCAAGACGATCAGAGGCCTCGGCGGTCGGGGAAACGGGCTGCATGATTCCTTTTGATTCCGTCATCGTCACGGCCCGATCAGTCGAGCCGCACGACCTATTTGTCTTCCGGTTTGTCACCGGAAGTCAACGGAACTCCATAGAGCTCCAGTCGATGCCCCACCAGCCGATAGCCATAGCGCAGGGCGATCTCGCGCTGCAAAGCCTCGATCTCGCTGCTGGTGAATTCGACGACGCTGCCGGATTGCATATCGATCAGATGATCGTGGTGGTCGCCCGCGGACTCCTCGTAGCGCGCCCGGCCGTCGCCGAAGTCGTGACGCTCCAGGATGTCCGCCTCTTCGAACAGCCGGACGGTCCGGTAAACCGTGGCGATGCTGATATGTGGATCGATCTGGGTGGCGCGACGATAGACCTCTTCCACATCGGGATGATCGGCCGATTCGGACAAGACGCGCGCGATGACCCGACGCTGGTCGGTCATCTTCATGCTCTTGTCGATACAGCGCTGCTCGATCCGGGAAACCATGGCCATTCCGTCAGCTGGCAAGAACAAGACGACCCCGAACCGGCGGCGTCACGAAGGAACTCCCCCGGACGCCCCGATATTCAGGCGATTGGATCAGATCGTCCGCTTCCGCTTGCGCGGCTTGGTGCCCAGGCCGATCTTCTTGGCCAGGGTCGAACGATGCTGGGCGTAATTGGGCGCGACCATCGGGTAATCGACGGCCAGGCCCCAACGCTCGCGGTACTCTTCCGGGCTCATGTTGTAAGCCGTCTTGAGGTGGCGCTTCAGCATTTTCAGCTTCTTGCCGTCTTCCAGGCAGATGATGTAATCGGGCGTGACCGACTTCTTCACCGCGATGGCCGGCTGCGGCCGTTCGGGCACAACCGGGACATTGCCGACGGAGGAGAGCGTCCGGTAGACCTCCTGAATCAGGTGAGGAAGATCGCTGACCGCTACGCTATTGTTTGCAACGTGCGCCGCCACGATTTCAGTGGTAAGCGACAGCAGGTTGCCGTTGTTCGAGTGCTCTGACATCTAGAGCATGCCTCCAAATTCGACGATGGCTCTGTATAAATCTTTCACCCGACCGTGGCAATAACCAATACGACAAATGAAAGTGACGAATTCAGCATGACTGAGAAGCCAAACTACAGCCTTGACATCACAAATGAGGTCTGTCCGATGACCTTCGTCAAGACAAAGTTACTGCTGGAACGCATGCCATCCGGTGAGGTGGTCGAGGTGCGCCTCAAAGGTTCCGAGCCCCTCGGCAATGTTCCGAGATCCATAACCGAACTCGGCCATGACATCCTGAGAACGGTACGCGAGGACGGAGAGCCCAATGACGGCATCCACCGCATTCTCATTCGAAAGAAATAAAACCTTTTAATCAGTATGGTTACTGATGCCGGCTATGGCTGGATTATAACCGGACCAATATGCCGACGCATAGTGACGGCGTCGATACCTCCGTAATAGCCTTTCCGGAGCCCCACCCGCTCGAAGCCGTGGCGCCCATAGAGGGTCACGGCGGCGACATTGTCGGCCGCCGCCTCCAGGAACATGCTGGCCGCTCCCGCCGTCGCGGCCGCATCCATGGCGGCCCGCAGCAGCACCCCGCCCAGGCCCCGCCGCCGCCAGGGCGGCAACACGGCGATGGTCAGGATTTCGGCCTCGTCCAGCACCCGTCCCCACAGCACCAGACCGGCCGGTCCGGGAGCGGTCCCGCCGGGACGCAGCGAGCCGCCATCCACCGCGATCAGCCCCTCGGTCCCCGGCATGTTCAAGACCTCGGCCATGGACCGCGCGCTCCATGGCTCGGCGAAACACACCGCATGCATCCCCGCCAGCAGCGCGGCATGCACCATGCCGGCCGGCAGCAGCTCGATTCCGGTCACCGCGATACCGTGACGTCGGGAGGGCGAAGATAGAGCGGCTCCGGCGGCAAGGAGAGGCCGGCGCTCCATTGCGCCGCCGCCACCTCGGCGACCATGGCGGCATCGGGCCAGCCGGCCGAACTGGCCAGGACCGCTTCGGTCAGCAGCCCGAGCAGCCGGGGCGCGGCATCGCCGGCCAGCACCACCGGCCCCGCGACCAAGGCCGCCGCCTGCTCGGGCAGCAGGGCCGCAACATCGCCCAACGGCCGCAGATCGGCGTCGAAGGCCTGGAGCCAGGCCTCGTCCCGCCGGGAATCGATGGCGACCAGCACGGTCCGCCCGGCCCGTTCGGCCGGCGGCACCATGGCCGCCACTGCCAGCGGCGTCGAAACCCCGGCCAGCGGCAGACCGGAGGCCAAGGCGAAGCCGCGCGCCGCCGCCAGACCGATCCGCAGGCCGGTGAACGCCCCTGGCCCCACCGTGACCGCCAGCAGATCGAGGCCGGCGAAGTCAAGGCCGGCCTCGGCCATGACCTCCGCCACCATGGGGATCAGCGCCTCGCTTTGACCGCGCGCCATGTCGCGCAGCCGGCGCGACAGAACGACGCCGTCGCGCCACAAGGCGGCGGAGCAGGCCGAAGTCGAGGTGTCGATGGCAAGAACGATCATGGGGCCGCTATACTGCCGGTTTCCGAGAAAAGAAAGGGCGAAGATGTTTCCGCTGGTCCCCGTAAGCGCCGCCGCGTTCGATCTGGACGTGGCGTTGGCCTATGCCACCGCCGACAACTTCACCGGCAAGCCGGTCTACCGGGCCGAGGCCGGGTGTTGGCTGCACGCCGACGCCGCCCGCCTGCTGGCCCGCACGGTCGAACTGGCGCGCCCCCTGGGCCTGCGGCTTCGGGTTCTGGACGCCTTCCGCCCCGCCGAGGCGCAGTGGGTGTTGTGGAACCACACCCCCGATCCCGGTTTCCTCGCCGATCCGCGCCGGGGCTCGCCTCACTCCATGGGGGCGGCGGTCGATCTCGATCTGATCGATATCGCCAGCGGCCAAGCCCTCGACATGGGAACCGCCTTCGACGAATTCACCCCCCGTTCCCATCACGGCAATCAGGATATTTCCCCCCAGGCCCAACGCAACCGCCATCTGCTGATGGGGCTGATGACCACCGCCGGCTGGGATTTCTACCGCCATGAGTGGTGGCACTATCAGATGTTCAACGCTCGCGCCAACTATCCGGTGCTGTCGGACACCCTGCTTGGCCCCGATGGGATGATGCCGCCCGGCTGAGGCCGTCTCGGCGGTGCGGCTTCCAAGCCGCCTTTTCCTTCGATGATCAAGATGGGACGATGTCTTCGTAAAGCCGCCGCGCCTCGACCGCCGGGCGGCGGGCCTCGGCCAGCGCCAGAACCCGCACCCGGCGCCATTTCGGGCCGGTGGGGAAAATCAGTTCGTCCCCGGGAGATACCGGCTGGGCCGGCTTGGTCGCCGGCCGGCCGTTAAGGTGGACTTCACCGGCATCGATCATCCGGGTCGCCAGGGTGCGCGATTTGCAAAACCGGGCGAAAAACAGCCACTTGTCCAGACGCAACCCGGTGGAAGCGATCCGATCGACCATGCCGCGCCGAAGCCGCTACTTGGCCTCGGGCTTGGCCTCCGCCGGCGGCGGAGCGGCCGGAGCCGGGGTCTGAGTCTGGGGCGGAGCCGGAGGTTGAGCCGGAGGCGCGGGGGCCACATCGGGGATAACCGGTGGGGCCAGCGGCTTGGGCGCCGGCGGGGCCGGCTTGGCGTCGGCGGCGGACTCGACGAAGACCACCACCACCTCGACGGCATTGGGGTCGGGACGCTCCAGCATGATCTTGAAGCTGGCGGTACCCTGGGGGTCCAGCGCCGTGACCGGCGGCTGCGACAGCTTTTCCTGGACCGGCAGCTTGTTCTTGTCCATGAGCACCAGCTTCATGGTCGGAACCGGTCGGACCCGATCGGTGATATTGGCGATGATGCCGCGCACCACCAGCACATCGGTGTCGTTATGGACGAAACGCTCCGGCGTGCCGGCCTTGCGCAGCTCCAACCCGGCGCCGGGCTTTTCATGCCGCAACCCGACCTGAGCCATCAGCTCGCCGGCCTCCGGCACGAATTCCACCACCTGATCCTGGAAGTAGTAGCCAGCCCCGCCAAGACCGCCCAGCACCAGCAGGATCAACAGCACCCACAGGAAGCCGGTGCCCTTCTTCGCATCGGGTTGCGCGGTGGAAAATACGTCGGGAATCGGTTGCGGCCCGTCATCCAGCAGGGTGTTGGACGACAGATCATCATCGCCCGGCTCGGGGGCGATGCGGCGGCCGAAATTGGGAATCGGCGGAGACTCGATATCAAAATCGTCCAGGTCGGACTCGCTGCTCCGCCCTGCCGGGGGAGTGGGCGCGTCGAACCGCGGTTCCTGCCGGTCCGGCTCGGACTGCGGCGGGGGCGAGAATGCCGAGGGGGCAGAGAAGGACGGGCCGCCGAGGTCGAAATCGGCGTCTTCCTCTTCCATGACCATCAGCGGTTGCTGATGCCACTTGTGCCCGCACTTGGCACACTTCAGCTTGCGCCCGGTCGCGCCGAGCGCCGAATCCGGGATCGAGAAGTTGGTCGCGCAGTTCGGACAGCTGATGAGCATGGTTCTCGAAGACCCAGAAAGACGTACTTTCTTATAGGCTGGAGCGAAGGCCAACACAAGGGGTGCTGGTCAACTTGGCGAGGGTATGTGGACAACAGGGATGCGCCCGTGCCATCCTTCGCCGGGTTTGGGAGAAGACGCCGTGCGGCATCGCCCTCGTGGGGAAAATATCATTCGTTTCGACAGTGTCGGGCTTCGTTACGGCCTGGGGCCGGAAGTGCTTCAGGATGTCACGTTCGCCTTACCGTCGGGCTCGTTCCATTTTCTGACCGGCCCCTCGGGAGCCGGCAAATCGTCGTTGCTGCGCCTGATGTATCTGGGATTGCGGCCGACCCGCGGCCGGGTGGTGCTGTTCGACCGCGATATCGCCACCACCAAACGCTACGAGTTGCCGGCCCTGCGCCGCCGCATCGGGGTGGTGTTCCAGGACTTCCGCCTGCTCGACCACCTGACGGCGCTGGACAATGTCGCCCTGCCGCTGCGGGTGCGCGGCGTGCGGGAATCCGAAATTCAAAAACATGTCCCCGAACTGTTGTCCTGGGTGGGACTGGCCGACCATCTGGGCGCCAAGCCCTCGACCTTGTCGGGCGGGCAAAAGCAGCGCGTCGCCATCGCGCGGGCCGTGATCGGCCGTCCCGACCTGCTGCTGGCCGACGAACCCACCGGCAATGTGGACGATACCATCGCCATGCGCCTGATGTATCTGTTCGAGGAACTGAACAAGCTGGGCACCACCATCGTGGTCGCCACCCATAATGAACTGCTGGTCCGGCGCTTCGCCCATCTGCCCAGGGTCCATATCGAGCACGGCATGGTGACCAAGCTCCGCGAACAGACGGAGCCGGAGTGATGTTCGGCCGCCATTCCGACCTGCCCCTGACCGGCGACGCCACCTCGCGCTTCCTGCCCTGGCTGGTGGCGCTGATGGTGTTCATGGCTTCCATGGCGGTGGCCGGGGCCTTTGTCATCAGCGGCATCATCGACCGCTGGGACCACGACGTCTCGGGCACGCTGACGGTTCAGGTGCTGCCCGCCGGCGGCGATCACGCCGAGGCCGCCACCGACGAGCGGGTACGGCTGGCGGTCGAGGTCATGCGCAAGGTGCCCGGCGTGCTGATGGTCAAGGCCTTTGACAAAAAGCGGACCCTGGCCCTGCTGGAGCCCTGGCTGGGCGGCACCGACGTGGTTCAGGACCTGCCGCTGCCGCGCCTGATTGACGTCACCGTCGACTCCAGCATCCGCCTGGATCTGGCCGAGATTTCCGAACGCCTGTCCCATGCGGTGCCGGGCGCCTCGCTCGACGACCACCGGGTCTGGCTGTCGCGGCTGATCAATCTGTCGCGCACCATGCAGTGGCTGGCGGTGGTGGTCGTACTGCTGATCGGCGCGGTGACCTCGGCCACCGTGGTCTACGGCACCCGCACCGGCATGGCGGTCCATCACGGCATCATCGAGGTGCTGCACCTGATCGGCGCCCATGACGACTACATCGCCCGTCAGTTCGCCGACCGTGCCTTCGCGCTGGGTATCGCCGGCGGCCTGATGGGCCTGGGCATGGCCATACCGGCGCTGACCGCCATCGGCTGGGCCGCCCGACGGCTGGAGGGCGGCTTTCTGCCGAGCCTCAGCCTATCCATCCTCGGCTATGTCTCCATCGGCCTGCTGCCGTTGCTGGCCGCCGGCCTGTCCATGCTGACGGCGCGCCTGACCGTGCATGGCACCCTGTCGCGCATGCCATGACCGCGCGGCCAAGGCTTAACCGCGCCGCGCTGGCGACCGGCATCATTCTCGGCGCCCTGATCGGGGCCTGGGGCGGCGGCCTGCTGATGTTCGCCACCTCGCTGGACACCGTCGTCGAGGACCGCGATACCGTCACCGACGCCATCGTGGTGCTGACCGGCGGCAGCGACCGCCTGTCCAGCGGCTTGACCCTGCTGGAGGCCGGCAAGGCCCGCAAACTGTTCATCTCCGGGGTGCATAAGGGGGTTGATCTGCCCGAACTGTTGCGCCAGGCCCGTCCCCAGCAGGCCGAGCCTCCGTGCTGCATCGTTTTGGGCCACGCCGCCGACGATACCGCCGGCAATGCCGCCGAGACCGCAGCCTGGATGGGAGCCGAGCGCTTCACCTCGCTGCGGCTGGTGACAGCCGCCTATCACATGCGCCGCTCCATCCTGGAATTCCGCCGCGCCATGCCCAAGGTCGTCATCGTCGCCCACCCAGTGTTTCCCGACGCGTTCAAGCGGGAACAGTGGTGGCGCTGGCCGGGAACCGCCCATCTGCTCGCCACCGAATACACCAAATACCTGGGCGCGCAGGCGCGACGCCTGTTCTTTCCGAAATCACCCGAGAGAAAACCGTGACCGCCGTCGGATCCGCACTGTTCATTCTGTTCATCTGGGTATGGACCATTACGCTCTCCACCTTGTACCTGCCGCTGCTGCTGCTGCCGCGCAAACTGATGCGGCCGGCGATTCTGTTCTGGTTGGCCGGCGTCCTGGGAGCGCTGCGCCGGCTGACCGGCCTGGGCTTCGAGCTGCGGGGCCGCGAGAACCTTCCCGCCGGTCCGTTTCTGGTCGCCTCCAAGCATCAGTCGGCCTTCGAGACCTTTGCTTTTCACCTGGTGCTGAACGACCCGGCCTATATTCTGAAACGCGAGCTTCTGTGGATACCTTTCTTCGGCTGGTACCTGGGCAAGAGCGGCGTCGTCGCCATCGACCGCTCGGCTGGCACCAAGGCGTTGAAAGCAATGGTCAAGGGCGCCGAGGCCGCAACGGCCCAGGGTCGCCCGGTGGTGATCTTCCCCGAAGGCACCCGCGCTGCCCCCGGCGCCAAGCTTCCCTACCATTCCGGCGTGGCCATGCTGTACGGGTCGCTGAAGCTTCCCGTCATACCGATCGCCTTGAATTCCGGGCTGTTCTGGCGGCGGCGCGGCTTCCTCAAGCGGCCCGGAATCATCACCATCGAAGTCCTGCCGGCCATCGCACCCGGCCTGGATCGCAAAGCCTTCATGGCCGAGCTGGAGTCCCGCATCGAGACCGCCTCCGACCGGCTGATCGACGAGGCGCGCCAAACCTTTCCCAATCTGTAACGGCTCCCTCCCCCGCCGGGTGGGTCACCCACCCGCTGTGGATAAGTCTGTGGATCGAGATTTCGCCCGATTCCATCCCAGCCGCCGGCATGGGGAAACCGGGGATAAGTCGATTCCCCGTGTCGCGACAAAGGGCTGGCGGCCAACAACCCTGTTGGTACAAAAAAAGAACACTTGGCCGGGATTTTTGGCTAAACTCGGAGTCTGGATACGACGCGGGGCGGAGTGAGATCGATGACGCAGGTGGCATCCATTTCCCAGCAGATCTGGGACATGAAGTATCGGTTGAAAACCGCCGAGGGTGAGCCCGTCGACAAGACCATCGAGGATTCGTGGCGCCGCGTCGCCCGCACCCTGGCGGCCGGCGAGACCGACGCGGCGACATGGGAAGACCGCTTCTTCGACGCCATGTCCGATTTCAAGGTGCTGCCGGCCGGGCGCATCCTGTCGGGAGCGGGAACCAGCCGCCGGGTCACCTTGTTCAACTGCTTCGTCATGGGCAACATCCCCGACGACATGGCCGGCATCTTCGAACACCTGAAGGAAGCCGCCCTGACCATGCAGCAGGGCGGCGGCATCGGCTACGACTTCTCGACCCTGCGGCCCAAGGGCGCGCCGGTCAAGGGCGTCGGCGCCGACGCATCCGGGCCGCTGTCCTTCATGGATGTGTGGGACGCCATGTGCCGCACCATCATGAGCGCCGGATCGCGTCGGGGCGCCATGATGGCGACCATGCGCTGCGACCACCCCGATATCGAGGCCTTCATCGACGCCAAGCGTGACGCCGGGCGGTTGCGCATGTTCAATCTGTCGGTGCTGATATCCGACGCCTTCATGGATGCGGTCAAGGAAGGCGCGGCCTGGGAACTGGCCTTCAACGGCATCACCTATAAAAGCCTGCCGGCCCGCGATCTGTGGAACAAGATCATGCGCGCCACCTATTCCTACGCGGAACCGGGCGTCATCTTCATCGACCGCATCAACCGCATGAATAATCTGTGGTATTGCGAGGACATCCACGCCACCAACCCCTGCGGTGAGCAGCCGCTGCCGCCCTATGGCGTCTGCCTGCTGGGCTCGATCAATCTGGCCCGGCTGGTGGAACATGCGTTCGAGGACGGCGCCGCCCTCAATCTGACCCGGCTGGATGAACTGGTCCGCATCGCGGTCCGCATGATGGACAACGTCATCGATGTCTCCAACTATCCGCTGGAGCAGCATCGGGCCGAGGCCCTGTCCAAGCGCCGCATCGGCCTTGGCATCACCGGTCTGGCCGACGCCCTGATCCTGTGCAACGCCCGCTATGGCGGCGGCACCGCCATCCGCCTGACCGAGACCTGGATGGCGCGGTTGCGCCGCGCCGCCTATCTGGCTTCGGTGGAGCTGGCCAGGGAGAAGGGCAGCTTTCCGCTGTTCGACCGCGACAAGTTCCTGGCCGGCGAAAACGTCTTGTCCCTGGACGCCGATGTGATCGAGGCGATCGGAACCCACGGCATCCGCAACGCCCTGCTGACCTCCATCGCTCCCACCGGCACCATCTCGCTGTTCGCCGACAACGTGTCCTCGGGGCTGGAGCCGGTGTTCAGCTTCACCTATACCCGCGCCGTCCTCCAGCGTGACGGTACGCGGCGCGAGGAGGAGGTCAGCGATTACGCCTATCGCCTGTTCCGCCGCCTGCGCGGCGACAACGCGCCGCTGCCCTCCGGCTTCGTCGATGCCCAGGGCCTGAACCCCGGCGACCATGTGGTGATGCAGGCCGCCGTGCAGAAATACGTGGATTCCAGCATCTCCAAGACCATCAATGTCCCGGAGAGCATAGACTTCGACAGCTTCCGCGACGTCTATCAGCAGGCCTACGACCTGGGCTGCAAGGGCTGCACCACCTATCGCCCCAACGACGTCACCGGCTCGGTGCTGGAACTGAAACCCGCCCCGGCCAAGGATTCCAGCGACGAGCCGGAACTGCCGCTGGAAAAGGCCAGGATCAAGCACTCCGACCCGTTCGAAGCTGGCGGCATCATCCACCTGACCCAACCGCTCGACCGGCCGGAATCCCTGCCCGGTTCCACCTACAAGGTCCGCTGGCCCGATTCCGATCACGCCATGTACATCACCCTCAATGACATCATTCAAGATGGGCGCCGCCGTCCGTTCGAGGTGTTCATCAACTCGAAGAACATGGAGCATTTCGCCTGGACGGTGGCGCTGACCCGCATGATTTCGGCGGTGTTCCGCCGCGGCGGCGACATCGCTTTCGTGGTCGAGGAACTGAAGGCGGTATTCGACCCGCGCGGCGGTCAATGGATGGCCGGGCGCTATGTGCCGTCGCTGCTGGCCGCCATCGGCGAGGTGATCGAGCGCCACATGATCGCCATCGGTTTCCTGCCCGATCCCAAGACGGAGCACGAACCGCAGGAAGATCGCAAGGTGGTCAATCTGAGCGGGTCCCGCTTGCGTCACTGCCCGAAATGCAACCAGCCCGCCTTGCTCCGCTCGGAAGGCTGCGATACCTGCACCTCCTGCGGCTATTCCAAGTGCGGCTGAGATAAGGTAAACCCTCCAGCTCGGGCTACGGAGGCAAAGGTGTCATGAAGATCGGGATCGTCGGTTGCGCCGGGCGCATGGGAAAGATGCTGGTGAATGCGGTGCTCGACGCCGAGGGCTGCACCCTGGCCGGCGGCACCGAACGCCAAGGCAGCGACGCCCTTGGCCGTGACCTGGGCGAACTGGTCGGCCGCGACCCTCTCGGCGTTCCGGTGGAATCCGACGCCGAGGCGGTGTTCCGGCGCGCTGGCGCCATCATCGATTTCACCGCTCCCGCCGCCACCCGGATTCATGCCGAGCTGGCGGCCCGGTCCGGTCGGATCCTGGTGGTGGGCACCACCGGCATGTCGGCCGAGGATGAAGCCTGTCTGCGCGAGGCGGCCAAGCGCGCCGCCATCGTTTATGCCCCGAATTTCAGCGTCGGCGTCAATCTGCTGATGGCCCTGACCGAGCGCGCCGCCGCCATCCTGGCCGACGACTACGACATCGAAATCGTCGAGATGCATCACCGCCACAAGGTCGACGCCCCCAGCGGCACCGCCCTGGGCCTGGGTCGCGCCGCCGCGCTGGGCCGTGCCGTGGCGCTGGACGGTGTCTGGTGCAAAAGCCGCGACGGCCATACCGGAGCCCGCCCCGCCGGCCAGATCGGCTTCGCCACCCTGCGCGGCGGCGATGTGGTCGGCGACCACACCGTGATGTTCGCCGCCGAGGGCGAACGGGTCGAGCTGACCCACAAGGCGTCGAACCGCGCCGTCTTCGCCAAGGGCGCGGTCCGCGCCGCCCGCTGGGCCAAGGGCAAGCCGCCGGGCCTGTATTCCATGCGCGATGTGCTGGGGCTGTGAATTCGGATTCACCGGATCATGCCGGCGAATGCTTGATCCGCTTCCGGGAAGACCGCGAAGGGTGTAGCTTGACCGCGGTTTCCTCCGTGGTCTGACTGGGTTCTCATGAGCGACAACAACAAGACAGCCGCCGCCTCTGCCATGTGGGGCGGTCGCTTTGCCGGTGGCCCCGCCGCCATCATGCAGCGGATCAACGCGTCGATTGATTTCGACAAGCGCCTTTACGCCCAGGATATCCGGGGCTCCAAGGCCCATTGCCGCATGCTGGTGCGCCAAGCCATCCTGACGCCGGAAGACGGCGACGCCATCCTGGCCGGGCTGGACACGGTGCTGGCCGAAATCGAGGCCGGCAGCTTCCCGTTCAGCGCCGAGCTGGAAGACATTCATATGAATGTGGAATCCCGGTTGGCCGAACTGATCGGCGAGGCGGCGGGGCGGCTGCATACCGCTCGCTCGCGCAATGATCAGGTCGCCACCGATTTCCGGCTGTGGGTGCGCGACGCCATCGACGGCATGGACGCCGCCCTGAAGGATCTGACCGAGGCCCTGCTGGACCGCGCCGACCAGCACGCCGCCACGGTGATGCCCGGCTTCACCCATTTGCAGGCCGCCCAGCCGGTGACCTTCGGGCACCATATGATGGCCTATGTGGAGATGATCGGCCGCGATCGTTCACGCCTGACCGACGCCCGCAAGCGCCTCAACGAGTCGCCGCTGGGCTCGGCGGCGCTGGCCGGCACCTCGTTTCCCACCGATCGCCATTTCACCGCCGCCGAACTGGGCTTTGACCGGCCCATGCGCAACTCGCTGGATGGAGTCTCGGACCGCGACTTCGCCCTGGAATTCATGTCGGCCTCCGCCATCTGCGCTGTGCATCTGTCGCGTCTGGCCGAAGAACTGGTGATCTGGACCTCGGCCCAGTTCCGCTTCGTGCGGCTGTCGGACGGCTTCACCACCGGCTCGTCCATCATGCCGCAAAAGCGCAATCCCGACGCCGCCGAACTGGTCCGCGCCAAGACCGGCCGCGTCATCGGCGATCTGACCGCCCTGCTGATCGTCATGAAGGGCCTGCCGCTGGCTTATTCCAAGGACATGCAAGACGACAAGGAACCGGTGTTCGAGGCGGCCGACACCATGGAACTTGCCATCGCCGCCATGACCGGCATGATCCGCGACCTGACCGTCAACACCGACGTGCTGCGGGCCGCCGCCGGGGCCGGTTTTACCACCGCCACCGACATCGCCGACTGGTGCGTCCGCGCCCTGCGCATGCCGTTCCGCCGCGCCCATCACGTCGCGGGCTCGCTGGTCAAACTGGCCGAGGACAAGGGCGTCGGTCTGGAAGACCTGTCGCTGGCCGAAATGCAGGCCATCGAGCCCGGCATCACCGACGAGGCCCGCGCCGTCCTGACCGTGGACTCCTCGGTGGCCAGCCGTACCAGCTTTGGCGGCACCGCCCCGATCCGGGTGCGCGAAGCCGTCGCCGCCGCCCGCGCCCTGCTCGGAGGCCAAGCCCCATGATACGACGCCTGCTGATCCTGGGAGTGGTGGTGATGATGGCGGCCTCGCTGGCCGCCTGCGGCCGCAAAGGCAATCCGGAGGAGCCCGAGGACGCGATCTATCCGCGCACCTATCCCTATACGCCGATGCCTGCGACCCCCCGAAAGAAGCCCGCCTCCGGCGCCGCGATCGACGAGCCCTTCCAGCCGCCGCAGCCGCGCCCGACACGCCCCAATGAACTGAAGCCCCCCGCGGATAAGTCCCAATGAATCACTTTCATTACCTGAACGGCGAATTGCACGCCGAGTCCGTCGCCATCTCGCGCATTGCCGCCAGGGTGGGAACGCCGTTCTACTGCTATTCCACCGCCACCCTGGCGCGTCATTACACCGTATTCCGCGACGCTTTGGCGGCGGCGGGGCTGGACGCCACGGTGTGTTTCGCCTGCAAGGCCAACCCCAATATCGCGGTGATCCGCACCCTGGCGGAACTGGGCGCCGGCGCCGACGTGGTCAGCGAGGGCGAGTTGCGGCAGGCGCTGGCCGCCGGAGTGCCGCCGGCCCGCATCGTGTTCTCCGGCGTTGGAAAGACCCGCCACGAGCTGGAATTCGCCGTCGCCAAGGGCATCTTGCAGATCAACGTCGAATCCGAGCCCGAACTGCGGCTGCTGTCCGAAGTCGCTGCGGCGCGCGGCATCCGCATGCCGGTCTCCATCCGGGTCAATCCCGACGTGGATGCCGGCACCCACGCCAAGATCACCACCGGCAAGAAGGAAAACAAGTTCGGCATCGAATGGACCCGCGCCCGCGAGGTCTATGGACTGGCCGCCGGCTTGCCGGGAATCGAGGTGGTGGGCGTCGCCTGCCATATCGGCTCGCAGCTGACCGAGTTGGAGCCGTTCCGCGACGCCTTCGTCCGGGTCCGCGACCTAGTGGCCATGCTGCGGGCTGACGGCATCCAGATCCGCCGTCTGGACCTGGGCGGCGGCCTGGGCGTGCCCTACGAGCACGAATCGCCGCCCAGCCCCGCCGCCTATGCCGAGGTCATCCGCGCCACTCTGGGCGATCTCAACTGCCGGATCATCGTCGAGCCCGGTCGCCTGCTGGTGGGCAATGCCGGCATCCTGGTCTCGAAGGTGATCTATGTGAAGGAGGGCGCGACCCGTACCTTCCTGATCGTCGACGCCGCCATGAACGACCTGATGCGTCCGGCCCTCTACGACGCCCACCACGCCATCTTCCCGGTGGCCGAGCCTGCCGCCGGCTCTGCCCGGATCGAGGTCGATGTGGTCGGCCCGGTCTGCGAGACCGGCGACACCTTCGCCAAACAGCGGTCCCTGCCGCCCATGCGGGCCGGCGACCTGCTGGTGTTCGGCACTGCCGGGGCCTATGGCGCCGCCATGTCGTCCACCTACAACACCAGGCCGCTGATCCCCGAGGTCCTGGTCAAGGACGACGACTTCGCGGTGGTGCGGGCGCGGCCCAGCTACGAGGACATGCTGGCGTTGGAAAGCCTGCCCGACTGGTTCGGCCACGAGGGCTGACATGGATGACGCAGCCCTCTTGCGGCGGTTGCGTCTGGCCCGGCTGGCGCTGTGGTGGGAAAGACTGGCGCCAGCGTTGACGGCGCTGGCGGCGCTGGTCGCCCTGTTTCTGGCGCTGGCCCTGTTCGATATCCTGGCGCTGCTGCCCGGTTGGCTGCATGCCCTGATCCTGGTGGGCTTCGCCGCCGCCGTTTCGGTCGTGCTGATCCGCCTGCGCCGGACGCTCCGACCGAGCGAGGCCGAGGCCGCCCGTCGGCTGGAACGGGATTCCGGCGTTCCGCACCGCCCCCTCGCCACCCTGGCCGATACCGCCGCCCTCGGTGACCCGGCGCTGTGGCAGGCCCATCGCGACCGCATGGCTGCGGTGGTCCGCGACTTGCGCCCCGGTTGGCCGGACCCGGTGCTGCCGGCCCGTGATCCCTACGCCTTGCGCTTTGCCGCCCTGCTGCTGCTGGTGATCGCCGCCGCCGGTGGCTGGTCGGATGGCCGCGATCGCCTGTCCCGCGCGCTCTATCCGGCGGTGGAAGCGCCGGGGCTGGGACCTCGGCTGCTGGAGGTCTGGGTCATCCCGCCGTCCCATACCGGGCAAGCCACCCAGCTTCTGCGGCCACGATCAGATACCCCCGTTGCCGTCGCCGAGGGCAGCATGGTCAAGGCGGTGCTGGAAGGTGGCCTGGGAACCGCCACCCTGATCGCCGGTCCGCAATCCATGCCGTTCCGGCGCGACGAGACCGGCGCCCAGCGGATCGAGACCCGGATCGAAGCCGGAGACCGGCTGGCGATCGAGCAGGGATGGCGCATCGTCGCTTCCTGGCCGATCACGGTGATCCGCGACGCCCTGCCTTCCATCGCCTTCACCGGCCAGCCCGAGGCCGACCCGAGGGGCCGCCTGCAAGCGTCCCTGGACGCCTCCGACGATTACGGCCTCGCCAAGGCCTGGATCGAAATCCGACGCCTGGATTCCGCCGTTGACGAGCCCGGCCTGCGAATGGAGCTGGCGCTGCCGGGTGAGCGGATCAAATCCGCCGCCCTGATCGGCCGCTTCGACCTTGCCGCCCATGACTGGGCCGGCCTGCCGGCGCGCCTGATTCCCCAGGCCGAAGACGGCGCCGGCCAGATCGGAGGCGGCGAACCCACCATCGTCACCCTGCCCGAACGGATCTTCCGCCACCCGGTGGCGCGCGCCTTGATCGAGTGGCGCAAGGAAGCCAGCGATGCCCCTCGCCTTGGCCCTGAAATCGCTGAGCGCCTGCGCCTGCTGACCGCTGACCCGGATCTGCTCGACGGCGACAAGCGGGTGCTCCTGGCGCTGGTGCTGGCGCGGCGGGTGCTGATGGGGGCAAGCTTCGACCGTTCCGAACTGCGCGATCTGCTCTGGCAGGCCGCCACCCGGCTGGATGATGGCGGCCTGCCAGCCGCCGAACAGGAGTTGGAGCAGGCCCGCCGCGAGCTGGAAAACGCGCTGGCCGAAAACGCGCAGCCACAGCGGCTGACCGAGTTGGTGGATCGGGTCGAGGCCGCCCTGGAACGCTGGATGGCAGCCATGGCGGAAAATGGCGTCGAGGTGGCGGCGTCGCCCGATGCGAATGTGGTCGGGGAAGACGAGTTAGCCGAGATGCTGAACGCCCTGCGCACTCTGGCGGAAGCCGGCGACCGCGACGCCCTCCGCCGCCGGCTCGCCGAACTGGCCGCCGTCCTGGCCGAGCTTGGTCAGGCCCAGGCGGGAGGAGGACGCGATGACGGAGCCGCCGTCAGATCCATGGCGGCGCTGCGCGATATCGCCCGCCGCCAGCAAGAACTGCTCGACCGCAGCTTCCGCCGGACGCCGCCACCGCCCGAGGAGGACGAACCGTCTCGACCACCCGCCAAGCCCTCGGCCGCCGAGCAGGCCGAGGGACGCCGCGACGCCCAGGCGCAAAAGGCGCTGCGCGACGCCCTCAAGCAGCTGGGCACAACCCTGGCCGAGCCGCCGCGAATCCTCGACGAAGCCGCCGCTTCCATGGCGGGAGCCGCCGCCAGCCTGGGTGGCGGCGACTGGCCGCTGGCCGCCGAGCAACAGGGCGAGGCGCTCCGCCGCCTGAAGGACGGTGCCCGCGAGATGGTGGAAAAGATGGCCGCCGCGCGCGGCTTGGGAAAGGCCGGCGGACTGGCGGCGCGCGACCCGTTCGGCCGGGCGTTGCAGGGCCAGGCCCACAAGGATGACGGCTCGACCAGGGTGCAGGGCGAAGCCGGAATACGCCGCGCCCGCGAAATCCTCGACGAACTCCGCCGCCGCGCCGCCGACCCCAATCGTCCCCCGCCGGAACTGGATTATCTTCGCCGGCTGCTGAAGCAGTTCTGACGGCGGTTGGCCGGCGTCGCCATCACTTCTCCGGACCGGCGAACAGGGTCGGAGTGCGAATCTGACGGCTGGGGCCGCTCAGATCAAAGGCGACCGGCATGGCCTTGCCGGTCAATCCGGCCGCCGGGGCGCTGACATAGATCCGAAAGGTGCCGACGCTGTCGCGCGGAACCTGCAACTCGGCCCGGACCGCGTTGGTCTCGCCGCCGACCACGTCCATGGTGGCGTTGTCCAGCCCGGACAGGGACAGGGTAAAGCTGCGGTCCTCGGCCTTCATGTTCAAGATCTTGTAGACATAGCCGTTGCGGATCGAGCCGTCCGACATCTGGACGTAGAGCGGGGCGCGTTCGTGCAAGACGTTGACGTCCACATCCGGCCGCGACATCAACCGGATCAGCATGACCGAGGCCACGATCGTCAAGATGCCGCCATAGACCAGGGTGCGCGGGCGGATCAGGCGGAACCCGCCCTTGGTCCCCTTGCCGCGCGCCTCGATATTGGCGCTGGAATCGTAGGAAATCAGGCCGCGTGGCAACTCGTAGCGGTCCATCACGCTGTTGCAGGCGTCGATGCAAAGGGCGCAGCCGATGCAGGCCAGCTGGTTGCCCTTGCGGATATCGATGCCGGTGGGACAGGCCTGGACGCAGGCGCGACAATCGACGCAATGGCCGCGGCCCTCGAAGCTTTGGCCCTTGCGGGCGGCGCCGCCGGGGTTGCCCCGCCATGCCTCGTAGGTGACGATCAGGGAATGCTCGTCGAACATGGCCGCCTGAAAGCGCGAATAGGGGCAAAGATAGACGCAGACCCGCTCGCGGGCATAGCCGCCCAGCAGGAAACAGAATCCGCCAATCACCAGGATGCAGCCATAGGCGGCAACCGAGGCGTTGCCGGTGACGATGTCGCGCAGCACCTCGAAGGCGTCGCCGAACCACAGGGTAAAGCCGACACCGCAGGCGGCCGAGATCAAGGCCCAGCCGGAATTGATCAGGGCCAGCTTGCCGAATTTTCCCGCCGACATGGGCTGACGGTCAAAGGCGACTCGCTGGCTGCGGTCGCCGACCACCTGCTTTTCCACCCAGACGAACAGATCGGTATAGACGGTCTGCCAACACAGAAAGCCGCACCAGACCCGACCGGCCAGCGCGCTCATCAGGAACAGGCTGATGGCGGCGATCAGCAGAATGCCGGTCAGGTAATAAACCTCCTGCGGCCAAATCTCGATGAACAGGAAATAAGCCCGACGGCCCGGCATATCGATCAGGATGGCCTGGCTGGGCGAGCCCGGTCCGCGATCCCAGCGCAGAAACGGCGCCAGATGCCACCAGGCCAAAGTCACGGCCATGGCCCACCACTTCAGCGAGCGGAAGGTGCCGGAGACGGCGCGGGGATAGGCCTTGCCGGTCTCCATATAAAGGGGGACCTCGCCCTGGTGCAGGGTCCGCGGCGAAGAGGCTGCGTTGGTATCCATGGCCGGACCGTACTCCAGGAATTTACATTAGACAAAAACCATATATTAAATCGCCCAGAATGTCTCGTCTGCAACACGCATGAACGGGTCGCGCCAACGCATGAATAGATGCATGACGGGGGTTCAAATCCAGCCCAGCAACCGCCACCACAGGAAATCCAGGGGTAGCAGGACCAAGATGGTGACGGCGGCCAGCCACAGGCACAGAGTCTGGGCCGCGCCCAGCCTTTCTCCGCCCAATTGCATGGCGACCACCAGCGGTGCCGACTCATAGGGAAGGATCGGGTTGGAAAAGCCGAGGACCTGGCTCATCAGCACCGCTTCGACCGGCAGGCCGGAGGCGCGGGCCATCTCGCCGGCCAGCGGCGTCAGGACCGCCGGCCCGCCCGGCAGGGTGGTGAACATGCCGACCAGGGTCGAGATGGTGGCGAGACTGACGAAGTTGGCGACGCCATGGCCGGGCGCCAAGGGCAAAATCGCCAAAATCGCCTCGGCCAGCCTTGCGCCCAGGCCCGACTTGTCCACCAGGGCACCCAGCCCCATGATGCCGGCCACATAGAACATGGACCCGTAATTGATCTGCTCGGCAAAGGCCTTGCGATCCACCAGTCCGACCACCGGCATCAGCAAAATGGCTCCGGCCGCCATGCTGATCCAGGCCGGGCTGATATGGTGCAGGAAATCGGTGGCCCATAGCACCAGGGCGACGCCCAACAACAGCGACAGCTGGCGCTCGCTGGCTTTCATGGGGCCGAGGGCGCGGATGCCCTCGGTCGCGGGCTTTGGGGTGTCGGGCCACAGCTTGACGATCAGCGGAATCATCACCGCCGTCTTCAGCAGGCCCAGCACCGGAAAGTGCAGCAACAGATATTCGCCGTAACTGGGGGTGTAGCGCCACAGGGTCTCGGCGGCGCCGACCATGACCAGATTGGGCACATTGGCCGGCAGCACCGCGAAAGTGGGAACGTGGCACCCGAAGGCGGCGGCCAGCACCACCCCCAGATGCCCGTTAGAGCCGGGTTCGAAGCCATAGCGGGCGGCGAGGCTGAGGGCGATAGGCATCAACAGGATGGCGCGGCCCATGGAAGACGGCATCAGGAATCCCATGGCGACTCCCACCACGGTAACGCCGGTGATGACGCCCCAATAGCTGCCGCCGAAGGCGCGGCCCAGCCGGGTGGCGATGCGCTCGCCCAGGCCGGTGGACCTGACCGCCACCCCCATCACCAGACCGCCGAAAATTAGCCACAGCGCCGCCGATTCAAAGCCGGAGAACACCACCGATGCCGGGGCCGCCTTTAGCAGCATGGCTGCGGTGAAGAAGAACACCGCCGTGATCGGTTCGGGAATTACGCTGGTGGCCCACAGGCCGATGGCGGCGACGGCCAGCGCCAGGGCGCGGCTCTCACCCTCGGGCAAGGGCTGCAACGCCAGCACGGCGAGGCCGACGGCAAGGGCGGCCCAGGCGATCAGCTTGGAAAGGGGAAGGTGTGTGGGCATCCGGACCTGCCGATCAGAGCGCCGTCGCCATCGGACGGCATTTCGTGTTTCATGTTACGTTATTCCTGTTTGCGTCCCGCCGCAAGCTCGGTCAGAATCGTCCACCCCGACCCAAGCCCCAAAGCAGCCCCATGAAATCCCTGACCCTGCAAAAAACCAACCTCGCCGAACAGGCCTATGGCGTCATCCATGAGATGCTGCTGGCCGGCGAGGATGTCCGGCCCGGCGACAAGATCAGCGTCGAGGACCTTTCCCGCCGGCTGGGGGTCAGCCGTTCGCCGGTCTGGACCGCGGTCGCCCGGCTGGAAGCCGAGGGAATCGTCGAGGTCCGGCCACGCCAGGGGGTGTTCTTCATCGGCTTCAACCGTGAACGCCTGATGGAAATCTTCGCGGTGCGGGAAGTGCTGGAAGGCGCGGCGGCGCGGTTGGCGGCGGAACGGGTCACCCCCGCCGCCCTGGCCGAGCTGCGTCACTCGGTCGAACGCCAGCGGGCCTCGGTCACGGCGGAGCGGCAGGCGGTCTACGCCGCCGAAGCCGCCCGCTTTCACAGGCTGCTGGCCGATCTGTCGGGCAACGCCACCATGGCGGACATGATCGAACGGCTATGGGCGCAGACCCGGGCCATGTGCATTCGGCCTGACGCCAAAAGCGCCATTCTCGACAAGCGGGCCGAGGAACATGCCCGTATCGTCGAAGCGGTGGCCCTGGGCGACGGCGACGCCGCCGAAGCCGAAACCCGCCGACACATCCGCCGCATCGCCGGGGAAGTCGGCAACCTGTGAATGACGCCGCGACCGCGTTTCGACGAGTAGGCCTCCCCGACAAGACATGGTCCTACGCCACCGAGCGAGCACTATTTTTGGCCATCGACCGCAACGACTTCACCACCCGGTTCAATTGCGGTTATCCCAATGAGTACGGGCCCAATAACATGGCGATCATCAAGCACATGGCCATGAACCTCATCCGTCAGCGGACCTGATTCCTTTCAAGCGCTCCCTGAATGGCCTCCCGGCACCAGTTGCGTCCCCGCCCCCGCCGTGGCACCATGCCGCGCGATTCGAGAGGCCGTCCCGGCCCCAAAGCCGTCATCAGGGACGCATGGACAAGCGCTGTAAAATTCTCTTCCTGGTGACCGAGAGCTGGTACTTCCTGTCGCACAGGCTGGCCCTGGCCCGCGCCTGCCGCGACCATGGCTGGGACGTGGTGGTGGCGACCCGGGTCTCGCCCGAGTGGCCCATTGATGAGCCGGGAATCCGGGTCGTCCCCCTGACCATGCGACGCACCGGCCGCAATCCGATCGAGGAAGTCGTTGCCCTGGTTCAATTGTATCGGATGCTGCGCCGGGAACAGCCGGATATCGTGCACGCCGTTGGCCTTAAGCCCGTCCTCTACGCCGCCACCGTGGGCCGGTTTGCTGGAATCCGGCGGATGGTCGCCGCCCTGGCGGGAATGGGCTATATCTTCATGTCGGCCAGCCTGCGTATCGGTATGATCCGGGCGGCGCTGGTCCGCTGGCTGCGGCTGGCGCTACGTCGGCGCGGCGTCTGGCTGATCCTTCAGAATGGCGACGACGCCGATATGCTGATCGGCGGCGGCGTAGTGACCGCCTCCCAGGTTCGAATCATCCGAGGCTCCGGCGTCGATCTCGACTATTTCCAGCCCGAGCCTGAGCCCGACGGCCCCGTCGTCTTTGCCGTGGTCAGCCGGATGTTGACCGATAAAGGCATTTGCGAAGTAGTCTGGGCCTCGCGCGAGATGCAGCGTCTGAGCCTGCCGGTGACGGTCCAACTGGTAGGCTCACCCGATCTTGACAACCCCACCTCCCTGTCCGAAGCCCAGCTTCGGAGCTGGCATGCCGAGGGCTGCATCCAATGGCTTGGGCAGCAATCGGATATCTGTGCCATCTGGCGTCAGGCCCATGTCTGCGTCCTGCCGTCCTATCGCGAAGGCCTCCCCAAGACCCTGCTGGAAGCGGCTGCCTGCGGTCGGCCCATCATTACCACCGATGTTCCCGGCTGCCGGGAAGTAGTCCGTCCCGAAGTGGACGGCCTGTTGGTCCCGGTGGAGAATTGGACATCACTGGCGGCGGCCATGATCCGCCTTGCCGCCTCGCCCGAACTTCGGAGAGAGTTTGGTGCCAATGCCCGCCAACTCGCCGAGGCAGAGTTTGGAAGCGAGGCCATCATCGCCCAGGTCATCAGCCTTTACGATCATATTTTGGCCGATTGCCCATGAAGATCTTATTCATCTCCGACAACTTTCCCCCGGAAATCAATGCCGCCGCCACCCGGTACTCTCGGAAGGTTCAGGCGGCGGCGGGACATGGCCGTAAGGTCGGCCTGCGGCCGAATCAGGACGATGGTGCGGAGGGACCAGAAAATGATAGAGACTGAACGTTCCATCGGGATCGGTATGGTCGGCGCCGGCATGATCGGGCAGTTGGCGCATCTCTCCAATTTCGCTGAGATTCCGGGCTGTCATGTAACCGCCCTGGCCGAATTACGGTCTGATCTGGGTCGACAGGTGGCCGACAAGTTCGGTGTTCCCAAACTTTACCCCGATCACCGTGCCATGTTGGACGATCCCATGGTGGAGGCAGTCATCGTGGTCACCCGCCGCCCGGCCACCGGGCCGGTCGCGCTGGATTGTCTGAACGGCGGACGCCATGTCCTGTCGGAAAAGCCCATGGCCCACAGCATGGCGCAGGCCAAACGGTTGGTGACGGCGGCCCAAGCCCGAGATCTGCGGTACGCGATCGGATTCATGAAGCGCCACGATGCCGGAACCGCTCTGGCCCATCAGTTAGTCCAGAACTTCCGGGACTCGGGCGAGATGGGGCGCGTGCTGTTGATGCGCAGCTGGTGCTACACTGGAGAGTTTGCTTGCAACAGCAAGGGCTTCATCATGACCGGAGAGACCCGGCCGGATGGCATCACGCTGTGGCCGGTCGCTCCCGACTGGGTTCCGCCGGACCGACACGAGGATTACGCTTGGTTTCTCAATGTATTCATTCATGACATCAATCTGCTCCGCCATCTGGCCGGTGGCACCCCCCGGGTTCGCTCAGTCGATTTGGACCGCTGCAATGGGCGTCTGGTGACCTTCGATTGCGGTGATTTCCCGGCGATCCTGGAAATGGCCGAGGTGAACTCGGCCCATTGGTCGGAAGGAGTGGAGGTGGTGTTCGAGAAGGGACGGCTGGTGCTTTCCCTGGCCTCGCCGCTGTTGCGGGTTCCCGCCGCCGTGACTCTGCACCGATCCAATGGCGAGGTCGTGGCCTTCCAGCCCGATTGGAGCTGGTCCTTTCGCCGACAGGCCGAGGCCTTCGTGGCCGATATCCGCTCTAAAAGAGAGCCGCTTGCCAGTGGTGCGGACTCTGTGGCAGACATCCAGTTAGTCGAAGATATCTGGCGGCGTCATTTGGGCCACGCCTGAGAATTGGGGGATTTTGGTCGGATGAAGGCGCTTTCCCATCATCGCTCTACCTGCCGGCTGTGCGGGTCGCCCGCCGTGGAGATGGTTGTTCCGCTGGCCCCCATTCCGGTCGCGACCCCCAATATCGGCATCGCCGCCAACGGCCTCGACAGCTTGGCCATGGCGGCGACCCTGGTGCCGCTGGATCTCTGGCTGTGCCGTGATTGCGGTCATGTGCAACTGCTCGACATCATCGATCCCGAGGTCCACTACAATAACTTTTCCTATCGGACCGCCATTTCGTTGGGTCTGGGGGAACATTTCAAGCAAATGGCCGATTCAGTCGGCACCCGCGTCAATCTGCAACCGGGCGATCTGGTGGTGGAGGTCGGCAGTAACGACGGAACCCTGCTGGAGCCGTTCCAACACGCCGGCGCCACCGTCCTGGGCATCGATCCAGCCCGCGAGACCGCCCGCCTCGCCACCGAGCGCGGGATCGAAACCTTGGCGACCTTCTTCACCGAAGAGCTTGGTCATCAGATCCGAGCGCGGCGGGGACCGGCCAAGGTCGTCGTCTGCACCAATACCTACGCCAATTTGGATGATATCGACGGCCCCACCCGGGGTATCCGCGCCCTGATGGATGAAACCTCCCTGTTCGTGTTCGAGACCCAGCACGGCGCTGACGTGATCGACCGCTTCCTGATCGATACAATCTATCACGAGCATCTGTCCTACTTCCTGGTCGGGCCGCTAGTGCGCTTTTTTCGCGCCCACGATATGGAACTGGTGGAAGTGGAGCACCTGCCCACCAAGGGAGGGTCTTTCCGGGGCTATGTCCGCCTGGGCTCCGGAACGGGCGAACCCTCGGGCTCCGTCGCTGCGTTCATGGCTGCCGAGCAGGCCGCCGGATTGCACAATCCCGCCACCTACTGGCCCATGTCCGACCGGCTGACCAAGGCTCGTGCCGACCTTGTGGAGGTCATTGCCCATTACCGCGCCACTGGCCGCCCCATCGCGGGCTATGGGGCCTCGGTGGGGACGGTCACGCTGATCAGTCAGCTGAATTTGGCACAGTCTCTTGACTTCATTATCGACGACAAGCCACTGACAGAGGCCATTATCGGTCCGGATTACCGCATTCCCGTGGTCTCCCCCCAGGCTCTGACGGAGCGGAACCCGGCCTGCGTTATCATTCTGGCATGGCGCTACGCCGAGCCGATCATCGCCAGGAATTCGGACTGGCGGGCGAAGGGTGGACGCTTCATCGTTCCGCTGCCAACCCTGGTCGAACTATGAAAGGCAAGGCCACACCGCCATGCCTGGATAAACTGGGCCATGTTAGCCTGAGCACCACGAATGTGCCGCGCGCCCTGGAGTTCTGGATTGATACGATGGGCGGTCGTCTGGCGCACCAGTTCCGTAATGACAAGGACGAGCTTTACGGCTTTTTCGTTTGTGTCGGCGGCGGCACCTTCCTGGAGATCTTCAATGCGCCCGGGGCCACTTCCGAAGGCGGCCTGTTCCGCCATCTCTGCCTCACAGTCAATGATATCGGGCAATGGGTGGACTATCTGACGAGATTGGGCCACGACGTAAAGGTACGGCGTGGCCGAACCGACCATATCCTGCAACTGTTGTTCCATGATCCCGATGGCACCATGATCGAGCTCCAGCAGCATGACGACCAATCCGTCCTGCTGCCCTTCATGACGAACTCTGACTCGGCGGGTCAGAGTTCGTGATAAGGATACCAGTTTCGCGTCAGCCGGGGTTGAGCATCCAGCCAATCGGCCAAATCGTCGATAGCCTCCAGCATGGTCCCCGCCTTGTCCCGCTGCCAGACCCAGCGATGCGACGACAGCGTGAAGGCCGGAGACGTCCCGCAAATCACCTTACGTTGCCTGAGAAAGTGGGGTTCGGTCTGCGGAGAGAGCCCCGGTTCGAGAAAGCTCACATAGCGGCAGCGGTCGGAATACCAGCACAGCTCGAACGGCCCCTGCGCCACCCCCGCTACGATCAGAGCCGCTTCGTACAGCGCCATGCGGATTTCCAGATTGAAAGCCGCCGCGCTGCATATGGGAAATGCTGCCAACTCCGGAGGTGGCAGGTCCATGGCGGTGTCGGTATCTGGCACCAGGATCACGGCAAAACGGGGGGAAAGCTCTCGGGCGACCTGGGCCGTGGCCGCGATATCACTGTTACGCGCCACCGAATAGGGCGACTCCCGCAGGCTGAAAACGATGGTCGGCCGACCATCGGCATGGGCATCCAGGAACTGACGGACATAGCGGCAGGCCTGATCCGGCGCCCGTAAAAGCGGATAATTGGCACGAAGCTCTGCTGCCTGGACGATCGGGCCATCGGTGGCGGAGGCCACGGGGAAATCCACGCTATAGCCCTCCGGCCAAGTATGACGGGCTGTGCGCCATACCCGTTCCCCCTCCTCGCGGGAGGCGCACAGAGTTTGCCCCCCCGGAACCGGCAGCAACGAGCGCAAGGGCAAAATGATATGGCGCAACCGCCAACGGCGGACGTCCACATTGATCGCCGCCTCGTAATCAAGATTTTCCTCGCGAAGGCCAGCGTTCCGTCCCGGAACGATCACCATATGCAGATTGGGCAACATCGCCTTTCGCCGGGCGAGATCGGCCAGGGCGAGAAAGGAAACCGCATCAAAAGTAACCGGCATCACCTCTAGATCATAAAATGCGAAAAGAGTGTTCCCGACCCGACGACCCGCGAATAGTTTGGCGACGAGTTTGAGGCCGGCCACCAGCACGCCCCGGATCAGACGCCCCGGTCCCGTAGTCGGCACGCGGAACTCCGCCCCCAGCCGCCGGACCGCCCAATTCCAGCCATGAGCCTGGATTTTCCGGGGAAGGGCCACAAGCCGGTGGGGCAGGGAAAAGTGGTCCGACATAGCCTCGGAATCCTCATTCGATATTGAAAACCCCGCCGTCCGAAGTTCTTCACCCAGGATTGACCATGGACGATCGCATTCGGTAGAGCTAGGGTGCCATCGAAACATAGTGGGGTGACCTGACTGATGTCCAGACTTGCCATTCCTGTGCTTGCGTGTGGCTTTCTGCTGATCGCTTCTCCAGCGGAATTGGAAGAACTGCCCGATTCCGCCGTTGCTGCCCGACAGGAAGGAATTGAGAAATTCCAGCAGTGGCGGGAAACCATCCCCGATCTCGAACAGCGGCAGTACGAGCGTGTGAAGCGGATCGGCACGGGAGTGCTGTGGAACACCCGAGCCCTGGTGGCTCTGGGTGTGCTTCAAGTCATCACCTTGTTTATTCTGATCCGCGTCCTCGGCCAATTGGCAAGCCTAAAGAAAATCAGCTTCATCCGGTCGGCAGCGATTGAGCCAATCTCAGACAGCCAGCCCGACGCGACGTCGCCTTCCCACATGCCCTGTCAGTGGAAGGGCCTGTCCAAAACAACCATCAACAATATATTGTTGGTGGTGACTAGTGTCAGCATCGGTATCGGTGCGATCGAGCTTGGCCTGCGTCTCGCTTATCTCGACCAACCCTGGTCAGGGCGCAACTTCGCCGTGGATCCAGTGAATCAGGCGCTCACCAATGCTGGTATCATTCACGACCCCCTAGTCGGCTATATCGCTGCGCCGGGAATTCGTAGTGGGACTACATACAATCATGGCGACGAAGGCATCCGCCTTAACCGTCAGCCAAAATCGGATGACGACAACCGTATCCGTCAGGGCGGAATCCTTGCGGTTGGGGATTCCTTTGTCTATGGGAGTGAAGTCTCCGACGATCAGTCCTGGCCAGCTCACCTGGAACGGCTAACCGGTCTGCCAGTGATCAATGGCGCGGCGGGGGGCTATGGCTTCGACCAAGCCTATCTGCGGATGGAAAGCCTGATCGCGGCGGTAAAGCCGAAAATCCTCATCCTCGGATGCATTCCAAACTGCATTCAAAGGAACGAACTCCGCTTGAACGCCGGACTGGTGAAGCCCTACTTCAAGGCCGAGAATGGCACCCTCCGGCTGATGAACTCGCCGGTTCGGCCCTATGCGCCTCAGATCAGGCATGTGGGGGTATGGCGCTATGTCTTCGGGCATCTCTACACGGCTTACTGGCTGGCGGACCGGTTGCGTCTGCGGACCCAATGGCTCGTCTATGAGCACGAATACCAGTATGCCGACACCCCCGATGGTCCCGAGGTAACCTGCCTCCTCATGGAAAGGTTCGCCGGGCTGGCACGCCAATATGATGCCAAGCCCATCGTCTTGATGGAGTACAGCGGACCGCAGGCTCTGGGAATGGACACGTCGCGCCAGTCGACCAAGGTTCCCTACGTTCTCAAATGTGCCGCCCAGAACGGGGTCGCGGTCGTGGATAGCTATGCCTATCTGCGCGAGCAGTACCAGCAAAGCGCTCAGGTGTTCTGGGAGCATTGGGTCAAACAGCCCTATGACACCATCAGCCATACGGGCCATATGTCGGGTCCGGGAAACCTGGCCATGGCCAAACTGCTCGCCGAGGTCATAGGAAAACCCACGGCTCCGGGAAAGCTTCCATGACCGCCAAGCCCCCATTCCACAGAAGGCGAGGGGCTCAGAACGGCCTATTGGTCTTGCTTGCCCTATGCGTGGGTATGGCCATTATCGAGACCGCCCTGCGGCTAACCACGCTTGAGCATCCGTGGGACCGGCGAAATTTCGCCGTCGATCCGGTCAATCAATCGCTCACCAATATGATGATCGACTACGATCCCACCCTGGGCTATGTGGCCACTCCCTATCTGCGTGGACCGAAACACTATACCGGCGCGCCGGGAACCCGCCTAAACAGCACTGCCCAGTTGCTAAATGCAGACTTCTATAGCCATGGCGAGCGGGGCATCCGCCTTAATAAGGCGCCCGATGCCGGAGGAATCGATGCCATCCGCCAAGGCGGCGTCCTCGCCGTCGGCGATTCTTTCGTCTATGGCAGCGAGGTCCATGATGCGGATGCTTGGCCGGCCGTCCTGGAGGAGATGACCGGTCTACCCGTTATCAATGGCTCGGCAGGCGGCTATGGCTTTGATCAGGCGTATCTGCGGATGGCACAACTGATCGATCAGGCCAAACCAAAATATCTGGTACTCGGCTGCATCCCCAACTGCACCCAACGCAACGAGTTGGCGGTCAATTCCGGTCTCGTGAAACCCTATTTCACAGTGAAGGATGGGGCGCTGGAGCTGGGCAATTTCCCTGTCCCTCCCTACAAGCCGCAGCGGAAGCATGTGGGAGTCTTCCGTTATGTCTTCGGAAACCTGTACTCACTTTACTGGATCTTTGACCGCCTTCACCTGCGCTCGGCCTGGCTTGTCTACGAGTACGAGAACCAGTACGTCCTCCCACCCCAAGGCGCCGAGGTCTCCTGCCTGTTGATGAAGAGCTTTGCCGATCTGGCGCGGCAGTCGGAGGCAAAGCCCATCTTGCTAATGGAATACAGTGGATGGCAGATTAACGGATCGGATCCCTCGCGCGAGACCATGAAGGTCCCGGCGGTGATCCAATGCGCCAAGAGCCAGGGTGTGACCGTGGTCGACAGCTACCCCTATCTGCGGGAGTTGTATCAACGTTCCCCGGCGGAGTTCTGGGAGAGCTGGATGAAGCAGCCCCACGACACAACCGGCCATTCCGGCCACATGTCCGCCCAGGGCAACCGAGCCATGGCAGCATTGGTGGCGGCGGAAATTCACTAATTTCCGCCTCTCCCCGTCCGGTCAGAGCGGGCTGCGCGGTGGTTCCCTGTCTCTCCGGCGTTGACACCATCATTCTCTCGGCCGTATTTCTGGGGGAACGACTGGTCCTGACCCAGGGAAGCGCCATTGCACCCTTCATCGACACCCTGTTCTGAGCCATGGCGCCAGTGCCTCCTGTGATCGAGGCCCCCTGTCCGTCCTGCAACAAGGGCGCGGCGTGCCGGTTTGGAACGGGGTCACTGTTCCGGTGCGGCGATTGCGACCTGATCTTTCTCAGTCCGCAGCCCGACGATGCCGAGTTGGCCGCCCTTTATGGCGAGGGCTACTACCATTCCTGGGGCGATGTGGGCGCGGCGGATGGGTACTGGCCGCTGAAACGGGCGCTTTATACCTCCCTGATCCAACGGGTGGAGCTTCCACCCGCCGGGGCGCGTATCCTGGATGTGGGCTGCGCCACCGGAGCCTGCCTGGAAGTGGCGACCGAACAGGGTTGGGAAGCGCATGGGGTGGATGTGAACCCCTATGCCGTCCGCGTGGCGGCACAACGAGTGCCAACCGCCCATCTGCATCAGGGAACCCTGGAAGCGGCCGGTCTGACTCCGGCATCCTTTCACCTGATAATCCTCTCCGATGTGCTGGAACACAGCCGGACCCCCTGGGCTCTACTAAAGACAGTAACCTCACTGCTGGTCCCCGGCGGGCAGGCCGTCATCGTGACCCCCAATATCGGATCGTGGTCCGCTACCTTTCTCGGAAGGGTCTGGCCCCATTTCAAACGGGAGCATCTCACCCTATTCGGCTATTCAGGCCTCCGTCGCGCCATCGAAAGCAGTGGCATGGAGTTGGTCGGTATCGCCCCCATGCCCAAGGCCATGACCGTGGCCTATGCCGCGCATCAACTCGCCAGCTATCCTCTTCCGGGCGCGACCCAACTGGTGAAGGCGGCCGCTCGTCTGCTGCCGCACAGAATGAGAGAGTGGATCATTAACATCCATATGGGTGAAATGATTGCGATCACCCGGCGCGTCGGCTGAGGCGCCGCCCATGCCCAGACTGAGGAACGCCATCATCAACCTCGCCCTGGTCCTGCTCTCCCTGGTAGCGGGACTGGGGATGCTGGAATTGGGTATCCGCGCGGCGTCGCCCAATGCATCCGTCCTGCAATGGCGAAACTTGCTGGACCAGCCGCTGATGACCTTCGGCACCATGCCCTTCCTGCGTTACGACAGCGAAATCGGCTATGTGATCGACCCCGATGGCCGCCGCTTTGGCCTCAGCCTGGGACCACTGGGCAATCGTCTTGATCATACCCCGCCCGCCGGCCAGGCCATCCCCGCCCCCGCGCCGAATTCCATCCTGGCGGTGGGAGATTCCTTTGTCTACGGCAGTGAAGTCGAGGATGACGAGACTTGGCCGGCGCTGCTGGGTGCCAGCATCATGGGCCAATCGGTGGTGAATGCCGGTGTCGGCGGCTGGGGGCTCGACCAGATTACCCTCTGGGCGAAACGGCTAATTCCGGTATTGAAGCCACCGCTGGTTCTGGTGGGCATCAATCCTTTTGTCCTCGAACGGTGCGAGTTATCTCGCTTCGCCGGCATGCCCAAGCCGTATTTTCGCCTGACGGACGAAGGAGTGGAAATGTGCAATGTTCCGGTCAGTCCTCCACAACCGCGCCCTCCGCTTGACCTACTTCGGCGGGTTCTCGGCTACAGTTATCTGGCCTACTCAATGACAGAGCGCCTGGGCTTGGGAGACGCATGGCGCCTGACCCGCTATGCCCGAACCGTGGAGCATCACGATGGCGCCGCCGTGGCATGCCACCTCATCCGCCAGTTGGATGCGACAACTCGTTCCGTCGGCGGCCGTCTGGTGGTCGTGCTTCAGGTGGCCCGAGGACATCTTCACGATCCCGTCGCTATGACCGCCCTCAATACTATTCGTGACTGCGCCGCCATGGCGGTCACGGTGATCGATACGCGGCCGGACTTCGCCGCTTTGCCCGACCAGGATTTGGAACGGATGTTTGCGCCAGGGGGACATCTTTCGGCGGCAGGTAATCGTCTGGTGGCCAAGCACCTCGCCACTGAACTGCGCTAACAGGCTGTTGAAGACGTCACTCGCGGCGAGCCTTGAGGACGAGGTCCGAAGGACAGCTCAATTTCCAGCGTGCCGTCGTCGGCAAGTTGGGCCGATCCTGAGCCGCTTACTTCGTCGCTGTCCGCCCATCTGAAGAAGACGATGGTTCGGGCATAAGCATCCCTTTGCCATCCTTAGCCACGCTCGATCTGAGCGCACTATTCAGGCTGACGATATCATCTTATCGACCAGATGAATGATATGCTCGCCACAACTGATATTGGCGGCTATAAGGCGGGATCCATTGATGTACTCGTTGCCATGCTCGGTGGAAACACGTACAACACAGCCTGTATTATTACAAAACTCACCCATGCGTTTCAGGTCGGTTATTTCTAGCCGTCCGGAAGTTGCATGGGAGAGTATTAGGTGACGTAGTTTATGACCTGGATAATCCACGAAGGACTGTAGCGATGGCAGTTTCATGGGGCAAAAAAACGTCATCGGCCCATTGGTGGTGACGGCATGGGATAGGCTACGCTCCGTCAGTGCTAGGGTTAGGACTTCCGCCGCCCTGCGGCATCCGGCGTCATCGACCGCCCGAATCAGCCGCAGCACCTCACGCGAGACCAGTAATCGGTGGGTGAATAGGTCCGATGCCCGCTCGACCGCCCGCCAGGAGGCTTCATCACGGACCCCCGAGTGGAACCGGAACCGCCTGCGGATGAGTGAGGAAACCAGAGGGCTGTCCCAGGCCAGGGATTTCAGGGCTAGCCGCTCGGCACTGATTGGCCCGGAGGCTTCATACCAATTAATATCCCGGGACACCGGCCCCAAACTGAGAAACAGAATATCATCGGACCCCGAAGCCCAATAGATCCGGTCAATTTGCGATGAATGGACCGGAACGGTGAAATTATTGACATCTATGAGGGACGGATTCACCGCGAACAGCGAATGGGTTATGGCTTCGCGCAGCACATAGCCTTCGTCCCCGACCGGCCACAGCATGTTCTCACCATGATCTGGGAATGCCGGGCTGTGACGGACGAATACCGATTTCAGAGGATGCATGTTTTCCATGGCGCGCCGCATGAGTTCCGGCCCTGGTAGGGAAATCGGGGCGCACTCGTCGGAAAACTCCGCCCGCGTGGAATCGAAGAAGGTATCGCTAGCGACTCGGAATCCCGGAAAAAATGCCGCGGCATAGCCCTCGGAAAAGACATCGATCAGCCGGGAAACCGATCCATCGGACCATATGGTATCGGGGGCCAGGAAAACAACGGTACCCTTCTCTCTCCGTGCCCGGACCAGAGCATCGGCCCAAATCTGGTGATGGGAACTGATGGGAGCCCGATAGTCGATCTTGAACAGAACGAAATCCACTGGGATTGTCGTCTGTAGAGCCACAATCCCAGTCCAGGCCAGGATACTGGCCCGTGTCGCCGCATCGCAATATATGCGCAGCCGCGCCTCGGCCCGGTTGCCGATAGAGGGAAAGTTGCCATCAGCCAGCATTGATTTAGCCATCAGGCTACAAAATACGTCCGTATACCATTCACCCCATAGCGCTACGACAAATGTAATTTTCATGAAGTTACTCTGTTCTTTAACATATTCGAATGATCGCTCACGCGATGGGGCGAATATCCAGCGCTGCGATTCTCTCGGTCAGTTCCTCAATTGCGGCGCCAACGGCACCGCGCCGCACTTCGAGGCAAGCCACTTGAAAGTAATCTTCCTGCCGCGCCTCTCCCGGAAACCGGGCCAGCGCGGTACGAAGGGCGTCGGCCGCCTCCTGGAACCGGCCCAGCTGTTCTAATGCCTTGGCGAGGATTGCCGCATTTACCACGCTTCCCTGCGTTTGCTGGCAGGCATGGGTGAGCGCCTCCACCGCCTCCACGTCCCGGCCCACATGATGCAGGCACTTTCCCTTAATGGCCCAGGCCAAGGATGAGTCCTCCCGGGTAAGGACGAAGTCGCAGAGCGCCAGCACCATGCCCGACAGGTCCAGTCCCGACAGGAAACGGTCCAACTGCTCCAAGGAGCTGATATGGCCTGGACGAGGCTCTGCCGCCAGGGCGCCACGGACCATCATCAATTCCAGGCAAAGGTTGGCCAGATCGAGTTTGCTGGTGGTGGAAAGCGCCCCGATCTGACCGAATGACTCCGTCAGGAAAGCTGCGGTATCTTGTGTTCGCCCCCATTTGAAGGCAAGTCTTGCCAGATCGACCAAGGCATTGGCGTCTCCGCCCTCGACCTCGGCCCGCGCCGCCGTCTCCAGCTTCTGCAACTGACCGCGACGGGTCCATAGCGCAAAGACAGCATGGCGGAACCGCCGGATTAAAGCCGGGGATTTTTCGGCAATCAGACAAATTTTCTCGCCGATGTGCTCCTGCACCCTTGAACTGCGAAGGTAGCGCTGCAACGCCCAGATCGGCCCACGAATCCTCCAACCGAGCGAATCGATGATACGGGCCGTAAGCTTGAATGGCAGGACCATGGCAAGAATTCGCCCGCCCGAGCCCATACGAAGCAAGTGACGGTCAATGGCCCGCAATGGCCATTGCACGAAATCAGAGAACTTACCGATGATCTTGGTAATGAGCGACAGAAGCAGATCGTTTACGCTGAACGCATAAAGAACGAGCAGGAGAAGGCTGAGCCTCAGATGCTTGAAGCTCTCGGAACCAGCACCGCAGAGGCGGGAAATGGGCCTCAGCATGCCCGCTCTCCGATCACGGAGAATAGACGTCCCATCATCCGAGGATGGCCCGCGGTTCCGGCCGTCAGAACTGTTCCAGAAAATCCGAGAGTGCGCAGCTTTTGTTCCATGACCTGATCGTGCAAATAGGCGGTGATGATCACCGTATCGATTTCGGCAAGGGTCAGAGCCGTCGGTGCCTGGGCTGGGATGAAGCCGGTCGGCGTATAGAGACCGTAATCCAGATTGGCATGGTTGTCGTCGAAGGCAGCAACCACCGTTGACGCATCGAAGCCGGGAAGATTCAGTAATACCTGACCATGCATGGTGACACCGTACAGGGCTATCCGCCCCAGGGCGACGAAGTCCACGGCGGCAAGGTCATCGATGCGACACTGCAAGGCGCGGCGCCATTCCTGAAAATCATACTCACCACCGGAGTGGAGCGGCTGCGCCGGAACCGTGCCTTTACGGAACAAAATCCCGATATCGTGTCCGTCCTTAATGTGGATCATTCGCTCGGCCACCAATCCAGCATTCCCAGCCAGTTGGACCAGTCCCTGCGGTGTGAAATACTGGATGTGCTGAACATGGATATCTAAGATAGCGCCATGATTCCGGATGTACTCGGCGTTGGGAATCTCCACATAGGCATAGCCGTCAGGAGTCATGGTGGCGACGAGAGCGCGGAAAAAGGCGCGCGGATCGGATGTGTGCTCCAGCACCTGACGAGCCAGACATAGTCCCGCTGGCGGGATCTCTGCCGAGGAGGGAAAGAGGTCGTGAATCAGATGGATATTGGCTTCCGGCACCAGATCCCGGGTTAGGCCCAGACAGGGCTCGATCACGGTCACCTGCCGCGCGGCCCTGGCCAGCAACCGGGCGAGATGGCCGCCGCCTGCGCCGATTTCCAGGACATGGTGCCCCTGTACCGCGGCTTGCGGCAACCATTCGAACAAGGATGTCAGCCGCTGGTGCATGCTGGGGTCGGCGGGGATATTGGTGAGCGCCACGTCACCATACATGCTGTCGGTGGTCGACGGCACAAAACCATGGTTGAAAACATGGCCACAGACCACGCAGCCGACAACCTCCATCGGCGCGAACAACACGTCATAGCCGTCACGGCGCCGGGTCATGGGCAGCAGTGGCGAGTCTCCCGCCCAGATCGCCTCCACCCGTTGACCTTGGCAGATGGGACAGGTGGTGGCGAAGCGACGTGGGGCTTGGTTCGCCATCAACTATAAAAGCTGGTGCCAAACACGTACTGGAAGAAGCGTTCGTCATCGCTGCGAACATCGCCATTGGGCATCAAGGCGCGCTGGAATTTCCGCACATCCTCGAACTCGACCTTCGGCTGCCGCGCTGCCCAAGCCCGACCATCCGTTATCTGGCGGTGGACCACGGTCTCGTCGGGCCGGGGAGCCTCGGCTTGCGTATTGACCGCATGAAGGAGTTCCACCAGATTCGGCTGGGTCGAGGTCTTGCTCAACAGCCGCCGCGCCACCTTGATCGCAACCGGGATCACACCGCCGTGATTGGCGATCTTGCCCCTGATCACCCCGACGCGGCGGCGGATCTTGGCCGCCGTGTTCTGCGGAGCTGGCTGCGACGCCGGCACTCCCGCAGAGGCCTCCTCCTTGGGAAGGAATAACCGGCTGGCCCGCTCCTCCGGCACCAGGACGTCGATCAGGCCGCCATCCTCGAACACCTGGGTGAATTTGTTCTGGTCGAAATAATGGAAGGTGGCTGCGCGGCTGCGCAGCATCTCGCCACCGGTGCCTTCGATGAAGAAGTACCCGTATTTCTCAGACGCTGACAGCATCTGGCGGGACAACTTGATCGTGTAACACATGGAATAGAGGTTCATTTCGCACAAGGCGTGATTGGCAATGAATACGTCGATGGGAGTGGTAACCGCCTCAGGCTGGACAACGGTATATTTCCACCACGGCACATGTAGCACGGCCCCGGAAGGCAAGTCCCCCGTTCCGGTGAAAGCCAAGTCATTTCCGGCCAGTTCGATCAGTCGGTCGCCGAACATGTATTCCCAGAGATGGCTTTGATAGAGATAAAAACCCTGGGTGATATCGCTGGCGCCATAGCGGTAGCCCGCCGTCGCCAAAAGTGCCCCCAGATAGCCGGATCCCGGCCCAATCTCGAACACTGCGGAACCTGGTTCGGCCAGCCAGCGGATGTGGCGGTAGCTCAACATGGCGCGGGTCAAGGCCCCCTTCGGCAGAACCTTGCGGCCAAACCGGCTTTCGGTGAACTCACCTACCTTGGCCGTGACTTCCTTGAATAAATCGAACTCCTCGGCGGTGAAACCGTGGAGCAGATCCTTGTAATCGATGGGATCCCTGTTTTCGTGCATCACATCGGCGAACCGGATCAGACCCGCCTCGGTCTTGACCTCCACCGGATATCCGGCCTTCAAGAACAATTCCGGTCGGCAGGCCTCGGTGATGCGGTTAGGCTGGGCCTCCATGGCCAGTGCCTCACCCTCGTTGTACCGGGTAACCGTCAAAGACATGGACATTCCCTCCCCTTAGGCGCTGCCGCCATAATCGCTCTCGTAACATGATTGGCAGACTAAAGGAATGGTGCCGGACAGGTGCGCTTTACGAAATTCATTTAAAGCCTCGCCACGCCAGACCGACGCGAAGCCATTGACCGCCGACCCCATATCGCTGACATCGGGGTCACCGATAACGCAACAGGGCGATACACGCAGGTCGGAGCCCACATAGGCTCGCTCGAATGGCCACGGGCAAAGCCCGGCGGGGGAGCGGCTGTGATATTTGGAGGTCACGCTCCAGAACGCGACCTTGACACCCAGGTTCTCACCACGCCGCAGCAGTTCGCGCGCCTCTCGCATGGTAAAGTCGGCCATGACCGTCACCTGCTCGTTACGAGTTCGCCAATCAGCTATCCCAAAGTCCACCAGATTCAATGAGAAGGCCATAGAGCTGAAGCCGGTCCGGGCAGCGAGGTCGACCAGATCCGGCAACTGATGGCGGTTGGCTTTCTGGACAACGGTCCACATCTTGGTCCGCTCGATCCCCTTCTCGGCGCAATAGCCATTGATGAGGGCGCAGTTCTCCACCACCTGCTCGAAGGAGCTTCCCCGGCGGATCGACTCGAATGTGTCCTTGTCGGCGCCATCGATGGAAATCTGGATTTCATTGACGCCGCTATCCACCAGCTTGCGGTAATTGTCCTTGAGATGTAGCAGCGAAGCGTTGGTCGTGGTGCGAACCCAGATATGCCGGGCCCGCGCATACTGGATCATTTCGAAAAAATCGTCGCGCTGGAGGGTTGGCTCACCCAACCCCTGAATCTTGATTTCAACCAACCCGACCTGCTCGTCAAGCAGGCGCTTAAAATCGGCCAGGGTCATGTCGGCGGCACGCTGGCCTTTGGGCCATTCGCTGACCTTGCACATGGTGCAGCGAAAATTGCAGCGGCTAACATTCTCGAAATCCAGGCGGATTGGCAGATAGTTGGGATGAACCGTGCGGCGGTCCGCCCGCATGAACATCACGAAATTGGTCAGCCGGGGTATGGACCGGGAAAGGCAAATCCGTCGCTCGCGTAGATAGGTTTCGAGATCGGGAACGGGAATAGGAGTAGGAAGGCCAGAAACGGCCTCACCTTCATCATCGGCGGCGTAAACTACGCCGCCAACCGCGCCGGTGGAATTGCTGATAGTCACGTCCGTGGCACCTCGGCTCGCTCAGAGGTTCTTAAACAGGTCCAGACACTGCTCGATGATCAGACCAACATCAAGGTAGCGATAGCTTCCATTCCGGCCGATGGAGTGCACATTGCTGGGCAGGGCCTCGATGTATTGCCGATGGATGGCCTGATCCTTCTTGCAGGGGAAGGGGTAGAGTTTGTTGTTGAAGGACGGGACCTCGATACCAATCAGCGTATGCGGTGATTTGTAGCGATAGAACTTCTTGTACTCGACGATCCTGGTGAACGGCTCTGTATTGGCGTAGTACAGGAAGTAGACGTCGTCAGGGAACACCTTCTCGACGGGCAGGACGATTTTCAAGAAATCCCGGCCCATCCAGCGTAGCGGACCATAGGCATTCTTCAGAAGAACTTCAGGAGAAATGGTGTTGATGATTAAATCGTACTGGTGCCATTCATTATCGACCTTGACCCGATAATTAGTGATATCGAAGTCCGTGATCAAGGTATTGAGCAGGACCTTAACATCTTTGGTGGCTAACGAGAAATAGTCGTCATAGCCGTTGGGCGCCAGTGGGAAGCCGGAAATGGCATCATCCCAGGCCGCCTTGGAGCCGCTCTTCAGCGCCACCCCCTTGGGTGTGAATCCGAAATCCGTCAGTTCGACATTCGAATCGATGCCCCACATCTTCTTCGAATAGCCATTCACGAATTTGTCGTAGAGGGTTTGTCCGACCGAGAACAGCCAATACTCTTCCAGATTCGCGGCACCCTCGGGTCCTGGAACGGTTCGTAACTCCTCGAGGATCTGTGAGGAATCCGGCATCTCGGCGACTTCGTCCCGGTGAATGGGGAAGTGGTAGAAGGCGCTGTCCCGCTCTACATAGGTCAGAAACTCATGCCCCGCATCGTAGCGGTGCATGGGGCACGAGCTGTTCAAGAAGTTCCATACGTCCTCGCGTCGGGTCAGAAAGTGGCGAGGGCCGACCGTATAGGGATGATTGCCGTACCACTGGGTCCGGCAACTACCGCCCAATTCGGCGGAGGCTTCAATCAGAGTGACATCATCATAGCCCTTGCCGACTAGCATTTGTGCTGCGATGCAGCCAGCGAATCCGCCACCAATAATGAGTACCTTGGTCAATGCGCTATCTCCCCGCTTGGACAGGTGGTGCCGCGCCGAGCCTAGCGGCCGCGTGTCAGACTGATATATTGGGTGCCGCAGCCGAACAGCCCGGAAAAGTGCTGAAGAGATGCCGCCTTTTTCGGGTCGAAGGCCTCCAGGTCAAGAGCCTCCGCCGCCTCGGCCAAGGCTGCGCCAGTCTCCGGGCTGAACGCCAGAAAGTTATCGGCGATCTCTTGCAGTAGAGTACGGAACTCCGCCAGATGCTGACGATTGCCGTCATGCTCGAACCGCTCGACACAGGCACGGGCGGTGGTGCAGAGGTCGTAGAGGCGCATATTGGCGTCCGGATCCCGAACCGGAACTCTGCGGCGGAAATCCATCAGGTTATGGGCATTGGCCCAATACTGCTCGATTGCATTGATGTTGAAGTCGCAATCGGCGCCGACAATATCCTTATACCAGCGCCAGTCCTGGACAAAATGCGGAGAACTGGCGAGAAACTGGAAGTCATGGGCCAGGACAGCCACCGCTTCCGGGAAATTGATCAGGGGAATAATGGAGCCGGGGTGAATCAAATTATCGATGACCCAATCGTCCAACCGGCGGCTCATCCCCTTCAGGGTCTGCAGATGCGACTCCACCATCGGCAGGATCTTACTCACCTTGGTGTCCAGATCATCGTCTTGGGCAATCACTAGGTCGCCGAAGACCCGACGGATGGTCTCCGGGAAATGGGACAGGTGATCGACGCAGGTAATGACCAGAGTCCCACCGGGCGCCACGCAGGCGGCCAGGACGTTCAGCACGGCTTCTGGATTGGGAACGCCTGAGAGCAGGCCTTCACAGAAGACGAAGTCAAAAGGCTTCGGCGGGAATGCCTCGATCCGGGACGCCGTGATGGCGATGTCGGCGGTCCATTGCGGATAGGAGCGGAACAACTCACGAATATTATCGATACCCGTGGGGTTTCCCTCCACCAACTCGTAATAGGAAGGTTGGAGACTGGCGGTGAACACCGAGTTGTAGCCGCTGCCCGGCCCCACTTCGCACACCCGCCGCCCGGCGATATGCTGGGGCAGAATCCCCAGATGACGATATAGCGCCCCTCGCCGCTGGAAATGCCGGTCGAGATCGCTAATATCCTGGCGGACGGGCGAAATTCCGTATTTCATGTAGAAGTCGAGATGCGAAGCGTTCATCGGGTCATATATCCGGCGGAAGTGACAGCGGGACAAGAAAAATACCCAGGACAAAGACCAGCAGAACACTCCGTCATCACGGTATCTCGCATGGCCGTGAGGATCAGTAAAAAAGCTGACATCAAGTGCCAGGGGTACTGTTGCACAGGGAAGGCTAACTACCACAGGTATCCGAGGCAGGCCAGCTATATCGGGCGAATCAGCCTCCCCGCCCTATTGGTTGTTGATCGTATGATAGGCCTTGATCACCAAATCCACATCGCCAAACTCCACCATCTCCCCCTTGTGCAGCAACATGGCCTTGTTGCACCACTGGCGCAGGATCGCCTCACTGTGGCTGGCCACCACCATGATACCGGCATCCCGTACGAAGGTCTTCAGCCGCGCTTCCGCCCGATCCACGAAGGCTGAATCTCCGGCGCCGATGATCTCGTCCATGAGGAGGATGTCCGGGGTAATCGCGGTGGCGATCGCAAAAGCCAGACGGACCAACATGCCCGACGAATAGGTCCGGATGGGCATGTAAAGATATTCCCCAAGCCCGGTGAACTCGGCGATTTCATCCGCCTTGTCCATCAGTTCCCGGCTGAATCCCAGGGTCAGGCCGCGGGTGTGGATGGCCTCGTAGCCCGTGGAATCCACATCGATGCCGTCGGTGACATTAAAGAGCGGCATGACCCGCCCCCAGACCGACAGGTCTCCAGCCACAGGTTCATAAATTCCGGCCAAGGTTCGAAGCAACGTGGTCTTACCAGCGCCGTTATGGCCGATCAGGCCGACCCGATCGCCCTTGTTGATCTCGAAATTAAGACCCTTGAGGGCGCTGACCAGCATGGTCCCGCGATAGCCCTGCCCGATCACGCCGCCCACTGTGCCGCCCCGGCTTCCCGCCAGCCGATTGGCGATAGGGTTCAGCATCAGGAGGTGGCGTAACGACCGGGCCTGCACATCGTAGACTGGGTATTCGACAGTGAGATTTTGAGCGTGAATACGAATCATCATCAAATCCAATAAGTCACGCGGCCACGGAACCGGGCAAAAGACAGGAAGGTCCCGATCCATCCGACCACGCCGATGGCAATGACGATCAGATAGACATCCATGCCGGGAATTTCGCCAAGCAGCGGCAGCCGGACCACATTGATAAGATAGCCCAGCGGATTGAAGGTGATGAGGTACTGGTGCGCCCCCAACTGAGTGGGGTAATAGGCCACCGGCGTCACCCAGAACATTACGCTGATCGCATTTTGGATGATCATGGGAATATCCCGAAAGCGAGCGGACAATAAGCCGAAGAGCACCACGCTCCAGGACAGATTGAATAGCAGCAGCAGCAGCCCGATGGGCGCTAAAAGAATCGCCGGCCACGGATTAATGCCGCAAAAGGCCGCGACCCCCACAAAGATGAACGACGCATGGAACAGATTGATGTAGTTCCGCCAGATCACTTGCAGTGCAAATGCAAACAGCGGTCGGCGTATCTGCATCAGATGAGGGGCGGCGCTAATGAAGCACATACTGCCTTCCGTCGCCACCGTCGACATAAAATTCCACAGCAGGAACCCACCGCACACATAAGGAAGATAGTTCTGGATAGGCTGACCAAGCAAAACACCCATGGTTATTCCAACAACCATGACCTGAATGCCGGTGCTGATGGTCAGCCACCACGGCCCGAACGTGGACCGCCGATATCGTTGTTTGATATCTTGGACCGAAAGAATATGCCACACCCTCCAGCAGATGGCGCCGTCCCGTATATCCTTGTATGCATTAACAATATTCTTGGAATTTATGCCAAACACTTCTCAGGTCCTTACTTGCGCATACCCAGCCCCATGGACTGCAACCGGCTAACGGCGCTCGCCCAGCTTACCCCGCCACAAAACATGCCGGATCACAACCTCTCACGCAAACCAATCATGATTTACCCGGACTCCCGGAGTCAAAGTTACTTCCTCTCCCCCTGGCCCAGGCTCGCCTTGATATCGTCAGCGAACCGCCGCGCCAGCAGGCGATTGCCGGTATCATTGTAGTGAATCACGTCCATGTAGATGCGCTCGCGCACATCCGCGAAGAGGGGCCGTAGATCGGTGAACCGCACGGATGGATTGGCGGCATAGGTCTGGTGCAGCATGGCCTGGGCATCGGCATACTGGTCGAAGATCTCGGTCTGGTGCTGGCGGAAGACGGCGCGGCGCCAGCCCAGCCCCCATTGCTTCTCGTAAAGCTCTAAATCGGCGACGATCTTCTCTTCCTCCTCTGGAGACAGGGGCTTGAACTGTTCCGGGTGAGGCTGAAGATAGTGCGCGAAACCGATGCCCTGACTGGCGCAGATCGCCGCCATGGCGCCGACATTGTTGCCAAAGATCATTCCGTGGGCCTTTGCCTGTCCCAGCAAGGTCTCGCTGAGATGATAGAAGGGTAGGCCGTTATAGGTGGCGACCTTGCGGGCGTCCCCTCCCGTTGCGGTCGGTGCCGAGGTCAAGGTGTCGATCAGCAGCCACGTATAGGTCATGACCGGGGGTGGAACCCGGGTGAATTCCGATAGACCATGGAAATAATCAAAGTTGGAGTAGGAGAGTTGACTCCAATTCACTATTGGGTGGGGTAGGCCCTGGCGCAGGTGCTCGATGGTATAGATGGCGTCATTCCAGCCATTCAGAACGATGACGAGATTCGCCTGCAAGAATACGACTTCGTTGACGATCCTCAGTAATTCGTTGTGGCTGTGCGCCCCGAACATCCCGTAATTGAATACTTCGGCCTTGATGCCGTCGGCAGTCAGCAAGCGTTCGAGATGGGCCGCGATCGTCTGTGAATTCCGTGAGGCGCCCGCTCCGACCATGCTGCTGCCTCCCAACAGAATGATCCGCATCTTATTGCCCTTGCCTTTGTCGGGAAATACTGGAGGATCGCCTGCGTCATCCCCATTGGCCACAAAGCCCCAGCTGTTGGTGCGCAGATCGGCATAGGTGGTGTGAGCCCGCAGGAACTGAGTCCCGATGGGATCAAAACCGCCGTAGGCATGGCGGCGATGCTGGGACGGATGGCGCAGCAACAGCAGCCGGGAAGCTTCCGTCCAGGTGGTTCCCGCCGCAACTTTGGTTCGCCAGCAGAGATATGCGAACGATCCCGCCTCGACGCTCCCCACCGTGATCAGGCAGATCAGGGCATAAATGAAAAAACTTCGAAGCTGCTTCATATCCGTTGCCACCAAGGCCTCGGTAAACTCGCCCACCGGTAACAGGGGGCGATCACCGGGTCATTCGAAATATATGAACCCGAAATCCCCAGTATAGCCGCAGGAGCGGTAGATATGCTCCCAACCTTTGGGGGAGTGGAAGCTCATGCAGGTCAGCTGCCAATACAGCATATTGGCCTTTTCCGTCTCGTTCCGGAACGACTCGACGCAGATCCATTTATTGCCGCGTCCGACGCGCTCAACCTCGCGCACCGCCTGTTCCAGGTCGAAGATTTCCAGATTGTGGAAGGTGTTCAGGGACAGGACCAGATCAAAGCTGTCGTCGGCGAAGGGCAGCGACGTGGCGTTACCGAGGTGCAGGAACGGCCGCATCTCGTCCTTGGCGTTGGCGATGCCGTGTTGGGAGATATCCAACCCCGCAACCTGAAGACCCGGCACCACCTGGGTCAGTTCATACAGCAGGAAAGCCTTGCCGCAGCCCACATCCAGTACCCGGTCGCCGGACTTCAGGCGGTAGTGGGCGGCGATATCCTCGGCGATGGGCCGCCAGCGGCCGTCATAGCGGTAGCCACCATAGCCGAAACAGCGATCGCCATCCCAGTAGTCCTGGCCCCATTGTTTGGCCACCGCCGCGCACTCGGCCTTATCATGTTCCACCACGCGGGCGACATAATCCCGCTTGGTTGCCTTTTGATATTTGTCGAGGAAATTGAGATTATTCATGTTTCCCCCGGCCTTAGACGAATACGGCATGGTCGGGATTGAGTGACAGTACTTCGTTGATGGCGAGATTCTTGCCATGGGTGACGCAATGGTGACGGCAGGATACGGATGGGTCCAGACCGTACAACCGCGCCCGGTTCTCTTCCGAGAACCAGAAATTCTTGAACGACCGCTCCTTAATGCTGCCCAGCAGGCCACCGGTCGTATAGGCCTTATCCTGGCAGGTATAGACCGAGCAATCGGCGCCGATCACCGTTAGGAACTGGAGGAATGGGCAAGTGTGGTAGCTTTTTTCGAACCGTTCTTCCAGTTCGTGGTAGTGGTCCACGACGGTGAAATTTGCATCTGAAAGTTCATTGGCGGCACGGATTTGCTGGCCCGCCACCTCCATGATTTCCCGGTGGTAAAGGTTATTGGCGTGAACCTCGTTGGCGACCACGGCTCCCGATAGTTTGACGTGGTTGACGCCCACATCCTTCAGTAATTCGCACATCTCGCGGATATGGGTGTGGTTGTCGCGTCCGACAATGAAGCTAACCCCCAGCACGCAGTTGGACTTACGGGCGGCGAAGGCGCGCATATTGTCGATCAGGCGGGTAAAATGGCCCTCGGGGATAGAGCGGGCGGCGCCATAGCTGGCATCATCCCATCCGTCCAGGGAGACCCGGATCCAGGTGCCGTGTTCGGCGAAGGCATCAGCCATGCGGCCCTTGAGATTGGCGCCGTTGGTCAGGGTCGCCACCTTGACGCCACCCTTGGCCAGCCGTTCCACCACTTCGGGCAGGCCCTTATAGAGCAGGGGTTCGCCGCCGCCGGAGAAGGTTACCGCCTTGACCCCCATGGAGATTACATCGGTGACGATCTCGGATATCTTGTCCTCGGGAATCCGGTCCCGCAGGTTCATATCCTCGCCGAGCTGGAGATTGTCGGCGCGATAGGCGCAGTACCAGCAGGAATGGTTGCAGTGGTTGATCGGCTTGATGCGGATATGAACCGGCGCGACCACCTGACCGGCCTTCAGGGCCTCCATATGGTCGCTGTGACGCAGGAACTTCAGATTGCTGTAGAGCTTCGCCATTTCGTCTCACCCATGAACCGGCAGCAAAAAGGGGGAGCAAGCCGGCACAGTCTCCCTCAGTTGGGTTCCACTCAGCCTGCGGCAATACGCAGCCGTTGGCGCACTGATGCGGCGACTTGCGGCGCCAGCAGGCCGAACGTGTCGAACATGGTCTCCTGCGAGCCGTATTCCTTGGGGAAGGCATCGGGCAGGCCCAGGCGCAGCAGCCGGGGCGCCCGATCCAGATTATCCACCAGCGTCTCGGCGACGGCGCTGCCCAGTCCGCCGGTACGGCTGTGTTCCTCGATGGTCACCACCAGTCCGACGGAACCGGCCCATTCCAGCAGGGCGGCACTATCCAGCGGCTTGACCGTATGCATGTGCAGGATCCCGCATCGAATCCCGTTGGCGGCCAGTTCATCGGCGGCATCCATGGCCCGCTTCAGCATGACCCCGGTGGTCACCATCAGCACGTCGCCCGGTTCCCGCACAGGAATCGCCTTGCCGATGGCGAAGCCGCGCGCCGGGTCGGAGACGACCGGATCGCCGCCCTTGGCTAGGCGGATATACATGGGGCCGGGCCAATCCAGGGAGGCGTCCATCAGCCGACGCATCTCCTCGGCATCGGAGACCGCCACCACGGTCATGTTGGGCAGGACCCGCATGGCGGCCATGTCCTCGAAGGCCAGATGGGTTGAACCCAGCGGGGCATAGACCACGCCGCCACCACTGGAGATCATGCGGACCGGAAGGTTGTGCAGGCACAGATCGACCGCGATCTGCTCGTTGGCACGGCGGGTAAAGAACGGTGCGATGGTGTTGAGATAGGGAACGAAGCCTTCCATGGCCAGACCGGCGGCCATGCCGATCATATTGGCCTCGGCGATTCCCTCCATGAACCAGCGGTCGGGGAATTCGGCCCGCATCTTGTCCAGGGTGCCTGCCCCCAGGTCCGAACCGATGAACAGCACGCGCGGATCGCGGCGGGCGAGTTCGTGAACCTTGTCGAGTGCGGCCTTGCGCATGATCAGCGACCCCCCAGGGCATCGTAAAGGCCTGCGATCTCGCTTTCCGGCAGCTTTGCCTTGTGGTGCCAGTCGGCGCGGCCTTCGGCGAAGGGGATACCCTTGCCCTTGACGGTGTGGCAGATAATGGCGGTGGGCTTGTCACCCTGGAGCGGCAGGGAGCGGAACAGGGTCCTCAGCGCCTCGGTATCGTGGCCATTAACCTCCACCGTGGCGAAGTTGAACGCCCGGAACTTGTCAGCGAAGGGCTCCATGTCCTGAACCTCGGCGGTGGGGCCGAAGGATTGCAGTTTGTTGTAATCGATAATGGCCACCAGATTAGACAGTCGGTGCTTGCCCGCACTCATGGCTGCTTCCCACACGCTCCCCTCGTTGGTCTCGCCATCGCCCATCACGACCCAGACCTTGTGGGTCTGCTTTTGGATACGGGCGGCCAGCGCGAGGCCGACACCGATGGGCAGGCCGTGCCCCAGGGCGCCGGTCGAGGCCTCGACACCGGGAATCTTTCCGGCTTCGGGGTGGCCCCCCAGGATGCTGTGGCGCATGCAGAAGGTATCCAGGGCCTCCATGGGAATGAAGCCCTTATCGGCCAGCAGGGCATATTGGGTCAGGCAGCCATGGCCCTTGCTGAGGATGAAGCGGTCGCGGCCGGGCCATTTGGGCTCGGTGGGGCGATAGCTCATGACGTCGTCATACAGAACCCGGAGAATTTCGATGGCCGACATGGACGAGCCGATATGGCCGCGCCCGCCTTTATCGAGGGCGCGCACCACCAGACGGCGCAGGTAGAGCGAGCGCTCATCCAATACGATGGCCTCGGGAGACACGGTCATGGAACCCCTCGCATGATTCAATCCTGGTTCAAGGCGGCGCGAACCGCGGTCAATCGTGCTTGGGCCTTGATCAGTTGCCGGGCCTGTGTCTCGGCGGCGGTGGCTTCGGCGCCCGCGAATTGACGGCGCAGCCAACGGTCCGGCAGGAATTCGTTCAGCAAAATCATACACCAGCGCAACCCGACCAAGGAGTATAGCAAGGAGAGTCGGTGCTGGAAAGCATGGTCGGCACCATAGAGTGCGGCAATCCCCCGACGCCATTGAGTGGCTTGTTCGGCGGTCAGCACCATGGCGGGGTGCTGGAGGAAATCGGCGGCCAGCCGAACCGGGTCATCCCAGCCGAAATACTCGAAGTCGACGAAGGCCAGACTACCATCGGGCCTGCGGATGGCATTATGGAAGCCGAAATCGGACGGGCTGAGGGTCCGGCATCGGTGCGGGATTGGGGCGTCGAAGCTCCATCCTTGCCTGTCGTAACCCTGACGGGCGCGCTGGGTGGCCTGGTTCAGGGTGGGACGGAAGTCGTCAGACAGGAAGGCTGACAGGGCGGGAAAGAGGGCGGCGCTTTCCGCCAACCGGGTCTGGCGGCCTTTGATCTGACGAAGGATCTCCTCTGCCGATAGGCAGGCTTCCGAGGCCAGGGGCAACATCTTGGATTCCGGCCGTTCGGCAAGGCGATGCAGATTCGCGGCGAAGGCGATAGCGGCATTGATATCGTTCGGACGGACTGCTCCGGGTGCGGCGCCCTCGATCCAACTGTACAGGGCGAAGCCGCCCTCGGGCCAGGCCGCCAGCGCCTTGGGCACCGCCAGACCGTGGGGGGCCAGGAAAGACAGCGCGGTGAATTCGGTGTCCAGGCGGTCGCGTGGATCATCGGCCAGACGGGGATAGGATTTCAAGGCGAATGGATGCCCGTTGCCATCCTCGATCCGGTAAAGTCGATTATTGCCGCCGCCGCGTATCGGAACGACAGTTGTCGGTTCGCAATTCAGCAGCCGCCGTGCCGCCGCGCCGACCGCGTCAGAATGCGCCGAAGACGGCATGGCTGATCTCATCCCAATGGCTGAAAACCGTGAAATCCCCGTGCGGTTCGAGACCCCCGCCGGGATGGAACAGCAGGCGCCGGATCCAGGTGGGAAAGCCGGGTTCGGCGAAGATCTCCTCCAGGTCGTCGATGAAGACCTGACAACCTAGTTCGGCGATTCGGGCGCATTTTTCCTCCCTGGTCCGAGCGAAGAACACCCGCTCCCGCGGGATGGCGAAGCCCGTCGCCGCGAAAAATCCCTTGGCCTCCATCCAGGCCAGGGCGGCCTCGCGCAGATTGACGCCGCCCGGGTCGGCCGCGGCATGCACGGTCTTATGGCTGACAATGACCACCTCCGCGCCCCGTGTGCGGCAGGTGGTTAGGAAGGAGGCGACGCCATCGATCAGTTCGGCCTCGGCCATGCGCGCGCCATAGGCTATGGCTTGCAGGCGCATCCACTTGGTCTCGCCGGACTCGAGGCGACGGACATGGTCCCGCACCTCCTTTTTCGACCCGCGAAAGTTCGCGTTCAGCCATCCGGCATCCTTGCCGATCCGCTCGAACAGGCTGTCGTAACCGGCGATGGTGTTGTCGAAGTCGATCCCGATCCGCATGGACTCAGCTCAGATCGACTTGTTGCATTCGCTTAATGTTGAAATATAGGGGATTGTTCATTGGATCGGACAGCTTGCCTGTCTTGAAGGCGTCAAGCAGGCCCCGTACAGCATCCTCAATAGTGTATTGCAGCTCGAACCCGATATCGTCGCGGATATTCTTGCCTGACACATGATAGGAGCGCGGATCATTGGTGGGGACTGTCTTGATCTCGACATCTGATCCCACCACCTCACGCACGATCTCGGCTAGATCCGAGATGGGGAAGTTCGTGTCTCCGGCATTCCAGGTCTTGCCATCGATGGCGGCGTCCGGTTGTTGCAGCAAATAGACGTAGAGGTTGCTCATATCCTCGATATGGATATTCGGGCGCTTCTGCGGTCCGCCGGTAACCCTGATTTTACGGTTGTGGAATGCGTGGTTGGCGAAGATATTGACCACCACGTCCAGTCGTTGCCGGGGGGCATAGCCGCAGACGGTAGAGGGCCGGATCACGGTGGTGACGAAGCCGGGGACACGCTCCGCCAACAACTCAACCTCGCACATGGCTTTGAATTTGGAATAATCCGTCAGCGGTTCCAGCGGCAGATCCTCAGTGACCTCGGCCTCGTCCTTGACGCCATAGACCGACGACGACGAGGCATAAATGAACCGCTTGACCCCAGCGGCCTTGGCGGCACGCACCAGCGGCAGGAAGGCGTCGTGATTGATGGATTTCCCCAAGGTGGGGTTCAGCTCGAACGACGGGTCGTTGGAGATGCAGGCCAGATGGATCACCGCATCACAGCTTTGCAAGGCGTCCCGGACCACCGTTGGGTCTCTCAGATCACCCCTCACCTGGCGCAGATTGGGGTGGCTGGCGCAGCTGGGAAAAATATCGTCGCCATAGAGGTAGAGGTCCAGAACGGTGACCTTGTGGCCCTGATTCAGTAGCTTGGGCACCAGAGAGCTGCCCACATAACCAGCTCCGCCGGTGATCAGGACACTCCACGGTCCGGTAGACATCGGATGACTCCGTTTCAAGCTATTTCAGAATGGCGGTAAGGAATTTGACCAGCGGAATCTTCTCCACCGATGTCCGGTGGCCGACGATGCCGACCTTGATGGCGCCCGCCGAGTTGCCTATGAAGCCCGCCGCGTCCAGGTCGCCCCCGGCGCAGACCAGCGGCGCCGTGACCACGAAAAAGGCGTCGCCCGCACCGACCGTATCCACCACCTGATTGGTGAATGCGGGAATGCGGGTCACCTCGTTGGTGGCGCGGTTGAAGGTGATGCAGCCATGTTGCCCATGGGTGATGATGATCCGGGGGACATCCACCATCTCGGGCAGTTTGCGCTGAATAATATCGGCGATATCCGAAAATCGGTCGGCCACCGCCAGACGCGCTTCCGGCGCGTCCAGGCAGATGAAGTCAGCCCGATGGTATTTGGAGATCAGGTTGTATCCTTGATTGCCCGCATTGGTCTGGGCGTTGACCGCCAGGAAGGGAGAGCATTCGCACAGCACGTCGATGATATGAGGCGTGATCATGCCATGGCCGAAATCGGTGGCGATCACCACATTGGCGTTCTTGACCTTGTCGCGGATGACCCGGTCCAACTCGGACTCCAATTCGGCCTCCAGCGGGCTATCCTCGAAATAATAGACCTCGAATAGCTTCCGGGTATAGGCGGGATCGACGAAGCGGCACTTGCGCGTGGTTGGGGAGTTCTTCCGATACAAGGGAGTCAACTTGACGTTGGGGCGCAGGCTGGAGCGGATCAGCTCTTCATAGCTGTCTTCTTCGCCCAAGCAGGTTATGATCTCTATCTCGCGGCAGAATGTGGCCAGATGATTGGCCGCCGCCACTACTCCGCCAGCGAAGATTTCGCGGCTATCGAATCGGGATGCCAGGATATTTTCCTTGGCGGCCTTCCCCATGGGGCGGACATAGCTGTATTCATCGATGATGGCATCGCCCACCAGGACGACGCGGTAATCCTTGATCCGCTCGATCAGACTGAGCATGCGATTGAGGCCGTCATTGGCCCGCATCTGTTCCAGCAGGTCGCGTAACGGCGGGTCGTAGACGTCCAGATAGCGGTTGATCAGGGCCGACGAACTGAAAGTGATGTCGCGGGTAAAAACCAACTGGCCGCCATGCTTCTCCACGGTCATGCGTTCCGATGAAATCTTTCCGGTGATGTCTTCTTCCGGATTTTCGTAATCGGAGCCTTTGACATAGATGTTCGGCTTGATCTCATCCAGCACGGTTTCAGCGCTGGGGGCATGGTTAATGCCCACGTAATCGACAAAACTCAGGGCGCCCAGCATTTCGGCGCGGAACGCCTCGGAGAAGATGGGGCGTCCCGGTCCTTTATTGACGAACTTATCGGCGGTGATGGTGACGATAAGCCGGGTGCCCTTGCTCTTGGCTTGTTCGAGATGGCGAACATGGCCGAGATGGAGGAGATCGAATACTCCGTGGGCCAGAACAACGGTTTCACCTGCAGCCTTGAGTGTTTCGGTGATGACGCCGAGATCATGAATCGAGCGGATCTTGTCACGAGGCGACGTCGCACGCGGGGGAGAAGGCTCAGTCACGACTTTAAATCCACATTTCCAAGAGGCTTGAACTAAACCACAGACACGGCATCGCCTTCGTCCACTCGCTACGGCTCCGGGAAATTAGCGCATGAAGCGTCGGGATGCATTCACCAACTTCGCGGGCCAGATATCGAGCCTGATAATAGTCCGATACGGCAATGAAGCGCCACAATGGCGGCGGCTCGATGGTCCGTCAAGCTTGCCTCAATCCGTATTTACTCCTACTTCGCCGGTGCGGAGCATCCGGGGATCAGTTCGAACACCACCGCACCGGGGCTTTCAAAGCGCTCACCCAGGCAGCGACTCGCTCTCATTTCGTCGTGGAGCGGAGCAAACCGCTTCTCCGATTGTTCACGGGTCAGCAGAACGAATACCGGATCGGCAATCTCGGAGGCAATTCCATCCCAGAGCGCAGTCTTGGTCTCGCCGGGGGTGAACAGCCTTCGCAGCACTTCTTTGCGGGCTTCGCCCACCTGTCCTGCCGTCGTGAAGTGGCAATTTGAGGAACCGTAGGATCGACGAACACCAACACTGCCCACGAAGGACAGGTCACAGAGCCTATTGTCCTCGACGATCACGGCCCGGGATGGGGTGTTCTTACGGATCCAGGCGAGGCCCCGGCTTTGCTCGGGAAATTCGGTCCCCACTGCCGCCACACCATCGGCGGTAACCTGGAGGTGGTCGTGCGGCGGCAGGAACCCCCAAAGGAATGCCGCCGGCGCATTGGTGAGCACCGTCGACACCGCCAGACCCGCAACCAGCCGGGGCACCCATCGGGCTTGGCGTTCACCGACAAGACCCGACAGCCAGTACGCAAGGGCCAGGGCCAGGGGGGTGGAGGCAAGGGATACCAACTTATACTCGGCCCATTCCAGATTGAGCGGAATGGACATCAGTATCAGAATAAGGCTGAGGCTCAAGAGTTCGCGCGCCGGCCCGGGCGAACGCAATAGATGCGGAGCGGCAAAGACCAGCAAGATGAGGTGAACCGGAATGGCCTGGAGAATCATCTCCATATTGCCGATGGGATCGAACAGCGGCACTAGACCGCTCTGACCGCGCGCCATCGGCGCCAGATACGGAAGGACGGCCAGGGCTGCGACGCCATAGTCCAGCCAGCGGGCCGGCAGTCCCCCGGCGGCAGCCGCGCGCCATGGACTGTCTCCGGGTTGCCGCGCCTGCCACGCTGAAAGGCACTGCTGCATGGCGATCGCGCCACATGTCGCCGCTCCCACCAACGGATTGAGCAGGACCATGGCCCCCACCGAGAGACCATAGACCGCATGGAGAAGGCCGGACTTGTGCCGGCAATCACGCAGATTGAGAAGAAGAAGGAACAGCGCGGCCGTCGGAATGAAACTGGCCGGGCCAATCACCTCGATATAGGCCATGGTATGAAATCCCGGCCCTGGCAAGAAGGGCCGGACCTGTGATGCGTACCAGACCCCTGTCCCGAACACTGACCAAGCCCAATCCCCTAAGGCAAGACGACCAAGCAAGGTGAGGGCGCCAATGGCATTGACGCCGAACGCCGCGAAATACGCGACCGGCAGAACCATGCGTTGGGGGAGTAGTGAAGACGCCAGCCGCCAAGCCAAGCCACCTACCGCGAAGAGGGAAATCGCGGAGTCGATCAAACGAACATGTGTGATCGCGATATTGCCGAAGAGGGCCAGACCGGCATTGGTCACATGCTGAGCCCAGTAGAAGTTGGCGGGAACTCCAGCCAGAAACGGATTCTCGAACGGTAGTATCCCTTGAACGACCTCGGCAATGTAAGCCGAGTGAAAATTGCCATGCCCCCCGATATTGACCGTGCCGATGACAAAACCGAGCATTGGCCCCAGTACTAAGGCATTCCATTTTAGAAATTGCTTAATGGCGGCCCAATCAACGATAGTCACCTGATCACCGGGAAACAGCGCCATCAGTAATAAGCCGAGGCACAGCAGCACCGTGAACAGGGCGTTGATGACCGGGATCATCAATCCGATGTACAGGAATGAAACTAGATAAAAGACCGTGCGAATGGCAATGCAGATCGCCGCCGCTACGTAAACCCCCTGGCGATCCGCGATTAATTCCGGGGCCAGGCGCCATAACAGCACGATCCCGGGTCCGAGCACCCATGCCGGCAGTATCAGCACGCTCAACCATGGAGACAGTGGCCCGACCATCATCGTCGCCATGGTGTGACCAGCAAACGGAATCAGCAAAAGAAGCGCAGTTGCTCTGTTCAAACGCATAGTTTTCATGGCCACCCCCAAGCCACTCAGGGCGACGGGAAGGCCTTCTCCATGATACATTCGGCTACGAGATCGGATCCGTCGGCATTGTAGTGGACATGATCAACATACAACATCTTGGAACTGTTCTCCTGCGCGTCGGCACACCAGTGGAAGCCGTCAAACGATCGCATCCGATCCATATATGAGGACAATACGACATTGTATCCATACTTTGCCCGAAGGCCATACCGATTGCCTGTTCCGGGCATGGCATCGAGCATTGTCATGGCTTCTTTTTCAAACGGATAGCGATAGTAGGGGATCGGCTGCCAGATAAAGACCGTCTTCACCCCGTAAGCATCGCCGATGCTTTTGGCCATGCGTCGGTTCGACAGATATCTTTTAATGGAGATCTCGGCCCTGGCGGAATCATCTACAGCCCCGGTGGGAAGCTCGGCCTGGGGGAAGGGGCTGGGCGTCACGGTGCGTGCCGCCAGACGGTCCGCTACTTCAACCATGGGAAGCCGAGCCCAGAATCGGCCGATATGGAAACCCAGACTGTCTTGAGTCACGCCATCCTGGACGATATTCGCCGCGCTTCGCAACAGCGGCGCCAGGGCCGGTTCGCCATTCCATATGATCATGTCGTTCAGGCCATCAAGGAATATGGCTGTCGTCGGGATGATATCTTGCTGAAGCAGCAGCGTGAACCTCAGCATCTCTTGCGTGGACTGATAGGCGCTGACCCCGAAATTATAGACGAACACGTTGTCCTTCCCGGATGCGGCCCGCATCTTGCTTTGCAAGGCCGCAGCGATTGTATCCTGATCCTGGACGCCGCCCCCCATGGCCGTCGATCCGCCGAAGATGAATACGACATTGGCATCGGTCGGTGGCGGCCACGGGCCTTGCCGCTTTCCGATGGAGCGGAAACCCGCTGCATGGACATTGAATGTCTTGGACTCATATTCTGGATAGCGATGTTCGTAGAACGGCTCGTATACGACGTGGACCCGTGCCGCATCGGCGAATATTTCAACAATATCCTCGTAGCTTTTCCCCGGATGGAGTTTCAGCAACAGGTCCCGATCCCAATTCTGGAGCCAAGCTTTCACATCAGCCTGGGCAATGCTGTCCAAAGGGCGCCGTAGATGCGGGAGCAGGGGCAGGCAGGCAAGATTGAGAAGAACAGCAAGAATAAAAAGATTCACGATATTCAGGACGACTACTTTATATGCGCGCCCCATCATGGAAGCCCATATGTACCGGTTCATCGCGGAATCCTTCTCGTGACCTTGGAAACGTGGGAAGTGGCCGGGGCGCGTCAGCTCCTGAGGACTCTCCACAGAATGCGCACCACATTCTTCACGGCGCTGGGGTTGAGCGAGAGAAAGACGTTGTATTCGCCGCCGCAGGTGATGTTGCATCCCTGGCAGCGGGTCGAGCCGATATGGTCCCAGGCTTGGCGGAAGGTAGAATCGCGCAGGTTAAGTCCCTGTTCGATGCCGATCAGGGACGAGCAGGTATAGACAGTGCCATCGGCATCGATATTGGCCAGGGCCTTGCCGTACCAACACTTGATGCTTCCCATCTGGTAATGGTCCCGTGGCTGGTCGGGCCGCCGGTTCAGCACCTTTTCAATGAACGCCTCCGAGGTAACCACATGAGGATTCTCGCGTCGAAGCATCCGAAGCTCAAGGAACACCTCGTCCAACTCCTGGTCGTTCAGTTCCAGGCAAGTGACGTCGGGTGATAGGTCGCCAAGCTTGGTCACGGTCTGGAAGGTTACTAGGCAATCATTGGCCCGCGCCAATTCCGCCATGTATCCGAGGTGACGGCGGCTACGGTTGGTGACCACGCTGATCATGAAGACGGGGACATGGGGACGGGCCGCCTGAATCGCCGCCATGGCCGCCGCGTAACTGCCCTTGCCCCGAGCGAGGTCATGCACATCTTCCGGGCCATCCACCGAGATGAACAGGCCGTCCAGCAGCTTGATTGTCTCCAGTTTTTTGGGGACGTAATAGCCGTTTGAATACAACTGGACCATCATGCCCAGGCGCTTGGCATGGGTGACAATCTCGTGAATATCGCTGCGGATCAGCGGCTCGCCGCCCAACAACCCGACCCGCGTGGTTCCCGCCGCTGCCATTTCGTCCAAGATGGAGAGGCAGCGTTCGGTGGAAAGCTCCTTGCCCTCCCGCGATGGGATGCAGCAGTATTCACAGCGCAGATTGCAGCGATTGCTTAGCATCCACAACACGGTAATCGGCACCCGTTGTCTGAAAAGACTGACGCGCGCTAGGGACATGGCGGAGCGCAGAAAGGAAAAATGGCGAGTTCGGGCGGTCGTGGTCATCATGGTTTCCGGGAGGCCCTGGATCTGAACACCTGATCCACCACGTCGATCGAGTTACGTGAGGGGCGGATGATTCCACGGTCCCGATCGGGAGCCGCGCTGACGATTTTGCCGCATCCTATCCCGTGGCCTCCTGATATTTCAACGTATTCGTGACCAGCACCACGGCGGTCATCGTTGATAGGCCGGAGGCAGACTGATACCCTGACGGGGCCAGAGTGGCTACCCTGCCCATGGCTCCGATCAAGGAAGCGTGCGACAATGAAGATCCTTCTGTGTGATGTCCCCGTTTCCATGGAAAAGAAGTTTGGATCGTTCAAACGGGCCGGCAGCACGTTTCCACCCTATAATCTGCTTTTGCTCGGCACTATTCTGCGCCGCCATGGCCATACCGTTCAGGTCACCACCGATGATTATCACCTAGATGACGTCGCCGAGGTAATCCGCTCGTTCGAGCCGGATCTTATCGGTCTCACCTATATGACCCTGGGCGAGCCCTATGTCGCCGCATTTTGTGACATGACCGAGCGCGAATGTCCCAAAGTACCGCTGGTGGTGGGTGGCTATCACAGTTCGCTTTATCCCGAACAGACCCTGCGCTGCTTTCCCCGGGTTCTGGCAGTGTTCAAGGGAGAGGCAGAGAAAAGCCTGCCGCAATTTCTGGAGCTGTGCGGCTTTGGCTCGCCGGAAGCCTCAGAGCTTAAGGATATCAAAGGGATTGTCTACCGGGATGGCGAGATAGTCGTCGATAACGGCCCAGCGGAGCGGATCGAAGATCTGGATGACCTGCCTTTCCCCGAATACGACTTGATTCCCGGCTATTTTAGCAATTTCCGCGCAGCCGCCAACCGGCATTACTTCAAGTCTCCGCAGGCGTTTTTCCTGACCGGCCGGGGCTGTCCCTATGATTGCCATTTCTGCGGCCGCATGATGCTGGGCCGGACGGTGCGACAGAATTCCATCGAGTACAATATCGAGCACATCCGCTTCGTCCGGAAATATTACGGGATTCAGAGCATCGTCTACGCTGATGAGTTCCTGACCCAAAACCGGAAGAACATGTACCGCTTCAGTGAGGAGTTGCAGCGCAACAACCTGCACAAGGTCCATTGGGCGTGCTCGGGCCGGATCAACAACATGGATGTGGAGTTCGCCCGGGTTCTCAGGCAGGGCGGCTGCCGCCAAATTGGCTACGGATTGGAATCGGGATCCCAAAAAATCCTCGACCTCCTGAATAAGAAGGCCTCCATCGAGAAGATGAGCGCGGCTGTCCGGGCCGCCCATGAAGGAGGCCTGGAGGTTTTCGGTAATTTCATGATCGGCTGCCCCGGCGAGACCCGGGAAACTATCGAGATGACCCGGCGCTTCATTCTCGATAACCCCATTGGATTTATCGTGATCTGTTTCTTCACACCCATGCCAGGGACCTTCTATTGGGATCAGGGGACCTATAAGGAGTACGGCTCGCTGGTGAGCGAGGACTTCTCCATCTTCAACACCTTTGCCGGCATTCCATTCGTGCCCCACGGACTTACCGCCGACGACCTTCAGCAAGCTCGGAACCGCATTTACCGTGATTTTTATCTGCGCCCGAAACGGCTGATGCGTGAGGCGCGGCACTTGGGCAATCCCAGCAGTTGGGCCTTTGCCGCCCGGCTGGCCGCCGGTTTAGCCACTGACCTGCCGGTCAACGGACTCAAGCGGCTGTTCCCGACCTTCTGAGAAGCCATGAAAATATTATGGCTTTCGAAGCCCGTCAGAAACGCTCTAAGTTGGCGACCGATGCAGTGGGGGGGGAATGAAGTTACCTCAAAGCGATAGGACTCCATGCTGACCAAGGCCCACTCCGACGAGATCATTCACCAATATGGACGGCTTCGTGCCTGGGCGCCGAGGCTGCTGCGTCGGCCGCTGGGGGTCTTCTTTTACATTACTGGGGCCTGCAACCTGTCCTGCACCTACTGTTGGCAGCGAGACCAGGATGCCAATATCCACGGATTGATGGATTCCACCCGTGATCCAATGACGCCCGAGGAATGGGTGAAAGTGGTCCAACAGTTGCCCCGTCCGTCCTTTCTGGGGATATCTGGTGGCGAAAGCACCATTTCACCCAGCTTGGGACCGATCATCCGGGCGGCAGCGGATCGGCGAATTCCGGTCACGGTGAATACCAATGCCCTGACCATCCGCGACGAGCATCTGGAGATCTTGACCGCGCCCAATGTGCGCAACATCTCCATATCCATCGACGGCTTTGCCGCCATCCACGATGTCAGCCGCAATCGCAAGGGTCTGTTCGACAAGGTTGTCGTCAATATCGGCCGCCTAAACACCGCGCGCGGTAACCGCCGTTATCCCCGCATTTCCATCAAGACCGTTCTGTTGAATGAGACCATTGGCCAGCTGGCGGAATTCCGCCGTTTCTGCGCCGAGATATTGGGGGCAAGCACCCTCAATATCTCGTTCCAGAAACTTGACGAGCATTACCAGTTTTCCTTGCTGTATCAGCATGATCTTGACGCGGTGTTTGGGACGTCCCACTCTCGCCTCTACCCGTACCGGGACCGCGACGAGGTGATCCAGGTGCTGGGTGACCTGATCGACGGCAACGAACGGTCGCACTGCGAAGTGGTGCTATATCCGCGAATGAAAACCCGCGCTCAAATCCGGCGGTTCCTGGAAGGTGATGGCGTCGGCGTTTATGAGCCCTGTTATCTTCCTTTGTCCATGGTGGTGGTTTTACCCGATGGCGAGGTGATTCCCTGCCAGTCTTTCGGTCTTGGAAATCTTCGGGATAGCGGGTATAGCCTGCGCAAAGTGCTAAAGGCGGAGCCGTATACCGCCTTTCTCAAGCGGCTGGAATCCTACGGCAAGGCGCTACCCAGCGGATGCAGTGTCTGTTGCTTTTCCAAGATCGAAGGCTGACGGCATGATCACCCATTGGCTCGCTCGGAACATCTCTCAGCGAAGCCGCCTGTTCTTCGGGTTGGTCCGCTTTGGCATGACCCGCCAGCCCCGGCCCCTGATCGCCAACCTGTTCATCACCGAGCGGTGCAACGCGCGCTGTCTTTACTGCTATGTGGCCGACGTCAACCGGCCCGATGGCACGCCCGAGACCCAGCGCCGCATGAGCGGCCCCGAATGGCTGGACCTGATCGACCGGTTGATCGACCGGGGGGTCCGCTATTTCACTCTGGTCGGCGGCGAGCCGATGGTAAGCCCGGACTGCGCCACGATCATCGACCACTTATATCGCCGCAATGTCTTTTTCAACCTGACCACCAACGGCTCCCTGGTTCCCAAGCAGCTCGACCTTGTGCGTAAGGCGTCGCAGCTGACGATCAGCCTTGATGGCGACGAGGCCGCCAACGACGCCCTGCGCGGAGCCGGTTGGCACGCACGGGCGATGAAGGCCATCGATGCCGCCATCAGCGCCGGTGTGCCCGTGCGCATTAACACCGTGGTCACCAAGGCCAATCGCGATCAGATCGGCAGCATCGTTGCCCTGTGCGAGGATCGCAATCTGTTCGTCACCTTTTCACCCTGCATCGACGCCCCCGAATTCCGGCAGGCGGAAACCCGCAAGTGGATGCTGGACGATAAAGACGTCAAGGCCTTCTTCACGGACCTGCTGGCATGGAAGCGGCGGACGAACCGCATCATGAATTCCGACGTCTCGATCCAATACATGATCGACTACCCCACCGATTTCGAACGGGTCGTGATGCGAGATGACCCAGAAGCCGGCTATTATGAGGCGCCGTGTACCTATGGCCGCATCCAGTACCACTTCAACGAATTCGGTGAAGTCTTCCCCTGCGGCATCTGGTGGAACCGGCCGGATTATGCGGCAAAGACGGTGTTTGACGGCGGCCTTGACATGGCTATCGCCAATGCCTCGGACCGGCCGTGCCAATATTGTTCGTTCTGCAACCGCGTCGACTGGGATGAGATGACGCGCCCGCGCAGCCTGCTGAAAGGGATCGACATGACCGTCCGTCAAGCGCTAGGCGCCCGCAGCAACCTCACGGCCAAAGACTGAGGAGCCGACAGCCATGGGCACCCTCGCCAACCGAGTTCGCATGGTGTCCGCCTATTACCGGGGCGAGCCGGACGGCATAATCTGGCCACAGGAAGTCGTGGTCGAGCTAACCAATCATTGCAACCTGGCCTGTATCATGTGCCCGCATGGGGCGATGCAGCGCGACAAGGGCTTTATGGATTTCGACCTGTTCAAATCCATCATCGACCAGATCAAGGGCCGCGCCGAACTGGTCTATCTCTACGGCACCGGAGAAAGCCTTCTGCACAAGAGCTTTGCAGAGTATATCGACTATGCTGCCGCCGCCGGGCTGACGACCATGCTATCCACCAACGGCATCCCCATGACCGAAGCCAATGCGGTCAAGCTGCTGCAAAGCCGGTTGGACTATCTGGTCATCGCTCTTGATGGCGGCACCCGGGAGACCTATGAAAGCATCCGGATCAAGGGCAAGTTCGACCTGCTGCTGGCCAATATCCGCACGCTGCTGGCCAAGCGGCGTGAGTTGGGTTCGACCGTCCGTGTTCAGCTGCAAATGATCGTCATGGAGGAAAACGCCCATGAGATTGCCCAGTTCAAGGCCTTGTTCGATGAGGACGAGCAGCGTCAACTCGACCAACTCCGGCTGAAGCCTATATTCAAGACCTACGCCAATCCCGATGGGTCCATCCGCCACACCCGACCGTGTTATTGGCTGTGGAATATGATGTCGATCACTTGGGACGGACGGGTGCAGCTATGCTGCATGGACTACGACGCCACCGGCCTATCGGCCAATATGCGCGACCAACCACTGAGCGAGATCTGGAATTCCGCCGAAATAAACGGCCTGCGTCGCCGCCATAAGGCGCTCGACTATGATTCCATGCCGCTGTGTAGAGGCTGCGATATCCCCGAGCAGGGCTATTTCAACAACGCGACCATTCTGGCCTCGACCCTTCTGAATGCTGGTGCCGTGCGTCGCATCATGCCAGCCTACGAGAAACTGGTTTTACTTAAGGACTGGTTCTCTGGCCGACACAAGACGGCTTGAGTAGAAGATTTGGAGTAGAGATGGCTTCCCCCATTCAGAAATTACGGCATTTCGCCTATAACTCAAGCCTCCTGTGGAAGAACCGGGGGGTTCTGCCTATGGTCGTTTCCGGCTACGCCAAGGCGCTACTCCTGAAAAAACCGGTACTTCGAAGCCTGGAATTCGCCATCACCGCCAATTGCAACGTCAATTGCTCCATGTGTTACGCGACCAAGATTCAAGACAAGAAACGTCAGTTGCTGAGCCCAGCCGAATATGGCGAGATCTACGCTCAAGCCCGCGAATTGGGCTGCTTCACCGTCCACCTGTCCGGGGGGGAGCCGACCCTGCGCAAGGATCTGCCAGAGATTCTGGCAAATCTGATGCCCGGCAGGACCATCATCAGCATGACCACCAATTCAACCCTGCTGGAGCCCACCTATCTGGAGACTCTGCGCAAGGGCGGCCTCAGCGTGTTGCATTACAGCCTGAACAGTGTCGATCCGGTGGTCAATGACCAGGAACGTGACTTCAAGGGTCATCACGAGCGGATCATGCAGCAATTGGCCGTGGCTAAATCCCTGGATTACGAAGTCTGTCTGTCCATCGTGATCGCCCACGGCAAGCTTGACGAAATGCGCCGCCTGACCGAATTCGCCAGCGCCAAGGGGATTGGCGTGGTCTACTCCCTGGCGACACCGGCTGGTAATTGGACTGGCGCCACCGAGCAACTGCTGACCCCCGAGGAATGGACCGAGGTCGATGCCTATATGGCGGCCAATGCTCATGTACGTTCTGACTGGACCATCAACCTGACCATGACCAAGGGCTGCCCCGCCGGATTCGAGAAAATCGCGCTATCGCCTTATGGCGATGTCCAAGGCTGCGCTATGAGCTTCATCTCCCACGGCAATGTGCGGGAAGAACGCCTGGAGCCGATCTGGCGGCGCATGATGGAGTTCGAACCCTTCCGCAAGCGTTCGGACAAATGCCTGATCGGGCTTGATCGCGATTATATCGATGAATACCTGCTGCCGGTCAATTCCGCCAATATCCTGCCGGTGCCCATTGAACGGCATCCTGTCCACCCGCTGATCCGGGATGGAGGGTGAGGCATGAGCGGCAGTATCATTCTGATTCAGCCCAATTGCGGAAAATACGATATGTTCATCCGCGACATGCCGCTGGGGTTGTTGTACATCGCCCGCATGCTGGTCCAGGAGGGCTATCAGGTCCATATCGTGGACCAGCGAGTGCTGGGCGATGACACCCATGCCCGATTAACGGAGTTATTGAAGACGGAGCCGCTGTGGATCGGCATTACCGCCATGACCGGCGAACCGGTTCACCACGCATTGAAGCTATGCCGGTTCCTGCGCGAGCGGACCAGCGCCCCCCTGGTCTGGGGCGGCATCCATCCCACTGTCCTGTCCGAGGTCACCATCGTCCACCCGCTGGTGGATTACGTGGTCCGCGGCAAGGGGGAGCATTCTGTGCTGGAGTTGTCGGCGGCTTTGCGCGATCAACGCCCCCTGACCAAGGTTCCCGGACTGACTTGGCAGGACGAGAACGGCACCGTATTTTCAAATCCCGAGGATGACGACGATTCCTGGGGCGAGATGCCCATGGTGCCTTATGAATTGGTTAATATTGATGACTACGCCCGCGTCGGGTTCGAGCGGCGGGTCTTCCCAATCATGACAAGCCGCAATTGCCCACACAAATGCACCTTTTGCTACAATAGCGCCATCAAGCAAAAGCTTCGCTGGGCGCCGGACAGCAACGACTACACCCGTCGGCATATCGATTATATTCTTAAGAACTACGACCCCTCCTACCTCTCCTTCATCGACGATGATTTCTTTGTCGACCGCCTGCGGGCGCGGGAAATCCTGGAGTATGTGGAGAAGGTCAAGCCGCCCCATATCAAAGTCGGCTTCCGGGGAATCCGCATCTCAGACCTGCGCCTGCTGACCGATGACGACATGGACCTGATCGTGCGCATAAACACTGTCCATCTCAATATTGGTATCGAATCTGGCTCAGACCGGATACTAAAAATGCTGAAGAAGGGCATGAAGGCCGAACACGCGGTTGAGGTGAACCGGCGGTTCGCCCAATACCCCAGCCTTGTCCCACTCTATAATTTCTTCTCGGGGGTTCCGGAAGAGACCGAGGAGGATATCCGCGCCTCGACCCGGCTAATCCTTCAGTTGACCCGGGAAAACCCCAACTGCCAGATTTCCGGCTTCCACCAGTATACGCCCTATCCCGGCAACGCACTGTTCGATGAGGCTGTTAAACACGGTTTCCACGTTCCCAGCACGCTGGAGGAATGGGGTGATCAGAAGTTCGAAGAGAACGCCAGGAATTGCCCCTGGATTGACAAGCGACGCCGTGCCTTATTGGAAATGATCTATTGCATGATCTATTTCGTAGATAATAAATACGACATGTATTTTGCCAACAACAACTGGTACCTCAAGGCGCTTCAGCCACTCATCGGCCTCTATAAGCCCGTGGCCCGGTTGCGCCTGCGCTATCATCTGACCGTATTTCCGGTGGAAATTTACGCCAAGGATCTGTTCTATAAACTATTCTACCGCCCGTCATCCAGTTGACGAGACGGGCTCAATTCTTTCAAGAGTGTTGATGGTGCCGGGTAAGGTGCGGCCAGTGACGGGGATGGCATGATGCGTGGATTGACGGCCCGATGAACTTCAGTCTGATGAGAAGAGTGGATCGTTATGCCGGCGCAGTCATTTTGCTGGCGCTTCGTCCCATCATTGCTCTGTCGAATATGATGAGAAGGTCCCGCATGCTGGACCCAGAGATGACTCGTACCGTCCTTATCGAGAAATTTTTCGGTATCGGTAGTATCGTCAACCTAACGCCGACAATCGATGCCTTACGAGGACACTACCCGAACGCAAAAATAATCTTTATCACGTTCACAGAACAGCGGGATTTTCTCAATCTCACCGGCATCGTTGACGAAGTCATCTGCATTAATGCTCATGATCCACTGAGGTTCATCGTTTCGACCATGACAGCGTTGTTCCGACTGTGGCGGACCGGTGTCGATGTCTGCGTGGACGCCGAATTCTTTTCCAAATTTTCGGCGACTGTATCAAGCCTGTCAGGCGCACGGGTGCGCGTCGGCTTCTTTGCCTATTACAACAGCCGCAGCCCGCTGCTGACTCATCCGGTATCGTTTAATCACTACGTTCACATCTCACGCAGCTTTCTGGCCCTAGCGGAGACGCTGGGAGCACCCCTGCCGGCCGAGACCACATCGGTGACGCTTCCCCGGCTCTCCGGCAGCTACGACACCGAGTTAAAGGCAGTCTGGCCCGAGATCGATGACGGCCCTTATGCCCTGATCAACTGCAATATTTCAGCCTTGAGTATTCGGCGAAGCTGGCCGATGGACCGTTTCGCCAAACTGATCCGGCAACTGGTCGCCAACCATCCCGATCATCGGTTCGTACTGATCGGAGCGCCGTCGGAACGGCCGCGGGTGGAGACGCTGCTGCGCATGGCGGGCCATTGCGGAGACCGTGTGGTCAACATTGCCGGGCGGACCAGCTTTGGCGGCCTGATGAAACTGATCGAGCGCGCGTCGCTGCTGATCACCAATGACAGTGGTCCGGCCCATATCGCCGCCGGCTACGGCATTCCCGAAGTGGTTCTGTTCGGGCCAGAAACTCCGGTTCTGTACCGCCCCCTCAATTCTCAGGCCGTCAGCCTTTACGTACCGCCTTATTGCAGCCCTTGTCTCAGCGTCCTTGATAATAAGCGGGGTGAGACCTGCAACGACATTCTGTGCATGGCGGGGATTTCCATCGAGTCGGTCTGTGCGGCGGTTGATCCTATTCTGCGCCGGTCCATGGCGGCCCCGACGAGGGCCGCGATCCCATGAGCGCGGCCGCCCTGGTCAGTCCCATGACCGGCCACCCGCTGATGGGACTGCCCACTGGGTTTCAGGCCGAGGATGGAACCCTGTATCCGACCACCAACGGCATTACGGATCTGCTTGATGTCCGGCTAGCTGATGCCGCCATGCAGGCCGAGTTGGATGTCTTCGAAACCATCCCTATCGAAAAGGTCTGCTATTTCCGCTCAGTGCTGTTCCAACGCATCCTGGGGCTGGTGCTGCCTCTGATGCGGGCGGCGGGGGTGCCCCCAGCCTGTGTGGAGATCGGCGGAGGTGAAGGCTATCTGGCTGGGGCCTTCCATCATGCCGCACCCGATCACACCGGTTATGTCTGCGATCTATCGATCCGTGCCCTGGGCAATGCCGACCCCGCCTTGGTGCGTCTGCGCGCCGATGTGCGCTTCCCGTATCTGCCCCCGAATAGCCTGGGACTGGCGGCATTCTGGGTCAGTCTGCACCATTTCTCATCGGATGATGCCCGCCGCAGTCTGGACGTTGCGGTCAGTAGCCTAGCTCCTGGCGGCCTGCTGCTGGCGTTCGAGCCCAACGACGACTTTCTTCCTCGGCACCAGTTCTCCCGGATGCGAATAAGTCGCCAAGTCTATTTCGACGACGAGGAAAAGTCTCTCAACTGGCGCACCATCGACGCGCTGGCGAGGGCGGCGGAGTTGCGGCTCCGCCATTGCGTCGGGGTTAATCCGCCCTACTCCTTGCCGTTCCTCCGCCATTTTCGCCTGTGGCCGCTTTTTCTTATCGCCACCGAAACGCTATACCGCTTCGACCGGCTGTTCAAACATGACTCCCGCTGGTGGCGGGCCGGTGAAAGCGGACCCCTGGGCCTGGGCACCGGCTCCTATCTTCTCGGCGTCTGGCAGAAACCATTTTCGGGTACGGGGCTGTGAAGGGTGGTCCGTAGAATCGCCGGATCTCCGCTCTAGAGCGATTCGCGATCATACTGAATCGTAGGGGATTCACAGGCGAGGCTAATCGTGATTCACTTCCTGTGGAGATGATCCACGATGACTCGACCTTTATCCGTAGATCTGCGCGATATGTTCTGGCTGGCCATTCGCGCCGACAGGCGGCCATCCGTCACACAGTATCAATAGTTGCTAAATCGCGTAGCAACGTCCATCATCATTGACATCCAGACTAGCCATGGTGCATTGATGGAAAAAATCTACAATATATTCATATTTTTCGAAAATGATAAATGCTCTGCCGTTGGCTACAAATCTCACGATTATCGTGGCAGCGATGATGAAAGCCTCGAATTCCTAAAATCATATCTTTCTGATGACTTCAAGAATTCGCAAAGGACCTCTATCTCAAAGCCATTTACGCGCTCTGAATACAATGCGAAATGCAGGCTTGGCGAAGGACAACACCTTTATGATGAGGTGTTTCTTGCGGTTGGTGACACTAGCCCTGCCCCATTGTTCATAGCCACTCCGGTTAAGGATGGAGAGCTATTTTTTCACTATAGCTCAAAACATGGGGAATTTGACGTCAATGCAGCATGGAATGCGCAAGGCGAAGAGGGGCATATGGAAGACTGGTTGTTAAAATACACCAACGAAGATGGAATCGACCTATCGAGGCTGATCCACGATGACTACTACCTCAAGGCCGAACTCAAGCGCCAGGGGATCACGTATGACGACCTGGCTGCCCGGCTGAATGAGATGGGGTTCGTCGAGACGAAGGCATCAATTGCCAACAAGGTGAGCCGGGGGGCGTTCACGGCTGCGTTCTTCCTGGCGTCACTAAGGGCGGCAGGCACGCAAACATTACGTGTTGAAGACCTGTGAATCTTGGCCGTTGATGGTATGCTGGCGCTGATGCACCGGATGATCCAGCCATAACGTCGCACTGTGCCAAGCGAAGAAAATACCAGCACACAGAAAGGCCATAGCGAAGCCCACCCGCCACACGCGGGAAAGGCTTCGAGCATCTATGCCGAAGCCGAATCGCAAATCGTGACTGGAGGAGACGGCGAAGGCGCTCATAAGGATACTCGCCATGAAAAAAATGGCAGACGCGATAAACTCTACGACAAGCTGAATAGTCTTGTACGAAGGGTTGAGGTCACTGATTGGATAGTTGCGATTTGTACAATTGTAATTGCCATCGCAACGGTTGTCAGCGTTGTTATCGTTAAGGGCCAGCTGGACGAAATGAAGTCGTCCTCGTCTCAAGCCGACCAACTCGTTGCTGCGGCAACTATGCAGGCCAATGCCATCAAGGATCTGAGGGATTTGGCAAGCGGTCAGCTTCTCACCCTCCAAGAACAGCTGGGGGCGATGAAGAAACAACAGGAAATTACTCAGATACAAATGCGCGCAAACATCAGGCGCGAAGGAATTTCCGCTAAGCCTGTAATGGCGGGTAGTTATAAAGTTGGTTGGCACCTTAATTCCCTGCTCCGCAATGTGGGGGGCACCGACGCTACGGACTTTTTCATGATTTGGAAGATTTTTCCCGATGAGCCCAAAACTTCGGACGGAAGAGCTTGTCCAATCATCATCAACCCCTTGGATAGGCGGTTTCCGATGTTGATGACCCCAGGGCAACCCGTAACTCAAGCAGCTATCATGCTCCGCATGGAAGATGCCATAAGAGCAAAGCAGGGCCTTCAGGACATTTATGTCGTGGGTCGCGTCGAATATAGAGATGTCTTTAATGGCACGAAGACTCACAATTATGCGTGGTGTGTCCACGTTGTTCCTCATGACCTGGAAAAAGACGAGTTTTCCTTCTTGAATGTTTCCGAAGAGCGTGATTAGGAGCAGGCCAATAGCTGCAAACATCATGCACCTACTTGGTCGCAGGTGAATGACTGTCGGGAACGCTTGGTGAGTGTCGGTTTCAGGGATAGCTGGGACTGGGACGAGGCTGCGGGCCATGATTTGGGCCTATAGCCAGGATTGCGTGGCACTCATAAATGGGACCGATCCGAAGCATCCAGCTTTAGGCAGGATCGATTGTCGCCCGCCATCACCCTTTCTCAGCAGCCCGTTTGCGTAAACGCGCCTTGGCAGGCTTGGCTTCCAAGATGTCCCACTGCGGCTCGTCCAGGAAATTGCCGACGTCGTCGAGCTTGATCCGACCGCTGACAATATCCTGAACAAGCTTTCTCGCCAGTGCACGAACCAGTTCCGAAAAAGCGTGGTCAACCTGAGCTTTGCCTCGGACAAAAGCCTCTTCTGGCGTCTCGTCTGGGCGTCTGGTCAGGATATAGGTAATCCGGTTTACGATGTCAGTCACGCCGTATTCGGGCATTGAAATGCTCTCGACCTTGTCCTTCATCACCGCTCCTCATCCGTCAGGATATTGCAGGCTGATACGCCTCTGTTGACGGCGCCTGATCCCACAAGCATGTCCCAGCCGATAGCGGTGTCTATCTCTGGAGAGCTACATGTCTGAGAAAACCAAGGGCCTTACCCGTAAGGATCTCTACGATGCGGTTTGGGCCGAGCCGGTCTCCCGGCTCGCCTTGAAGTACGGGATTACCGATGTCGGCCTCGCGAAAATCTGCCGTCGTTCAAACATCCCGCTGCCGCCCCGGGGATATTGGCAACGGAAGGCTGCTGGAAAAGCGGCTCCGCAAAAGCCGCCGTTGCCGGTAATTCCCAATCGACATCGTCCTGACGCCATCCTTCTGACTATGCGTCTGGAGGAAGACGGCCAGGCGCCCGAACCGGAACGTCCCAAGATCCATGTCGCCCAGAATGTCGATGTCTTGGCTCTCCATCCCCAGGCAAATACGGCGTTTATCCATCTGCAAAAGGTGAAGCCCTCCAAGGATGGAGCGGTCAGGAGCAAGTCCCTTGGAATTTGCGTTCGTCAGGAGAACCTCACGCGAGTCGTCTGCATCATCGACGCGCTGGCAAAAGAGTTCGAGACCCGAGGCTACACCTTCGATGCCGGCTCCGAGGGGCGGGGATATGTCCGAATGGCACCGGACGAGGTCTCCATTACCCTGATCGAAAGCCCCGAGACCGGGCGCCTTTCCCTGTGCTGGGGCGGCCCGCTGACCGGGCGCAAAACCTGGAGCGATGGGGCGAGGAATTCGGTCGAGCGTCAGCTCGGGCATTTTGTGGTCGCCGTCGAACAGGCCATCGGCAGGCTGAGAGCGGAAAGGCTCGAAAAAGAGCGGATTTCCGCAGAGAGAGCGAGGCTAGCCAAGCGCGAGGCTGAGCGTCGTCAGGCCGCCGAAGCGGAACGCGCGATGGCGAAGAAAGTGCGTGCCGCCATGGCGGCATGGGAGGAGGCCGGACGTCTTCGAGCCTTTGCCCAGGCCCTTGAGAAGGCGGGTGCCGCAGGTCAAGTCTCAGCCTCAACGGCCGAGGAGTGGGTGCCATTCACAATGGGGTTGGCGGATCGCGTCGACCCTCTCATCCCGGAAAAACCGGTCGAACTGAAGACGTGTGACTATATGCCCTTCGAGGATTGGCATAGCGAACTGCTCGCGACTCTCGGGAAGACGCTGGAACACCGAAGCTATCTCGTCGAGCGGGTCTATAACGAGCGTCGCACGCCGGCAGAAGCCGCCGCCGAGGTCGATTGGGAGCACTCATACTGGTGGTAACGACGGTTCGTCCCGTCATGGTGGCCGCAGTTATACTCACCATCCGCTCCATGTGAGTATAACCGGCCATCACGCGGAACAGGCTGCACGCCATCGGCATCCATCGCCCTTGCAATGAGCCGCGGCTCGGCCTAGATTTCGCTCGCGCCTTAGATCTTTATCATAACAGGCCCTTGCGCCACCCTGGACCGACCGGAGCCTTCCGTGTCGGATTTTTGCGTTGGCGGCCCGACAGTCACGGGGGCCGGCGATGATCGACGTCCTCCTGAACTTCATCGCGAATCAGGCCGGGAACGAGGTATTCTCCGGCGGACTGGCCCTGGGCTTTCTCGGTGGAGCTCTGGCCTTCGCCACGGCTCTTGCCCGGAATGCCGTTCGCAGACTGGCGTCCCACGCCCTGCCCACCTTGCGGGTTGATGGCCGGACCAAGGCCTTCCGTCATCTCGAAGCCTGGCTGCACGATCACCCCTATACCCGCCGGTGCCGGAATCTTGCGGTGGCCTGTTTCGTCCGGGAGAGTTTCCATGAGCCCGAGGAACAGCCTGTGTGGCTGGTTCCCGGTCCTGGCAGCCATTTGCTGCGACATCGCGGCGGCTGGCTGCTGCTGCTGCGCGAGGCGGTCGAGGCCGATGCGAGGCAGAAGGATCGAGAGGTCATCACCCTGACCGCCCTCAGCCTTCGCCGCGATTACCTGCGGTCGTTCATGGAGGAACTGGCCGCCCGCTATGACCAGCGGGCCAATTCGGTCATCGTCCATGGGCCGTCGGAGTTTGGCGAGTGGGAGGAGATCGCCCGTGCGCCCCGCCGTCCGCTGTCCTCGGTCATCACCGCTCCCGGTCTCTCGGAATCGCTGCTTCAGGATGCCCAGATTTTCCTGGAGCGTCGCGACTGGTACGCCGAGCGAGGCATTCCCTGGCGGCGGGGCTATCTGTTCCAGGGGCCGCCGGGAACTGGGAAAACCAGCCTGATTCGTGCCCTGGCCAGCGAGCTGGACATGGACCTGGCCATACTCGATCTGGCGTCGCCCAGGCTGGATGATGCCGCCCTGCGCCGCTATCTGGCCGCGGTGCCGAGCAAAGCCGCCCTGGTGTTCGAGGATATCGACGCGGCGGCCCCGACACGGGAGTCCGCCGAAGCCAAGATCACCCTGTCCGGCCTGCTCAATGCCTTGGACGGTGTCGCGGCGGCCGAGGGAAGGCTGCTGTTCATGACCACCAACCATCCGGAACGTCTCGACCCGGCCCTGATCCGGCCGGGACGCATCGATCGGATCGCGGAGATTGGGCCACTGGGACCGGCGGATGCGGGCCGCATGGTCCTGCGCTTTCACCCGGAACTGCCCGAACTTGCCCAATCCGTGGAAGCGGCGCTGGCCGGTGGTGGCATTTCGGCCGCCGCTTTGCAGGGACACCTCCTGCTCCACCAGAGCGATCCGTGGCGGATCCCGCAGGTTCTTTCCCAGGGCAGAGAGGGCTAAATCTCGATGACAGCCGGAACGAAATCCGCCGCTCCGGCTTCGCTGCCGAGATAGCCGCGCTGAGCCGACACGACGGGAATGCCGCCCACGTCGATCCGGCAGGAATGATGGGTGTGGCCGAAAATCCAGGCGAGTGGGCGCCAGTCACGGATCTCCGCGGTCAGATTCGAGGCGAAGGCCGGAGCCAGATCGCCGGTTCGGAATTGAGGGGCGCTGGCATCCTGATGGGGCGCATGGTGCGTAACGATCAGGATTTTCGCTTCAGGCCCCTCGGTCGAGCGGATATGGGCGACGCTGCGCCGCAGCCAGTCGAGACTCTCCTGGTGCAGTTCTCTCGCCCGTTCCGGCGACAGCAGCCGTCCCCGCAGGAATATCCGGCGATGATCGTTCAAGCCGTTCGCCGCCTTGGCCATCGCCGTTTCGGCCGACCCGAGCAGTTGGTAATCCGTCCATAAGGTGCAACCGAGCACATGGAGACGGCCATCCGGCAGGTCGAAGGGGGCGGCCTCATTCTCGAGAAACCTGACCCGTCCGTCGGTTGCTCGCGCCGCCGAGCGAAATTCCGGGACCAGAAGATCGAGATCCCGGCCGCCATAGCCTTCGTGATTGCCCATGACGAGAATGACGGGGACGCCGAGGAACAGCGCCACCTTGTCGGCATAGGCGACGGCTTCCTCCCCGATGTCGATGTCACCGGCCAGGAACACGAGGTCCAGCTTCGTGCCCCGTAATCCATCCAGCACCGGACCGGTTCTGGGGTGGCTTTGGATCGACGTCCGGCTCTGCTTCAGGCTGAACCATTCACGCTCCGGCCGGGCCGGCCCGCGGCCGCGCTCAAACTCATTATGAAGGTCGCTCATGTAGCCGATGGTGATGGACATGGAGGCTCCGATTTATCCTTTCGGCGTCAGGATATCATGTGAGGGACGCTGACAGATCCTTCCTCCATGGCGGTGGCGCACGCCTCCCCCCTTTGGACTCCTACGCCTCGCTAAGAGGGGGCGTACCTCAGACGGGGTACATTTGTGGGGAACAGGTCAGACCGATCCGAAAAATCTAGCTTTGGACAGGATCGATTGTCGCCCCATAGATGTGAGATGCTGAAGCTGCTGATCTACAGGGTATAGATTAAGCGCGGAAAGGGGGCGTCGAGAGCACACTGACTAGCGGCCGTTTCTCTCCAACCCAAAAGGGCGCAGAGTTGGCACTGCGTACAACCATCTTAGGTTGATAGTTTGTCGCAATCCACTATTATGCTTTGCGCTGATGCGGTCAGCCGACACCGCTGCGGTTCAGGCAGGAGGCACAGTGGCCAACCCAACTCAAGCGACGCTCAAGCGCCTATTTGCCCAATCAGGCGAATTCTGCACGCACCCCAATTGCGGTCGCCATGTGATCGACCGCGCCACGGGAGTGGTTATGGTGGAAGTCTGCCACATTAATGCGCGAAGCCCTCGTGGCCCCAGATATGATCCTGCGCAGACCGACAAAGAGCGGAATGCCTATGACAACCTAATCCTTCTCTGTGGAGACCATCATAAGTTGGTGGATGCTCAGCGAGAGGAATACTCATCCGAAAAGCTGCGCGAGATGAAACTGACCCATGAACGCAGCTTTGGGCGCGATGTACAGGCGGGCGACGCTGCCATCGCCAAAAGGCTCCTGCAGGTGTACGTCCAGAACCTCTCCGTGGGGCACATATCGGGCGACGTTGTCGTCAACGGCGCCAAAACCGTGAACATTCGAACCTCGACCAAGAAAGTGACGATAGCGCCAGCGCTAGGTACTATCGGCGCGGACCAGCAACTGCTCCGCTACATCGACTACCTGATCAGGCGATACATCGAATTTGCGAGCAAGGACCCATTCCAGGCCCGCAGCTTTAACCCCGGTAGGTTCCGAAAGAACTTGGAGAGACGGTTCCGAGCGCATTGGAAAAATCTGTCTGTCGAGCGGGCCGATGAGTTGATCAAGTACCTTCAGGCCTGCATCGATAAGACTGGCCTTGCGAAGCTCAACAGGAGCAAAGGGCACCGCTCCTATTCAAACCTCCAAGAATATGAATAACCGCCTCGATCTGGGTGGCAAAATGCATCTCTAAGCTGACATCCGAGCCTGCCAACGATTCCACAAGAGCGGACATGGGGAAAACCCCACGCTTCAGGCCCAGATGGCCTTCTATGATATGATGGCCACAGACGTATAGGGGGGCATAATAATGGTTTGGCTTGAGCGGCGGTCCGGCTGGCAAAAAAAGTCCCAGGATGCTCGTACACCAGGCGATGTCGATTACGGGCGTGTGATCCACTCCGCTTCGTTCAGGCGGCTACAAGGCAAGACCCAAATCCTCAATCTAGGTGACAGCGACTTCTATCGCACCAGGCTGACACACTCCCTTGAGGTTGCCCAAATTGCAGCGGGCCTCGGCGCCCAGTTGCGCCACAGTTTCCCTGATCACGATGCGGTTAGTTATGTTCCAGACCGCAGCATGATACAGGCCATCGCCTGCACGCACGATCTTGGCCATCCGCCGTTCGGACACGGTGGGGAGGTTGCGCTGAATTACTGCATGCGGGAGAGCGGTGGCTTCGAGGGGAACGGACAAACTCTTCGGATTCTCTCAAGATTAGAAAAATTCTCGCGAGCCGATGGTGCGGACCTCTCCCGCGAGGCGTTGCTTGGTGTACTGAAATACCCAGTGGCCTATAGTGCCGCTGCAAATCCAAGAATCGTTCCGAGGATGCTTATCGACACTAGTGGCACCCCACTGCTTGATCGCAAGGCGTCCAAGCCGCCCAAATGCTACATGGATAGCGAGGCAGGCGTTGTTTCCTGGTTGCTTGAGCCGCTTTCTGAGGGTGATAGATCTCTCTTTCAAGCTAGTGACCAGCAACCGGAGAAGCACGCCAAGGCGCGGCACAAGTCCTTTGCATGCAGCATCATGGATCTCGCCGACGACATAAGTTTCGGCATCCATGACATGGAGGATGCACTGGCATTGCGGTTGGTCGACGAAGCTGGGTTCCGTAGGCACGTGACTCCCAAGAGGTGCGAAGGTCTGCTCGACTATCTCAATTCCAGCTACGCCGGCAAATATGGAAACGACGTCTATGAAGGTCTTATAGGGCGAATTTTTGCTGATGGTTCCGAGCGAAAACACCAGATCAACCGCATCCTGAATTTTGTCATCCCCAGCGTAGAGATTGAGGAGTTTCCTGAATTTGAGGAACCGCGCCTGCGCTTTCGCGCTCATCTCCCTAAGCCTGTTGCACAATTCGTCGAAGCTGTGAAGGACTTCGTTCGTGAAGAAGTCATACTAACGCCGAGCGTCCAGCATCTGGAATTCAAAGGACAGATGATGGTGATTTCGGTATTTGAGGTTCTGAAATCTGACCCTAAGAGCTTCCTTCCGTCAGATATTTTTGCCAGATACGAGCGTAGCTCTGACCCGCTCCGCGATATCTGCGACTATGTTGCGGGAATGACGGACACCTACCTTTTGAAGACATATGAGCGTCTCTTTTCGCCGAGGATTGGGTCTGTCTTCGACAAGCTGTAATGTGTGCTGCGGGTGCAGTTCGGTCGCTCAGAAGCCTAGTTGCCTGTATCCACAATCAGTTCGTTATTACAATTTTTCGCCCATTATTGCCGTTCAATGTGAACTTGACCCGCCATGGGAATATTCCTCCAATCTGAAGTTAGGGTTCCGGACCTGGAGACGGACTCTGCCTCAGGTTGGGAAAATTATCAGAAAACGGGTCAGTGGCTGCCGGCGCATAGGGATGCAAAACGATTTCTCCCGGCCACGGGTCGCAGACCGCCTCCTGATCTACAGCCCTGTCTTTCACAGCTTCGAGAAGCGTAAACAGGGCTGGGTCGTCCAGGGCAGCACTCCTCTGGTCGGTACTCTTGCCTGCAAAGGAACCGTATGGGTGGCTGTTGCCGCGCCGTAACTCGGCCTCCATGAGACCGTAGGCAGCAGACAACCTGAGGCCGGGAATGGCTGACCGAAGGCTCGCATAGATCCGCAGTCCTTCGCGGTCCAAGTCTCCCCAGAAAAGAATGCATTGCGCGGAAGCAAGAATTTCCGCCAGGGCGTACCTGGGGCCCACGGCCGGACAGGACCGGAGACCGCCAACCTTCAACCGCAATCCGAGATTTTCCATGGATAATCCATACCCAAAGGAGCAGATGGCCAGCGCTTGATTGCGCGTTTCTGAACCCGCAAAAGCGGAAAAGGCGGCCATGTTCTCGATAATAAGCACGGTGTCGGCGCGGCCGTCGTCCGGACCTGCTGTCAGCACGTGTTGGATGCGATTGAGGGATGCCTCCGCGGGAATCCCAAATGCGGAGGCGACCTGTGTTCCGACGATGTCGAGGGCCTTCGACGAGCCGAGGAGAAATTTCGCCGAAGTGATATAGGTGTCCGCCAAAGTACCGTTCCGAACGGCCTCAGAGAGTGAGAGAAGGCCTTCGATCAGGGCGGCTTGGTCAGCCGGATTAAGGGAAAGGACCGCAGAAGGGGCGCACATGAGGGCATCGAACTGAATGCGAGAAAGATTGTCTTCTCTGCTCAAAATAGCCTGCTGCCACATTTTGACGTTTTCCGGGCGCTCTTCCTCTGGGAGAGCGAGGGAAACATTGGTCAATGGACGCATGCCGTGGGCGAATTGCCCTGCGACGATCCCGCATTCTTGCAGGCAACGTAAAACCTCTGCGATCACCGGCGCGTTGAACCGCGCTGGCAGGTTTTTCTCCAGGATCGTCCAAAGATGACCCTTCCGGATCTGCCGGCCATTCGTTTTGGTGCGAAGGACGGCGAGAACGATTTCAAGATCACCTGACTCAAGAAGGCCCATGTTCGTGCTTTCCGTCAGTTCCATCGCCATCCTTCATTATGAAGAGGTCACCCCCCTCCGCCGTTTTCGATAAAGGCCTCTTCGCGGGCTTGCGACGGCCGTGCACCGTCGTGACTACCATTTCGCCGGGCTCCGTCTTCCGAATGGTTCCGTCCCGATTTTGGGTGACAATTTCCGTCCAGACATGGCGTCCGTCCCCATCATGCCCAATAGCGCTCTTTCCGATCAACATGCGAGGAAAGATGTCGAAGTTATTTCGGTAGTGAGGCGGATGCAAAAACCCAATGATCTGAAAATTGCTCTGAAGCTTCCCGCAATTTCCCAGGGAGAGATCGATCAAGTCGTCATCCGAAAGATTAGAGAACAACCCATCGATAATTAGCACGCCCTGGGCGCTCTTCTCTGCCTGGCGTCTTTGTGCCTGCGTCAGCGACAACGCCGAACCACACTCGATGGCATCACGCTTAAAGGCAAATTCCGCCAGCTTCACCGTCCACAGGAGTTCGAGGGATGCAAACTCGCCTTGGCTTACGCCGCTATCGAAAGGGAACCGTCCGTCGCCACCGATCGCCTTATGGCGGACGTAAATCCGTGCCTCTGGGAAGAGGCGGGGATAAAGCACATCTGCAATTTGTGCCCGGATGTCGGCACGATGCAGCTCTTCTTGAGCAGCCCCCTTCTTCTTACTTAGATCCTCTTCTGCCTTTTGCTCGATCCCCTCGATCTTGTCCAGAACATCAACCAGGATGCGTTCCCATTCCTTCGCATCGACAATTGTCACGTCAAGTTCAAAAGTCGTATCCGGAGTCGCTTTCAGGATAGATTCAAGGTAACTTAGATGTGATTTGACGCCGTCCTCGATCAGGTACTGCCAAGTTTGCATATAAGCCTTGCGAGTTTCCGCAAGGTCGTTGGCCTCGCGATCCCTCTGATCTTCCTTTTCCTTGAGATCAACTTCAAGAAGTCTAATTTGCGGGCCGACTGCGGTGGGAGAGCAACGGCGGAACTGCTCGAAGATAGGTGCCATCAACTCCTCGCCACTCTCATCGCGAAGGAGCTCATCTCGCCTCCTCTGGTATGCGTCTAGTGTGTTCCTCGCCTTGTTGAAAGCGGTTTTCGCGCGTTCTTCCTCACTATCGCGGCCCTTCATATAATCCATAACGGTGCTGGCCTGACTTATGAAGCTCGTTCTGCTGGCGCTCTCAAGATAGATATTGGGGTCATTTAGGAGATCGCGAAGATTCTCGATCGTTCCATAAAGGGAATCTTCCTCATCCAGCTGGGGAGAAATTTCCGTCATCTGGCGAGAGGCTTCGATGAAATCCTGTACCTTCCGATATCGATAGATGGTCAGTGCGGCGAGATTGTCTAAGGCAACCTCAAGGTTCACCAAACCGGAAACCGCACCAGTCAGAGCGGTCCTCTTTCGCCCGAGGGCGTCAATGCTCTCCCGCAAAGACTGAGTCGATACGCGGAGACGTTCGATACGTTCGGTCGGATCGTCAGCATTGTCTCGACTATCGACAAATTGTTGGGCCTTCCCAAAGTCGATACCGTGCTGCCGATCCTCAAGTTGCCGGCGTTCCGCTTCGATAGCATCTAGATGGGTTGCGGATCGGGCGAACCATTCAAAATCGCCATTATCTAGCCGCTGCTGCAGTGTTCTGAGCGCGGGAATTTCCATAGCGTTTCGTCGGGCCTCGCTTGCACCTACCTCGGCGGCCTTCCGGGCGGAAACGAGGCTTGGCAGCTTTTTCCGCAAGGTCGCCACTTCCTCGCCGACCATTTTCTCCATCGTCCGTGCATCGCGATATTCATGATCCCGTTTCGCTAATTCCTCCTGGCCGCCTGTCGCCAAGAAATCACGCCAATTTCGAATTGCCTCGAATGCCTCCGGCGAGGTCTTGAATTTGGCATTCTCGACAAGCTCCGTTAGATCCGGAGCGACCGAAAAGGCCGCCAACAAGGCTTCTTCGCCCCCCTTGTCGGCGAAATTACGCGCTGCTTCCGCCGCCCTGACGAGAGGACCTTCCGACCGCAGACGATGAGCATCTGCCTTGTTAGTTTTATGCAGGTCCGACAAAGTGGACAGCCGTTCCCGCAACTGATCCTTCTGGCGTTCCAAGGCTTTTGGATCGACCATGCTTTCCACGATGTCGTTCCGGCAACCCAGCATCATTCCCGCCGCGACAGTTCCGTCCCAGGTGATCCGCTCGCCGCCGTCTTTTAGGAAGTTCGTAAGGCCCACTGTAAGGAAGACAGGAACCTGAATATCTTTTTCGTCGAGAATGGCGCGGACCCCACGAGCATCCGCCTCGCTGTCAAACACGGGCGCACTTAGAAGAGGATTGAAGAACGACCCCATGCGGCGACGATCCTCGTCAATCTTGAGGGCGTCGGTGATGACATCGCTTACGGTCCGCCATGTTTTGTCGGCAGGAATCATATCTACAGCACGAAGCACGTCGCCGGCAGGAGCCACAGCGGCCGTTTTGAGCCGCTCTAGACGCGCTTTTGCCTCATCGATCTCTTGATCCCCTTGGGCTATGGCGACGGCCAGGCGGTCCCGTTCCCTATCGACCCACTGTAGCCATTCCTGTGCCGTCTGCCCGCCCTCTTCCTCAAAGAAGTGCGCAGCGCGTTCATTGAGGTCGCTGAGGATCTTGATTATGTCTTGGGTCGCACGGAGATTGGTCTCGGCTGTACTTAAGGCGTCACGAAGATCGTTCTCCATGTTCGCTTCTGGCTCGCGGTCCCCAAAAAGATCTACATATCTTTTCTGGAAGGACGCCTTTGCCTGAAGTTCCACCAAATGCAGCTCCGCCTTCTGGCGCCGTGTCTCACAGGTACGGTGAGCACTCTCCCGCTCGGCAAGGTGTGCTTGGCTCGCGTCCAGGGTATCGACAGCTTCTGTAAAGCCGGCCTCAGCCATGTCGAGCGCAATCTGGAGGACGTTGGCTTCAGCTTCCGGCGTCCAATTATCATCGGCTGACGTTTGACGGGTGGTGTAGGCGTCATAAAGCGCCTCGAGTTCCCCCCTGCGTTTGATGATTTTGTGGATTGTCTTGTCGGCGGTCTCAATTGCCTCACGTAACCGCGCACCGGCTTTTCCGGGCTCCTCGCATTCCTCTGAGGAAAACCCACGATCCTGCATTGACCGGTAATGGCTTTCATTCTCGGTCAGTTTTTCTTTCTGCACATTCAGTTTGTCGAGCTCACGAGATTCGGTCCCGAGCTTGGCTTCTAACTCCCTCTGCTTGCTGACAGCATCATCAATTTCCTTCCGTCGCATCCGGCCAAGTGCCCGGAACGGGTTGGTGTCAAGTTTCTCGATAGTGGCGAACGCTTCCCGGACGGCCTCCTTGATGGCCTGCTTCGGACGCCTCCAGCGGTTAGTCTCCTCGATAAGACGGATTATATCTGCCTCGGTCAGCCAGCGGGGTGGCTTGCCCCCATAGGTTTTTGGAGTATTTGCGGATCGAATATTACACGTGTTTTCAATTACTTCCCTGGCTTCAAGGCCGTAGCTTTCCCCCAGGGCACGCCGAAGAACTAGTGGCTGCTCTTCATCGCCTAAACCCGCCAGATCACCCATCACATACCGGCTCCACAGAGCCGGCTGCCCATCCCGGGCACCGTACAGGCCGGGAACCCATACTATGTGAGGAAGGATGTCCGCCGCCAAGCCATCGAGGCCGACCTCCTCCGGAGTACGCAATAGGCCGGGAAGTGGTCTTTTCGTGATGAGATCGTCAAACAGGCCGACCACATGGGAAAGCGCCTTGACTGCCTCGATCTGCTCGCGCTCTGCCCGGACCGCCTCAATGGCCGCCTTTTCTAGAGGGCGTATCTTATCAAGAGCCTTCTCCACCTTCTTAATGCGCTGCTCCTGGCGTTCGACATGCCGGCTCGCCGCCAGAAGCTCCCTGCCAGAACGGCTAATAGAGTCCTCGAAATACTGGCCGTCCTGCTCGAATTCTTCGTCTCCGTTCCGTTTCGTGATCGACTGGATGCGCGGGCCAGCCAGCAGCTCAGGAGCGATGTGCTGCCAAAAGAAGCGGGTATCGAAGGGCGCTCCGCGCGTGTCTCGGCCGGTCGACACTTTGAACAGTTCCGTTGATTTGTCGCCGGCCCCCCGTTTCAGATGGCTGACGTTTCGCGCGAGGCTGTTTTTTGGCATGTGATGGTGGACCAGGCTGAGCCACCTGATCTTATCGGCAAAGGGCCTCACATCCCAATGGCTGCCGGGAATGGCCTTCACTGCATCGCGGAACTCATCATTGGTAAGAAGTTCCCGCGATCCATCCGGAAGGACGTTGAACGTCGGCGCAGCGTCGAATTCACGGGGGAAATAATAATAGATGACGTCGCCGTTGGAATTTCCGCACGCGCCAAACGTCGTCCGTCGACCCGGAAGATCCTCTCCCAGGGCAACATGCATCTGAGTACCGAGATGGATGTTTACATCGATAAACTCGACCCGGACATGGCTCCAGATTCCCACTTTCTCAGGAGCCATTCGACTCTTCATCTCCGCACGCAGCGTCTTATCCAGAGATAGGATGCCAAGTACGCTGGAAAGAATGGATGTCTTGCCCCGGCCGTTAGGGATTTGCACGACAGAGCTGAACCCACCAAACGAGAACCGCTCCCCGCGGTATCGTGGGTGCCATCCGATCATGGCCTTCTTCTCGTTCAGGAAATTCGTGACTTCGATGCCGCCAAGCAAGGACATGGATCATTCTTCCCTGTTACTCGTCGTTCGCCGCGATCGAATCGCCTGTATCGTCCAATGGTGCGCCAATTTGTAAGGCAGCTTCGCTCGGGTTCTGGATCGGCAGAGTGATCAATTCGTGGAAGCCTGTTGTAACGCACCGCTCCGCCTCCTTTGCCGAAAGGAGGGTCTGCCGGTAGATCGGCTGAACCCCGTCGATAGCCTCAAGCAAACCGGCCGAAACCATGCCTTCGAGAAACGATTTCACCCGGACGGGGACTTCTGTATGAGGATCTCCGTCAAGCAGCACATCTGCAAATAGCTGCCGCCTCTCTTCATCAATTTCTGTCCGAGACAATTTCTCGATCCCGTCAATGACAGATTTTGATAGGTGATCGACGTTGAAATCCGCACCGATGAACCGCGATATTTCGGACAAAGCGCGGCCTTCATAAAGAAGAGCCATATGATGGGCCCATATAAACAGCCACCATATCCGTGTAACCCTGGGAAGCTCTGATTTCCTCCTCTTCATCAGGTCGAGCACAGGAGAGCTTCCGCCGAAGGCAGGAGAAGCAAGATGAGGATCTCTGATAAGAAGAAATGTTCTATCCCCGAACTCGGGACGGCCCAAACCGCCTTCGGCGATCTCCAGTGAAAAACCAAAAGATTCGAAAATTTCGACGAGTTCATCCCAATGATATTTGCTGGCATTAGATAGCAACCTGGCCACGCCGCTTTCACCACGGAGAGCCTTGCGACTGCCGCTGCCCAGTCGGGCCTGACGATGCCGCAACATGAACGTCAGGATTTTCCCCTTCTCACTTGCCAGCATGTCGTCGCCCCATGTCGTCCGCCTTCATAAGTACGATGTTTCCCCCGACAACCTCGCCGTCTTCGAGATCCAGACGCATATTCCCGTTCAGGCCAATCGCGACGATCATATTCCCGACATGGAATAAGGGGGGCGCATGAAAGTCAGAGATGATCTCCTCAGCAATGCTAAGGGTGCTTTCCGGGAAAAACCCCTCCCTGAAGGCATCAGCCAGCGATAACGGCCCCTCGTCGAGGCGTTTTTCTAGCCTCTCGGCTTCGCGCTCCAGCCACCGTCCGAATTGAAGGGACGCGCTCTCATCCCTCGCGGGAAATACCGTTCGGACGACGTTGGCCGTACGAGTCGGCACCGCAATGAAGTTTTGAAAATCAATTGGGTGCGGCGCCATGGTCTGCGGTGGATCCGGCACGAGTAGTCCCATGATCTTCTGCAGCGCTTCGTCGTCCATCGGCGATACAGCCATACGTAAAGACAATTGAAGAAAATCAATCGGCTGGATGAACCCGCTGCCGCGCTTCTGGATAACATTGATGCACTCAACGAAGATGTCCATAAACCCTTGCAAGGTCTGCAGCAGGTCCCTTAACCCCCCTTCAATCTCCCACCACAGGACAGCATCATCACCAGTCCTTGCAACATATTCTTGATATCCACTACGACATTGCTGTGAGGCCACACGATCTCTAGCTTTTTCTAGAGCCTCTAATGCATTCTTCATCGTCTCTTGATAACGGGTCCGGTACTCGACGTAGAACAGCCTGAGGCTATCCATGCCAGGCTGTTCTACAGCTCTGGTTATATATTCGGCCTCAATATTGATCGAGCGGACCATCTGGCGGCACAATGCGACCGCTTTGGGAAAGTCGTTCCACGCCAGTGCCCTGATGATGCTTTCGCTGATATCGCCCGTATAGATCCAGTCCCGTGCGGCCTGGGCGATCTGGATAGTTTGGTGCCCGCGCTTTGCAAGGCGCACTAACTCACCGGTTCGGGAGCGCTCTACCAGGACTGTATCTTTCGACTGAAACGCCTTCTCACCAGCGTCGCTATATCCTCCAGGCCGGCACCATATCGACGTTGGACGGCACAACATGCGCACGATGAAGAGAACATCCTCTTCGTTGATTTGAGGGTGTCTGCCCAGGATCATTTCCGTGAATGGCGCGAGAGGAATAAAGCTACCGGGATTGTTGAGATCTTGATTGCCAAGATAGCTCAGCAACTGAAGGCCAACATCGAGCCAAATGCCTCGATTTTCTTTGCCGGGTCGCGTCACGGATATGGCCTGCGTCGTCGATCCCGGTGTCCGCGCCAGATCATGGAGGTCTACGAGCCGGAACGCACCCATTAGCCATTGCATGGCTTCAGGTATGTCAAATTGACCAACCTCTTCTGTCGCGGAAGTTAGCTCTTCATCCTTTTCCTGCTCACCGAGGCTCATGGCATTCAGACACTCACGAAATGAAAGGCTTGCCCTTGGTGGCGTCACCCGTATGATCAGGCGATGCATATACCCGCCTTTTTGGGAGCTTCGCTATATGGATAGCCTGAGTTAACTGATCGGGAGAGTCAAGCTGCATGACAACTATAACAACAAAAAGCATGCCGGACCGGTGGGAAACGCGGCAGCGGCTCTTTTTTATCGAGTCACGTCTCTACTGGACTGGTCGCATCAACCGTGGAGACATCATCGGCTATTTCGGGATTTCCATGCCCCAGGCTTCCGCCGACCTGACCCTCTACCAGGAGATGGCACCGGAAAATGCGGTCTATGACAAGTCAGGAAAGACCTACCGGGCGACCACGCAGTTCCAACCGCTCTTCCTGGACCCCGCTCTGGATCAGTTCCTCGGCCACCACATGCTTGGAGATGGATTCCTAGGAAATGCCCCCGACCTGGTTCGCATGCCGGCGCCACAGCGGCCCGTCGCTCCGACTGTCATGCGGCAGTTGTTAATTGCCATACGGGAGGAGCAAGCCGCCCACATCTGCTACCAGTCAATGAGTCGGCCCCAACCTTCTTGGCGTTGGATATCGCCACATGCCTTTGGTCACGACGGATACCGCTGGCACGTACGCGCTTGGTGCGCCGAGCGGCAATCGTTCCGTGATTTCGTTTTGGGGCGCATAGATCTTGTTGGCGAAACGCGCCAAAGCGACATGGCGCCAGATGCCGACGCGGAGTGGAGAGAGTGGATAGAGGTGCGGTACGGGCCGCACCCCGACCTGACAGACACGCAAGCCAAAGTCATCGAACGGGATTACGGCATGCGACGTGGCATTGGGATCATTAAGGTGCAAAAGGCTATGCTTTTTTACATGCTAACCCACTTGCGCCTGGACAGTGACATCTATCGCCCGCCGTCGACTCAGATCCGGCTCCTTAATCCAGAAATACGCGATTTAACAATGAGATAGGTGAGCATAGCGAGACCCCACATTCGGCGCGGATGAGGTGGTTGCAATAATTGTTTTTCTACTTAAAATAAAAGCAAAAGCCGCATAGACGCGCATCACCGCTTTCGCCGTCACGGCGCCCCACAATTCATGGCAGCAACAGCATGCATCTTTCGTCAATCCGAATCAGGAACTACCGCAGGCTTAAGAACGTGCGCGTGGACCTCGACAGCCTGATCTCAATCTTCGTGGGCGCCAACAACAGCGGAAAAACCTCGGCCACACAGGCCATCCAGATGTTTGTAGGTGGAGCAAAGGAGAAATTTTCCATCCACGATTTCAGCGCGGAATGCTGGCAGGCGTTCAACCACGCCGGTGGCCTGTTCCCCATTCCTGATCCTGCTCCTGCTCTCCCCACAATCAGCCTGGACATCTGGTTCACGGTCACCGAGGCCGACCTTCATCGTGTGATTGACCTTCTGCCGAGCTTGTCTTGGGAGGGAACCATGCTGGGCGTCCGGGTCGAATTCGGGCCGAAATCCGTCGACGACCTCCTGAACCGCTATCATGAGGACAGCCACAAGGCCCAGGAGGCGGCCGGTGGCGGATACCGCCCTTGGCCCAAAAACCTCACGGACTATCTCTCGCGCCGCCTCCACGCCGAATACGAGCTCCGCCACTATGTGCTCGACCGCGCCCGGTTCGAAGACAAATTGGAAGAGATGCCGGGCTATACGCCCCGCCTTCTGGCTTCCGAGCCAGGCCGGGGCGGAGCAAAGGTGCTCAAATCCCTGATCCGCGTGGACTGCCTGAACGCGCAGCGGCATCAATCCGACGATGCTTCGGGAGGGCGGTCGGAGGACCTATCGAAGTGCCTGAGCCGCTTCTACACGAAGCATCTGGAGAAAAGGGCCGACGACCACGCCGCGCTGGGCGCGCTCGCCGAGTCCGAGGCGAAGTTCAACGAGCACTTGGAAGCCGTCTTCGAGAGCACGCTCGGACGGCTGCGGCAGCTTGGATATCCGTCCAATCCACGCCTCCAGATCAAGGCGGACCTCAAGCCTGAAACTCTGCTGAAGCAGGAGGCGCGGGTCCATTACGTGCTGGGGGATGCCAAGGAGGGCGAGCCGGCGACCTTGCCCGACAGGTACAACGGGCTTGGCTACAAGAACCTCGTCTACATGGTGGTCGAACTGCTCAGCCTCCATAACCAGTGGCTGGACGAGGAGGAGGACGTTCCTCCGCTTCATCTGGTGTTGGTGGAGGAGCCGGAAGCCCACCTGCACGCCCAACTCCAGCAGGTGTTCATCCGCGAGGTACTCGATCTGCTGAAGGTCGAGGCCCCCGACAACGCCGCCTGCGCCAGCCAACTCGTGGTGACGACGCACTCCCCGCACATCCTTTACGAACGCGGTTTCCGGCCAATCCGCTACTTCCGGCGGATGGGTAACTTCTCGGAAGTGCTGAACCTGTCCGCGTTCTACGATGCCGAGAAGGAGGAGCGCGACTTCCTCGAACGTTACATGAAGCTGACGCATTGCGACCTGTTCTTCGCAGATGCGGCCATCCTCGTCGAAGGCAACGTCGAGAGGCTACTCCTGCCGCTCATGATCGAGAAGGCCCAGCATGACCTCCGTTCGGTCTGTCTGAGCATCCTTGAGGTTGGCGGGGCGTTCGCCCACCGGTTCAAGACCCTTCTCGAATTCCTCGGGATCACAGCACTCGTGATAACGGACATCGACAGCGTGGTCGCCTCCCCGCCACCGGCCGAGGGCGAGGAGGACGAGGACGCAGTAGAAGAGGAGGTCGACGAGACAGACGGAGACGCGGCGCCTGTGAGACGCATTAAGGCGTGCATGGTCGGGGCGGAAGGGGCGGAGACGTCCAACCAAACGCTGATCAAATGGCTGCCTGCCAAGCGGACCGTAGCCGAACTCCTTGGATGCGCCTCTGCCGAACGGACGCAGGAACCCGACGGAAAAAGCCTCGCCTCCGTCATGGTCACCTACCAGACGAAGCGACCGGTGCGGTGGGGAACAGAGGAGGCCGACTTGGCCGGCCGGACACTGGAAGAGGCATTCGCGCTGGAGAACCTCGACTGGTGTCAGACACCTGCCCGGAAGCATCTGGGCCTGCATGTCGCGGGCAAGGGCGACACGCAGCCGCTTGAAACGATGGCGGCCAAGCTCCATAAGCGCGTGAAGGGCTCGGGATTCGACAAGACGAAATTCGCCCTCGGGGTGCTCGCCGAAGGCCCCGAAGGTTGGTCAGTCCCCCATTACATCGCAGATGGATTGGCTTGGCTGGCAGGGCGGATGAACCCGCCTGCTCCCGCCGAGGTTCCTGCAGAAGGGGACGAAGGATGACGACCCGCGCGGGAAAGCCCGACACGCCGGCCGATGTCGAACTTCGCGGATGCCTGGATGCCGGGCGCAGCTTTGTCATGGTCGCCGGGGCCGGCTCGGGCAAGACAACTTCCCTCGTGAAGGCTCTGGACCACCTCGGAAAATCTCGCGGAGCCAAGCTCAGGCGTTCAGGGCAGAAGATCGCCTGCATCACCTACACCGAGATCGCCAAGAACGAGATCTGGGGCGACGTCGGCAACGACCCTCTCTTCCATGTCTCGACGATCCACAGCTTTCTCTGGAGCCTCGTGGCGCCGTTCCAGAACGACGTGAAGGAATGGACCCTCCGCCGCATCGAGGCCCGGATCGCCGAACTGGAGGAAACGGCCGTCAGCTTCGGTCCCCGGACGCAGGCGCGGACGCGCGAGAAGAACCGCGATGACATCCTTCGCTACCAGGCATACCGGGAGCCGGTTGCGCATGTCGGGCGGTTCACCTACGGAACCGGAAGCGACTACCCAAAGGGCATTCTGGGCCATGACGACATCCTGCGGATGGGTGCGGCCTTGATCGGTGAACGCCCGATTCTCCGCTCGTTGTTCGCCCGCAAGTATCCGGTTGTTTTCGTCGATGAAAGCCAGGACACGAATCCCGAAGTGGTGGACGCGCTGATTGCTGTCGACCGGCAGGAGGGGGAAAGGTTCTGCCTTGGCTTCTTCGGCGACCCGATGCAGAAAATCTACACCTCCGGCTACGGCGCGATTCCATGCGAGCCGGGGTGGACGCAGATCACCAAACCAGAGAACTTCCGCTGTCCGACAAGCGTGCTCGAAGTCGTCAACCGTATCAGGGCTGACGGCGACGGACTGGTGCAGGTCCCCGGCAGGGAGGCTGTCATCGGAACGGCGCGGATCTTCATTCTTCCCGCTGACGGGCTGAGGAGCGCCCGCCTCCGTTCGGTGCGACGCTGGTTGTCGGAAGCCAATGGCGACCCTCTGTGGCTGGACGACGGTTCGGATGGGGACGTCCGGGTGCTCGTCATCGTCCATCGAATGGCCGCTCTCCGACTCGGCTTCGGAGACCTGTACGCAGCGATGAACGATCGTGCGCCCTCGTCTCTGAAGGATGGGTTCCTCGACGGCACATCGTGGGCGGTCCGCCCTTTCCTCGACTATCTCCTGCCCTTGGCCGACGCAGTGGATGCCGATGACGGGTTCGGCGTCGTTTCGCTCCTGAAGGCTAACTGCCCGAGAATGGCAAAGGAGGCGGTCGCGGGCACCGAGCTCGCCGCGCTTCTGACGGAACTTCGAGAGCAGGTGCAAACCCTTGCTGGCATGTTTGCCGAAGTCGCAGATGCGTCAGTAGGGGATGTCGTCAGGTTCGTCCGCGAGACAAGATTAACGAACCTTGATGAGAGGTTCCTTCCCTATCTGGTGGGGGCAGGCGGCGGGGCTAACGCGGAAGAAAACGACGAGGTGGCCGCCATGGCGGCCTACTTCGACTGTCCCGCGAAGCAACTTCGGGGCTATCGGACCTATATCGAAGACGAATCCCCGTTCGCCACCCATCAGGGCATCAAGGGTGCGGAATTCGAGCGCGTCCTTGCGGTGCTCGACGACGCGGAAGGCCGCCACAACCAATTTTCCTACGAAAAGCTCTTCGGCATCGCCCCGCCATCGAAGACCGACGAGCAGAACGCCGCCGAAGGCAAGGAGACGGTCTTTGACCGAACCAGACGCCTATTCTATGTCTGCTGCTCGCGCGCAGTCAGAGATCTGGCTGTAGCCCTGTTTTCTTCTGACGTCTCTCTTGCGGAACGGAAGATAAAGGAAAGCGGAATATTTTACGAAGATTGCGTTCACGTGTTCGATGAGCTGCCTGAAGTTTAGACAGCGTTGGCAGATAAACTCACCGTGCCGCCTTTCAGGCGGCAGAACGGGCGCTCGATGAGGTTTCGTCGCTTGTAGGCAATCCTAGCGAGGGGATAGGACTTGGCTCGCGAAATGCTGCGCCACTTGGGCCACCATGCCGCAATATTCTTCCATCCCGTTTGCCATCGAAGAGTACAGCACTGCTAATCGTGTGTGGATCGGTAGCGGGGTTGAAATGGCAAGCATTCTTCCGGCTTGTGCTGACCAGTGCTGCGCCGCAAATATCTTGTTCTTAAGGTCGCCGTTTATTTTCATTACATATGCGACATCACGCTCATTGGCAGCCATGATGAAGGTGTGTTGGATATCGGCTAAGTGCTGGTGGCCTAAGTCGAAATATCCAAGCCTGCTAAGCTCCGACTCTATTTTTTTGCCGAGGAATTCTCGCTCCTTAACGTCTGGGTATGAGATGGCACTAATGATGTCGCCTAAGTTGCCCAATCCATCGCCCGGGAATGATGAAGATCTTGCGGCTCTACCTACATTTTGAGCGAATTTATTGTAAACAAAGCGCTCTATGAAACGGTTTTTACCAATATACGAGTTGGCCATAGACTTATGCCGGTCTGCGAGTAATTCTATTTCAAACAGATCGTCCGGGGATGCTGCCGAAATCTTCTTTAACACTTCGCCCCTAACCGGCCAGAGGCTGCTGTAGACGCTAGCGAGAAGGTTTGGAGTTATTTGACTGGCAGCTTTTCCCCTCACCAATTCCATGCCAGCTACCGAATAAGCCGCCGCAACCAGTTCGGAGCAAAAATGCTTTCTGCCGGCTTTGGCGAGCCACGGCGCCTTTGTTGCAATTGCGCCACGCATGTCGTACCCGGAGAAAGCCCAGCGCCTTGGCGCTTCGGTAATAACATCAATTTGCGTTCGGCTGAGTAAGTCTGATGGAAGACGCCAGACCTCGAAATCGCGAGGATACTTGGTGACGATGCGGGCCGTTGGGAAAATTATTACACCGCCACTCACAGCTTCCGCTAACTGTCCGTTGCCAATGTACAAGATTGCATGGGAAAATTTGCCATCAAACGCCTTAACAACGGCACTCGCCTTCTCCCGGCCGTTTTCAAGAATGACGTCTCCAGGAAAAAGCTCGCGCTCGTCAAGCTGATACCACTGTTCAACCATACTCCCCCCTATCGTCTCACTTGGCATTCGACGAATTGATTCCCGACAATCCACAGCTAAGGCCGCTGCGTTCAACTTCGCTACCGCAGCCCCTTTCGCTCCGGCGCGAGAAGAGCATAAAGCGGGGTTATCTGGTAGTATGAGAGCCAGAGAACTCGCGACATACCTCTTACCTTGCCGCCCGTCTCCTCTCACTCGGCATCGTCCATGGCACCTGATCCAGCGTGCCCATGTCGATAATCTCTCGGCCGGAGTGAATTGACGTCTCAGCGGCGAGAGCCAACAGTTTGCAGGTCTCCCCGGTCAGGCCTTCCGACATGGCGTGGATGCGTCCGATCAGTTCCTTGGAGCGGAAGTCACTCTCCTGCCTCAGCTCCAGACTCTGGGCGTAGCGCGCCACGAACAGGGCGTACTCCCGGCTAACGCTCCAGCGCGGGATGCCGATCGGCTCGAAGCGGTTCCCCAGTTGCTGGTCGGTCTGGAAGACCCGGACCGCATCCTGAGTGCCCATGGCCACCACGGGAATCTTCAGCTCGTTGCTGAGGCTCTTCAGGCTGTTCAGCACCATGGAGCGCTGATCGACCTTGCCGATGAGGAAGTTGCTGACCTCGTCGAGGATCAGCACTCGGGTGCCGACGGCGGCCAATAGCTGGAGCAATTGATCCCATTTGGCCTGGGGCCGGGCCGTCGAACGATAGGGGGCGCCCAGCGATCGCAGGATCGCGTCGTAGAGGCCGCTGATATCGGCATAGGGTGGGGCATGGGCATAAACCACAGGGCGCTTGCCGAAGTCGGGGCTGTCCTCCGCCGGGCTGTGATCGCGGACGAACTTCTGCGCCAAAGCCGTCTTGCCGTTGTTAGTGTCGCTGTAGATCAGGCTGCATGGCGGTCGGACCACCTTGGGGTGGTCATAGAGCCAGGCGAGGCGGCCAAGGATCGCTTCGCCCGCCTCGTACGCGACGTAGCGGGGGCTGCGAATGCGGCGGATGCGGCCCTCAAGTTCCTCCTGGGGGAAGTCTAGCGGCAACATGGGCGCCGGATTCAGCGCGAACAGATCGGGCGTCACCATTCTTCTACCCCCCTCTTGATCTCGGCATCGTCAAAATCGAAATCGTTGGATGTCGGCCTGGGCTTCGGCGGATCGGCTGCCTGGTTGTCGACCACCAGGGCTAGATGACCGTCGCGCCGCCGCGTGGCCTTGGGCTTCGCCGGCGTTTCCGGTGGTGGGCGCGGCGGATCCAGGGTCAATTCCGCGCGGTGCTTGCCGAGTTCCCGCTTCTTGGCCTGTTCGCGGCGAGCACGCTTGGTCTTGCGGGCCGCCTCGGTGGTGATGCGGTGCATGTCCTCATAGGCGTCGAAGATCGCCTGTTCGTTCTCCGCGGCCTTGCCCTGGCGGCGCAGCCAAGTCTCGACCGCCCGATATTCCCACAGCGAGATCGATGGCCGGCCGATGTCGCGGTAGGGAATCTCGACATAGTCGCTGAGCCTCGGATCGAGGAAGTAGAGCTTGGAGATGTCGGTCGGATCGCGGCGGACCTTGAACTTTCGCCTGCGCCGGCCTTCGTCGGCCCGAACCCACTGGGACAGCAGCGGATCGCGGTACCAAATCTTGTCCCAGACGATGCCTTCCGGTTGCACCGTGCGCTCGATGAAAGGCAGAAAGTCCAGGCGCAGCCGTCGAGGATTGGGGATGGGCTCGGGCAGGCCGATGCCCCGAAACCGGTCCGTGCCCATGATGCCGTCGTTCCACCGTGCCAGGGGAGGACAGCCGATCCCGCTGTGGACCTTGTTGTGGTAGACGCCGACGATGAGGTTCAGTAGCCAGGGGCGCAGGTCCCGCAGCGTCATCTGGGCCTTGGCCTCGGACTTGTATTCGCCGCGTTGCTTAGGGTTGGAGAAGGTGGCACCGGGAAGGGCATGGACCTTCCTCGCCAGGGTTCCGGCCAGGCGCTCGATATGGCCGCCGTAATGGGGCGTCTTCGGTGGGCGGAATTCGTAGCGGATATCGTGCTCGTCCAGCGTGTCCTGGATCAGGTAGCTGCGGAAATCCTTGCCGTTGTCGGAATGGATCATGCGGGGCTTCCCCCAGACCGGCCACTCGCCTTTGACGCCCAGCCGTTCCAGCTCGGCGGCCTTGTCTAGCATCCCGTGACACAGGCAGAGGCCGACGGCGAACGCGCCGGGATTGTCGAGCGAGATGTGGTAGCCCACCACCATGCGACTGAAGACGTCGATGGCCAGGGTCAGCCACGGACGTCCGATGGGCAGGCGCATCTCCTCGTCGAGCACCATGATGTCGAGCAGGGTGTGATCGATCTGCACGACGGAAAGCGGCGCGTCCGCCCCAGGAAAATTGCCCTTCACCGCGCCGAACTTGTCGTGGGCGGCCTTCTTGCCCTCGCGCCGCAGCACCTTTTCCTTGGGGTCGATGGCCCGCAGCCTGGCACGAACCGTTTCGGCGCAAGGCTTCGACAGATTGACCGCCCGGCAACGGCGATGAACCTCCAGGATGACCTCCTCGCCGTTGGCCTTCTGCGTGGAGAGGTACTTTCCGTCGATGACGCTGGTGATGATCGCCTCAACCTCGGGCGACAGGCGTTTGGGCATCTTGCGGCCACGGCGTGAGGGGGCGAGGTCAGTCAGGCGCCGACGGCCTTCGTACCGCTTGATCCAGCGATACAGCGTCGCCCGTGGCACGCCATGTCGTTCGGCGGCTCGCTGGACATCCTCTTCGCTTCGACGCTCACAACGCACCAACGGCTTGATGATGGCGAAGCGCCGCCTGGCCTCGGCCAAGTCCTCGGGAGCCAATGCGTCCAAGCTGCGGTCGGCCTGCGCAGACTCGATATCCTTGAGCGATCGCAGCTTGGAGACGGGCACCACTTCCTTGTCCTGACCATCCCCGGCGTCGAGCAGGACCGAGGATGCCGTCACCGCCTCGACGATGGTGCAGCGCTTGCCGCGCCAGAGAACCGACGCACCGGGCTGAAAGCTGAATCCATTGCTCATGGCCGCTTCTCCTTTGCCAGTGCGACAAGGGTGGTGCTCATGGTCAGGGGACGATCCAGGTCCACGGCCACCTCGAACTCCGCCACCATGGTCCAGATGCCGGGCAGAACCTCCGGACGGCTCAAGCCCAGTGCCGCTGCCACCTCATCGGCGAGCGACGCGACATTCTTCTGGCCGCCTTTTCGCAAGGCCGCGCGCAAGCCGTCCCTCAAACCGGCGGCATTGGAGCGACCTCGGAACGGCAGCAGGAAGGTGGCGTTCTCCAGCCGGGGAGCGCGGATCTCCAACTCGGTCACCACCTGGAAACGCCAGCCCTGACGTCGGGCATAGGCGCGGGCGGCGGCAAAGCGGCCTTCCAGTTGTCCGGACACCAGCATGGGGTCGGTGGAGTATTTGATCTCGACAAGGCGCGGTACCGGCCGACCGCCGCGATAGGTCACCAGGAAGTCGGGCACGTAGGAGCGGGCACGACCGTCAGCATCGTCGTATTCGATCCGCACCGGCTGCTCCTCGACGGTAGCCACGGAGCGATCGAAGCGGCAGAGCAGCGCGAAATCCCGCTCCAGGGTGGATTCCACCTGGATGCCGGGCCGCCCCTTTCCCATGGGCACCCGTCCGCTGACACTGCGATAACAAAGACCGATCTTGCGTACAGGCATCGAGTGTCCCCCATCACTCTTCACAACCAACGTTAGCGTCGGGCGTGATTGTGTCGGGATCATGACGATCAAAAGGTGTTTTGGCGGCGCTGAGCCCAAGCGTCCGGCGAAGCAGGGCATCCAGCCATGGCCCCACGTCTTCGCCGGCACTATGTGCGGCCCGACGGGCGGCGGCCTTTACCTCGGGCGAGACGCCATCCAGCTTCCAGTACCGTCCCTTGCCCCAGGGCAGGCCAGAGGCCACGGGCTCGGCCACTCCGCCCATGGAGCCCAGCTTAGTTCCGCACAGGGCGACCAGGTTCCGATGGCTGGCCGACTGGCCATGACCGTGGAGTATCTGGGCCGCCGCCGATATCTCTTCCGTGGCGTCGCCCTTGTGCGGCTCCTTCAAGTGCCAGTCCACCGCGTGAGCATAGGCGAAGGGATACTCGCCCACAGGGCGCTTGCGCAGATCAGTGCTGGTCATGCCCACTGCCTTGGCGGCCTCGACGAAGCGATGCGGCCAGTCGGCCAGCAGCCAGTGCGCCATGGCGACCAGAACGCCTCGAGCGCGCGGGGTCAACAGGGCGCCATCCCGGGCACGGGGAACGGTTTCGGGCCTCACCGACAGGTCTGCCTGATGCTCAGCGATCCAGGTTCTGAGTGCGTAGGCGTGCTTGCCGCCGGCGAGAAGGCGGGAGATCAGTGCCAGAATCTCGAGCACCGCGAAGGAATAGACCGGGCCATAATCGCCGAGGACTCGCCATCCCTCCCGGATCAGGTCCAGCAGATTGCGTTGCACCAAGATCGTGTCAAAAGCCGCTTCATCCCCGGTGAAGTCGCGGAGATCGGCACCACAGCCCAGACAGCAGATGGTGCCCCGCCCGTCCTGGCGCAGGATGCTGAACGGCTCGGCGCAGATCGGGCAACGGTCCAGCAGCAGGCGGCCATGGATCGGACAGGTAGTGAAGAAGGAAAGCCGCCAATTGAGGCGCAAGTACGGCTGCGTATCGGCCCGCAGGCACCAGGGGCAGACCTGTTGGCCGAAACAGCGCCGCCCGCCCTCGCGCCCGGCCGGTGGCAACCAGGCCAGTTTGTTGAGACCATCGTCATGCTCGAACAACCGTCCAGACCAACGGCGGAAGGTGGAGAGCTTCAGGTCTTCGACAGGGAGTCCCGTCTTGCCCGCCAGCAGGTTCAGCAGGCAGTCGTCGGCATGGCGGTCGAAATCGCGGGGATTACGGTCCCCGCCGGGCTGGATGATGCGGTAAAGCTCACCCGGCCGCAGGCCATTGGCGGCGGCGGTTCGGGTAAACCACGAAGACACAGACTCATCGGGCAACAGCCTGGGATGCCCTGGCCAGCGATCATCGTTGCGCATCGGCCCAGCCTCCAACCGAAGTGGAGGCCGAAAATCATAGCGCGATTGGCGACCGAGAGGTGCAGGGCAGAGGACTCATCGGGCTGCGCAGAGGCTTGCGTTTCCCTTGATCGAAGGGAGCAGCCTATAGACGAGACGAATCCGAAAATTCCGCTTGGTTTCGGGATTCGTCATCGCGTCACCAAATGGCTCCATTCAGGATGCCGCTGAGGCTGCAACCATCTGATTTTACGCAAGTTTCTGCCAAGGACAGAACCCGAATCCATCCCGCATAAAGCTGGGGCTGTCTCAGATAAAGCCTATGGAATCCCGATTAAAGGCGGAACCGACAGTGAGCTTGCTACATAATGCCGAAAAAGTTGGTTGGGGGACTAGGATTCGAACCTAGACTGGCGGAGTCAGAGTCCGCTGTCCTACCGTTAGACGATCCCCCACCAGTCTGGCTGGCGGCTTGGTTTTCCCAGCGGGGTTGCCGCGAGAGGCGCACCTTCTAACACAGCCGTTCGGTCGGATCAATGCCCAAAGCGGGCGATTCTTATTCAGGAGAGAATGGCGAAAAGGGGGCTGTTCGGCGAGGTGGTGGGAGACCGGGCTTCCCACTGCCCGGTAATCCGGAGTAACATCCGGTGCCTTGGATCACTGCGTGTTGTGCCGTGACCGGGTTTCGGTTGAGTTTGGTTTTTATGCACACTGTTCCGCTGTACGCCGCGCTTGATCTCGGCACCAACAACTGCCGCATGCTGGTGGCGCGTCCGACCGCGCGCGGATTTCGGGTGATCGACGCTTTTTCCCGCGTCACCCGGCTGGGTGAGGGTCTGGGGGCCAGCGGTCGCCTGTCCGAGGTGGCGATGGAGCGCACCCTGGACGCCCTGGAGGCGTGTGTCATCAAGTTGGAGCGCAATCAAGTCGGCCGCGCCCGTCTGGTTGCCACCGAGGCCTGCCGCCGCGCGGTCAACGGCCAGGAGTTCACCGCCCGTATTACCAAGCGGACCGGACTGGTTCCCGACATCATTTCTCCGGTCGAGGAGGCGGGGCTGGCCTTGGCCGGCTGTGCCTCGCTGCTGGATCCCAACATTCCCTGGGCGCTGGTTTTCGACATTGGCGGCGGCTCGACGGAATTGGTCTGGGTGCGCAACTCTGCCGCCGGTCAGACCGTGATGGGGGTGCAGTCCATTCCCGCCGGCGTGGTGACTCTGGCCGAGCAATGGGCCGGGGAACTGGGGTGCGGTGTCGGCTACGCCAAAGTGGTCGAGCAGATCGGCAACGCTTTTCGCCCGTTTGAAAGCCTGCACACCATCTCTTCGCTGATGGGCGGCAGCATGGTGCAGATGCTGGGCACTTCGGGCACGGTAACGACGCTGGGGGCCTTACATCTGGGGCTGGAGCGTTACGAGCGGTCGCAGGTGGATGGGTTGGATCTGAGCTTTAGCGATATTGCCGCCGTCACCAGCCGTCTGGCCGCCATGAGCGCCGACGAACGTGCGGCTCATCCCTGCATCGGTTCCGAGCGGGCCGACCTGGTACTGGCGGGATGCGCCATTCTAGAGGCAGTGTGCCGGCTGTGGCCGCTGGGACGGCTGAGGGTCGCCGACCGCGGTGTGCGCGAGGGTGTGTTGCTGGGCATGATGCGCGACGATGCGCGGGCCGGTGAGGCGGAGCGGGCATCGTGAGCGAAGCTTGCGCCCGCCCGGCGTTTGAGGGTTATGAATAATGAGCGGTATCGGAAAGAAAAAAAGCGGCGGCGGCAACAGGACGACCGGATCGGTTCCGGGCACCTCGCGCGAGATGACCGTCAAGGTCAAGACCGCCAAACGGCGCAAGCTGTCCTCGACCCTGTGGCTACAGCGTCAGCTTAACGATCCCTATGTGCATGAGGCCAAGCGTCAGGGTTTTCGCTCGCGCGCCGCCTTCAAGCTGATCCAGTTGGACGAACGCTTTAATATCCTCAGGCCCGGCCTGCGGGTGGTGGATCTGGGCGCCGCTCCTGGTGGTTGGACCCAGGTGGCGGTTCAAAAGGTCGGCGGCTTCGGCAAGAAAGGCAGCGCCGTGGTCGGCATGGACATCCTGGAATGGGATCCGGTCGCCGGCGCGATCACCCTTCAGGGTGATTTTCTCGCCGACGACGCGCCCGACCGGCTCAAGGAGGCCCTGGGCGGCCCCGCCGATGTGGTGCTGTCGGATATGGCGGCGCCGACCACCGGCCATCCCTCTACCGACCACCTGCGTATCATCGGCCTGGTCGAGGTGGCGCTGCACTTCGCGCTGGAGATTTTGACCCCCGGCGGCACCTTCGTGGCCAAGGTATTTCAGGGCGGTACTGAAAAGACCCTTCTCGACCTGTTGAAGAAAAACTTCACCAGCGTGCGGCACGCCAAACCACCGGCCAGCCGCCAGGGTTCAGCCGAGACCTACGTCGTCGCCATGGGCTTTCGGGGCGAGCGTCCGGAAGACGCCCCGGACGCCGAATAAGGCCCCGCCCCCAGGGCTAATGCACCAGCACCTCGGACAGGTGGCACTGCATCTCGCGCGGGGTCATGTGGGTGAGGTCCTTGGTCACCTCGCCCACCACCAGCCGGCGGGTGAGGTCTTGCATGTGTTTGCGAAGCTCGCCCATCACCATCGGCGGCGCCACCAGCACCAACCGCTCGAACAGGTGGTCATCGGCGGCGCGGTCGAGCCGTTCGGCCACCCGGCTGGCGAATCGCCGTTTTTCTTCGTCATGCCAGTCGCCTTCGTCATAGGCGTGCCGCCCCCAGCCAGCGGTCTCGCCCCACCCCGCCGACGGGAAGGCGCGGCCCGGCCGGTCGGTGGTCATGGCGGCGTTATGGGCTCGCGACGGGGCGGCCAGCATGTAGTCGAGGGTTGGCACGATTTCGTGGCCGTTCCCGTCGCAGCGATAAAATTGGGCGCGAGTTCCGTCGGCGACGCAGATCCAAGTCTCTGAGGACCGCATGATACCCTCCTCCCATTCAGGGGGGCGTCGGGCGTTGGCGCAGGGCCGGCATCCTCGGCGCACCCTGGAGGATTATAGCACGAAACGTATTGTTCTCCCGGCTTTGTCATGGCTCCCATGCCGCCGAGATGGCGAGGGTTCGCGAGGGGATGCTTGAGAGCTTCGCCGGGATGTGTATGATGTCGCGCCACACCCGGTACCCGTTGGAGGTGGCATGGTCATCAAAGAAGCGCTCACGTTCGACGACGTTCTGCTGGTTCCGGCGGAATCGAACGTTCTCCCCGCCCAGGCGGATACCCGCACCCGCCTTACCCGCTCGATCGAGCTTGGCATCCCGCTGCTGTCGGCCGCGATGGATACCGTGACCGACAGCCGGCTGGCCATCGCCCTGGCCCAGGATGGCGGCATCGGCGTGATTCACAAGAATTTTGACATCGAGACCCAGGCCGCCGAGGTCCGCAAGGTCAAGAAGTTCGAGTCCGGCATGGTGGTCAATCCCTTGACCATTCATCCCGAACAGCCGCTGGCCGATGCGCGCCGCCTGATGGCTGATTACAAGATTTCCGGCATTCCGGTGGTCGAGCGCGGTTCGGGCAAGCTGGTCGGCATCCTGACCAACCGCGATGTGCGCTTTGCCTCTGACGCCGCCCAGCCGGTCTATGAACTGATGACCAAGGATGGTCTGGTCACCGTGCGCGAAGGCGTCGAGAAGGAAGAGGCCAAGCGTCTGCTGCACCAGCACCGCATTGAAAAGCTGCTGGTGGTCGATGCCGAATATCGCTGCATCGGGCTGGTGACGGTCAAGGATATCGAGAAGGCCCAGGCTCATCCCACGGCCGCCAAGGACGAAAAGGGCCGCCTGCGCGCCGCCGCCGCCACCAGCGTCGGCCCCGATGGTTTTGCCCGCGCCATGGCTTTGATCGAGGCCGAGGTTGACGTCATCGTGGTTGATACCGCCCACGGCCATTCGCGTGGCGTGCTCGACATTATCCGCGAGATCAAGGCCGCTTCACCGCTGGTCCAGGTGATCGGCGGCAATATCGCCACCGCCGACGCCGCCAAGGCGCTGATCGACGCCGGGGCCGACGCGGTCAAGGTCGGCATCGGGCCGGGCACCATCTGCACCACCCGCATGGTCGCCGGCGTCGGCGTGCCTCAGTTGACGGCGGTCATGGAAGTGGCCGAGGTGGCGCATAAGCACGGCGTCATGGTGATCGCCGATGGCGGCATCAAGTATTCCGGCGACATCGCCAAGGCGATCGCCGCCGGCGCCGATTGCGTGATGATCGGCTCGTTGTTCGCCGGAACCGAGGAAAGCCCCGGCGACGTATTCCTGTTCCAGGGGCGCTCGTACAAGTCCTATCGCGGCATGGGCTCGATCGGCGCCATGGCGCGCGGCTCGGCCGACCGCTATTTCCAGGCCGAGGTCAGCGACAAGCTGAAGCTGGTCCCCGAGGGCGTCGAGGGCCGGGTTCCCTACAAGGGACCGGTCAGCACCGTCATTCATCAGTTGATCGGCGGCCTGCGCGCCGGCATGGGCTATACCGGCAACGGCACCATCGCCGAGATGCAGACCCGCTGCACCTTCCGCCGGATCACCTCGGCTGGTCTGCGCGAAAGCCACGTCCACGACGTGGCTATCACCAAGGAAGCGCCGAACTACAAGACCGATTGATTTCGCAGGAATATCAATCAGTTTCGGCCTCTCCTCCTGTGGAGAACATCGCCCTGCCCCGACTGGTCTTGAGAGCAATTCAGGCCGGTTGGGCGCACCGAGGTCGCATCGACGGCATAACTGGCGATGTGTCCTTCAGCAAGCTTCCTTGGAGGATCTGCGCAAGGACGGCGGCGCAGTCACTGCGGCAATGCCGATCGTTGTGTTTCTCCCCTTGTCCGCCATTTATTCAAAGATGCGGCGGAAGAACTGGTCCATGCCCGAGGCCCGCTGCGACTCGAAGGGCTGACCGTTTTGCTCCATCTTGGCCTTGATCACCGCTCGGTCCCAGCCTGTCAGGTCGGCGAGGGTATCGGCCTCGCGGTTGTAGCGGTCGGGCAGGCCGTCGAAATAGCTGTCGCCCGCCTTGCACTTGGCTTCGCCCCGCCAGGGATTGATCAGGGCGTATCGGCCCTGGAAGTTCTCCCGATTGGCGGTTTCCTGCATCATCAGGTCTTCCGGGAAATGCTCTGAGTCGTAGCGGATATGCAGGCGCGTGACATAGACGCCGGGGAAATCGCCACGGCTGCCCCGAAAGGCCTTGGGCTCGTCGCTGTCGATCCAGCGAACGCCCAGTTCGACCAGTTCGCTGTTCTTCAGGGGGTTGGCGGCGCAAGGATCGCACCAAGCCATGTCCCAGCCATATTCCATGAAGACTGCCCGCATGTCCTTTTGAGCCACGGCGCGCTCGAACATCGCCTTGTAGAAGGCGCCGAAATCCTGCTTCACATAGAGCGGAAGGCTCATTCCGGTGGGCAGCGCCACGGTCTGATAATTGGTGGTCTCGACCCGGCCGCGCGGGCTCAGTACGAAGGCGATCAGATCCTGGGGGCCGTTGGCGTTCAAGGTGCCCAGCCGGATTGGGATCATGAACTTGGTGGAATGGTAGCGCACCTGCAACGGCCGCAGGAAGCTCTGTCCCTGCGCCTGCATGCGGTCAAGATTCACCTTGGCGATGAAGAACCGCATGTTTTGCTTGATATAGCTGCCCAGCACCGCCGGAGCGCCCTCGGGCAGGCGATAGCGGTTGTCGGTCAGCCAGTTGACCAGGCCGTCGCTTTCCTTGGCCGCCAGAATGGACACGTCGTATTCACCCACCTCATAGGTCGCCTCGACGGTGACGCCGCGATAGCGCTCGGGCATGGCCATGGCCTTGGGACTGCTCGTCGTCGCCATTCCCTTGGCGTACGCCCTGTCCTCCGGGACATAGCAGGGGTCGCCGTCGTGGTACTCCACCAGCCGGGGCGCGGTATAGGCGTCCAGGTGGTTGATGGTGGCGATCTCGACCACGCCGATCTGCTTGCGCTCGATGAAGGTGGGCACCGGCACCACCACCGCGAATTCCCTGGGGTCGCCCTCGTAGTCGCTGGCCATGGTGATGGCGATGTCGTGGTCGCCCAGACTTTTGGATTGATGGGCGATCACCACCTTCGACGCCTTGTTGAATAGTTTGGAATCCGCCTGTGCCACGTAAAAGCCGCAAAACGCCTGGGCCGCGCTGGCCGGTAAGAGGAGCAGAAACACGGCGATGGCGACACGATTTGGGGTCAGCATGGTTGGGTTCCTTCTTGTTCGGCAGGGTGGCGCCATTCAAACCGGGCAGCAGGAAACATGCGGTCGATGAGGGGAATCAGGGGGGACAAGCCGATCAAAGCGGCGTAGAGCGCCGGCCTGAATTGCCAGTGGAAGGCGATCCAGTGGGCTGCGACGGCCACCAGGATTGCGAAAACCAGCCGGCCAAGCCGGGCGTCGGGAATGGTGCGCGGGTCGGAGATCATGAAGAAGGCGAACAGCAGCAGCGAGCCGTTCTGTAGTTGATTGAGGGGAATAGAGATGGGATCTCCCAACCACCACGCGCGGCCCAGCAACAATCCGCAATGGGCGACCAGATAGAACAAGGTGATATCGGTCCGCCTGGAGGCGTAGAGCACCCAGGAGGCCAACAGCGCCAACAGCGTGGCGAACCACAGGCTGTTCCCCCACTGCCCCGGCGATACCCAGGCATGGTCGGTGGCGAAGATCAGAACCGCGATGCCGAACGCCGAGGGATTGAAGATGTGCTTTCCACGAATTCGCACCAGGAATTTGGCGGATATGGCCACCATGGCCGCCAATGCGTGAACCCACAGGGCGTCGCCGCGCAGCAGCAAGGTGAGCGATAGCGCGGCGATCAGGGCCGAGCGCCATTCGATTCGAGGCAGCCCGACCAGCTGGGAACAGGCCGCTTGGGTTAAGAGCGCCGCCGCCGAGGCCACTGCTGCTGCCGCCAGATTGGCGCCGAAATCCACGGCGACTAAATTGACCGCCAGAAGCAGCGTAAGCACCAGCAATTGGACATGGCGCGCGTCGCGAGCCCAGCGTAAAGCCATCTTGGCGCTCCCCCCTCCCCCTTAAGGATTTACAGTGACGGAGAATTTTGTGGCTGACAAGGTGCCCCATACGGTCCGGCCCAGGGTACTGTCGGCGGCAATCAAATCGCCGCGGCTGTTATAAGCAAAGCCGGATCAGTTCAGAGAGCCGCCCGATCGGCGCGCGCTTGAAGCTCGATGTCTTTTGGAATCCTGAGGATCATCCTTCGGGAGGATGCTGGAGCTTTCAGGCTTTGTTTCCGGAATCCGGCCGCGCTTCCAGGCCGTCTTTTACCGGATTGGAAGACGCTGCGATTCGGGCCAGGGAGACCGCCCCTTCCCGAGAGCGCGCCCCACAAACAAAGAGTGCGGAATGACAAAAGGTGGCGTCGCCGATGCCGGTCAGGGTGGAGAACGCCTCATCCCGGAGGCCGCCCCAGGCCTCGGGCAGGGGATGGCGTTGGGCGAATGATCCGCGCTCGGGCGGAACGGCGCTGCATGTCCAGGCATCGCCCGCAGGTCGGATCACATAGAGCGCCCCGTCCAGACGCAGATCAAAAATCGCATCCTCCCAGGGAACCCTGCTGTCCAAGACGATGATGCCGGGGTGCTCGGCGCATCGAGCGGCTTCCGCCACGGTGGCCTCCGCCTGAACGGATGCCCAGGCCCCCGCACAAATCCGCTTCAAAACCGTCGCGGCAATGTCGGCAGTCTGCATAAAAGCGGCGTTCTCGTCGCGTCCGTCCTCGACGAAGGTTGAATTGAAAGCTTCGATGACGGTGGAAAAGTGCCCCGGGGTCGGCGTCATGGCCCCATTATCCATCAAGTCCACGTCGCGGATGAACCCGGCATCGACCATTTCGACCACCCGGACGATTGCTTCCGCCGAGGCTTCGGAGAGCATGTGACCAACGGCGGCTTCGCCAAAATCCCGCCAGACCAAGCCCGCCGAGCTGTAGGGCTCACCGTTCGGGCGCAGCGGTTTATCGCGCATGTGATGATCGTAGCGATGAGAGTCGCGGTCGTAGGAGCCTCCGACATCGAACACCACCGCCGCCGCATCCAAGGCCTGCTGGTCCCGCGACCGGATGAGTTCGATCTGGCCGCCTGACGCCGCTCGAAGAATCGCAAACGCGAAAACGTCGTCGGCGTGAAAAGTTCCGTTATGGGTGGCAACCTTCAGCATGTGGGGTCTCGATCCATGGGGGCGGCGCCTGTGCCTATATCAGACGTCCAGATTCGAGACCTTCAGGGCGTTGGTCTGGATGAACTCGCGGCGCGGTTCGACCACGTCGCCCATCAGGGTGGAGAACACCTGTTCGGCTTCGTCGGCCTGGGCGACCCGGACTTGCAGCAGCGAGCGGGCCTGCGGGTCCAAGGTGGTTTCCCACAGTTGCTCGGGGTTCATCTCGCCAAGGCCCTTATAGCGTTGGATGGCGATGCCCTTGCGGCCCTGATCCATGATGGCGGTGACCAGGGCGACCGGACCGGGCAGGGTGGTTTCGCGCTCCTTGGCGATCAGGGTGGCGGGGTCTTGGAAGGTTTCACGCAGGGTGCCGGCCATTTCGTGCAGGCGGCGGGCCTCGGCCGAGCGGATGATGGCGGCGTCCAGGGTATGGGTCTCGGTGACGCCGCGCAGCGTGCGGCTGAAGGCGAAGCCGTCGCCTTCGATCCAGCGCCCCTGCCAGCCGCGCTCCAGATGGCTTTCCAGGGCGTCCAGCCGCTTGGCCACGGTTTCGGCGGCCTGGGGACCATGGACGGCGTCGGTCAGCAGCGCGGCGTCGATGGCGCCGGCGATGGCGGTCTGCTCGACCACCTTCATGGGCACCCGGCGCGACAGCGGCGCCAGCAGCGTCTTGACGGTGCGGGCCTGTTCGGTCAGGCCGCGCAGGTCGGCGCCGCCGATCTGAGCGCCGGTGGCGAGGCGCAGCACGGCGTCGGACAGGCCACCGTCGATCAGATACTCCTCCAGCGCCCTGTCGTCCTTCAGATAGACCTCGGACTGGCCGCGCTTGGCGCGGTAGAGCGGCGGCTGGGCGATGTACAGGTAGCCGCGCTCGATCAGCTCGGGCATCTGGCGATAGAAGAAGGTCAGCAACAGGGTACGGATATGGCTGCCGTCCACGTCGGCGTCGGTCATGATGATGATCTTGTGGTAGCGCGCCTTGTCGGCGTTGAAGTCGTCGCGGCCGATACTGGTGCCCAGGGCGGCGATCAGGGTGCCGATCTCGGCGGAGCCCAGCATCTTGTCGAAGCGGGCGCGTTCCACGTTCAGGATCTTGCCGCGCAGGGGAAGAATCGCCTGATTGGCGCGATGGCGGCCCTGCTTGGCCGAGCCGCCGGCGGAATCGCCCTCGACGATGAACAGTTCGGACAGGGCGGGGTCGCGCTCCTGACAATCGGCCAGCTTGCCCGGCAGGGTGGCGATGTCGAGCACGCCCTTGCGCCGGGTCAGGTCGCGGGCCTTGCGGGCGGCCTCACGCGCGGCGGCGGCTTCGACCACCTTGCCGACGATCTTGCGGGCTTCCTGGGGATGCTCCTCGAACCACTCGGACAGCTTTTCGCCGACGATGTTCTCGACCACCGGGCGGACCTCGGACGAGACCAGCTTGTCCTTGGTCTGGCTGCTGAACTTGGGGTCGGGCACCTTGACCGACAGGACGCAGGTCAGGCCTTCACGCATGTCGTCGCCCGTCAGCGAGACCTTCTCGCGCTTGGCGATGCCGGATTCGTTGGCATAGGCGTTGACGGTGCGGGTCAGGGCGGCGCGGAAGCCGGCCAGATGGGTGCCGCCGTCACGCTGGGGGATGTTGTTGGTGAAGCACAGCTGGGTCTCGTGATAGCTGTCGGTCCACTCCATGGCGACCTCGGCGGTCATGCCGTCCTTCTCGCCCCTGACCACGATCGGCGGGTTGTGCAGCGCCGTCTTGGAGCGGTCGAGATAGTGGACGAAGGCCTCGGTGCCGCCCTCGTAATGCAGGTCGGAGACCTGCTCCTCGCCGTGGCGCAGATCGGTCAGGCGGAGATGGACGCCGGAGTTGAGGAAGGCCAGCTCGCGCAGGCGGTGCTCCAAGGTGGTGAAGTCGAATTCGACCATGGTGAAGATGGTCGAGGACGGCAGGAAGGTGACCTCGGTGCCGGTCTTGTCGCCGCAATCGGCGACGATCTTCAGCGGAGCCTCGGCCTCGCCCATGCGAAAACGCATGGCGTGTTCCTTGCCGGCGCGCCAGACCCGCAGGTCCAGCGTCTCCGACAGGGCGTTGACCACCGAGACGCCAACGCCGTGCAGGCCGCCCGACACCTTGTAGGAGTTCTGGTCGAACTTACCGCCGGCATGCAGCTGGGTCATGATGACCTCAGCCGCCGAGATACCTTCTTCCTTGTGGATGTCGGTGGGGATGCCGCGGCCGTCGTCGCGCACCGTCACCGAGCCGTCGCCGTTCAAGGTGACGTCGACGCGGGTGCACCAGCCGGCCAGGCTTTCGTCGATGGCGTTGTCGACCACTTCGTAGACCATGTGGTGCAGGCCCGAGCCGTCATCAGTGTCGCCGATATACATGCCCGGCCGCTTGCGCACGGCTTCGAGGCCGCGCAGCACTTTGATGGCGTCGGCGCCGTATTCCTCGGCGGCCGCCTGGGTCGCGGTCAACTCGGTGGGGGCAGACGGGGGCACGGGGGTGGTCATAACGTCACCTTAATCTCTGTTGCCCGGATGGACACATGCGTTGGCCACCCGGAAGAACTGGGCCCTGGGGCCGAACCCGTCGAACAGCAGCTCGTCGGTCCCGGTCATCCAGCTCTGCACCGTCAGGGCGCAGAGTTCGTCAAACAAGGCGGCGCGCCGGATATGATCCAGATGCGCCACCACTTCATCCAGCAGCAACAGCGGGGCGCGGCCGGTCGTTACCGACTGGACCCGCGCCTGCGCCAGCACCATGGCCACCAGCACCGCCTTCTGCTCGCCGGTGGAGCATTGCCCCACCGCCAGATCCTTGGCGGCGTGCCGCACCACCAGATCGCTGCGATGCGGTCCCAATGTGGCGCCGCCCGCCGCTTCATCTCTTGGCCGGGCACCCCTGAGGGCGCCGCGCAGCCGGTCTTCCGCTTCGGCAGGGTCCGCCCCTTCGGCCAGCCAGCCCTCGACCTCGCCCACCACCGTCAGCCGCGCAGCCGGAAACGGTCCGATCCCCTGCCGGCATGCCGCGTCCAGCCGGGTCGCCGTGTTCAGCCGGGCGACCGCGACCGCGACGCCGTGCCGCGCCATGCCGTCTTCCAGCGCCGCCAGCCAGGAGGGGTCCGGCCGTCCCGAACCGTCCCTGGCGGCCTTGAGAAGGCGCGTCCGCTCACGCATGGCGTGCTCATAGGCGCTGGCCTGGGCGGCGTGCCCCGGCGCGACCCCAAGCACCATGCGGTCGAGGAACCGCCGACGTCCCCCGGCCCCCTCGGTAAACAGGCGATCCATGGCCGGGGTCAGCCACAGCGCTGAAATCCTTTGCCCCAGATCGCCCGGTTTGGCCGGTTGGCCATCCAGCCTGACCGAGCGGCGCTCCTGCCCGGTCTCGCGACCGGTTCCGATCTCGGTCCCGCCGTCCAGCACCGCCGCCACCGCCCAGGGCGCGCCAGGCTCCGATCCATGGCGGGCGACATCGCCCAGACTGGCGCGGCGCATCCCCCGACCGGGAACCAGGAAGGAAAGCGCCTCCAGCAGGTTGGTCTTGCCGGCGCCGTTGGGGCCGGTCAGCACCACCGGCCGGGGATCGGCCTCCAGGCGGAGACGCTCGTAGCAGCGGAAGTCGCTGAGGCTGAGGCGGCGCACCGCCAGCCGGGCAAGGCCGCCGCCGCCGGTGGTCACACCCGCATCGGCATCAGGACATAGATGGCGCCGCCATCGGCAACCTCGCGCACCACGGTTGGCGACGCGGCGTCGGCCATGGCGAACAGGGCGGTGTCGCCCTCCACCTGGGCCAGGATATCCATCAGGTAGCGCGAGTTGAAGCCGATCTCCAGCGGCGTGGAGTCGTAATCGGCCTCGATCTCTTCCGTGGCGCTGCCGTTCTCCGGGCTGGAGGCCGACAGGGTGGCTGCGCCCTTTTCCAGGCTCAGTTTGATGGCGCGCGACTTCTCGGTCGAGATGGCCGAAACGCGGTCCACCGCCTGGGCGAAGCTTTTGCAGTTCACTTCCAGGATCTTGTCGTTGTCGGACGGAATCACCCGCTCGTAATCGGGGAAGGTGCCGTCGATCAGCTTGGAGGTCAGGACCGCGTCGCCGAAAGCGAATTTCAGCTTGGTCTCGGACAGCGAGACGGTGATGTCGCCATCGGTCTCGTCGATCAGCTTGCGCACCTCGGCCACGGTCTTGCGCGGGATGATGATTCCGGGCATCCCGGCAGCGCCGGACGGCAAGGTGACGTCCACCCGCGCCAGCCGATGACCATCGGTCGCCACCGCGCGCAAGACGTCGCAGGCGGGGCTGGTGGCGGCATGGAGATAGATGCCGTTGAGGTAGTAGCGCGTCTCCTCGGTGGAGATGGCGAAGCGGGTCCGGTCGATCAGGGTCTTCAACTCGGCGGCGGCCAGGGTGAAGGTGAACGGCAGTTCGCCACCCGACAGCACAGGAAAATCCTCGACCGGCAGGCAGGCCAGCGAGAACTTCGAGCGGCCCGAGCGCAGGGTCAGCTGGCCGTCATCGGCATGGTGCTCGATCTCGACCTGACTGCCCTCGGGCAGCTTGCGGACGATTTCGTAGAAGGTGTGGGCGGGAGCGGTGGTGGCGCCGGGGCGCACCACATCGGCCGGTACCGACTCGATGATGTCGAGATCCATGTCGGTGGCGTTGAGCGAAAGGGAGCCGGAGCGGCCCTCCAGCTTTACATTCGACAGGATCGGAATAGTGGTCCGGCGCTCGACGACGCTTTGAACGTGGGCCAGCGATTTCAACAGCGCAGCGCGCTCGATTGTCAGTTTCATGGCGTTTTGCTGACTACCCGATGTGATTCAAGACTGCCCCCTAAGGGTAGGGTGGGGAGTATATCACAGGCGCGGGAGTCCAAAAGCGTTTTCGGGGCGAGTCCGGCTCTGTCCGTCGCCGGATATCGTCACCCCTGCAACATGCGGCGCAGCAGTTCCACATCCTCGGCGAAGTTCTGGTCGCTTTCCTTCAACTCCTCGACCTTCTTGACCGCATGCATGACGGTGGTGTGGTCGCGGCCGCCGAATTTGCGGCCAATCTCGGGCAGCGAGCGCGAGGTCAGCTGCTTGGCCAGATACATGGCGATCTGGCGCGGCCGGGCCACCTGGCGCGAGCGCCGGGCCGACGACATTTCCGCCAGCTTGATGGTGAAGTGTTCGGCCACCTTCTTTTGGATTTCCTCGATGGTGATCCGGCGGTCCGAGGCGCGCAGCAGGTCTTGCAACACTTCCTGGGTGGTTTCCAGGGTGATGGCGCGGCCGACCAGCTGGGAATGGGCGACAACCCGGTTCAGGGCGCCCTCCAACTCGCGGACATTGGAGGTGATCTTGTGGGCGAGGAATTCCATCACCTTCTGCGGCACGATCGCGGCCATCTGCTCGGCCTTGGAGTGCAAGATCCCCAGGCGCAGTTCGTAGGTGGTGGCGTGGATGTCGGCGACCAGACCGCAGGCCATGCGAGAGCGCAGCCGCTCCTCGATGCCCTCCAGGTCGGACGGCGACTTGTCGGCCGAGATCACGATCTGGCGGCCCTGGTCCACCAGGGCGTTGAAGGTGTGGAAGAACTCTTCCTGGGTAGCGTCCTTGCCGGCGATGAACTGGACGTCGTCGATCATCAGCACGTCGACCGAGCGGAACTGCTCCTTGAACGACATGGTGTCCTGGTGGCGCAGCGCCCGGATGAAGCGGTACATGAACTTCTCGGCAGAGAGGTACAGCACCGACCGCTCGGGCTTGCGCTCGCGGATGTGGTGGGCGATGGCGTGCATCAGATGGGTTTTGCCGAGGCCGACGCCGCCATAAAGAAACAGCGGGTTGAACGAGACCGTATCGGCATCGGCCACCCGGTTGGCGGCGGCATAGGCGAATTCGTTGGGCTTGCCGACCACGAAGTTCTGGAAGGTGAAGCGCGGGTCGAGCTGGGCGCCCAATTCGTCGATGTCGCCGTTGTTCATGGCCGGCGCGGGGGCGGGCGGGCTCGGGGCGGCCACGACCCGCGATGCGCGGACGGGGGGGAGCGGCATCGGGCCGGGGGCGATGGAGGCGACGGGAGCGGGGGCGGTCGGAGCGGAAGCGGCGGTGGCGCGAACGGCGCCGACTACGATTTCCACATTGCGGATGTCGGGATTCTCGACTCCCCACAGGGTGCGGATGCGTTCGGCGTAGTGGGTGGCGACCCAATCGCGCATGAACCGGGTGGGCAGCGCCAGCTTGACGTCGCCGTCATTGATTCCGTGCAGGGTGATCGGACGCAGCCAGGACCGATAGGCGGCGTCTCCGACCTCGTCGCGCAACCTGACCTTTACCCGGTCCCATTCAGACTTGACCATCGTCCATCCCCGAATCCATGCCATCCACCAGCGCCGCGACGTCGATGCGTGGCGCTCGCCTTTGGCCCATTTTCCGAGCCTTACTTGCGCGAATGCGAATCCGTGTTCCCGCCCCGAGAAACGGTCTCCGACAAAACCGAACCCACCCCGGTCATCCGTGGGGTGTGCGCGCCCTGTCTGTCATCCGCGAGTCATACTCCTAAGCGGTAGAAGCTGTAAATGCTTCCGTGATGCGTATCACAATATGTTGCAAACACTCTGTGGTCTGTTTCACAGAGACTGTGAAACAGTGGCGAATACAAATCATGTAAAACTATGCTGAATTCACGCGCCGTCTTTGGCGGCTGGCGTGGGGCGACTCTACCGACCTGCTTTGACGCTTGCAACGGGATCGGAACGCGAACGAAAAATTTTTTCAGCTTGCATTCCGCCCGAGTTGCGCGCCAAGCCGTTTCCCCAATGACAAAGGCCGCGCCCGAGGGCGCGGCCTTTGAAGATCACGATGAAGCCGGTATCCGGGACTAGGCCAGCGGCTTCATGTCCTTGACGCGGGCGGAGAGGCGAGAAACCTTCCGCGACGCGGTATTCTTGTGCAGCACACCGGCCTGAACACCGCGCATCATCTGCGGCTCGGCCTCGTGCAGAGCGGCCTTGGCGGCTGCGGAATCGCCAGAGACGATGGCGAGTTCCACCTTCTTGACGAAGGTGCGGATGCGGCTGACGCGGGCGCGATTGACTTCGGTGCGCCGCTCGGTCTGACGAATGCGCTTCTTAGCCGACTTATGATGAGCCATGGATTAGAGCCTTGGAACACGGTTGAAATTCGAAGGCGCGGTTATATGTCCCCGCGCCGGTCTCGTCAAGGGGGGAATCGGAGCCCGGCGGTCGCGCCGGACTCCGACCTTGAAAACTCAGCAGTTTTTGAAGGCGGGCTTGCGCTTCTCGACGAAGGCGGCCATGCCTTCTTTCTGGTCGGCGGTGGAGAAGGTGGAGTGGAACAGCCGGCGCTCGAAGGTGATGCCCTGGCCCAGCATGGTCTCGAAGGCGGCGTTGACCGACTCCTTGCACAACATGACGATGGGGCGGCTCAGATTGGCGATCTTGCCGGCGACCTTGACCGCCTCGTCCACCAGTTCGGCCACCGGAATAATCCGGCTGACCAGGCCGGCGCGCTCGGCTTCGGCGGCATCCATCATGCGGCCGGTCAGGCACATTTCCATGGCCTTGGACTTGCCGATGGCCCGCGTCAGGCGCTGGGTGCCGCCGGCGCCGGGAATGGTGCCGATGGTGATCTCGGGCTGGCCGAATTTGGCGTTGTCGCCGGCCAGGATGAAGTCACACATCATGGCGACCTCGCAGCCGCCACCCAGGGCAAAGCCGGCCACCGCCGCGACGATCGGCTTGCGGCACCGGGTGACCTGCTCCCAGCCCTTGGTGATGAAGTTGGACAGATAGACGTCCATGTAGTCGCGGCTGGCCATCTCCTTGATATCGGCGCCGGCGGCGAACGCCTTGTCCGACCCGGTCAGCACGATGGCGCCGATGGCGTCATCGGCTTCGAACGCGTCGAGCGCCTGGCCCAACTCGGCGATCAGGGCGGCGCACAGGGCGTTCATGGCCTGGGGCCGGTTCAGCGCGATCAGACCGACATTGCCGCGGATCTCGACGGTGATGTTCTCGAAAGCCATGTGTTTTCTTCCTTCCCTCGATGATTATTCCGGTGAAACGGCGAAACGGATGGTGACGCCCTTGCCCTGGGGGGCGGGGTCGAGCCGCAGCACCTCGGCCTCGCGGCGGTACAGCGTATCGGACTCCCGCGTCCAGCCGAGTTGGGGCAGGGTGGCGGCATAGAAACGGAGCGCCTCGGCGGACTTGATCGGACCGGAGGCGAAGGCCTCGACGATGCGCCCGCCGGGGGAATCGAACACGATGCCAGAGCCGGCCACCTCGGTCAGTCCGGGGGGCAGCGGCAGATCCTCGTAGGCGCCGAGGAACCCCCCGGCCCGCGCCGAGGCGGCGGCAAGGAGGATCAGCGCGAAAGCGGTAGCGGAGTGCCGAATACGAGCCATGACAACGCTATACCATCACCTTTGCCGCTCCGCACAATAGAAAGTGGAGCGCCCGGCCTGGACGATCCGCCGGATGCCGTCGCATTCTCCGGCACCGGGACAGCCGTCGCAGCGCAGGCCGGCGCGGCCATAGACCTTGAAGCTGTGCTGAAAATATCCCAACTCGCCATCGGGGCGGACATGGTCCTTCAGTGACGAGCCGCCGGCGGCGATGGCCTCGCGCAGCACCGTCTTGATGGCCTCCACCAGCCGGGTGATTTCGTCCCGGTCCAGCGAGCCGGCCTCGCGCAGCGGCGACACTTTGCAGCGGAACAGGCTTTCACAGACATAGATATTGCCCAGCCCCGCCACCAGCCGCTGATCCAGCAGCGCCGATTTGATGGGGGTCGCCTTGCCCGCCAGCGCGGCGGCCAGGACCGGGGCGTCGAAGGCGGGGGACAGTGGCTCCGGCCCCAGACCGGCCAGCAGTCGGTGGGCGCCCAGTTCGGCGGCGTCGCACAGGGTCAGCAGGCCAAAGCGCCGGGGATCGGTCAGGGTGACCAGGACGGAATCGTCGGTGACGAATTCCACATGGTCGTGGAGGCCGGGCGGGCTGTTGCGCAAGGCCGAGATCACCATCCGCCCCGACATGCCGAGATGGCCCAGCATGATCAGGCCGCCATCCAGCCGCACCACCAGATACTTGGCCCGCCGCTCGACCCGCTCGACCCGCCTTCCGGTCAGGCGGCTGGCGAAATCGGGGGGAAACGGCTGGCGCAGTCCGGCACGATGGCAGGCGACGGACGCGAACTTCCGCCCCTCCCACACTTGGGCCAGGCCACGGGCGACGGTTTCGACTTCGGGAAGTTCGGGCATGAGGGCAGTATAAAGGAGAGGCGATCAGACGCATATCCCCCTCGCGCCCTTCGCGCAGTTCCGCTATCTTGCCGCCCCATGAGCAGCCATACGCAACACACCCCCGGCTCCACCCATTTCGGCTTCCGCACCGTGGCGGAGGACGAGAAGGTCTCGTTGGTGCGCGACGTCTTCGATTCGGTCGCCGGCAAGTACGACCTGATGAACGATCTGATGAGCGTCGGCGTCCACCGCCTGTGGAAGGCCGCCTTCCTCGACGCCTTGCGCCCCCAGCCCAACCAGACCCTGCTGGATGTGGGGGGAGGCACCGGCGACATCGCCTTTGGCTGGAGGAAGCGGGGCGGCGGGCCGGTGACGGTCTGCGACATCAACCGCGAGATGCTGGCGGTGGGCCGCGACCGCGCCATCGACCGCAACATTGTCGGCGGGGTCACCTGGGTCTGCGGCAACGCCGAGTCCCTGCCGATCCCCGATCGCAGCGTCGACCGCTACACCATCGCCTTTTGCCTGCGCAACGTCACCCATTGGGACCGCGCCATCGCCGAGGCGTTCCGGGTGCTGAAGCCGGGCGGGCGGTTCATGTGCCTGGAATTCAGCCACGTCATCCTGCCGGGGCTGAAACAGGCCTATGACGCCTATTCCTTCAATATCCTGCCCAAGGTGGGCGGAATGGTCACCGGCAACAGCGACGCCTATCAGTATCTGGTGGAAAGCATCCGCAAATTCCCCCTCCAGGAGGAAATGGCGGCCATGATCCGCGACGCCGGATTCGAGCAGGTGACCGTGCGCAATCTGTCGGCCGGCATCGCCGCCATTCATTCCGGCTGGCGTCTGTGATGATCCGTTCCGTTCGTAATCTCCACCGCCTGTTCACCATCGGCCGGGTTCTGGCGCGTCACGACGCCTTGTTCCTGCTGGAAGAGTATCTGCCGCTGGCGCGGCACCTGTCCGCGGTCCTGCGCGCCGGCAAGCCGCCGGTGGGAACCGGGCGGCCGGGCGAGCGGCTGGCCGACGCCCTGACCGAGCTTGGCCCCTCCTTCATCAAGCTGGGTCAGGCCCTGTCCACCCGCGCCGACCTGCTGGGCGAGGAGATGGCGGCCGACCTGTCGGGGCTTCAGGACAAGCTGCCGCCGTTCCCCGCCGCCGAGGCCCGCGCCATCATCGAGGAAGAGCTGGGCGGCCCCCTTGACCGGCACTATTCCAGCTTTGACGATACGCCGGTGGCGGCCGCCTCCATCGCCCAGGTCCATTTCGCCATCGCTTCCGACGGTCGCGAGGTCGCGGTCAAGGTGTTGCGCCCCGGCGTCGAGGCCAAGTTTCACCGCGATATCGACCTGCTGTACTGGCTGGCCGAATGGGCGGAGCTGACCATGCCCCGTCTTCGCCGCCTGAAGCCGGTGGAGACGGTCAAGACCTTCGAGGATTCCGTCACCCTGGAGATGGATCTGCGGTTCGAGGCGGCGGCGGCGGCCGAGCTGGCCGAGAACTGTCAGGGCGACCTGACCTTCAAGGTTCCCCAGGTCGATTGGCTGCGCACCGGCCGCCGGCTGCTGACCCTGGAGCGGGTGACCGGCATCCCGGTGGACGAGGTCGATCGGCTGAGAGAGGCGGGGCACGACCCCATCGACATCCTGGCCAAGGCCGCCGAGGCCATGTTCAATCAGGTGTTCCGCGACGGCTTCTTTCACGCCGACATGCATCCGGGCAATCTGTTCATCGATGCCCAGGGCAACCTGGTGGCGGTGGATTTCGGCATCATGGGCCGGGTCGATCAACGGACGCGGCGCTTTCTGGGCGAGATGCTGCTGGGCTTCCTGACCGGCGATTATCGCAAAGTGGCCGAGGTGCACTTCGCCGCTGGCTATGTTCCGGCCGATCAGTCCATCGATTCCTTCACCCAGGCCTGCCGCTCCATCGCCGAGCCGATCCTGGGCCGGCCGCTGCACGAAATTTCCCTGGCCAAGCTGCTGGGCCAGCTGTTCCAGGTGACCGAGACCTTCGCCATGGAGACCCAGCCGCAGTTGCTGCTGCTGCAAAAGAGCATGTTGGTGGCCGAGGGAGTCGGCCGCATTCTCGATCCCCAGATCAATATGTGGCAGCTGGCACAGCCGCTGATCGAAGGCTGGATGCGGGCCAATCTCGGCCCCGAGGCCAAGGTGCGCGAGGCGGTGACCGGCGTGATCGGCTCGCTGGAGCGGCTGCCGCGCCTGCTGTCCGAGACCGAGAAGACCTATTCCATGCTGCTCAATCAGGGGCTCAAACTGCACCCCGAAACGGTGAAGAACATCTTCGCCGATCAGCGTAGCCGCCCATCCTCGGCCAAGCTGGCCTGGATTCTCTCCGCCATCCTGGCGGTGCTGCTGGTGCTGAAATAGCCCTGAACGGGGACGGTCGCAGGGCACGCGACCCGTCATTTTCCGATGTCATCCGCATCAGGCGATAGCCCGATGCGGATGGTCGATCTTCATGGTCGTTGCTTACTCCGCCGCCACCAGGGTCAGGTGGGGGCGCCGGTCGTCGGTATGGATGGCGGCCAGGAAGCTTTCCACTTCACGCCGCAGATCTTCGGCCTGACGGCTGAGTTCCGACGCCGCCGCCAGGACCTCTCCGGCGGTGAGGCCGGCCATGTGGGCGGCTTCGCTGACTTCGGAGATGTTGCTGGAAACCTCGGTCGTGCTGGAGGAGGCCTGCTCGATGCTGCGGGCGATTTCGGTGGTCGCCGCCGCCTGCTGTTCCACCGCATCGGCCACCGTCGAGGAAATCTGGTCCATGTCGCTGATGGTCCGCACGATGGCGGCGATGGCGGTAGCGGCATTGTTGGCGGCGGACTGAACCTCTAGAATCTGGTTCGAAATCTCCTCGGTGGCCCGCGACGTCTGGTTGGCCAGGGTCTTGACCTCGTTGGCGACCACGGCGAAGCCCTTGCCGGCATCGCCGGCCCGCGCCGCCTCGATGGTGGCGTTGAGCGCCAGCAGGTTGGTCTGGGCCGCGATGTCGTTGATCAACTGGACCACATCGCCGATGCGGCCGGCGGCGGCGGTCAGGCCGCCGACGATTTCACTGCTGCGGCCGGCTTCCGTGACGGCGGTTCGGGCGCAGGCGGTGGAGACCTCCACCTGTCGGGCGATCTCGGCCTCCGAGGCGTGCAGTTCCTCGGTCGCCGCCGCTACCGTCTGGACGTTCATGGCTGCGTCATTGGCGGCGGCCGCCACCGTGGAGGATTGCCGGCTGGTCTGTTCGGCGATGGCCGACATGGACTGGCTGGTGGACTGCATCTGGGTTGCGGCGGCGCTGACCGACTTGATCACGCCGGAGATTTTGGCATCGAACTCGGCGGCCAACCGTTGCAGGCGGTGCTGCCGGGCCAGATCGGCCTCTTGCCTCTGGGCCTTTTCGGCGGCGGCCTCGGCGGCGTGCTCGATATGGGAGCGGAACACCAACAGGCCCCGCGCCAGCGCCCCGATTTCGTCGCTGCGCTCGATATGGGTGACTTCGACCCCCTTCTCGTCGTTGGACAGGCGGTCGAGGGTGGTGGTGACGTCACTCAGCGGCCGGGTGATGCCGCGCCCGACCCAGGCGGCGATCAGCCAGACCAGGGCCAGGATGACCAGGGCGCCGGCGGAGAAGGTGATGGCGCGGTCGCGGAAGGCGGCGCCCACGTCGTCGATATAGATGCCGGTTCCAATCACCCAGCCCCAAGGAGCAAAGCCCTGAACATAGGACAATTTACGCACCGGCTCGGTGCCGCCCGGCTTTGGCCAGAGGTAGTAGACGAAGCCGCCGTTCTTTTCACGGACGGTTCTGTTGAATTCCTGGAACAGCGCCAACCCGTTGGGGTCCTTCATGTCGGCGACGGAGGTTCCGATCAGCTTGCGGCTGGGATGGGCCAGCATGACGGTATCGGCCAGCCGGTGGATCCACAGATATTCGCTGTTTTCGTAGCGCAGGCGGTCGATGGCGGTGAGGGCGGCGGCCTGGGCCTCGTCACGGGTCATGCGGCCGGCCTTTTCCTGGTCCTCGAACCAGGACAGCAGCGAGGTTCCGACCTCGACGATATGGCGGGTTTTGATTTCGCGATCGTCGAGCAGGTCGTGCCGGGTCTGGAACAGGCTGGCGGCCACCACTGCGATAACGCCACACAATGCCGTGGCCACGATCAGCCGTAGCCGAATTGAAATACGCATCTTGCCCCCCCCTACCGTTCCGGGAGACAACGCCCTTCCCCCCGAAGAGCAAGCCCCCTCTAATTTGGAGGGACGCTAGTCTTAAATAAACCGGCAGTCAATTACCGAATTACGGTATTTACGTCCGTGGTATAGGAACCCTAGACCTAATGTATAAGTCAGGGCTGTGGCGAGTCGGGAATGGAAAAGCAAAAGCAGCTGCCCTCGCCAAGGGTGGAATCAACCCATATACGCCCGCGATAGCGGCCGACGACACGTTTGCAGACCGCGAGGCCGATGCCGGTTCCTTCCATTTCGCCGCGGGTATGCAGCCGCTGGAAAATCTGGAAGATCCGGTTGAAATACTGCGGCTCGATGCCTTGGCCATTGTCTTGAACACGGAACTCCCATTCGTCGTCGTGGCGCAGGGCGGTGATGACGACGCGCGGCGTCCGGTCAGGATGACGATACTTGATGGCGTTGCTGACCAGGTTCTGGAACAGCCGGGTGAATTCGATTTCATCCACGTACAGGCTGGGCATCTCGTCGGGGGCGGTGATTTCCGTCCCGCTTTCCTCGATGGTCAGGCTCAGATTGGCCAGGGCGGAGTCCAGGGGGCGGCGCAGGGGAGTCGGCTGGTTGGGCAGGGCATTGCGGCCGATGCGCGCGTATTCCAGCAGGTCGAGGATGAGGTGATCCATACGCATGGCGCCTTCCTTGGCGAAGGCGATGAATTCGCGGCTTTCGGCGTCGAGCTTGTCGGCAATGCGGCGTTCCAGCAGGCCGAGGAAGCTGTTGACCATGCGCAGCGGCTCGCGCAGGTCATGGCTGGCCACATAGGCGAACTGTTCGAGATCGGCGTTGGAGCGTTCCAGCTCGGTGGTCTTGCGCACCAGCTCCGCCTGGATCGTCTTGCGCACCGTGATGTCGCGGGTGATGCCGCGATGGCCGACGATCGCGCCCAGCCCGTCGAGGATTGGCACCACGCTGATTTCGGTATGGACCCGGCGGCCATCCGCCGCCTGTAGGGACAGTTCCAGCCGGTGGACGCCGTCGGCTAGGGCCGCCCTGACCCGCCCGCCATCCTCGGGGCGGCAGAGGTCGACCAGCAAGGTTCCGATCAGCATCTCGGGCGGGGTACCCAGCAGATCGCGACAACGCGGGCTGACATAGGTGAAACGGCCGGCGGCATCCGCCTCCCAGATCAGGTCGGAGATATTTTCGACCAAATTTCGGAATTTCTGCTCGTTGACGCGCTGGAGCGCCTCGCTGTCGCGCAGCGAGGCGGCCATGGCTTCCGAGCGGGCCAGTTCCATTTCCAGCCCCTTGCGGGTGAGGTAGAGTTCGAGGAACACGTTGACCTTGGAGCGCAAGATGAATTCATCGAGCGGCTTTTGAATATATTCGACCGCGCCGACGCCATAGCCCCGCCGGCGATGAACCTCGTCGGAATAGGAGGCGGTGACGAAGATCAGCGGCACCTGGGCGGTCTTGGGCTCGCCGCGCAGCAGTTCCGCCAGCTCGTAGCCGTCCATGCCCGGCATGTCGACATCCAGCAGGATCAGGGCGAATTCGTGATCCAGACAAAGGGCCAGTGCGTCGTTGCCGTTGCCGGCCTCGATCATCTGAGCGCCCACCTTGGACAACACCGTACGCATGGCCAGCAGATTGGAGGGGCGATCATCGACGATCAGGATCTTGGGCTTGTGGCCGGTCATGCGACAGCGCCTTTGTGGGATGAGGAGTGAAACGAGACGATCAGGGCGGCGATGCCCTCGGGCGTCAGGACCCGGTCGGCGATTCCGGCGTCGATGGCGCTTTGAGGCATGATCGGAGCATAGGCGGTAGCGGGGTCTTGAACGATGCAAAAGCCATCGGCCGCCTTCACTGCAGCCATGCCTCCGACCCCGTCGCAATTGGCTCCGGTCAGCAGCACGGCCGCCAGACCGCTGCCCCAGGCATCGGCGGCCGAGGCCAGGAACACGTCGATGGAGGGGCGCGAGTTATTGACCTTGGAATCGACGGACAGGGAAAAGGTGTGATCCGCCTCGACCAGCAGGTGATAATCGGGGGGGGCGACATGGATGGTTCCCGGCGTGACCGTCATCCGCTCCTCGGCCTCCACCACCGGCAGCAGGCAATCGCGCCGCAGCGCGCCGACGATCAGGTTTTCCGCCGAGGGGCCGATATGGGCGACCACCACCACCGGCAGGGCGAAATCGGCCGGGAGGAGGGGGAGGATCACATGCAGCACGTCGAGGCCGCCGGCGGAGCAACCGATGGCGATCGCCTTGATCGCCGGGTGCCGCCATCGATCGCTCATGAAGTCCCTCCGGACTTCTTATAAAGGCGCAGGGCCGCGTTCACCGGGGTGAAGTGGGGGGCGGCGGCGGAAAAGGCGATATTCTCCTTGCTGCCCAGGCACAGAAAGCCGCCACGCGACAGGCTGGTTTCAAACAGCCCCAGCACCCGGTCCTGGAGGTGGCGGTCGAAATAGATCAGCACATTGCGGCAGACCACCAGATTGACTTCGCAGAACACTCCGTCCGACACCAGATTGTGGTGGGCGAAGGAGATGTGGTCCTTGATGGCCCCGGAGACTTTGGCAAAGCCGTAGCCCAGGCTGAAATGGGAGGCCAGCGTTCGTGTCCCGCCAGCATGCAGGTAGTTATCGGCGTGTTCCTCGACCATCTTGGCGGGAAAGATGCCTTCCTCGGCCTTGGCCAGGGCCGCATCATTGATGTCGGTGGCGTAGATCTGGGCTTTGTGCAGCAGGCCCGCTTCCTCCAACAGGATGGCCAGGGAATAGACCTCCTCGCCGGTGGCGCAGCCCGCCTGCCAGATGTTGAGGCGGGGATAGGTGGCCAGCATGGGCAGCAGGGTTTCGACCATGGCCTTGAACACCATCGGATCGCGAAACATCTTGGTTACCGGCACCGACAGCCCCGCCAGGATCTCCGGCAGCAGATCGCCGTCATACAGCAGGCGCGGCAGCAGTTCGGCGACGCTGGCAAAGCCCAGCTTTTGCGCCAGGCCGGCAACCCGGCGCTTGAGCGAGGCGCGGGCGTAATTGCTGAAGTCATAGCCATGCCGGCGGGTCATGGCCTCGATGAACAGGTCCAGTTCGATGCTGTGGATACTGGCGGATTTAGCGGGCATTGGCGACCTCGGACAGATAGGGCGCCATCATCGCCAGCAGGCCGTCCACATCGACCGGCTTGGCCATGTAGTCGTCGGCTCCGGCCTCGATGCATTTGTCGCGGTCGCCGGACATGGCCTTGGCGGTCAGCGCGATGATCGGCAGCTTGGCGAAGCGGGGAAGCTTGCGGATTTCCGCCATGGTCTGATAGCCGTCTATGCCCGGCATCATCATATCCATCAAGACCAGATCGATATGATCCTGGCCGTCCAGTTGCCGGAGCGCCTTGGCGCCGTCCTGGGCGATCAGCACCTTGAGGCCCTTGCCGCGCAGCACCTTGGACAGGGCGAAGGCGTTGCGCATGTCGTCATCGACCACCAGAATCGTCCGGCCGGCGAGGTGAAGGGGCTTGGATTCGCTTGCCGCCGAAACCGGCGCGGCCTTCTTGCCGAGGCGGGTTTCGACGCTGTGCAGGAACAAGGTGACCTCGTCCAGCAGCCGCTCGGCCGACCGGGGGCCGCGGATGATGATGCTGTCGGCGAATTCGCCGAGGCGCAGAGTCTGGTCCTGGGACAGCTCCTTGGCGGAATACACGATCAGCGCCGGCAGGTTCGGATGCTGATCCGCCGCCTGTTCCAGCAGGTCCACTCCGCCCATGTCTGACAGCTGGGGGTCGAGGATGACGCAGTCGAACGGCTGGCTCCGTAACAGGTCAAGGGCGACTTGCCCGCTGGAGCAGTGGACGAGGTCAAGGTCGAGGTCGCCCAGGGTCGACGTCACGGTCTGCGCGTCGAGACGGTCGCCATCCACCAACAGCAGCCGGTGGCGGTCGGAAATGGGTGGGGTGGCGGGTGCCGGCGGTGGCGGCACGGCGGTGGGTGCGGTCTGGTCTTGCGGCGCGGCTCCGGCCTGGACAAGCGGCACCAGTAGGGTAAAGGTGCTGCCCTTGCCGGGGGTGCTGGTCATCAGGACGTCGCCGCCCATCAGGCGGGCCAACTGGCGCGAGATGGTCAGGCCAAGCCCGGTGCCGCCGAACTGGCGGTTGCTGGCTCCGTCCACCTGCTCGAAGGCGCGAAAGATGCGCTGGCGGTCCGTATCGGCGATGCCGATGCCGGTATCGGTGACCGACAATGACAGGAATGAGCGGGGATCGTCTTTCAGCTCCGCCGTCGCCATGTCGTTGGCGGTGGGATGGGCCAGCCGCACCGTCACGCCGCCGCCAAGGGTGAATTTGAGGGCGTTGCCGACCAGATTGTTGATGATCTGGTCCAGCTTGCCGCGATCGCCGCATATCTCGGCGGGCAGATCGCCGGCGAGTTCGATGGTCAGGGACAACCCCTTATCCGCGGCGATCGGGAGGAAGCGGCGGCGGAGGGCGGCCGTTACGCTGTCCATGAGGATCGCGGCGGCAGCGACCCGCATCTTGCCCGCCTCGACCTTGGACAGGTCGAGGATGTCGTTGATCAGGGCCAGCAGGTGAGCGCCGCTTTCGTGGACAACCGTGGCGGACTCGACCTGATCCGGGGTGAGATTGCCCGGTTCGTTGTCGGCCAGATTCCGGGACAGGATCAGCAGGCTGTTGAGCGGCGTACGCAACTCGTGGCTCATATTGGCGAGGAATTCCGACTTGTAGCGGCCGGCCTGATCCAGTTCGACGGCGCGGCGGTCGGCCTCGGCGCGGGCGGCCTCCAGCGCGTTGCCGTTCAGGCGCAATTCCTCGTTGGCGGCCTGCAAGGCCTCCTGCTGCATACGCAACTCTTCCTCGGAGGCGCGCAGTTCCTCGTTCGCCCCTTGCAGCGCCTCGCTCTGGGACCGGAGTTCCTCTTCCGAGACGTGCAGTTCCTCCGCCTGGGCCTGGGTCTGGGCCAGCAGATCCTGGGTGCGCAGGTTGCGTTCGAGAATCTCCAGGTTCAGCGCGAGGACCGGCAGCGCTTCTTCGATCAGCACCAAATGGGCGTCGGAGAAGGTGGTGAACGAGGCCAGCTCGATTACCGCCACCACCCGGCCACGAACCGCCATCGGCGCCGCCAGCGCCACCCGAGGGGCGGCATGACCCAGGCCGGAGCCGATATGGATATAGTCGTCGGGCAGATGGTCCAGCACGATCATCGTGTCGGAGGCGGCGCATTGTCCCGCCACGCCCTCGCCGGGCAGGAACGGGCGGACCGCGTCGGACCCTCCCCAGTTGCCCATCGCCTCAAACCGATCAAAGCCCTCGCGGCGGGCGTGAAGCAGCCCTACTCCCGCTCCCACCAGCGGCGCCAGGGTCGCCAGCGCCGCCGTGGCGAAGGCGGGCACGGTCTGGCAGGCCTGGACCGCCACTGACAATTGGGCGATGCCGTCCTTGATCCAGCGCTGGTTTTCCAGATTCTGGGCCGCGACCTTGAAGACTTCGACGGCTCGGGCCATTTCGGCCATTTCGCTGCGGCCGTCACGATTGGGCACCGTGATCGACAACTCGCCGGCCGACAGGCGGCCCATGCAGGCGCGCAGCTGGTCCAGCGGCCCCACGATGGAGCGGGTGATCAGATAGGACAGCGTCAAGCCAAGGATCGTCATTCCCGCCAGCGTCAGGGTGATGTGGCGGATGGCGGAGCCGCGTTGCGCCTCCACATGGCCGCTGAATTCCGCTGCCTTGCGGATCGCGAAGCCATAGATCTCCTCCAGGTCGAGTCGCAACGCGGCGTATTGCTCCGCACCCGATTGACGGCTGATGGCGATGGCTTCATCATGCCGACCGGCGCGGATCAGGAAGACATTGTGCTCGCGGGTGGATTTCCACTGGCTCAGGGAGCGGGACAAGCGCTCGACAGCGTTCGGGTCACCCAGATATTGCGCCCGGATGATATCCATGTTGCGATGCACCTCGGCATCGGCGGCGGCAACCTGGGCCACCATGCGTCCGGCCTCGGCCAGAGACGGGGTATGGATCATCGTCAGCATGTCGGCGCGCATGGCGTTGACGTTGCTGCGGACCTGCATCAACGCATTGGTCACCGCGAAGGGGTGGGTATAGAGGTCCATGGCCAGATCGGACATGGTCCCGGTGGCGCGGATGGCCATCGCCCCCATCAGAATCGTCAACAGAAGCACGGCGGAAAAGCTTGCGGTCAGGCGGGTCAGGATGCGGGTGCGGGACGGCTGCAAGGGGCGGGTTCTCCCAGGGGCGAATATAGGCCGGGCGGTCATGACGCGGCGCTCCGAGGCGGCATCGTGACATTAATACGGCCCGGTCGCCAGTGTTCGCCCGGGTCTTGGCTTAATCGTCCCTTAACCCCGGACTGATAGAGTCCACATTTCCACAGGAACAGAGCCCATGTCTCCGATGTCGCTGTATTTTTCCGAGGGCCTGTCCGATTCTCGTCGACGCCGGCGGATCGGCGACATCCTGGTGACCGTGGTCTGCCTGATCTGGCTGGGGATTTCGGGGTGGATGTTCTTTGGCGACATGCCGGAAGAAATCTTCGACAACCACACCTCCAAGGCCATGCAAGAGAGAATGCGCGCCTGCGAGGGCAGCTTTCAGAAACGCTACGCCTGCAAGCAGCAGCTGTTGCTGAGTGGCGAACGTTGGGGCTTCGCGGTGGCGCTTGACCGTATCTTGCTGATGTGCGGCCCGCCGATCACCCTTTGGATCGTGTGGTCGGCCATGAAGCGCCGCGAACGATAAGTTTTATACCGGTGGTTGCCTGATGGGGCGGGTTGAGGCAGAGTCTGACCTCTCGCAAACTTGAACCAGAGGTCGGATTCATGGCCACCATCACCCTCAAGGGCAATCCCATCAACACCAATGGCAGCCTGCCCGCCATTGGCGCCGCCGCGCCCGCCTTTACCCTGACCGGAGTGGATCTGGCCGATGTCGGCCTCGACGCCTTCGCCGGCAAGACCGTCGTGCTGAACATTTTCCCCAGCATCGACACCCCCGTCTGCGCCGCCTCGGTCCGCCGTTTCAACGCTGAACTGGACAAGCTGGGCACCGTGGCCGTGTTGTGCGCCTCGGCCGACCTGCCGTTCGCGCATTCGCGCTTTTGCGGCGCCGAGGGTCTGGAGCGCGTCAAGTCGGTCTCCGACCTGCGCGACAAGGGCTTTGGCGAGCGTTATGGCGTCAAGATCGTCAACGGCCCGCTGGCCGGCCTGCTGGCCCGCGCCGTGGTGGTGATCCGGGATGGCAAGGTTGCCTATACCCAACTGGTGCCAGAGATCGCCCAGGAGCCCGATTACGAGGCTGCCATCGCCGCCGCCAAGGGCTGATTCATTGGGGTTATCGGACAGGCCGCGCTTCGCCATGCGAAGCGCGGCCTTTTTCATGCCCATTATTTTGATATCCATCAAAGTATGGCAATGGGATCGCAAGTAATAGAGGCTGTGTCCGGGATGTTGTATTGACAAACATCATCTTTGACTAAGATCAAAAATCACCACAATACTTGCAATCCTATTCGCTGCCCGAATAATGTCTTCCCCGAAGCCGGAGGAGCCGGTCAAAATGTTCCAGGGGAAAGTCTGATGAAGATAGCGACAGTGATGATGGTGGCCTTGGCGGCTACCTGGGCCGGCACGGTCAGGGCCGAGGAAAAGTCGGCTCATGGGGCCGGAGCGAAATACGAAACCAGCGGCGACGTCCTCAAGGGCGCTCCCATGCAGCAGCCCGGCGCCCAGCCGGGGCCGGTCCTGACCGCCGCCGAGTTCGACAAGGCCAAGCAGATCTATTTCGAGCGTTGCGCCGGCTGTCACGGCGTGCTGCGCAAGGGCGCCACCGGCAAGCCGCTCACCACCGACATCACGCGAGAGCGCGGATTTGACGCGCTGAAGGCCTTCATCACCTATGGTTCCGCCGCCGGCATGCCCAATTGGGGCACGTCGGGCCAGCTGACCGAGGCCGAAGTCGATCTGATGGCCAACTACCTGCTGAACGAGCCGCCGCAGCCGCCCGAATTCGGCATGGAGCAGATTCAGGCCACCTGGAAAGTGCTGATCCCCGAGGATCGCCGTCCCAAGAAGAAGATGAACACCCTGACGCTGGACAATCTGTTCTCGGTGACGCTGCGCGACTCGGGCGAGATCGCCCTGATCGACGGCGCGACGAAGGAAATCGTCAGCATCCTCAAGACCGGCTATGCCGTTCACATCTCGCGCACTTCCGCCTCGGGCCGCTATCTCTACGTCATCGGCCGCGATGCCAAGATCAACCTGATCGATCTGTGGATGGAAAAGCCCGACACCGTCGCCGAGATCAAGATCGGCATGGAAGCCCGTTCGGTCGAGACCTCCAAGTACAAGGGCTACGAGGACAAGTACGCCATCGCCGGCGCCTACTGGCCGCCGCAGTTCGTGATCATGGACGGCAACACCCTGGAGCCGAAGAAGATCGTCTCCACCCGCGGCATGACCTCGGACAAGCAGGACTACCACCCCGAGCCGCGCGTGGCTTCCATCCTGGCCTCGCACTTCAAGCCGGAATTCGTGGTCAACGTGAAGGAAACCGGCCACATCCTGATGGTCGACTATTCCGACATCAAGAATCTGCGCATCACCACCATCGAGGCCGAGCGATTCTTGCATGACGGCGGATTCGACGCTTCCCAGCGTTACTTCCTGGTCGCCGCCAATGCCCGCAACAAGATCGCGGTGGTCGACACCAAGGACAGCAAGCTGGTCGGCATGGTCGAGGTCGGCAGCACCCCCCATCCGGGGCGCGGCGCCAACTTCATTCATCCCAAGTTCGGCCCGGTCTGGGCCACCGGCCATCTCGGCGACGACACCATCGCCATGATCGGCACCGACCCCAAGGGCCATCCCAAGCAGGCCTGGACCAAGGTCGGCAGCCTGACCGGTCAGGGCGGCGGGTCGCTGTTCCTGAAGACCCATCCCAAGTCCAAGAACCTGTGGGTCGACACCACCCTCAACCCCGACCTGGACGTGGCGTCCAGCATCGCGGTGTTCGACATCAACAACCTGGACAAGGCCCCCGAAGTCCTGCCGATCGGCAAGTGGGCCGGCATCAAGGACGGTGCGCCCCGCGTGGTTCAGCCGGAATACAACAAGGCCGGCGACGAGGTTTGGATCTCGGTGTGGAACGCCAAGGACAAGGTCTCGGCCATCGTCGTGATCGACGACAAGACCCGCAAGCTGAAGTCGGTGATCAAGGACCCCCGCCTGATCACCCCCACCGGCAAGTTCAACATCTACAACACGCTGCACGACGTCTATTGAGTTCAAGGCCTCGCCGGTCGTTCCGATCGGCGAGGCCCGTCACGCGCCAAAATAAAACGGCCGCCCCGTTGCCAGGGCGGCCGTTTCGTTGTTCGTCGGCGAAGAAGTGGATTACTTCTTGCCGGCCTTCTGGAACACGTCACGGGCCTCGTCGAGGCTCTGGGTGAAGCGCTTGTTCAGCAGGTCGAACGCCTCGGAATTGGCCTTGGTGATCATCTCGGCCAGCTCGCGGGCATTGCCCAGGGCGCGCTCGAAAGCGTCCTTGGCGAACTCGGCCTGCTTGGCGGCCTTGTCCTGGGGGGAGCCGGGCTCGGCGAAGTCCTTGGCGACCTGGGCGGCCTCGTCCATGGTCTGGCGCAGGATTTCGGCCTGACGCTTCACGACATTCTGCAAGCCTTCGAAGGCCATCTTGTTGGCCTGGGTCAGGGCCTCGATGTTCTTGCGCTGGCTGGCGACGATGATCTCGACATCCACGCCCGGAACCTTGAAGTCACCGAGATACTTGCTGACGTCGAAATCGAAAACCTGCTCAGACTGCTTGGCGGCCATGGGGGATTCTCCAACCTAGGGGGGTATATTGCGGTGCGGCAAAGATAGTCTCGCACATGCGAAGGAGTCAACCCGACTCATTCACCTCTTACGGTATATGCCTTGGATTATCCGGCCAGTTCCTTGCCCCTGCGGGTCGCGGCGGCGACCGCTTCCGCCAGCAGGCGGCCAAAACCGTCCGTTTCGGCCATCAGGACCGCCAGGGCGGCGGCGGTGGTCCCGCCCGGGCTGGTTACGTTTTTGCGCAACTGTTCGGCAGCGTCGGCGGACTGGCGCAGCAGCTCTCCGGCCCCCGATACGGTGGCGCGGGCAAGGCGCGCGGCCAGTTCGGGGGGAAGGCCCTGGGCGACGCCCGCCGCCGCCATGACCTCGGCCAGCAGGAAGACATAGGCCGGGCCGGAGCCGGAGACGGCGGTGACCGCATCCATCAGCGCCTCGTCCTCGACCCAGCCGACTTCGCCCACCGCTTCCAGCAGCGATTGGCAAAGCGCGCGCCGCGCCGCATCCACCCCGGGGCCGGGGCAGCAGACGGTGATGCCGCGCCGCACCGCCGCCGGGGTATTGGGCATGGCCCGGATGATGGCGGCGTCCTGGCCGAGATGGGTGCGGAAAAAGTCGATGGGCTTGCCGGCTGCGATGGATAAAAAGACGGCGCGCTTGAACCGGCCATAGGGCGGCAGCACTTCGGCCATCACCTGCGGCTTGACCGCCAGCACCACCACGTCGGGATCGAAACCGGCGGGAATGGCGGCCTCGTCCGTCACCACGGTGGCGGGCAGCATCGGGGCCGAGGGCTCGACCACCACCATGTCGGCCGGGGCGATTCCCTGGTCGAGCCAGCCCGCCAGCATGGCCGAGCCCATCTTGCCGCAGCCGACAAGTAACACCTTGGTCATGTTGATCTCCCCGTCCCGGCAAAGTGGAGGGTCAAGCCTCGCCGACCGTGTCCAGCAGCGACGCGGCAACCGCGTCGGTGGCGCTCTTGCCGCCCCAGATCACGAACTGGAACGCGGGGTAAAAGCGTTCGCACTCGGTGATGGCCAGATCGACCAGATCCTCGATCTGTTCGGGGGACAGGCTGACGCCGCCGCGCAGCAGCGACGTGTGGCGGAACATGGGCACCCCTTCCTCGTCCCACAGGCCGAAATGGCCCAGCCACAGCTTCTCGTTGACGATGGCCAGCAGTTCCCAGATGGGACCGCGCTTGGCGACCGGAACCTTCATGTCGAAGGCGCAGGTGAAATGCATCGCTCCCATGTCTTCGCGCCAGGCGAAGTACAGCGAGTAATTGCACCATTTGCCAGGAATCTCGGCGGCCAGTTCTTCGTCGTTGCGACGGTCGAACGCCCAGTCATTGGCGGAGACGATCTGCTCGACCAGATCCACGGGATTGGTAAAGGACTCGTCATCCTGATAAGCGGCGGTCAACGTCATGCCTTGCCCCCTTCTTGGCATGGGAACCGTCTGTCGGCGGGCATACTAAACCTAGGGCCTGCCCGCCAGCATCCGTACAATGGGTAGCCAACCACACGCCACCCCGGCGGCGCAAGGCAATCTTGGCTTCCGATTCATGGATTCTTGTGGATAACCCGGGGATCAGCCCTTGGGTTTAGCGACGGGTTTGGGTTTGGCCGTCGTCAGGGCCGCCAGCTGGGCCTCTAGCGCCGCGATCCTGGCTTCCTGCGCCTCCTGCTCCATCCGCGCCTTGGCGGCCATGGCGCGGACGACCTCGAACTCCTCGCGCGGGACAAGGTCGAGGCTGGAGGTGAAGCGTTCCATCTGCTGACGGATCATGGCCTCCATTTCGGCGCGCAGGCCGGACAAGGCCCCCATGGCGCCGCTGGCGACACGGGCGAGGTCATCGAAGAACGGGTTCTGGCTCTGCATGGCAGTCTCTTTCGCGTGGGACGACATCAATATGGCGCGCCAAGGGCTGGCGCGCCAGCCCTTGGCTATATTAATTAGTCCTCAAGCGCCGGGTGGGCGCGGGGTCAGCCCTTGTCGGTCACGCCTGCCGTGGCGAAGGTGGCCATGCCGGTATGGCAGGCGACCGCCGCCCGGAGCAGCCCCACCGCCACCGCCGCTCCCGAACCCTCGCCCAGGCGCATACCCAGGTCCAGCAGCGCCGACTTGCCCAGTTTATCGATCAGGCGGCGATGGCCCGGCTCCACCGAGACATGCCCGACCATGCAGTGATCAAGCGCGCCGGGCATTTCCAGGGCCAAGGCTGCCACCGCCGCGGTGGTGACGTAGCCGTCGAGCAACACCGGAACCCGGCGTTGCCGCGCCGCCAGCACCGCTCCGGCCATGGCGGCCAGTTCGCGCCCACCCAGACGGCGCAGAATCTCCAGCGGCGGCTGGTCGCGATGCAGCGCCACGCCGGCCGCCACCACCTCGATCTTGCGCGCCAGGGCGCCGCCCTCGACGCCGGTGCCGCGTCCGGTCCAATCCGTCGCCTCGCCGCCGAACAGGCCGCAGGCGACCGCCGCCGCCGAAGTGGTGTTGCCGATGCCCATCTCGCCCACCACCAGCACATCGGTCTCGGCCGGTACGGAATCCATGCCGGCCACGAAGGCGGCGACGAATTCGGACTCGGACAGGGCCGGACCCTGGGTGAAGTCGGCGGTGGGGTGGTCGAGATCAAGCGCGACCACGTCCAGTTCCATGTCGAAGGCGCGGCACAGTTGGTTGATGGCGGCGCCGCCGGCCTGGAAGTTTCCCACCATCTGAACGGTCACCTCGGCGGGGAAGGCCGAGACTCCCAGCGCCGCAACTCCGTGATTGCCGGCGAAGATGCGGGCGCGGGGGTGTTGCAGGCGGGGCGGGTGGCGGCCCTGCCAGGTCGACAGCCAAGCCGCGATGTCCTCCAGCCGCCCCAGCGAGCCGGCCGGCTTGGTCAGTTGCGGTTCACGCGCGGCCCAGGCCGCCGCCGCGGTCTGATCGCCAGCGGGCAACCGGGCCAAGGCGTCACGGATATGGGATGATCTAGAAATAGTCGAATTCAAGGAAGGAGTCCCCCAGATGTTGCGGGCCGCGCCGGCTCGTCCTATAACCGACGATAATGAATGAGTCACCTGCCATGAGACAATCCCCGCTGTCGCCCGCCCCCGGTTGGTGGAGCGACCTTCATCTGTCCACGTCCTTTCTGACCCGGTTGCCGCTTCCCGATCCGGGGGTGGTGGAGGCGGGCGGATTGGCCTTGGCCATGCGCTGTTTCCCGCTGGTGGGGCTGGGGCTGGGCCTTATCGCCGGACTGGTCGCCGCTTTGGGGCTGGGGCTGGGGCTGCCGCCGCTGCCGTCGGCGTTGCTGGCGGTTCTGGCCATGGTCCTGCTGACCGGGGCCTTGCACGAGGATGGCTTGGCCGACTTGGCCGACGGCATGGGGGCGCGCGGCGATCGCGACAAGCGGCTGGAGGTGATGCGCGATTCGCGCACCGGCGCTTTTGGCGTGCTGGCCTTGCTGTTTTCGGTGGGATTGCGGGCCTCGGCCCTGGCGGCGCTGCCCGGCGGCTGGCGCATGGCGGGGGCATTGATCGCGGCGGCCGCGTTGTCGCGGGCGATGATCCCGGCGGCGATGCAGGTGATGGCCGCCGTCCGGCCGCAGGGCCTGGGCGCTTCGGCCGGCACCCCCGACGCCTCCACCGCCGCCACCGCCGCCGGACTCGGCCTTGGCGTGGCGATGCTCGGCCTGGGGTTGGGGGGAGCCCTGGCGGCGGCTGTCGCCGCCCTGCTGGGAAGCCTCGCCATCGTCGTCCTGGCCCGGAGAACCTTGGGCGGGTATACCGGCGATGTGCTGGGGGCCGTGCAACAGGCGGCCGAAATTGCCATCCTGCTGGCCGCCGCCATGGTGTGGTCATGAGCGGATGCGCCCGCCCGGCGATTGAGGGACCACCACACCGCCGCGCCACCCGGTGCGAAGTTGCGGCCAAGGGCCGGCGCGGCCCATGCCGCGTAGCCAAGGGCGCGGATGCGCCCGCCCGGCGATTGAGGGACACAAAACATGACTTCTATCGGTTCCACCCGGTGGTGGCTGCTGCGCCATGCTCCGGTTCCTTGTCCACATGGCCGGATCACCGGACGTCTTGATGTTTCCTGCGATATATCTGAGGTCGAGGCGTTTCAGGGGCTGGCCAGGGTTCTGCCGGTCAATCCCGTTCTGGTGGAAAGCGGCTTGATCCGCTGCCGTCAGACTGCCGGAGCCTTGGAGTCGGTCGGGATGCTGCTGCCGCCACCCATCGTCGAGCCCGATCTGGCCGAGCAGGATTTCGGCCGCTGGCAGGGCCGCAGCTGGCTGGATCTGGAAACCGCCAAGGACCCGGATCTGGCCGCTTTTTGGGGCGATCCCGCCGGAACCACGCCGCCGGGCGGGGAAAGCTTCGCCAGCATGATCGAGCGGGTCGCGGCGGCTATGGAGAATTTAACCGCCGCCCAGGCCGGCCGCGACATTCTGGCGATCGTTCATGCCGGCACGGTGCGGGCGGCGCTGGCCACGGCGCTGGATATAACTCCAGCGCAGGCATTGCGCTTTGCTGTTCAACCCTTGTCATTGACCCGGATCGACGCTACATCCGAGGGGTGGCGGATCGAGATGGTCAACGCCCTTCCTTATTCATAGGGGTAGGGTCACTATCTTTTCGAGGCGGTTCCCCGGAAAGAATGGATTTTCGAAGCATGTAATGCTGGCTCTTCGCCCGGCCACGACGTAAGTTTGTGATCACATGATGACGTAAATTCCTTCTCGGTTAAACCCGATCGGCCCTCGGAGTTCCTGATGCTTGCACTTTTGCGAAACCTCCGTCTCAGCTCGCGGATCGGCATCGCGATTCTCATTCCGGTGTTGGGCATGCTTATCTTCTCCGGGATCGGACTGGTGGAGAAGTTCGGCTTCTCGACCAAGATGGAGCAGCTGGAAGATCTCGCCGGACTGGGGCCGACCATCGGTGCCGTGGTCCATGAACTGCAAAAGGAGCGCGGCATGTCCGCCGGCTTCATCGGCAGCAAGGGCGCTAAGTTCAGCGACCGCCTGCCCGAGCAGCGCAAGGCGTCGGATGCCCGGCTGGTCGCGTTGACCGAAGCCTTGCGGAAGTTCGATGCCGCCGAGGCTGGAAACGGCCTGAAGGCGGCGATCACCGCCGCGCGGGCCGGGCTGGAGCCCTTGGCCGGCAAGCGGGCGGCGGTGGACAGCCTGTCGCTGACCGTCGGCGAGGCGGCGGGCTATTACACCGTCACCATCGGCAAGCTGTTGGCGCTGGTCGAACAGATGGCCGTCATCGGCACCGATGTGAACGTGTCCAAGGCCATCATCGCCTATACCCAGCTTCTGCACGGCAAGGAGCGCGCGGGTCAGGAGCGCGCCATGGCCTCCGGCGGCTTTGGCGCCAAGAAGTTCGAGGCCCCGATCCACCGGAAGTTCACCCAGCTGATCGCCCAGCAAGACACGTTCTTCGCCACCTACGCCATCTATGCCAGCGACGATCAGAAGAAGATGCTGGAGACCTCCCTGGCCGATCCGGTGGCCAAGGATGTGGACCGTATGCGGCTGATCGCCCTGGACAGCCCCTTCACCGGCACTACCGGCGATGTCGAGGCGCCGGTCTGGTTCGATACCATCACCAAGAAGATCGATCTGCTGAAGCTGGTGGAGGACAGGGTCGCCAACGACCTGCTCGCCCTCGCCAACACGGTGCATGTCCAGACCCGGCGTTCGCTGTACAGCTACCTGACCGCCACCCTGGTCCTGCTGGCAGCCGGAATCGGGATCGCCTGGGTGATCGCCGCCGACATCTCGGGGCCGCTGGGCAAGGTCATTCACGCCATGGACGTCCTGTCCAACGGCGACAAGGCCCACGAGGTCGAGGGCCGCGAGCGCAACGACGAAATCGGCGCCATGGCCCGCGCGGTCGAGGTCTTTCGCCTTGGCCTGATCCGAGCCGATGAACTGGCCCAGCAGCAGGAACGCGATCAGATCATCAAGGATCGCCGCGCCCGCGTCATCGACGGGGTTCTTGCCGAATTCAACATGGAAGTGGCCGAGGTGCTGGAGACCATGGCGGCCTCCGCCACCGAGCTGGAGGCCACCTCGCAGACCATGTCCGCCACCGCCGAGGAGACTTCCAATCAGGCGACCGTGGTCGCCGCCGCCGTCGAGGAGATGGCGGTCAACATGCGGACCGTTTCCAGCTCGGCCGAGCATCTCTCCGATTCGGTGGAGGCGATTAATCACCGGGTGGCGGATTCGGTTCAGATCGCCCAGACCGCCAAGGACAAGGCCCAGGAAACCAATCAGATGGTGCAGGGCCTGTCGCAGGCGGTGCTGAAGATCGGCGCGGTGGTCAGCCTGATCAACGACATCGCGGCCCAGACCAATCTGCTGGCGCTGAACGCCACCATCGAGGCCGCCCGCGCCGGCGATGCCGGCAAGGGCTTCGCCGTGGTCGCCAACGAGGTCAAGACCCTGGCCAACCAGACCGCGCGCGCCACCGACGAGATTTCCTCCCAGATCAATTCCGTGCAGCAGGAAACCCGGGTCGCCGTCAACGCCATCACGGAAATCACCACCATCATCGAGCAGATGAGCGAGCTGTCGTCCGCCATCGCGGCTTCGGTGTCGGAGCAGGATTCCGCGACGTCCGAGATCGCCAACAATGTTCAGCAGGTGTCATCAGCCACCGACGAGGTCAGTTCCAACGTGGTCGGCGTCAATCAGGCCGCCGTCGAGACCGGTCATGCCGCGTCGGATGTGTTCGCGGCGGCCCAGACCGTTGCCGAACGGGCAATCACCTTGCGGCAGCAGGTCGACACCTTCCTGACCAACATCCGAGCCGCCTAGAGAGTGGGGAGTTTCTAGATGCAGTACACCACCAGACGCGACGGCAGTCGTGTCGAGACGGCGCTTTCGGGACGCCTGACCTTTGCCGATGCCGGACAGTTTCCTCAGTTCCTCGATCAGGCGGTCAAGGGTGGGACGGTTTGCGACCTCGATCTGAGCGCCCTGACCTTCATCGATTCGACCGGGATGAGCCTGTTCGTTCACGTCTACGACGCGGCCCAGGCCTCTGGTCAGAAGGTCATCATGCGCAACGCCAAAGGCTCCGTTGCGGATACTCTGCGCCGCGCCAGTTTTGATACTCTGTTCGAGTTCAAGTGACCCAGGCCGTCCATATCGCCATCACCAGCCGGGGGGTAGAGGGAACGATCATCGAGCGGGTCCGCGGTGATTTCGCGCGCCGGCTGGCGGGGATGACGGGGCGGGTCGATGTCACCATCTTCGATGGCCCCCTCGAAACCGATCTGGCCGCCGCCCTGGCGCAGCCCGCTTTGATCTGTATCGATGCCCAATGCCTCGACCGAGCCGACCCGGTCCCGCCGCGATCCGCGATCCTGTCGCTGATGGTCTCGACCGCGACCGCCACCCGACTCGATGTGGCCGCCGAAATCCGTTATGCGGTGCAAGAAGCGATCGGCAATGCCGTGATTCACGGAAATCTTGGCCTGGACGGCGCCATGCGCGCCTCCATGGAGGAACTGCGCCTGTTCGCCGCCGCCATGGAACAGCGCCTGGCCGATCCTGTTCATGCCTGTTTGCCCATCACCGTCGCCGCCACCCACCACGAGGATGGCGTCGCCATCTCGGTCGAGGATCGCGGCGCCGGATTTCATCCGTCATCGGTCCGGGCGCCGGTTTCGGCGGCGGCGGGTGGTTTGGGCCTGACCATTATCAAGAAGTGCTGCCGCGAGATCGTGTTCAGCCTGGACGGCCGGCGCATCACCATGATCTTCGGGGCCGCCTGACCGGCCGCAGCTCCCCTAGAACGGCTCCAGCTCGCTGTCCCAGTACAGGAAGTCGCGCCAGGACTGGTGCAGGTAGTTGGGCGGAAAGGCGCGGCCATGTTCCTGCAACAGGTGGGTCGAGGGTTGATCCGGCCGACTGAGCAGGACCAGCCCCACTTCGCGGGGGAGCCGGTTGCCCTTTTTCAGATTGCACGGCGAGCAGGCGGTGACCACATTCTCCCAGGTGGTGTTTCCGCCGCGCGAGCGGGGAATCACATGATCGAAGGTCAGGTCATGGGTGGGAAAGGGCTCGCCGCAATACTGGCAGGAAAAGCGGTCGCGCAGAAAGACGTTGAAGCGGGTGAAGGGCGGGCGGCGGGCCGCCGGCACGTATTCCTTGAGCGAAATTACGCTGGGCAGCCGGATGGTGCGGCGTGGCGAGTGGATCAGCCGATCGTATTCCGACACCACGGTGACGCGTTCGGACACCACCGCCTTGATCGTTTCCTGCCACGACCACAGCGACAACGGAAAGTAGCTGAGCGGCCGGAAATCGGCGTTCAGCACCAAGGCGGGATGACTGTCGAAAGCGACCACTCACCTCTCCCTCCATAAGGGGGTACTGCAAAATATAGGATTCGGGGGCCGTAATCCATGCCCATCGTGTCGATGACGCGGCAATCGAGGGGCAGAGAGTATCGGGCTTGTCCTCGCCATGCCTTTTGTCCGAGTATTGAGCTAGGCATGAAGAGGGGCCGCCGTGCTTTTGGGGAAGCAGATTTTCGGGGTCGAGATTCGTCGCCGCCATCTGATGGCGGCGTTGGCGCTGCTGGCGACCCTGGCGCTGGTTCTGGCCTGGACGCTGCTACCCAGCGCCGGCTTGCGCTGGGGGCTGGTCAAGGCCCTGCGCGGCTTCGGCATGGTCGAGGTCAGCGTCTCCGACGCGGACCTGTCGCTGTTTCGCGGCAATCTGGTGGTGCGCAAGATGGTGGCGCGCCCGCCGCTGGGCTCCGCCCTGGGGATCAAGGATTTCACCCTGCGCTTCCGCTGGGCTCCCCTGCTGGACAAGCGGGTGGTGCTGGACCGGGTGGCGCTGGAGGGGATGGAGATCGACATTCACCGCGAGGGCGGTGGTTTTGTCGTCAACGGCTTGCCGCTGGCCGTTGCCGCCGCTCCGCCCGGCCAGCCCGCCGGGAGCGGGACCGAGTGGGGTATCGACGTGGCCTCGCTGGAGTTGACCGACAGCCGTCTGGTGCTGACCGATGGCGATGCGCGGGCCGAGATCGCGGTTACCCGGCTGACGGTGGAGAATCTGCACAGCCGCGATCCGGGCAGCGCGCCGGCCTTTACTCTGCTTGCCACCCTCAACGGCGCGACCATCGAGATGAAGGGGCGGGTCTCGCCCTTCGCCGACGAGCCGTCCTTCAGTCTGGAGGCGGTGTTGCGCCGGCTGGATCTGGCCCAACTGCGCGCCATTGCGGCCAAGGCCGGCGCATCGGGCCTGGGGGGGCGCGTCGACGTATCGCTGACCGCGGCCGGCGCCTTGCGCGACGCCGGGCTGACGCTGCGGGCCAGCGGTAGGCTGGAAGGGGAGGGCTTAAGTCTCGGCGGTCCGCTGGCGGTATCGGCCGAGCGGTTGGCGGTCGATCTGCGGCGCCTGGAATGGGATGCGGGTCGCCTCGACCTTGCCGGCCGGCTGGATGCCGCCGCCCTGGCGGTCAAGGCGGCGGGCGGGGAGGGCTCGGCCGCCAGCTTGGCGCTCGATCTGGAGACATTGGCCCTGCGGGCCGGTCGGCTCGATCTGGTCGGCAGCCTGGATGCCGCCGTCGTCGCCGGTAAGGCGGAGGACGGCTCGGGCTCGGCCGCCACCCTCAAGCTTGGCGCGACCAAATTTGCGATGGGCGACAGGCTGGACTGGCAGGGCAGCCTGGGTTTGACCGGCCTCAGGATTGCCGCCGCCGGATTCGAGGCCCAGCCCGATTCGCTGGCCTGGGCCGGTGGCCTCGACCTTGCCCTCGGCTCCGCCCCTCTGGCCGGTCGCGCCGAGGGTCGGCTGGAACTGGGGCCGCTGCGCCTTGCTCTGTCCGAGGTCCATCTTGGGCATAAACATGCCGTGGCCGAGGGCTGGGTCGAGTTCGGTCATGCCGGCAAGGTCCCCGTCACCGCCGGGTTGAAGCTGACCGCCGAGGGACTGACCGCCGGCGAACCGTCCAAAAGGGAGAGCTGGCTGGCGCTGGAGCGGCTGGACCTGGCGGGAATCGCCATGACCCCCAATGGCGTCGCCTCCGCCGAGCGGCTGTCCGCTGCCGGGCTGGCGGCGCTGAAGCGTGACGGCAAGGCTGGTTATCCCTGGCGGGTCGAGGCCCGCTCGCTGCGGCTGGATCATCTGTCGCGCAATGCCGATGGCGACCTCGCTCTGGCCGACGCCCGCCTCGACGGCCTGATCGCCCGTCTGACCCGGACCAAGGATGGGCTGCTGGGGATGCCGGCGTCGCAGGCCAAGCCGCAAGACGAGGATGAGCCGCCCGGCATCGCCCTGGGGCGTCTGACGGTGGGCGGCAACAGCCGGCTGGTGTTTGAGGATCGCAGCGCGGACGAGGCGGTCCGGCTGGAGGCCCAGGCGGTGGAACTGGTGCTGTCCGACCTGGACAGCGACCACCCCGACCGCGACAGCGGCTTTGACCTCAAGGCCAGAATCGGTGAGGGCCGCATCGTGGCCAGCGGCGTGGCGCGGCCTTTCGCCGAACCGATGTCCGGACGGCTCGACGGCCGCATCACGGCGCTGGAATTGCCGCCGCTATCGCCTTATCTGGCCGAGGCACTGGGGGTTCATCTCCATACCGGCCATTTTGACGGCAGCTTCAAGGGGGGGGCCGTCAAGGGCGTCCTGGACGGCAAGCTGGATGTGGATCTGTCCAATCTGTTCATCGCCCCGCCCGATCCCAACGCGCCGATCATCAAGAAGATGGAGATGCCCATCGAGACGGTGCTGAATCTGCTGCGCGACGGCGACGACCGTATCCGTCTGTCGCTTCCGGTCAGAGGCAATCTCGACAACCCCGACCTGGACGTCAGCGACGCGGTGGCCCAGGCGGTCGCCGGCGCCTTGAAGTCCACGGTGCTGACCACCTTGAAGCTGGCTTTTCCGGTGGCGACGCTGATTTCCATGGTGGTCGATGCCGAGGATCAGTCCCGGCTGGCGTTGGCGCCGCTGGCCTTCGCCACCGGCAGCGACATCATGTCCGACGACCACCGCAAGACCCTGGCCGGAATCGCCGAGCTGATGCGAGAGCGTCCCAGCCTGAAGCTGACCCTGTGCGGCAAGGCCGAACCCGCCGACTGGCCGGCGCTGGTGGAGCGGCAGCGGGCCGAGGCCAAGCCGCTGCTGACCCGGCTGGAGCGGATGATCGGGGCACAGCGCCGGCCAGAGGATGCCGGCCCCATCAATCGGGATGCCCTGGGGGGGCTGGCCGAAAATCGGGCGGAGACCGCCAAGGAATTTCTGGTCGACAGCGCCGGCATCGATGCCGGACGCCTGTTCGCCTGCCGGGCCGAGGTCGAGGTCAAGAACGGCAAAGGCCCGAGGGTGGAACTTCTCCTCTGAGCAACTCTCCTATTGCAAGAAGCGCGATTTCAGTACACTTCTCGCTTGTGCGCCGCAGCATGACGCAGCATTATTTCGGCCCACATTGATTCGCCGCAAGAGGATTGCGTCCATGAGCACCAAGCCGCCCCGGAAGTTCTTCGAGCCGCTCGCCATCGGCGCGCCGGCCCCCTATCGCGAGTTGCCGGTGCGGCTGGAGCGCATGATCCACTTCTTTCCGCCGCATGTGGAAAAGATGCGAGCCAAGGCAGCCGAGATCGGCCGTACCGTCGATGTGCTGCTGGGTAATCTGGAAGACGCCATCCCCGCCGACGCCAAGGAAGCGGCTCGCGCCGGCTTCATCGAGGTCGCCAAGGCCTGGGATAATCCCGAGACCGGTCTGTGGACCCGCGTCAACTGTCTGAACTCGCCATGGTTCCTGGACGACGTCACCACCGTCGTCGCCGAGGCCGGCAACAAGGTCGACGTGATCATGCTGCCCAAGGTCGAAGGTCCGTGGGACATCCATTATCTCGACCAGTTGCTGGCTCAGTTGGAGGCCCGGCACGCCGTCAAGCGGCCGATCCTGATCCACGCCATTCTGGAAACCGCGCTGGGAGTCGAAAACATCGCCGCCATCGCTCAGGCCAGCCCCCGCATGCATGGCATGAGCCTGGGACCGGCCGATCTGGCCGCCTCGCGCGGGATGAAGACCACCCGCGTCGGCGGTGGCCATCCGTTCTACGGCGTGCTGGAAGATGCGGCCGAGGGCAAGTCCGGCCGGACCTTGTTCCAGCAGGATCTGTGGCACTACACCGTCGCCAAGATGGTGGATGCCTGTCAGTCGGCCGGGATCAAGGCGTTCTACGGCCCGTTCGGCGATTTCTCCGATGACGCCGCCTGCGAGGCCCAATTCCGCAACGCCTTCCTGCTGGGCTGCGCCGGCGGGTGGAGCCTGCACCCCAAGCAGATCGAGATCGCCAAGGCGGTGTTCAGCCCCGAGGCTAGTGAAGTCCTGTTCGCCAGAAAGATCCTCGACGCCATGCCCGACGGCACCGGCGCGGTGATGATCGACGGCAAGATGCAAGACGACGCCACCTGGAAACAGGCCAAGGTCATGGTCGATCTGGCCAAGGCGGTGGCGGCCAAGGACCCGGTCATGGCCAAGGCCTACGGCTGGTAAGCGTTCAACGGCATCCATCGCGATGGATGCGCGAAGCCCCCTTTTCCCACCGTCCGGCGGGGAAAGGGGGCTTTTTCGTTAATGTCCCATCATGTGGTGGCCATGCCGGTCGCCACCCATCCCACCGGGCATCATGGTGTCGGCGGCCTTCTGCTGTTCCGGTGTCAGGCTCTGGTAGAACTTGGTCATGGCGGGCAGCATCTTGCCCATGGCCTCGGTCCGCACCGCCATCATCTTTTGCATGCTCTCCATACGCGACGGCATGGTGGCCGCCGCCGGCTGGGCGGCCTGCTCGACGCAGGCCTTGCGCATGGGCTCGCTGGCGGATTTCATGGTCTCGGTCAGGGCCTTGAACTCGGCCTTCTGACTGGCGGAGAGCCCCAGCTTGGTCTCGGCGAACGCCATATGGCCGGCCATCCGCGCATCCATGTCGCCGCACATGGAAGACATCTGACCGCCGCCCATCATGGGATTGGCCCTGGCGACGCCAAAGGCTCCGGCAACGGCCAGGGCGACAAGGACGGCGGCGGTGTAACGGGGAAACGACTTCATGGTGTCACCTCGAAGGGGGAGAAGAGATGACATCGTTATAGGGGGCGGGTGTATCCGCTCTGTTGGCGCGTTGGTAACAGTGGGTAACAGGAAACGCTAGACAAACAGCATGGCGCCGGTCCTGGATGCGTCGGCTAGGAAGGTGACGACGCCGCCCTTGGCCACCGGCACGTCGGGGCGCAGATTGTTCGGGTCCATGCCCAGCGCCCTCAGGCCCATCTCGCACACCATGACGGTGACGCCAAGCGCGACGCAGGCTTCCAGCAACTCCTCGAAGGTGCCGACTCCCTTGGCCTTGAAGCCGGCATCCATCTCGGCGGCGGTGGTCGAGCCGTCGGAGACCCGCAGCCGACTCCAGGCGGGAGAGCCGTCGGCCAGGGGCTTTTCCAGGGCGCGGCCGGCCCACATGGTGAAGAACAAGGTGACCGGCGTATTGGAGGCCACCGCCGCCGCCGCCATCACCAGGGCGTAGTGGACCCGGTCGAAATCGTTGGAAAACACCACGATGGACAGCTTGTCGGGACTGGTCTTGTCACCCACAGACATTGGCGGTGCTCCCATGGCCGGACAGGTCGGTGATGGTGGGGTGGTCGCCGCAGAGCGGGCAACCAGGATCGCGCGGCACCCGCACCGTCCGGAACGCCACGGCGAGGGCGTCGTAGATCACCAGTTTGCCGGCCAGCGACTCGCCGATTCCCAGCAGTTCCTTCAGGACTTCGGTGGCCTGCATGGCGCCCATGGTGCCGGCGATGGCACCCAGCACTCCGGCGCTGGAACAGGTGGGGACGTGGCCTTCCGGCGGCGCTTCGCGGAAGATGCAGCGATAGCACGGCCCGCCGGGTTTGTAGGTGGCCAGCTGGCCGTCAAAGCGCAAGATGGCGGCCGAGACCAGGGTCTTGCCCTCCAGCCGGCAGGCGTCGTTGACCAGGAACCGGGTGGGGAAGTTGTCGGAACCGTCGGCCACCACCTGGAAGTCGCGGAAGATGGCCCGGGCGTTGTCCTTGTCGAGACGCTGGCGGATCGGCACCAGCCGCACATCGGGATTGATGTCGGCGACGGCGCGGGCGGCGCTGTCGACCTTGGGCAGGCCGATGCGCGAGGTGGTGTGGATGATCTGGCGCTGAAGGTTGGACAACTCCACGTCGTCGTCGTCGATCACGCCGATGGTGCCCACACCGGCGGCGGCGAGATAGAGAATCACCGGCGAGCCCAGCCCGCCGGCTCCGATCACCAGGGCGGAGGAGCCGAGGAGCTTTTCCTGACCGACGCCGCCCACCTCCGGCAAGATGATGTGGCGGGCGTAGCGGTGGATCTGCTCCTCGGTGAAGTCCATTGCGGTCCTATATGCCAGCGCGCCGATGAGACACGATCAGACCTGATCGAACAGGGCGGTGGAGAGGTAACGTTCGGCGAAGGACGGGATGATGGCGACGATCACCTTGCCGGCGTTTTCCGGCCGCGTCCCCAGTTCCAGCGCCGCCGCGATGGCCGCGCCGGACGAGATGCCCACCGGCACGCCCTCCAGCCTTGCCGCCTTGCGGGCGGTGGCCAGCGCCGTCTCGTTACCGATCTGAAGGATCTCGTCGATGATGCCCCGATCCAAGATGTCGGGCACGAAGCCGGCGCCGATGCCCTGGATCTTGTGGGGGCCGGGGGCGCCGCCGGACAGCACCGGGCTGTCCTCGGGTTCCACCGCCACCATCCTCAGGCTGGGCTTGCGCTTCTTCAGAACATGGCCGATGCCGGAAATGGTGCCGCCGGTGCCGACGCCCGACACGATGATATCAACGGTGCCGTTGGTGTCGGCCCAGATTTCCTCGGCGGTGGTGCGCTCGTGGATCGCCGGGTTGGCTTCATTCTTGAACTGTTGCGGCATGATGGCGTCGGGGGTGGCGGCCACCAGTTCCTCGGCCTGCTTGACCGCGCCGGTCATACCCTTGGAGGCCGGGGTCAGGACGATCTCGGCCCCCAACAGTTGCAGCATCTTGCGGCGCTCCAGCGACATGCTTTCCGGCATGCACAAGATTAGCTTGTAACCGCGCGCCGCCGCCACGAAGGCCAGGGCGATGCCGGTATTGCCGGAGGTCGGCTCGATGATGGTGCCGCCCGGCTTGAGTTGACCCGAGGCCTCGGCCGCTTCGATCATGGCAAAGCCGATGCGGTCCTTGACCGAGGCCAGCGGATTGAAGAATTCCAGCTTGCCGATGATGTCGGCCTTGGCGCCGGCCTCGGCGGCCAGGCGCTTGAAGCGCACCAGCGGCGTCGAGCCGATCGTATCGATGATGCTATCGTAGATCTTGCCGCGGAAGGCCGGCTTGGACTCGGTTGCTGCGGACATCCTGGATTCTCCATTGGAAAATTGTAGTTCAGTTGTTAACTACACTACAGCACGGAAGCGGTGGGGGCAAGGTCAGATGCTGAAATCCAGTTTCTGGTGGGCCTCGCTGGGAATCCCGCCCTTGTAGGCGCGCATGCACAGATCATCGACGGTGATGCCGTCCAGTTGGGCCATGATTTCCTCGGACAGGTCGCCCCACATGGGGCGGATGACCTGTTTGCCCAGTTCCGAGGCGGGCATGTCCTCGTAGGGGTCTTCGGCGGTTTCCAGGGCGCGGACCACCCGGACGATCTCGCCCACCGAGATGCGGCGGCGCTCGCGCGCCAGCCGATAGCCGCCGCGTGGGCCGCGTACGCCGACCAGGATGTCGGCCCGCACCAGCTGTTGGAGAGTCTGTTCCAGATAGCGGCGCGGAATGCCCTGGCGGCGGGTGATCTCGCGGCTTTGCACCGGCTCTCCCCCGGCGTGATAGGCGATGTCGAGCACGGCTTCGATGGCGAACAGCATCTTCTTGGACGGACGTAGCATCGTTTATTCCTTCCTGCCGGTTCCGGTGGAGCCAAAGCCCCCGGACCCGCGTTCCGTCCCGGTCAGCGCCTCGGTCTCGCGCCACTGCGCCCGCGCCACCGGAGCGATCACCATCTGGGCGATGCGCATGCCGCGCGTGATCAGGAACGACGCCTCGCCGTGATTGATCAAAATCACCCCGATCTCGCCGCGATAATCGGCGTCGATGGTTCCGGGCGCGTTGAGTACGGTGATTCCGTGCTTGATGGCGAGGCCCGAGCGGGGGCGGATCTGGGCTTCGAACCCTTCCGGCAGGGCGATGGCGAAGCCGGTGGGAACCAGGACGCGCTTGCCCGCCGCCAGCTCCATATCAACCGGAATGCAGGCCATCAGGTCCATGCCGGCGGCGTGCCCGGTCTCGTAGGCCGGAACCGGCAGGTCGGCGGCATGTTCCAGCCGGCGTAGTGGAATCTCGATCATGGTCATGCCTTTCCCAGCTTGGCGGCGATCCGTTCGGCCAGACGGGCGGCGACTTCGGCCTTGCCCATGCGGGGCCAGCTGTCGACCCCATCGGCGGTCAGCAGATGGACGGTATTGGCGTCGCCGCCAAAGGTGCCGCTGTCCTCGGACACGTCATTGGCGACGATCCAGTCGCAGCCCTTGCGCGTCAGCTTGGCGCGGGCATTGTCCAGCAGCGCCTCGGTCTCGGCCGCAAAGCCCACCACCAGACGCGGTCGCTGTTCGCCCGCCTGGGACACCGTCATCAAGATATCGGGATTGGGGGTCAGTTCGATCGCTGGCGGCGGCGCGCCGGCTGTTTTCTTGCGTTTTTCAGTGGCGCGGTTGGCCACCGTCCAATCGGCCACGGCGGCGGCGCAGACCACCACCTCGGCCGGCAGGGCGGCCCGGACCGCGTCCAGCATGGCCACAGCGCTTTCCACCCGGACGACGCGCAGGCCGGCCGGGTCGGGCAGGGCGACGGGGCCGCTGATCAGGGTGACCTCGGCCCCCAGGGCGGCCAGGGCGGCGGCGATGGCGTGGCCCTGCTTGCCCGAGGAGCGGTTGGCGATATAGCGCACCGGGTCGATGGCCTCATGGGTCGGGCCGCTGGTGACGACGGCCCTGACGCCCTTCAGCGGTCCGTCGGACAGCATCACCTCGATGGCGGCGAGAATCTCGGCCGGCTCGGCCATGCGGCCGGCCCCGACCTCACCGCAGGCCAGTTCGCCCGCGCCGGGGCCGATCCGTCGGATGCCGCGGGCCTCCAGGGTCGCCAGATTGGCGCGGGTGGCGGGATGTTCCCACATCATGGTGTTCATGGCCGGGGCGATCAGCACCGGCTTGTCGGTGGCCAGCAGGGCGGTGGAGGCCAAGTCATCGGCGAGTCCGGCCGCCATCTTGGCCAGCAGATGGGCGGTGGCCGGGGCCGCCACCACCAGATCGGCCTCACGCGACAGGCGGATATGGCCCATCTCGGCCTCGTCGGTCAGGGAAAAGGTCTCCTGATAGACCTTGTCGCCCGACAGCGCCGCCACCGCCAGCGGCGTGACGAAATTCGCCCCGCCCTTGGTGAGGATGCAGCGCACGGCGCAGCCCCGATCCTTCAGCCGGCGGATGAGTTCCAGGGATTTGTACGCGGCGATGCCGCCGGAAATGATAAGCAGGACGCGCCGGCCATCAAGCACTGTATTGCTCCCGCATAAATACGAAGCGTTAGTGTGGTTCACACTAGCGGCCATGGATCGGGCGCGCAAGGTCAGATTGGGGCCGAGTTGACAGAAGGGCGGGGGCGGGCGACCATGGCGTCATGATGATGAAACGCCTCCTCTCCCTCGGTGCTGCCGCCTTGGCTTCCCTGGTCGGTGGCTGTGGCGACGGCCCTTCCACCGTGCCGGGCGGCTATCGCAACGCCGCCACCTGGAGCTCGTTCATTTACGCCACCAGTTCCGGCCCCTTGCTGCTGGATGTCCGGGGCGATCCCTTTGGGGCCGGTTCGGCCGATCTGGGCCAGGCCGTCGCCACGGGCATGGCCGCCGGGATTCCCGCCCGCCCCTTTACCCTGACCCTTGATGCGGCTGCGGCGGCCCGGCCCAATTTCCGGGTCATGGTGGTGCTGGGCGGCGCGAAGGAGCTGGACGAACGCGCCATCTGCGCTGGCCGTGCCCAGGGAGCCGCGACCCGGATCGAAGGCGGGCGCCTCGACCTGATCGCCACATTTTGTGATGGTGAGGCGCTGCTATCGTCGGTGCGGGGCTGGGTTGCCAGAATCGACGGCGTCGACGACCGCCGCTTTCAAAGGCTGCTGGGCCAGGTGGCGCGGGAGCTGATGGGCGAAGCGCCGTGACGCTGTCCGTGGGAGCTTGGATTGATTCAGTGACAAGCGGTAAAATTTAAGTTAACCTGAGACACTTATGTTCAGCCAGAAAGGCAGGACCATGGACGTATCATCCATCGGCGTCGCGAACTCGGCGCAGTACTTGCAACGTGCTCAGACCGGCCTTCAGGCTCCTCTTTCCGTAACGAAACAGGAGGAGCAGGTCGTTCAGGCTCTCCCGCAGGTCATCGCACAGGGCGCGCAGCCTAAACCACCGCAGACTCCGTCACCCGCAGACATCGGCAAGTCCGCTGTCGGTCAGATGGTGGACGTATCGGCCTGAGTCCTGCGGGCGCTTGATGCGTCCGACGGGTGGGGGCATGTGGTCGGCGCGCCAGCGGATCGGCTGGCGGCCGCGCGAGGTTTTGCCGTTCCCGCGAGGGTGGCGCTGGCTAGATGATCTTACCCTCGCCGTCCTCGAACACCCCCGACACGTCCGACAGGTAGGATCGTAACGAACGCCGGTCCAGCAGCTTGTCCTGAGCGGCGGGCGGCAGGTCGGTGAAGGCGATCACCCGTTTTTCGATCAGCACCGCCACCAGATCCTCGACCACGCGGATGAAGGCCAGATCCGAGGCCAGGAAGCGCGAGGAAACCCGCTCGCCCCCGGTATCGCGAAACAGAAAGTCCAGCAGGTCGGGATGACTGGCCGGCAGGCTTTCGCCGATGCCGTCCGAGGCGTTTTCCGACAGGGCGATCACTTTTCCGGCCGCGTCGCGGCTGACATAGAGCATGGAGGGTATCCTTCCGTGGCTTGTCGTACTGTCGCGTCCCGATGGTTTTCGCTGATCATGGCCGCGACCCACCCGGCCACGATCGGCGGGTTTCGACAGACCGTAGCAGATGATCTCCGTTTGATTAAGAAATCCGTGGCAGCAAAGCCATCGAGGCAGCCGCAGGCGAAGGGGGCAGAACCCGACGCGACTTGACCATCGTCACAATTCGTCTCTAAGCGTGGGCAGACTCTCCGGCGGTATTCGTGGTTGAATGACGGAACTGGACATATGGCCGTTTCGCCTCCAAAGAACGATTCTGAGGCCATGCAGGCGACGCCCCGCTCCCCGAGAGGAGGCCCATGATGCAAACCATGGTCTGGTCGGATCTGCTGGAACTTGGGCACGACCGCATCGATGCCGAACATCGCCAACTTCTGGACCTTGCCTGCGAGATCGTGGCGATTGGCGATCAGGGCGGCGAGGTCGGGACGTTGCGGCCCTATTATCAGGAGTTCCATCGTCTTTTGCTCGTGCATTGCGCCTATGAGGAGGGGCTGCTGCGAAGCCTGCCCCGCTCGGCCTTCGGGGCGCAGGTCGATGCCCATTGCCAAGGCCACTCCCGCCTGATCGCTCTGGCTAAAAGCGTCGCGGCGGGTGCCTTGCCCGATGGTTACGACAGTCCCCAGGGCTTTATCACCGCCTATGTTCACCTGATGCACGATCTGCTGGTCGACGATGCCGAGTTGATCGGCGCCCTGATTCGCGAAGGCCGGTTCACTCCGACGCACCCGGCCCATCGGGCGCACCCGGTGCCCCCGGCCGCGGGAAGGCTTCCGCCGATTTGACTCTGGGGCCTGGGAGGTGTAGCCATCGGCCATGGCTCCTCCTCCTCTCCTCGCGCTGCGCGACGTTCGACTCACCTTTGGCGGAAACCCGCTGTTCGAAGGCGTCACCACCTGGATCGCCAAGGGCGACAAGACCTGTCTGGTCGGTCGCAACGGCTCGGGCAAATCGACCCTGCTCAAGGTGATGGCCGGCGAGATCGCTCCCGACTCGGGCGAGCGTTTCGTCCAGCCTGGCGCCCGCATCGCGGTGTTGCCCCAGGACCCGATCATCATCGCCCCCAGCGTCGCCGATTATGTGGCCGAGGGGCTGTTGCCGGCCGAGCGCGACCAGATGTTCCGGGTCGATACCGTGCTGGACGCGGTGGGCATCGACGGCGGCCGCGATCCGGTGGCGCTGTCGGGCGGCGAAGGCCGCCGCGCCGCCCTGGCCCGCGCCCTGGTGGGGCAGCCCGACGTGCTGCTGCTGGACGAGCCGACCAACCACCTCGACCTGCCTACCATTCTCTGGCTGGAGGAGTGGCTGAACGCCTATGGCGGCGCCCTGGTGACCATCAGCCACGACCGGCGTTTCCTGGAAACCGTCTCGAAACAGACCCTGTGGCTGGAGCGCGGCGTGGTGCGTCGGGCCGAGTGGGGCTTTTCCCGCTTTCCGGCATGGCAGGAGGAAGTCTACGCCGCCGAGGAAGCCGAGCTGTCGCGCCTGAACACCCATATGCGCCAGGAACTGCACTGGTTGTCGCGCGGCGTCACCGGCCGGCGCAAGCGCAACATGGGGCGGCTGCGCTCGCTTCACGCCCTGCGTAAGGAACGGTCGGAGGCCAAATCCGCCATCCTGGCCTCGGGCCGCCAAGTGGCCCTGGCCGCCGATGCCGGCGAGGTCTCGGGCCGGCTGGTGATCGAGGCCGCCAATATCGGCAAGATGTTCGGCGACAAGATCATCGCCGAGGGCTTTTCCACCCGGATCGTTCGTGGCGACCGGGTCGGGCTGATTGGTCCCAACGGCGCCGGCAAGACCACCTTGCTGCGGATCCTGACCGGCGAGCTGCCGCCCGACAGCGGCGTCGTGCGCCTCGGCACCAATCTGGAGACCGCCTATTTCGATCAGCGCCGCGCCGCCCTCGATCCCGATAAAAGCGTCTGGGACACCCTGACCGACGGGCGCGGCGACAATGTCTGGGTGCGGGGCCAGCCGCGCCATGTGGTCGGCTATATGAAGGACTTCCTGTTCTCCGAGGCTCAGGCCCGGACCCCCGTCCGGGCATTGTCGGGCGGCGAGCGCAATCGGCTGCTCTTGGCCAAGCTGCTGGCCCATCCGTCCAACCTGCTGATTCTGGACGAGCCCACCAACGATCTCGACATGGACACCTTGGACCTGCTGGAAGAGGTGCTGGCCGATTACGACGGCACCTTGCTGGTGGTCAGCCACGACCGAGACTTCCTCGACCGGCTGGTGACCAGCATCATCGCGGTCGAGGGCGACGGCGACGTCAGGGAATATACCGGCGGTTATACCGACTACCTCAATCAGCGTCCGGCCCGCGACGACGGAACCGCGCCCAAGCCCGCCGCGCCCAAGGCCCCCCAGGCCAAGGCCCCGAGTCCCCGCACCCGGCTGTCCTACAACGAAGCCCGCGAACTGGATCAACTGCCGGCCAAGATGGACGCGCTGGCGACCGAACTGGCCAGGCTGGAGGCCGATCTGGCCGATCCCGGCCTCTATACCCGCGACCCCGCCCGGTTCCAGAAATTCGCCGCCCGCGCCGATGCCGCCCGCGCCGAGCTGGAGGCGGCGGAGGAACGCTGGCTGGAATTGGAAGCCAAGCGCGAGGAAGCGGCGAGCAAATGATCCGCCTTGCCCCGGCCGACCGGGGCGCCGCCCTGACGGTATCCGCTGCTGTGGGGAGGCAATTGGGCGAGGCTGTAATCCAACGTCTGCACAAGCGGAACCCAAGACCATGACTCCGATTCAGCACCCTTCACCCAATTTCGAGCCGCGTCACGGGGCGGTCATCGACATGCTGGTGCTGCACTATACCGGCATGCCGGACGGTCCTTCCGCCCTGGCGCGGTTGTGCGACGCCGAGGCCAGGGTCAGCGCCCATTACCTGATCGAGGAGGATGGGCGGGTCTTCGCCCTGGTGCCGGAGGACATGCGGGCCTGGCATGCGGGGGTGGCGTCCTGGCGGGGCGAGACGGATGTCAATTCGCGCTCCATCGGGATCGAGTTGGTCAATCCCGGTCATGAATTCGGCTATCGCGCCTTCTCCGAACCCCAGGTCGCGGCGCTGGTCGAGCTGGCCACCGCCATCATCGGCCGTCACCCGATCCCGGCCCGCAACGTGGTGGGCCATTCCGACATCGCGCCGGCCCGCAAGCAGGACCCCGGCGAATTGTTTCCGTGGAAGGAACTGGCGGAGGGGCACGGCATCGGCCTGTGGCCGTGCGGCGAGCCGGCCGGGCTGCCGCCCGAGCATGTGCTACTGGCCGGGCTGTCCCATATCGGCTACGACATCTACGACCCAAAGGCGGCCCTGATCGCCTTTCAGCGCCACTTCAGGCCCTGGAAGGTCGATGGGCATCTCGACGCCGAGACGGTGGGCCGCTTGAAGGCCCTGATGCGGGTGCTGCGGTAGCGTCCCTGCCCTCTCCCGCAAGCGGGAGAGGGGGAATCAACGGCTTAAGCCCCTTTTTTGATCTCGAAGGTGTAGACGCCGCCGTCTTCCTTCTGGCTGACCAGCTCGTTGCCGGTCTGGCGGCAGAAGGCGTCGAAATCCTTCACCGAACCGGGATCGGTGGCGATGACTTCCAGCACGCCGCCGGCCGCCAGGTCCTTGATCGCCTTCTTGGCGCGCAGGATCGGCAGCGGGCAATTAAGGCCCTTCACATCCAGAACGGTATTCGACATTGACGTCCTCCCTCAGATGAACAGATTGATATCGCACTTGGTCGCGGTCTCGATATAGGTGGCGGCGCCCGCCAGCTCGATTCCGTCGATCAGATCGGTGGTCTTGTACTCGAACAGGTCCAGCGTCATCTGACAGCCGATCATCCTGACTTCGGCCTCGACCGCCAGATCACGCAATTCCTCGATGGAGGCGATGCCCTTTTTCTTGATGAGATCCTTCATCATCATGGTGGTGGCGCCGTCCATTCCCGGCAGGGCTCCCATCAGATTGGGCATGACCATGTGCATGCCCATCATGGGCATCTCCATGGCGGCGTTGCCGAGGGTGGTGACCTTGAGGTCCAGCTTCTTCTTCAGGAGGGTCAGGCCGTAGAAGGTGAAGAACATGGTCACGTTCAACCCCATGCTGGCGGCGGTGGTCGCCAGGATGAAGGGCGGATAGGCCCAATCCAGCGTTCCCTTGGTGACGATCAGCGACATGGATTTGGTGGTGGCGGTCATGTGCATCCTCCTGGAGTTAATCAGAATACACTAATGTTGCGCGCCGTCCCAGCCCCCTCGCACGGGAATATGATATTCCCATGATATTGCTGTTGCGCCGTCTCGGCGGCCTCCTCTAGCATGAGGGATACGTGAAATTCTGGCGGGGGAGAGACCGTGGTTATCCCTGAGTTCAGCCGCCGCCGGGTTCTGGCGACCGGCGCCTTGGGCGCCGTCGCCGCCCTGCTGCCGCCGACGGTTCCCGCCATGGCCGACGAGGCCGACGACTTGGCCCACCGCCTGATGGGGCCGTTTGTCGCCAAGGAGGGCAAGGTCCACCTCAAGATCAAGGAGGTCGCGGAAAGCGGCGCCAACGAGCCGGTCGGCGTGGTGGTGGATAGCCCCATGACGCCAGCCGACCATGTCCGGGCGATTCATATCCTGGCCGAGGGCAATCCCTCTCCGGTGGTGGCGTCTTGGTATCTGACGCCGCGCTCGGGCCGGGCCGAGGTGAATTTCCGCATGCGTCTGGCCAAGAGCCAGGTGGTTCGCGCCTATGCCGTCACCAGCGACGGGTCGGTCTGGGTCGCCCGCCAGGACGTCAAGGTCGCCATCGGCGGCTGTGGAGGCTGAACCATGGCTAATTCAGAGCGGGTCAAGGTCCGCATTCCCGCCAAGGCGAAAAAGGGCGAGATCATCGAGATCAAGACCCAGTTGAGCCACGATATGGAATCCGGCCAGCGCAAGGACGCCGACGGCAAGCCCATCGCGCGCCGGATCATCACCCGCTTCACATGCAGCTGGAATGGTGAGCCGGTCATCAGCGCCGATTGGCATCAGGCGGTCTCGGCCAATCCCTTCAGCAGCTTCTTCGCCGTGGCCTCGGCCAGCGGCAAGATCAAGCTGACTTGGTGGGGAGAGGCCGGCGAGGTCCACGAATACACCCATGACATCGTGGTGGAGTAATGCCGATCTTTCGAGGCGGCCCCTGCGGGCCGTCTCGAAGCGGCCTTACCGCGCCATGACGTAATTGCGCAGGGAATCCGCCTCCATCTTGGTTTCGTCGAGGCGCGACTTGACCACGTCGCCGATGGTGACGATGCCGACCACCTCGCCGGATCCATTCACCACCGGCAGGTGGCGGATGCGTTTGGCGGTCATGGTGGACATCAGTTGCTCGACGGTGTCGTCTTCGTGACAGACGAAGACTTCGGCGGTCATCAGGTCGCGGACCCTGGCGGTCAGGCAGACATCGATGGCCTGGGCTAGGCCGCGCACGATATCGCGCTCGGACAAGATGCCGCAGACCTTGCCGCCATCCATCACCATCACGGCGCCGATGCGATGCTGGGCCAGCAGCCGGGCCGCGTCGCCGACCGACGCGTCGGGAGCGATCGCCACGATACCCGCGCCGCGGGCCTTTTCCTTCAGGATGGACTTAACGATCATTCATGCCTCCCCTTGTCGGTTGCCACGGGTCATAACCTTACATAAGGGGGGGATTCGCGCGGGTTCAAGTGGCGAGGCCTTCAATAAAGCAGCTTGATCGCCTTGGCCCGGTCGCCCCCGGTGATGGCGGCATTGCCCAGCAGGTAGTGCAGGGCGGTGCGGCCGCGCGCATCGGCCCGCTGGGGATCGGCCCCGGCGTCCAGCGCCTTGGCGATGTCGGTCAAGGCGCCTTTGGAAGCGGCGGTCATCAAGGTGGTGCGGAGGTCGCGCGGGGCGACGGCGGCGCCCTCGGCCTGGGCCATCAGGGCGTTGGCGGGATCGCGGGCGATGCGTTCCAGCAGGGCGAAGTCGGTATCGCGGCCCTTGGGTGCGGGGCAGTCGGTCAGTGCCGTCCCCAGCCGGTTCATGGTCCTGGCGGCATCCTCCAGCAGGGGGCGGTGGCTGGCCATCAGGCGGCAGGGGAAGCGCAGCGTCATGCCGTCGAACACCGACGGTTCCGGTTCGGATTTGCGCGCCACCAGGTCATAACCCTTGAGAGTCGGCAAAATCTCGGCCAGCAGCAAGGAGTCCACCTTGCGCATCACCACGGCGAAGCGGTTGAAGACATAGCTATCGGCCTTGATCCCCTTGCCGGACGGCGGTTCGGGCAGCAGCTCAAAATAGCTGACCAGCCACTCTTCCTTGTCGGCCAGCAGCGGGTCGGCGGCGACCTGTTCATCGGTGGGTACCCGGTTCTCGATCTCGGCCTCGACCGCGTCGAGCAGATGGGCCGCCTTGACCGTGTTGCCGGCCAGGAATTCCCGCAGCGCGCCGCCGAACGCCTCCAGCGGATCGGCGGCGGCATCGGTCGGCAGCGCGGGCTTGCCGGCGGCGGCGCGGTTCATCTCGGTCTGGATACGGGCGAAGGTCACCAGCCCGTCGCCGGGCAGCGGCGCCAGATCGTCGCCGGCCGGAGACGGCAGATGGCCCGTCAGCCACCACATGCCGGTTGCCGCCGCCAGCAGCAGCGCCGTCGCGCCGGCCATGACCGTTTGCCTCGACATTGGTGATTGCCCTCGTTGCTGACCGGCGCGGAGGATAGCGGAGCGGGGCGGGAGTGTCAGCATCCGGTTTGAGGAACCCTATCTCTCGCTCTTCCCTTCCGCGCCGGGATCGCTACATTGGGTAAAATGGTTCGTTTCCATCCGTACTGCCCCCGCGAGGATTTCCATGAAGATCGCTTTTGCCAAGCCGTCGCTCCCCATCGAGGGCGCTATCGCCGTCGCCGTGCTTGAGGGCAAGGTCATGTCCGTTTCGGCGCGCAAGCTGGATGACGAGACCAAGGGCGCGCTGGGTCGCGCCATCTCCACCAGCCGGTTCGAGGGCAAGAAGGGGCAGACCTTGATGATTCTGGCTCCCGCCGGGTTGTCGGTCTCGCGGGTGCTCCTGATCGGCCTGGGCAAGGCCAAGGACATCGACGCCCTGGGGGCGCAGGCTTTTGGCGGCGCGGCCGTCGCCCAGTTGCTGACCAGCGGCGAGACCGAGGCCGTGCTGGCGGTCGATCCGGTGGATGGCTCGGCGCTGTCCACGGCCGAGTTTGCCGCCCAGGCGGGGTTCGGGGCGCGGATGCGCTCGTACCGCTTCGACAAATACATGACCAAGCAGAAGAAGGAGGACAAGCCCTCCTTGAAGAAGGTCGTCATTCAGGCCGATGCCGCCGCCGACGCCAAGGCCGCCTTCGTCAGGCTGGACAAGGTGGCCGATGGGGTGTTCCTGACCCGCGACGTGGTCAGCGAGCCGGCCAACGTCATCCACCCCGAAAGTCTGGCGGCCATGGCCGAGACCTTGAAGGACCTGGATGTCGAGGTCGAGGTCCTGGGCGAAAAACAGATGAAGAAGCTGGGCATGGGCTCGCTGCTGGGCGTCGGCCAGGGCTCGGAGCGCGAGTCCAAGCTGGTGATCATGCGCTGGTTCGGCTCGGCCGAGAAGGATTCCGCCCCGGTCGCCTTCGTCGGCAAGGGCGTCACCTTTGACTCCGGCGGCATCTCCATCAAGCCGTCGGGCGGCATGGAAGAGATGAAATGGGACATGGCCGGCGCCGGCGCGGTGATCGGCGCCATGAAGGCGCTGGCCGGGCGCAAGGCCAAGGTCAACGCCATCGGCGTGATCGGGCTGGTGGAGAACATGCCGTCCGGTGCCGCCCAGCGTCCCGGCGACGTGGTCACCTCCATGTCGGGCCAGACCATCGAGGTCATCAACACCGACGCCGAAGGCCGTCTCGTCCTTGCCGACGCCCTGTGGTACACCCAGGATCGCTTCAAGCCCAAATTCATGATCGACCTCGCCACCCTGACCGGCGCCATCGTCATTTCGCTGGGCAATGAATATGCTGGCCTGTTCGCCAGCGACGACACCCTGGCCGACCGGCTGGCCGCCGCCGGCAAGGCGGTGGGCGAGCAGCTGTGGCGGCTGCCCATGGGCGAGGCCTATGACAAGCAGATCAAGTCCGACATCGCCGACATGAAGAACACCGGCGGCCGCGAGGGCGGCTCCATCACCGCCGCCCAGTTCCTCAAACGCTTTACCAACGACGTCGCCTGGGCGCACCTGGATATCGCCGGCATGGCGTGGTCCAAGAAGGACGCCGCCACTTGTCCCAAGGGCGCCACCGCCTTTGGCGTGCGTCTGCTGGATCGGCTGGTGGCCGATTTCTACGAGGACAAGGCCGGGAAGTAACGCGCATGCGCATTTCCTTTGCCGTCCGGCCCTCCACCCTTCGCGGCGCCGTTGTCGTGGGAGTGTGGCAGGGCCGGCGGCCGACCGGGGCCTTTGCCGCCATCGATCCCCATGGCCGGCTGAAGAAGGCGTTGAAGCGGTTGGACTTCGACGGCGAGGCGGAGGAGACCGAGCTGTTCCTTGCCCCCGCCTTGCCGCTGACCACGGTGGTGGTGGCGGGGTTGGGCAAGAAGAAAAAGCTCGACCCCACCCAACTGCGCCGGATCGGCGGCTGTATCTTGGAGGAGCTGGACGACTGCCGCGCCATCAACGCCACCGTGGCGCTGGACCTGCCGCCCGCCCAGGCGGCCGAGCTGGCCTATGGCTTGCGCCTCAAGGCCTATCGCCCGTTGGCCAAGTACCGCACCAAGCGTGATCCCGATGACGAGGACGACGTGCTGCCGGTGCTGGAATCGGTGGTGATCACCACTCCCGATCCCCAGGCCGCCGCCGCCCGCTATGCCGCTCGCGAGCACATCGCCCAGGGGGTGTTCCTCGCCCGCGACCTGACCGATGAGCCCGGCAATGTGCTGGGGCCGGCGGAGTTCGCCGACCGCGCCCGTCTGCTGGAGAGTCTGGGGGTCGAGGTCACCGTGCTGGACGAGACCGCCATCGCCGAGGCCGGCTTGAACCTGCTGGCGGCGGTGGGCCGGGGCAGCAACCGGCCGCCCCGGCTGGTGCTGTTGCGCTGGCGCGGCGCGGCGGGTCGGCCGCTGGTGCTGGTCGGCAAGGGCGTCACCTTTGATTCCGGCGGCATTTCCATCAAGTTCGACGACGAGGACATGGACGCCATGAAGGGCGACATGGGCGGTGCGGCGGCAGTGATCGGGGCGTTGCGCGCCATCGCCGGTCGCAAGGCCAAGGCCCATGTCTGCGGCGTGCTGGCCCTGGCCGAAAACATGCCGTCGGGCCGCGCCCAGCGGCCGGGCGACGTGGTCCGTTCCTATTCGGGGCTGACCGTCGAGGTGATCGACACCGATGCCGAGGGCCGGCTGGTGCTGGCCGACGCCCTGGCCTGGGCCGCCGCCACCCTTGGCCCCAAGGCCATGGTCGATATCGCCACCCTGACCGGCTCGGTGGAGGAGGTGCTGGGCGACCCCCATGCCGGCCTTTACGCCAATGACGACGGACTGGCCGGGCGGTTGCTGATCCACTCCAGGGTCGAGGCCGAGCCGCTGTGGCGGTTGCCCCTGACCGAATCCTGCGATGAGGACGTCAAGTCCGACATCGCCGACATCAAGAACTGCGCCTGGGGCGAGGTTCCCGACAACGACGATGCCGCCCGCTTTCTCAGCCGCTTTGTCCCCGAGGGCGTCGCCTGGGCGCATATCGATATGGCGGGCAAGGAATGGGCCGACGAGGACGATCCGCTGGCCCCCGAGGCCGCCAGCGGGTTCGGAGTGCGGCTGTTCGACGCGCTGGCGGGCGGAACTTGACATTGTCCGGCTTTTCCAAAAGTCTGAGGCTTCCTTTATCCTAGGCAACGCCATGAATATCGCCGTCCTGATCCCCTGTTACAACGAGGAGCACGCCATCACCCAGGTGGTGCGGGACTTCCAGGCGGCGCTGCCTCAGGCGACGATTCATGTCTATGACAACAACTCCCGCGATCGCACGGTGGAACTGGCCCGCGCCGCCGGGGCCGTGGTGCGGCACGAGCCCATGCAGGGCAAGGGCAACGTGGTTCGGCGCATGTTCTCGGATATCGAGGCCGACATCTATGTGATGGTTGACGGCGACGCCACCTATCACGCCCCCAGCGCGCCCGCCATGATCGCCCGGCTGGTGGATGAAAATCTGGACATGGTGGTGGGGGCTCGCCTGCATACGGAAGAGGCGGGGGCCTTCCGCGCCGGTCATCAGTTCGGCAACCACATGCTGACCGGCTTCGTCGCCCGGCTGTTCGGCGACCGGGTCCAGGACATGCTGTCGGGTTATCGGGTGTTCTCGCGCCGCTTCGTCAAGTCGTTTCCGGCCATGTCGTCCGGCTTCGAGACCGAGACCGAACTGGTGGTGCACGCCCTCAGCCTGTCCATGCCGGTGGCGGAGGTCGAGACCCCCTATTTCGCCCGGCCGGAAGGCTCGGTGTCCAAGCTCAACACCTATCGCGACGGCTGGCGCATCCTGCTGACCATCCTGGCCCTGCTGAAGCGTGAACGGCCGCTGGCCCTGTTCGGCTCCATCTTCGGGGCTCTGACGCTGCTGGCGGTGGCGCTGGCCGAGCCGGTGGTGGTCACCTTCATGCAGACCGGGCTGGTGCCGCGCTTTCCCACCGCCATCCTGGCCACCGGCATCATGATCCTGGCCTTCCTCAGTCTGACCGCCGGCATCATCCTCGACACCGTCACCCATGGCCGGCGCGAGGCAAAACGGCTGCATTACCTCAGCCACAAGGCCCCCGGCGCGACATGACCCAGATCGGCTTTTATCACCTGACCCAGTCGCCGTTGGAGCAGGCACTGCCCAAGTTGTTGGACAAGGCCCTGGCGGCGGGCTATCGGGCGGTGGTGCTGGCCGGGTCGCCCCAGCGGGTCGAGGCCCTCAATGATCGGCTGTGGAGCTACGAGCCGGATTCGTGGCTGCCGCACGGCTCGGACAAGGATGGCGAGGCCGCCTCGCAACCAATCTGGCTGACCGACAAGGACGAAAACCCCAACGCCGCCACTATCTTGGTGATGTGCGACGGAGTCCGCTCGGCCGCCGTGGCTGACTTCGCCCGTTGCCTCGACCTGTTCGACGGCAACGACGACGAGGCCGTCCAGGCGGCCCGCGACCGCTGGAAACGCTGGAAAGGCGACGGCCACGAGCTTGTCTACTACCAACAGCGTAATGACGGAGGATGGGAAGAAAAATCAAGGAGTTAGGTGGCATTGATGCGCCGGCGGGTTCACGCCGACTTCAATCGTCGGCGTCAAGATCGTACTTCTCCGCCGACCGATGGTGTGGATGGTCGGGCGTTTGGGCTTGCGCCGCGCCATGGCTTGCGGTAAAGCATCCACTTCAATGGAGGAAGCCATGTTTGGGCGCTTGTTCAGTGCGACCGCTCTTGCCGTCCGGGGTTTGGCCCCGGCGATGGCCTGTCCTGTCACTACCAAAACCGGCGCCACCAAGACCGCTTAAGCGGGCCGGTTCGTCATGAATGTACGAAAAAGGCCCGCGGTAAGCACCCCGCGGGCCTTTTCGTGTCTCGATCAGCGCGCCATGGGGAACCAAGGGTTCAAAACGGAGAGAATGAAAATGGGCTACAAGGTTGCAGTCATCGGCGCCACCGGCAATGTCGGTCGGGAAATGCTGAAGACCCTGTCGGAGCGGAATTTTCCGGTGGACGAAGTTGTCGCCCTGGCCAGCGAGCGCTCGGTCGGGCGGGAGATTTCCTTTGGCGACAAGGCGATTCTCAAGTCCAAGGACTTGGCCAAGTTCGACTTCGCCGGCTGGGATATCGCCCTGTCCTCGCCGGGAGCCAAGGTCTCGGCCCTGCACAGCCCGCGCGCCGCCGCCGCCGGTTGCGTGGTGATCGACAACACCTCGCATTTTCGCATGGACCCCGATGTGCCGCTGGTGGTGCCCGAGGTCAATCCAGAGGCCATCGCCGGCTACACCAAGAAAGGCATCATCGCCAACCCCAACTGCTCGACCATTCAGATGGTGGTGGCGTTGAAGCCGCTGCACACCCTGGGCAAGATCAAGCGCGTGGTGGTCTCGACCTACCAGTCGGTGTCGGGCGCCGGCAAGGAGGGCATGGATGAGCTGTTCGAGCAGTCCCGCGCCGTCTTCGTCAACGACGCGATCACGCCGCAGAAGTTTTCCAAGCAGATCGCCTTCAACCTGATCCCCCAGATCGACGTCTTCATGGAAGACGGCTCGACCAAGGAGGAGTGGAAGATGGTGGTCGAGACCCGCAAGATTCTCGACCCTAGCATCGAGGTTCATGCCACCTGCGTCCGGGTGCCGGTGTTTATCAGCCACTCCGAGACGGTCAACGTCGAATTCGCCCGCCCGGTCAGCGTCGAGGAGGCCACCGAGGCGTTCCGCAATGCCCCCGGAGTCATCGTGCTGGATACCCGTGAGCCCGGCGGCTACATCACCCCGTTGGAAGCCACCGGTGAGGACGCGGTCTATATCAGCCGTATCCGCAAGGATCCGACCGTCAAGAATGGCCTGTCGTTCTGGTGCGTCTCCGACAATCTGCGCAAGGGCGCGGCGCTGAACACGGTTCAGATCGCCGAAGTGCTGGCCCGCGACTATCTAAAGAAGTAGTCGGCCATATCCCCTCGCCCATGGGCGGGCGAGGGGATATCCTTTCCCGATGAATATCGAAGGTGACGCCACTGTCGAAATCCGGGTCGAGGGCCTGTGCAAGGCGTTCGACGACCGTCCGGTCTTGTGCGGCGTCGACCTGGACATCCGCACCGGCAACTTCATCGCCGTGGTCGGCGGCTCCGGCTGCGGCAAGACGGTGCTGCTCAGTCACCTGCTAGGGCTGCTGCAACCTGATTCCGGCCGCGTCCTGGTGACCGCCCCCGATCAGCCGGGTTGCCCGCTGGTCGATCTCGCCGGCCTTGCCGCCAATGATCTCGACGACATCCACACCCACTGGGGCGTGGTGTTCCAGCGGAACGCCCTGTTCTCCGGGACGGTGCTGGACAATATCGGGCTATGGCTGGAGGAGGTCCGGCATCTGGGGGAAGCCGATATCGCCGGCATCGCCGCCGAGGTGCTGGCCGCGGTGGGGCTGCCGACCGATCGCGGCTTCCTCGACGGCCGGGTCGACAGCCTGTCCGGCGGCATGGCCAAGCGGATCGCAATCGCCCGCGCCCTGGCTATGAATCCGCGCTGCATGTTCTTCGACGAGCCCACCACCGGGCTGGACCCGGTCACCGCCTCGCAGATCCAGGATCTGTTGTTGTCCACCCATGGCGATCCGGCCAGGGGGCAACAGCTCCGCACGACGGTGGTCATCACCCATGACAAGGATCTGCTGTATCGCCTGCGGCCGCGCATCGTGATGCTGCACGAGGGTCGGGTGTCCTTCGATGGGCCGTTTGAGGCGTTCGAGACCTCCGATTCGCCCATCATCCGCCCCTATTTCGAACTGATGCCGGTCCTGCACCAGAGGACGGCGGGGTGATGCGGACTCATCTGCCCACCCTGCGACAGTTGCGGTATCTGGTGGCGTTGGCCGAGCACCGCCATTTCGGGCGTGCCGCCGAGGCCTGCCTCGCGACCCAAAGCACCCTGTCGGCCGGGTTGCAGGAGCTGGAGGCGCTGCTGGGCGCAGCCTTGGTGGAGCGGACCAAGCGCAAGGTGCTGATGACGCCGCTGGGCGAGGCGGTGGTGGCCCGCGCCTGCGACGTGCTGCGGGGGGCCGAGGATATCGCCGATCTGGTCCGCGCCGCCGGCCAGCCGCTGGCCGGGCCGCTGCGGCTGGGGGTGATTCCCACCATCGCGCCGTTTCTGTTGCCCAAGGTCTTGCCGGAGCTGCGGCGGCGCTATCCCGATCTCCGGCTGGTGCTGCGGGAGGATCTGACCGCCCGCTTGCTGGACCGGCTGGCTGCCGCCGAGCTTGACGCGGCGTTGCTGGCCCTGCCTTACGACGCTCCCGACATGGAGATGATGACCCTGGTGGAGGACCCGTTCGTGCTGGCCTGTCCGCCCGGCCATCCGCTGGCCGCCAAGGCCCAGGTTTCCGGGGCCGATCTGGTGGGGGCCGACCTGTTGTTGCTGGAGGAGGGGCACTGCCTGCGCGACCACGCCCTGGCCGCCTGTTCGTTGCCGCCGCCGTCGCGCGGCGAGGATATCCTGGGCACCAGCCTGGGCACCTTGGTTCAGATGGTGGCGTCGGGATTGGGCGTCACCCTGCTGCCCGTGCTGGCGGTCGAGGGCGGCGTGCTGCGAGGAACCGATCTGGTCACCCGCCCGCTGGCCGGCGGCGGCACCCGCGTGCTGGGGTTGGCCTGGAGGCGGTCGAGCGCCCGCAAGGCTGAGTTCAAACTGCTGGGGCGGGCGCTGTTTCCGGGTTAATCGAACAGGCTGGAGACCGAGCGTTCCTCGCTGATGCGCTGGATGGATTCGGCCATCAGCGGCGCGATGGTGAGCTGGCGGATATTGTGGGCCAGCTTGACCGCCTCGGTGGCGGGGATGGAATCGGTGATCACCAGCTCTTCCAACGGCGAGGCGGTGACGCGGGCCACGGCGCCGCCCGACAGCACGCCATGGGTGACGAAGGCGGCGACCGAGACCGCGCCGGCTTTCATCAGGGCCTCGGCGGCGTTGCACAAGGTGCCGGCGGAATCGACGATGTCGTCGACCATGATGCAGCGGCGGCCGCGCACGTCGCCGATGATGTTCATCACCTCGGAAACGCCGGCCTTTTCACGCCGCTTGTCGATGATGGCGAGGTCGGCGTCGATCCGGCGCGCAATAGCGCGGGCGCGGACCACGCCACCCACATCGGGCGACACCACCATGACGTCGTCACCCTGATAGCGGGCGCGGATATCGTTGGTGAAGACCGGGGCGCTGTAGAGGTTGTCGAGCGGAATGTCGAAGAAGCCCTGGATCTGGCCGGAATGCAGGTCCAGCGTCACCACCCGGTCGGCGCCGGCGGTGGTGATCAGATTGGCGACCAGCTTGGCCGAGATCGGCGAGCGCGGGCTGGACTTGCGGTCCTGGCGGGCATAGCCGAAATAGGGGATCACGGCGGTGATGCGCCGGGCCGAGCCGCGCTTGAGGGCATCCAGCGTGACCAGCAGCTCCATCAGATTGTCGTTGGTGGGATAGCAGGTGGACTGGATGACGAAGACATCCTCGCCCCGGACATTCTCGTGGATCTCGACGAACACTTCCATATCGGAGAAACGGCGGATAACCGCCTTGGTGATCGACATGGTCAGGTATTCGGCAATCGCTTCCGCGAGGGGACGATTGGAATTGCAGGCAAGGATTTTCATGGCGGGCCATCCGTGGAACGTGCTTGACCGACGGCGACGATGCGCCACTTCCCAAGTCCGGCGCGGGCCGAACCACTCGGAGCCCCGTTCCCCGGACAGTTCCGTGCGATACGTAAATCCGCTCCGCAAAATCGGCTTTCATATATCAGCCGCCACCTTTCCTGTAAACGCTCTTGCCCCGTCATCGGATGAAGTGATTGCGACTCGTCGTCGCGGAGTCGTATCCTGAGAGGGATGGAGTCCATAAGGGGCAGGGAGGCGCCGGTGGCGCTGGACGGGATCACGGGGTCGGGCAATACGGTCGCCATTCGCGGTGCCGATGCCGTTGCGCGCCCCGGTGGTGCGCCGTCTGCCCTGGCGGCGCGGCCGCGCTTTGATTCCTCCGACGCCTCCTTGGTCGCGGGCCGGCCGGGGGCACAGCGCGCCAGGGCCTTCGTGGACCAGCCGGCGGACAATGCCGCTGGGCCGCCCTCGCCATCGCGCGGCGGAGCCGATGGCGGTCAGGCCTTTGGCCGGGCCGTTTCGGCCTTTGTCGCCCAGTCCCTCGCCCAGGAACAAGAAGCGTTCGCGACCGGCTCGCTCCAGGCCTCGCGGGTTGCCGCGGGGCTGCGCGCCTATGCCCGTGGCGCCGGGACGGCGGCCCAGGACAGTCGCGAGAACGCGGAGATCATTCCGCCTCGCTTGTCCTCCGGCCATGCCCTGGATCTGTCGGTCTGATACCCTCGCCCCAGCACTGCCACAAAGTATGGGGTCAGGGTAATTTCGAGGCGGCTTCTGGTCGAATCCCATCAGCGTTCCCAATTATAGAAAACCGAGCAGAACGTGCTGTGCACGCGAGACGTTCAGTCCAGATGTCGCATTTATGAGAAATGTAAAACATTCGGTTAGGATGAAATAAAGCGGGTATTACGGTTTTCCACAAGGACGGAGATTTCAGGTTGCCCGCCTGTTCAATTCCGACTATGTGAAGGGAACATTCGCCATGCGTGGCACATCAAACTTAGTCCGCGAATCGGGCAAGTCTACTGGTGATACACTGAAAACCATGCCCCTGAATACAGACGCCAAGGTCGCAAGACCCGTGAATCGCGCCAACGATACCGATCGTCACGTCGGTTCCCGAATCAGGGAGCGGCGAATCATGCTGGGCTTCTCTCAGCAGCAGATGGCGGATCTGATCGGCGTCACCTATCAGCAGGCGCATAAATACGAACGGGGCATCAACCGGATTTCCGCCGGTCGCCTGTTCGAGATTTCCCAGGTACTGGGGGTGCCGGTGGGCTTCTTTTACGAGGGGCTGGAAAACCGGCGCGGTTCGGATCTCAGCGCCCGTCAGCGCATGTGTCTGGAACTGGCGCGCAATTTTACCAGCATTTCCAACGAAAAGCACCAGGACGCGCTGTCACAGCTGGCCCGCGCCCTCGCCAGCGAGGGCTGAGACCGCCCACTCCGCCATGGCGCGGACCAGGGGGGACGGATCGTCGCGCAGTTGCGCGGCAGCGGCGGCAAGGTCCTTGCGGCCGCTATTGCCGATGGCGATGAGGACGCTGGCGATAAAGCGTTCGCGCCCGGCCCGCTTCACCGGCGACGCGGTGAGCACTTCCTTGAAATCCGCCTCGTCCAGCTGCGCCAGATCGGTCAGTAACGGCGCGGTCAATTCCACGCGCGGCAGGAAATCCGGTTCGGTGGTCGGTGTGGCGAACTTGTTCCACGGACAGGCCGCCAGACAATCGTCGCAGCCATAGATCCGATTGCCCATCAACGGCCGCAGTTCGGCGGCGATGGCGCCCTTTGCCTCGATGGTCAGGTACGAGATGCAGCGGCGCGGCTCCATACGGCCGTCGCCATCCAGCGCCCCGGTGGGGCAGGCGTCGACACAGGCGCGGCAAGTGCCGCAACGGTCGGATTCCGGCGGGTCGGGTTCGATCTCCAGGGTGGTGAAAATCTCGGCCAGGAACAGCCAGCTTCCCCAGCGCCGCGATACGATGCCGGTGTGGCGGCCGCGCCAACCCAGCCCGGCTTGGGCGGCCAGCGGTTTTTCCATTACCGGAGCAGTGTCGACGAACACCTTGAGGGCGCAGCCCTGGTGTTCGACCAGCCAGCGGCCCAGGGTCTTCAGCCGTTTCTTGACCGTGTCGTGATAGTCGCGGTTGCGGGCATAGATGCTGATATTGCCGCGCTCGGGCCGTCGGGTCAGGTCGAGCGGGTCGCCCTTTGGCGCGTAGTTGGCGCCAAGTACGATGACGCTGCGCGCTTCGGGCCACAGTGCTTGGGGACTGGAGCGACGATCCTGGGTCTCGGCCATCCAGCCCATGTCGCCGTGGCGGCCGTCGGCGACATAGGCGGCCAGGTCGGCGGCTCGTCGCGGATCACCCGTGGCGGGGGCGAACCCGACCTGGGAGAAGCCCAACTCCAGGGCTTTGGCGCGGATGGCGGCTTTGACGGGGTTATCCACGGCCGCGATAGGACGGCACGCCGGAATCCGGCAGCCACAGCCCCTCGGGCGGGAGTCCGGTCTGCCAGAACACGTCGATGGGGATGCCGCCGCGCGGATACCAATAGCCGGCGATGCGCAGCCATTTCGGGGCGGTCGCCGCTACCAGCCGCTTGGCGATGGCCAGGGTGCAGTCCTCGTGGAAGGCGCCGTGATTGCGAAACGAGCCCAGGAACAGCTTCAGCGACTTGCTTTCGACCAGGGCCGCCTCGGGGGCGTAGTCGATCACCAGATGGGCGAAATCGGGCTGGCCGGTGATGGGGCAGAGCGAGGTGAATTCCGGCGCGGCGAAGCGGACCAAGTACAGGCTGTCGGGATGGGGATTGGGCACCGTCTCCAGCACCGCCTGTTCCGGGTCGGCCGGCAGCGCCGTTGCCTGGCCAAGCTGGGTAAGAGTCATGATGTCAGTCGCCGTTCATGCGTTTGATGGTGTTGGTGGTGCTCTGGCCGTTCACCAGATCGGCCAGCACCACCTTGCCGCCCCAGGATTGGACCAGATCGGCGCCCACCACCTTGTCGATGGTGTAGTCGGCGCCTTTGACCAGCACGTCGGGCCGCAGGGATTCGATCAGCCGCAGGGGGGTGTCCTCGCCAAAGATCACCACCAGATCCACCGAGGCCAGCGAGGACAGCACGGTGGCGCGCGAGGCCTCGGACTGCACCGGCCGGGTCGGCCCCTTCAGGCGCTGGACCGAGGCGTCGCTGTTCAGGCCGACCACCAGCCGGTCGCAGGCGGCCTTGGCCTGGGTCAGGATGGCGACATGGCCGGGGTGCAGCAGATCGAAGCAGCCGTTGGTGAAGCCGACCTTCTTGCCCTTGCGATGCCAGCGGGCGACGATCTCGGTGGCGGCGCCCTGGGCCATGATCTTGGACTCGCCGGCGGTCAGGTCGCCGTGGTGCAGGGCCGCCACCACTTCCTCGGCATAGGCCACGGCGGTGCCGACCTTGCCGACTACGATGCCGGCTGCGACATTGGCGAGATGGGCGCCCTCCAGCAGCGACGCGCCCGAGGCGATGGCGGCTGCCAGGGTCGCCACCACGGTGTCGCCGGCTCCGGAGACGTCGAACACCTCGCGCGCCTCGGCTGCCAGGTGATGGGCCTCGCCATCGGCGGTCACCAGGGTCATGCCGTCCTGGCTGCGGGTCACCAACACCGCTTCCAGGGCGCAAGTGGCGATCAGGTGGCGGGCGGCGGCGATTACCGCGTCGTCGCCGTCCACCGGCATGCCGGTGGCCTCGAACAGTTCCTTGCGATTGGGCGTCACGATGGTGGCCCCGGCATAAATGGAGTAGTCGGCCCCCTTGGGATCGACCACCACCTTCTTGCCCTGAGCCTTGGCCCGGCGGATCAGCTCGCCGGCGATCATGGGGGCCAGCACGCCCTTGCCGTAATCGGACAGCACCATCACCCCGGCCTTGGCCAGCAACCGGTCGGCGCGGGTCAGCAACTGGTCGCGGATGGGGTCGCTGACCGCCAGCCGGGATTCGCGATCGGCGCGCAAGAGCTGCTGATGGGAGGCGAAGAAGCGGGTCTTGATGGTGGTCTGACGTCCGGTCTCGACCACGATGCAGGGGTCGATCTCGCCATGCTCGCCGACCAGACGGGTGACCTCACGGCCGGCGGGGTCGTCGCCGACCACGGATAGAAAGGCTGGAGCCGCGCCCAGCGCCACCAGATTGCGCACCACGTTGCCGGCGCCGCCCAGCATGGCGGTTTCCCGTTCGATGAACAGGACGGGGATGGGGGCCTCGGGACTGACGCGATCGACCGAGCCGTATACGAAGCGGTCCAGCATCACGTCTCCGATGCACAGCACGGGAGTGTTGCGCAGCAGTTCGACCCGGTCGGCGAGGGCGGAAAGTTCGGTCATGGGAACCCGCGTATTTGATGGCTTCTGCCTGCTAACCCAACCGGGTCCGGCTTGCAAGATAAAAGGGGCCAAACGCCCCGACGCGCCCCAGCGCGGAGTTGCGGCCAAGGGCCGGCGCGGCCCATGCCGCGTAGCCAAGCGAACGGAGTTCGCGCCCGGCGCTTGAGGGACCAAAAACCCTTGCGGCCAAGGGCCGGCGCGGCCCATGCCGCGTAGCCAAGCGAACGGAGTTCGCGCCCGGCGCTTGAGGGACCAAGAAACTAAGTGCTTAGAAACCGTCGTCCGGCCCCTTCCAGCACAAGACAGGACAGCACGCCGGTTCGGTAGGCTCCGGTGTCGATGGCGATCCGGTTGGGGTGGATTTCGGGCTCGGCCACCACGGAGTGGCCGTGAACTACGGTCTTGGCCGCCACTTCGGTGCTGTGCAGGAAATCGCTTCTGATCCACATCAGGTCGAAGGCGTCCTGGCGTTCCAGCGGCACGCCGGGGCGGATGCCGGCATGGACGAACAGGTAATCGCCTTCCACATGCCGGATGGGCATTCGCGATAAAAAGCGCAGATGGCTGGGCGGCAGGGCGCGATAGAGCAGGCGTTGCAGGGCAGGATAGTCGGTGACGAACCCGTCGGGCAGATGGCCGACATAGGAGCGGATCGCTTCCAGCCCGCCATTGCGCAACCAGCCCTGCGCGGCCGAGAAGTCGGCCAGGAACTGAAGCAGAAGGTCTTCGTGATTGCCGCGCAACGAGATGAATTGCGCCCCGGCCAGCGGCCCGTCGGGGGGCGCCCCGGCCAGCAGCCGCTCGACCACCGCCTTGGAATCCGGTCCCCGGTCGATGAGGTCGCCGAGGCAGACCACCACGATACGGCTTGGCGGCGGGGTGTCATAGGGAGAGTAGACGGCATCCTCGGCGATGTCTCCGAGCAGCCTGTCCAGCAGGTCCAGGCGGCCATGCACGTCGCCGATGGCATAGACCCGGGTTCCGGCGGGAACTTCCGTCGGGGCGGCGGCGGCGCGGTATGAAGACGCGTTGTTCATTTCCCCTAGGACACCGACACTGGCCAATGGTATTTTTATCGACGGTAACTTTGCCTTTATATGTGGCGGACAACAATGGTCCAGATCAGGCGGGGCTGGAAAATGGAGTTCGAATGAACGCCGGTGCGTTCGGTACTGGACAGCAAGAAGTCGTCACGTCGGAAAACCTTCTCTATGACGCGGCCGAACGGGTCGGCCGCATCAGGGAAGGGCGTCTGGCGTTGCACCTGCACCTGTCGCGTCTGGCTCCGTCCAATCGCGAGGAGGGCCGCATCCGCATTGCCTTTCGCATGTTTGAATCCATGGTCGACGCCTATCGCGGGCAGATGTTCCTGATGACCAATTCGGACATCGTCCTGATCTGCAAGGATGTGCGGATCAGCGACCTGGACGCCATGGTCTACAAGCTGCGCGCCCTGTTCTCCACCGATCCGCTGACCTATGCCGAGTCCGCCGACGGGCAGGACCGCTTTGCGTCCTATTACGATATCGAGGCCGATTTCGACTCGTTCTTCTCGCTCTGCGGCCAGATGGTCGCTGACGCCAAGAAGCAGTTGACCGACCAGCGCAACGCGACTCCGATTCAGCCGCTGGACTCCAAGACCCTGACCAATGTGCTGGAGCGCATCGGGGCCACCGACATCGCCGGAGTGGTCCGCCGTCAGGCCTGCATCCGGATCAACGACAAGATGATCGCCGAAGTGGCGTTCCAGGAATTCTTCATGTCCATCATGGATTTGCAGAAAGTCCTGGCGCCGGATGTCAACATCTTGTCCAACCGCTGGCTGTTTCAGCATCTGTCGCAGGTGCTGGACCTTCGGGTGCTATCGGTCTTGCAGGACAGCGCCCTGCGCAAGATGCCGACGGCCTTTTCGGTCAACCTCAACATGGCGACCATCGAGACGCCGGTATTCCAGCGGTTCGAGGCCAGCATCCGCGGTCACGCCGGTTTGGTGGTCGAGTTTCAGTTGCTGGATATTTTCAACGACCTGGACGGTTTCTTTCGGGCTCGGGACAAGCTGCGCGCGCACGGGCATAAATCGGTGCTCGACGGGATGAGCCCGGTCACCCTCCAGTTCATGGACGCCGAGTTGTTCGATACCGACTATGTCAAGGTGAGTTGGAGTCCGGACATGATCGACGACATCAAGACCGCCGAAATCCAGAACGCATTGGGGCCGGTGGGCTTTGATCGCGTCATCCTGGCTCGTTGCGATACCGAGATGTCGATTTCGTGGGGGCTGACCCAGGGCATTCGCATGTTCCAGGGCCGTTTCCTCGATTCCATGGGGGCGGCGGTGACCATGGCCCAATGCGACAAGTCCTCGGCCTGCACCCTCAACCAGTGTGTCCAGCGTCACGGCGTTATTACCGGGCGGCCGCGCGCCGAGTGCGGCAATAACGACATGCTTGACGCCTTTCCGCCGCTCAAGGCCATCCGGTAGGCGATCCAGATGCTCAATCAGCCCCCCGCAGCAACCGGCCAGACTCGCGGCGCCAGCCAGGAAAACCTGCTGCTGGACTATGTCCATCGGTTGGAGCGGCATCGTCAGGACCGCCGGGCGGTGCATATCCACCTGTCCGGCCTGATGGCCCAGAACCGGCGCGAGCATCACATGCGCATCGCCGGCAATACCTTCGAGAATCTGGTCAAGCTGATGCAGGCCCAGGCCTTTACCCTGGCCAACGGCGATTTGATCGTGATCTTCAAGGCCCAGGCCCAGGACGAGATGGAAGCGGCGGTGGTCAAGCTGCGGTTTCTGTTCTCTGACGACCCGCTGGTATTGGAGGAGCGCACCCGCCAGGGAGCCTTTTGCACCTGGTACGCGCTGGACAAGGAATACGACGTCTTGTTGACCCTGGCCCAGAAAATGGTCCAGGACGAGGCCGCCCGCCGGACCGCCGCCTCCCAGCAGAGCAGCCAGGCCGGCCAGTTCCAGCAAAAGCCCAAGGGTTCGCCCTTCACGCCGGAACTGTTGGCGCGGGTGGAGTCGTCGCTGGGTCAGGCCGACCTCGCCAATCTGATGCGGCGTCAGGCGATCTGCGCCATGGTGGGCAAGGCGCCGCCGCAGCCGGTGTTTCACGAGCTGTTCATCTCCATCGCCGATCTGCGCCAGACCCTGTTTCCCAGCGTCAACGTCAATTCCAGCCCCTGGCTGTTCCAGCAGTTGACCGAGACCTTGGACCGGCGCGTGCTCTCCATGCTGAACAAGCATGACGACCGCACCCTGGAAGGCGATATCAGCATCAATCTCAACGTCTCGACCATCTTGACGCCGGAATTTCTGGTGTTCGACGACAATGTCAAGGCGGGCATGCGCGGCACCATCGTGCTGGAGCTGCAAAAGGTGGATATCTTCGCCGATCTGGGGGCCTATCTGTTCGCCCGCGACTTTGCCCATGATCGGGGCTATCGCATCTGCATCGACGGCCTCAGCTACAGCCAGCTGCCCTTCGTCGATCGCGAGCGCCTGGGCGCCGACCTGATCAAGCTGATCTGGGACCGGTCGCTGACCGAGGAGAAGGACAAGAAGACCGAGGCGCTGCGCCGGATCGGCGTCACCCGCATCATCATGTGCCGTTGCGACGATCAGGCCGCCGTCGAGTTCGGGCACTCGGTCGGCGTCACCTTGTTTCAGGGCCGTCATATCGAGACCATGATCCAGGGCGACCCGCGCAAGCGCGGAATCAGGGCGCGGCCCCGGCCTTGACGGCGATTACGGTTCGCTCGGTCTCCAAGGCTTTCGGGCCGGTGGTGGCGGTGGATGATATCAGCTTCGACATCGCCGCCGGATCGACCACCGCCTTGCTGGGCGGAAACGGCGCCGGCAAGACCACCACCTTGTCCATGCTGCTGGGGCTGCTGGTTCCCACGTCCGGCGCCATTACCGTGCTGGGCGAGGACATGATCCGCCACCGGTATCGGGTGCTGCCGCGCCTCAATTTCTCCAGCCCCTATGTGGACCTGCCGCACCGGTTGACCGTGCGTCAGAACCTGACCGTTTACGGCCATCTTTACGGGGTGGACCACCTTAAGGCCCGCATCGCCGAATTGACCGAGGAGCTGGAATTGGGCGAGTTCCTCGACCGCGCCGCCGGCAAGCTGTCGGCTGGCCAGAAGACCCGCGTCGCCCTGGCCAAGGCCTTGCTCAACACCCCCGCCCTGCTGCTGCTGGACGAGCCCACCGCCTCGCTTGACCCCGATACCGCCGACTGGGTGCGCGGCTATTTTCAGGCCTATCGCGACCGGGTCGGCGCCACCATCGTGCTGGCCTCCCACAACATGACCGAGGTCGAGCGCATGTGCGATCACGTCCTGATCATGAAGCAGGGCCGCATCGTCGATCAGGGCTCGCCCGTGGCGCTGATCGAACGGTTCGGCCGCGACACCATGGAGGAGGTGTTCCTGGACATCGCCCGCGACCGCCAACATCCCGCGCAGGCAGAGCCATGAGACCGGCGACTGAGGGACATGAACAATGAGTTCCGCCGGGCTTTCCGCGCGCCGCATCGCCGCCATGTGCCTGCGGCATCTTTATATTCTGAAGGGGTCGTGGCCGCGCGTGCTGGAGATGGCCTATTGGCCGGCGGTCAACATGGTGGTGTGGGGCTTCACCAGCCAGTTTTTCGCCACTACCTCGTCCTGGGTGGCGCAGGCGGCCGGGGTGCTGATCGGCGCGGTGATTCTGTGGGACGTGATGTTTCGCGGTAATCTGGGAGTGGCGCTGTCCTTCCTGGAAGAGATGTGGTCGCGCAACCTGGGCCACCTTTCGGTCAGCCCACTGCGACCGGGCGAGCTGGTGGCCTCCATGATCTGCATGAGTCTGATCCGCACGGTGATCGGCGTCCTGCCGGCGGCGCTGCTGGCCATTCCGCTCTATCATTACTCCATCTTCGACCTGGGACTGCCGTTGATCGCCTTTTGGGTCAGTCTGATGGTCAGCGGCTGGGCCATCGGCCTGGGGGTGTCGGCGCTGGTGCTGCGGTTCGGCCTGGGGGCGGAGAGTCTGGCCTGGGTGCTGATCTTCGCCATCGCGCCGCTGGCCGGCATCTACTATCCCATCGCCACCCTGCCCGGCTGGCTGCAACCCGTCGCCTGGGCGATGCCGCCGGCCCATGTGTTCGAGGGGATGCGCTCGCTGATGCTGGGCCACGGCTTTCGCGCCGATCTGCTGGCCTCGGCCCTGGCGCTGAATGCGCTGTATCTGGGGGGCGGAGTGGTGCTGTTCCTGCGGGTCTGGCAGGGGGCGCGGGTGAGGGGCGCGCTGTTGAACGTGGGCGAGTGAGCGTCAAACGACCCGGGAGTCCAGACTTGCTTGCCAATCCGCCGCAACGGGTGTAAACGACGCCCTTCCGCGCGGCACCCCTGGAGGCCGCGCCCGTACGTGTTTGTCAGGAGTACACCATGTCTGAAGCTATCATCATCGCCGCCGAGCTGCGCGATCGGAGCGGAAAGGGGGCCGCCCGTGCCACTCGTCGCGCCGGTCATGTTCCCGGAGTCATCTACGGCGAGAAGCAGGCCGCCATCTGCATTCAGCTCGACCCCCGCATTCTGTGGGCTCAGATGTCCAAGTCGGGCTTCTTCACCCAGCTGTTCGACGTGGATCTCGGCAAGGACGGCAAGCATCGCTGCCTCGCCCGCGATCTTCAGATGCATCCGGTGACCGATCAGCCGATCCACGTGGACTTCATGCGGGTCTCGGCCGACCACGTCATCCATGTGAAGGTTCCCGTGCACTTCATCAACGACATCAAGTCGCCGGGCATTAAGAAGGGCGGCGTCGTCAATGTCGAGCTGCACGAGATCGACGTGACCTGCAACCCCGACACCATCCCGCACGAGTTCGTGATCGACCTCGCCGGGTTCGAGATCGGCCACTCGGTCCATCTGAAGGACATCGCGCTGCCGGCCGGCGTGAAGCTCCATCACATGGCTCCCGAGGCGACCGTGGCTTCGATCGCGGCCCCCACCGTGGCCCGCGCCGAGACCGCCGAAACCGAAGCTGCCGGCTAACATGCCGTTCCTGGTGGTGGGACTGGGCAATCCAGGCCCCGAATATGCCAGGAACCGGCATAATATCGGCTTTATGGCGGCGGACGTCCTCGTCCGCCGCCATTCCTTCGGCCCCTGGCGGTCCAAGTTTCAGGGGGAGATCGCCGAGGGCGTCGTCGGTGGCAACAAGGTTCTGGTCCTGAAGCCCATGACCTATATGAACCTGTCCGGCCAATCGGTGGCTGCCGCGGCCCGTTTCCTCAAGATTCCGGTGGACGACATCGTGGTGCTGCACGATGAACTCGACATCGCGCCCGGCCGTTTGAAGGTCAAGCGCGGCGGCGGGGCCGGCGGCCATAACGGGCTGAAAAGCATCGACTCCCATCTGGGACAGACTTACCGCCGGGTCCGCATGGGCATCGGCCATCCCGGCGACCGCAATCTGGTCTCCGGTTTCGTGCTTCACGATTTCGCCAAGGCCGACGAGGCCTGGCTGGTGGCGGAACTGGACGCCGTCGCCGACAGCTTCGCCATGCTGGCCTCGGGCGACGATGCCGGCTTCATGAACCGGGTCGCCCATCTGACCGCGCCGCCGAAACCGAAAAAGGAAAAGCCGGTCGAGCCGGCCGTCGTCACGGCCGCTCCCGCTTGCGACCCTCCCCCGCCATCGGGCGGCAGCCTCTCGGACGCGCTCAGAGCCGCGTTCGCCAAGATCACCAGGAAGGATTAGTCCCATGGGTTTCAACTGCGGCATCGTCGGCCTGCCCAATGTGGGCAAGAGCACTCTGTTCAACGCCCTGACCTCGACGGCGGCGGCGCAGGCGGCCAACTATCCTTTTTGCACCATCGAGCCCAATGTGGGCCGGGTGGCGGTGCCCGACCCGCGCCTCGACCGGCTGGTGGTGATCGGCAAGAGCCAGAAGGAAATCCCGACCCAGCTGGAATTCGTCGATATCGCCGGTCTGGTGCGCGGCGCCTCAAAGGGTGAAGGCCTGGGCAATCAGTTCCTGGCCAATATCCGCGAAGTCGACGCCATCGTCCATGTGCTGCGCTGCTTCGAGGATGGCGACATCACCCATGTGGAAGGCAGCGTCGACCCGGTGCGTGACGCCGAGACCATCGAGACCGAATTGATGCTGGCCGACCTCGACTCGCTGGAGCGCCGGGTGGTTCCGCTGGAAAAGAAGGCCAAGAACGGCGACAAGGACGCCAAGGCTCAGGTCGACGTCATGACCCCGCTGTTGCTGGCCCTGCGCGAGGGCAAGCCGGCCCGGACCATCGCCTTCGACTCCGAGGAAGAGCGCCGCATCGTCCGCACCCTCGGCCTGATGACCACCAAGCCGGTGGTCTATGCCTGCAACGTGGATGAAGCCTCGGCCGCCACCGGCAACGCCTTCTCCGAGCGGGTGGCCAAATTCGCCGCCGCCGAGGGGAATAGCAGCGTGGTGATTTCGGCCGCCATCGAATCCGAGGTGGCCCAACTGGCCAGCGAGGACGAGCGTAGGGAGTTCCTCGAAACCCTGGGGTTGGAGGAAACCGGCCTGACCCGCGTCATTCGCGCCGGTTACGAACTGCTGCACCTCATCACCTTCTTCACCGTCGGCCCCAAGGAGGCCCGCGCCTGGACCCTGCGCAAGGGCTGCAAGGCGCCCCAGGCGGCCGGCGTCATCCATACGGATTTCGAGCGCGGCTTTATCCGCGCGGAGACCATCGCCTATGACGACTTCATCGCCTGCAACGGCGAGGCCGGCGCCAAGGAAGCCGGCAAGATGCGGCTGGAAGGCAAGGAGTACGTCGTCCAGGACGGCGATATCTTCCACTTCCTGTTCAACGTCTAGAACCGGCGCTACCGTCCGGGTCGTCGGCGTCGCTATTTCGCGACGATGACGCCCGTGGCGGTGGATTTGTGATATTCGCCGACGAAGGGGTATTCGCCGGGCTCGATGCGCCCCAGGACCAGGCGGGTCTCGGTGCCGGGATGCACGATTTTTTCACGCCGCAGGCTGGAGCAGTCAAACTCCTCTGCGGTGGCGTCCTCATTGCGGATGATCAGGACCAGCTTGGTCTTGGCCGGAACCTCCAGCCGCTCGGGGATGAAGCGGTGATCCTTGATGGTCAGGCGGATTTCGGCGTCCCCCGCCCTGGCGTCGCCGCCAAAGACGATTCCAACCAGCAGGGCCACGGGAAAGAGGGCTGCGAACTTTGGCATGAATATCCTCGGCAACTGCAAATGAGTCTTAACCGCATACCGATGTCTTAGCGCCTATCCCTTGTGATGTAAACAGATGAGTGCGGCACAAGGGTGATTGACAGGGCTGGGAGGGGGCTGTATCCAAAGTGCGATCGAGAGTCATTCGCATTTGCATCAATCGGAGCAGAGACCCCATCATGACATTCCGACAAAACGGCCTGTTCGGCCTTGCCCTGCTGGCGGCCACATCCATCGCCAGCCCCATGGTCCTGGCGGCCGAATACCCCATCGGCGCGCCGGAGAACCGCTATGGAATGGAGATTGGCGCGGTCTACCTGCAAACCATCCGCATGGAGCCCGAGGGCATGATGCTCTCTCCGGACCAGTCCGATGTTCATCTGGAGGCCGATATCCACGCCGTCCAGGGCAACCCCAACGGCTATCCCGAGGGGTTTTGGATCCCCTTCCTGATGGTGACCTACGAGCTGGTCAAGGACGGCACCGGCGAGGTGATCAAGGGTGAGTTGATGCCCATGGTCGCCAGCGACGGCCCCCATTACGGCGACAACGTCAAGCTGAAGGGGCCGGGCAAGTATAAGCTGACCTATACGATCTACCCGCCCAATGCGCCGGAAAACCACCATGGCAAGCATTATGGCCGCCATACCGACCGTCAGACCGGGGTAAGGCCGTGGCACCCCACCTTCAAGCTTGAATACGACTTCGTCTTCGCCGGCACCGGTAAGAAGGGGGGCTATTGATGCGCGCCGCGGTATTTCTTCCCGTCCTGGCGGGGGCGGTCCTCGCCGCCGCCTCGCCTGCCGCCGCCGCTGCCGCCGACCCCACCACCGCCGAACTGGTGCGGGAGGTCCAGCGCCTGTCGCAGCGGCTGGAGGAGCTGGAACGGTCCAAGGCCCAGTTGGACAAATCGTTGGCCGAGCCCACCATCAGCGCCGATGAACCCGAACTGACCGCCCGCCTGAAGGCCGCCGAAAGCGACGTCCTCAGCTACAAGCAGGGCAGCAAGACCATCGATGTCCTGGGCGGCATCAAGGTTGGGGCCGGCATGACCGTGGTCGGCCAGAATCTGGTCGGCCAGCAGTTGGACAAGGAAGGCCAGCTCAACTGGCGCGGCGATGTCACCCTGACCATTCCCGGCGGCGCCGTGGGCACCGCCAAGGGCACCATCTACACCCATCTGCGCATGGGGCAGGGTCGGGGGCTGCAATCCGTCAACAACAGCTATTCCTCGCCCAACGCCACCGCCTTCCAGCGGCCCGGCGCGGATAATTCCGATGCGGCCATCGATCTGGTCCAGGCCTGGTATCAGTTGGACGTCCCCATCGGCGGCACCGAGAAAACCGCCAAGAGCCGGGTCGAGATCACCGCCGGCAAGATGGACCCGTTCGGCTTCTTCGATCAGAACGCGCTGGCCAGCGACGAGACCCGGTCCTTCATGAATCAGGCCCTGGTCCACAACCCCCTGCTGGATGCCGGCGGCGATGTGGGGGTGGACGCGCTGGGCTTTACTCCCGGCCTGCGGGTCGCCTATGTCAACGAGGCGGAAAAGTCCACCACCTGGCGGCTTCAGGGTGGCATCTTCGAGACCGGCGACGGCGCCGCCTTCCAGAACTCCACCGACTTTCCGTTCCGCATCCTTCAGGCGGAGACCACGCAACGCTTCTTCGGCGGCCTGGAGGGCAATTACCGCGTCTATGGCTGGCAGAACACCCGCGCCGCCAATTTCGACGGCCTGCGCGCCGCCCATATGGGGCTTGGCTTCAGCCTGGATCAGAAGATCCACGACTACACCACCTTGTTCGCCCGCTATGGCCATCAGATCAAGGGCAATCCCCGCTTCGACCAGAGCCTGACCTTTGGCGGCGAGTTGGGCGGCAGCTATTGGGGACGCGGCGCCGATGGCCTGGGGCTGGCCTTTGGCCTGTCTCACACCTCGGCGGCGTTCCGGTCCAAGTCCGAGGGTGTGGACGCCGACAACGACGGAACGCCCGACTTCGGCTATCGGGCGCAAGCCTACGAGCAGTTGGCCGAGCTGTATTACCGCTATCGGGTGATGCCGCGCTTTGACCTGACACCCGACTTCCAATTGGTTCGCCATCCCGGCGGCGATCCCTCCAACGCGGTGGTTTACGCCTTGGCGCTGCGCGGTCAGTTGACCTACTGATGATGACAACAAAGCGTTCCTGGCTGGCGGGGTTGGGCGACGCCCTGGCCCGTCACGCCGCCGCCATCCAGGCGATGCAGTGGGCGATGGTGGCGGTCTACCTGTTTCTGGTGGCCGCCCCTGCGTTTTTGCCGGTCCCGGACGATTCGCGTCATATCTGGGACGATCTGGTGTTGTTCGCCCAGTTCGCTTTCTGGGGAGTATGGTGGCCCTTCGTCATGGTCAGCATGCTGGCCATGGGGCGCGCTTGGTGCGGCGTGTTCTGTCCCGAGGGCGTCATGACCGAATGGGCCAGCCGCCACGGGTTGGGGCGGGCGATTCCGCCCTGGCTGCGCTGGAAGGGCTGGCCGTTCGTCGCCTTCGTCTGCACCACCGTTTACGGTCAGATGATCACTGTCTACGAATACCCCAAGGCGGCCTTGCTGATTCTGGGGGCCTCGACGGTGATGGCGCTGGGAATCGGTCTGGTCTATGGCCGGGGCCTGCGGGTGTGGTGTCGCTATCTGTGCCCGGCCAGCGGGGTGTTTTCGCTGCTGTCGCGCCTCGCCCCCGTGCATTTCCGGGTCGATGCCAAGGCCTGGAACGCCGCGCCGCGCGCTCCCGCGGTCAACTGCGCCCCCCTGGTCAATGTGCGGACCATCAGCGGCGGCGGCTCGTGCCAGATGTGCGGCCGGTGCAGCGGGCACCGTGACGCGGTGACCCTGGCTGCCCGGCTGCCCGGCGCCGAGGTCGTATCCCTGCCCGAGCGCGAGGTCTCGGCCTGGGACATCGTCTTGCTGCTGTTCGGGGTGATGGGAGTGGCGACCGGGGCCTTTCAGTGGAGCGCCTCGCCGCTGTTCGTCGAACTGAAACAGGGGCTGGCCGCCCTGCTGATCGGTCATGGAATCATCTGGCCCATGGTCGAGACCCTGCCGTGGTGGCTGTTGACCAATTCCGAGGAGACCGGCGAGGTCTTTACCTTGTTGGATGGATTTTGCCTGTTGAGCTATATCGCTGCCACCGCCCTGGCGCTGGGTGGCCTCGGCCTGGGCGGGCTGGCGCTGGCGGGGCGGCTGGCGGGGCGGCCCAGTTCGCCGTGGCGATTGGGTTATGCTTTGATTCCGGCGGGAGCGGTCGGGCTGGTGATCGGCCTGACCTCCATGACGCTCACTCAACTGGGGACCGAGGGCGTGAGCTTCGCCTGGGTGCCCGAGGCACGTGCCGGCCTGTTGCTGCTTGGGATCGGGTGGAGCGGAACCCTGCTGTGGACGCTGTGTCCCAGACCGCTGGCCTGGCTGGCGGGCATGACCGGCCCGCTGGCCCATGCCGGTCTGTGGTGGGTGATATTGTTCGGTTGATGAGGGCTTGCAATCCGCTCCCCCAGAATCGACTCTGGGGGAGCCATGACCAATCCGCGCCTCCTCGCCGTTCTCGGCCCCACCAATACCGGTAAGACCCATTTCGCCCTGGACCGTATGCTGGGTCATGCCTCGGGCATGATCGGCTTTCCGCTGCGGCTGCTGGCGCGGGAAAACTACGACCGCATCGTGCGGCTGAAAGGGGCCGGTGCGGTGGCGCTGATCACCGGCGAGGAAAAGATCATCCCGCCGCATCCCCGTTGGTTCGTCTGCACGGTGGAGTCCATGCCGCTGGACCGTCGGGTGGCCTTCGTGGCGGTGGACGAGATCCAACTTTGCGCCGATCCCGAGCGCGGCCACATCTTCACCGACCGGCTGCTGCATGCCCGGGGCGAGCAGGAGACCGTGTTCCTGGGGGCCGAGACCATCAAGCCGCTGTTGCGTCAGCTGGCGCCGGGGGTGGAGTTCATCGGTCGGCCGCGCTTTTCCAGCCTGACCCATACCGGCCCGCGCAAACTGGCCCGATTGCCGCCGCGCTCGGTGGTGGTGGCGTTCTCCGCCGCCGAAGTCTATGCCATGGCCGAGTTCGTGCGCCGCTCACGCGGGGGGGCGGCGGTGGTGCTGGGCGCGCTGTCGCCCCGCACCCGCAACGCCCAGATCGGCATGTATCAGGCGGGCGAAGTGGACTACATCGTCGCCACCGACGCCATCGGCATGGGGCTGAACATGGATGTGGACCATGTGGCCTTTGCGGCGCTGCGCAAGTTCGACGGCCGCGCCCCGCGCCTGCTGGAGCCGGCTGAATTGGCCCAGATCGCCGGCCGCGCCGGTCGCCACATGAATGACGGCAGTTTCGGCACCACCGCCGATGCCGGCGCCATTCCCGCCGATATGGTCGAGGCGGTGGAGAACCACCGTTTTCCACCGCTGAAGGCGCTGTCCTGGCGCAACTCCCAACTGCGCTTCACCTCGGTGGCGGCGCTGCTGGCCAGCCTGGACCGGCCGCCGGGGCAAGCCGGGCTGATCCGGGCGCGCGACGCCGACGACCATCTGGCGTTGGCGGCCCTGGCCGCCGATCCCGACATCTTGCGGCTGGCCTCGCATCCCCAGCGGGTCAGCCTGCTGTGGGAGGTCTGTCGGATCCCCGATTTCCGCAAGGTGCTGGACGAGTCCCATACCCGCCTGCTGGGCCGCATTTTCACTCATCTGGCTGCCCCCGCCGGGCGGCTGCCCACCGACTGGCTGGCCGAGAATCTGGCGCGGATCGACCGGGTGGACGGTGAGATTGACGCCATCGTCGCCCGCATCGCCAGTATCCGCACCTGGACCTATGTGGCCAACCGGATCGACTGGGTCGCCGATCCCGGCCATTGGCAGGAGGTGAGCCGCGCCATCGAGGATCGTCTGTCCGACGCCCTGCACGACCGCCTGACCAACCGGTTTGTCGATAAACGCACCGCCGTACTGGTGCGTCGGCTGCGCGATAGCGGCGAGATGGCGGCGGTGGTGACGGCCGAGGGCGACGTTCTGGTCGAGGGTCAGTATGTGGGCCGCCTCCAGGGCTTTGCCTTCCAGCCCGACCGCACCGAGACCGCCGGAGCCGCCAGGACGGTCCTGTCCGCCGCATCGCGCGCCCTGAAGCGCGAGATCGCCAGTCGTCTCGACCTCCTGGTCGGCGACGGCGACCCGGCCTTCACCCTTGGCCCCGATGGTATCGGCTGGCGTGGCGAGATAGTGGCGCGGCTGGCCGGCGGGGTCGACCTGCTGCGACCCGCGGTCGAGCCGCCGGAGAGCGACCTGCTGGAGCCGCCGATGCGCGAAAGGCTGCGTCGTCGCCTGACCGGGGCCGTCCACGCCATCGTCGCCCGCGACCTGGCGTCGTTGGTCATGGTGCGCGAGGCTCGGTTGACCGGGGCCGCCCGGGGCTTGGCCCACCAACTGGTCGAGGCGTTGGGCTCGCTGCCGCTGGCCCCGGCGCGACGGCAGGTGGAGGTGCTGAGTCCGGCCGACCGCGCCGCCCTGGCCCGGTTGGGAGTGCGCTTCGGCACCGAAAGCGTCTTCCTGCCCGCTCTGTTGAAGCCGGCGACCCAGTCCCTGCGGGCCTTGTTGTGGAGCATTCACAAGGGTTGCCCCACCGCCGATCCGCCCGGCCCCAAGCCGGCGGTGGCGGCCGACCCGGCCCGGTCGCCCGACTTTTACGACGCGGTCGGCTATCGGGTGGCGGGGGGCATCGCGGTGCGGGTCGATATGCTGGAGCGATTCGCCGCCGAGGCGCGGACTCTGGCCAAGGCCGGCCCGTTCGAGCCCAGCCGGTTGCTGCTGTCGCTGTTGGGCCTGGGGGCCGCAGCCACCGCTTCGGTGCTGACCGGTCTGGGGTATGAGCGCGACCCGGCGGGGGCCTTTCGCTCCGGCCGCCGCCCTCGGCCGCGCCGTCAGTCCAGCCCGGTCGATCCGGACTCGCCGTTCGCCGTTCTCAAGGTCCGGTAGTCGGGCGGAATATTGTTGCATCGTTAAACTGTTGTGTGTCACAACATAGTTATCGACGCATCGCCCTGATCAGGCATGATCGTCCAATAAAAAATTATCCGGGTTCGTCGGCATCGCTTCGCATCGCGCTGCAAAGGGGACGCTCATGCATATGGCAGACATGAAAATCGGTGTCCGGCTGTTTGCCGGCTTCGGGCTGATGATTCTGATCACCGGCGGGCTGGGGTTGCTATCGGTGGTCCAGCTCCGCTCTATTTCCTCGCAGACCGAGCTGCTGCACCGGCATCCGTTCACGGTCTCGTCGGCTCTGTCCGAGGCCAATGCCGGCATCATCTCCATGCATCGGTCCATGAAGGATCTGGCGCTGGCCTTCGAGGACAAGGATATCGCAGCCGCCGAGGCGGCCATCGATCAGGCCGAGGCCGGCGTCACCCTCAAGCTTGATCTGGCCCGCGAGCGTTTCCTGGCCGATCCCGGCATCTTTGACGAACTGCGCGCCGCCCTGGCGCAATGGCGGCCGATCCGCAAGGAGATCGTCTCCATGATGATGGAGGGCCGCAGCGTCGAGGGCGCCGACATCACCAAGGGCGCCGCCGCCAGGCAGGCCGCCGTGATCCAGCGCCTGATGGGGTCGGCCATCACCCTGGCGACCGAGGACGCCGCCCATTTCCGCGAGCGCGCACAGTCGGAACAGCAAAGCGCCACGGTCATCTTGCTGGTGTCGTTCATCGGATTTGTCGTGGTGGGGTTGGCGGTGGCCCTGGTGGTGACCCGCAGCCTGACCCGGCCGCTGGAAACCCTGCGCCGCAGCATGAGCGCCCTGGCGACCGGCAGCGATACCGAGCAGGTGCCGTGCCTGGATCGCCGCGACGAGATCGGCGACATGGCCCGCACAGTCAGCGTGTTCGCCAGCAATGCCCGCGAGATGCGGCAACTGGCCGAGGATCGCCGCCGGACCGAGGCGCGGGCCTCCGAGGATCGTCGGCAGGCGCGGACCGCCCTGGCCGGCGAGTTCGAGGAGACGGTCAAGGCCCTGGTGGCCGATCTGGCGGCCGCCGCCACCGAAATGAGTGAAACGGCCTCGGCCATGTCGACGTCGGTCTCCGATGCCGCGGTCGAGGCCGGGGCCGCCGAACGCAGCGCCGAGGCGGCGTCGGGCAATGTGCAGACGGTGGTCGATGCGGTGGAGCGGATGTCCGCCGCCATCGCCGAGATCGAGCGTCAGGTGGTGGCCTCCTCCGGCACCACCGCCGATGCGGTCGGCAAGGCCCGAAGCGCCTCGACCAATGTGGAAAGTCTCGCGACCGTGGCCGAGCGGATCGGCGAGGTGGTCGGTCTGATCAACTCCATCGCCGGCCAGACCAATCTGCTGGCGCTCAACGCCACCATCGAGGCGGCGCGGGCCGGCGACGCCGGCAAGGGCTTCGCCGTGGTGGCCGGTGAGGTCAAGAACCTCGCCAACCAGACCTCCCGGGCGACCCAGGAGATTTCGACTCAAATCTCCCAGGTCCAGGCCGCCACCGCCGAAACGGTGACGGCGATCCAAGACATCGCCCGGATCATCGTCGATATGAGCCGGGTGGTGGAGGCGATCACCCAATCGGTGAAGCAGCAGCAGTTGGCCACCGGCGAGATCACCCACAGCGTCGAGGCCGCCGTGCGGGGAACCGGTGAGGTGGTCGGCAACGTCGCCCGCGTCAGCTCGGTCGCGCGTCAGGCCGGCGGTGCGTCAGGCCATGTCTTGGAGCAGTCGCGCGGCCTGTCCCGCCAGACCGGAAATCTGATGGACGAGGTCACGCGCTTCATCGCCGGCATTCGGGCGGGCTAAGGGGTGGTTACAGGATCTTGCACGCTTCGTCGAAGCCGAGCCGGGGGCCGCGCGGGTACAGGCCGGCGGGGTCGCCGTATCCGATATTGATCAGGAAGTTGGACCTGATGGTGGTGCCGGTAAAGAACTCGGCATCGACCTTGGCGTTATCGAACCCGCTCATGGGGCCGCAATCCAGCCCGATCGCCCGCAGCGCCAGGAGGAAGTATCCGCCCTGCAAGGTGCCGTTGCGGCTGGCGGTGCTGTCGATCAGGGCGTCGTTGCCGACGAACCAGGATCGGGCGTCGGCATGGGGGAACAGCCGAGGCAGCGCCTCGAAAAACGCCATGTCGTGGCCGATGATGGCGGTGACCGGCGCCGCCATGGTCTTGTCCACATTGCCCGGCGCCAGCGCCGGTTTCAGCCGCGCCTTGGCCTCGGCCGAGCGCACGAAGATGATGCGGGCCGGCAGGCAGTTGACGCTGGTCGGACCCATGACCGCCTGATCCCAGGCGCGGCGCAGCAGATCGTCGGCAACGGGGAGGGGCTGGAATGCCGAGAAACTACGGGCTTGCCCGAACAGCAGATCAAGGCTGTCCTGATTCAATTGCGCACTCATGGGTTGCTTCTCCTCGTATTTGGCTGTACGTGACCGCCTGGATGCGGCAAACATTGCGGACTGTAAAACGCATGTTTGATGGGGACCAGAGGGTGATGGGGAAACGGTCTGTTGCTTCGGCTGCACTGATCTGGCTGGGGGCGGCCGTGATGTCGTCCGCCTGGGCGGCCGATTCCGCCGTGATTTTGCTGTATCACCGTTTTGACGATGACCGGGTCGCCGCGCTGAACACCAGCACGGCTCAACTGGGCGCCCAGATGGCCGAGTTCAAGAACGGCGGTCACGCGGTGCTGCCGCTGGCCGAGGTGATGGAGGCCATGCGGGCGGGACGGCCGCTGCCGGACAAGGTCGTCGCCATCACCATCGACGATGCCGCCGCCTCGGTTTATTCCCGCGCCTGGCCGGTGTTGAGAAAGGCCGGTCTTCCCGTCACCCTGGCCATCGCCACCGATGAAATCGATCGTGGCGGGTCCGAGGTGATGACCTGGAATCAGGTTCGCGAACTGGTCGCCGCCGGGGTCGCCGTCGCCAGCCAGGGCGCCGCCCGTCTGCACATGGTCAAGGCCGGCTCCGAAGCGGTGGCGGCCGATCTGGTCCGCGCCCGCGCCCGGTTCGAACACGAGTTGGGCCGTGTTCCAGCCCTGTTCGTCTGGCCGTGGGGCGAGGCCAGCGCCGAGGCCATCCGGCTGGTGCGCGACGCTGGCTATGTCGCCGCCTTCGGCCAGCATTCCGGTGCGGTCTGGGCCAGGGCCGATCCTTATTTCCTGCCGCGCTTCGCCGCCACTTCGGCCTATGGCGAGCCGGAGCGGTTCCGGCTGGCGATCCGGTCGCTGCCCCTGCCGGCCGAAGACATCACCCCCGACGATCCCGCCATCAAGGTCAACCCGCCCGCCTTCGGCTTCACCTTGGCCGAGGATGTGCCGGGCATCGACGGGCTGGCCTGCTTTTCGTCCCATCAGGGCCAGTTGCGGGTTGAACGGCTGGGGCCGAGGGTGGAAGTTCGCATGTCCAAGCCGTTTCCTTCCGGACGCGGCCGTATCAACTGCACCGTCGCCACGCTGGAGGGGCGGTGGCGCTGGTTCGGCTGGCAGTTTATCGTGCCGTGATCCAGACGGCCGATAGGTCGTCGCTGAAGGCACAGCCTCGGAACAGCAAGACCTCGATTTCGGATAACAGGTCGCCGGAGGTCATCTCGGCGATCCACAGCGCCGTTTTCTCGCCCAGGAAATTGCCGTTGCCGTCGATGGCTTCGGTCAGGCCGTCGCTGTAAAGCAGCAGCCCGCTGCCCGGCTGGAACGGAACTTCGGTGTTGTGGTAGGCCGCCTCGGCGATGACGCCCAACGGGTGGGAGTTGATGGCCAGCAACCGGGCCGCGCCATCCGGCCCTCGCAGCGCCGGGGCCGGGGCGCTGGCGCTGGCGAAGGTCATGGTGTGCCGGGACGAGTCGAACACCGCATAGATCATGGTGGCGAATTGGCCGCGTTGCAGCACGCCGAGCAGGGCCTGATTGATCCGTCCCAGCAAGGCCGCCGGGTCTCCCGCGACGTCGCCTTTCTTGCCCAGCAGGACATGCAGGCGGAAGGTGTTGATGGCCGCCGCGATGCCATGGCCGGAGAAATCGACCAGATAGAGCCCGAAGCGGTGTTTGTCGACCGGAATGAGGCCCCACAGGTCACCGCCCAGTTCGGACGAACTGCGAAAGACCGAATTCAGGCGCATGCCATAGGCGGCCTCCACATGGGCGATCTCGGCCGCCGTTGGCAGCAGGCCCTCCTGCATGGCCTGGGCGGCGGCGAGGTCGCGGCCCAGGCGGTCCTGGTAGCGCCGCAGCCGGGCGATCAGCAGCCGCGAGCGCAGATGTACCGAGACGCGGGCCATGAATTCGCGGCGATCGATGGGCTTGACCACATAGTCGGATGCGCCGGCGTCGAAGGCCGCCGCCCGCTCGCTTGCCTCGTCGAGGGCCGTCGCCACCAGGACCGGAATCTCGGCATGGGCCGGATTGGCCCGCAGGTGCTGAAGGAAAGTGATTCCGTCCATGCGCGGCATCATGACGTCGAGGATGATGATATCGGGAGAGAAGGTCTTCAGGCGTTCCAGCCCCTCCAATCCGTCTTCCGCCGTCTCGATCCGGGTAATCCCCATGATTTCAAGCATGGTGGAGACCAGTTGCTGATTGAGGGCGCTATCTTCGACGATCAGGACGCTGCCGTTGACGAATTCCGTTCCGTAAACGGGGGAGTTCATGATCGTCGTTTGATCGTGGGATGTTCCTGGGCCAGCGGCATGCTTCGATTCTCCCCAATCTCAGGATGCACCATTATGCACAAGGCTAGCCATGCGGCCACAACCATGCTTCATTATCGCCGGTATCGGGCGACAGGGTAGTGTTTCATGGGAGATCAGGCAGAATTCACGGCCATGGCCAAGCGGCTGGGAGACCGGGTCAAGCGGTTTCGGGCGCGGCGCGGCATGTCGCGCAAGGACCTGTCGCAGCATGCCGGCATCTCGGAACGCTACCTCGCCCAGTTGGAGGGCGGTCAGGCCAATGTCAGCTTCAATATCCTGTGGCTGCTGGCTCAGGCCATGGATCTGCCGGTCGCCGAGCTGATCGAGGCCGAGACCGACGAGCATCATCCCGATTTGGCCCTGGCCCGTAAATTCCTCGAAACCCTGACGCCGGATCAGCAGTCGGAAGCCTATATCTTGCTGCGTCAGGCCTTCAGACGCGGCCTCAAACTGTCGCGCCGGGTCGCCCTGGTCGGGTTGCGGGGGGCGGGCAAGACCACGCTGGGCCAGTTGTTGGCGCAACGCTATGGGGTTCCCTTTGTGCGGGTCACCTCGGTGATCGAGCAGATCGCCGGCATGGACATGACCGAGATTCTGCTGTCCATGGGTCAGAAGGGCTATCGCAAGCTGGAGTTCAGCGCGCTGGAAACCACTATCGAAAGCCAGAAGAGCATGGTGCTCGAATCCGGCGGCTCCCTGGTGTCCGAGCCCCAGACCTATGACGTGTTGCTGCAATCCTGCTTTACCGTCTGGGTCCAGGCCTCCCCCGAGGAGCACATGCGCCGGGTGATGAGCCAGGGCGACCTGCGCCCCATCGAGGGCCAGGGCCGCGCCGCCATGGAGGATCTGCGGTCCATCTTGGATGCGCGCCGACACCTCTACGGCCGCGCCGACGCCGTCCTCAACACCTCGGACCGCAGCGTCGAGCAGAGCCTGGAAGAACTGTCACGGCTCTGCGCCCCTCATCTGGGGCTTTGACGGGCATCTACCGACGCGCCATCCAGCGCGGTCCATGCCGCGGAGCCGCCCGCTCTTCGGCCTCAAATACGATGATAGGGGTGGCCGGACAGGATGGCTTGGGAGCGCCACAACTGCTCGGCCAGCAGGGCGCGCACCAACATATGCGGCCATGTCATCCGTCCCAGCGACAGCAGCAGGTCGGCGCGGTCGCGCACGGTCTGGTCATGGCCATCGGCGCCGCCGATCAGAAAGGCGAGGTCGGTGACGCCGCCATCGCGCCAGTCCCTGATCTTTCCGGCGAATTCGGGGGAGCCGAGATCGCGGCCGCGCTCGTCCAGCGCCACCACCACCGCGCCGGCCGGGACCGTGGCCAGCAGCAATTCGGCCTCGCGCGCTTTCAGTTGGGCCGAGGCGAGCGGGCGCTTCTCCTCCACCTCCTTCAGGGTCGGTGGCGGGGACAGGCGGCGGAGATACTGGTGATAGAGGTCGAGTTCCGGCCCCGCCTTGGCCTTACCCACGGCGGCGACCAGAATCCGCATCACTCGCCCAGCATGGCCTTGGCCCGGACGGCCGCGGCGCTGGAGAACTCGGCCTTGGCCTCCATGGTGCACCACATCTTTTCGAGATTGTAGAAGCTGCGAACCTCGGGGCGGAACAGGTGGACGATGATGTCGCCGGCATCCACCAGCACCCAGTCGCACTGGGGCTCGCCCTCGGTCTGGACATGCTGACCGGCGGTCTTTAGCGAACGCGATACGAAGTCGGCCAGGGCGCCGACCTGACGGGACGACTTGCCGGTGGCGATCACCATGTGATCGGCGATGGAGGTGCGGCCGCGCAGGTCGATGACGATGATGTCCTCGGCCTTGTGGTCCTCCAGGGTGGCGACGACCAGATCGACCAGGCTGGGGGCCTCGGAGGCGAGGGGCGCGGCGGCGGGGGTGGAATTGTGAGGTATGACGGACTCCTATGTCTTCTGACGGTTCAGGCTGCGGATCGCGGTGGACGAGGCCGGGTGCCGCCGGATATGGAGGAACACCCAGGCCGGCGGCGGCTTGGTGCACAAGCACCGCGCGCCCTCGGCCCCACTGCGGTAATGATCGAACCGGCGGGCCGCCTTGGCGGCCAACGCTCGGGCAGAATAGGGACCGCGCGCCAAAATCGCAACCGGAACGACCGCGAAGATCCGTTCCCAGCGCGCCCAGTGTTCCAACTGGATCAGATTGTCGTCGCCCATCAGCCAGACGAAGCGGGTGCGGCCAAAGCGGGTGTGCAGCAAAGTCAGGGTGTCGGCGGTATAGCGGGTGCCCAGCCGGGTCTCCAGGGCGCTGACTCTGAGGCGGCGATTGCCGGCGGTGACGGCATGGGCCGAGGCCATCCGCTCGGCCAGCGGCGCCATCCCGGTCGCCGGCTTTAGCGGGTTTTGCGGGCTGACCAGCAGCCAGACTTCGTCGAGGCGCAGCAGCTTCAACGCCAGTTCGGCGATGTGGCGGTGACCGCCATGGGCCGGGTTGAACGAACCGCCCAGGAGCCCGACCCGGACCCGGCGGCGGTCTCCCCAGGGATTGGGCGGCGGCGGCCTCACCCCGGCCGGACCTGACCGGCGCCCTTCACCACATATTTGAAGGTGCATAGCTGTTCGACGCCCACCGGGCCGCGCGCATGCATCTTGCCGGTGGAGATGCCGATTTCGGCCCCCATGCCGAATTCGCCGCCATCGGCGAACTGGGTCGAGGCGTTCCACAGCACGATGGCCGAGTCGCAGCCGTTCAGGAAGGCTTCGGCGGCCTTGGCCTCTTCGGTGATGATGGCCTCGGTATGGTGCGAGCCGTAGGCGTTGACGTGGTCCACCGCCGCCCGGACGCCGTCCACCACCTTCACCGAGATGACGGAATCGAGATATTCCGTGCTCCAGTCGGCCTCGACGGCGGGCAGGGCGCGGCAGTCGGCCTGCTGCGCCGCGTGGTCGCCGCGCACCTCGCAACCGGCATCGATCAGCATGGAGACCAGCGGCTTCAGGTGGGTGTCGGCGCAGGCCCGGTCCACCAGCAGGGTCTCGGTCGCGCCGCAGACGCCGGTCCGGCGCATCTTGGCGTTGAGCACCACCGCTTTGGCCATTTCCAGATCGGCGGCGGCGTCCACATAGGTGTGGCAGATGCCCTCCAGGTGCTGGAACAGCGGAATGCGGCTTTCCTCGACCACGCGGGCCACCAGCGACTTGCCGCCGCGCGGCACGATGACGTCGATATACTCGGAGAGGCGCAGCATGGCCCCGACCGCTTCCCGGTCGGTGGTGGGCACCATCTGGACGGCATCGACGGGCAGGCCGGCGGCGGCGATGGCGGCCGACAGGGCGGCCATGATCGCTCGCGACGAGTGGAAGCTTTCCGAGCCGCCGCGCAGGATGGCGGCGTTGCCCGACTTCAGGCAGAGGCCGGCGGCGTCGGCGGTGACGTTGGGCCGGCTCTCATAGATGATTCCGATCACCCCCAGCGGCACCGCGACGCGGGCGATGGCCAGCCCGTTGGGACGGGTCCATCCAGCCAGAGTGCGCCCGACCGGATCGGGCAGGGCGGCGATGTCCTCCAGCCCCTTGGCCATGGCCTCGATCCGGGCGGGGTTCAACATCAGGCGGTCGAGTAAGGCCTTGGTCAGGCCCTTGGCCTCTCCGGCCCGCATGTCCTTTGCGTTGGCGGCGATGATCAGCGGCGCGTCGGTGCGCAGGGCGGCGGCGGCGGCGCGCAGCGCCTGGTCCTTGGCGGCGGTCGGAGCCAGCGCCATCACCCGCGCGGCGGCGCGGGCGCGGCGGCCGAGATCGGTCATCAGGGTCTGGATATCGGTCGTCATGGTCATGGCCTCCAGGCTATCCCTCCATCACCAGATCGTCGCGGTGGATCAGTTCGTCGCGGCCGCGAAAACCCAGGATGGTTTCGATTTCGGTGCTCTTGCGGCCCTGGATGGCGCGGGAGTCGGCGGCGGAATAGGCCACCAATCCGCGGCCCAGCACCCGCCCATCGGCGGATTTGACCAAGACGCAGTCGCCGCGATCGAACTCGCCGTCCACCACCACCACGCCGGCCGGCAGCAGGGAGCTGCCCGAAGCCAGGGCGCGGGCGGCGCCGGCATCCAGCACCAGGGCGCCGGCCGGTTTCATGGAGCCGAAGATCCACTGTTTGCGGGCGGTGCGGGGCTCGGAACCGGGGATGAACCAGGTACAGCGGCTGCCGTCCTCGATGGCCTTGAGGGGGTGTTGCATCTCGCCCTTGGTGATCGCCATGCGGCAACCGGCCGACAGGCAGATGCGCGCGGCGGTCAGCTTGGTCACCATGCCGCCCGAGCCGTAGGCCGAGCCGGGGTCGCCGGCCATGGCCTCGATCTCGGGGGTCAGGTCGCGCACTTCGGGGATGAATCTGGCGTCGGGATGCTTGCGCGGGTCGGCGGTATAGAGGCCGTCGATGTCGGAGAACAGCACCAGCGCGTCGGCCGAGACCATCTGGGCGACGCGGGCGGCAAGGCGGTCGTTGTCGCCCACCCGGATCTCGGCGGTGGCCACGGTGTCGTTTTCGTTGATCACCGGCACCGCGCCCAGGCGCAGCAGGGTGTCCAGGGTGGAGCGCGCGTTAAGGTAGCGTCGGCGGTCCTCGGAATCATCCAGGGTCAGCAGCACCTGGGCCACGGTGATGGAATGGTGGGCCAGCGCCTCCTGATAGGCATGGGCGAGGCGGATCTGACCGCAGGCGGCGGCCGCCTGTTTTTCCTCCAGCCGGAGCGGCTGCTTCAGGCCCAACTGGCGGCGACCGACCGCCACCGCGCCGGAGGACACGATTAGCACTTCTTGTCCGCGCGCCCGGCAGGCGGCGATGTCGGCGCACAGCGAATCCAGCCAGGTCCGCCGGATATGGCCGGAAACGTCGTCCACCAGCAGCGAGGAGCCGATCTTGATGATCAGCCGCCGGGCCTGTTTCATTTTTCAGTCCCTCGATCGGCCAAAGCGGGCGTATCCGTGCCGGTCGGCTTTCATCTTGCTCATTCGCCTTCGTCGTCCCCATCGTCTTGGTCGGTGTTCCAGATCCATTCGCCGTTCGGCCCCACGCGGCCGTCTTCCAGATCGCCCTCCTCGGAGGTCGACTTGAAATGGGGCGTCGAGCGCTTGCCGGCGCCGAAGGCTGAGGAGGCGGCCAGAACGGCCGGCTCGGCCTCGCGGGCTTCCTTGATATGGCCGAACAGCCGCGCCAAAACCGGTTTCATACCGATGCCGGATACGCCGGACAGCGGCAGGACTTCGGCGCCGCAGGCCTCGCGGAGGGCCTCCAGCTTTTCCTCGATGTCTTCCGGAGTCAGCGAGTCGCACTTGTTCAACGCCACCACTTCGGGCTTGGCGTCCAGGCCGCCGCCATAGGCGGCCAATTCGTGGCGGACCACGCGATAGACCTCGGCCACGTCGTCCTCGGTGCCGTCGATCAGGTGCAGCAGCACCCGGCAGCGTTCGATATGCCCCAGAAAGCGGTCGCCGATGCCGAGGCCCTCATGGGCGCCCTCGATCAGGCCGGGGATGTCGGCGGCGATGAATTCTTCGTCGCCCAGGGTCACCACGCCCAGATTGGGGTGCAAGGTGGTGAAGGGGTAGGCGGCGATCTTGGGCCGCGCCCGGGTGCAGGCGGCCAGGAAGGTGGACTTGCCGGCATTGGGTTGTCCCACCAGCCCGGCGTCGGCGATCAGTTTGAGGCGTAGCCAGATCCAGCGTTCCTCACCCGGCCAGCCTTCGTCGTAGCGGCGCGGGGCTTGATTGGTCGAGGTTTTGTAATGCAGGTTGCCAAAGCCGCCATCGCCGCCCCGCAGCAGCACGATGCGCTGACCGGCCTGGGTGAGATCGGCCATCACCGTCTCTTTGTCCTCGTCCAGCACCTGGGTGCCGACCGGGACCTTCATCACCATGTCGTCGCCCTTGCCGCCGGTCTTGTTGGCGCCCTGGCCGTGATGGCCCTTATCCGCCTTGAAGTGCTGTTGGTAGCGGTAATCGATCAGGGTGTTGAGGTTGGCGACGCATTCCAGGATCACGTCGCCGCCCCGGCCGCCATTGCCGCCATCGGGGCCACCGAATTCGATGTGTTTTTCGCGACGAAAGCTGCACGCGCCGGCTCCGCCGTCGCCGCTTCTGACGAAAATCTTGGCCTGATCGAGGAATTTCATCTTTGTTTTGCCTCACACGCCGTGGCGAGCTTCGCCCGTGACGCTCAAGTCCCTGAAAACGAAAAGGGGGAACGGCGAACCGTTCCCCCCTTCCAAAACCATATGGGTCCGGGAACGGCCCTATTCGGCGGCTTCCGGCAGCGGCTCGATGACCACGAAGGTCCGGCCTTCGGCCTTGTGCTTGAAGGCGACGGTGCCGAGGACCTTGGCGAACAAGGTATGATCGGTGCCCATGCCGACATTGGTGCCGGGATAGAATTTGGTGCCGCGCTGGCGCACGATGATGTTGCCGGGGATGACGATCTCACCACCGAACTTCTTGACGCCAAGCCGCTGACCCGCTGAGTCGCGACCGTTGCGGGATGAGCCGCCAGCCTTTTTATGAGCCATAGTCTAGTCTCCTCGTATCCGCTTGGGGCTGCGATCAGCCGGCGGAGATATCGGTAATGCGCAGAATCGTCAGATCCTGGCGGTGGCCATTCTTGCGGCGCGAATTCTGGCGGCGGCGCTTCTTGAAGATGATGATCTTCTCGCCACGGGCCTGAGCGACCACGGTCGCCGTCACCTGGGCGCCAGCCACGACGGGAGCGCCAATCTTGTCGCCAACCATCAGAACCTGATCGAGCACGAGCTCGGACCCGGCCTCACCAGCCAGCTTCTCGACGCGGATGACGTCGTCCTTGGCCACCTTGTACTGCTTACCGCCGGTCTGGATGACTGCGAACATGACGATTCTACCTGAGCAAAAGAATTAGTGACGCGCAGGGCGAACACCCCGCGCGAGAGGGCCGAACTATACTCAGGCGCGTTCGAGAGTCAACGCCTTTGTAATGGGGGCGAGTCGCATCACGCTTCGTAGCTGGCGATTTCGGCGGCGGCCCGGCCGGGCAGGCGGTCGAGGATAGCTTGTTTCTGGCCATCGCTGGCGGTGGACCAGGCTTTGATTTCGGCCTTGGTGCGCTTGCAGCCGGCGCACCAGTCAAAACGGTCGTCGATACGGCAGACCGACTTGCACGGACTGTTGAAGATCTTGAGCTGCGGGTGGGGCAATCCTACCTCCCTGGCAAGCCCCGTTCGGTGGGGCTGTCTCCCATATGGGGCCTACTCATGAGGCGTAAAAGACCTGACGCCTCTGGCAGCTCCTTCGCGGGCGGCGTATCGTGATCGCCGGACGTGACAGAAGGGGAGGGCGGGAGATGTTGCACGGCAAGGTCCTGGTGGCTCAAGGCGGCGGGCCGACGGCGGTCATCAATCAGTCCATGGTGGGCGCGGTGCTGGAATCGCGCAAATTCCGCAATGTGGATCTGGTCTATGGCGCCCATCATGGGGTGCGCGGCATCATCAACGAGGAGTTTCTCGACCTCACCCAGGAGACCAGCCATAACCTGGAGGCGGTGGCGCAGACTCCGTCCTCGGCGCTGGGCTCGACCCGCGACAAGCCCGACCTTAAATACTGTCAGGAGGTGTTCCGGGTTCTCCAGGCCCATGGCATCGCCTACTTCTTTTATATCGGCGGTAATGATTCCTCGGACACGGTCCGTATCGTCTCGGAGGAGGCGCACAAGGCCGGCTATCCGCTGCGCTGCATCCATATCCCCAAGACCATCGACAACGATCTGGTCCATAACGACCACACGCCGGGCTTTCCCTCGGCGGCGCGGTTCGTCGCCCAGGCCTTCATGGGGGCCAATCTGGACAATGCGGCGCTGAAGGGCGTCTATATAGCGGTGGTGATGGGCCGCCATGCTGGCTTCCTGACCGCCGCCTCGGCCTTGGGCAAGAAGTTCCCCGATGACGGCCCCCACCTGATCTATATTCCCGAGCGCGTCTTCTCGGTCGATCGCTTCCTGTCCGACGTCAAGGACTGCTACGAGCGGTATGGCCGCTGCGTGGTGGCGGTCTCCGAAGGCATCCACGACGAGAACGGCGCGCCCATCATCACCAAGCTGGCAAAGGATGTGGAAAAGGACGCCCACGGCAATATCCAGCTGTCGGGCACCGGCGCCCTGGCCGACCTGCTGTGCGAGGAGGTCAAGGCCAGGCTGGGAATCAAGCGGGTGCGCGGCGACACCTTCGGCTATGTCCAGCGCTCGTTTATCGGTTGCGTCTCGGACGTGGACCAGCGCGAGGCCCGCGAGGTCGGCGAGAAGGCGGTGCAATTCGCCATGTGGGGCACGGTGGACGGCTCGGTGACCATCCAGCGCACCGGTTTTTACTCGGTGGACTACAAGCTGCTGCCGCTGGAGATGGTGGCAGGCAAGACCCGCGTGATGGAGGACCACTTCATCGCCGACTCCGGAACCGATGTCACCGACGCCTTCCGCATGTATTTGCGGCCGCTGCTGGGCTCGGGGATGCCCGACGCGTTCCGGCTGCGGCTCAATTCGGTTCCGAAGATATTGATGGGCTGATGTCGGTTCCACCCTTCTGGGCACTTGTGCCCTCTGTCCGGTTGTGCTTCATACCCGGGATCGATGTCTCGGCCGGGGCGCGCGGTCGCGTCCTTGGCTTTCCGACGAGAAGGAATGATCGCTCATGATGAAGCTGTTCGCGCGCGGCCCCGTGCTCGCCCTTGGTCTGGTCGCCGGGTTCGCCGCCAGCCCGGTTTTTGCCGCCGACCAGAAGAATGCCGTGGTCGCCGTGGTCAACGGCTCCGAGATTCATATCTCCCAGCTGGCCGATTTTGCCCGTCAGCTGCCGCGTGGAGCAGGACAGCCGCCCTACGAGGCGCTGCTTGAAATCGTCATCAACAACCAGTTGGTCTACGATGCGGCGAAGAAGGAGAAGCTCGACGCCAATCCCGAGATCAAGGCCGCCCTCAAGAAGGTCGAGATGCAGATGGTGACTCAGGCCTATATGCAAAATAAGGTCCGTCCGGCGGTCACCGAAGAGTCGATCAAGGCCAATTACGACCGGGCGGTCAAGGAATTCGTCCCGGCCGAGGAAGTGCGCGCCCGCCATATCCTGGTGGAAACCGACGAGGCCGCCCGCTCCATCATCGCCGAGTTGGGCCGTGGCGCCGACTTCGCCGAACTGGCCAAGACCCGCACCAAGGACCCGTCAGGGGCCGCCAACGGTGGCGATCTCGGCTATTTCTCCCAGAAGGCCATGGTGCCGGAATTCGCCGACGCCGCCTTTGCCATGCGCCCCGGCGAGGTCTCCAAGACCCCCGTCAAGTCGCCGTTCGGCTACCATGTGATCAAGGTCGACGACAAGCGCATGGCGGTGATCCCCCCCTACGAGCAGGCCAAGCCCGCCATCGCCCAGCAGATTGCCGAAGGCATCCAGGAGAAGCTGGTGATGGACCTGCGCGACAAGGCCAAGATCAAGCGCTTTGGTCCCGATGGCGCGCCGCTGCCCGAGCAGGGCAAGAAGTAGGCTTCCTTCGCCGTCACTAAAGTGTGGCGAGACTCCGGCGCGTCGGTCTTGTACCAACCGCCGGAGTCTTCACCGCCAAAATGGAATTTCCGCCATGACCTCCACCGTGTCGCCCCTCGCCCCCGCTCGGTTTCCCGACATGCCTGTCGTCGACGGCGTCACCCTGGCCAGTCACGCCTGTGGCGTCCGCTATGCCGGACGCACCGACCTGCTGCTGGTGGAAATGGCCGAAGGCACCGCCGCCGCCGGGGTGTTCACCCGCTCGTTGACCGCCTCGGCTCCGGTGGAGTGGTGCAGGACCGCGGTCGCCAAGGGTCGTGCCCGCGTTCTGGTGGTCAATTCCGGCAATGCCAACGCCTTCACCGGTTCGGTGGGCGTCGCCTCGGTCAGCCGCACGGTGGACAAGGCCTCGGCCCTGGTCGGTTGCAAGGCTTCCGAGGTCTATATCGCCTCCACCGGCACCATCGGGGTCCGGCTGCCCGACGAAAAAATCACAGATGCCCTGGCCGACGCCCGCGCCAAGCTGAAGCCCGACGCCTGGTTCGAGGCTGCCCAGGCGATCATGACCACCGACACCTATCCCAAGGGCGCCAGCCGCACCGCCGTGATCGATGGAACCAAGGTGGTCATCAACGGCATCGCCAAGGGCGCCGGCATGATCGCGCCCGACATGGCGACCATGCTGTCCTATGTCTTCACCGACGCCGCCTTGCCGGCCGGAGTGTTGCAGGATCTGCTGTCCAAGGGCGTCGACGGCTCGTTCAATTGCATCACGGTGGATAGCGACACCTCCACCAGCGACACCTTGATGCTGTTCGCCACCGGCAAGGCCGGCAATAAGGCGATCAAGGACGCCAAGGACAAGCGGCTGTCCGATTTCAAGGCCAAGCTGTTCGAGCTGCTGACCGATCTGGCCCATCAGGTGGTCCGCGACGGCGAGGGCGCCACCAAATTCGTCGCCATCACCGTCACCGGCGCCGCCGGACGCAAGGCAGCCCGCAAGATCGGCATGTCCATCGCCAATTCGCCCCTGGTCAAGACCGCCATCGCCGGCGAGGACGCCAATTGGGGCCGCGTCGTGATGGCGGTGGGCAAGTCCGGCGAGAAGGCCAACCGCGACAAGCTTTCCATCCGCATGGGCGGCGTCACGGTCGCCGACAAGGGCGAGGTGGCCCCCGGCTATGACGAGACTCCCGTCACCCACCACATGAAGGGCAAGGAGATCGTCATCGAGGTCGATGTGGGCGTGGGCAAGGGCAAGGCCACGGTGTGGACCTGCGATCTGACGCACGCCTATATCGACATCAACGGCTCGTATCGGAGTTAGTTTTTGGCCCTCAATCGCCGGGCGGGGCCTCTGTTTTCCACACCGCATCTTCCATGGCGCGGGCCAGGGCGATGTCTTTCCCGGTGACGCCGCCGGCGTCGTGGGTGGACAAGGTGACTTCGACCCGGTTCCAGACGTTGAACCATTCGGGGTGGTGGTTCATCCGCTCGGCCGCCAGCGCCACGGCGGTCATGAAGGCGAACGCCCCTGCGAAATCCTTGAACATATAGGTCTTGGCGATGGCATCGCGGTCGTCGCGCCCGGTCCAGCCCGGCAGCGTGGCGAGGGCGGCGGCGCGGTCGGCGGCGGTAAGCTTGTGGGTCATGGGGGCTCCTGAGACCATCATGGCGCGACCGGTACACTTCAAACAGTGGGTGCCCCTGGCGCCCTCAACAAGGACAGGCTAAAATCTTTTCATGAGCAGAGTGATCCCCCACCACAGCACCCCGCCGTCCTCCGCCGATCTGGAGACCATCGCCGCCGCCGCTTTTGCGGATATTCCCCAGGAACTGCGCCGCTATGCCGCCGATGTTCTCATTCGGGTCGAGGATTTCCCCGATGAGGAGGTCGAGCGCGAGATGGATCTGGAGAGTCCCTTCGACCTGTTGGGGCTGTATTGCGGTTCGGCCCAGGACATCCAGGCCTTTGGGGGCGCGCCGTCGTCGGTCGATATGATCTTCCTCTATCGCCGGCCAATCCTGGACTACTGGTGTGAGACAGGGGAAGATCTGTCATCGGTGGTTCGGCACGTGCTGATCCACGAGATCGGGCATCATTTCGGCTTGTCCGACGACGATATGGAGCGAATCGAGGACGAAGAGTGACCAGAAAGAAGGCGACGCTCCCCATCGGTCTTGCTCCAGCGGCTTTGTACCGCCGCTGTGATCCGGCTTTGTTGCCGTTCTCCACCACTTGCGATCTCGACGATCATGACGACGCCAACGGACAGGGCGGAGCCATCGGCCAGGAACGGGCCGTCGAGGCGATCCGCTTCGCCATCGGCATGCGCCATCGCGGCTTCAATCTGTTCGCCCTGGGGGCCGAGGGCACCGGCCGGCGCAATCTGATCCTGCACTATCTGCATCAGGCGGCGGCGGATTGCCCGGTCCCCGACGACTGGGCCTATGTGGATAATTTCGCCGAGAATACCAAGCCCCGCGCCCTGCGCCTGCCCGCCGGCCGGGGCAAGCTGCTGGAAAAGGACATGGAGCGCCTGATCGACGAGTTGGGTCAGGCCCTGCCGGCGGCGTTCGAGTCCGAGGAGCATCGCGCCAAGAAGCGGCTGATCGAGGAGGAGCAGAAGGAGCGCCAGGAATCCGCCTTCGGTGAGATTCAAGAGCAGGCCAGCACGCACAACGTCTCGCTGATCCGCACCCCGGTCGGTCTGGCCCTGGCTCCGATCAAGGATGGCGAGGTGGTGAGCCCCGACGACTTCAAGCACCTGCCGGAGGACGAACAGGACCGCCTGCGCGGCGACATGGTGGCGTTGCAGGAGCGGCTGGAGGAGGTGATCAAGCAGATCCCCCGCTGGGAGCGCGACTCCCGCGCCCGCATCCGCGATCTGGATCAGGAGACGGCGACCCACGCCATTTCCCATCTGATGGACGATATGAAGGAACGCTGGGCCGATCAGGCGATCGTGCTGTCCTACCTGGACGAGGTCGCCCGCGACATCGCCGAGAATGTGGCCGAGTTCGTGCGCGGCGGCGACGATGGCGAGGACAAGCCCATGCTGCGGCCGCGTCACGGCAGCCGCGAGGGCCGCTTCCGCCGCTATCGGGTCAATGTCCTGGTCAACAACGCCGCCGCCACCGGAGCGCCGGTGGTGCTGGAATCCCACCCGATTCAGCCCAACATCATCGGGCGGGTCGAGTATATCGCCCAGTTCGGCGCCCTGATCACCGATTTCAACCTGATCAAGGCCGGTGCGTTGCATCGCGCCAATGGCGGCTATCTGGTGATGGACGCCCGCAAGCTGCTGATGAATCCCTTCGCCTGGGAGGATTTGAAACGGGCCTTGCGCGGTCGCGAGATCAAGGTGGAGTCGCCCGGTCAGTCGCTGGGGCTGCTCAGTACCCTCAGCCTGGAGCCCGAGCCGATTCCACTGGACCTCAAGGTGGTGCTGATCGGCGATCCCATGCTCTACTACCTGCTCAGTCACCACGACCCTGAATTCAGCGACCTGTTCAAGGTCTCGGCCGACTTCGACTGGAAGATGGAGCGCAACGCGGCCAACGCCATGCTGCTGGCCCGCTCGGTGGCCAGCCTGACGCGCAAGGAAGAATTGCGGCCGCTGGACCGCGCCGCCGTCGCCCGCGTCATCGAACAGGCGTCGCGCGATGTGGGCGATTCGCGCAAGCTGTCCACCCATATGGCCAGTCTGGCCGATCTGGTGCGGGAAGCCGATTACTGGGCCGGATGCGCCGCCGCCGAGGTGGTGGGGGCCGAGCATGTGGAGCGCGCGGTGGAGGCCTCCATCTACCGGCTCGACCGGGTGCGCGACAGCGTTCAGGGCGAGATCGTCAACGGTACCGTCCATGTGGAGACCGCCGGCGCGGTGGTCGGCCAGATCAACGGTCTGGCGGTTCTGGAGCTGGGGCGCTTCGCCTTTGGCCGTCCCAGCCGCATTACCGCCCGCATCCGCCTGGGCAAGGGCGAGGTGATCGATATCGAACGCGAGGTTCAACTGGGTGGACCGCTCCACGGCAAGGGCGTGATGATCCTGTCGTCGTTCCTGGCGTCGCGCTTTGGAATCGACAAGCCGCTGTCGCTGACCGCCAGTCTGGTGTTCGAGCAATCCTATGGCGAGATCGAGGGCGATTCCGCCTCGTCGGCCGAGCTTTACGCCCTGCTGTCGGCGCTGGCCGACCTGCCGATCCGCCAGAACCTTGCCGTTACCGGCTCGGTCGATCAGTTCGGCCGGGTCCAGGCCATCGGCGGTGTCAACGAGAAGGTCGAGGGCTTTTTCGACCTGTGTCGGATGCGCGGACTGGATGGCAGCCATGGCGTGCTGATCCCCGCCACCAATGTGGAGCATCTGATGCTGCGCAAGGATGTGGTCGAGGCCTGCGCCCAGGGCCTGTTCACCGTCTATCCCATCGCCACCGTCGATCAGGGCATCGAGCTGCTGACCGGCAAGCCGGCGGGCGAGATGGATGCGCGGGGGTTCTATCCCTCGGGGACGGTCAACCGCAAGGTCGCGGCGCGTCTGGCGAATTTTACCCGCAGGGCCGAGGAGACGGGCGGACAGCAACGTCAGGTCACGGTGGTCAACCGGACCGGAGGGTGAGGGCGGAGCATGCGCGACATCCTTGTAGAAATGGCGGCCCCGTGAGCCCCAGTCCGGAGAAATCACGTCCTCCCGGAGCGAGGCTTGTCGTTCTGCTGGTCCTGGCCTTCCTTCTTATCGGTCTGGAGGCGGGGGCGAGCGAGTTGCGGCTGCTGGCCCGGACGTCCTATCTGTCGCCCGAGCTGCTGCATAAATTTCACCGCGAGACCGGCATCACCGTCCTGACCGACGAGGCGCCCGATCACGCCGCCTTGCTCGGGCGGCTGACCGGCTTTCATTCGGGCATCGATATCGCCTTTCCCCCCGACCACCATGTGGCGGCGATGATCGAGCGCGGACAGTTGGAGCGGATCTGGGCCGATCGCCTGCCGGGGTTTTGGAATATCGAGGACCCGTGGCGGTCCCGCTCGTTCGACCCCCGCAACGAGTACACCATCCCTCACCAGTGGGGCACCACCGCCTTCGCGGTCGACACCTCGATTCATAAGGGCGATATCGACAGCCTGAAGCTGTTGTTCGAGCCGCCGGCGGAGGTGATGGGGCGCATCGCCCTGCTTGACGATTCCGATATGGTGGATCTGGCGCTGTTATACCTGGGCGAGCCGCGCTGCACCTTGGACAGGTCCAAGCTGGACAAGGCGGCGCGGCTGTTGTCGCCCGTGGTGGCGCGGTCCCGGATGGTGTCGCCGGGGCTGGCGGTCAAGGCCCTGGCCTCGGCGGACGTGGCCCTGGCGGTGGTGTGGAACGGCGACGCCATGCGGGCGCGTGAGGTTCGGCCGTCGCTGGCCTATGCCTATCCGCGGGAGGGCAATCTGGTGTGGACCGACGTGATCGCCCTGCCGCGCAATCCACCCAATCGCGCCAATGCCCTGAAGTTCCTGACGTTCATGCTGAAGCCGGAGAACGCGGCGCTGCAATCGAACTTCAACGGCTACGCCAACATGATCCGCGGCAGCGAGGCCCATATGCGCCCGCAGGTGCTGTCGGCGCCGGAACTGGTGGCGCCGTGGCCGGCCAAGGTGGGGTTCTTCGTATCGTGCGGCGGCGAGACGCAACGGGTCCACGAGGAGCTGTGGTTCCAGATCAAGGCGCGCTCGGCCGATATCCCGGAACACTGGAAAGATATCAAGTAACCACGGCCCGGCGTCAGGTGTGCGGATGCAATGGCGTGCCGGTCGGTACCTTGATCCGGAGCCCCGGAGTGGGGATCTTGGCGGCGAAGCGGTTCTGCGCCATGATCGCGCGGCTTTGCAGCAGTTTGATATGCGTGACGATCAGCGCCAGGGTGTTCAGCCCGAACAGCGCGATGCTGATCCGCATGGCGCCGTTGCCCAAGGCTGCCATCAGGGGGATTGCGAACAGGAAGGGCAGCAGGGCGTAAAGGAAGGTGTCGCGCCAGCGGCGGGCGCGGACCACGGCCGAGGCCAGATAGGCCACCGGCGACGCCAGCACCATGGAGACCCCGGCCCGGCTGACCATCTGGCTGGCCATGGCGGCATAGGCGGGGGGGAGGCCTTCAAAGACGCTTTCCAGCGACAGGCCGTCGGAAGACGGCGCGAAGGTCGCGCGCAAGGCCTCGGCCGGCCAATGCGCCCGGGGAATCGCCGGACGGATTTCCGTATAGACAGCGCGCGAGAAGGCCGATTCGGGCGGGAGTGTCTCGTTGATCATTCGGTCGCCATGAGGTCAGCTAGCGACTGACTGTGCCACGTTGTCCGGCGGTAACCAAGGAGATTGGCGGATACCCCGCCATAGTGATGACCATGTCATGGGCAGGCGGTTCGATGTGTCGGACCCTGGCCGCCGGCAGCGTGATGGTGGCGGTGGTCCCTTCGCCGGGTTCGCTGTCCAGCGTCAGGGCGCCGCCATGGAGCTCGACCAGACGGTGGGTCAGCGGCAGGCCCAGGCCGGTTCCCTCGACAGGGTGGGCGGCGGGCGCGCCGATTCGTCCGAATGGGGTCAGCGCCAGTTTCAGGCCGTCGGCGCTCATGCCGATGCCGGTGTCGGCGATGACGATGGCGCAATCGCCATCGGCGACAATGCGCGCCGTGAGCGAAACCCGGCCGCCGGGGTGATTGTATTTGATGGCGTTGGTGCTCAGATTGATGATCGCCTGCATCAGGCGGCGGCGATCCGCCCGCAGCATCAGGCTTTCGGGCTGGATGGCGATGTGGAGGGTGACCCTGGCGGTCTCGGCGCGGGGGCGGACCATGACCATGGCCTCGTTCATCATCCCGGCCAGGAGGAAATCGCCTTCATCGAGGCCAAACTGGCCGGCATCGATGGCGGCGCTGTCCAGCAGATCGTTGACCAGCGTCAGCAGGTGGCGTCCAGACAGGTGGATGTCTTCGATATACTCGCTTTGGCGGATGGGTATGGGGCCGTGCAGCCGCGCCAGCAGGGCGTCCGAGAATCCGATGATGGCGTTCAGCGGTGTCCGCAATTCGTGGGAGATGGAGGTCAGGAAGCTGGAGCGGGCCTCCATCAACCGGTGTAATTCGGCGGTGCGTTCGGTGACCCGGAGGTCAAGATCCCGTGCCCCATTCTCCAAGGTGGCGAGCAGACGCAGCAGCAAGGCGGCGGCGATCGCGACCCCCAGGGTGAAGGCAATCATCGCCGCCGCCGACAGCCAGACCTGACGCCGCCAGGGGGCCAGGACCTCGGACAGGGTCCGCGAGACGATCACCACCATGCCCTGGGGCGGGATGCTGCGGTAAAATCCCAGGCGCTCCTGGCCGTCGATCCTGGACGTCGCGGTATAGGGGCCGTCCGCCGCCAGCGGCAGCATTTCCCGAAACACGGGGCCATCGATGATCGACCGGCCGATAGCCCCGTCGAGGGGCGGAGAGCGCGCCAGCATGACGCCGTCGGAACGGACCAGCCCGATGGCGCCGCCTTTGGTGTGGCGGATGCCGTCGAACACCCGTTCCAACGCATGGATATGGATGGCGGCCAACAGCACGGCGACGCGGCTGTTCGGGTCGGCCACGCGGCGCGACACCGGGATGATCCACTCTCCCGAGGTGCGGCCTTGCAGCGGCGCGGCGATGGTGATTCGGCCCACCTTGGCGTCGCGGACATAGTCCCGATCATTGACCGTAACCTGACGCCTTGCGGCGGAGTAGGGCAAAAGGGTAAGGGCGCCGGCATGGTCGATCACGGCGATGTCGAGGGTGTCGTCCACATGGTCGAGCAGGCGGGTCACCCGCTCCGTCATCGCCGGGCCGGTAAGGGTCTCCATTTTCCCGTCACTGAGCGTGATGACCTGTTCCAGCGAGTCCAGGAAGACGTCGGTCAACGAAATCAGGCGGTGAGTCTGTTCCGCCGCGGCTAGGCTGAGGCGGCTCAGTTCGCTTTCCGCCGTGGTGATGGTGTGGCGGTAGTCTCCCCACAGCCAAGCGGTGGCAAGCCCCCAGGCGGCCACCGTTATGGCAACCACCGAGACGATCACGGCGCGCCGTGTCCGGTCGTATCCCTTTAGTATGGCCATGGTGATGCCGATCATTGCCCAAGCCATTATATTCACGACTCGTAATTAAAATGGCAACTGGGCGTTAGGAGTAGTGATTCGCTATATTTGACCTCGTCTTTGGTGGGGTGCTGGCATCGGAAAGACGAAAAAAGGGCGCTCCGAAGAGCGCCCTTTCATCTCGATGATCCGTATGATCCCGCGCGGCATCTGCCGCGCGCGGCTTACTTGATCTTGGCTTCCTTGAACTGAACGTGCTTGCGCACGACCGGATCGTACTTGCGGAACTCCAGCTTTTCGGTCGTCTTGCGTGGGTTCTTTTTCGCCACGTAGAAGAAGCCCGTCCCGGCGGAGCTCAGGAGCTTGATAAGAATAGTGGCTGGCTTGGCCATGACGAAAATCCCGACAAACGTTGGTGATCGAAACTCAGGGGGCGCACCATACTGATCCCTCAGACAGAGTCAAGGGCAAAGCGGGCCGCGCCGCCACGGAGGACGACAACAAAACTCAAAACAACTCCATGTCGCTGTCGGCGCGCTCTTCGTTGCTCAGCTGTCCCGATTCAAGCAACTGCTCGTAGGAGTAGATCTGATCGCGGCCATGTTCCTTGGCGTAGTAGAGCGCCTTATCGGAATTTCCGATGACCACCGAGGGCAAATCCTCGGATAGGATGCGGACGAAGCCGATGCTGACGGTGACCTTGCCCACCTGGGGAAAGTTGAAGGCGGCGACGGTCTCGCGGAAGCGTTCGAACACCGCGGACGCGTTTTCGAAGGTGGTGGGGGCCAGCATCACCACGAACTCCTCGCCGCCAAAGCGAAACACAAGGTCTTCGTTGCGAAAGGCCCTGCGCATCAAGGCGGCCAGCAGCAGCAGGACCTCGTCTCCAAAGACGTGGCCGAAGGTGTCGTTGACCCGCTTGAAGTGATCGATGTCGATGATGCCGAGCCAATGATGCTCGCCGGCCAGATGGCTGCTGCGGCGGTTGCCGTCGAACGGCACCTCCAGATGGCGTGAACTGGCGACGATGCGGCTGAAATTCTCGTCGAAGGTCTTGCGGTTCTTCAATCCGGTCAGGGTGTCGCGGGCGGCGTCGCGCAAAATGGCCAGATAGTTGCGGTAGATCGCGGCGAACCCGTCGATCAGGCTGATCTGCCCGGTCTGGTCGGCGACCGATTCGGTGATCAGAAAGGCGCAGGCCGCGCCGCGATCATCCAAGATCGTCTGGACCCGCCGTACGCCGCCATCGGGCAGAGTGGCGGTCTTGACGTCGCCGGTCTCCAGGCATTCCCGCAACAGGGGGTCGTCATCCAGGGGGCCGGCCCGTCGGGCCTCGTCGGGGACGCTGGTGGCCATGTAGTCGATGAAGACGCCGCTGGTGGTATGGGTCAGGCGGCAGATGCCGCAAAAGCGCAGCCCGGCCAGATCGGCCAAGGTGGCGACCAGGCTGTCTTCCAGGTTCTGCTGGCTGCGTTGTTCGGTGATGCGGATCACCGATGACAATACGGTTTCCGGCGTGATCGACGGATCCATTTTCAGCCCCTGGTTATGCCGTATTCGATATGAGGGACAGGAAGGGGAGGCGAGTCAACTAATGTTGTACCGCTTCGGCGTTGGCGCCCCCATGAGGTTGGAGGGCCTCCAGGGTCCGGGCCGGCGGCGTCGACAGCGACAGGGCGCGGGTAAAGGCGGCGCGGTTGTTCAGCAGCTTTTCGGCCAGTTCAAGATCCCCGGCGGCATCGGTGCGCCGAGCCGGGGGGCAGGTGTCGCGCAGGCGATGGCGCAATTCGGTCTCGGCCAGTCCGGCGTGACGCCAGACCGCCAGGGTTTCGGGCAGCTTGGATGGCGGGGTGGCGCGGGTCAGGCCGTCGATGATGCCGGCCGGGGTGGCGGCGGCGGTGCAAAGGGTCGGCAGCACGCCCAGTCCATGCAGGGCATAGCCCGATGGGGTATGAAAACGCGACCATGTCAGGGTGATCTCGCCCTCGTTGGGCAGGGTGACGACGGTCTGGACGGTACCCTTGCCGTAGGAATTGGTGCCGATCACCACGGCGCGTCCGGCGTCTTGCAACGCCGAGGCGACGATCTCGGCGGCGGAGGCGGAGCGACCGTCCACCAGCACCACTACCGCCATATCCTCGCCGATATCGCCGGGATGAGCGTCAAAGGTGTTGCTGGCCTCGGGATGGCGTCCCCGGGTGGACAGGATGGGGCCATGGGCGACGAACAGATCGACCATCGCCACCGCCTTGTCCAGCAGGCCGCCGGGATTGCCGCGCAGGTCCAGCACGACGCCCTGAAGGCCCGCCCCCAACTTGGCGCGGGCCTCCTTCAGCAGGTTTTCCAGGACATAGGCGGTGCGTTGGTTGAAGCTGGCGACCTTGAATTCGGCGATGCCGCCCACCAGGGTCATGGTCACGGTCCGGGGCACGATCAGCGAGCGGCGCAGGGCGAGCTGGAGGGCCTGGGCGTTCCGGAGGACCGTCAGGGTCAGTTCGCTGGCCACTGCGCCGCGCAGGCGGCCGGAGATGTCGCCACGATCCATGGCGCGAACCGGCTCGCCGTTGATGGTCAGGATGACGTCGCCGGCCCGCAGCCCCGCCCTTGCCGCCGGGGTGTCTTCGATCACCTCGACGATGCGGGGTTCGGACCCGACGATGTCGAACTTGATGCCGATGCCGCCAAAGCCGTTGCGGCTGGCCCGATGCTCGCGCGCTTCCTTGGCCCCGGCATAGCGGGAAAAGACGTCGGCCTTGCCCAGGGCGCCTTCCAGAATCGCCTGATACAGGGGTTCCGCCTCGGCATCGCGCAGGGGGGCGGAGACGCCACGGGCGGCCTCGATGGCGGCGACGGTCAGCCTGGCCCAGCCCTGGGAGTCGTCGGCCGCCGGGGCGGGGTAGTCGGCCGCCACGGTGTCGGCGGTGGTCAGGCGCAGCCGGTCGCCTTGAAGCAGGACGGCGATCTGAGGGTCGATCTCGGCCAGCCCGCGCAGGCCGTCGATGGCGACAGAGGCGGCGGTGACCGGTTGCAGGTGGCGCTCGACGATGGCGGTGAGGCCAAAGGCGATGGTGCGCTCGGCTTCGGCGGGATTCCAGCCGGCGGCAAGCGACGGCACGCCGCAGATCATCGTCAGCAGGGCGGCGGAGGTCGGGCGCAGGAGAGTGCGGATGGAGGCTGGGGTCACCACGAAGCCGTCCAAGTTTCAACCATGTCGAATTATGCGCGACAAGCGGCCCCAAGATACAGGGCTTTCACAGGCGGCGCGCCCCATGGCGCGAAAGCCAAGCGAACGGAGTTCGCGCCCGACGATTGAGGCCCCCATAAACCAAAAACCGGCGGCCATGACGGCCGCCGGTTTTCCGTGTCGGGGATCAACGCTTGATCTGGACCAGTTCATCAAGCATCTGGTCGGCGGTGGTGATGATCTTGGCCGCGGCGGAATAGGCCCGCTGGGTGACGATCATGGTGGTGAACTCGGCGCCGATATCCACGGTGGAGGCTTCGAGCGAGGCCGAGTTGATCCCGCCGGCGCCGGCGTTGTTCGCCTGGCGCAGGGTATAGGAGCCCGAGACGTTGGTCTCGATCCAGCTGTTGCCGGTCAGGGATTCCAGGCCGTTGGGGTTGGTGAAGGTGGCGACCGGAACCTGGAACACCGGGCGGCGGACGCCGTTGTCGAACAGGGCGGTCACCACGCCGTCCGACCCCACCGAGACACCGGAGAAGTTGCCGAACTTCGAGCCGTTCTGGGTCATGTAGGCCAGCTGATAGTTGCCGCCCAACTGGGTCATGCCGTCGGATTGCGAAGTGTTGCCGACGAACCAGTTGATGCGGGTGTCGGCGCCGGTGCCGTTGGGGACCAGGGTCATGCTTTGGGCGCCGTTGGCCCAGACCACGCCGAACTTGCCCACATTGACCGTTTGCGGCGTGCCGTCGCCGTTGAAGATCATGGCGCTGGCGGTCTGGTTGAGGGCATTCAGCACGAAGGTGCCGGTGATGGTGTCCACCGACGGGATCGCCGAACTCCACTGGCGCGACTGCGACTGGGTGCAGGCGGTGCCCAGGCCGCTGACATTGACGGTGGTTGCCGGGCCGTTGATCTGCTGCACCATTTCCAAGGTGCCGCCATTGGCGCGGAACAGCGGCAAGGTGGTGCCGAGGGTGACGACGGTGCCGCCGGTCAGCACGGCGTTGGTGGTCACGTCCCAGTTGCGCGGGTTGCGGAGCGCGTTGGCCACCAGGGTGGCGACGTCGGAACCCGAGGTGTAGTTGGTGTTGCTGAGATTGATGATGACTTCCTTGCCGACGGCGGGAACGACCGTGCCGGTAGTGTCGAAGTAGACCGTCAGGCTCTCGCCGGCGACGGTGAAGGACATGGTCTTGCCCTCCATCGCCAGGACGTCGGTGCGCGACGAGGCGGTGAAGTCCAGGCGGCCCTGGCTGCCATAGACGTTGCCGGTGGTGTCGTAGGTGTCCATCACGGCGGCGCCGGTCGGGGCGGGAACCCCGCGCTGGGCCTCGTAGGGCTGGGTATCGACCGCCATGTAGCTGCACGGCGTGATGGTGTAGCTGGGGGCGGCGCCGGCGACGGTGACCTTGTAGTAGCCCGAACCGGTGGCGCCGTTGTTGTCGGTGATTTTGATGATGTCATTGACGGAAAGGGCGGGATCCGTACCGCCGAAGTTGATGGTGCCGGCGCCGTAGGTGATGGTGCTGTAGTTGGTGGCCGTGCCGTTCTTGGTCACGGTGACCGAAGTGTCGGACGGGGCGGCGGGAACGCCGGCGGCGGCGACGGCGCCGATGGCGGTCGAGGTCAGAACGCCGGTCTTGACCACATAGGTGCCGATATTGGCGGCAGAAGCGGTGGCGCCGGCGACCTCGAACACCGCGCCCAGCGGCAGGGTGCTGGTGGTGATGGCGCCGCCGGTCATAGCGATGACGCCGCCGCTGGAGAAGAAGCCCATGGTGGTGCCGGTCGCGACCGTGGCGGTGGTGCCGCCGGTGCTGGCGCCCTTGATGCTGAGGGTGGCGGCGGTTTCGACCGAGGTGTCGGTCAGGGAGGTCGGCGTGGCCCCGAAGTAGTTGGTCTTGTTCTGGACGTCCCAGGTATTGGCGTTGGTCTTCATCCAGTTGATGTTGAAGTTGTGGGTCGAGCCCAGCGAGTCGTACATCAGCACGCTGGTCTGATGCAGGCCGGTGGACGCCGTGCTGCTGGGGTCATAGACGGTGTCGCCGGCCGGCAGGTTGGCGCCCATCTTGATCTGCGTCGTCTGGTCGGCGGTGCCGCCGATGGTCTTCAGATTCAGCGACTTCATCTCATCCGGATTGATGATGTTCTGATTGCAGTAATGGGTGGTGCCGTCGAGGTTCTTGTACGCCTTCATATAGGTGTTGCCGTCGATGGTGGTCTCGGTCGGCTTGGCGAGGTTGTTGTTGTTGGTCGGGGCTAGCGGCCAGCCTTGCAGGAAGAAGCCGGACACGTTCTGGAGATAGCCTTCCTTGTCGACCTTGAACGAGCCGGCGCGGGTATAGGCGAACATACCGCTGCCCGACACCGCCGGGTTGGGGTCGGTGTTGACCACGAACATGCCCTGGCCCGACAACGACAGGTCGGTGGAGCTGGAGCTGGCTTGCAGCAATCCCTGCACATCGATGGAATTGCGCGGCTTGGACTGCACGCCGCCGGGGGAGTAGGAGGTCAGCGACACCTGCTTGGTCACCAGCGTCTGGAAGTTCACCTGGGCTCCCTTGTAGCCGATGGTGTTGACGTTGGTGATGTTGTCCGAGATCGCGCCCATGGCGCTGGACTGCGAAGCCAGGCCGGAGACACCAGAGAATAATGCGCCATATAAGCTCATGATAGCCTCCTTGAACTACTGGGCTGCTGACTGCAGCGCGTTGATCTGCGCGAGCGCGGCCTGATACTGGGCGTTGGCGGCGGCCAACTGGGCGTTGGTGGTGGTGTTGTTGGCGGTGATGCTGAGCACCTTGTCGGGCGTGGTGGTGATCTTGGCGTCCTTGGTGCCGGCGCCGACCTCTAGCGAAGTGCCGTTGGTGGCGTCGTTGGTGACCTTGGTCACCTGTCCGATGGTGGTGGTCGTGGCGGCGATGGCGCTGTTGTCGGCGGCCTTGGCGACCACGTTGAGGGTGTAGATGCCGTCGTCCAGCACCTTGCCCGAGCTGTCCTTGCCGTCCCAGCTGAGGTCATGCCGGCCAGAGGCGGTATCGGCGCTGGTCTTGTAGACCACGCTGCCGGTGGAGTCCTTGATCTGCACTTCGACTTCCTTGGCCGCCTTGGGCAGGGAGTAGCTGAAGTTGGCGCTGCTGCTTTGCAGGGGGATGGTCGTTCCGTCCATCTCGACCGTCTGGCCGAGATAGGAAATGGCCTGCGACGTCTGCCCCGCCTCTTGCAGCTTGATCATCTTCTCCAGGTTGGAGTTGACGTTGATCTGCTGCTCGACGCCGGAGTACTGGACCAGCTGGCTGGTGAACTGGGTCGAGTCCATGGGCGACAGCGGGTCCTGGTGCTTCAACTGGGTGGTCAGCATGTTGAGGAAGGTGTTGAAGTCCTTCCCCAGGGACGTCTTGGCCGTTTCCGACTTGGTGGCGCTGGCGCTGGCGCTGGCGGTGGCGGCCTGTGTCGTGGTGGCGGCGCTGTTGGCGACGGAGGTCATGGCGGTTCTCCCTAAACCGAGATATCGACGCCGGAGCGGATGCCCGACCGGTTCGACTGCGCCGCCTGGGCCGATCCGATGTCCGTGGTCTCGGGGTCATGCCCCTGTCCACGGTTGCGGCCACGGCCTGGGCGCTGGTTGTTGTTGCCGCGATCGGCATTTTGCTGCTGTTCGCCACCGCGCAGGTTAAAGCTGGTGGAGTTGGCTTCCGGCTTCAGGCCGGCGTCTTCCAGCGCCTTTTCCAGGCCCTTGGCGTCCTTTTGCAACAGGGCCAGGGTCTCGGGGCGCTCGGCGGTCACCGTGGCGGAGACGCGGCCTTCGATCATTTCGAGCTTGATTTCGATCTTGCCGAGGTCCAGCGGCTTCAACTGGATCTTGACGGTATCGACGCCGTCCTTGACCGCTTTGTCGATCTGGACGCGGACCTGATCCATCACCTGCTGCTGCAACGGCACGCGCGGTGCGCGGACGGCGGCGGCGGTCTGGGCCGATGCGGGTTTGTCGGTGGCCTGGGTGGCGCCGATGCCGGCCAGGGGAGTGGCGGATTGCTGCTTGGGCTCTTCGACCTTCGGGGCGGTGGCCTCGGCCTGGGCGGCCAGCACGGCGCTGAAGGTCCGGACTTCCTCGATCACCGGCGCGGCCGTGGTGGCCTGGACCGCCTGGACCGCCGCCGGAGCGGTTCCGCTCTGGGTGTTCTGCTGCGCGGTCTGGCCCGATTCTGCGTTGGCGCCCTGCTGGCTCATGGCGGCCAGATCCATCAGGGTCATGGCGTCGACCGCCGTGGCGGCGTTCTGGACGCCGGGATCGATCTGGTTGGTCTGGACCTTGATGTCGAGGGCGGCGCCAGAGCCGGCCAGCCGGTTGGCGAGGTCCTGGGCCTGAGCCTGGACGACGTCGTTCTGGCCGATCCCCTGCTGATGGGCGTTGCCCATCTTGTGCAGGTTGGTCTTGTCGATCAACTGGCTGACCAGTTCTGTGACGGAGTCGAGGGCGTCGTCGGCGTCGCCGGATTCCAGATCGCCGACGATCTTGTTCTGAAGGTCGGTGATCCGCTGCCGGTCGTCCGGGCCGAGGCCGGCCAGGGCGTCGCCGACATCGACCTCTTTCGCCAGCTTGGCCGAGGGATCGGCGTCGATCTGAGCCGCTGGAGCGCCATTGCCGATCTGGAAGACCTGGACGGTCTCCTCAATGTCGATCTCGATCACCACCTGCTCCTGGGCGACCGGAGCGGCGGCGACCGGTTCGGTCTGCTGCGGCTGGGGCTGGTCGTCATCGCGGGTGGCGGACTGGTCGTCGGTCCGTGCGGAGGATGCGGGTTTGGCGTTGTCGGCAGCGGCGGTCGGAGCGGCGCTGTCCGCCGTATCGGCGGCCGGGGTGTCGGCTTTGCGGGGCTGACGCAGCTTGTCGGATTTCGCGGTGACGCGGGTGTCCCTGACGGCGGCGCGGTCGGGCTGATTGTCGTCGCGGGCGGTCTGCGCCCGGTCGGCCTTCAGCTCCATATGGGTGCGGACGACGGTCTCGGACAACAGCTTGCCGGGGGCCGGCATGTTGGCCGACTTGCCGCCGAAGCGCTGGGTCGTCTGCTGGAGCAGCGCGACAAAGGCGTCCTCCACCGAGACGCCGCCCTGCTGCTTGTCTTGAGCCGCCGGCGTCATGTTGGTTTCGGGTGTCAGTCGCTTGTCGATGGATTGCACGGTCATGGTCACGTCCCCGCATTTGGGAGTTATCGCGCCATTGGCTTCGCAAGGGTCGGGCCAGTTGCCGTGCCATGAGTCAACACATTGATAGTGCTGTTTATTTCACATCTGGTGCCGACGTCAGATCCGTCGGACCGTCCCCCGGGAGGGGAAAAAACTGCCGGGTCGCGGAAAATGCTGCCGGTCTAATCCTCGTCCTTGCCGTCGCTCAGGCTCATGATGCCGGCCGCCATGGCGACGCCGCCGAAGGTGATGATCAGGCCAAAGAACATCAGGCCCAGCACCGGATAGGGATTGTCGCTGTCTTGCAGCAGGGTGCGGATATGGCCGAGATCGGTGGCCAGGACCAGAACGCCGAAGGTGATCGCCGCGACCACGCCGAAGAAGAGGTGCTTCGCCAGGAATTTTAGCGGCTTCTTCTCGGTCGGGGTCACCCGTCGAGCACGGCGGCGTTCAGGCTGTGGGCCAGGGTCCGGGCCTCGGCCATCACGCCGTCCAGCATGGCGGCGTCGGCGCCGCGCGCCACCACCGTCACCAGGGAGCGCCCTTCGGTGAAGGAGGGGTAGCTGCCGATCTCCACCTGGGGATGACGGTTTTGAAGCGCGGTCAGGCCGTCGGCCAGATCGCCTTCACGCACCAGCAGGGTCAACGAGCGCGAGACCTGGGGCGGTCCGCCGGTCAGCCCGCCCTTGACGCCGTCGAACATGGCCTGAAGGATGCGCGGCACTCCGGCCATGACGAAGACGTTGTCCAGGTGAAAGCCGGGGGCCTGACTGACCGGGTTTTCGATCAGTTCCGCCCCTTCGGGGATGTCGGCCATCTTGAGGCGGGCGGCGTTGAGGTCGTCGGCGGAGTAACGGCTTCGCAACCGCCGCACCGCCTCGGCATTGCGCGACAGCGGCACCTTGAAGGCCAGGGCCACCGCCGCGGCGGTGATGTCGTCATGGGTGGGGCCGATGCCGCCGCTGGTGAAGACATAGGCGTGCCGCCGCCGCAGCGCGTTCAGCGCCTCGACGATGGCGTCGGTGTCGTCGCGAACGATGCGCGCCTCGGTCAGGGCGATGCCCAGCGCTGCCAGTTCCTTGCCCAGGAACGCGATATTGGCGTCCTGGGTCCTGCCGGACAGGACTTCGTTGCCGATCACCAGGATCGCGGCGGTGGTCATGGCTGCGGGCTCATTCAGACCCACTCCCGCAGAATGGCGACCAGGGGAAGATCGGCCGGGGGCATGGGCAGGTCGGCAAGGCGTGGCGCGCGCACCCAGCGCAGTTCCTGGCCCTCGCGGCCGGCAGGGTTGCCCTTCCACACCCGGACCACGTAAAGCGGCATCAGCAGGTGAAAGGTGTCGTAGTCGTGCGAGGCGAAGGCCACCGGGGCCAGACAGCTTTCGGTGACGTCGATGCCCAACTCTTCTTCCAGCTCGCGGACCAGGGCCTGTTCCGGAGTCTCGCCCTCGTGCACCTTGCCGCCGGGAAACTCCCACAGCCCGGCCATGTCCTTGCCGGTGGGGCGCGACGCCATCAAAACCCGGCCGTCACCGTCCACCAGAGCCGCCGCCACCACCAGCAAAATGGGACGGGTGGCGCGGATCATCTCCCATTCGCCCTTTTTCAAGGCGAAGACCGGGGCGACCACGCTTTGGCCGCGCGCCGGCATGGTGCAGGTCTCGACCCCGCTATAATTGAGCCCCACCTTTTCCAGCACTCGCTTCGAGCCGATATTGTCGGGATGGAACGAGGCCCAGACCCGTTGGTATCCCAGCATGTCGAATATATGGCGGATCAGGCGCTGCAACGCCTCGGTGGCGTAGCCCTGGTTCCAGAACGCCTTGCCGATCCAGTATCCCAGTTCGGGGCCGTCGCCGCGATCCAGGCCAAAGCCGACCACGCCGATCACCACGCCATCGGTGGTACGCTCCATGGCCAGGGCGACGCCCTTGCCCTCGATGCGGCGGATTTCCTGATCGGTGACGAAGCGTTTGGCGTCCTCGACGGTGTAGGGATGCGGCAGGGCGGCGGTCAGGCGCACGACCTCCCAGTCATCCAGCAGGGCCGGCAGGCGCTCGATGTCCTGCGTCGCCACCGGCCGTAGCCGTAGCCGCGCGGTCAGCAACGGATGCCCCGCCCAGACCGTTCCCGGTTGCCGGCAACCCGCTTGCGTCATTTCGCCCTCCGAAACAGGAATCTCTTTGCGACGGAGCGTAGCAGGCGCGGCCCGGACTGTCATGGTCGTGTTATCGCGGATGGGGGTGTTGAAAGACGCGGGGTGGCCCACAATATTAGCCTAAGCGAATATTATTGCGCGGGAGGGTATCCATGCTGATCAACGGGTTTAATTCCGATGGCGTCGTTACCGTAAACCGGGTTGTTTTGCGCCAGGGGCGCACCATCGACGATCTGGAGGAGCGGGTGGCCCTGCTGTGCGAGAACGTCAAGACTTGGCATTCCGAAACCGGTTTCATCGGCGGCTTCGTGTGCCTGAATTCGGGCATGATTTCCAACGAGGGCTCCAATATCGGTCGGCCGGTGGAATCCCCCCTGGCGGGGCGCGAGGCGCTGATCGTCACCTTCTGGCGCAGCTTTGACGAGCACGAGCAATCCCACCGCAGTCCGACCTTTCAGCCGCTGTTCCAAAATGTCATCGAGCTGTGCGAGAACGGCAATGAAGAGATCGCCTACACCATGCTGTGGCAGGGCAAGGCCTATGGCCCGGAGGAGGCCAAGGCGGCTCAACGCGCCAAGACCGTCCACGGAGGATGATCCCCGCCGCCACTATTCCTTGGATACCACCGCCTGGCGGAGCCAGTCCTGTCCGCCTCGCTCGGACCGGGTCGCGGCCTCGGCGGCGTAGTCGTCGCCAAAGCGCAGGGCCGCCGCCGCCGCCGTGTCCAGCAGCATCACCGCATCCGCATGCATCTGAAGCGACGACGCCGGCACCCTGGCGGTGATTGGACCTTCGACCGCCTTGGCCACGGTCTCGGCCTTGGCCGCGCCGGTCGCCAGCAGCAAGACGCGCCGCGCCGCCAGGATGGTTCCGATTCCCATGGTGACGGCGGCCTTGGGCACTTCGTCCGGGGATGGGAAGCCGGGGCGGTTGACGGTGCGGGTGGAGGCGCTGAGGGCGGTGGGATGGGTCAGGGCGGACAGGCTGCACCCCGGCTCGTTAAAGCCGATATGGCCGTTCACGCCAAGGCCGAGAATCTGAAGGTCAAGGCCGCCGGCCGCCGCGATCCGGCGGTCGAAGGCGGCGCAGGCGGCGGTGACGTCGCCGTCCGGGATGCCGTCCAGCAGATGGATGCGCGACGGATCGAGATTGACCCGCTCGATCAGATTGCGGCGAACCGCCCAGGTGCAACTGGCGGGATGGTCGGCCGGCAGGTCCATGTATTCGTCGAGGCCGAAGACGGTGATGCCGGAAAAGTCCAGATGGCGTCGCGCCAGTTCCTCGTACAGGCCCAGCGGCGTCGCGCCGGCGGCCAGCCCCAGCACGGCGCGCGGGTTGCGCGTCACCAGTTCGGCGACCAGGGCGGCGGCTCGCAGACTGACGGCCCCGGCATCGGCTTCGACCTGAATCAGCATGGGGCTCAACCCTTCTCCGGGAACAACGCTTTCAGGCCTTCGGGGCTGGCGGCGCAGATGCCGCGTTCGGTGATCAGGCCGGTGACGAGGCGGGCCGGCGTGACGTCAAAGCCGTAATTGATGGCGTTGGAACCGTCGGGAATCACCTGGACCTCCACCACCGAGCCGTCGGGGGCCTTGCCGAAGATGTGGCTCTGCTCACGCGGGGATCGCTCCTCGATGGGGATCTCCCTGACCCCGTCGGCGACGGTCCAGTCGATGGTCGGGCTGGGCAGACCCACATAGAACGGCACGTTGTTGTCCTTGGCGGCCAGCGCCTTCAGATAGGTTCCGATCTTGTTGCAGACATCGCCGTTGCGGGTGGTGCGGTCGGTGCCGACGATGACGAGGTCCACCAGACCGTGCTGCATCAGATGGCCGCCGGTATTGTCGGCGATGACGGTATGCGGTACGCCGTGCCAGTTCAGTTCGCGCGCCGTCAGGCTGGCGCCCTGGTTGCGCGGCCGGGTCTCGTCGACCCAGACATGGACGGGAATGCCGGCGTCGAAGGCCTTGTAGATGGGGGCGATGGCGGTGCCCCAATCCACCGTCGCCAGCCAACCGGCATTGCAGTGGGTCAGCACGTTGACGCGCTCGCCCTTGCGCCGGTGAATCTCGGCGATGATCCTGGCTCCATGCTCGCCCAGAGCGGAATTGGCGGCGGAATCCTCGTCGCAGATGGCGGCGGCGCGGGCATAGGCGGCCCCGCCGCGCTCGGCCACCGGCAGCGGTCGCAAGCAGGCGATCATCTCGTCCAGCGCCCATTTCAGGTTGATGGCGGTGGGCCGCGTGGCGTGCAGTACCCGATAGGCGTGATCCAGCCCGGCGTCGGAAGCGTCGGTCAGGGCCGCCAGCGCCACGCCATAGGCGGCGGTGGCGCCGATCAGCGGCGCGCCGCGCACCCACATATCGCGGATGGCGTCCTCGGCATCGGCCAGCGTCCGCAGCGTCACCGTCACGAAGTCGTGCGGCAGGCGGGTCTGGTCGATGATCTCGACTCCACGTCCGTCGGCCGCCAGCCAGATGGTGCGAAAGGGGGTGCCGTTGATCTTCATGCGCTACGCTCTCCGGGATGGGTCGGGGCACTGTAATGCAAGCCGGGACCAGTTTCCAGCCGGGCCGCCATGCAGGCTGGACGCGACTTTTATCGGCGTTTCATGCTATGGTCATCTGGCTGGGCGGTATCGGGAGGATATCATGCCGAACATTTTCGAGATGGCCGGGCGACGCGGCGAACGCGCCACCGGCGACGCGCGCGATCATGACGAGCTGGACTACATGGCGACGGAAGGCAGGGCGAGAACCGACGATCCCCGTCTGAAATATGTCCCCAGGCTGCAAACCCAATCCACCGACGCCCTGCTGGAAATCGCCCCCGGCCGCAAGCCTTGACCTTCAGGGCTTTGGCAGGTTGAGGAACAGTTCCTCGACCTTCTGGCGCGCCCATGGCGTTTTCCTGAGGAAGTTCAGGCTGGACTTGATGCTGGGCTTGTTGAAAAAGCACTGAAGGTTGATGTGCTGGCAAAGCCCGGCCCAGCCGTAATGGGCCACCAAGCTGGTAAGCACGGTCTCCAGGGTGATGCCGTGAAGCGGATTCTTGGGTTGTTCTGCGAGCATCGCCCTTTTACCTCTCCCGCGTGGTGATCGCCTTGCGGGCCAGGATGCGGTCGCACATGGAGGTGGTGTCCCAGGATGAATGCTGGCCCAGGGCCGGCAGAATCTCGGGCCAGGCCTTCTTGAAGGTCTCGCGTCCCAGGTCGCGCAGATGGACCAAAAAGTCCCAGGACGGGGCGTCCTTGGAATAGATCCCCAGCTTCGCCATATCCTCGTCGGCATGGATGCGGTGCAGGTTGACCCGCCGGAAGGGATGCTGACGGGCGGGCGGCTCCTTGATCATGCCGGCGTCGATCAGCCGGTTGATGGTCTCGATGGCGTTGACCTCGTGCACCAGCGAGGCGTTGAAGGTCACCTCGTTGAGGCGGTCCAGCATCTGGCGCGGCCCCAGCGGCGGCCCGGCGCGGTGCAGTGGGTTCAGCGTCACCACCACCAGATCGTCGGCGTCGGTCTCGCGCATGCATTCGATCAGGGGAGTGAGCGGCGGATTGCCCATATAGCCGCCATCCCAATAGGCGCGGTCGCCGATACTGACGCTTTGGAAGCTGGTGGGCAGGCACGAGGTGGCCTTGATCACATCGGGCGACACCGCGCCGTCGATGAACAACTGACGACGGCAGTCGGCGATATCGGTGGCGGCCACCGCCAGCATGGGCGTGCCTTCCTGCGGCAGGGCGAAGATGGCGGGAATCTCGGGCAGAACCTCGCGCAGCACCGTGTTGAGGGTGGCGCCGAGGCCGGTTTCGGCCGGGTGTCCCGAAGCCGTCGCCACGTCGGCCCAGCGGGCGGCGGCGGTGTCGTCGATGTTCCAGTCCTGGGCCAGACCGATGGCGGAGACAAAGGGATTGCCGCCCCAGAAGGCGGTGCGGGCCACGGTCTCCCACAGCTCGCGGATCTTGCCGCGCGCCGCCTCGGCCATGCGCCGGGCGCGGGCGGTGGCGGGGCCGGGCAAGGCGGCGCCCTCGTGAAAGCCATAGGTCAGAGCGGTGGCGGTCAAGGCGCCCGATGACGACCCGCTGACCCCGACGATGTGAAGCTGGCCGTTGACGACTTCGTCCAACAGGGCGTCCAGCACCCCCCAGGTAAAAGCGCCATGAACGCCGCCGCCTTGCAGGGCCAGCGCGATTTTATGCGTCTTAGCCATGAATCCTAGCCTCCCAGATGTCGCGGAACCCCGATCTTTTTTCCGAGCCTACTCCTGCTGTTGGGCATGAGCAACCTGACTCCGGCCGCGACCCGCGCTATGCTGGCTTCCTCGCAGGGGATAGAGATGGGGGGTGAGATGGCTGACAAGAAATACAACGCGCCCGAGCGGCGCAGTTTCCCGACCGGAACCGTGATCTTCCGCGAGGGTGATGTGGGTCACGAGGCCTATATGCTGCAACAGGGCACCGTGCGGATCTTCAAGACGGTGGCCGGCAAACGGGTCACCATCGGCCGGATCTGGCCGTTCCAGGTGTTCGGCGAACTGTCCATGATGGACGACGAGCCCCGCATGGCCGGCGCCGTGGTCGATGACGACGCCACCTGTCTGGTGCTGGAAAAGGACTCGATCCGCGCCATGATGGAGCAGGCGCCGCCGGGCCTGAACACCCTGGTCCAGTCGCTACTGAGCACCATCCGGGCCATGGGCAAGGACCTGGCCGACGCCAAGGCGACGCTGTTGGAACACGGGATCGACGGCTAGGACGGCCCCGGTGGATTCCATTCTCCAGGCCTTGCTTCCCATCGTCGCGCTGGTCGCGCTGGGGCATCAGATGCGGTCGCGGCGCTGGGTCGACGACGGGTTTTGGCTGCCGGCCGAGCGCGCCACCTTGTTCATCTTCTTTCCGGCGCTGCTGGTGGTCAGCTTGGCCCGGGCCAAGCTGACCGGCCTGCCGGTCGCCGGAATCATGGCGGCGGAGGGGATCGCCGTCCTCGTCCTCCTCGGCGTGGGGATGGTCGCGGCGACGCGGCTGGCGCGACCGCCGTTCCACCTTGACGGCCCCGCTTTCACTTCGCTGCTGCAATGCGCCACCCGCCCCAACACCTATGTGGGGCTTGCCGCCAGCGCCGGGCTGTGGGGAACCGAGGGCGTCGCCCTGGTCGCCATCTGCACCGCCATGGTGGTGCCGCTGGTCAATCTGGTCTTTGTTCCCATCATGCTGCGCTGGGGCCGGTCGGATACCGGAGCGGCGTTCGGTTGGCGGACCACCTTGGTTCCCATCGCCACCAATCCGCTGATCATCGCCTGCCTGATCGGCATCGGCCTCAATCTGTCGGGCCTGACCCTGACCCAGCCGGTGGCGACGTTGCTCGACATTCTGGCGGGGGCCTCGCTGCCGCTGGGCCTGCTGGCGGTGGGAGCGGGGCTTTCCCTGCGGACCCTGCGAAGCGCCGGAACGGCGGTGGCGCTGGCCATCGCCGCCAAAATGGCGGCATTGCCGCTTCTGGTGCTGATCGTGGGGCGGGTGGTCGGGTTGGACGGGCTGACCCTGACCGTCTGCGTCGTCTACGCCGCCCTGCCCGCCGCGCCAGTGTCTTATGTTTTCGCCCGCCAGATGGGCGGCGACGCGCCGCTGGTCGCCACCATGCTGTCGGCCCAGACCCTGGCGGCGGGAGTGCTGATGCCGTTGTGGATCTGGCTGGTCGGGAGCGGGCCATAAACTGCTTGCGGCGGGATTAAAAAAACGTATGCTCGTTTAACGCTTTTGACCGTTTGAAGGGGACTGTCCGATGTCGGCTTTCAATTCCGCGCTGAACTTCGATCTGGGTGAGACCGCAGACATGCTGCGCGACTCGGTGGCCGCCTTTGCCGCCGACGTGATCGCGCCACGCGCCGCCGAGATCGACCGCAGCAACGAGTTCCCCAACGAGCTGTGGCCCAAGCTGGGCGAGATGGGCCTGTTGGGCATCACCGTCGAGGAAGAGTACGGCGGCGCCGGCATGAGCTATCTGGAACATGTGATCGCGGTGGAGGAAATCTCGCGCGCTTCGGCCTCGGTCGGCTTGTCCTACGGCGCTCACTCCAACCTGTGCGTCAACCAGATCCGCCGCAACGGCACCGAGGCCCAAAAGCGGAAATACCTGCCCAAGCTGATCTCCGGCCAATATATCGGCGCCCTGGCCATGAGCGAGCCCAATGCCGGCTCGGACGTGGTCAGCATGAAGCTGAAGGCGGAAAAGAAGGGCGACCGCTATATCCTCAACGGCTCGAAAATGTGGATCACCAATGGCCCCGACGCCGATGTGATCGTGGTCTATGCCAAGACCGATGTGTCCGCCGGATCGCGCGGCATCACCGCCTTCCTGGTGGAAAAGACCTTCAAGGGTTTCTCGGTCGCCCAGAAGCTGGACAAGCTGGGCATGCGCGGTTCCAACACCGGCGAACTGGTGTTCCAGGATTGCGAAGTGCCGGAGGAAAACGTCCTCAACGCCGTCGGCAAGGGCGTCAACGTCTTGATGAGCGGCCTCGATTACGAGCGCGTCGTGCTGACCGGCGGGCCTCTCGGCATCATGGCCGCCTGCATGGATATCGTGGTGCCCTATGTCCACGAGCGCGAGCAGTTCGGCCAGCCCATCGGTATGTTCCAGTTGATGCAGGGCAAACTGGCCGACATGTACACCACCTTCAACGCCTGCCGCGCCTATACCTATGCGGTGGCCAAGGCCTGCAACCGGGGCGAGACCAACCGCAAGGACGCCGCCGGCGTGATCCTCTACGCCGCAGAAAAGGCCACCTGGATGGCCCTGGAGGCGATCCAGACCCTGGGCGGCAACGGCTATATCAACGAGAACGCCACCGGCCGCCTGCTGCGTGACGCCAAGCTCTATGAGATCGGCGCCGGCACCAGCGAAATCCGCCGCATGCTGATCGGCCGCGAACTGTTCGAAGAGACCAAATAGCGCCGTCACCCTCCCCGGCGGGAGAAAGACGAAAACTCCGACGAGCCGAAAGGCCCGGAGTTACGGCCAAGGGCCGGCGCTGCCCAGGGTGCGAAAGCCAAGCGAACGGAGTTCGCGCTTAGGCGGCCCGAGGGATAAATCGACGAGCCGAAAGGCTCGGAGTTGCGGCCAAGGGCCGGCGCGCCCCATGGCGCGAAAGCCAAGCGAACGGAGTTCGCGCCCGGCGACTGAGGGACTTAGAAACAATGACCACCATCAAAAGCTCCATCAATCCCCGCTCGGACGAGTTCAAGGCCAATGCCGAGGTCATGGAGGCCACCGTCGCCGACATGAAACGGGTGGTGGCCGAGGTCAAGATGGGCGGCGGCCCCGCCATGCGCGAACGTCATCTGGCCCGCGGCAAGCTGCTGCCGCGAGAACGCATCCGCCGGCTGCTGGATGTGGGCTCGCCCTTTCTGGAATTCTCCCAGCTGGCCGCCTGGGACATGTATTCCAAGGATGTGATGGGAGCCGGCATCATCACCGGCATCGGCTCGGTCCAGGGCCAGGAATGCATGATCGTCGCCAATGACGGCACGGTGAAGGGCGGCAGCTACTACCCCATGACGGTCAAGAAGCACCTGCGCGCCCAGGAGATCGCCAAGGAGAACAACCTTCCCTGTATCTATCTGGTGGAATCGGGCGGTGCCAACCTGCCCAACCAGGACGAGGTGTTTCCCGACCGCGACCATTTCGGCCGGATCTTCTACAATCAGGCCCAGATGTCGGCCATGGGCATCCCGCAGATTTCGGTGGTGCACGGGTCATGCACCGCCGGCGGGGCCTATATCCCGGCCATGAGCGATGAAAGCGTCATCGTCCGCAATCAGGGCACCATCTTCCTGGGGGGGCCGCCGCTGGTCAAGGCCGCCACCGGCGAGGTGGTCAGCGCCGAGGAGTTGGGCGGGGCCGACGTGCATTGCCGGGTCTCCGGCGTGACCGATCACTACGCCCAGGACGACGGCCATGCCCTGGCCATCGCGCGGCGCATCGTCGGCAACCTCAACCGCGTCAAGCCGGTCGGCCTTGACATCGCCAAGCCGGAAGAGCCGCTCTACGACCCGCGCGAGATCTACGGCATCATTCCCGCCGACCGCCGCAAGCCCTATGACGTGCGCGAGGTCATCGCCCGCATCGTCGACGGCTCGCGCCTTGACGAGTTCAAGCAGAACTACGGGACCACCCTGGTTACCGGTTTCGCCCGTATCTGGGGCTATCCGGTGGGGATCGTGGCCAATAATGGCATCTTATTCTCGGAATCGGCGCAAAAAGGCGCGCATTTCGTCGAGCTGTGCAGCCAGCGCGGTATTCCGCTGGTCTTCCTGCAAAATATCACCGGTTTCATGATCGGCAAGAAGTACGAGGCCGGCGGCATCGCCAAGGACGGGGCCAAGATGGTCACCGCCGTGGCCTGCGCCAAGGTGCCGCGCTTCACCGTTCTGATCGGCGGCAGCTTTGGCGCCGGCAATTACGGCATGTGCGGCAGGGCCTACCAGCCGCGCATGTTGTTCATGTGGCCCAACGGCCGCGTTTCGGTGATGGGGGGCGAGCAGGCCGCCAACGTCATGGCCCAGATCAAGCGTGACGCCATGGAGGCCAAGGGTCAAAGCTGGCCCACGGCGGACGAGGAAGCCTTCAAGACTCCCATCCGCGACCAGTACGAAACCCAGGGCCACCCCTATTATGCCGGCGCCCGGCTGTGGGACGACGGCCTGGTCGATCCGGCCGAGACCAGAACCGTGCTGGCGCTGGGTCTGTCGGCCGCCTTCAACGCCACCATCGAACAGACGCGCTTTGGCGTGTTCCGGATGTGACGCCATGACATCGCCCCTGCTGATCGAGACCAAGGGTTCCGTGCGATACGTCACCCTCAACCGGCCCGACCGCCACAACGCCTTCGACGACGGCCTGATCGGGGAGTTGACTCAGGCTTTCCTGGCGGTGGAGGATTGCCGCGCCGTGGTGCTGCAAAGCACCGGCAAGAGCTTTTCCGCCGGCGGCGACCTTGCCTGGATGAAGCGCATGGCCGGCAACAGCCCGGCCGCCAATCTGACCGACGCCAAGGCGCTGTCGGGACTGATGGAAGCCATCGACACCTGCCCGCGCCCGGTGATCGGGGTGGTCCAGGGGGCGGCCTATGGCGGCGGCGTCGGTCTGGTGGCGTGCTGCGATCTGGTGGTCGCCTCGGACAGCGCCAGCTTTTGCCTGTCCGAGGTCAAGCTGGGCCTGATCCCCGCCGCCATCAGCCCGTTTGTAGTCCGCGCCATGGGCGGCCGCGCCGCCCGGCGCTACTCCATCACCGCCGAGGTCTTCACCGCCGCCACCGCTCAGGCCTTCGGGCTGGTGCACGAAGTGATGGGCGCCGACCGGCTGGGAGAGGTTCGCGACGCCTGGCTGGCCAAGCTGCTGGCCAACGGCCCCAAGGCCATGGCCGCCGCCAAGACCTTGATCCGCCGCGCCACCGACGATCCGCTGGACGGGACTTTGCGCGATTGGACGGCGGCGCGGATCGCCGATATCCGCGCCAGCGACGAAGGCCGGGAGGGCGTCGCCGCCTTTCTGGAAAAGCGTAAGCCGATTTGGGTGGAGGGTTAGCCCCGATGTTCGACAAGATCCTGATCGCCAACCGGGGCGAAATCGCCTGCCGCGTCATCCGCACCGCCAAGCGCCTGGGCATCCGCACCGTGGCGGTCTATTCCGAGGCCGACGCCAACGCCATGCATGTGGCCATGGCCGACGAGGCCTTTCTGATCGGCCCGGCTCCGGCGGCGGACAGCTATCTGCGCACCGACGCCATCTTGGACGCCATCGCCAAATCTGGAGCCCAGGCGGTTCACCCCGGCTATGGCTTCATGTCAGAAAACGCCGGCTTCGCCGAATCCTGCGCCAAGGCCGGGGTGGTGTTCATCGGGCCGCCGGTGCCCGCTATTCGCGCCATGGGCTCCAAGTCGGAGTCCAAGCGGCTGATGGACGCCGCCGGGGTGCCGCTGGTGCCCGGCTATCACGGCGCCGGCCAGTCGGTCACCGAACTGACCGCCGAGGCGGCCCGGATCGGCTATCCGGTGCTGGTCAAGGCCTCGGCCGGCGGCGGCGGCAAGGGCATGCGGGTGGTCGCCGACGAATCCGGGCTGGCCGACGCCATCGCCTCGGCCAAGCGCGAGGCCAAGGCGGCGTTCGGCGACGATTCGCTGCTGCTGGAAAGCTATCTGGCCAAGCCGCGCCATGTGGAAATCCAGATTTTCGCCGACACCCAGGGCAACGCGGTCTATCTGTTCGAGCGCGACTGCTCGATCCAGCGCCGCCACCAGAAGGTGATCGAGGAGGCCCCCGCCCCCTGCCTGTCCGAGCATGTGCGGCGCGCCATGGGCGAAGCGGCGGTGGCGGCGGCCCAGGCGGTGAACTATGTGGGGGCCGGCACGGTAGAGTTCCTCTACCAGGACGGCCGCTTCTGCTTCATCGAGATGAACACCCGCCTTCAGGTCGAGCACCCGGTCACCGAGATGATCACCGGCCTCGACCTGGTGGAATGGCAGTTGCTGGTGGCCAGCGGCAAGCCGCTGCCGCTGGCGCAGGAGCAGCTGACCCGCCACGGTCACGCTTTCGAGGCCCGCCTTTACGCCGAGGATCCGGCCCGCGACTTCCTGCCCGCCATCGGTCGTCTGACCCATCTGGAGCCGCCGGTCGAAAACCGCCATGTGCGGGTCGATACCGGCGTTCGCCAGGGCGACGAGGTGTCCATGTTCTACGATCCCATGATCGCCAAGCTGATCGTGTGGGACGAGGACCGCGACGCCGCCCTGCGCCGCCTGCGCCGCGCCCTGGCCGACTATCATGTGGCCGGCGTCACCACCAATGTGGGTTTCCTGGGCGCCATTGCCGGCCATGCCGCCTTTGCCGCCTGCGAGATCGACACCGGCTTTATCGAGCGTTACCGCGCCGACCTGTTGCCGCCTCCCGCTGCGGTGCCGGCCTTGGGGCTGGCCTTTGCCGCCCTGGCGCTGCTGTTGTGGCGCGACGAGGACGGCAAGCGCATGGCGGCGCAATCCGGCGATCCCTATTCGCCCTGGCACCAGACCAATGGCTGGCGCCTCAACGACGACAACCATCACGATTTCCGCTTTGTCGATGGCGAGACGGCCTGCCCGGTGACGGTCCATTTCGAGCGCGACGGCTGGCGGCTGGATCTGCCCGGCAGCACCCTGACCGCCCGCCGCGCCACCCTGACCGGCCGCAGCCTGACCGCCGAAATCGGCGGTGAGCGCCGTACCGCCACGGTGGTGCAAAACGGGTTCGAGCTGACCGTGCTGCATGATGGCCACGCCTGGCGGATCAAGCTGGACGACCCGTCGGCCAAGGCCGCCGACCGCGATGCCGGCGACGGCCGTCTGGCGGCGCCCATGCCAGGAACCGTGGTTCAGGTTCTGGTGAAGCTGGGCGACGCCGTCACCAGCGGCCAGCCGCTGATCGTGGTCGAGGCCATGAAAATGGAACACACCATCAAGGCCCCCACCGATGGAACCGTGGCGGCGATCCATTACAAGATCGGCGACCCGGTGGCCGAGGGCGCGGACCTGCTGGCGTTCGAGGTGGTCGAGGCATGAGACTCCCCGCCTGCATCAAGATGGTCGAGGTCGGCCCCCGCGATGGCCTCCAGAACGAGGCCCTGCCGGTCCCGGTGGCGGTCAAGGTCGCGCTGATCGACCGCTTGACCGCCGCCGGCCTCAAAGCCATTGAATCGGGCAGCTTCGTCAGCCCGAAATGGGTGCCGCAGATGGCCGCCACCGCTGAAGTGATGGCCGCCATCACCCGCAAACCCGGCGTGTCCTACCCGGTGCTGACTCCCAATATGCAGGGGCTGGAGGCGGCGCTGGCGGTCAAGGTCGATGAAGTGGCGGTGTTCGCCGCCGCTTCCGAGACGTTTTCGCGCAAGAATATCAATTGTTCCATCGCCGAAAGCCTGGACCGCTTTGTCCCGGTGGTGGATCGAGCCCGCGCCGAGGGGCTGAGGGTGCGGGGCTATGTCTCCTGCGTGCTGGGCTGCCCCTACGAAGGCGTCATCACCCCGGCGGCGGTGGTCGAGGTCGCGGGGCGGCTGGCCAGGATGGGCTGCTACGAAGTCTCGCTGGGCGACACCGTCGGCGTCGGCACCCCCGCCCAGGCTCAAGCCATGATCGAAGCGGTGGCGGCGCGGCTGCCGGTCGAGATGCTGGCGGCCCATTTCCACGACACCTACGGCCAGGCGCTGGCCAATCTGCTGGCGGTGATGCAAAAGGGCGTCGCGGTGCTGGACTCCTCCGTGGCCGGCCTGGGCGGCTGTCCCTATGCCAAGGGCGCAGCCGGAAACGTGGCGTCCGAGGACGTGCTCTATATGTTGAACGGACTGGGCCTCGAAACCGGAGTCGATCTGGACCGGCTGATCGAGGCCGGAACCTTCATCTCGACCACCCTAAACCGCCCCACCGGCTCCAAGGTGGCGCGAGCCAGAAGCGAACAAAGCCGCTGAATTCGACAAGGCCAGATCCCTCCGTTCCGAAACACACGAAAGGGCGCCGCCGCCTCAGTCTGGGGTTGCCAACCCACAGCCCTTCCGCCATATTCACGTTTCGTCGGAAGGGTCCGGAAAATGCTGGCCTCACCGTCGGCGCGGGTGTAGCTCAATGGTAGAGCAGAAGCTTCCCAAGCTTACGACGAGGGTTCGATTCCCTTCACCCGCTCCAACTAAAACACAATAAATCAACGAGTTGGCGCTGATCGAAAGATCGGGCGTTCTCTCCGTTTGGGGATTTGTAAGTCTGTAAGCGGGAATGAAAGGGAAGCTGGGGGGCGATTGGGGTAGGAGGCCACTTCACTCTTGCCTCAGTGCGGCGCCGGAACTGCATTGTATTCGGTTGTATTCGCACAAGGCCCCCTGCCATGCAGAAAGATGTGACCATCACCGCCCGCATCGAATCCGATTTATCCGACCGGCTGAATCGTCTGGCGAGCGTCCAGGGACGGAGCAAGTCCTGGGTCGTGGGCAAGGCGCTGAAAGCCTATCTCGATGCCGATCTGGCGGATCAATGCGACCATATCGTCAAGGATGACCCCACTCTCGCCGCCCGGATCGGCAGCGACATCTTTCCAACCATCCAGGGATTGAGCGATTTCCCCCTGCGCGGTTGTCCCGGCCGCGTCGATGGCACCCGCGAGTTGGTCCTGGCCGGATTGCCCTGGATCGCCGTTTACGCCGTTACCGACAGCACCATCGTGGTCTTGCGCCTGCTCCTCGGAGCGCAAGACTATCCATCGGAGTAGCTCGGGATGACGGACCACGCAGCCGACCGGATCATGCAGGGCTTGAGCGAGGCTCTCGCCCACGCCACGGGCCAGATGGTTTCTGACCAGGCACTTCACATTCCCGCCCAGGTGGACGTGTCGGCCATCCGTCACCGGGTCGTGAAAGCCAAGCGAACCGAGTTCGCGCTGGCGACCGAGGCTGGCGGAACAAATCGCTTCAGCGGTTTTGCGGCGCCAAGCCGGTCAGCACCATGTCGGAGTAGGTTGCGATGACCTGTTCCTTGGTCAGGCGACCATGGGGGCGGAACCAGGTGCAGACGCCGGTCAGCATGGTGAGGATGCCGTAGGCGGCGACGCTGGCGTCGCCGAACCGGAACAGGCCGAGGCTTTCGCCCTCGCGCAGGATCTGGATCAGGTGGCGTTCGTACTGCCGGCGCAGGGCGACGATTTCCTCGTAGTGATTGGGCTCCAGGCTGCGCAGTTCCGAATAGCCGATGAAGACTTCGCGTTTGCGCAAGATGTGATAGGTGACGTGGAAGGCGATGAAGGCCTTTAACCGTTCGACCGGTTCCAGGTGGTCGGTCTCGGCCCTGATTTCGGCGAATTGGCGGAACAGCTCGTCCATATGGACCTTGATCAGGTCATAGAGGAGGTCTTCCTTGGTGGTAATGTGGTTGTAGAGCGAGCCCACCTGGATGCCGACCTCCGACGCCAGCTGGCGCAGGCTCATGGCTTCGAAACCATGCTCGTAGATCAATTTCAACCCGGCCTTGCGGATGGCCTCCATGGTCTTGGGGCCGTGCGAGCCGATGGTGCGGGCCATTTCAAAGCGTTCCTGTTCAGGGATGGGAGGCGTCAGCAGGCGTCGACCGGCGCGGCGAAGACGTAGCCCACCGAGCGAACCGCGCGGATCGGCAGGCTTTCGCCGGTGGCGGTGTGGACTTTGCGGCGCAGGCGGGCCATCACCGCGTCGATGCTGCGGTCATCGTAGCCGCCGACCGTCTTGCCCAGCGCGGTGGCGATGGACTCTCGCGCCACTGAAGCCCCCGGCTCCGAGGTCAGGGTCTGGAGCACGCGATATTCGGCATTGGTCAGCGTCACCTGATGGCCGCGGGGCGTGATCAGCGACCAACTGGCGGCGTCGAAGCTCCAGGCCCGATGGCCGTCTTCGCGGGGCTCTGTCTTTTCTTCCGGTATGGTTTCGCGCAGGCGGCGGGCCAGGCTGTGAATCACCGCCTCCAACTCGCGGAACTGCACCGGCTTGACCAGATAGGCGTCGGCTCCGGCGGTCAGGCCCAGCACCCGGTCGTCGAGCTGGCCGCGCGCGGTCAGCATCACAATGCCGATCTTGGACTTGGGCCGTAGCCGCGCCGCGATGGAAAAGCCGTCCTCGCCCGGCAGATTGACGTCAAGCACCAGCAGGTCGGGGGTGAAGTTGGGCAGCAGGGTGTCCAGCTCCTCCCCGGAGCCGGCGCGCTGGACCGTCATTCCCACCAGGGAAAGGTAGCGGACAATCGAGCCGCACAAATCAGGATCGTCTTCGACAACGATGACGTTGATCATGCTGGAGCACCGCCAGAGTAAATATTTTGCACTGCATATAATGCATAAGTCATGCCCGGCATCAAGGTGTCGTCCGGTCATTTCCGGGAGAAAGTGCGGTCAGGGGCAGCCAGACGACAAAGCTTGCGCCCATCCCCGGCCGACTGTCGACGGCGACGCAGCCATTATGAAGGTCGATGATCCGCCTTACGATATAAAGGCCGAGGCCGGCGCCCCGCACCCGGTCGGCCTTGGTCGAGCGGAAGAACTTCTCGAAGATACGCGGCTGATCGTCCAGGCTGATGCCGGGGCCATGATCGGTGACCCTGACCATGGCGCCTTCCCCGTCATTGGCGATGGCGACCTCCACCGGCGATCCGGGGGGCGAGAACTTCAGCGCGTTGTCGATCAGGTTGGAAAAGCTGATTCGCAACAAGGTGAGGTCGGCTTCGATCATGGTCGGCCGGTCGCAGGTCACCGAGAGGGGGTGGTTGGCGGCGAACGGATGCTTGTCGTCGCACAGTTCGGTCAGAAGCTCGCCCAGATCCACCTGGGCGACGTTCAGCGATGGAATGTTCGAATCCAGCCGGTCATCCGCCAGGCAGACATCGATCAGATCCGACATCCGCCGAACCGCCCGTCCGATCTTGGCGACTTCGTCCACGGCCTCCTCGTTGGACGCGGTGTAGATGCCCAGCAATTGCGATGCCGCCTGGATGATGGCCAGCGGCACGCGGAATTCGTGCGACACCATGGACAGGAAGTTGCGCTGCTCGCGCATGGCCTGATGACTGGACTCCAGCGCCGCCTCCGACCGGAGATTGGCCAGCCGCAGGGTTTCTTCCAGCCGTTTGCGGGTGGAGATGTCGTTGAGGCAGATCAGGACGGCGTCCTGGTCGCGATAATTGAAGCGTACCGCCGACAACAGCACCCAACACTGTTCGGCGGGCATGCGGAGAATCCGCAACTCGGCCCCCAGGACGCATCCCGTCGCTTGCAGCGTCGCCAGGAGCAAGTCGCGTTCATTGATGTCGGCGTAGAAGTCGCGGGTGTTGAACGCCTCCGTCCGATCGCGGTCCACATTCAGCAGGTCGGCGGCCGGCTGGTTGAGGAACAGGAACTCCCCCCCAGGGAAGCCTGCGGCCACCATGGGGAATGGCGCCGCGTCGAGAATGGCGCGGACCTGGCGTTCGCTTTCACGCAGGCGGTCTTCGGCGACCCGGCGCACCGTGATCTCGGCCGCCAGGGTGGTGTTGGTCTCGGCCAGTTCGGCGGTGCGCAGCGCCACTCGGCGCTCCAGATAACGCTCGGTCCGGCGGGCGGTCTCCAGCCGGGTCGCGTCGATCCCGGCGGTGCGATGCAGCAGTCCCAGGCTGAGCAGCAGCATGTGGGGTACAGCCGCGGCCTGGGTCAGGGCGTTGACCGCCATGGGGGTGTCGTAGAGGCCGATGGTTCGCAGCAAGATCAGTCCCAGCGTCGTCATATAGACCAGGATGGCCGCCAGGAAGAACCGGGCCACCCGGTCGCCGCGCCACGACAGGGCGGCCGCCATATAGGTCGACGGGAGCAGCGACAGCAAGGTGATGGTGTGAATGACCGGCGCCACCAGATAAAAGTGGTCGAAGATGGCACCCGTGGACGACAGGATCATCAAAAATCCCGCTGAAACATAGATCCTGTTGATTCTAGGATAGTTATTAGGGAGGCAGAGAACTCTTGCCGTAAATATCAGTCCAAATCCAAAGCTTACGCCAACGGACAGGCCCGTAATGGTATTTGATATTCCTGGGGAGTTTGGAAAAATATATTGCGTAAGATAGCCGGCAGCCGCCAGATACATGATCTCCGATGTCGATATATACGCAATATAGTGGATATAGATGACGTCCCGCTTCAATGCGTATTGAAAGAGGGAGAAGAGAATCATGCAGATCAGGCTGCCATTGACCAGTCCCAGCAGCAGGGATTCGCTGGCGACGTTCTCGGTAAAGGCGACGTCGGCCCAGATCTGGGCATTGACCGTCATCGTGCTGGCCGATTGGATCCGGATATAGGCGGTCTGGAGGCCTCCGGCGGGAAAGCGGGGGCTGAACACAAAGCTGCGATGGGCCACCGGGCGGGTGGAGAAGGGAGTCATGTCGCCGGTCTTGACCACGGCGAAGCCGCCGGCTCCGTCGGGGGAATACAGGCTCACATGGTCGAGATAGGGCATCTTGACGTCGAGGAACCAGCGTTCGCCCGCCGAAGGCTCGCGCTGAACCTGGAACCGCAGCCAGAATACGGCGCGGTCGTATCCGGCGGTGAGGTTGCCTGGCAGCGCCTGGAAGCGTGCGGCGATCTCGGGGCGCGCCATGTCTCCGATGGTGAGGGCGCCGGCTTCGTCGCGCAGGAGGTCCATCCGGCCGGCGAGGTCGATCCGCGTGGTGGCGCCATCCAACCGGATCGTATCCGCAACCGCTGGAATCGGCGCGGCGGCGGCGATCGCCAGCATGAGCAGTACGGCCAGTCGACCAAGGATGCATGGAGGGATCGCCATTTTCTCGCCTGGATCTCTCTGGCCATTTCTTCTTCGGTACACCCATCCCCGCCGCCACGCAATCGCTCATGTGACCATGAACGAGGGAGGAACAGTGGATTCGTCGGCTTAGGTATTGCTTCTTGCGCGCGGCATCCTTATGTCTTGGCATCATGGATACGACCCTTGCCAAAAAGACCCTGATCGGCCTGTCGCGGGCCGATCTGGCCGCCGAGATGGCCGCCATCGGGGAAAAGCCGTTCCGGGCCAAGCAGCTTTGGCACTGGATGTACAATCGTGGCGAAACGGATTTCGCCGCCATGTCCTCCATCTCCAAGGTGATGCAGGCCAAGCTGGCCGAGCATTTCGTGGTGCGCCGCCCCAAGGTCGAGCGCGAGCTGATCTCCACCGACGGCACCCGCAAGTGGTTGCTGAAGTTCGATGACGGCAACGAGGCCGAGACCGTCTTCATTCCCGATCGGGACGAGGATCGCGGCTCGGTCTGCATCTCGACCCAGGTGGGCTGCACCCTGACCTGCAAGTTCTGTCATACCGGCACCCAGATGCTGGTGCGCAATCTGTCCTCCGCTGAAATTGTCGGTCAGTTCATGGCCGGACGCGACGCCTATGGCGAGTGGCCGACCCCCGATGACACCGGCCGCATGCTGTCCAACATCGTGGTGATGGGCATGGGCGAGCCGCTTTACAACTTCGACAATGTCGCCACCGCGCTGGAAATCCTGATGGATGGCGAGGGGATCGGCATCTCGCGCCGCCGCATCACCTTGTCCACCTCCGGGGTGGTCCCCATGATGAAGCTGTGCGGCGAGCGGCTGGGAGTCAATCTGGCGGTCAGCCTGCACGCGGTCACCGACGAGGTCCGCGACCGCATCATGCCCATCAACAAGAAGTATCCGTTGAAGGAGCTGATTCAGGCCTGTCACGAATATCCCGGAGCATCCAACGCCCGGCGGATCACCTTTGAGTACATCATGCTGAAGGGGGTGAACGATTCCGCCGCCGATGCGCGGGCGCTGCTGCGGCTGATCAAGGGCTTGCCGGCCAAGTTCAACCTGATCCCGTTCAATCCCTGGCCGGGTTCTGAATTCGAGTCCTCCGATATGAAGGCGGTCAAGGCCTTTTCCGAGATTTTGCAGGAGGCCGGCTTTGCCGCCCCTATCCGCATGCCGCGCGGCGGCGATATCCTGGCCGCCTGCGGTCAGCTGCGTTCGGACTCGCTGCGCGAAAAGGCCTCCCGCACCAAGGCCCGCGCGGCCGCTGGCGTCGGGGATTAGGGTCAATCGACAGTGAAGCGGACAGGATGGGAAATGGGCCACCGATAAACACAGATTCCCGCTGCGCGGGACACAGATGGCAGCATTCTTAATTCATCGGTGTTTATCTGTGGCTTAAACCTCTATCGGAACGACATTCTGAACTGAATTCAGCCGAATTTCCTGAATATCGATACAGCCCAGCATCACGGGGGGGATTACTCCCGGTCGATCCGTTCCAGCACCGGCCAGAATTCCAGGAACAGGCGCTGCTTGGCCGGGTCGGCTTCGCTGTCGGGGTGGTACATGCGGGCGAAAGCGCGCTTGGCCTCGCGGAATTTCAGGTCGGTGACGGCGCCGGTCTTGGCGGTGGCCTTGGTGATCTCCAGGGCGTCCTTTTGGATCTCGATGCGGGAATTGGCCAGCCCCAGGGCGCGTTCGGCCTCCGTGGCGCGGGTTTCGGCGTCCTTGGCGCGGGCTTCGGCCGCAGCCACCAGTTCGACGCTGCGGTCGCGTTCCGCCAGCCGGGCTTCCAGCGCCTCGATGCGGTCGCGGGTGCGGTCGCGATCCTGGGCGTAATTGTCGATGGTCCGCGCCATGCGCGCGGTGGCGCCGGTGCCGCCGGTCAGGGCTTCCGGCCTGGCGGCGGGGCGTCCCAGTAGTCGCCATAGCCAGTAGCCCAGGCCGCGCCGGACCGCCTCGACCCGCTGTTCCAGATCGAGAGCGGGGGAGTAATGGCCGCCGCCCTTGGCGCCGGTGACCTCGAACAGGCGCTCGGCCCTGGCCGCCGCCTCCTTGAGATGGGATTGATCCTCGCTCATATGGCCTTCCCCCCTGGATGCCGCTAGAGTGACTCCGTCCGTCGGTTGATGGAAGGGGGAAGAGTCACTTGCTCCCGTCGCGGCTTGGCCTATACTGCGCCGCCAATTTCTCCCCCCCCATCACGGAAAGGCGTCTGCCATGAAGGGCGAAGTCAAGAAGGTCGTTCTGGCCTATTCCGGCGGTCTCGACACATCCATCATCCTGCGCTGGCTGCAAGACCAGTATGCCTGCGAGGTGGTGACCTTCACCGCCGATCTGGGCCAGGGCGAGGAGCTGGAGCCCGCCCGCAAGAAGGCCCAACTGATGGGCATCAAGGACGAGAACATCTTCATCGACGATCTGCGCGAGGAATTCGTCCGCGATTTCGTCTTCCCGATGTTTCGCGCCAATGCGCTGTACGAGGGCGTCTACCTGCTGGGCACCTCCATCGCCCGGCCGCTGATCTCCAAGCGTCAGATCGAGATTGCCAATCTGGTCGGCGCCGACGCGGTGTCCCATGGCGCCACCGGCAAGGGCAACGATCAGGTCCGCTTCGAGATGGGCTATTACGCCCTGCGTCCCGACATCAAGGTGATCGCGCCGTGGCGTCTGTGGGATCTCAACTCGCGCACCAAGCTGCTGGACTACGCCGAGAAGCACCAGATTCCCATCGCCAAGGACAAGCGCGGCGAGGCACCCTATTCCACCGACGCCAACCTGCTGCATATCTCCTACGAGGGCAAGGCGCTGGAGGACCCGTGGGTCGAGCCGTTTGAGGATATGTACACCCGCTCGGTCAGCCCGGAAAAGGCGCCCGACAAGGCGACCTATGTGGAAATCGAGTTCGAGAAGGGCGACGCCGTCGCCATCGACGGCGAGCGCCTGTCGCCGGCCGCCCTGCTGACCAGGCTCAACGCCCTGGGCGGGGCCAACGGCATCGGCCGCCTCGATCTGGTGGAGAACCGCTTTGTCGGCATGAAAAGCCGGGGCGTCTACGAGACTCCCGGCGGCTCGGTCCTGATCGTCGCCCATCGCGCCATGGAAAGCCTGACCCTCGACCGTGGCGAAAGCCACCTCAAGGACGAGCTGATGCCGCGCTATGCCGAACTGATCTATAACGGCTTTTGGTTCGCGCCCGAGCGCATCGCCATCCAGACCATGATCGACAAGGTGTCCGAGAATGTCTGCGGCACGGTGCGGCTGAAGCTTTACAAGGGCAATGTCAGCGTCGTCGGGCGCAAGTCGGACAAGTCCCTCTATCGCCTCGATTTCGTGACCTTCGAGGAGGATAGCGTCTATGACCAGCGCGACGCCCAGGGCTTCATCAAGCTCAACGCGCTGCGCATGCGTCTGGCGAAGTGGGCGCGCGGATAAGCGCCCTCTCCTGTTTTCGGCTAGGGAAGGCCCCGCTTTGGCGGGGCCCTTTTCGTTAGGGCATCCGAGATACCCGCTTTACGAAGGGTGGGTGGGCTAATACCCTAGGCTAGGTGAATGTTCCGAAAGGAGGTTCCGGTGACGTGGCGTCGGTGGTGGCCGCTGATCGTGTGGTTCGGGTTGACCGTGCCGGTGGGGGGGTGGTTCGGGGCCAATATCCTCGCCGAGCGTGATCGGGTGTGGCGCGACGCCGAGGAGCGGGTTCAGGCCCTCAGCCATCTGGCCATCATGCATGTGGACAAGCTGATGGAGGGCGCCGACAGCGCCCTGACGGCCGTGTCCATCATGGTCGGCCCGTCCCCGGACTGGAACGCCCTGTCAGCGAATCACCGGCTGTGGCGGGGCCTGCACGATATGGGCCGGTCCATGGTCGCCGTGCCGCGGCTGGTCGTCATCGATTCGTCCGGGATCATCCGGGTCCACGGCGACGTCTTTCCGGTGCCTCTCACCTCCCTCGCCGACCGCCAGTATTTTCAGGATCACCGGGGCATCGCCTCGGACCGGCCGCTGGTGGGCACCCCCATTCTGGGGCGGGTCAGTCAGACTCCCGCCCTGACCGTCAGCCGGCGGTTGAGCGGGGAGGGCGGAGTCTTTGACGGCGTGGTGGTCGCCAATCTTCATCCCCAGGTGTTTTCCGAATTTTTCGGCTCGCTGGCGAACGAGGAGGGCTGCATCCTCAGCCTTCAGCGCGGCGATGGAACCCTACTGGTCCGCTACCCCGTTTCCGATGGCGCCGTCGGCATCAAGGTGGACAACTCCCGCTTTTTTCCCGCGATCACCGAGGGCCGCTCCGAGGGGCTGGCCGTCACGACCTCGCCGGTGGACGGCATCTCGCGCATTACCGCCTTCAAGCGCCTCGGGCGATACGATCTGGTGCTGATCGCCGGTTTGCCCGTCGGGCAGGTTCTGGCGCCGTGGCGGCAGCGGGTCGGGCAGATGGCGATGGTGCTCGGCATCTGCTTCGTGGGGCTGACCGGGTTGCTGGTCTTGCTGTTGCAGCGCCGGAGCGCCGAACTGGCGGTCCAAAGCCGCCTGCGGGCCAGCGAGGAGAATCTTCGCCAGGCCCAGTCCGTCGCCAGACTGGGATACTATGTCTACGACATGGTCGCGGATGGTTGGATCAGTTCCGATGTTCTCGACGAGATTTTCGGCATCGATTCCGCCTATCCCCGTTCGGCGCGGGGCTGGCTGGATCTGGTGACGCCGTCCATGCGTCCCGACCTGGAGCGTTATCTGGGGGAGATCCTGGCCGGGGAGCACGAGTTCGATCTGGAATACGAGATCATCCGCCCCGGCGACGGCCAGCGGCGGTGGGTTGCCGGGGTCGGCAAGGTGGAGCGCGGTGGCGACGGCCAGCCGCTCCGGCTGGTGGGCACCATCCAAGACATTACCGAGCGCAAGCGGGTCGAGCAGGCCCTGGCCGAAAAGGTGGCGGAACTGGCCCGTTCCAACACCGAGTTGGAGCAGTTCGCCTATGTCGCCTCCCACGACCTGCGCGAGCCCCTGCGCATGGTCAGTTCCTATGTGGATCTGCTGGGCCGCCGCTATGCCGACAAGCTCGACGACAATGCCCGCGAGTATATCGCCTTCGCCAAGGACGGCGCCGTCCGCATGGATCGTCTGGTGCTGGACCTGCTGGAATACTCCCGGATCGGCCGCATCACTCAGCCTATGACGCTGGTCCCTCTGGACGATATCCTGGATCGGGTCTTGCGGGCATTGCAAGGTAAGGCCGCCGAAGCCGGGGCGCGGGTCGAGGTTTTGACGAAGCCCCTGCCGACCGTGCTGGGTGATGCCGGCGAACTGACCCGGCTGCTTCAGAATTTGATCGGCAACGCCCTCAAATATCGTGCGGCCGACCGGCCGGCGGTGGTGACCGTGACGGCCGAAACCCGAGGCCCGGTGGTGGAACTTCGCATCGCCGATAATGGGATCGGGATCGAATCGCAGTATTTCGAGCGAGTCTTCCTGATCTTCCAACGGCTGCACAAGCGCGACGAGTACGAAGGAACCGGCATCGGACTGGCGATCTGCAAGAAGATCGTCGAGCATCACGGCGGCCGGATCTGGCTGGAGTCAACTCCGGGGGAGGGCTCCATCTTCCACATCGCTTTGCCGGCGGTGGATTAGCAGTACCGATCGGCCGCTGGTCTGGCCGCCGCGTGGTGAAGGGTGACCTTGCGGCCACGGAAGGAAATTCGCCCCGCATCGGATAGCCGCCGTAGTAGCCGCGAGATGACTTCCGGCCCGGTTCCGACCATGGCGGCCATGTCGCGCCAGGAAATGGGCAGGGTCAGGGTGATGTCGCCATTATCCTCGCGCGCCCCCATCTCGTCGGCCAGGGTCATCAGGGCGGTCAGCACCCGGTCCGGCAGATCGGTGCTGTACAGGCGGAAGATGGTTTCCTCGTTCTCGCGGATTTCGGCCGAACTCAGCTTCAGCAGGGCGATGCCGATGGCGGGGTCCTCGCGCAGCGCCGTGGTCAGGCGTTCCACCGGCACGAAACAGCCGGTCACGTCGCTGAGCGCCCGGGCCGAGGTCTCGTGCCGGGACTCGCCCAGCAGGTTGGCGCAGGGGAAAAATGCCCCGGGCTGGAGAATCTTGAGGATGACCAGGGCGCCGTTCACGTCCACCCGCTCCAGCGCTACCATGCCGGAGGCCAAGCTGAAGCTGCCGCCGACCCGATCGCCCTGGTGGAAGAGATTCTGTCCCCGGCCGACGCTAAAACGGCTGGACAGTTGGGGGAAGGGACAGCGTGACCCCAGAATATCGCGGATCGGCTGGCGCTGCCGCGTGGCCCAGGCATCGCAATTACGGCAATTTCCGGAACTGACCATACTTTGATCCCCTGGTTCGTCGCAGATTGGCCGGAGTTTCGAGAGGGAGGGCGATAGGATGATTGTAATCAACAACAAGGGTGGGGCCGCCAGGGGCGCACCAGAGTGAAGTTCCAAAGCTCCGGCGGCATGGTGGCCTATTCCATCGTCTTTGGCGAACATAATTTTATGATCGGAATTAAGTATTCGGCTGCCAGTTAACCTTGGTAATTCAAGGGGCTTTTCCATAATTTTATTGTGGCATTGCCGGTGCCCGTTCTTTGTGGCCGGATCGGAGCAATGGCGGCTTGCGAGGCGGATTTTCCACGCCATATCAATCCGTGACCATCCGACGGGGGGGAATGCGGCCATTCCGGCGCCTTCTTCCTGCCGCTCATGAACGAGGGCAAGCATGGACTTCGAGAAATTCACCGAACGCTGCAAGGGCTTCATCCAGTCGGCTCAGACCATGGCCTTGCGCAACGGCCACCAACGTCTGACGCCGGAGCATCTGACCCAGGTGTTGCTGGCCGACAAGGAGGGCCTTGCCGCCAATCTGATCCGCGCCGCCGGCGGCGATCCCGTCAAGGCGCTGAAGGCGGTGGAAGCCGCGCTCGACAAGCTGCCCAAGGTGGAAGGCCCCGGTTCTGGCGGCGTCCATCTGACCCCCGAACTGGCCCGCCTGTTCGATCAGGTGCAGCAGATGGCCGACAAGGCCGGCGATTCCTACGTCACCGCCGAGCGCCTGTTGCTGGGCCTGACCCTGGCCACGGGCTCGCCCTCGGCCAAGGCCCTGGCCGATGCCGGCGTCACTCCCCAGGGGCTCAACCATGCCATCGAGGAGGTCCGCAAGGGGCGCAAGGCCACCTCGGCCTCGGCCGAGGACGGCTATGACGCGCTGAAGAAGTACGCCCGAGACCTGACCCAGGCCGCCCGTGACGGCAAGCTGGACCCGGTGATCGGCCGTGACGAGGAAATCCGTCGCACCATCCAGGTTCTCAGCCGCCGCACCAAGAACAACCCGGTGCTGATCGGCGAGCCCGGCGTCGGCAAGACCGCCATCGTCGAGGGCCTCGCCAGCCGCATCATCAATGGCGACGTGCCCGAGACCCTCAAGAACAAGCGGCTGATGGTGCTGGACCTGGGCGCCCTGGTGGCGGGAGCCAAATTCCGCGGCGAGTTCGAGGAGCGCCTGAAGGCGGTTCTGACCGAGGTCACCTCGGCCAATGGCGAAGTCATCTTGTTCATCGACGAGATGCACACCCTGATCGGGGCCGGCGCGGCGGAGGGGTCCATGGACGCCTCCAACCTACTGAAACCGGCGCTGGCGCGGGGCGAGCTGCATTGCGTCGGCGCCACCACCCTCAACGAATATCGCAAGCATGTGGAGAAGGACGCCGCCCTGGCGCGGCGCTTCCAGTCGGTCTTCGTCTCCGAGCCGGGGGTGGAGGACACCATCTCCATCCTGCGCGGCCTCAAGGAGAAGTACGAATTGCACCACGGCGTGCGCATCGCCGATGGGGCGCTGGTGGCGGCGGCGACCCTGTCCAACCGCTATATCACGGACCGCTTCCTGCCGGATAAGGCCATCGATCTGGTCGATGAGGCCGGCTCTCGCCTGCGCATGCAGATCGATTCCAAGCCAGAGGCCCTGGACGAACTGGACCGCCGGATCATCCAACTCAAGATCGAGCGCGAAGCCCTGAGGAAGGAAAGCGACACCGCGTCCCGCGACCGCCTCGGCAAGCTGGAGATCGAACTGAGCCAGTTGGAGCGCGAGTCCTCCGAGATGTCCGAGCGCTGGCGGGCGGAAAAGCACAGCCTCGCCTCTTCCACCAAGGTCAAGGAACAGCTGGAGGAAGCCCGGATCGAACTGGCCAATGCCGAACGCGCCGCCAACTGGGCGCGGGCCGGCGAGCTGAAATTCGGCGTCATCCCCGGCCTGGAAAAGCAGATCGAGTCCGGTGTCGGCGGCGGCGAACGCCTGCTGACCGAGTCGGTGACCGAGGAGCATATCGCCTCGGTGGTGTCGCGCTGGACCGGCATCCCGGTGGAAAAGATGCTGGCGGGCGAGCGTGAGAAGCTGCTGGGCATGGAGGCCCATCTGCGAACCCGCGTGATTGGGCAGCAAGAGGCGCTGGTGGCGGTCTCCAACGCGGTCCGCCGGGCGCGCGCCGGCCTGCAAGACCCCAACCGGCCGATCGGCTCGTTCCTGTTCCTGGGGCCGACCGGCGTCGGCAAGACCGAGCTGACCAAGGCCCTGGCCGAGTTCCTGTTCGACGATGAAACCGCCATGGTCCGCATGGATATGTCGGAGTATATGGAAAAGCATTCGGTGGCCCGCCTGATCGGCGCACCGCCCGGCTATGTCGGTTACGAGGAGGGCGGCGCCCTGACCGAGGCGGTACGCCGCCGGCCCTATCAGGTGGTGCTGTTCGACGAGGTCGAGAAGGCTCATCCCGATGTCTTCAACGTCCTGCTTCAGGTGCTGGACGACGGCCGCCTGACCGATGGCCAGGGCCGGACCGTCGATTTCCGCAACACCCTGATCGTGCTGACCTCCAATCTGGGCTCGGAGATTCTGGCCAATCAGGAGGAGGGACAGGACTCCAGCGCCGTCCGCGCCGAGGTGATGGAGGTGGTGCGCGCCTCGTTCCGTCCCGAATTCCTCAACCGCCTGGACGAGGTTCTGCTGTTCCATCGTCTGGGGCGCGGCGATATGACCGCCATCGTTCAGATCCAGTTGGCCCGTTTGCGCAAGCTGCTGGCCGATCGCAAGGTAACGCTGGACCTGGACGAACCGGCCACCATCTGGCTGGGCGAGAAAGGCTATGACCCGGTCTATGGCGCGCGGCCATTGAAGCGGGTGATTCAGCGGACGCTGCAAAACCCGCTGGCCAGTCAGATCCTCGAAGGCGGGATCAAGGACGGCGACACCGTCCGGGTCTCCGCCGCCGAGGGCGGGCTGATGATCAATGGCCGTTCAGTGGGCGCGGAGGCTTAGGGAGGCGCGGGCAGAGCCATTCCCCCGGCAAGCAGCAGGCGATCAATTCGCCTTGAAGCCGGGCTTGCCGGCAGTGACCGCCACATGGGTGGCCGAGGGGATGCTGGCCATCAGCAGGTCGGTCTGGCGCTTGAAGGCCTGATAGCGGTCGAGGTCGCGGCCGGCCAGTTTGATGCCGGTGGGTACCTTGATGCTCATGGGGTTGACCTGGGCATTGCCCTGGAGCACCTCGTAATGCAGGTGCGGCCCGGTGGAGCGCCCGGTGGAGCCGACGAAGCCGATGATCTGGCCCTGGGTCACCCGGCGTCCGGTATGGACGCCCTGGGCGATGCGGCTCATATGGGCGTAGGCGGTGGCAAAGCCGTTGCCGTGACGCAGGCGGACGTAATTGCCATAGGCGCCGTTGGGACCGGCCATCTCGATCGAGCCGTCGCCGGCGGCCTGGATCGGGGTGCCGGGGGGGACGCCGAAGTCGATTCCCTTGTGCATCTTGGAAAAGCCCAGGATCGGATGATGGCGCAGGCCGAATCCAGAGGTGATCTTGGCGCCATCGACCGGAGTCTTCAGCAGGGCCTTCTTGGCGCTTTCGCCCTTGGCGTTGAAAAAGTCGCTGGCGCCAAGGCTGTCCTCGTAGCGATAGAGCTGAATTTCGGCGCCGGACAGATCCAGGCCGGCATAAAGCAGATCCCCATGGCGGACCAATTTGCCCTTGGTGTCGTACCAGCCCTCGAACATCACCTCGAAATTGTCGCCGGGCTGGATGTCGCGCTGAAAGTCGACGTCGTAGCTCAACACCTTGATCATGGCGATGATGACCTGGACCGGCACGCCGGCCGCCATGGCGCTTTCATAAAGGCTGGACCGGATCGAGCCCGCGTAGTGGGCCACCTGACGCGTCACCAGGCGCTTGGTCTCCTCCGGTCTGAAGCCGGCGCCCTTGGCCTTGCGGCGGGCGGCGACGTCGCGGATCGGGTCGGCCGGGAGGCTGATCAGGTTGAAGTCGCCTTGCCCAAAGCCGTGGGGGGAGGGGTCGAAGGTGACGGTCACCTTCTGTCCGGCCTTGAGGTTGCGGGGGTCGAAGATCGCGATCAGGGCGTCGATGGCCTGCAAGGCCTCGGCCATGGGAACGCCGGCACGGCCCAGCAGGTCCGTCAGCTTCTCGCCCGAGGCGACCTGTAAGACGTATTCCACTGGCCGGCGGGCACGGTCCTCGATTTCGCTGTCGGTGGAGTCGGCCAGGCTGTGGATGCCGCCTTCCGCTTCCATATCCATATAAGAAGCGGGAGCCTGATCAAGCGGGGCGTCGTCGCCGCTGAACGGAACAAACGGGCGGGCGACGAAAACGGCGATGGCGCCGACCACGATGACCAGGGCCAAGGCTTTCAGGCTGCGCTTTAATTTGGCTGTGACATGGCCTGCCAAGAGTTCCGCTCATCATAAGATATGGCTGGGTGGGTTATGGCAGCCGGGCGGCTTTGAGCGCAATACCAAATGCCCCCATCCCGAACTGGAGCAGCCGGGGCGGTGAGTTTTTGCGATTGCGAAAGAAATATGACGATGAAGCCTTGACGGGGTGTGCGTGAGGGGTTAGAACCCGCCTCCCGCAGCGAAGACCGGAAGGTTGGAGCGGTGGGGAAGAGGCCCGGTCAGCGGGTTTTGCTGCAGAGCAAAAGAGGTGTTGACGGGGCTGGCGGGGCGGGGT